>CALKHP010000042.1 GCA_937988775.1 uncultured Alphaproteobacteria bacterium
CGGCGGCCGGCTCTGGGGCGGCTTCTGGGAGACCATGCCGAGGGAGGACCGCTTCCGGCTCATACGGATCGGCACAAGGTTGCACCCTGAGGGAGAACGCACCGCATCCGTGGACCTTGGCCAACTTTATCCACGCCTCCTCTATCTCCGCGAGGGCCTCACGCCACCCGAGGAGGACCTTTACGATATCGACGGCGATGGCTCTTGCAGGGATGGGTGGAAGCGCTTGGTGAACGCAATGGCTCACGCCCCGAAGCGGCTCACGCATCTGCCCAAGGGGGCGCAGCGCCTGTTCCCAGAGGGAGCAAGACCCCGCGACCTCATCAACCGGGTAGAGAAGCGCCACGCGCCAATCGCCCACCTCTTCGGTATCGGCATCGGGCAGAAGCTCGCCTTGCAGGAATCCACGATGCTTATCTTGGCGCTGCTTGATTTGCAGCACCGGGGCGTCGTCGGCTTGCCGCTGCACGATAGCGTGATCGTTGGGGCCTCCGAAGTGCAGGCCGCTCAGGGAGCGATGACGGCCGCTTTTCGTCGGCTATGCGGCTCCGCCTGCGCAAAACTCTCTGTGGATTTCGGATAGCAAAAACAATGGGTTGCTGGGCGTGAGGCGCTTACGGCTTCCCTAATGCTATAAGTAATCCTCTAGGTGAGACAGCGCGGCGGACGCACCGCCCCGGCTAGGGGGAACCTTAAGCCCCCCTTCGAAAGAAGGAGGAGGAGAAGACCCCACTCTCCCCTCCCTAGCCCAAAGCAGTCCCTTCAAGCACAGCCCCCAGCCGGCATAGCGCCCGCACGGGGGAGCCCCACCGCTACTGCCTCATGCGGTGAGAGGGAGGTCTAGCACCTCCGACCAAGCCACCCATCCCATCAAGCATCCCCCATTGCCGGCACCGCAAGGTCCGGCTCCGAGGTCTCGCATGCCGAGACATAACCCAAGGAGTCCCAACACCATGGCCAAGAAGCAACCACCACAAGGCCCCGCCTCCGGCTATGATCCCTTTGCGGAAGCTGATGCCCTCTATGCGCAGGACGCACAGCGGCAGCCAGCCCAAGGCCCGGCCTTCGTGCTTCCCGATGAGTTGCCCATCTTCAACAAGCAAGATGCGAGCCTTCCAGAGGGGGACCTGCCGATCTTCAACCAGCCCGGCGACGTGCAGGCAGCCCCTAATGCAGAGCGCCCCCCAGTCGCCCCCGGCACTGGCGCTAGGCCACCCATGGAGCCCGGCTTAACGGACCCCACCAACACGCTTGATGCCGCCCTCGGAGGAGCCCTGCAAGCCGGCTTCGAGACCAAGGACTTCCTGCTAGGCGAAGGCGGCCAGAAGTCCGGCATGAGGCAGGCTATCGAGCAGGGCACCAAGCAGGTGAACGAGGGCAGCACCCTCAACACCTTTGTCTCGGGGGTCTCCCAGTTCGCCACCGGCATGCTCGGGGCAGGCAAGCTCATGGCCGGCGCCAAGCTCATCAAGGGGGTTGGCGGAGCGGCATCGGCACTGACTGCTACCCGTGCGGGAGCCATCGCAGCAGAGAGCGCCAAGGCGGCCTCAGTAGGAGCCGTGGCCTTCGACCCCCATGCAGAGCGCCTGAGCAACCTCATTGAGTCGCAATGGCCCGCTCTCAGCAACCCGGTGACGGCTTTCATGCAGGCCAAGCCCGGTGACAGTGCCGCGCTGGGCCGCACCAAGGCCGCCATGGAGTCCCTCGGGCTTGATGCTGCCTTCATCGGTCTCTTTGCGGCCGGCATGCGGAGCTTCAAGGCGCTCAAGGGCGGCTCCAAGGCAGAGCAGGAAGCGGCCACCAAGGCCCTTGAGGAGGCGGATACGGCTTACCGTGCTGGGGGAGAGGGGAATGGCGGAGTAGCGGGAGCACCCGATGGCACGCCTATGGCTTCCCCCGATGGTGCCCCGATGCCCGGCAAGGTGGCGGGGGAAGCGGTTGAGACCCCCGCTCCCTCTATGGCTTCAAGCATCACCGATGGCCCCCGCGTGGTTCATGCGGAAGGGGAGGCGACAGCCTCTGCCGAGGCCCCGGTGCCGGCCTCAGGTCTTGCCGATGAGGCAGGCCAAGCACCCACCTCCCCACCAGCCCAACCCAAGGCGGCTACGGGTGAAGGCTTGGAGGTCTCCGGTGCGGGGGCGGCTCAAGGCACCCCTGCCGCAACACCCATCATTGAGCCTCTGCCTCAGGCCACCCTTGATGCCGTCTTCAAGGCCACCTCTGCGGATGCCGATGCGCTTATCCAGCATGGCGGCTGGGAGGCGGCGGTGAATGCCGGCCATGTCTTCGGGCAAGGGGGCCGCATCCCGTGGCAGAAGCTCTCCATGAGCGGAGACCCCGCACGGGCCGTGGACGCCCTTACCGCCCGCCTTGCCGAGAGCCGCCTAGCGGAACTCAATGCAGCCAAGGGCGGGGAGGTGGTCTCGGATGCCACGCTTGAAGGCATGGTGAAGGCCCGCGTGGCTCTCTTCGATGAGGACCCGGCGCAAGTGCTCGGAGCCCTCAAGCAGGCGGGCGACCAAGCCTCCACCTTAGCTGCGAACATGGAGGCATCCTTCCTGGTCTCACAGAAGGCGATGCAGGACGCCTATGGGCTTGCGGCCCGCATCAAGCTAGGGGCCTTGGATGAGTTCGGTGGCAGCGTGGAGCAGGGCTTA
This sequence comes from uncultured Alphaproteobacteria bacterium, assembly GCA_937988775.1. Classification (GTDB taxonomy): domain Bacteria; phylum Pseudomonadota; class Alphaproteobacteria; order Rhizobiales; family Beijerinckiaceae; genus CALKHP01. Next base: position 2,658 of record CALKHP010000042.1, read on the forward strand.
GAGGCCCTCAAGTCCCTCACGGCCATCGCAGCCCAAGCCCATGGCAGCGCCACCAGCATCATGAGCAATGCCGGGCGGAGCCTGAGGCGGATGCGCGGAGAGTTCGCCATCAAGCCCTCAGACCTTGCCGCCATGAACAGTATGGATGGGGCACGCCTGGCGGACCTTCTCGCCTCCACCGGGGGAGACCCCAAGCTCATCGCGCGGGCCATCCATCCCAGCCTCCTCTCTCAGGTGCGGGATGCGGCGAGCTTCCTCTATGTGAACAACCTGCTTTGGGGGTGGCGGACGCATGCCGTCAACATGCTCTCCAACGTCTACATGCTTGGCGTCCGTCCGATGGAGCGCATCGTGGGTTCCTTCAAGTTCGGTGGGGATGCGGGGGCGATGATGCGGGCGGAGAACCTGCACCAGTATGCCTACATGGGGACCTCCCTCAATGATGCCTGGACCGCAGCGGTCTCCACCTTCACCACGGGAGAAAGCCTCCTCCTTCCCCGTGGCACCGAAGCGTTGAACATAGGGGCCGCCGTGGCGCAGACCCCATGGAAGCGCTGGGATAACGTGCCCAACGTCCTGCACAATGTCTTCCTTGCAGGGCTTCCTAAGGCTCTCGGGCTCCCCACGCGGGCACTCGGGGCCGCCGATGAACTCGTGAAGCAGACCGTCTACAGGTCCAAGGTGCAGGCCGCCGCCTTCACTGAGGGCACCCAACGCGGCCTTGAAGGCGAAGACCTCACGGCCTTCATCAAGACTAAGCTCCTCGACGCCTTCGATGAGGCCGGTGGCGGGACCAATGCCGCAGCGCTGCAAGAGGCCAACGTGGCGACCTTCCAGCAGGACCTCTTGCCGGGCACGTTCGGCTCGGGGGTCTCCAACTTCGTGAACAACTACCCCGTGGCCCGCTTCGTGCTGCCCTTCGTGCGGACCCCAACGAATGTCGTGAGGCAGGGCGTCAAGCTCACCCCTGGCCTCAACATGGCGCAGCGGGAATACCGGGAGATGATCTCGGGGAAGATGGGACCGGAGGCACAGGCGCAAGCCATCGGGCAGATGGCCATGGGCTCTCTCTTCATGGGGCTGGCAGGCCACCTTGCCTATACGGGGAGCATCACCGGGGGCGGCCCTGCGGACCCTGCCTTGATGAAGCAGCTAGAGGCCACCGGGTGGAAGCCTTACTCCTTCGTCATTCCCGACAAGCAAGGGGGTCTCACCTATGTGCCGTATGAGCGCTTCGACCCCATCGCCATGCCCTTCGGCATTATCGCGGACCTCTCGCAGATGCTTCAAGCCATGGAGGGCGATGAGGCCGAGCACTCGCCTGAGAGAAGCCGCTTCGAGAAAGGGGCCACCTCGCTCCTGATGGCGCTCGGCAAGCAGATGGGCAGCAAAACCTACCTCATGTCGATCAAGCAGGTTGCCGATGCCCTGATGGACCCCGACCGGAGCTTGATGCGGACCTCGGGGCAGATGGCCGCCAACCTCATCCCCGCCGCCTCCCTCTGGCGCAATGCCAACCCGGACCCGTTGATGCGGGACGCGAGGGGCTTCGTGGACCAGCTTATGAAGTCCATGCCGGGTTTCTCTGAGGACTTGCCGGCCCGCTACGATGCCCTTGGCCAGCCCGTTACGGTGCGGAGGGGTCTCTGGGTTACCACCCCGGCCGACAAGGTGGACGCGGAGCTTCGCCGCATGGCCTTGGAGGAGGGCTTGAGGTTCGCCCCGGTGTCTCCGACTTCGGGGTTCCATGGTGCCGACCTCCGCGACATCACCTTGGCGGACGGCAAGACCAATGCCTTTGAGCGTTACCAGCAGCTATCCGGCCAGCCTACGGCAAGGGCTCCGAAGCTCAAGGACCTGATCGCGCGCCTCATGGAAACGAAGGTCTACCAGCGGGCACCGGACGGCAAGGCGGATACCCGAGGCACCAAGCAATGGATACTCTCCGGGGCCGTCAGCCGGTACCGCGAGCTAGCGCATAAGCTGATGCTCCGAGACCCGAACGTAAGGGACGCGGTGCAGAGGCAGGCGAGGGCGGTGGCCGGTGCCTATGCCAAGCAGGCGGCCGATGGAGCCCGCCCTAAGCAGTCGCAAGGTGGCCAGCAGCTAGAGGCCATCGGCAAGGCGTTTGGCTTCGACCTGAGCCCCAAGAACTAATCCGGCGAGCGAGAGCGAGCACCGTTCTCTCGACCAAGCCACCACCCCAAGAAGCATCTCCCCGCCATCCCCCTCAGGCTCCGGCTTTGAGGCAGCGGGGAGGTGCGCCCTTTTCCACGAGTCCCAAAGACCATCACCTCAAAGGAGTTCCCCATGATGAAGACCCCTAAGTTCATGTCACCGGCCGGCTACGAAGCCGCCACCGAGTATGTGCGCCAAGCCAAGGCGTATGCCGAGAGCCACAGCCTGAGCCTTGGGCCGGACTTCACGCTCCTCCAAGACGAGGCGCTGCATGGCCCCATCACCAGCGTTCGCGCCACTGTGCTCGACAAGCGGCCCCAGATTGCCGCGTCCTTCCACGGTCGCAATGAGCGCTACTTCGACCCCCTCGACTATGCCGCGATCACCTTGGGCTGCGCCCTCGGCATGGGCCTCAGCATCCAGGATACGGGCGGCGATATGGGTTACCCGAGGTTCCGCCCGATGCAGCCCAAGGGCCAAATCATCTATGTGCTTCGCGTCCTCATGAATGCCGGGCCTTGGGAAGTCGTGAAGCAGCACGACAGGGAAGGGGTGAGCAATGACTATCACCACCTCTCCCGCATCGGCCTCTCGAAGCAGCCCGTGCAGCAGACCTGGAGCGAGGGCAAGGCGTCCCGCGTGCCGTGGCTTGGCAGAGAGGCGTTCTTTGAGGCCGTGGCGCTCTACTGGACGAAGAACCATGAGGCGGCCGGCATAGGGGTGAGCCGTGAGGCACACCTTGCGACCATCAAGACCGCTCTCGCCCTAGCCGACGATGAGCAGCTTATGCGGGAGCCCATGCCGGAATACTGAAAGAGCTTCCTCGCGCGAGGAGAAGGGCGGGAGGGAGCAGCAAGGTGGGACTCGGCTGTTTCCCTCCCGCTTCACGCATATCTTGAGAGCGGGCGTTGGTTTAGCGCGGATACTCAGGAATATCGCGGTCCATATCCTGCGGGATCGCCACAGCAAAGGCCCGATCCTCTGCCGGGCCTATTCTTAGGGCACCCCCGCGAAGTCGCGCATATATTGACACTGGTGCCTCTGGCTTCTGCCCCCACGCCCGAAGGGTTGCTATATTCACCGGCAAGAGAAACTCTTTTAGCGTCTTCACCGTGTCAATCAGTTCCCGCGCTGTCTTTAAAACCGTGGACATGTCGTTGTAGAGGGCCTCACGCTGAGCATCGTTCAGGCGCTCCACCCGTTCCGTCCACGATGAATCTCGTAAGTAATGGTTGAGCGCTTGTTTGGGAGCTTCAAACCTAGGCTCCAAATTTTTCAGCCGTGGATTAAGAAGGTTATGCCCTCTGAGAGTTCCGTACTGAACCTCGCGCTCGGCTTTGACGATTATAGCCTCACCAGTGCGGCTTGGCCTAAGGTCGTCATACTCCTGTTTGACATTGAGAAAACCTGCGCGAACAAATCTCCATAGATCAATGTCGGCCCGGTTATACACCGCGTCACGCAAGTCCTTGCCGAAGGTATCTAAGGCACTGGCAACCGCGTGCGATGCGGTTAAGGAGCGGAGAATTCCAACGAACTTTGCATGGCTCTGCAACAGAAAGTCGATTTCGCGATCTCGCTTCTTGCGCCGTTGAAGTTCTTCTTCTGCCTCCTTGTGGCCAGTCGCATTAAGCGTCTTGAAGCAGTCGGGTCCGATAAGGCGGATAATACCTTCGTCGGGAAACCACGCTATCATTCCTGGCCTCTTGCCATAATGCCGCGTGCTGGGATGACAAACAGGGCATACAGCCCACCGCTTCAACCGCCTCCGCTCGTCCGATAGTGAGAAATCGTCAAGGTATTTCACTCGTGCATCAGATGGTGGCCGGTTGTGAGTATGCCCACGCCAAAGATGCGGCTCACCTCCATTTGCCACAAACTCCCGTATTTCCTTGATGATCTCACGGCCCGGTTCCTCACTGTAGTCCGCCTTCAAAAAGCGTGAGGACTCGGGAATATAAATCTCATCTGCCGATCGCGTCTCACCAGAATCCCGCCCCTTCATGGCCCCCTCCTTCTGCCAGCCCAGTTATACCTCAGCGACGGTGCCGGTTACGCTGGAAGGTCCGAGCGTCTTCTTGGAGGCGCTGCTCCCATAGATGGAGGTCCGCTGCACTTTGCGTGGGGATTGTTCCCATTATGCCTCGCAAAGCGGCTTCTGCCTGCCGAATGAAGAACTTTGCGCAATGCAATGTCTGCCCATAGTCTCCCCGCCAATCGAGCCCCAACTTCGTCAACGCAAGTGCTGCGTCGTCAACTTGCATGGTCGATATAGGAAATTGTTCCTCGAACTGTTGCCGTTCTTCTATGATGCGTCCGTATTCAGCCAAAGGCAGGGTGTCGTCATCGGGCTCGTCATATGGCCAGAGCGTGTCGTAATGCGTGATGCCAAAGGTTGCCCGCGATAGCTCGTCTCCGATGAAGTAGTCCGGCGTCGTCAAGCTTGTTGGATGGCCGAAGTGTAGCACTATCCGGTCCTCAAATTCCCTGAATCCGGGTAGCTCAACCATCTTTACCGGCGCCTCTAGCGGCTGCACTTTCCGCTGCTTCGCCACCGCGATTGCCCCCAGCCTCATCCACAAAGCGTTCCGATCCTCAGCCATCTATTCGTCCTCGACTCAGATGCTTCTACTTCTCCTTATCATGCGGCGAGGAACATATGGAAAACAAAAGAACATAGTATCAACATCATTTTTGGGATAACTTGCCGCCTCTGCCACACGTCTCCGTCAAGACCCCCACTGCTGCCAGCACAGCCCGCGCCTCGGGCACATAGGACTGCCACATAGGCTTGCCCTCAAACTTTGTGTTCTCGGGGTTGCCTGCAAGCCGACACAACGCCCTTGCGCCAAGCTCAACCGCCTTGTCTGGCGTCAGACCTTCCTTCATCGCCGCGCATCCTGCTCGTATCTATCGGCCGCCGTCTGCCCCACTACGATGCCCTGCTTGTTGGCGATGTTGAGGGCGACATAGCCCCAGTATCGCGCAAGGTCCTGCTTGCCGGTCTCTCGGAAGGTCCTGCTAAACTCCCGCGCGGTGGAATACGCCTTGTCGCCATCGCGCTCTATAAGGGCATCAGCTTCCCGCGTGATGTTGAGGCGAGCGCCTAGGCGGCGTTGGTAGACCCCGAGCATGAACGTCCATGGCTTCAATGTGGCCTCCTCGGCACCGATGACGCGCCACCATAACACCTGAAAGCGTCCACAGAAAAACCCCGAGGCACAGGCGGCATGGCAGGTGCTGGGCGGCGGCGGCGACAAGGATATAGCGATGCGGAAGCTAGCACTTGCGGTGGCCTTCGGGCTGGTAATGGCATCCCCGGCCGTGGCCCAACAAAGCGATGACTGCACCGGGGCCTGCGAGGAGGGCTACCTGTGGGCACAGGAGCAAGGCATTACGTCCCCCGATGCCTGCGCCGGGAAACCCTCTGAGTTCGCGGCAGGGTGCCTCTCCTATCTAGACGATGCTGCCAACGGCACTGATGGTGGCGAGGACGACGATACCGAATGATTAGCCCGTGAAGTCCCCCGGCACGTCGCCATAGCGCCCCAGCACTACGGCGTCCTCAAAGTCCCCCGTGGCAGGCTCCCCGGTCCTGGAGAAGGCGATGGCTCCGCCCTTCGAGTCCGCTACGGCGGCGGCGCGGCGCTTCGCCCCTTCGGAACTTTGGGCCTCCACGGGGTCCAACGGCACAAGCTCCCCTTCCTCGTCTTTGGTGAACGGCAAGACCACGAAGTAGGTGATGCCCATTGCCCCATCCTCCCTCAGTCATCATTGCGCCAAGAGCCGCCAGCGTTCGTGTTCTGGTACCGCATGGCGTCCATATCGCCCCGCACCGTGTTGCCCACCGTCTCAAGGGTATCGTTGAGAACCGTGCAGCCGACATAGGCAGGAGAGCCTATCGGCAGCTTGGAGAGCCAATTGCGGACCTCACGGTGAAACGCTCCGATCACCGGAAGCATGCTCTCGGCATCGCTGGCGGTGAAGCCCCGCTTGGTGCGGCTCATGGCTTGGGCTTCCTCAGGCGGAAGGGGAGCAGGCGGCCCCGCACATAGCCCCGCGACACGCTGGCCTCAGTGCCTCGCGCAAGCTGGGTGAGATCATGGAGCAGGTTGCGGATGGCGAGACGCGCATCGCCGCCCGCCTCGGCTAGCACAAGGTCCACCTCGGCTTCCGTTGCGTCGGCGGGAGGGTGGCTCTCAGGTTCGGCAGGGGTTGCCATGGGGTCCGCTCGGGCTCCGTTTGTTTTGGAACAAAAAGAGAACGATAAGCGGAGCCGAGAGTCAAGGGTTGGAATATTGAAGGTTCTCGGCGTGGGATTGCCTAGTTAGCTATTGTGTGGAAATGCTGACTGGGAACTTTGGTGGGGCTGATATGGCGATGGAATGGACCTGCGGCTTCTGCGACCGCACGCAAATCTCGTCTATCAACAGCGAAGACAAGCTAAACCATCGCCTTTCCATCGGAAGCACCAAGTTTGGCTACGTTGGCTTTCGTGCTTTTGGCAGGGCATGCCTCAATCCGAAGTGTCGTGAGGTCTCGTTTTCTGTAGAATTTACCTCTGGAGAGCCTGGAGCTAATGGCACTCTTGCCGCCAAACAGGTTCTAAACACTTGGCAGCTATTGCCCGAATCCTTGGCCAAACCGCAGCCTGATTACATTCCTAAGCCCCTTCGGGATGACTACTTCGAAGCCTGCCTTATCCGCGACAAGAGCCCAAAGGCGAGCGCTACATTGGCCCGCCGATGCCTGCAAGGGATGGTGCGCGACTTCTGCAAAATTTCCAAAGCTCGCCTAGTGGATGAAATCTCTGAATTGCGGCGTCGCCTTGATGCTGGCACCGCTCCGCAAGGAGTGAGCATCGAGAGCGTTGAGGCCATCGATAAGGTGCGTTCCATTGGGAATATTGGCGCCCACATGGAGAAGGACATCAACATCATTGTTGACGTCGACGAGGACGAGGCACAGCTACTCGTTGAATTGATCGAGATGTTGTTTGCTGAGTGGTACGTTGCGAAACATAAACGTGAAGAACGTCTCCGACGCCTCTCGGAAACAGCAGCGGCAAAACAGGAAGCTCGGAGGGGTGTTGGCGAGCCAATGCGAGCGCTGCCTGCCCCCAGTAGCGACTAGCAGCATCCTCGCAAATCCCGCTGCACATTTTCCAGCTTGCCAACTGTGACACGCGACTGATACACAGAGAGCAGTTGCCGCGCGAAATTCGTCAAGGATTTCAGTGGTGAATTGGTCGAACGCGCCAATCCTCTTCTGGGCACCACGACCCTCTCAAGGGTTGTTCCGCGAAAGACATCAGCGAAAGTCACGCCCTGAAAGCCCCCGCGCGATACGGGCGGGCGAGCCGATCCTCCTGTCGGTGTCGTCCTGTTCATGGCGCGACGCAAAGAGCCATCCGGGGACCGGCCCCAACAAAACATCCTCATGCGCCATCGGACTGAAGACGGACCTGCTATAGTGTGACGCCGGCCTTCCGGCCGCATTCTCAGGCGCTTGTTTCCGGGCGAGTTGATGACGACAATTGAAGATCGCGACGCCGCTGGCCGGCGCGGGCTGATTCTCGCCGCGCTGATGTGCACGATGATGCTGGCGGCGATGGACACCACCATCGTCGCCACCGCCATTCCGCAGATCGTCGCCGATCTTGGCGGTTTCCGGCTGTTCAGCTGGGTGTTCTCGATCTATCTGCTGGCGCAGACGGTGACCATTCCCGTCTACGGCAAGCTGTCGGATCTGTTCGGCCGCAAGCCCGTGCTCATCGTCGGCACGTTGATTTTCCTGGCCGGATCGGCGGCATCTTCGCTGTCATGGGACATGGTGTCGCTGATCGTGTTCCGCGGCGCGCAAGGGCTCGGCGCCGGGGCGATCATGGCCACGGTTTCGACGCTGGCGGGCGATCTCTATTCGGTGCGCGAGCGCGGCGCGGTGCAGGGCTGGCTATCGAGCGTCTGGGGCGTCGCCGCGATCGCCGGGCCGCTGCTCGGCGGCGCATTCGCCGAATATGTCTCGTGGCGCTGGATCTTCCTGGTCAACCTGCCGGTCGGCGCGCTGGCCCTGGTGTTGATCGCGACCTTCCTGCATGAGGATTTCGAGCACCGCCATCCGCGCATCGACTATCTCGGCGCGGCGCTGGTGCTGGCATCGGTCGGCACGGTGACGTTCGGCCTGCTCCAGGGCGGCCAGGCCTGGCCGTGGCGCTCGCCGCAGAGTCTTGCCGTGTTCGCGCTCGCCATCGTGCTGCTGGCGGCGACGGTTCGGGTCGAGCGCCGCGCCGCCGAGCCCGTCATACCGGGATGGTTGTGGCGGCGGCCGGTGCTGGCCGGGTCCAATCTCGCCGTGGTCGGCATGGGGCTGGTGATGATGGGGCCGAGTTCCTATCTCCCGACCTTCCTGCAATCGGTGCAGGGCCTCGGCGCGATCGTCGCCGGCATGGTGCTCGCCAGCATGAGCCTCGGCTGGCCGGCGGCCTCGGCCTTGTCCGGCCGCCTGTATATGCGCATCGGCTTCCGCGACACCGCCCTGATCGGCGCGGTGCTGATGCTCGTTGCCTCGAGCGCCTTCCTGCTCATGCCGCGCCCGCAGCCGGTCTCGGCGGTGGTGCTGGATCAGGTCGTGCTCGGCGCCGGCTTCGGCTTGCTGTCGACCGCGTTGCTGGTCGGCGTGCAGTCGACGGTCGGCTGGGAGCGGCGCGGCGTCGTCACCGGCGCCAACATGTTCTCGCGCTATCTCGGCCAGAGCCTCGGCGCGGCGCTGTTCGGGGCCGTCTTCAACGCGGCCGTGGCCGAGCGCCTCGCCGAGGCGCCCGCGGCCATTGCCGGGCGGCTGCCGCAAGGCGTCAATGATGTCATCGGCGCGCTCAATGACAGCGCGACGGGAGCGCCGGCTCAGGCCTATCTGCGTGATGCGATCGAGCTTGCGACGCGTCACCTGTTTGTCGGCATGGCGCTGATCAGTGCGCTGGTCTTCCTGGTGCTGCTTGTCGTGCCCAGGCACTTTCCGGAACTGCCGCAGCCCGGCGTCGAACCCGGCCAGGCCCGTCTCGACCGGGGCTGAGGTCGAAGGCGCGTCCGGATGTCGTGCCGGCTTCCGGATTGCCGTGGAGCCGGCCGTTGCCCGGCATCCCGACATCGCGCGGTTCGTGAAGCGCGCCACCGGGGGCCGCTCATCCCGGCCTATGCTCGCGCCGTGGCCCCGATGGCAGCTTTGTCGTCCGATAATTGTATAGTCGGACAATTGGATGGTGTAGCTGGCGGAAGAACAGGCCGCAGAAGAGCAGATCGCCGAAGAACGGCTTGCGCGGGAAGAGGGCGACCTCTCCCTTTCCGGCCCCGATGCCGATGCCGGCGCGGCGATCCTGCCCGGCAATCCGCCGCGACGCCAAGCCGGCGCCACGGCGCTTCGCGACCGTGACGCGTGCTTCGCAAGCCTTGTCTTATGCGCCTGCCTTGTCCCGTGGCGAACGAAAGCGCGGCGGCCTGCCTTCCTTGAAGGCGAGCAGGCCCTCGGTCGCATCCGGATGCGTGGTGGCATAGTGGTGGACATAGGTCAGTTCGAGTTCGAGGCCGTTATGCAGCGCGCCCTTGAGCCCCTCATTGATCAGGTATTTGGCGCCGCTGCGCCCGGCATGGCTCTTTTGCAGCAGGCTCGCGATCAGCCGCTCGAGCGTGGCCGGCAGGTCTCCCGCCGGCGCGCAGATGCTCGCCAGGCCGATATCGCGCGCCTCTTGCCCCGAGATGAAGCGGCCGGTCAGGATCAGCTCCTTGGCGCGCAGCGTGCCGATCGCCCGTGGCAGGCGCTGGCTGCCGCCGGCGCCGGGCAACTGGCCGAAATTCAGGTGGCCGTCGGCGATGCGCGCCTCTTCGGCCACCACCACCACGTCACAGGCCAGGATCAGTTCGAGCCCGCCCGCGACACACACGCCATTGACGGCAGCGATCACGATGCGCGTGGAGCGCTCCAGCCTGTCGAGCAGCGTGTAGAGGTCGCGCAGGAAGTCGTGGAACTGCGCCGGCGCGGCGTAAAGCCCGATATATTTGTCGAGATCGCCGCCGGCGGAGAAGGCGCTGCCCCGGCCGCTGATCACCACGATCTCGATTTCGGCATCGGCCTCGATGATGTCGAGCGCGGCCAGGAGTTCCTTCACGGTGCCCCAGTCGAGCGGGTTCATCTTCGCGGGCCGGTTGAGATAAAGCGTCGCGACCGCGCCGGCGCGCTCGAGCTCGATATTCCGGAACTGTCCTGCTTTCACGCTCTTCTCCCGGTTTCATGCCGCAGTCAGCCTGAGAAAGCCGGATTGTCGGACACAAATATCTAAACTAAGATCGGCGCTGAAGGCAAGGTTCTGCCCCGGGGCCCGTCGGCCGGGGTGGCGTTATGATCGACGATCGGGGGCATCATGGCGGCGGGGCCTTTCGTCCCGGTAGGCAGGCCGGCAGGAGTAGCGCGAATCCACCGTAAAGCAGTAAGGTGGCATTGGATCGGCGATTACAAAATGATAGGTGCAGGCGCGGGGCTGGCCGCGCCGCAATCGGGCGCGCAGAGGGATTGGGTTTTTGGGCGAGCAGAAATTCGACAAGATCGACTCCGTGCCGGTTTACCGCCTGGTCTACGATTCCATCGAGCGCCAGATTCTGGCTGGGCAATTGCGCAACGGCGACCTGCTCCCGACCGAGACCAGGCTTGCCGAGCAGTTCGGCGTCAATCGCTCGAGCGTGCGCGAAGGCATCCGCCTGCTCGAGCAGAGCGGCTTCGTCGAACGCAAGACGGGAAAGCGCCTTCAGGTCGCCATTCCGCATTTCGTCGATGTCGCCTCGGATGTCAGCCGCGCCCTGAAACTGCACAAGGTGACGTTCCGCGAATTGTGGGAAGCCTCGCTGGCGATCGAGCCGGTGGTGACGCGCTATGCGGCCGAGCGCATCACCTCGGACGAAATCCAGGAATTGCGCCGCAACATCGAGCAGATGGACAAGGCCGCCAGCGTCAACCGGGTTGTCGAACTCGATATCGAGTTCCACAACATGCTGGCCCAGGCCGCGCGCAACCGCGCGCTCATCCTGGCGCGCGAGCCGATCAGCCTGCTGTTCATGCCGGCCGGGCGCGCCATCCTGCCCAAGCTCAAGACGCAGCAGCGCATCATCGACGCGCATCGCGCCATCCTGCAGGCGATCGAGGGCCGGGATATCGCCGGCTCGGAATCCTGGATGGCGCGCCATATCGAGGATTTCCGCCGCGGCTACGAGCGCACCGGCCTCAGCATGGATGAGCCGCTGCCGAACGCCTGAACGGCGCGGCCGCCCGCGCCCGGCACGCAAGTCGCGCACCCGGCCGGGTTCGCGCCGGTCAAGCTGGTTGATCGGCAAGCTGATCGGCACCCATTTCGTCCGGCCCATCGACGAGGCGCGCTCAGCCTCCGGCAAGACCGCAATCGCCGTTGATGCCGCCGCAACCGGTCCGCGCGGCCAAGCAAACGTTCAATGTCCGACAATACAACAATTATGCGGCGATGTGGCAAACGTCGCCATGGCTGGCAATGGCGCATGGCCCGTCGCCATAACTGATAAACCATAGCCTTATCAAGTGATTATAGCAGGCGCCTGTCCGGCCTCGCCGCGAATTTGGCGGCGGCGCGCCGGCCGCGTGGCCATTTGACAAATGATGTCGGCTTGTCGGATAACGGTGGCGATCAGGCGGCAGGCATATCGAACGATAGCGATATCCGGCGCCGAGAGTGGGAACAATCATGGCAACGGCTCGCAGATCAGCCTTCGCGCTGAGAGACAAATACGCCATCGTCGGCGTGGGCACGACCGATTACAGCGCCAATTCGGGCCGCACCGTCAGGTCCCTCGCCATTGAAGCCAGCGCCAATGCGATCGCCGATGCGGGCTTGAAGCCGGCCGATATCGACGGGCTGGTCAGCTACAATTTCAACGATTCCGTCCCGGCCATCGCCGTGGCGACCGGCCTCGGCATCCCCGATGCCGGCTATGCCGTCGATTTCCTGGCCGGCGGCAATGCCGCCAACCTGATCGTGCTCTCGGCGGTGGCCGCGATCGAGGCCGGCCTCGCCGATACGGTGGTGTGCTATCGCGCCATGAACGGGCGCTCCGGCTTCCGCCTCGGCGGCGGGCGCGAGATGGCGGCGGCCGGGCCGACGCAATACACCGCGCCGTTCGGCTGGATCACCTATCCCCAGGCGATGGCGATGTGGTGCCGGCGCTACATGATCAAATACGGCCTGACGCCGGAGCAGCTCGGCGAGGTCGCCGTCACCTTCCGCGACAACGCGCGCGACAACCCGCGCGCCATGCAGCGCAAGCCGTTGACCATGGCGGATTACCTCGCCTCGCGCATGATCGTCGATCCGTTCCGGCTCTACGATATCTGCCTGGAGACGGACGGCGCCTGTGCCGTCGTCGTCACCACGGCAGAGCGCGCCAGGGACATGCGACAGAAGCCGGTCTACATCATGGGCGGCGCCTATGGCGGCGGGCCGAACCAGGGCGACGACCTGTTCGACTGCATACGCTGGCCGGATCATGCGATGAATTACAGCCATTATATCGCCGACGACCTGTGGCGCAGCGCCGGCATCGGCCCCAAGGATATCGACGTCGCCGAAATCTACGACTGCTTCACCTATTCCATCGTCATGCAGCTGGAAGGGCTTGGCCTGTGCGGCCTCGGCGAAGCCGGCGCCTTCATCCAGGACGGCAATATCCGCCGTGGCGGCAAGCTGCCGGTGAACACGCATGGCGGGCTGCTGTCCGAGGGCTACATCCACGGCTTCAACCATGTCGTCGAGGCCGTCGAGCAGTTGCGCGGCCAGTCCGGCAGCCGCCAGGTCGCCAATGCCGAGATCGCCCTGACCACGGCCGGCGCGATGACCTGCGGCAGCGCCATGATCCTGAGGAAGTAAGCGATGTCGACCGAAGCTGCCACCGAAGCTGCCTTGGCGAAGCCTGTGCCGTTGCCGGATGCCGATTCGGCGCCGTTCTGGCATGGCTGCCGGCAGGACAAGCTCATGATCCAGCGTTGCCGCTCGTGCCGGAGCTTCCAGTTCCCGCCGAGCAGCGTGTGCGCGCAATGCGGTTCGGACCAGATCGAATGGGTGCAAGCCTCCGGCAAGGGCAAGGTGTTCAGCTGGATCGTCGTGGTCCATCCGGTGCCCAAACCCGTCTATGCCGCCGACGTGCCCTATGTCGTCGCGCTCGTCGAACTTGACGAGGGCGTGCGCATGCCGACCAATATCGTCGGCTGCGACAGCAGCGCGATCGTCGCCGACATGCCGGTGGAAGTGGTGTTCAAGCGCGTCAGCGAAGAGCTTGTCCTGCCGCTGTTCCAACCGGCCGGCGCGTGAGCCGGGCGCGGCCGAGCCTTTGAGGGCGAAGGGCAATGGAGACCAGTTCCACCATATTGCAGCGCATGGCCGGCCTGAGCCGGCCGGATATGCAGGCGCTGCAACTCGGCAAGCTGCGCCGCCAGATGGCGCGCCTCGAGGCCGCGAGCCCGTTCTATCGCGAACGCTGGCGCAAGGCCGGCGTCAGCGCCGATGCGTTGCGCTCCCTCGACGACCTGCGCCGGCTGCCGATGATCGGCAAGGCGGATTGCCTCGCCGACCAGAACGCGCACCCGCCTTTCGGCGATCGGCTCGGCATTCCCGCCAGTGAGGTGGCGCTGGTCTGCATGACGGGCGGCACATCCGGCCAGGGCCAGGAAATCTACGGCCGCTCGCGGCGCGACCTCGTGCAGCAGGGTTATTTTCACCTGCTGCCCTGGTATATAGCCGGCTTGCGACCCGGCGACGTGGCGCTCAATTGCGTGCCGTCCGGCGGGCTCACCACGGGTGGCTGGGGCCCGACCGAGGGCCTGCGCGCCGCCGGCGCCCTGCCGCTCACCGTCGGCGGCACGATGAGCACCGACGCCAAGATCGACCTGATGTGCCGCTTCGACAGTGTCGCCTTCATCTATGCCTCGACCAACTACCTGCACACGCTGACCGAGGCGCTGCGCCGGCGCGGCATCGATCCGCGCCGGCAATTCCCGAAACTGAAGGCGGCCTTCATCGCCGCCGAGGGCTATCCGGTCGAATGGGCCGAGCAGATCGAGGATTTCTGGGGCGCGACGCTGCATGAGGGCTATGGCAGCACGCAAGGCGCCGGTTTCATCTGCGCCACCAGCGAGGCCGGCGTCGTCGCCCCCGGGCATCGGCGCGGCGTCATGCAATGTTTCGACTGGCACGTGATCGTCGAGATCATCGATCCCGAGACCGGCGAAGCGGTCAAGCCGGGCGAGTTCGGCGAGGTCGTGCTGACCAATCTCGATATCGAGGGCTCGGCCGCGATCCGCTTCCGCACCGGCGACCGCGTGCGCCTGATGCCGCTCGAGGCCGCCGGCAACGGCCGCGCCTGGACCGGGATCGAGAGCGGCACCATCGGCCGCTACGACGACATGATGAAAATCCGCGGCAACAATGTCTGGCCGAACGCCGTCGATCTCGCGGTGTTCGCGCATAAGGAGGTCGCCGAATATCTCGGCCGCGTCTTCGTCGATGACAAGGCGCGCACCGAGGTCGTCGTGCGGCTGGCGCTCAAGCCGGAATGCGCCGCGTGGGACGAAAGCGCCCGCGCCGCCCTCCTAGAGCAGGTCAGGGCCGCCATCAAGCAGCGCACCAACGTGCACATGATCGTCGAGGAAGTGCCGCGCGATGCGCTGCCCTATTTCGAGAACAAGGCGCGCCGATGGACCGACGAGCGGCCGCAGGGCTATCGTCTCGGCATGGATAAGTGAGGCCGTGATGGAGCGATCGGCGCAAACCGAGATCCTGCAACGCATGCTGGCCGATGCGCGCCGGCTGGCCGAGGCCGGCGACCCGCTGCTCGCCGGCCTCTATGGCGCGCTCGCCGCGCGCATCGCCATGATGATTTCGGTGCTCGACGAACAAGCGGAGACAGCCGGTGCAGCTTCCCAGCCTCAGGCTTGACGGACAGGTCGCCCTCGTCACCGGCGGCGGCAGCGGTCTCGGCCGTGCCAGCGCTCAGGCGCTGGCGGCCGCCGGCGCGCATGTCGTGATCGTCGGGCGCACGCTCTCGCGCTGCGAGGCGGTCGTTGCCGGCATTGCCGCCGATGGCGGCGCCGCGTCGGCCCAGGCCGCCGACGTGACGCGGCCGGATGAGGCCGCCGCCTGCCTCGCGGCGCTGCGCCGCGATTTCGGCCGGCTCGACATTCTCGTCAACAGCGCCGGCATCAACTCGCCGAAATCCTTCACCGATCTCGAACTCGGCGACTGGGCCGGGGTGATGGATACCAACGTCACCGGCACCTATGTGTTCTGCCGCGCGGCGCTGCCGATGATGATCGCGCAGAAAAGCGGCTCGATCATCAATATGGGCTCGATCTCCGGCGCATCCGGCATCGCCCGGCGCGTCGTCTATTGCACCAGCAAGGCGGCGGTTGCCCATCTGACGCGCTCGCTCGCCGTCGAAATGGGGCCATATGGCATCCGGGTCAACGCGCTTGGCCCCAACGTCATCGTCACCGATTTCAATCGCGAGCTGGTGGCGCGCCAGCCCGAACTCTATCAGGGCATTCTCGACCGCACGCCGCTGCAACGGCTCGGCACGATCGAGGACGTGACCGGGGCGCTGCTGTTCCTGGCTTCGCCGGCCTCCGCCTACATCACCGGACAGGTGCTCTATGTCGATGGCGGCTTCACCGCGACCTGAGCGGCACGGCCCCGCACCCGCACCGCCCCGCGCGTGCCTCGATGACATCATGGCCAAGGCAAAAGCGATTTCATGAACGACCGCGCGACACTGGACACGAAACTCGGCCGGCTGGCGGCGCTCCTGAAGCAACAGGGCGTCATCGCCACGGACGATCTCGCCATCGAGCGCCAGTTCACGGCCGGGCAGTCCAACCCGACCTATCTGCTGCGCTCCGGCGAGCGCCGGCTCGTATTGCGCAAGCAGCCCTACGGGCACCTGCTGCCCAAGGCGCATGACGTGGTGCGCGAGCACGCCATTGTCGACGCGCTCGCCGGCGCCGGCTTTCGCGTGCCGACGCCGCTCTTTGCCTCCAGCGACCGCGCTATCATCGGCACGGCGTTTTTCGTGATGGCCTATGTGCCGGGTATCGTGCACTCCAATGCGCAACTGCCCGATGTCTCCGCCACCGAGCGGGGCGCGATCTTCCGTGCCACGGCCGAAACCCTCGCCGATCTGCACGGCATCGATCCGGCCGTGCTCGCCAGGGCCGGCATCCAGCCGCGCGGCAGCTTCATCGAGCGCCAGATCGGCGCCTGGCGCAACGCCTACCGCGCCGCGATGACCGAAGCCGACGAGCGCATCGAAACGGTTGCGCAAACGCTGCTCGACCGGCGCCCGCAGCACGAAAACCTCGCCATCGCCCATGGCGATTTCCGGCTCGAGAACCTGATCTTCGACGGCACGAGCGTCGCCGCCGTGCTCGATTGGGAATTATGCACCATCGGCGAGCCGCTGTGCGATCTCGCCTATTGCTGCCTGTGGTATCATTTCCCGCCGGAGGTGCTCAACGGCCTCGCCGGGCTCGATCTCGCCAAGCGCGGCATCCCGGGCGAGCGTGAATTCCTCGATCTCTACAGCGCGCGAAGCGGCATCGACGCCCATGCCAGCCAGCGCTATTTCCTGGCCTTCGCCTTCTACCGGCTGGCGGCGATCCTGCAGGGCGTCTATCGGCGCGCGCTCGACGGCAACGCCGCCTCGGCGCTCGGGCTCGAGCGCGGCCGCATCGCCCGGCTGTGCCTCGACAAGGCCGAACAGCTCGCCATGTGAGGGCGCCGGCCGCGCCTCAGCACACCTCGAACAGGCCGGCCGCGCCCATGCCGCCGCCGACGCACATCGTCACCACGACATAGCGCGCGCCACGGCGCTTGCCCTCGATCAGCGCGTGGCCGGCGAGGCGGGCGCCCGACATGCCATAGGGGTGGCCGATCGAGATCGCGCCGCCATCGACATTATACAGCGCCGGATCGATGCCGAGCCGGTCGCGGCAGTAGAGCGCCTGAACCGCAAAGGCTTCGTTCAGCTCCCACAGGCCGATATCGGCGACCGTCAGCCCGTGCTGCTTGAGCAGTTTCGGCACCGCGAACACCGGGCCGATGCCCATCTCGTCCGGGTCGCAGCCGGCAACGGCAATGCCGCGATAGATGCCAAGCGGCTGCAAGCCACGCCGCTCCGCCGTCTTTGCTTCCATCAGCACGCTGGCCGAGGCGCCGTCGGAAAGCTGCGAGGCGTTGCCGGCGGTGATGAACCGGCCGGTCTCGACCGCGAGGCCGGCGCTGAACACCGGCTTGAGCGAACTCAGCCCGGCAAGCGTGGTGTCGGCCCGGTTGCCCTCGTCGCGCTCCAGCATGGTCTCGACATGGCTTTCCGCGCCGGTCGCCTTGTCGGTGACCTTCATCACGCTCTTGAGCGGCACGATCTCGGCATCGAAGCGGCCGGCGGCCTGCGCCGCGGCGGTGCGCTGCTGCGACGACAGGGCGTATTCATCCTGGCGTTCGCGCGAGATGCCATAGCGCTCGGCGACGACCTCGGCCGTCTCGAGCATCGCCATGTAGAGATCGGGCCGATGCTCGACCAGCCACGGGTCGCGAGAACGGTCGAGATTCATCTTGGCCGTCTGGACCAGCGAAATCGATTCGAGCCCGCCGCCGACCGCGATCGTCATGCCATCGTCGATGATCTGCTTGGCGGCGATGGCGATCGCCATCAGGCCGGAGGCGCATTGGCGATCGACGCTCATGCCGGCGACGGAGGTTGGCAGGCCGGCGCGCAACGCCGCCTGGCGCGCGATATTCATATGCGTCGAGCCCTGTTGCAGCGCCGCGCCGAGGATCACGTCATCGACCTCGGCCGGGTCGACGCGGCTGCGCGCCACGGCATGGGCGATGGCGTGCCCGCCGAGCGCCTGCGCCTGGGTATCGTTGAACGCGCCGCGATAGGCCTTGCCGATCGGTGTGCGTGCGGTGGAGACGATGACCGCTTCTCTCATTCTACTGGCCTTTCCCGACAAGGGCGCTCGTTCTGCGAACGCGCCGCGATGGTGACATATTGATCCGTTCGGTCGGCCGCTGTCCCGGCCGGCGTCAGAAAATCCCGGCCGGGATATCCGCCGTGGCGCACGACAGCCGGGCGACGATCTCCAGCGACCGTTCGGCGCGCGGCAGCTCGGCGGCGAAAAAGTGATCGCATGCCGCAAGCTTGGCGGGTGCAAGCAGCGCTGCCCGCGTGCCAGCGCCGGCGGGCCGGGCGATGCCGGCCTGATCGAGCCACATCCACGCCACGACGACATGGCCGAACACGCCGAGAAGATCGCTGGCATGGCTCAGCACCGCCGCGCGCTCGGCCTGCCGCATGCCGTCGGCCACCGCCGTGAATGCCTGCCATGCCGCCGCGAGATGTGCGCCATGGCCCGCGAGGCGCTCGTCGGCGCGGGCGAGATCGCAGGTCGCGGCGATGCGCTGGCCGAGCATGGCGAGCGCGCCATCGTCGCGCGCGAGCTTGCGGCCGGCGAAATCGATGCCCTGGACGCCGGTGGTGCCTTCATGGATCGGGTTGAGGCGATTGTCGCGATAAAGCTGCTCGACGTCGAAATCGCGCGTGTAGCCGTAACCGCCATGGATCTGGATGGCGATGTCATTGGCGACGCAGCCCCATTCCGAGGCCCAGCTCTTGGCCGCCGGCGTCAGCAGCCCGAGCAGGCGCTCGGCCTCGTCGCGCGCGCTCGCGGTGCCGGCGCTCTCGCGCTCATCGACCAGCCTGGCGCACAACAGGATCAGCGACAGCGCCCCTTCCGCGTAGCATTTCTGGCTGATCAGCAGGCGCTTGACGTCCGGGTGGGCGATGATCGCATCGGGCCGCGCGGTTTTATCCGTCTGGCTCGCCCGGCCTTGCCGCCGCTCCCGCGCATAGGCGACCGACAGGATATGGCCGCGCGAGGCGAGCGCCGCCGCGCCGAGCCCGACGCCGATGCGCGCCTCGTTCATCATATGGAACATGATGGCGAGGCCCTGGCCACGCTCGCCGACCAGATAGCCGATGGCGCCATCCCGGCCCTCAGGCCGATAGCGCGTGCCCTCGCCGAAATTCAGCAGGCAATTGCTCGTGCCGCGATAGCCCATCTTGTGGTTCAGGCCGGCGACGGCGATATCGTTGCGCTCGCCCGGGCTGCCATCCGGCCGCAGCAGCGATTTCGGCACCAGGAACAGCGAGATGCCTTTGGTGCCGCCGGGCAGCGCGCCGTCGGGCTCCGGGATCTTGGCCAGCACGAGATGGAAGATATTCGCCGTGATGTCGTGATCGCCGCCCGAAATCCACATCTTGTTGCCGAACAGCCGGAAGCGCGCGCCGAGCGCATCGGCCTGCTCGAACACGGCGCGCGTGCGGATGTCGCCGAGCGACGAGCCGGCCTGCGGCTCCGACAGGCACATCGTGCCGAGCACCTTGCCGGCGATCTGCGGGCGGGCAAACGCGTCGATCTGCGCCGCGCTGCCATAGGCCGCGAGCAGGCGCGCATTGGCGATGGTCAGCATGGCATAGGCGGAGGTTGCGATATTGCCGGCCATGAACTCGGCCATGCTGGCGGCCTGGACGAGTTCGGGAACCTGCAACCCGTCGAGATTGGCATCAAACGGCGCCGCGAAGAAGCCGGCCTCCGCGAAGCGCTGCAACGCCGCCTTGATCGCCGGCAGCACCATGACGCCCTCGCCATCGAGCCGGGGCTCGGTGTGGTCGGATGCCTTGTAATGCGTCAGGAAATCGTCAGCCGCGAGCCGCTCGGACAGGTCGATCAGGGCCGCGACCGCCTCCGGGCTGTGCTCGGCGAAGCGCGGCCGCTGCAAAAGCGCGTCGAGGCCGAGCCAATCGCGGAGAAGGAAGTCCAGATTGCTGCGATCGATCAGGGGTGAATTCACGGATGCTTGCCGATCCTCGCGAGAGCAAAATTGCATTATACCGAGTCGGATGGTCGCTATAATGCGATGAATTTGCTCGATAATCTTAACATGGAGCAAGTTCGCAACAGACGAGCCTGCTCTCGAGTGGGTGGCCGAACCGGCCGCGGTAGTTTACCCCGGTCGCTCCATGGGCCGTGGCAATCTACAGCAAGGGTCATTTGTTGGACAAGCCGACATGTGGACAAATCTGCAGCGCGGCGCCCGGCCGTGCAGGCATCGCGAAACCGAGGAAACCATGACGGATATCATCGCGAAGGACAGCAACGGCGCCGAACTGAAGGACGGCGATTCCGTGACGCTGATCAAGGACTTGAAGGTCAAGGGCACCTCCGAGACGCTCAAGCGCGGCACGCTGGTGAAGAACATCCGGCTGACCGGAAAAGCCGGCGAGATCGAATGCAGTACCAAACAGGTCAGGGGCCTCGTCCTGAAGACCGAATTCCTCAAGAAGGCGTAACGGGGCAAGCGCCTTCGATCCGGGGCCTGATCGCTGCTGCCCGGCCGCGACGGGCCTGTCCAGGCGGCCAGCGGCGATGGCCGCATCGTGCGCGTCGATCGACGCCGCGAGCCGCACGGCCGGCTGCCGGCGAGAGCGCGCGCGGCATTGGCGTGACGATACGTGCCGCCGGCGCGCGGCAGAGCCGACTTTGGCGGCGCAAAGAACGCCTGCCTTGCCTCGTTGCGCATTGCCGCGCTCGTCTTCGTGCGCGCAAGGCCCTGGGCGCGGCGGCGATCGTTCCCGGCACGCGCCTGATCGACCGCGAACCGTTGCCGCGCCGGCATCGATCCGCCCGCACCCGCGCCGAGTTTGGGCTTGCGGAGCGGCGGGGTTCGGCTAGTATGCCGATTGTCCGACAACTGGTTTATCGGTCGAAACAATCAAGCCGGCGAGCCGACCAGAAAAAGGCGGCCGAACGGCGGCACGGGATGGATGCCAATCTAGCGGAGGAACATCGAACATGAGCGGTCTCCCGATCACAAGACGCACCATGGCGCTCGCGACATCGGCGGCAATCGCGACAGCATTGGCCTCCGCTCCGGGAAAGGCGCTGGCCGAGGGGGCGCCGATCAAGATCGGCCTGACCACGGACCTGACCGGCATCGCCGCGACCTACGCCGCGGCGCAGGTCAACGCCGTCAAGCTGGCGATCGAGGAGATCAACGCCGCCGGCGGTATCAAGGGCCGCAAGCTCGAGCTTCTCGTGCGCGATTCGCAATTGAAGCCGGCGCTCGGCGCCAGCCTGACGCGCGACCTGATCGTGCGCGAGAAGATCGACTATCTCATCGGGCCTGATGCGAGTTCGGTCGGCGTTGCCGTCAGCGGCGTTGCCAAGCAATACAAGAAGGTCGTCGTCATGACGATCCCCAACACGCCGCGCCTTGTCGGCGAGTTGTTCCACAAATACTTCTTCACCATCGTCCCGAGCGGCACGATGCTGGCCCGCGCCATGGCGGAGGGCATCGGCAAGACCAATAACAGCATTGCCTTCATCGGCGGCGATTACGAAGCCTCGCATCAGGCGATCCAGTATTTCGGCGAGTGGCTGACCAAGGTCAATCCCAAGGCCAAGATCACCGCCCAGCAATGGCCGAAACTGGGCGAGCCGGATTTCACGCCCTACATCACGCAGTTGATCTCGGCCAAACCCGATATCGTGTTTTCCTATCTGTGGGGCGCCGACCTGATCGCCTTCATCAAGCAGGCCAAGCCCTATGGCCTGTTCGACAAGACGAAATTCGCCACGCTGCTGTTCCTCGACGACCTGAAGGCGCTGGGCGACGACATGCCGGACGGCATCATCGGGCAGATGTACGCGCCGCCTTTCGGCACGAACAGCCCGGCCATGGCGGAATTCATCAAGAAGTACCAGGCCAAATTCAACTCGTTCCCATCCGACTGGGCCGTGATGGGCTATGACGGCATGCGCATCCTGGCCGACGGCATCAGGAACGCCGCCTCGATGGAGTCCGATGCGGTGGCCGAGGCCATCGAGAAGCTCAAATTCGACGGGTTGCAGGGGCCGCTGACGTTCCGCGCCGTCGATCACCAGGGCAACGTGCCCTCGTTCCTCGGCACCACCGGCAAGGTCGCGGGGCTGCCGTTCAAGGGGCTGGTCGACATCCAGCGCATCCCCGCCGAATCGGTGTGGCCGACGCCCGAGGAAATCCTCGCCCAGCGCAAGGACAAGTGAATTGCACCATGATCGAGGGCGGTGTCGACACCGATGCCGCCTTCCTTCTGGCTCCTTGGCCCAGAACCTTGCGCAGAAAATAGAGCATTTCGCGCAAAAAGTGGCGCCCGGCTTTCCGCGCGAGAAATGATCTAAGCGAGTAAGATCGTCCCGATGACCATCGACATCCTCATACAGCTGCTCAGTGGCGTCAGCCGCGGCATGATCCTGTTCGTGGTCGCCTCCGGTCTGACGCTGATCTTCGGCGTGTTGCGCATTCCGAATTTCTGCCACGGCTCGCTCTACATGCTGTCGGCCTTCGCGACCTATTCGATCACGACGGTGTTCGGCGGCAGCAATCTCGGCTTCCTCGCGTCCCTCATCGTGGCGCCGCTCGTGGTGATGGCGTTCGGCGCCGCGATCGAGTTCTTTCTGCTCAGGCGCATCTCCAACCGCGAGCATCTCTACCAGTTGATCGTGACCTTCGCGATCACGCTCATCGTCGCCGACGGCATCAAGCTGATCTGGGGCGGCAGCTACCGCTCGGTCAGCTATCCGCCGATGCTCGAGGGCAGCCTGTCGGTGCTGGGCCGGCCCTTCCCGCAATATTATGTGCTCGTCATCGCGGCCGGCATCGTCATCGCCGCCCTGCTCGCGCTGATCATCGAGCGCACCCGCTTCGGCCGCGTGCTCAGCGCCGCCGTGATCGATCCCGAAATGGTCGGCGCCCTCGGCGTCAATGTGCCGAGGCTCTACACCACCGTGTTTGCACTTGGCGCCTGGCTCGCCGGCTTTGGCGGCGCGCTCGCCGCGCCGATCGGATCGATATCGCTTGGCATCGACAACTCGATCATCATCGAATCCTTCGCCGTGGTCATCATCGGCGGCAGCGGCAGCATCGTCGGCGCCTTTGCCGCCGCGCTGATCATCGGCATCGTCCAGGCGCTCGGCATCATGGTCGCGCCGCGCCTGGCGATCGGCTTCATCTTCATCGCGCTTTGCGCCGTGCTTCTGCTGCGCCCCCAGGGCCTTCTCGGACGCAGGGTCTGACGATGCAAATCACCGCAAAAAGCCTGGCCGGCTTCGCCATCGTCGTCTTCATTCTGGTCGTGAGCCCGTACCTGACCGACGAGAGCAATCTGTTCGTCCTGATGGACGTCCTGATCGCCATCCTGTTCGCGACGAGCTACAATCTCGTGCTCGGCGGGGCGGGCCTGCTGTCATTCGGGCACGCCGCCTATTTCGGGCTCGGCGCCTATACGGTGGCGCTCCTCCAGGCGCATCTCGGCCTGCCGATGCTGGTCGGCATCGCGCTCAGCCCGATCGTGGCCGGCGTTTTCGCCCTGCTCGTCGCGCTGCTGACCGTCAGGCTGTCGGGCATGTATTTCGCCATGCTGACGCTCGCCTTCGCCCAGCTCATCTACACGGTCATCGCGGAGTGGTATTCCTTCACGGGCGGCGATAACGGCATCCCGATCACCGTGCCGGATTATTTCTTCGTCACGGCGCATTATTTCTACCTGACGCTCGGCATCGTCGTCGGCGGCGTGCTGCTGCTTTGGCTGATCGGCAACTCGCCCTTTGGCGCGGCCCTCCATGCCATCCGTGAAAATCCGCAGCGCGCCAGCTTCGTCGGGCTGAACGTCAAGCTTTACCAGGTCGCGGCCTTCACCATTTCCGGCGCGCTCAGCGGCGTGGCGGGCGCATTGAGCGGATCGCTGCACCAGATGGCGTTCCCGTCGATGCTGTACTGGACGGAATCGGCGCAGCCGGTGCTGATGGCGCTCGCCGGCGGCATCCACGCCTTCTTCGGCCCGGCCGTCGGCGCGGCGATCTTCACCGTGCTCAATTTCTTCGTCGCGAGCTATGCCGGATACCCGCTGCTCGTCTTCGGCGTGGTCGTGCTGGTCCTGGTGATGGCTCTGCCGGAAGGCGTCGTCGGCACGTTTCGGCGCTGGCTCATCCGCCGTCGCGATGCCGGTTCACGCGCCGCGCCGGCCAGCCGGGACGCACGCCCATGATCGCGCCGGTGCTCGAATTCGACGCGGTGTCGAAAGCGTTCGGCGGCTTCCGCGCCGTGGCGGACATGAGCGTCTCGCTGGGCAAGGGCGAGATCCTCGCGATCATCGGCCCGAACGGCGCCGGCAAGAGCACGCTGCTCAACCTCGGCTCCGGCGCGCTCGCGCCCACGAGCGGCGATGTCCGCCACGACGGCAACAGCATCGCCGGGCAGGCGGCGCATCGCCTCGTCCATCGCGGCATCGCGCGATCCTTCCAGATCACCAGCATATTCCCGGGCATGGACGTGGCCGAGAACGTGCGCATCGCCCTGATGGCGCGCCGCGGTTATTGCCGGCAATTCCTGTGGCCGGCCCATCGCCTGCTCAATGACGAGATCGAAGCGCTCCTGGCGCAGGTCAGGATGGCGGAGGCCAGGAACCGGCTCGCCGGGGAACTCGCCGCCGGCGACCGCAAGCGGCTCGAATTCGCCATCGCGCTTGCCGGCTCGCCTTCGGTCATCCTGCTCGACGAGCCGACCGCCGGCATGAGCGCCGATGAGCGCGCGCTCGTCGTCGAGGTGCTGAAGGAGTTGAACGAGCGGCTCGGGCTCAGCATCCTGTTCACGGAGCATGATATCGACATGGTCTTTGCCCTGGCGCAGCGCATCGTCGTCATGCATCAGGGCGAGCTGATCGCCGAGGGGACGCCGCAACAGGTCAGGGCCGATCCGCGCGTGCGCGAGGTCTATCTGGGAAAGGGCCACCGTGCTGAAATGTGACCGGCTGACGGCGTATTACGACGCGGCGCGCATCCTGTTCGATGTCTCGTTCGAACTCGATGCCAACAGGTCGGCCTGCCTTCTCGGACGCAACGGCGTCGGCAAGACGACCTGCCTGCGCGCCATCATGGGGCTGATGGCCAAGCGCTCGGGCGCGGTTTCCCTCGAAGGGCAGCCGATCCAGACACTGCCCGCCTTCCGCATCGCCCAGCTCGGCGTCGGTTATGTTCCGGAAGACCGGCGCATCTTCCCCGATCTCACCGTCGAGGAGAACCTTCAGGTCGGCGAGCGCAGGAACGAAGGCGGCATCTCGTGGACGCTCGAGCGCAGCTACGCCATGTTCCCGGCCTTGCACGAATTCAGGCTGCGCCAGGGCGGTTATCTCAGCGGCGGGCAGCAGCAGATGCTAACCATTGCCCGCACGCTGATGGGGCAGCCGAAACTGCTCCTGATCGACGAGCCGACCGAAGGGCTTTCGCCGCTCATCGTCGAAACGCTGGTCGAGGCGATCCTGGAATTGAAGCGCGAGGGGCTGACGATGCTGCTTGCCGCGCAGGATATGCAGTTTGCCAGCCAGGTCGCCGACCAGATCTATCTGATGAACCGCGGCGCCATCGTCTATAGCGGCACGCCCGATAGTCTCAAGCACGACACGGACGCCGTGACGGCCAATCTCGCGGTGTGAGCCGTGGGCAAGCGTGATCCGGGCATGCCGGGTCGGATGGGGATCGAAGTCTTGAACAGCCTGCCAAGCGCGTGCGAAGTCATTGTGGTCGGTGGCGGCGGCTCCGGCCTCGCGGCGGCGGTGTCGGCGGCCGAGACTGGCGCCCGCGTCGTCGTGCTGGAAAAGAACCCGGAGCTTGGCGGCAGCACGCGCTGGTCGGTTGGCTCGGTCACCGCCTCCGGCACGCCGCATCAGCGCCGCGCCGGCATCACCGATAGCACCGAGGCGCATTTCGAGGATCTCGGCAAGATGGACGGTGCGCTCGTCGCGCGCGACAACCCGACCCTGCGCCGCCTGCTGACCGAGAACGTCCCCGCGACCTTCGCCTGGCTGCGCGGCATGGGCGTCGAGTTCCACGGGCCGATGGAGGAGCCGCCGCACCGCGTGGCGCGCATGCATATCGTGCTGCCCAACTCGAAGGCGTACATCTACCACCTCGCGCGGCGCGCCCGTCGGCTCGGCGTCGATATCCGCCCATCGGCGCATGTCAGGCGCATCCTCGTCGAGGGCAGGCGCGCCACCGGCGTCGAAATCGAGGGGCCGTCGGGCACGCATATCATGAGGGCGGGCAGGGCGATCGTCGTCGCGGGCGGCGATTATAGCGGTAATGCCAGGATGAAGGCCGAGTTGATCGATCCGCTGCTCGGCGCCGTGCCGGCCGTCAATCCGACGGCGACGGGCGATTGCCAGCGCATGGTCGAGCAGATCGGCGGCAAGATCGTCAACGGCGATCTGGCGCTCGGCCCCGTGCTGCGCTTCGTCCGTCCGCCAAAACGCAAGCTCTATGAGCGGATCCCGCCGCACCGTCTCCTCACCATGGCGATGCGCTTCGCCATGACGCATGCTCCGGGCGGGCTGATCCGGCCCTTCATCATGCGCTTCATGACCACGGTGCTGGCGCCGGAGATGGGTCTGTTCCGGGATGGCGCCGTGCTGATCGGAAGCCGGGGCGAGCGCCTGCCGTTCGAGGGCACCACGCCCGGCAAGGCGCTTGCCGCCACCGCCGACAACCGGGGCTTCATCCTGCTTGGCGAGGACCTGGCGGCGCGTTATGCGGCCTGGCCGCATTTCGTATCGACGGCGCCCGGCGTCGCCTATGCCTATTTGCCGGATTATCGCCGTACGCGGCCCGATCTTTGCCATCGTGGCGCGGATGTTGCGGCGATCGCCGGCGCGCTCGGCGCCGATGCCGCCATATTGGGCGAAACCATTGCCAAAACCGGCCTCAAGGGGCCTTATCATGCGCTTGGGCCGTTGCAGGCGCTGGTGGTCTATACCGATGGCGGCGTGATGGTGTCGGAGCGCCTCGAGGTCATGCATGGCGACGGCGTCGCGTTCGCCGGCCTGTATGCGGCCGGCTCGACCGGGCAGGGCGGCGTTCTGCTGGAGGGGCACGGCCATCACCTCGGCTGGGCCTTCACCTCGGGCCGCATCGCCGGGCGGCATGCCGCGCTGCACCAGACGGGGGCCTCCTGATTTTCTCGCGAATGCATTCGTCATACTCACATAGGAGGTTGCCATGGCGCGGCTGGACGGCAAGGTCGTAATCATCACCGGCGCGGGCTCAGGCATCGGGGCCGCGACCGCCCGCCGCATGGCGCAAGACGGCGCCAGCGTCATGGTGACCGACATCGTCGCCGACAAGGCGCGCGCTGTCGCCGAGGCGATCGGCGGCGCGGCGAAATGGGCCGTGCTCGATCATTGCGACTACGCCCAGTGCGGCGAGGCCGTGCGCCAGACCGTGGCGGCTTTCGGCGGGCTTGACGTGCTCCACAACAATGCCGGCGTGCCGCAGCAGGGCGGCGTGGAGGCGATCCCGCCGGAGGAATTCCGTCGCGTCGTGGAAGCGAACCTGTCAGGCCCGTTCCTGATGGCCAAGGCCGCTATCCCCGCGCTGCGCGAACGCGCCGGAACGGGCGCCAACGTGTCGATCCTGTTCACCGCCTCGATCCAGTCGCTGATGGTCAGGGCCGGGTTCACCGCTTATGCTGCGTCGAAACATGGCGTGGGCGGGCTCGTCGGCAGCATGGCGCTCGAATTCGCGCCGGTTCCGATCCGGGTGAACGGGGTCTGCCCCGGCCCCGCCGACACCGAGCTTCTGCGCGACATCGCGCGCCGCACCGGCGACGAGGACGGGTTCCTGACGCGCTTCACGGCCGGCATGCCGATGAAGCGGCTGGTCACTGTCGATGACGTGGCGGCCGCCGCCGCGTTCCTGAGCAGCGACGACGCCGCCATGATCACCGGCGTGATGCTGCCCGTCGATGGCGGCATGACAGCGCGATGAGGATTACAGCGCGATGAGGCTGTCATGATCTTCGAACCGGCTGATATTTCCGGCTGGGTGCTGCCGCGCGTCCTCGCCGATCGCGCGCGCCGTTACCCGAACCGGCCGTTTCTCGGTTTCCGCGACAGGCCCGATGTGACCTTCGGCGAGGTCGAGATGCGCAGCCGGCAGGTCGCGCGCGGCCTTGCGGAACTCGGCGTCAAGCCGGGCGACCGTGTGCTGGTGATGCTGCATAACAGCCTTGAATTCGTCGAAACCTGGTTTGCCGTGAATCTGCTCGGCGCCGTGCTCGTGCCCGTCAACACGGCGTACCGCTCCGAATATCTCGCCCATGTCATCAACGATTCCGGCGCGGCCCTGATGGTTGCCGGCGCCACGTTCCTGCCCGTCCTCGCCGAGGTCGAGGACAGCGCCAAGACGCTACGCACGGTGATCGTCGTTTCGGAAGGCGACCCGTCGATGGCTGGCCCGGCGCGGCTCGAAACGCTGATGTATGGCGATTTGACAAGCGCGACGGGTTCGGTCCCGCAAGCGCCGGTCGCCGTGGGCGATGCGGCCGCCATCATGTACACCTCGGGCACGACCGGGCGCTCGAAGGGCGTGGTCATGCCGCATGGCCACCTGCACCTCAACCCGGTCGTCTATATCGAGCAGCTCGGCCTCACCGAACGGGATATCCTTTATACCTGCCTGCCGCTTTTCCACGCCAATGCGCTGCTGCTCGGCGTCTATGGCGCTTTGATCCTTGGCACCCGGGTCGTGGTCGCGCGCCGTTTCAGCGCCAGCGGCTGGCTCGACGATATCCGCGAGGCCGGCGCTACCGTGACGAACGTCCTCGGCGCGATGGCCGATTTCATCGTCGCGCAGGAACCGACCGATACTGACGCCGACAACCCGTTGCGCATCGCGACGATGATCCCGATCTCGCCCAAGCTCGGCCCCGCCTTCGAAAAGCGCTTCGGCGTCAAGCTGATCGAACTGTACGGCTCGACCGAGGTCAACTGCCCGCTCTATCACCCGCTCGATGCCGGCTATCGGCCGGGCAGTTGCGGCCAGGTCGCGGCGAAATGGTTCGATTGCCGGCTCGTCGATCCGCAAACCGACGAGGAGGTTCCCCTCGGCGCGGCGGGCGAATTGCTCGTGCGCGGCAAGGCGCCTTTCACCATCATGTCCGGCTATCACGGCCGCGCGCAGGAGACGGTCGCCGCGTGGCGCAACCTGTGGTTCCACACCGGAGACGTCATGCGCCGGGACGCAGACGGTTTCTTCTATTTCGTCGACCGCATGAAGGATTGCATCCGCAGGCGTGGCGAGAACATCTCGTCCTTCGAGGTCGAGGCCGTGCTGCACACACACCCGGCCGTGAAGGAGGTCGCGGTCGTCGGCATCCCGTCGCCCTATGATTCGGTCGAGCAGGAGGTCAAGGCCTGTATCGTCCTCAAGACGGGGGAGAATGCCGCGCATCAGGCGATTTTCGACCATTGCGCGGCGCGCATGCCGGATTTCGCCGTGCCGCGCTTCATCGAGTTCATGGCGGAGTTTCCCAAGACGCCGACGGAAAAAATCCGCAAGGACGTGCTGCGCCTGTCGGGCATCGGACCCGAGACCTGGGTCGAGCCCTCCGCCGCCGGCAACGCACGCAGGAGAAGGCCGGCATGATGGACGCGCCCGCAAAGCTCAACGGCCGAACCGCCATCGTCACCGGGGCCACGAGCGGCATCGGCCTGGCGATCACCGGCGCGCTGCTCGCGGCCGGATCGCAAGTCCTCGCCACCGGCCGGCGCGTCGAGCAGCTCGACGGGCTTCAGGCGACCCATGGCGAGCGGCTTCATGTCGTCGCGAGCGATCTGGCGGCCCCCGATTCGGTCGCGCCTCTCGTCGCGGCGGTGCCGGCGCATTGGACCGTTGACCTGCTCGTGTGCGCGGCCGGCCATGACGCCGGCGGAAACCTTCCCTTCGGCGAAAGCGATGTGCGGCACATGGCCGACAAGCTCGCCGTCAACTTCACCTCGGCCGCGCTGCTCATCCACGCGCTCCTGCCGGGCTTCCTCGCCCGTGGCACGGGCGATATCGTCACCATCGGCTCGATCGTCACGCGCGATGCGGCGGCCGGCCTCAGCTTCTACGGCGCGACGAAACATGCCCTGCATGGTTTGATGGCCGGGCTCAGGCTCGATTACCGGGCAACGGAGCTTCGCTTCATCGAGCTCATCCCGGCCATCGTGCGCAGCGGCTTCGCCTCGCGGCGCTGGGCCGGCGACGAGGACCGGGCCGAGCACTTCTACGCGAATTTTCCCGGCTGGCTCGAGCCGGCCGACATCGCCCGTGCCGTGACCTGGGCCGTGTCCCAGCCGCATGGCGTCAATGTCGACGAAATCGTCTTGAGGCCGACCACGCGATGACCGCTTCCGCCATCAGGCAACGCCCATGCAAAGCCCTGGTCGTCGGCTCCCTCGGGCTCGTCGGCGGCAACGTCGCCAGCCATCTGCAAGCGTGCGGCGACTGGCACGTCGTCGGGGTCTCGCGTTCCGCCCCGGCGCGACCGGTGGCCTATGAGCATTTGCGTCTCGATCTGCTCGATGCCGAGGCCTGCCGCGCCGCCGCCGCCGGCCTGAGAGACGTCACGCATATCTTCTTCTGTGCCCGTTTCAGCCATCGCGATACGGCGCTCGAGGCGCGCACCAACCTCGCCATGCTGAGAAACCTGCTCGAGCCGCTGGAAGACAGCGCGGCGCTTGAGCATGTCTGCCTCGTCCATGGCACCAAATGGTATGGCAGCCATCTCGGGCCGTATCGCACCCCGGCCCGGGAAGACGATCCACGGCACATGCCGCCCAATTACTATTACGATCAGCACGACTATGTGGCGGCGCTCCAGGGCGGACGCTCCTGGACCTGGTCGACGGTCCGCCCGCATATCGTCTGCGGCACCACGACCGGGTATCCGTTCAACCTGATCACGCTTCTTGGAGCCTATGGCGCGATCTGCGCCGAACGCGGCCTGCCGCTTGATTTTCCGGGAACGGAAGCGTGTTTCCGGTCCGTGTCGCAGGCGACGGACATCGGATTGCTGTGCAGGGCAATGGTGTGGATGGCGACGACGCCGGCATGCGCCAACCAGTCCTTCAACATCGTCAATAGCGATTATTTCCGCTGGTGCAGCCTCTGGCCCCGCCTTGCGGCGTTTTTCGGCGTTCCGATGGGCATCGTCCGGCCGCAGAAACTGGCCGCCACCATGGCGACCTCGGCCACGTTGTGGCGTGCGATGAGCGACCGGTGCGGGCTGGGCATTTCCGACTTGCAAGCCCTCGCCAACTGGAGCTTCGGCGACTTTCTTTTCGCGGCGGATTGGGACGACATGTCCTCGACGGCCAAGGCACGCCGGCATGGATTCCATGACACGGTCGAGACCGAGCCATCGATCATCGAGGCTTTGGAACGGTTGCGGGCAACCCGGATCATACCCGCGCGGCACGCAATGGGCTGACGAAAGCGGCGGTGCCGCTCACCCTTGCCCTCAGGCGAGGGGTAAGCCGTTGAGTTCGGCCACCGCCCGCATCACGCCGCGCAGTTCGGCGAGCCCGCGCATGCGCCCGATCGCCGGGTAACCCGGATGCGTCGCCTTGCCGACATCGTCCAGCATCTCGTGACCATGGTCGGAGCGGAACGGAATGCGCCAATCGGCGCGTCCGGCATCCTTGCGGCGTTTCTGCTCCTCGAGCAGGATCTTGACCATGGTGACCATGTTGGTGTCGCCATCGAGGTGGTCCGCCTCCATGAAGGACCCGTCCGGGTCGTTCTTCACGTTGCGCAAATGCACGAAATGGATGCGGTCGGCGAAGCGGCGGGCGATGGCCGGCAGGTCGTTCGCCGGCCTGGCGCCGAGCGAGCCGGTGCACAGCGTCAACCCGTTAGCCGGCTCATCGACAACGCCGAGGATGAAGGCGATGTCCTCTTCCGAACCGGCGATGCGCGGCAGGCCGAGCAGCGGACGCGGCGGATCGTCGGCATGGATGCACAGGCGCACGCCGTGCTCGGCCGCCGTCGGCACCACCTCGTGCAGGAAGCGCGCCAGCGTCGCGCGCAACTCGTCGCGGCCGAAGCCGTGATAGCGCTTCAGCATCGCGCGCAATCCGGCGATGTCGTAGCGGTCGTAGGCGCCCGGCAACCCGGCCATGATGGTGGCGAGCAGGTCCTCGCGCATGCGCGGCGTCGAGGCGTCGAACCAGCGTTTGGCGCGGGCGTAGACGTCCTGCGACCAACTGTGCTCGGCGCCCTCGCGCTCGAGCATGAAGCAATCGAACGCCGCGAATTCGGCTGCATTGAAGCGCAAGGCGTTGGCCCCGCCCGGCAGCGGCGCGCGCAGTTGCGTGCGCGCCCAATCGAGCACCGGCATGAAATTGTAGCACACGATGTCGATGCCGTTGGCGGCGAGGTTGCGGATCGTCTGGCGGAAATTCTCGAACAGCGGTGTCAGGTCGCCGTCGCCGAGCTTGATGCGTTCATGCACCTGCACGCTCTCGACGACGCTCCAGCGCAGGCCGAGCGTGCGGTCGTGCTCGATGATGCGCTTGCGCGCGGCGATCGCCGCGCTCGGCCAGACCTCACCCGCCGGCACCTCGTGCAGGGCCGTGACGATGCCGGTCGCGCCCGTCTGGCAGATATCGGCCAGGGTTATCAGGTCGTTCGGCCCCCACCAGCGCCATGTCTGTTCCACGACTTCAATCTCCGTTACAAGAATCGCCCGTCATTCAACGCCGCCCCGCTCATCGCCATCGAGCCCCTCGAAGAAATCCGAGTGCTCCTTGGCGATGCGGTCGATGGCGGCGAAGGCCGAGCGCAGATGCGCCTGCATGACGCGCCGGGCCGCCTCCGGCTCGTGCCGGGCGATGTGGCGTACGATGGCCTCGTGCTGGCTGAACATCTGCTCGAGCCAGCCGGCATCCTCGAGCGAAATGAAGCGCACGCGATCGAGCTGCGATTTCGCCGAGGCGATGATCTGCCACACGAACGGGCGGTCGGTGATCGCCATGATCTGGCGGTGCAGGGCCTCGTCCGAGGCAAAGAAGGCGATGTGATCGCCACGGGTGATCGCCTGCCGCTGCGTGGCAAGATGGGCGTTGAGCGCCGCGACATCGGCCTCGCTCGCCTTGCCGGCGGCTTCTTCCACCACGCGGCATTCCAGCGTCTCGCGCACGAACTGGCTGTCGCGCACCGAGGCGATCCGGATCGGCGCCACGAACGTGCCGACCTGCGGCACGACGCGCAGCAAGCCGTCCTCGCCGAGCCGCCAGAACACCTCGCGGATCGGCGTGCGGCTGACGCCATAGGCATTGGCGGTGTTGGTCTCGCTGATCGCTTCGCCGGGGCGCAATTCGCAGCGCACGATCTTGCCGCGCAGATCCTCGTAGAGCTGCTGCGCGCTGACACGCGCCGCCATCTTGGCGACATTGCTGAGGCGGGCCATCGGCGCTCAGCCCTGGATCGAACTGAGGAAGCGCTTGGCGCGCTCGGTGCTGGGATCGGCCAGCATGTCGCGGGGAGGGCGGTCCTCAACGATGCGACCCTGATCCATGAACACCATGCGCGTGCCGACATCGGCCGCGAAGCGAATCTCATGCGTCACCACCAGCATGGTGCGCCCTTCGAGCGCCAGGTCGCGCATCACCGCCAGCACGTCGCCGACCGTCTCGGGATCGAGCGCCGAGGTCGGCTCGTCGAACATCAGGAGATGCGGATTGGCGGCCAGCGAGCGGGCGATCGCCACGCGCTGCTGCTCGCCGCCCGACATCTGCGCCGGATAGGCATCGATGCGATGCGACAGCCGCACCTTCTCGAACAGCACGCGGGCGCGCGCCTCGACCTCCTTGCGCGCCTCGCCATGCACCACGACGGGCGCGAGCACGACATTCTCGAGCGCGGTCAGGTGGGGATAGAGGTTGAACTGCTGGAAGATCATGCCGATGCGCTTGCGCACCGCGACGATGCGCTTGGAGCGCGCCTCGACCTTCTCGCCCTCGAAGCGGATTTCCCCGCCCTGGATATCCTCGAGCCCGTTGACGCAGCGCAGCAGCGTCGACTTGCCGGTGCCGCTCGGGCCGACGAAGCACACGACCTCGCCCGGATGCACGCTCATCGTCAGCCCGTCGAGGATCGTCCGGCTGCCGAAGCGCTTGACGAGAGTGTCGATTTCCAGAATCGGCCCGGTCATTGGCCAGCCCCCACGGTAAGGAATTTCTGGCCGACGTCGAAGCGCCGCTCCAGCGCGGCCCCGCCGAGCGAAATCGCGTAGTTGATCAGGAAGTAGATCACGGCCAGCACGAGCAGCGGCGCGAAGCCGCCGCCGGTCGATTCGCGCACCAGCAGGCCGGTCTTGGTCAGTTCGATATAGCCGATGATCGAGGCAAGCGAGGATTCCTTCAGCGTCGCGACATAGACCCCGACCGATGGCGGCAGGATGACCCGGATCGCCTGCGGTCCCACGACATAGCGCATGATGGCCGGATAGCGCATGCCCGAGGCATGCGCCGCCTCCCACTGCCCCTTGCCGACGCTCTCGATGCCGGCGCGCACCACCTCCGACATGGTGGAACTGGCATGCAGCGCCAGCGCGCAGGTCGCGGCGGCAAACGGCGGCAGGTCGATGCCCAGCACCAGCGGCACGCCGAAATAGGCGAAGAACAGCACGATCAGGATCGGGATCGAGCGGAAGAACTCGGTATAGAGCAGCGCCACCAGCCGCAGCGGCAGGAAGCGCGACGTGCGCATCAGGGCGATCAGCGTGCCGCCGAACGCGCCGATCATCAGCGCCAGCCAGCTCAGCCAGATGGTGATGCCGGCCGCCTTGACGAATAGCGGCAGGAAAGCGACCCAGCTCTGGTTCACCGCGCGCTCCTGAGATGCTTGAACAAGGCCCGCCCGATGGCGATGCGGCCGAGATTGACGCTCTGGCACAGCACCAGATAGACGCCCGCCGCCACCACGAAGGTCTCGAAGAAGCGGAATGAGGTCGAGCCGATCGTCTGCATCCACGACGCGACATCCTCGACCGCGATCACCGAGGCCAGCGACGAGGCGAGGATCACGGCGATGAACTGGTTGCCGAGCGGCGCATACACGATGCGGATGACCTGCGGAAACACGATATAGCGGAAGGCTTGCAGCCCGCTCATGCCCTGGGAAGCTGCGGCCTCGCGCTGACCGTGCGGGATGGCGATCAGCCCGGCACGCAGGATCTCGGCCATGTAGCCGGCGCTGTTCAGCGACAGGCCGATCAGGGCGGCGGTGAAGGATGACAGGCGCAAGCCGGTCTGGGGCAGGGCGAAATAGACGATATAGAGAATGACCAGCAACGGCGTGTTGCGCATCACCTCGACATAGGCCGCGCCGAGGAATCGCACCGGCATGGAGCGGCTCCGGCGCATCACCGCCACGCCCGCGCCGATCACCAGGCTGATGGCGATGCCCAGTAGCGACAGGTAGAGCGTGACAAGCGCTGCCTGCCACAACGTGCCGAGATAGGGATAGATGGTGCGCAAGGCGAAGGTGTATTGCATCGCGCCCTCGTTAGGCTAGCCGGCCGGGTGGCGGGCATATGAAACGCCCGCCCGCCGGCCCGGTTCGCTCTAGAACTTGGCCTGGATCGTCGGCTGGTCGAAGCCGAACCATTTCTTGAACAGCCTGGCGTTGTCGCCGGTGGCGTTGAACTGGTGCACCCACAGGTTGATGACGCGGTACCAGTCGAAATCGCCGGCCGGCAGGCCGATGGCGATTTCGGCGCGGGCGAGGTCGCCCTCAAGCTGCTTGAGCTTGGCGGGATGATCCTTGATCGCCTGCGTGTTGTAGAAATTATCCTCGGCCATGGCATCGACCTGGCCGGAGAGCAGCGCGTTCAGCTCATCCGCCTGGGTGTTGAAGCGGACGATCTTCGCCTTCGGCAGGTTGGCCGGCACCGCATGCTCGGCCGTGCCGCCGCGCGAGATGGCGATGCGGGTCTCGGGCGTATCGAGTTCGGCGATCGTCTTGGCCTTGTTGTCCTCGCGCACCATCAGGCGCATCACCGTCACCAGATAGGGGTCGGTGAAGGCGACCGTGGTCGAGCGTTCGACGTTGCGCGTGAAATCGGCGATGGTGAGATCGACCTTATGCGTCTGCAGGGCGGTCACGCGGCTCGGAATGTCGCCGACCACGAATTCCGGCTTGACCTTCAGCGCCGCGGCGATGCGCTTGGCGATGTCGATATCATAGCCTTCCGGCTCGCCGCTCGGCGTCACCTTGCTGTAGGGCGGCAGGCTGCCGAGCACGGCGATGCGCAGCGTGCCGCGCTGGATGACCTGTTGCAGGATGCTCGGCGTCTGCGCCTGGGCGCTGCCGGCCGCGAGCATGAGCGCGGCGGCCGCGAATGCGGTCTTCACCAAGGATAATCTTGCCATGAGCTGTTTCCTCTTCACGGCATCCGTTTCGTCGATGCCATTTCAGGATACTTGTATACTAGAACGCAAAGCTGTCAAGCAAGCGGCGCCCGGCCGGCGATCGCCGGCCCGCGCCGGCCGCGCCATAGGGTCTTGCGCCAGGCGCTTCAGCGCCGGTCGGAACAAAAAAATCGAACCATCGCGAGCTGATCTGCTCGCGATGGTCCGATGAACTCGTTTGATAATTTAAGAGTGGGAAATCCGCGCCAGGCGGATGCGCTCTAGTTCAGCCCGAGCTTGCCGCGCAGCGTCGACAGGTCTTCCGCCAGCGTGTTGACGGCGCTCGCCAGGATCTTGCGGTCGCCGTCGGTCAGCTTGTCATAGGACTGATAGCCCGCGCCATCCTTGTATTTGGCGAGCGTCGTGTCGACCGTGTCGAAATTATCCGCGACCTTCTTCACGAACGCTGCCTCGCTGTTTTCAAGCAGCGGGCGCACCAGCTCGAAAATCTTCTGCGAGCCGTCGAAATTGCCCTTGAAGTCCCACAGGTCGGTGTGGCTGTAGCGATCCTCCTCGCCGGAGATTTTCGTGGCAGCGACCTCTTCCATCAGCGCCGCCGCGCCGCCGACGACCTTTTCCGGCGGCAACGCCAGATCGGTGATGCGCTGGTGCAGCGTGGTCACGTCGGCCATCAGCTTGTCGGCGACCGGTGCCAGCCCTTCGGTGGAGTTTTGCGCCCACAAACCGTATTCGAGGCGGTGAAAGCCTTGGAATTCCGGCGATTTTTCCGCCTTCTCGTAATCGTCGGCGCGTGAATCGATCGCCTTGTCGAGATCGCCGAACAGTTCCGCGATCGGCTCGATCGCCTCGTAGCTCATGCGTGTCGGTGCGAACAGGCGCTTGGCCGTGGCGATGTCGCCGGCCTTGACGGCGCTGGTAAAGGCCTTGGTGTCCGTGACCAGGGTCTGCAATTTCTCGGAGACGTAGATCTTGTAGGCGGCGATCGGCTCGACGAGATCGAGCGTCGCGGCGGCGGCCGGGCCGCAAAGAAACGCCGCGAGCGCGCCGGCGGCAAGCAGATGCTGTGGCTTCATGATAGGGCTCCTGTTCATGTCGGGGATGGGGCCGCGCGGGCCGCTTCGATCAGCGTGCGGCCGAGATAGTCGTCCGCGCTCTCGGCGCCGGGCAGCACGTAGAAATAGCCGCCGCCGACCGGTTTCAGATATTCCTCCAGCGGCTCGCCGTTCAGGCGCTTCTGCACCGTGATGAAGCCCGCTTCGAGGTCGGCCTGGTAGCAGATGAACAACAGGCCCATGTCGAGTTGGCCGGCCTTGTTGACGCCGTTGGAATAGTTGAACGGGCGCCGCAGCATCAGGTTGCGCGCGGTGCTCGGCGTGCGCGGATTGGCGAGCCGGATATGGGCATCGAGCGGCGTGACCCGGCCGTCGGGATCGCGCGCGTAATCGGGCACGTCGAACTCCGTCCTGCCGTCGAAGGGCGCGCCGCTCGCCTTGCGTCGGCCGAAAATATGCTCCTGCTCGCGCAGCGGCGTGCGGTCCCAGCGCTCGACGAAATTGCGGATGATGCGCACCGCCTGATAGCTGCCGCGCACCGCCCAGCGCGGCTCGTCATCGCCCTCGCCGACCCAGACGACGCGCTGCATCAGTTTCGCGTCGCCGGCATCGGGATTGGCCGAGCCGTCATGGAACCCGAGGAAGTTGCGCGCGCTTTCGGCGCGGCCCTTGGCGGCGGCCGGCAGCACCGGCACCGTGCCTTCCTGCTTCCAGCGCAGCACCAGCGTGTCCGGCATCATCTTCACGATGTCGCGCAGCGCGTGGATGGTGGTGTCGGGCCGGTTGGCGCAGAATTGCAGCAGCAGGTCGCCGTGGCACAGCCGCGCCTCGAGCGCATCGTTGGAAAAGCGCGTCATGCGTTGCAGGCGGCGCGGCTTCAGGGGGCGCAGCCAGTCCCGGTCGGCGAACAGGGCATTGCCGAGGGAAACCGTCGCGGTCAGGTTGTCGGGCTCGATCACCGGCCCGAGAATGCCGGAATCGGCCGGCGGCAGCTTGGGGTCGAGTTCTGGCGGCATGCCGCCCTGCGTCAGGAAGGCCAGCCGTGCGCTGAGGGCGCGGAACATCGCCTCGAGCGCGTCGGGCGTGGTGGCGATGACATCGAACGCCGCCACCATGCCAGCCGCCGGGCGCGGCGTGGTGATGCCCTGCTGATGCTTGCCATAAAACGGCCAGCGCGCCTGCGCCGAGGCGTGCGCGTTCGGCGCATCGGTGACATGGCGCTGCGTGGGCGCGGTCTCGGCGTGCGCCGGTGCGGCGGCGAGCGCGCCGGTCGCGGCTGCGCTCATGCCGATCAGGAACTGGCGGCGCCGGTTGCTGCGGGAAGCGGATGGATCGTCGGACCTGCTCATCATGTCACCCTGGCGAAAGCCGCGCGGAGACCGTGTCGAGCGTGTCGGCAAGGTCGCGGAAATCTCCGGCGAGGGCGCGCCGGCCGGCGGCGTCCACGCGCTCATAGGACGGGTAGACGTCGCCGCTCTTGAGCGCCGCCAGCGCCTGGCGCACGGCATCGACGCGGCCGTCGAGTTGTTTGGCGAGATCGGCCGCAGCGGTCGGGATCAGCGGGCGCACGAGCCGGGCCATTTTCGCGAGCCCGGCAAGACTGGCGTCGAGATCGGCGAGATCGCTATGGGCATAGGCATTCTCGCCGCGCTCGATCCTGCCGTCGGCGAGCCGGCGCGCCAGGCGCGCGGCGCCCTGCGTGAGGTCGTCCGGCGCCAGCTTGACGGCGCCAAGGCGCGCCTTGAGCGTGGTGACGTCGGCGAGAAGCCTGTCGGCCGCCGGTTGCAGCCCCTCCGTCGTGTTGCCGGCAAACAAACCATATTCGATGCGGTGGAACCCGGTGAAGCCGGCATCCTGCTCGCGCTTCTCGAGATAGTCCGCCGCCGGATCGATGCTGTTCTGCAAGTCGGCCCAGCGTCCGGCAACGGCCGCGACCGCGCGATAGCCGGCGCGGGCCGGCGCATAGAGCGCGCGGGCGCGCGCGACATCGCCGCGCCGGATGGCCGCGACGAGGTCTTGCGTCGCCGCTACCAGGGCACTGCCCTGCATGACCAGGAACACCTTGTATTCCGATAGCGGCCCGATGAACGCCTTCAGGTCGGGGCCGGCCGTCGCGGCGGCGTCGGAGGCGGCGGTCGCCGCCACCACCAGCTTGCCGCGCGGGTTCGACAGCAGGCCGCAGGTGATCTCGTAGGTGCCAGGCTTGAGCGAGGCCGTCAGCCGCTGCCGGAAGCCCGGCAGGATGTTCTCGCGCTCCTCGATCACCATGATGCCGTCGAGGATTTCCCATTCGACCGGGCGCTGCGAGGCGTTGTGGATCTCGAATACGTGCCGCCCGGCCGGCAGCGCCAGTTCGTTCGGCGTGCAGGCGCTCGCGCCGATCTCGACCCTGGTCGCGCCATCCGCCGGCGCGGCCTGCTTGCTGATCGTGGCGTAGTAGAACAGGCCGCCGCTCGCCAGCACGAGCACGGCGGCCGCCGCGACGGCGAGCGGCATGGCGCGCGATGGCCGCGGCGCCGCGGATTTTTCGGTGCTCATGAGCCGGACCCGCGCGCCGGCACGGGCGCTCCGTGCCCTGCCGCCTGGCCATGCGGGCGCAGGAACAGGACCAGGCTGACGGCGAGGAAGCCGATATAGGCCGCGACCTCCCCGACCGCCGGCGCCTCCTGATAGTTGAACAGGCCCGACAGCACCGTTCCGAGCGGCCCGGACACCGGCAGGATGGCGCTCAGGTCGTAGGCGCGCTCCTGCAGCAGGTTCCAGAGGCCGGCTTCGTGCAGGCTGCGCAACGCGCTCGCCAGGATGCCGGCCGCGACGATCAGGATGAACACGCCGGTCCAGCGGAAGAAGCGGCGCAGGTTGAGATGCATGCCGCCGGCATAGATCAGATAGCCGATCGCCGTGGCCGTGATCAGCCCGGCGAGCGCGCCGAGCGGCGCCGCCGCGCCGGGGCTCTGCTCGAAGATCGCCAGCAGGAAGAACACCGATTCCAGCCCCTCGCGCGCCACGGCGAAGAACACCATGCCGACGAGGCCCCAGGCTGCCGCCGACGACGATGAAAACGCATCGTCGATCGCGTGCTGCAAGCCGGCCTTCATCGAGCGCGCCGCCTTGCGCATCCAGAACACCATCGAGACCAGCACGCAGACCGCGATCAGGCCGACGACGGCCTCGAACAGTTCCTGGCCCTTTTGCGGGAATTCGGCGCTGATCAACTGCAACGCCGCGCCGGCGAGCAGCGAAACGGCGACGGCCAGCAGGATGCCGATCCACACGACCGGCATCCAGGCGGACCGTCCGGTCTGGCGGAGATAGCTTGCAATGATGCCGGTGATCAGAGCGGCTTCGAGCCCCTCGCGCAGCATGATCAGGAATGGTGCGAGCGTGTGAGAACCCCTCCCCCGAATGGCTCGGGTTGTACGGTGTCGGATGCGCTCACCTATAACGCCATGCCGGCGGATTCAACGCCTGATTTTTCAATTTATCTTTTAGAATCAATACAATATAGGCGCCCAGCGTAATGATTTTCCAGCGGCAAACCGCTGTTCAGGCCGCCGCCTGATCGGGGTGCGGCCACAGATGGGCGAGAAACTGCGCCGCGCATTCCGCCCAGCTATAGGCAAGGGCACGCGCGCGGGCGTGCTCGCGCGGCACCGCGAGCGCGCCAAGCGCCGCCTCGCGCAGGTCCTCCGACAGCACGCCGCAGCGCGTCTCGCCGACAATGTCGCGCGGCCCGGTCACCGGATAGGCCGCGATCGGACAGCCGCTCGCCAGCGCCTCGAGCAGCACGTTGCCGAACGTATCGCTGCGGCTGGGAAACACGAACACGTCGCTCGCCGCATAGAGCGCGGCCAATTCCTCGCCGGTGCGCAGGCCGAGGAAATGCACGGCGGGATAGCGCGCCTTCAGCCGGGCGAGGTCCGGTCCGTCGCCGACGACGACCTTGCTGCCCGGCAGGGCGAGATCGAGAAAGGCCGGCAGGTTCTTTTCCACCGCCACCCGGCCGAAGCTGAGGAAGATCGGCGACGGCAAGCCGAGATCGACCCTCTTTCGCGGATCGAACAGCACCGTGTCGACGCCGCGCGTCCATGGCCTGAGATGGGTGAAGCCTTTCGCCGCCAGTTCCGCCGCCAGCGACGGCGTCGCCACCAGCGTGCCGCATCCGGCATTGTGGAAGCGGCGCATGCAGGCATAGCCCCAGCTTTCCGGCACTGGCGTGCGGGCGCGCAGGAATTCGGGAAAGCGCGTGTGATAGCTGGTCGTGAAGCTGCGACCCTCGGCAAGGCAGGCGCGCCGCGCCAGCAAGCCGAGCGGCCCCTCGGTGGCGATATGGATGCAGTCAGGCGCAGCATCGGCGATCCGCCGCGCGATCTGGCGCGCGGAAGCGACCGCGAGCCTGATTTCCGGATAGGATGGCAGCGCCACGCTCGGATAGCCTTCCGGCGTCAGGAACGTCACGTCGACGCCGCGCGCCTGCAGCGTCTCGCCGAGCTTCTCGAGCGTGCGCACCACGCCGTTGACCTGCGGGCGCCAGGCATCGGTGACGATGAGGATACGCATCGCCGCCTACGCCGCGCGCCGCCGTCGCGGCACGAGCGCGAGCGCGTGCCGCTCGTTGAGCAGCCGGCTCCGTTCAGCCCAGCGGATGATCTCCATGCGCCCGTCCTCATGCTCGGCGACCGCGGTGCAGCTTTCGACCCAGTCGCCGGTATTGATATAGGTGAAACCGTCGAAATCGCGCATGGCGGCGCAGTGGATATGGCCGCAGATCACGCCGTCGACATTGTGGCGCCTTGCCTCGGAGGCCAGCGTTTCCTCGAACTTGCCGATGAAGCTGACGGCGTTCTTGACCTTCAGCTTGGCCCAGGCCGATAGCGACCAGTAGGAGAAGCCGAGCTTGCGCCGCACCAGGTTGATGCAGGCGCTGAGCCGGAGCGCGATCTCATAGGCCCCGTCGCCGAGATAGGCGAGCCAGCGCGCATGGCGCACGACGACGTCGAAAATGTCGCCATGGATGACGAGGTAGCGCCGGCCGTCGGCCGCCTCGTGCAGCGCCGTCTCGCGCAGCTCGATGCCGCCGAAATGCGTGCCGTAGAATTCCCTCAGGAATTCGTCGTGATTGCCGGGAATATAGATGATCCTGCTGCCCTTGCGCGCCTGGCGCAGCAATTTCTGCACGACGTCATTATGGCTTTGCGGCCAGTACCAGCCGGATTTCAGCCGCCAGCCATCGACGATGTCGCCGACCAGATAGATCATCTCGGCGTGATGGTGCTTCAGGAATTCGAGCAGCGCCCCGGCCTGGCTGCCGCGCGTGCCGAGGTGAACATCCGAGATGAACAGGGTCCGATAGTTTCGGACATGCGATGTGTCGGGCGAATCGCTGGTTGCGGCGCTGGTCATGGCCGGCATATCGCCTGCTTTCATGACAGGCACGTGATGCCGCCGACAGCCTCAGTCGGCGACGCCGTCCCGGCCCTCGATCGTCATCATGGTCGCGGTGAGCAGCGCGACGAGCTTTTCCTCGCCCGCCGTTTCGGAAACGACCTCCGTTTGCGCCAGGGTCAGCGTGCGCCCGGCCTTGATGACGCGGCCGCGCGCCACGAGGCGCTCGCCGGCGGCCGGCGCCACCAGGTTGATCTTGAATTCGGTGGTCAGCACGCCGGCGCCCGGCGCCATCAGGCTGAGCGCGGCATAGCCGGCGGCGCTGTCGGCGATCGCCGCCACCGCGCCGGCATGCACGAAACCGTGCTGCTGCGAGACGGCGGGCGTTGGCGCCAGCGCGATCTCGACGGCGCCGGGCTCGATGTGCAGGATCGATGCGCCGAGGGTCTTCATCAGCCCTTGCCTGTCGAAGCTCGCCTGGATGCGTGTTCGAAAGGCCGGGTCCTTCGCGGTCAGCATGCGCACCTGTTGCCCTCGCTTGAGAATGTTCGCGTTTCCCGATCGGTAAGCCAAACGCGCGCGACGGCCAAGTCGTGACCGCCAAGCCGTGACCGCGCCGGTGTTTCGCCGGGGCAACAAAACGCACAGGCGTTTCCGTTCTGGCGATGGTACGGTGGCGGTCAGGCACTTGCTCGGGAGAGGTTTCATGGCAGCGGAAAAAGTCGCGATGATCACGGCCGGCGGCAGCGGCATGGGGGCGGCGGCGGCGCGGCGTCTGGCGGCCGACGGGTTCAAGGTCGCGGTTCTGTCCTCCTCCGGCAAGGGCGAGGCGCTCGCCAAGGAGCTGGGCGGCCTCGGCGTCACCGGCTCCAACCAGTCGGGCGACGACCTCAAGCGCCTCGCCGACGGCGCGCTGGCGCGCTGGGGCCGCATCGACGTGCTCGTCAACAGCGCCGGCCATGGCCCGCGCGCGCCGATCCTCGAGATCACCGACGAGGACTGGCACAAGGGGATGGAGACCTATCTCCTCAACGCCATCCGCCCGACGCGGCTGGTGGTGCCGGCGATGCAGAAGCAGAAAGCGGGCGTCATCATCAACATCTCGACCGCCTGGGCCTTCGAGCCGAGCGCCATGTTCCCGACCTCCGCCGTGTTTCGCGCCGGGCTCGCCTCCTTCACCAAGATTTTCGCCGATGCCTATGCGGCCGACAATATCCGCATGAACAACGTGCTGCCGGGCTGGATCGACAGCCTGCCGGCGACGCCGGAGCGCCGCGACAGCGTGCCGATGAAGCGCTACGGCACGGCGGACGAGATCGCCGCGACCGTCGCCTTCCTCGCCTCGCCCGGCGCCGGCTACATTACCGGGCAGAACATCCGCGTCGACGGCGGCATCACCCGCGCGGTGTGATGCTCCGCCGCGGCACGGCTTGAAAACATGCATCGAATGTGCATGTTTAAACTGGCCACGAGCATTTCGCAGAAAAGTGGCTACCGGTTTTCTGCAGAAGAAATGCTCTAATTATATGATTTAGATCATTTTTATCGCGTTTTGATGGTTCC
This sequence comes from uncultured Alphaproteobacteria bacterium, assembly GCA_937988775.1. GTDB lineage: Bacteria > Pseudomonadota > Alphaproteobacteria > Rhizobiales > Beijerinckiaceae > CALKHP01. Next base: position 47,239 of record CALKHP010000042.1, read on the forward strand.
ATCAAAACGAGAAATGATCTATGCGGATGGAGCGATTTTGATGAGTTCGGTTGAGCGCGAAGCCAGGGATGCCCTGTCGCGGTTGCATTTGAGCGCGGGCGGCCCGCTCGGCGTCGACGAGGCGCTGATCCAAGCCGTGGTGCACGGCTTCTACGGCAAGGTGCGCAGCGACGCGCTGCTGAAGGACATCTTCAACCGGGTCATCGGCGACAATTGGGACGTCCACCTCGCCAAGATGTGCGATTTCTGGTCGTCGGTGCTGCTGATGTCGGGCCGCTTCCACGGCGCGCCGATGGTCGCCCATGCCCGTATCCCCGACATCGAGCCTGAGCATTTCGTGCGCTGGCTGCAGCTTTTCGACGAGACCACGCAGGCGCTCTGCCCCGGCCCGAAGGCCGAGCTGTTCATGGCCAAGGCCGCCCTGATCGCGCGCAGCCTGCAATATGGCATCGCGGCAAGCCGGGGCGAGATGCCGTTGCGCGCCGCTGCCGCCGAAGCTTGAGCCGGCTCACGCAAAGGCGTTGCCCCGCGCCACCGGGGCGAGCCCGAGATGGCGCGCCACGCTCTGGCCGATATCGGCGAAGGTCCCGCGCTGGCCGAGCGCGCGGGGCCTGAGGCCCGGCCCGAAGCCGACGATCGGCACCTGCTCGCGCGTATGGTCGCTGCCCTTGAAGGTCGGGTCGTTGCCATGGTCGGCGGTGACGATGACGAGATCGCCGGCGCTGAGCCGCGCGGCGAGGTCCGGAACGCGGCGGTCGAAGGCTTCGAGCGCCGCCGCATAGCCGGCGACATCGCGGCGGTGACCGTAATCGGTATCGAAATCGACGAAATTGGCGAAGAGCAGCCCGCCGTCGGGCAGGGCGGCGGCGCCCGCGAGCAGCCGGTCGAACAAGGCCATGTTGCCGGCGGCCTTGATCTCGGTGCCGGCATGGCGATGGCAGAAAATATCGCCGATCTTGCCGAGGCTGATCACGGCGCGGCCTGCCTCCGCCGCCCGGTCGAGCAGGTTGCCATGCGGCGGCGGCAGCGCGAAATCCTTGCGGTTCGTCGTGCGCGTGAAGCCGCTTGCCGCATCGCCGACGAACGGCCGGGCGATGACGCGGCCGATGCGCAGCGCATCGACGAGCGGGCGCACCGCCTGGCACAGCCCATAGAGCCGCTCGAGCCCGAAGGCGCTCTCATGCGCCGCGATCTGGATGACGCTGTCGACGGAGGTATAGGCGATCGGCTTGCCCGTCGCGACATGCTCGGCGCCGAGTTCCTGCACGATCGCCGTGCCGCTGGCATGGTGGTTGCCGAGCAGGCCGGGCAGCCGGCCTTCGCGGATGATCGCCTCGCTCAGCGCCGGCGGGAAGCACGGCACCGTCTTCGGGAAATAGCCCCAGGCGAAATCGGCCGGCGCGCCGGCGATTTCCCAATGGCCGGACGGCGTATCGCGCCCGGCCGAGGTCTCGATCGCCGAACCGTGCCAGCCGGAGGGCACGGCTTCCAGCCCCGGCGGCACGCGGCCGGATGCGGTGGCACAGGCCGCGCCCAGCCCGTAGCCGGCAAGATGCGGCATCATGAGCCGCCCGTGGCGCAATCCGGCCCGGTCGGCCTGGCCCGCCGCGCAGGCTGCCGCGATGTGGCCGAGCGTATCGGCACCCTCGTCACCGAAGGCGGCCGCGTCGGGCGCGGCGCCGCAGCCGACCGAATCGAGCACGAGCAGGAAGGCCCGGCTCACGTCTGCGCCTCCGGCTCGGCGCGCTGGAAGGCGGCGGCCATCAGCGCGCGCGTATAGGCTTGCTTCGGCGCGTCGAACACGGCTTGTGCCGGGCCCTGCTCGACGATGCGGCCATCCTTCATCACGATCACCTGGTTGGCGAGCGCCTTCACGACCCTGAGATCATGGCTGATGAAAAGGTAGGCCAGCCGGCGCTTCTCCTGCAAGCCGCGCAGCAGGTCGACGATCTGCGCCTGCACGCTCATGTCGAGCGCGGAGGTCGGCTCGTCGAGCACGACGAAATCGGGCTCCAGCGCCATGGCGCGTGCGATGGCGATGCGCTGGCGCTGGCCGCCGGAGAATTCGTGCGGGTAGCGGTCCATGGTGGCGGGGTCGAGCCCGACATCGGCGAGCGCGCGCGCCACGATCTCGCGCCGCGCCGCATAGGCCGGCGGATGGCGCGCGACCAGCAGCCCCTCCTCGACGATCTCGGCCACGGAAAGCCGTGGCGAGAGCGCGCCGTAAGGGTCCTGGAACACGATCTGCAACGCCTTGCGCAACGGGCGCATGCCCTTCGGGCTCTCGCCGTCGATGCGCCGGCCGAGATAGAGGATCGGCCCTTCCGAGCGGATCAGGCGCAGCAGCGCCTGGCCGAGCGTCGTCTTGCCGGAGCCTGATTCGCCGACCACGCCGACCGTCTCGCCGGCGCGCACGCTCAGGCTGATGCCGTCGACCGCCTTGACATGGCCTACGGTGCGCCGGAAGAAGCCGCGCCTGATCGGGAACCACACCTTGAGGTCCTGCACTTCGACGACCGTCGGCGCATCGGCGGCGATCGGCAGCGGCGCGCCCTTGGGCTCGGCGGCGAGCAGCGCCTGCGTATAGGGGTGCTGCGGCGCATCGAATACCTGCTCGACCGCGCCGGTCTCGACGATCTCGCCGCGCCGCATCACCGCGACGCGCTGCGCGAGGCGGCGCACGATGCCGAGATCATGGGTGATGAACAGCATGGCGAGCCCGTGCTGGGCCTGCAGGCGCTTGAGCAGCGCCAGGATCTGCGCCTGCACGGTGACGTCGAGCGCCGTGGTCGGCTCGTCCGCCACCAGCAGGGCCGGCTCGTTGGCGAGCGCCATGGCGATCATCACGCGCTGGCGCTGGCCGCCGGACAATTGGTGCGGATAGGCGCCGAGCCGGTGTTCCGCCTCCGGGATGCCGACCTCGCGCAGCAGTTCCAGCGTGCGCGCGCGCGCCGCCCTTGCGCCCAGCCCCTTGTGCAGCGTGAGGATTTCGCCGATCTGGCGCTCGATCGTGTGCAGCGGATTGAGCGAGGTCATCGGCTCCTGGAACACCATGGTGATGGCGTTGCCGCGCACCTCGCGCATGGCGCGTTCGTCGGCCGCGAGCAGGTTCTTGCCCGCAAACAGCGCTTCGCCGCCGATGCGCGCCGCGCCCTCGGCGAGTTGCAGCAGCGCCAGCGCCGTCACCGATTTGCCGGAGCCCGATTCGCCGACCAGCGCCAGCGTCTCGCCGCGCGCCAGCTGGAACGAGATGCCGTTGACGGCGCGCGTCTCCTTGCCGTCCTGCGCGAAGGCGACGGACAGGTTCCTGACGGCGAGCAGGGGGGCGTCCACCGCGCTCACCGCAATGTCTTGCGCGGGTCGAAGGCGTCGCGCACCGCCTCGCCGACGAAGATCAGCAGCGACAGCATCAGCGCCAGCGTGAAGAACGCGGTCAGGCCGAGCCATGGCGCCTGCAGGTTGGCCTTGCCCTGGTTCAGCATCTCGCCGAGCGAGGGCGAGCCGGGCGGCAGGCCGAAGCCGAGGAAATCGAGCGAGGTCAGCGTGACGATCGAGCCGTTGAGCACGAAGGGCAGGAAGGTCAGCGTCGCCACCATGGCGTTGGGCAGCACGTGCTTGCGCATGATGGTGCCGTCGCCAAGGCCAAGCGCCTTGGCCGCCTTGACATATTCGAAATTGCGCGCGCGCAGGAACTCGGCCCGCACGACGCCGACCAGCGTCACCCAGGAGAACAGCAGCAGGATGAACAGCAGCACGAAGAAGCCCGGCGCGATCACGCTCGAGATGATGATCAGCAGATAGAGGCTCGGAATGGCGTTCCAGACCTCGATGAAACGCTGGCCGATCAGGTCGATCCAGCCGCCGAAATAGCCCTGCACCGCGCCGACCGCCACGCCGACCACCGAGGAGAACAGCGCCAGCGCGAAGCCGAACAGCACCGAGAGCCGGAAGCCGTAGATCAGGCGCGCCAGCACGTCGCGGCCGCGATCATCGGTGCCGAGCCAGTTCTCCTCGAGGCTGGCGCAGCCCTGGCCCGGCGTCGCACCCGGTTTTCGCGCGGCGGCCGCCTGGCATTCGGCCTCGCTCAGCAGCCAGTTCGGCGGCGAGGGCGCGGGCTTGGGCAGGTCGAGATTGATCGTCTGGTAGGAGAAGCGGATCGGCGGCCAGATCATCCAGCCATGCTTGGCGATCTCATCGGCGATGACCGGATCGCGATAGTCGGTCGTCGCCAGGAAGCCGCCGAATTTCTCTTCCGGATAATCGCGCAGCACCGGCACCAGCAACTCGCCCTTGTAGGAGGCGATCAGCGGCCGGTCATTGGCGATCACCTCGGCGAACAGGCTCAGGCCGAACAGCACGATGAAGATCCAGAACGACCAGTAACCCCGTCGGTTGCGCTTGAACACCGCGAGGCGGCGCCGGTTGATCGGGCTAAGCTTGAGCCAGCCCTGCGCCGGCAGGGCAGGGGCGAGGGGAGCCGTCTCGCCGGCCGAGAGCAGGCTCATCACACCTCCCGCGCCTCGAAATCGATGCGCGGATCGATCCACATATAGGTGATGTCGGAAATCAGGCTGACCGCGAGGCCCAGCAGCGAGAAGATGTAGAGATTGGCGAACACCACCGGATAATCGCGGTTGAGCGTCGATTCGTAGGACAGCAGCCCAAGCCCGTCGAGCGAGAAGATCGTCTCGATCAGCAGCGAGCCGGCGAAGAACGCATGCACGAAGGCGGCCGGGAAGCCCGACACCACGATCAGCATGGCGTTGCGGAACACGTGGCCATAGAGCACGCGGGTCTCGCTCAGGCCTTTCATGCGCGCCGTCAGCACATATTGCTTGCGGATCTCGTCGAGGAACGAGTTCTTGGTGAGCAACGTCGTGGTGGCGAAGGCGCCGAGCGACATCGCCGTCAGCGGCAGCGCCAGATGCCAGAAATAATCGGTGATCTTGCCGACAAGCGACAGTTCGGCCCAGTTATCCGAGGTCAGCCCGCGCAACGGGAACCATTGCAGGAACGAGCCGCCGGCAAACAGCACGATCAGCAAGATCGCGAACAGAAACCCCGGGATGGCGTAACCGATAATGACGATCGCACTCGTCCAGGTGTCGAAGCGCGAGCCGTCGCGCACCGCCTTGCGGATGCCGAGCGGGATCGAGATCAGATAGGATAAAAGCGTCATCCAGATGCCGAGCGAGATCGATACCGGCAGCTTCTCCTTGATCAGCTTCAGCACGCTGGTATCGCGGAAATAGCTCTTGCCGAAGTCGAAGCGGGCATAGTCTGAGATCATCTTCAGGAAGCGCTCATAGGCCGGCTTGTCGAAGCCGAACTGCTTCTCGAGGCTCTTGACGAAGGCCGGGTCGAGCCCCTGCGCGCCGCGATAGCGCGAGCCGCTGTCGCCGGCCTGCACGCCGCCGGACATGTCGCCGCCGCCACCGCCGATGCGCTGGGTCGCATCCATGTTCTGGCCGGAAAGCTGCGCCAGCACGCGCTCGACCGGGCCGCCGGGGGCGAATTGCACCACCACGAAGGCGACCAGCATGACGCCGAGAATCGTCGGGATCATCAACAGGATGCGGCGGGCGACATAGGCGAACATCTTAGCGGCTGCCTCTCCTGGCGGTGCGGGCGGCGGTCAGAGGCCGATTCGCTTGGCCTTGGCTTCGTCATACCACCATGTGCCGGGCGCGCCGGTGCCGAATTTCGGCTGCGTTGCCGGGCGGGAGAAGATGTCCCAATAGGCGATCCAGGCATCGTCGCGATACCACATCGGCACCTGGTAGAAGCCGGCCCTGAGCACGCGGTCGAGGGCGCGCGCCGCGATATCGAGTTCGGCGCGGCTCTCCGCCTTGGCGATGCGGGCGATCAGCGCATCGACGCACGGGTCGGCAATGCCGGCGTAATTGCGCGAGCCCGGCGTTTTCGCGCCGCGCGAGCCATAGACCATTTGCAGCCCGTCGCCCGGCGTCAGCGTGCCGCCGAGCGCCGAGACGATGATGTCGAAATCGAAACTGTCGGTGCGCGCCTTGAACTGCACCGGATCGACGAGGCGCGAGGTCGTCTGGATGCCGAGCCGGCCGAGATTGGCCTCGAACGGCCTTGTATGCGGCTGCAAGGTCGCCCCGGCATCGAGGAACTCGATGGTGAAGGGCGCGCCGTCCGGCAGCCTGAGCGTGCTGCCGTCGCGCTTGCAGCCGGCGGCGAGCAACAGGTCGTTGGCCTTGCGCAGCAGCTTGCGGTCGGAACCGGAACCGTCCGAGACCGGCGGCACGGGCGGCTCGCCGAAGACTTGCCGAGGCAGTTCGGCGCGGAACGGTTCGAGCAGCGCCAGTTCCTCGGGCGAGGGCAGGCCTTCAGCCTTCATCGGCGTGTTCTCGAAATACGAGGTCAGCCGCTTGTACGAGCCGTACATGATGTTGGCGTTGGTCCACTCGAAATCGAAGGCGTAGCCGATCGCCTCGCGGATGCGGCGGTCCTTGAACTTGTCGCGGCGCGTGTTGAACTGCCAGCCCTGCGTCGGCGGCGGCTGGTGATTCGGCAGGCTCTCGCGCTTGACCTTGCCCTCGCGGATCGCCGGGAAATCATAGCCGGTCGCCCAGAAGATCGAGGTATATTCCTCGTGATAGTTGAAGGCGCCGGCCTTGAAGCCTTCGAACGCCACCTGCCGGTCGCGGAAATACTCGTAGCGGATATTGGCGAAGTTGTTCTGGCCGATATTCACCGGCAGGCCCCTGGCCCAATAATCCTCGACCCGGTCGAAGGTGATGTGGCGGCCGGCCTCGAAGCGCCCGACCTTGTACGGGCCGGAGCCGAGCGGCGCCTCCAGGGTGGAAGCCTCGAAATCGCGGGTTTTCCAGTAGGCGGTCGACAGGATCGGCAGGCCGGCGACGACGAGATGCAGGCTGCGGCTGCGTTGCGGCGACAAGGTGACGACCAGCGTCGCCTTGTCCTCGGCGACGGCGTTCGTCATCTCGGTCAGGATCTGGCGGTAGGTCGGGTGGCCCTTTTCCTTGAGCAGCATCAGCGAGAAGGCGGCGTCTTCCGCCGTCAGGGCCGAGCCGTCATGGAAACGCGCCTCGGGCCTGAGCAGGAAGCGGTAGGTCAGCCGGTCGTCGGACACGGTGACGGCGCGCGCCACCAGCCCATACATCGAATCGGGCTCGTCGCCGCTGCCGGTCATCAGCGTGTCGAACACCATGTCCATGCCGGCGGCGCCGTTGCCCTTGAAGGTGAAGATGTTGAGCGTGTCGAAGGTTTCGAGATTCTGGTTGCCGCTCGCCTGCTTGACCTGCAGCGCCAGCGTGCCGCCCTTGGGCGCCTGCGGGTTGACATAGCCGAAATGCGGAAAATCGGCCGGTAGCGCCAACTCGCCGAAGGTCGACAGGCCGTGACGCTCTCGCTCCGGCGTGGCGGCGGCGCGCGCGGCCCCGCTGAGGGCAAGGCTGCCGGCGAGGCCCACGCCCGTCGCCAGGAAATGCCGCCGGTTATATCCGTTCGCCGTCATGGCTGCTCCGCTCGAATTTCGCGTCCAGTGTGTCGCGACCAGGCTGCGGCTTTCAAGCGGCAAAACAGAGGGGGGCCACGAAAAAGGGCCGGTCGCCCGGCCCTTCCTGCAAAATCCCGCCTGCGAAGCCCCGCCTGCTGTTACGGCGTCGGCAGCGGCACCGGGTTTTCCGACAGGGTGCGCAGATAGGCGATCAGGTTGGCGCGATCCTTGGCGTCGGGAAGGCCGGCGAAGCCCATCGCCGTGCCGGGCAGGTCCTTCTTGGGATTGTGGACGAACTTGTCCAATTCGTCATAAGTCCACTTCTCGTTGGACTTGGCCTTCATCGCGGCTGAATAGTTGAAGCCCTCGTGATGGGCCTTCGGCCGGTCGACCACGCCATAGAGGTTCGGGCCGACGGCATTCGGGCCGCCTTCGTTGAACTTGTGGCAGGCGGCGCATTTCTTGGCGACGTTCTCGCCCTTCTTCGGGTCGGCGGTCGCCAGCCTGACGGCGATCGGCTCGACCTTTTCCTCTTCCTTGGCCGGTCCGGTGGCGGCCTCGGCCGTGAGGCCCGGCAGGTCGTAGCCCGGCTTTTCCGGCTTGTGGCTGGAGAAGATCGCATCGCCAACGAAGCCCGTGCCCATGACGACGATCAGCGTCCCGAGTACCGCCCCGATGATCTTGTTCAACTCGAAGGAGTCCATCCTTCAGCCTCCGGTGATAAGTCAGCCCCGACGGCGACTTGCGCCACGTCTGCCGCGTTCATTAGCCGCTTTGCCTTGCCGGACGCAACCCGTATAAGCGGCGCCGCCGTTGCTACTTTTTGACGCCAAGGGGAGAAAGCCGCCGCCATGCCCGATCAGATCGCCTCCAATCCGATCGTCGTGGTGCCGGCGCGCATGAGCGCCACGCGATTGCCCGGCAAGCCGCTCGCCGACATCCATGGCGAGCCGATGATCGTGCATGTCTGGCGCCGCGCCGTCGAGGCCGGGGTCGGTCCGGTGATCGTCGCCACCGACGCGCCGGAGATCGCGCGCGCCATCGAGGCGGCCGGCGGCGTCGCCGTCATGACCGGCTCGCAGCACCCGAGCGGCACCGATCGCATCGCCGAGGCGCTGGCGCGCCACGATCCCGCGCGCCGGCACGATCTCGTCATCAACGTGCAGGGCGACCTGCCGACCATCGATTCGGCCGCGGTTCATGCCGTGACGGTGCCGTTTGCCGAGCCGGACGTCGCCATGACGACGATCTGCGCCGTCATCACCCGCGAGGAGGAGAAGACCGCGCCGAGCGTCGTCAAGCTGATCGGCAGCGAGATTTCTCCCGGCCGGCTGCGCTGCCTTTACTTCACGCGCGCCACCGCGCCGACCGGGCCGGGGCCGCTGCTGCATCATATCGGCCTGTACGGCTATCGCCGCGCCGTGCTCGAACGCCTCGTGGCGCTGCCGCCTTCGCCGCTCGAGCAGCGCGAGAAGCTCGAACAGTTGCGCGCGCTCGAAGCGGGCTTGCGCATCGATGCGATGATCGTCGATACCGTACCGCTCGGCGTCGATACGCCGCAGGATCTCGATCACGCGCGCCGCATGCTCGCGCCGCGCTGATCGCCGAGGAGAAACCCGTGTCCAAACAGAAAATCGCGTTCCAGGGTGAACTGGGCGCCAATTCGCACACCGCCTGCACCGATCTCTATCCCGATTGGGAGGTGCTGCCCTGCCCCGGCTTCGAGCAGGCCTTTGCCGCCGTGCAGGACGGCACCGCCCAGCTCGGCATGATCCCGATCGAGAATTCGATCGCCGGCCGCGTCGCCGATATCCATCATTTGCTGCCGACCTCGGGGCTGCATATTATCGGCGAGACCTTCCTGCCGATCCATTTCCAGCTCATGGGCCTGCCCTCGGCCGAGCTGTCGACGATCAAGAACGTCTACAGCCACGTGCACGCCATCGGCCAGTGCCACAGGATCGTGCGCGAGCTTGGCCTCAAGGCCTTCGTCACCGGCGATACGGCGGGCTCGGCGCGCGAGGTCGCCGAATGGGGCGATCCGACGCGCGCCTCGCTGGCGCCGCGCATGGCGGCCGATCTGTACGGGCTGAAGATCCTGGCCGAGAATGTCGAGGATGCCGCCCATAACACGACGCGTTTCGTCATCCTGTCGAAGACGCCGCAATGGGCCAAGCCCAGCAATGGCAAGACGGTGACGAGCTTCGTGTTCCGCGTGCGCAACGTGCCGGCGGCGCTCTACAAGGCGATGGGCGGCTTTGCCACCAACGGCGTCAACATGACCAAGCTCGAAAGCTACATGCTGGAAGGCCGCTTCACCGCGACGCAGTTCTATGCCGAGGTCGACGGCCACCCCGACGACCGCAACCTGACGCTGGCGCTCGAGGAACTCGCCTTCTTCTCGCGCGAGACCAAGATCATCGGCGTCTATCCGGCCCATCCCTATCGCGCCGAAAGCGCGCAACTTGCCGCCGAATGAGGCCAATGGCGCGCCGCGTCGTTGCGATTCGATAACCACGCTTGTTAGCGGCGCCGAAAGCGGCATGAGGCCATAGTCCCGGCGAAATCGAATGCGCAGGGACTATTCATCATGCGTCATGCTTCATCGTTTGGCTGGCTCGCCGGCATCGCCGCCGCGCTGGCCTTCGCCTTGCCGGCCAGCGCGGCCGATTACGACTATCAGCCGGCGCCGGCCTATGCCTATGCCGCGCCCCAAAACTACGCCATGGCGGTCGATCCGCCGGCCGGCGCCATCCGCTACAACCGGCCGTGCAGCGTCTCGGACGGCTATCGCACCATCGTCGTCGCCTGCCGCAGCGCCGCCGCGGCGGCCGCGCAATATGCCGTCCCCGTCGTCACTTATGCCGAACCGGTGCTCGATCCGGTCGTCTATGCCGATTACAGCCGCTACCGGCCCCATCATGCCTATCGTGCGGCGCGCTGGCACCATCGCGGCCATGCCCGCCACCGTTGGCATGCGCATCGTCGCCATGACGGGCACCACGGGCACGCCCGGCATTGATGGAGCCTTTTGCGGCAGCCAAGCCCATCCAAGAGACTGTTTGAAAACCCTCAACCCTCATCCTGAGCTTGTCGAAGGATGTTCCCGTGCTCTCTGGAACATCCTTCGACAAGCTCAGGATGAGGTGGCGTTGGTCTCTACTTGCTGGTCGCCATCTGCCAGTCGGTGCGGGCGGGCTCGCCCCCGCCATTGGCCCATACGTTGAGGATGTGGCTGGCGATCGACATCCTGACCGGCACATGCAGTCCGTCGGGATGCGTGCCGGCGATCATCAGGCGCACATCCTCGCGGCTGAACCAGCGCACATCCTCGAGTTCGCTGGTATCGACGGTGATCGCCTCGGAGGTCGCCTCGGCCAGGCAGCCGATCATCAGGCTCTCCGGGAACGGCCACGGCTGCGAGAACAGGTAATCGACCGCGCCGACCTCGATATCGGCCTCTTCCTTGACCTCGCGGCGCACCGCCGCCTCGATCGTCTCGCCGGGCTCGACGAAGCCGGCGAGGCAGGAATACCAGCCGGGCGCGAAACGGCCCTGGCGGCCGAGCAGGCAGCGCTCGCCATCGACCGCCAGCATGATCACCACCGGGTCGGTGCGCGGGAAATGCTGCGCGCCGCAGGCCGGGCAGTTGCGCTGCCAGCCGGCCTTCGCCACCACCGAGGGCTTGCCGCATTGGCCGCAGAAACCATGTGTGCGGTGCCAGAACATCAGCGCCTTGGCGGTCGCCATGGCGCCATGGGTGGCGCCGTCGAACAGGTCCTGCGTCGCCACCGAGCGCTGGTCGATCAGCACGACGTCTTCCTGCAGGTTGAGCGGCTCGGTAAGCTGCGCCGGGATTTCGACCGCGAAGCGCGGCGCGCCGCTGTCGAGCCCGAGGAAGATCATGTCCTGGTCGCTGCCGGCGCCGGGATAATCCCTGGTGGGAAACAGCGGATCGAGCGCCTCGCCCTGTCTGGCGATCACCGGCACATCGCCGCAGAACACGAAGGTGCGCGCGTCGGGCCGGCGCGCCAGCGCGGCGAGTTCCTCGGGCTGATCCCGGAAATAGGCGGCGCGATCATAGCGGCCATTGGCGAAACCGAGCGTGTCCGGCGTCTTCACGGGTGAGCCTCCTTCAGGCCATGGGGAACGAGCGCCTTGGCGAGCCGGTCGGCCGTCATGCCGGCGACATGGGCGGCATAGGGCACGGCCGGGCTATGGCCCCAGACGGGGCCGGGCCAGGCCGGATCGGAGGCAAAGCGCGCGATGACGTGGATATGCAGCTGGCGCACATGGTTGCCGAGCGCGCCGACATTGAGCTTGTCCGGCTGGTACAGCGCCTTGAGCGCGCTGCTGGCGGCGGCGATCTCATCCATCAGCAACGCCCGGTCGGCGGGCTCCAGATCGATGATCTCGGCCAGCGCCGGCCGCCTTGGCACCAGCACCAGCCAGGGATAGCGCGCATCGTCCTGCAGCAGCACGCGGCAGAGCGCGAAATCGCCCAGCGTGATGGCGCTGTCGGAAAAGGCCGGATCGAGCGCGAAGGGCATCGGCCTCACACCAGCGTGATGGTCAGCCGGCCGAGCTGCTCGATCTCGGCCTCGACCAGGCCACGCTCGTTGGTTGGGATCAGGCCGCACATCGAGCCGAGCGTGACGAGCTGGCCCTTGCGCAAGCCGCCGAGATAGCTCTCCGGCCGCGAGGCGAAGGCAACCGCCGGCACGAGCGGATCGCCATTGGCATGGCCGCCGACCGCGTCATGCACGGTCTTGCCGGCGATCTTCAGCGTGCAGCGCAGCTTGTCGAGCGGAATGGCGGCGAAATCGGCGATCTCGCGGCCCGGCACATAGCCGTAATTCGCCATCAGGTCGGCGACGAACAGCGAATACGGCGCCTGCTTGAAATCCTTGATCCGGCTTTCGACGATCTCGATGCCGACCATCACCGCGCCGGTCGCGGCCAGGATGTCCTGGCGCGTGTAGCCGCCGGCTTTGGCCGGCAGGTCCTGCTTCAGGCGCAGCGCGATCTCGACCTCGATGCCGATCGGCCCTTGCGGCGGCATGGTGACGGTGGCGCCGTCGGCGACGAACAGCTTGGCGAAGATCGGCGCGCCGACGACATCGCCGCCCGGCGTCACCGCGACCTTCCAGCCGCCGATCTCGGCGCCGAGCGCCTGCGCATAGGCGGTGTGCACGCCAAGCGCCGCCTCGTTGGAGGCGGGTGCGCTCAGGGTCGCTGCATCGAGCTGGCGGCGCTGGCGGTGGGCGTCGGCGAGGGCGGTGGCAAGCGAGGCGGAGGATGCGGTCATGATGGTCTCGGGTTCCCGTCGGTTGGTCGGCATGATGCGCGCCGACTTCAAGCCCTCCATGACAGCCGCGTCAAGCACGGCTGGCCGGGCGCGCGAAATTTGCCGGCGACGGCGCGATCCGGCATTGCCGTTTGACTTCGATAACGCGCTGCCCTCAGGTAGCCGGGGTCTGGATTGGCCAGGCGAGCAGAAGCGGACATTCACCGATGCAGATCAAGCCCTTGAGCCCCGATGTCTCTGTCGCCCAGCAGATCCTGCCGGAAGATGTCCCGGCGGCCGCGGCGGCCGGCATCAGGACCATCATCAACAACCGCCCGGACGGCGAGGCGCCCGATCAGCCCGACAGCGCCGCGATCGAGGCCGCCGCCACCGCCGCCGGCCTCGCCTATTGCCATATTCCGGTGGTGCCGGGCCGCATGACGCAGGATGATGTCGCGGCCATGGCGGCGGCGCTGCGCGAACTGCCCCGGCCGGCGCTCGCCTTCTGCCGCAGCGGCACGCGTTCGGCGCAGCTCTGGGCGCTGTCCCAGGCCGGCAATTGCGATGCCGCCGCCATCATCGCGGCGGCGCGCGAACAAGGTTACGACCTCACGGCGCTGGCCGGTGCTCTTGCCGGCAAGGGCTGATGCTTCCGGTAAGCAGCAGAGCCATGTTCAAAGAAAGCTTGTGAAACGCGCCGGCCGCGCCGTACCATTTCTGCCCCAATAATAAATTGACCCGGAAACGCCCGCCAATGTCCAACCGAACGCCAGCGAACCGCCGCAACCGCCCCGTGCTGACCGATCAGGAGGCGCTGGATTTCCATTCGCGCGGCAAGCCGGGCAAGCTCGAGATCGTGCCGACCAAGCCGATGGCGACCCAGCGCGACCTGTCGCTGGCCTACAGCCCTGGCGTCGCCGTGCCGGTCAACGCCATCGCCGCCGATCCGGCCAAGGCCTTCGACTACACCGCGCGCGGCAACATGGTGGCGGTGATCACCAACGGCACCGCCATCCTCGGCCTCGGCAATCTCGGCGCGCTCGCCTCCAAGCCGGTGATGGAAGGCAAGGCGGTGCTGTTCAAGCGCTTCGCCGACATCGATTCGATCGATATCGAGGTCGATACCGAGGACCCTGACACCTTCATCAACGCGGTGCGCTATCTCGGGCCGTCCTTCGGCGGCATCAATCTCGAGGATATCAAGGCGCCGGAATGTTTCATCATCGAGGACCGCCTCAAGGAATTGATGGATATCCCGGTCTTCCATGACGACCAGCACGGCACGGCGATCATTGCCGCCGCCGGCCTGCTCAATGCGCTCCTGCTGACCGATCGCGATATCAAGACCACCAGGCTGGTGGTCAATGGCGCCGGCTCCGCCGGCATTTCCTGCGTCGAGTTGCTGAAGGCGATGGGGTTCACCCCGGCCAACATCATCGTGTGCGACACCAAGGGCGTGATCTACCAGGGCCGCAAGGAAGGCATGAACCAGTGGAAATCCGGTCATGCCACGAAGACCGAACTGCGCACGCTGCAACAGGCGATGGAGGGCGCCGACATCTTCTTCGGCCTGTCGCAGAAGGGCTCGGTCACGCCCGCCATGGTCAAGGCGATGGCGCCGAACCCGATCATCTTCGCCATGGCCAATCCCGACCCCGAGATCACGCCGGAGGAGGTCGCCGCCATCCGCGACGACGCCATCATGGCGACCGGGCGCTCGGACTATCCCAACCAGGTCAACAACGTCCTCGGCTTCCCCTACCTGTTCCGTGGCGCGCTCGACGTGCGCGCCACCAAGATCAACATGGAGATGAAGATCGCCGCCGCCTATGCGCTGGCGGAACTGGCGCGCGAGGACGTGCCCGACGAGGTCGCCGCCGCCTATCAGGGCTCGCGTCCGAAATTCGGCCGCGACTACATCATCCCGGTGCCGTTCGATCCGCGCCTGATGGCGCGCATTCCGGCAGCCGTCGCGGAAGCCGCCATGGAAAGCGGCGTTGCACGCCGGGAAATCGCCGATCTGGCGCAATATAAGCGCGATCTTTCCGCGCGCCGCGATCCGATCGCCGGCACCTTGCAGCGCGTCTTCGAGCAGGTCCGCCGCCGGCCGAAGAAGGTGGTTTTCGCCGAGGGCGAGGAGGAAGCGGTGATCCGCGCCGCCGTCTCCTTCGTCAACCAGGGCCTCGGCAAGGCGGTGCTGGTCGGGCGCGACGACCGCATTCGCGAAGTGGCGGTCTTCGCCGGCCTCGATCTCGACGGCAAGGACATTGAAATCCATAACGCACGGTTATCGTTGCGCAATTCGACTTACGCGACCTATCTCTACGAGCGCCTGCAGCGCAAGGGGTTCCTGTTCCGCGACTGCCAGCGCCTGATCAATCAGGACCGCAATCATTTCGCCGCCGCGATGGTCGCGCTTGGCGATGCCGATGCGCTGGTCACCGGCCTGACGCGCAACTATTCCGTGGCGCTCGAGGATGTCAGCCGGGTCATCGATGCCAAGCCCGGCCATCAGGTCATCGGCGTGTCGATGGTGCTGGCGCGCGGCCGCACCGTGCTCGTCGCCGATACGGCGGTGTGCGAAATGCCGACGTCGCAGCAACTGGCTGATATTGCTTGCGAAGCCGCCGGCGCGGCGCGGCGTCTCGGTTACACGCCGCGCGTGGCGCTGCTGTCGTTCTCGACCTTCGGCTTCCCGGATGCCGAGCGCTCGAGGCGCATTCAGGAGGCGGTCGAGATCCTCGATTCGCGCCGGCTCGATTTCGAGTATGACGGCGAAATGTCCGCCGATGTGGCGCTCAACCGCGAGGCGATGCTGGCTTATCCGTTCTGTCGCCTGTCCGACACCGCCAACGTGCTGGTGATGCCGTCCTTCCACTCGGCCTCGATCGCCACCAAGATGCTGCAGGAACTGGGCGGCTCGACGGTCATCGGCCCGCTGCTGCTCGGCATGGACAAGCCGGTTCAGATCATCGACCTCAACGCGAGGGACAGCGACATCGTCAACATGGCGGCGCTGGCGGCCTTCAATATCGGCGGCTGACGACTACCGGGCGGGGTCTGCTCTCGTGTAGGCAGGCGCGCCGCCGTCATGCTAGAAGCCCGCCGGGCTTCCAGCAAAAAGGGTTTGGCGCATGCAGATCGCGATGGTCGGGTCGGGGTATGTCGGGCTGGTCTCCGGCGCGTGTCTGGCGGATTTCGGCCATGTCGTGACCTGCCTCGACAAGGACGAGGCCAAGATCGCCGCGCTTCGCGACGGGCGCATGCCGATCTACGAACCGGGCCTCGCCGAGCTGGTGGCCAAGAACGTGCGCGAGGGCAGGCTGTCCTTCACCACCGACCTGCGCGCGCCGGTCGCGGCGGCCGATGCCGTGTTCATCGCCGTCGGCACGCCCTCGCGGCGCGGCGACGGCCATGCCGATCTCAGCTATGTCCATGATGCGGCGCGAGAAATAGCCGCCGCAGTTTCCGACTATACCGTGGTCGTCACCAAATCGACCGTGCCGGTCGGCACCGGCGACGAGGTCGAGCGCATCATTCGCGAGACCAATCCGGCGGCCGAGATCGCCGTCGTCTCCAACCCGGAATTTTTGCGCGAAGGCGCCGCCATCAACGATTTCAAGCGGCCCGACCGCATCGTCATCGGCACCGAGGAGCCGCGTGCCCGCGAGGTCATGCAGGATGTCTACCGACCGCTTTACCTCAATCAGGCGCCGCTGGTCTTTACCGACCGGCGCACCTCCGAACTGATCAAATACGCCGCCAACGCGTTTCTCGCCGTCAAGATCACCTTCATCAACGAGATCGCCGATCTGTGCGAGCAGGTCGGCGCCAATGTGCAGGAGGTCGCGCGCGGCATCGGGCTCGACAACCGCATCGGCGGGAAATTCCTGCATGCCGGCCCGGGTTTCGGCGGCTCATGCTTTCCGAAGGACACTACCGCGCTGGTCAAGACGGCGCAGGACAATGGCGTGCCGCTGCGCATCGTCGAGACCGTGGTGGCGGTCAACGACCAGCGCAAGCGCGCCATGGCGCGCAAGGTCATCGCCGCCTGCGACGGTTCGGTGCGCGGCAAGACGATCGCCATTCTCGGGCTGACTTTCAAGCCGAATACCGACGACATGCGCGAGGCGCCGGCGCTTGCCATCATCCAGGCCTTGCAGGATGCCGGCGCCACCGTCCGCGCCACCGATCCGGAAGGCATCGAGCAGGCGCGGCCGCTGCTCGGGCCTGTGACCTATTGCACGAACGCCTATGAGACGGCCGAGGGCGCCGACGCGCTGGTGCTGGTCACGGAATGGGATGCCTATCGCGCGCTCGACCTGCCCAGGCTGAAGGCGGTGATGGCCGCGCCGGTGCTGGTCGACCTGCGCAATGTCTATCCCGCAGAAGAAGCGCGCCGGCACGGCTTCCGCTACACCGGCGTCGGGCGGAATTGAGCGGGGCATCGCGCAGGCAGCCGTTGCGCTCCTCATCCTGAGCCGCCTGCCATTGACGCAGCCCGCCTCCGCCGCCATCAGGCACCCATGACATTCGATGACGCCCTGCCGATTGACGACGCGCTGCCGGCTTTGAAGGCGGCGCTCGCGGCCGGGCCGAATGCCGTGCTGGTTGCCCCGCCCGGCGCCGGCAAGACGACGCGCGTGCCGCTGGCGCTGATGGACGAGCCGTGGGCGGGCGCCGGCCGGCTGATCGTGCTGGAACCGCGCCGCCTCGCTGCGCGCGGCGCCGCCAACCGCATGGCCGCGACCCTGGCCGAACCGCTTGGCGAGCGCATCGGCCTGCGCGCGCGCCTCAACGTCAAGGTATCGCGCCGCAACCGCGTCGAGGTCGTCACCGAAGGCGTGTTCACGCGGCAGATCCTCGACGATCCGATGCTGGATGGCGTCGTCGGCGTGCTGTTCGACGAATATCACGAGCGCTCGCTCGATGCCGATCTCGGCCTTGCCCTGGCCCTCGACGCGCAGGCCGGCCTGCGCCCCGACCTTCGGCTGCTCGTCATGTCGGCGACGCTTGACGGCGCCCGCGTCGCGGCACTGCTCGGCGATGCGCCGGTGATCGAGAGCGCCGGCCGCAGCTTCCCGGTCGAGACGGTGTATCTCGGGCGCGATCCCGGCCGGCGCATCGAGGATCGCACCGTCGACGCCGTGCTCAAGGCGCTGAGGGCCGAGAGTGGCTCGATCCTGGTGTTCCTGCCCGGGCAGGGCGAAATCCGCCGTGTCGAGAGCCGGCTGGCTGAACGTCTCACCGATGACACCGTCATGCTGTGTCCGCTCTCAGGCGCCATGGACCAGCGCGCGCAGGATATGGCGATTTCACCGGCTCCGGCCGGGCGCCGCAAGGTCGTGCTGGCGACGTCGATCGCTGAAACCTCGCTGACCATCGAGGGCGTGCGCGTCGTCATCGACAGCGGCCTGGCGCGCGTGCCGCGCTACGAGCCGGATAGCGGCGTGACCCGGCTCGAGACGGTGCGCGTGTCGCGCGCCGCCGCCGACCAGCGCCGTGGCCGGGCCGGGCGCACGCAAGCCGGCACGTGCTATCGCCTGTGGGACGAGCCCGAGACCCAGAGCCTCAGACCGTTCGCCGAGCCGGAAATCCGCGCCGCCGATCTCGCCGGCCTGCTGCTCGACCTGGCAAGCTGGGGCGTCACCGACCCGGCCGCGCTCGCCTGGCTCGATCCGCCGCCCGCGCCGGCCATTGTCGAGGCGCGCGCCGAACTGGTTGAGATCGGTGCGCTCGATGCCGACGGCCGGCTGACCGAAGAGGGCCGGCGCTTGCGCGCGCTCGCGCTGCCGCCGCGCCTCGCGCGCATGATCGTCGCGGCCGGGCCGGAAGACGCCGAGGCGGCCGCGCGCATTGCCGCCATCCTGGTCGAGCGCGGGCTCGGCGGCTCCAGTGCCGATCTCGACGAGCGGCTCGCGCGTTTCCGCCGTGATCGCGGTGAGCGCGCCGTGGCGATGGCCCGCATGGCGCGCGGCTGGGCCGAAGCCGCCACGCAGGGCGCCAGGTCTGCCCCCGCCGATTGCGGCCATTCGAGCGCCGCGTTGCTGGCGCTGGCCTATCCCGATCGCATCGCCAAGGCGCGCGGCGCGCCGGGCCAGTTCCTGCTCGCCAGCGGGCGCGGCGCCGCGCTCGATCCGGCCGATCCGCTTGCCCGCGCGCCGTTTCTGGTCGTGGCCGAAATGAGCGGCAGCGCCGCCCGGACCCGCATCCTGCTCGCCGCCCGGCTCGATGCGGATGAGCTTGACGAGATCGCCGGCGACCGTATCCGCCATGCGCTCGAAATCGCTTTTGATGAGGAGCGCGCCGCCTTGCGGGCGCGCCAGGTCAGCCGGCTCGGCGCCATCGTGCTCGCCAGCGAGACGCGGCCTGTGCCGGCCAGCGCCGAGGCGGCGGAGCAACTGGCGCAAGGGTTGGCCGGGCTCGGCATCGGCCGCCTGCCATGGTCTAAGGCGCAAGAGCAACTGCGCCACCGCGCCGCCTTTTTGCGCCAGGCCGGCGGCGACTGGCCCGACCTGTCCGATGCGGCCCTGGCGGCAAGCGTCTCCGACTGGCTCGCGCCGTTCCTCGCCGGCAGGACGAGCCTGGCCGAGATCGACGCCGGCCTGCTCGAGGAGGCGTTGCAGGTTCTGCTGCCCTGGCCGCTGCGCCAGCGCCTCGAGACGGAAGCGCCGACGCATTTCGAGGCGCCGACGGGCGAGCGCCATCCGATCGGCTACGAGGGCGAGGGCGCGCCGGTGCTCGCCATCCGCGTGCAGCAGCTGTTCGGGCTGAAACAGCATCCGGCGATTGCCGGCGGTCGCTTGCCGCTCACCCTGCACCTGCTCTCGCCGGCGCACCGCCCGATCCAGATCACGCGTGACCTGCCGGGCTTCTGGCACGGCTCCTGGGCGGCGGTGAAGGCGGAGATGAAGGGGCGCTATCCCAGGCACCCCTGGCCGGACGATCCAGCCAGCGCAGCGCCGACGACGCGCGCCAAACCGCGCGGCACATGATTCCTAGTTACGTTCCATACGGTTGCGCCACATCTGCTCGCCGACCATGCAGTCGGTCGCGGGCGCATCGCCGACCTTGATGATTGGTGGCGACTCGGTGCCCGCGATCTCCTTGAGCAGTTTCTGCCGTGTCGCCTCGGCGAATTGCGCGCGGTTGCTGATGGCGAGCATGAAGGCGCCGCGCCCGCCGATCACGCAGTCGGCGTAGTAATCGTCGAGATAGTCGATGTCGAAATAGCTGCTGAAGCCGCGCTCCAGCAGGATCGGCAGGCCGTTGATGACGATGCCCTTCGCCACCGCCTCGTCGCGCGCCGCAGCCACCGGCCGGCCGTTATTGTTGGGCCCGTCGCCGGAAATATCGATCACCTTGCGGATGGCGCGATACGGGTTCTCGCCCTGCAATTGCACGCCGTAATCGATGCCGCCGCTGATCGAGGTGCGCGAGGCGCGCCGTGGCTCGATCGCCTGCAGGCGGTCGACGAAGGCGGTGGCGCTCTCCGGCCCGTCGATGATCGTCCACGGCACGATGGTGCGACGATCGAAATCGCTCGCCCATTCGTAATAGGTCACGGCGATGCGCCCGTTCGGGCCGGCCTTGATGCCGTCGAGCACCAGTTTCGAGGTCAGCGCGTCGACATAGCCGAGCCGTTGCAGGCGCTGCTCGTCGGCATTCATCGAGTAGGAAATATCGACGCCGAGCGCCAGCGCCACGTCGACCTCGGATTTGCGCTCTTGCGCTGCCGCAGGCAGCGCCGCGAGCAGGGCTGCCAGGACGAGATGCCGGAATAGCAACGGGCGAAATCTCATGACGCCACCTCTTGAGGGCGTATGCTGGCAACAGCCTGCCACGGGCGCGCGCCGCCGCCAATGCCGATCGCGTTGGCC
>CALKHP010000043.1 GCA_937988775.1 uncultured Alphaproteobacteria bacterium
TCGGCGCAATGCGCGTTGACCATGTATTCGACGCTGTCGGCGATGATCTCGCGCGAGGGCAGGCTGTACAGCATGCCGTCATGGCCCATGGCGATGCCGTCATCGACGGCGATGGTGTTGAATTCCTTGGCGACGCCGCCGGCCTTCTCGATCTCACGCGCGACAAGCTGGCCGAGATCCTTCAGGTGCACGTGGCCCGGCACGAACTGCGTGAAGGAATTCACCACCGCGATGATCGGCTTGCCGAAATCCCCGTCCTTCATGCCGGTGGCGCGCCAGAGGCCGCGCGCACCCGCCATGTTGCGGCCATGGGTGGTGGTACGGGAACGATATTGCATGGCGAAAGGCTTCCTGTCAGCGGCTGATGCAAACTGCCCAAGCCTCTATACCGGCGCCGGCCGAGCGTCCAATATCTTGCAGTCGGGCGGTCCATCACCGTGGGTCATGGAAAGCCCGGCGGGAAGAAGCGAGGCATGACGGCGACAGGCGCGAGCACAAGCCAACTCAAATACGGCACGTTGCGCAGCCGCGACGCCGATCTGTCGCGCCTGCCGGTCGGGCTCGATCTGCGCGCCGTGCGCGTCGCCGAGGGCATCCGCGCGGCGCTCGCCTGCGCGGTGATCTTCCTGCTCAGCCAGTGGCTGCACCAGCCGACGCTGGCCTATATGGCGCTCGCCGCCTTCTTCACCTGCCTGTGCGATACCGGCGGGCCGATCCGGCTGCGCCTGCCGCGCCTGATCGTGTTCACTGTGCTCGGCGCGCTGACCTGGGCGGGCTTCGGCCTGCTGCGCAATTACGGCCTCGCCGTGGTGCTGCCGCTGGCGGCCGCCGGCATCTTCCTCAACAGCTTCGCGCGCGTGTTCGGCGCCGCCTCGGCGGCGGCCGGCAACATCCTGTCCATCGTGCTGATCCTAGCGCTCGACCGGCCGCTCACCGGCGCCGAGGCGGCCGAAATCGGCGTGCTGTTCCTGTGCGGCGGCGCCTGGGCCATCCTGCTGGCGCTGCTCGTGTGGCGCCTCCACCCCTACCAGCAGGCCCGCACCGCGCAGGCCGAGGTCTGGCGCCGCCTGTCGGCGCTCGCCGGCGACCTGCTGCTGCTCGCCCAGCAGGACGATGCCGGCGCCACCATCTGGGAAGAGCATGCCCGCGCCCATCGCCGTGCCGTGCGCGCGCAGATCGAGACGGCGCGCGGCGCCATCATGGATGCGGTCGGCATGCGCGGCCAGCTCTCCAAACGCGGCGCGCAGGTGCTGCTGCGGCTCGAGGCGGCCGATCAACTGTTCGGCGCGCTGATCGCCCTGTCCGAACTGATCGAGACCGTGCGCGCGCCCGCGACGCGGGCGGCCGCCGTCAGGATGTTGCGCATCCTGCGCCCGCTGCTCGCGGTGCTCGCCCGCGCCATGCTGCATGACGACCCGCTCAGGCCGGGCAAGCTCGACAATGCCGTCGCCAGATTGACTGCCGCCGCGGCGGGCGACGCCAAGCTCGCGCCCGTCGCCGCCAGCATTGGCGGCTGGCTGCGCAGCACCGTGAAGCTGGGCCGGATCGAGGGATTGCTGCCGGACGAGCCTGCGAACGGCACGGCGTCGCAATCGCTGCGCGCGCAGTTCGCCGCGCCGATCCTCGCCAATCTGTCCTGGGATTCGGCGATGTTCCGCCACGCGCTGCGCACCGCCGTGATCGCCGTGCCGGCGCTCGCCCTGACGCTGCACTGGAACGAGCCTTTCGCGCATTGGTTCACCATCACCGTCGTGGCGACGCTGCAACCGTTCTACGCCGCCACCTGGCAGCGCGCGCTCGAGCGCATCGGCGGCACGGTGCTCGGCGGCCTGATCGCGGCGGCGCTCGCCCTCGTCGCGCACCAGCCGATCGTGCTCGCCGCATTGATGATCCCGCTCTCGGTGATCGCCTTCTCGCTGCGTCAGGTCAGTTTCGGCACCTTCATCGCCTGCATCACGCCGCTGATCATCGTGCTGATCGAATTCATGTATCCGGGCCAATCCGCCTGGGAGGTCGTGCTGCTGCGCGCCGGCTTCACACTCGCCGGCGGCGCGCTGGCCGTCTTCGGCTGGCTGGTGCTATGGCCGAGCTGGGAGCCGCAGCGCCTGCGCGGCGAAATGCAGGCGGCGCTGGCCGCCCATGCCGCCTATGCAGGCGCCGTGCTCGCCAACCTGAGCGGCGACAGCGACGCGGCCGCGATCGAGGCGACGCGCCGCCATGCCGGCCGGCAGTCGAACAATTTCGAGGCTTCGCTGACCCGCGCCCTGCAAGAGCCGCATACGTCGCGGCACGGCGCGCTCGATGCGGCAATGGTGGTCGATGCGGCGCTGCGCCGCGTCGCCGGCCAGATTTCCGTCATCCAGCACGACGCCGCGTTGCGCACCGGCTTTTCGCCGGAAACCCAGCGGGGCTGGCGCGAGCGCATCGCCAGCGCCATGGCGGCGATCGGCACGGCAGCGGCATCGCCCGGCCGTGCCGACGAGACCATGCCCGAGCCGGTCGCGCGCCTGTTGCGCCAAGTCGAACTGATCGGCGGTGCCATCAGCCGCTATGACGGCGACGCCAAACCGCCCTAACTGCGAAGCACGCCGGCAATCGCGCTGGTGAACACCTGCGCGCCGCGCACGATATCCTCGTCCCTGGTGTTCTCGCGCCAATGGTGGCTGATGCCGCCGATCGAGGGCACGAACAGCATCGCCGCCGGCATCACCCGCGCAAGATACTGCGCATCATGCCCGGCCCCGCTCGGCAGGCGCAGATGCTTGCCCGGCGCGTGGCGCTCGGCCGCCTTGTCGAGCGCCGCCTGAAAGCCCTCGTCCATCAGCGCCGGCTTGCTCTTGCTGACCTCGCGGATCGAAAAGCGGCACGGGCCGGCGGCATCAGCGGCAGCGACGAGATCGTGCAGCGTCTTTTCCAGCACCGGCAGCAGCGCCGGATCGGCATCGCGGAAATGAAACACCAGTTCAGCCCCGCCCGGCACGATATTGGCCGAACCCGGATCGAGCGTGATCTTGCCGAAGGTCCACACCGTGCGCGGCCCGGCCACAGCGGCGAGCCCATCATGGATGGCGTTGCACAGCCGGATCAGCCCGACGGCTGCATCCTTGCGGATCGCCATGCGCGTCGTGCCGGCATGGTTCTGCTCGCCTTTGACCGAGATGTCGTAGCGCCAGTTGCCGACGATTGCCGTCACCACGCCGATCTGCAAGCCGCTGCTGTCGAGCGTGTCGCCCTGTTCGATATGCGCCTCGAAATAGCCGGCATAGCGGGCGGGGTCGAGCTTGAGGCGCGGCTTGCCGGCAAGCCCTGCCGCCGCCAGCGCCTGGCGCAGCGGCCGGCCGTCGGTGCGGTCGCTCGCCTTGTCGATCTCCTCCTCGGTGACCAGCCCGATCGCCGAGCGGCTGCCGAGGAAATGCCCGAAATGGCCTTCCTCGTCGCACCACGAGGCGACATCGACGCCAAGATGCGCCGTCGCGGGGTCTTCGGACAGGGCGCGCGCGGCCTCGAGCGCATAGATCACGCCGAGCGCGCCATCGAGCCAGCCGGCATGGTTCTGGCTTTCGAGATGCGAGCCGGCCAGCATGACCTTACCCTTGACGCGCGAGCGCCCGAGAATGTTGCCGATGCCGTCCTGCTCGACCTCGAGCCCGGCCGCGTGCAGCCGCTCGACGAGAAAGGCGCGCGCCCTGAGATCGTCGGGCGACAGGGTCGGGCGGTGCACGCCGGTCTTGTATTTGCCGATTTCGGCCAGCGCGCGCAGATCGCCGAGCAGGCGGGCGGGATTGATGGCAGGCACGGGAAACCTCCGTCGCGGCAGGAGACGCCACGCCGGAAGCTAGCCCAGCCGGCGGGGCGATGCCAACCGCTTCCCACGCGGTCCTCTGCGTTTAAAGCGTTTCCACGCGCCCGCCGCCGTGGTCTAGGTAGCAGGCGATTCACGGGGAGAAGCGGCATGGCACGGTTGCAGGACAAGGTTGCGCTGGTATTCGGCGCGGGGTCGATCGGGCCGGGCTGGGGCAACGGCAAGGCAAGTGCCGTCGCCTATGCGCGGGCGGGCGCGCGTGTCGCCTGCGTCGACATCAACCGCGCCGCGGCGGAAGAAACCGTGGGGCTAATCGTTGCCGAGGGCGGCGAGGCGCTGACGCTTTCCTGCGACGTCACCCGCCTTGCTGACGTGGAGGCGGCGGTCAGCGCCACGCTCGAGCGCTTCGGCCGCATCGACATCCTGCACAACAATGTCGGCCATGCCAAAATGGGCGGCCCGACCGAATTGTCGGAGGAGGAGTGGCGGCGCGAGATCGACATCAACCTCACCGGCATGTTCCTCGCCTGCAAGGCGGCGCTGCCGGCGATGATCGCCAAGGGCGGCGGCGTCGTCACCAACATCTCCTCGGCCGCCGGCATCCGCTATACCGGCTACCCGTACGCGAGCTACTACGCCTCCAAGGGCGGCGTGAACCAGTTCACCGTCGGCATCGCGCTGCAATATGCGCG
Source organism: uncultured Alphaproteobacteria bacterium (assembly GCA_937988775.1). Classification (GTDB taxonomy): domain Bacteria; phylum Pseudomonadota; class Alphaproteobacteria; order Rhizobiales; family Beijerinckiaceae; genus CALKHP01. Next base: position 4,495 of record CALKHP010000043.1, read on the forward strand.
GCAAGGCATCCGCGCCAACGCCATCATGCCCGGCCTGATGGACACGCCGCTGATCTACCAGCAGATCGCCGGCGCGCATGGCTCGACCGACCGGATGGTGCAGGAGCGCCACGAGGCGGCACCGATGGGCCGCATGGGCACCGGCTGGGACGTCGCCAACGCGGCCGTGTTCCTGGCCAGCGACGAGGCCGCCTATATCACGGCGGTGTGCCTGCCGGTCGATGGCGGCCTGACGGCGCGCTGCGTGTGAGGGGGCCGGAACACACCGGGGGCTCCCTTCTCCCGTACACGGGAGAAGGGAAATAAATTGGCTAACGCGTCAACACCGCGCCGATGAACAGGCCGAGGCCGAATACCGTGTGGCCGATCAGGTTGAGCATGCGGATCTGGTTGGCGTTGGCGCGCTTGCTGGCGGCGATGCCGAGGCCGAGCCCCGGCTGCAGGATGAACCAGCCCGCTCCGACCGTGATCCAGGCGATGAGCAGCGCCGGCAGCAGCGTCGGCGCTACGCGCCACGCCGGCCCGGCCAGCACCAGCAGCGCCCAGGCATAGACGATGCCGATGATGTAATGCGCCGCCCAGCCGATGGCCTTTTCGTTGGCGACAGCCTCGCTCGCGCCGATATCGGCATGCACGAAGCGTCCGCGCGGCAGATGCGCGAACCAGCGCCCGACAATGCCCCAATTGGTCGGCGGGATGCCGGCGAAACGGGCGAGCGCCAGCGCCCAGACATCCATCAGGCCGGTCGCGATGATGCCGACCACGATCGAGCGCGTCACGATATCCATGAGAGTTCCCCCGAAGCCCGCCAGCATTCGCTGCGCGCGCCGCGCCCGTCAAGCGGCCGATCAGCGCGCGCTCGCCATTTCCACCAGTCTTGCCCAGTAGCTCGCGCCGATCGGCAGCGATGCATCGTCGAAATCATAGCGCGGGTGGTGCAGGCCGGCTGAATCGCCGTTGCCGATGAAGATGAAGGCGCCCGGCCGCTCTTCCAGCATCAGGCCGAAATCCTCGCTCGCCGTGCATGGCGTAACCGCGCCGTCGACCAGCGTTTCGCCGACGATATCGGCGGCGGCCCGCGCCGCGAGCAGCGTCTCGTCGTCATGGTTGACGGTCGCGGTCGAGCCCTGCCTGATCTCGAGCGTCGCCCTGGCGCCATGCATGGCGGCGACGCCGTTGACGATCTCGGCGAAGCGGGCATGCACGAGGTCGCGCACTTTCGGCGAGAAGCTGCGGATCGTGCCCTTGAGCGTCGCGGTCTGCGGGATGACGTTGAAGGTGTTGCCGGCGCTGATCTGCGTCACCGACAGGATGGCGCTCTCGATCGGATCGACATTGCGCGCCACGATCGCCTGCAAGGCCGTGACGGTGAGGGCCGCGATATACAGCGTGTCGATCGATTCGTTCGGCCGCGCCGCATGCGAGCCCTTGCCCTCGATCTCGACGGTGAACCAGTCGGCCGCCGCCATGATCGAGCCCGGCCGGATAGCGAACTGCCCGACGGGAATACCCGGCATGTTGTGCATGCCGTAGACCTCGGTGATGCCGAACCGGTCCATCAGCCCGTCGGCGATCATGGCGCGCGCGCCCTCGCCGCTCTCCTCGGCCGGCTGGAAGATCAGCACGACCTCTCCGGCGAAATTGCGCGTCTCGGCGAGATAGCGCGCCGCGCCGAGCAGCATCGTCGTGTGGCCGTCATGGCCGCAGGCATGCATCTTGCCGGCCGCCGTCGAGGCATAAGGCTTGCCCGTCGCCTCGTCGATCGGCAGCGCATCCATGTCGGCCCTGAGCCCGATCACCTTCTCGCCCGGCCGATTGCCCTTGATGCGGGCGACGACGCCGGTCCGGCCGATGCCGGTCACCACCTCATCGCAGCCGAAGGCTTTCAGGCGCTCGGCGACCAGCGCCGGGGTGCGCACCTCCTCGCCGCTGAGTTCGGGATGGCTGTGAATGTCGCGCCTCCACGCGCCAAGTTCATCGGCAAAGGCGGAGACGCGGTTGAGGATCGGCATGATCGGTTCCAGAGGTAGACGGCCAAGGGTGCCCAACAGACCGCGTTTCCGCATGCCCGGTCAATGGGGAGCGCCTTATTCCATCGCAGCAGCCGGATCGGCGGCGGCCGGCTGCTTGCCCTTGCGGAACAGCACCAGCAGCGGGATCGCCGCCAGGGACAGGATCATCATCAGCTTGAAATCATTGATGAAGGCGATGATCGTCGCCTGCATGGTGATCAGGCTGTCGAGCGCGGCCCGGCCCGCCGCCGTGAACGGGCTCAGCGCATGGGCGACCGCCGGATCGAGGAACAGGCGGTTATAGGGCGTGACATAGGCCGCGATATCGGCGTGGTTGGCCTGCGTGCTCTGGATCAGGATGGCCGAGACCATCGAGATGCCGACGCTGGAGCCGATATTGCGCGACAGGTTGTAGAGGCCGGTGGCATCGCCGCGCGTCGAGGCCGGCAGCGTCGCGAAGGTCACCGTGGTCAGCGGCACGAACAGGAAGCCGAGCCCGGCGCCCTGGATGAAGCCGGTCTCGGCGATGCGCCATTGCGACACGTCGGGCGTCCAGAACGTCATGTCGTACATCGCCCAGGCGGTGATGGCGAGGCCGATGCCGAGCAGCACGCGGGTGTCGACCTTGCCGACCAGCTTGCCGACGATGAACATGCACATCATCGTGCCGAGGCCGCGCGGCCCCATGACGATGCCGGCGGTGATCACCGGATAGCCCATCAGCGTCTGGAGATACGGCGTCATCAGCGCCAGCGAGGCGAGATAGGTCATGCCGATCAGGAAAATGAACAGCATGCCGGTGGCGAAATTCCGGTCCTTGAACAGTTCCGGCCGCACGAAACCGTTGGCGCGCGTGAAGATATGCACCAGGAAGACATAGAAGGCGGCGACGCACACCGTCGCTTCCAGGATGATCTCGCCGGAAGAGAACCAGTCCAGTTGCTCGCCGCGGTCGAGGAACAGTTGCAGCGCGCCGATGGCGATGCTCAGGCTGCCGAAGCCGAGCCAGTCGAGCTTGGCGTCGCGGTTGACGCGCGTTTCATGCACGAACATCGACACGCCGGCAAAGGCCATCAGGCCGAGCGGCACGTTGATGTAGAACACCCAGCGCCACGAGAAATTCTCGGTCAGCCAGCCGCCGAGCACCGGGCCGAGCACCGGGCCGACCATCACCGAGACGCCGAACATCGCCATGGCGGAGCCGCGTTCCTCCACGGTGTAGATGTCGAGCAGGATCGCCTGCGACAGCGGCACGAGCGCCGCGCCGAAGAAGCCCTGCAGCAGGCGGAAGCCGACGATCTGGGTCAGCGATTGCGCCAGGCCGCACAGCACCGAGGCGGTGACGAAGCCGGTGATCGAGGCGAGCAGGATGCGCTTGCGCCCGAAGCGGCTCGACAGCCAGCCCGATGGCGGCGTCATGATCGCGGCCGCGACGATATAGGAGGTCAGGACCCAGTTGATCTGGTCCTGGCTCGCCGACACGCTGCCCTGGATATAAGGCAGCGCGACATTGGCGATGGTGGTGTCCAGCGCCTGCATGATCACCGCGAGGATGACGCAGGCGGTGATCGCGGCGCGATTGGCAACCAGCGGCTGGGCGTTGCCTGCCATGATGGTCAGTCTTTCCTGGCGGTCCGGTCTTTGCCCGCGGTCCGGTCTTTGCCCGCGGTCCGGTCCTTGCCAGCGGTCTTGGCCTTGGCCGTCGTGAACAGGTTGGCGACGAATTGCGGCAGGCCACGCTCATGGCCGGTATCGATCGCGGCTTCGACGCTCATGCCGGAGCGCAGCACCGGCATATCGGGCGGCGTGTCGATGCGGATGCGCAGCGGGATGCGCTGCACCACCTTGACCCAGTTGCCGCTGGTATTCTGCGCCGGCAGCAGCGAGAAGCTCGAGCCCGAGGCCGGGCTGATGCTGTCGACCGTGCCGTGCCACGTTTCGCCCGGATAGCTGTCCACGGTCACCGAGACGCTCTGGCCGGGCCGGACATAGGTCAGCTCGGTTTCCTTCGGGTTGGCTTCGACCCAGACATGATCGGTCGAGACCACGCTCATTGAGGCGGTCGAGGCGGTCAGGTACTGGCCGGGCTGCAACGAGGGCACGTTGGTGACGATGCCGGCCAGCGGCGCCCGCACCACGGTGTGCGAGAGCTGGCGCGCCGCCTCGTCGCGCTGCGCCAGCGCCTCGCGGTAGCGCGGATGATCCTCCGGGCGGATATCCGGGTTGCCGCCGAGATTGGCGGCGATCGCCGCGAGCTGCGCCTGCAGCGAGCCGAGCTTCTGCCTGGCGCCGTCGAGGCTGCGCTGCGCCTGGTCGAAAGCCGCCTTGCTGGCGTAGTTGCGCGCCACGAGCTGCTGCTGGCGGTCGAATTCGGTCTGGAAATACGCCACCTCGACCTGCTGCTCGTCGATCTGGGCCTGCATGTCGCGATAGCTCGCCTTGAGCGCCACGATATCGTTGCGCACCGTGGCGAGCTGCGCCTCGGCGCGCGTCAGGGCAAGCTGGAACGGCTGGTCGTCGAGGCGGAACAGCACGTCGCCCTTGGCGACCTTCTGGTTGTCCTTGACGTCGACTTCCTTGACGATGCCGGAAATATCCGTCGAGACACCGACCATGGCGGCGCGGATATAGGCATTGTCGGAGGAGACGACCGCCCCGCCGGTGACATAGAAATAGCCGCCGACGAGCAGCGCGACCGGCAGCGCCGCGAACAGCAGCCGCCGCTTGCGGTCGCGCCGGGGCTGGGTGGCGCGCGGCGGCAACACGTCGGGTATCATGCTGGCCAGCGGCGTGGCGCCGTCGGGGGCGGCCGGCCGGGCCTCGGCGCTTGCCGGCGCAGCGGGTTTCGCTTCGTCGGTCACCGGCGCGGCCGGCGCGTCGTCCTTCACATAGGCTCTGTCATCCACGGCTCGTCTCATGGCGGGTCTCTTTGACGCTGTCTTGGTCATCGACCGGTCTGCTGCAGACATCGATCAGATTGGTTTTCATCACGGTGAGCACGGCGAGCAGGCGGCTGCGGTCCTCGGCCGAAAGCCCCGCCAGCGCCTCGGCGCGCGTCGTCTCGCTCAGCGCCCGCATCTCGCCGAGCAGCGGATGCGCCTTGTCGGTCAGATAGAGCAGCCAGATGCGCCGGTCGCTGTCGTGCCGGCGGCGTTCGACCAGCGCCGCCGCCTCGAGCTTGTCGAGGATGCGCACCAGCGTGATCGGCTCGATTTCGAGGATTTCCGCCAGTCCACCCTGGTGGATGCCTTCATGCACGCTCAGATGCGCCAGCACCTGCCATTGCGAGCGCGTCAGCACGAAACCATGCGCGCGGGCGCGCTGCTCGAACCGCTTGCGCAGCAACCGCGCCACGTCATGCAGCACGAAACCGAGCGTCGGCGTGAGGCCGGTGATCGTTCTATCGGACATCGGATATCATAAGCATGCTCATAATAACCGCCCATATAATGAGGATGCAGGAACAGGGCAACGCGCCATATGCCGCAGCGCGGCATCGGCGGCCGGCGCGCGCGTCGCACCGTGCTCTGGCGCACACGCCCGGCGCCGTTGCCGCCGCCTGCGGCGCCGGGCCGCAAAGCGATTTGCCAGACGCGCGCGAAACGTCGACATTGCGCCGCCAACCAGCGCTGGAGGAACCCGATGTGGCAGCAGAGCACCCGTTATCCCGACCCGGCGGTCGAGGTCATCGACCCGTCTTTCGCGCAGTACCGGGTGTTCAGCGCCGCCGTCGAGCGGCTGGCGACCGGCTTCCGCTGGTGCGAGGGACCGGTATGGTTCGGCGATCAGCGCAGCCTGCTGTGGAGCGACATCCCCAATAACCGCATCATGCGCTGGGATGAGGAGACCGGCGCGACGAGCGTGTTCCGCAAGCCCTCCGACCACGCCAACGGCAACACGCGCGACCGCCAGGGCCGGCTCGTGACATGCGAGCATGGCGGGCGCCGCGTCACCCGCACCGAATATGACGGCTCGATCACGGTGATCGCCGACAGCTATCAGGGCAAGCCGCTGAACTCGCCCAATGACGTGGTGGTGAAATCCGACGGTTCGATCTGGTTCACCGATCCGCCCTTCGGCATCCTCGGCAATTACGAGGGCCATAAAGCCAAGCCGGAATCGGGCCAGAACGTCTACCGTGTCGATGGCGCGAGCGGTGAGATCACCGCGGTCGCCACCGATGTCGACGGCCCGAACGGCCTGTGCTTCTCACCGGACGAGAACAAGCTCTATCTCGTCGCCTCGCGCGCCACGCCCAACCGGCTGATCTATGTCTATGACGTGGTGGACGGCCGCACGCTCGCCAATGGCCGCGTGTTCATCGATGCCGGCCCCGGCACGCCGGACGGGTTCCGCTGCGATATCGACGGCAATCTGTGGTGCGGCTGGGGCATGGGCAGCGACGAGCTCGACGGCGTCGTGATCTACAACCCGGCGGGCAAACTGATCGGCCGCATCCGCCTGCCCGAGCGCTGCGCCAACCTGTGTTTCGGCGGCCTCAAACGCAACCGCCTGTTCATGGCGGCGAGCCAGTCGATCTATGCGCTTTACGTCAACACGCAAGGGGCGCCGGGCGGCTGAGCCCGCTCACTCGCCCGCGACCCTGTCGATGCTGAGTTCGGTGCGCAGCGGGCGTTCCTGCATGACGATCAGCGCGAGCAGCGTCACGCTCATGCCGCAGGCGCTGGCCGCGAACACCCAGCGGAACGTGTCGGTAAGGTCGGCGCCGGCCGCCTTGACGAGGCTCGCCAGCATCTCCATCGACACGCCGGCTCCCGTCGCCTCCGGCGGCAGGCTGCTGAGCACGATGGCGCCGAACGCCGCCACGATCATGGCGCCGCCGAGCTGGCGGAAGAAGTTCATCGTGCCGGTCGCGGTGCCCATCTGGTGCTGCATCACGGCGTTCTGGATGCAGATCGTCGTCACCGGCAGCACCGTGCCGAGCCCGAGGCTGCTCAGGCCGAGCAGGAACGAGACCTGCACCAGCGACAGGTCCTTCGGCATGTAGGCGAGCAGCGACAGGATCGAGATCGACAGGCAGATGCCGAGCATCGGTAGGCGCTTGTAGTGCCGGAAATGCGCCATGATGCGGCCCGACAGCGTCGCGCCGGTCACCGTGCCGGCCATCAGCGGGATCAGCGCCAGCCCGGCATGGCTCGCCGACAGCCCGTGCACGGCCTGGAAATAGATCGGCATGTAGATGGTCAGGCCGATGAACACGCCCATGCCGAAACAGGCGGCGATCGTGCCCATGGCGACGACCTGGTTCGACAGGATGACGCCGGGGATCAGCGGCTCGGGCGCGCTGCGCAGCCGCAGCACGAACATGAGCCAGAACAGGGCCGAGACGCCGAACATGCCAAGCACGGGCGCCGAGCCCCACGGAAAGCGCACGCCGCCCCAGTTCAGGGCCAGCATCAGCGTGATGCTGGCGCTCGTCATCAGCAGCGCGCCGAGAATGTCGAGCTTGTGGCGGCGCTCGTAGCGCGGCAGCTTCTTGAGCACGCGGTTCGAGATGATGAAGGCGAGCAGGCCGAGCGGCACGTTGATCCAGAAGATGAACGACCAGTGCAGGTGATCGGCGAAGAAGCCGCCAAGCACCGGCCCGGCCACGCTTGAAGCACCGAACACGCTGGCGATATGCGCCTGGTAGCGCGTGCGCTCGCGCGGCGAGACGACATCGGCGATCACCGTCTGGGCGAGCGAGATCAGCCCGCCGCCGCCGAGCCCCTGCAGGCCGCGCGCCAGGATCAGCGCCAGCATCGATGGGGCGAGCGCGCAGGCGATCGAGCCGATCACGAAGATCACGATCGCGAACAGCAGCGTGACGCGCCGGCCGTGAATATCGGAAATCTTGCCGTAGAGCGGCGTCACCGCCGTCGCCGCCAGCAGATAGGCCGTCACCACCCAGGACAGGTGCTCCATGTCGCCGAGTTCGTGGCCGATGGTCGGCATCGCCGTGGCGACGATGGTCTGGTCGAGGGCGGCGAGCAGCATCGCCAGCAACACACCGCCGATCGTCGTGCGAATCTCGGCATGCGTCAGCGACGGCTGCGCCGGGAGAGGGGCTGGCTGATCCATGGATGCGCGGGCTTAAGCTCGGATATAACGAATATCGGGAGGCGACCAGTGCCAGTCATCGGCCGACCGGCGGAGCCGGTCAATGCCAATTTTCGCATGTCAGCCATTCACTTGCCAGCCGTTCACTTGCCAGCCACTCACTTGCCAGCCGAGCGCCCGAAGCCGTGTCACACCAGCGGCGCTGCGACGCCGCGCCCGAAATAGGCTTCCTCGAGCCGATGCGGCAGGTTGTCCTCGCTGGTATCCGCCTGCAGCACGATGCGCCCCTGCGCCAGCGCCACGACGCGATCGGCGGCGGCAAGCGCCTTCTCGATCAGCTGCTCGACGAGCAGCACCGCGATGCCACGGGTGCGCAATTGCCCGATCACGTTCAGCACGCGGTCGACCAGCACCGGCGACAGGCCGGCCGAGGGCTCGTCCAGCATCAACAGCTTGGGCTGGCGCACCAGCCCCTGCGCCACGGCGAGCATCTGCTGCTGGCCGCCGCTCAGCGCCCCGCCGCGCTCATGCCGCTTGGCGGCGATCTCGGGAAAGAAGGTCAGCGCCTCGTCGATACGCTGGCCGCGCGCGGCGCCGGGCAGGTCGTAGCCGGCGAGTTCGAGATTGTCCTGCACCGAGATCTGCGTGAACACGCGGTGGCCCTCGATGACATGCACCAGCCCGGCGCGGGCGCATTCGCGCGGGCTGCGCCCGGTCAGGTCGCGGCCGCCGAAGCCGACGCTGCCGGCGCTCGGCCTGATCAGGCCGGACACGGCGCTGAGCAGCGTGGTCTTGCCGGCGCCGTTCGGCCCGAGCAGCGCCACGACCTCGCCCGGCGCGATGGCGAAATCGACGCCGTGCAACACGCCGATCTTGCCGTAGCCGGCATCGAGCGCGCGCACGTCGAGCAGCGTATCAGGCGCCGAGATAGGCACTGACCACCTCCTTATGGGCGCGGATGTCGGCCGGCGTGCCCGAGGCCAGCACCTTGCCGAGATTGAGCACGGTGATGTGATCGCAAATGTCGAAGATCAGGTCGGCATGGTGCTCGACCAGCAGCACGGCGGTGCCCTGCCGGCTCACCGCCTTGATCAGCGCGCCGAGGCGCTCGATTTCATCCGGCGACAGGCCGGCCGCCGGCTCGTCGAGCAGCAGCACCGCCGGTTTCAGCATCAGCGCGCGGGCAATCTCGACGAAGCGCAATTCGCTGTGCTGGAGCCGGTCGGAGCGCACATGGGCGAGGTTCTCGAGCCCGACGGCGGCGAGCGCGCGCAGGCCCGCCTCGGCGAGCGCCTTCTCCTCGCGGCGCTGGCGCGGCAGCCAGAGCAGCGCTTCGAGGAAGCCGGCCCTGGCGGCAAAGCCGCCGCCGATCATCACGTTCTGCAACACCGAGGCCTCGCCGACGATGCGCGGCGTCTGGAAGGTGCGCGCGATGCGCAAGCCGGCGCGCAGCACGGGCCGGCCCTGCGGCAACACCGTGTCGCCCAGCGCCAGGCTGCCCTCCTCCGGCTTGTAATAGCCGGAGATGACGTTGAGCGTCGTCGTCTTGCCGCTGCCGTTCGGACCGATCAGCCCATGCACCTGGCCCGGCGCGACATCGAGATCGACGCCGTCGATCGCGCGCACCCCGCCGAAGGCGAGCACGATGCCGGCGAGCTTGAGGTGGTCGCCATGGGCCGCCCCGCCGATCACGCTTCCTAGCAAGCCCGGCCGCGGCACGATGGCGCGATGCTTCTCCAGCGGCTTGCGGTTGCGGAAGTCGATCAGCGCCGCGATGCCGCCCGGCATGGCGAGCACGATCACCAGCAGCAGCCCGGCATAAAGGAAGGTCGACCACGCCGCGAGCGGCGCCGCGATTTCCGGCAGCACGGTCAGGATCAGCGTGCCGAGCAGCGGCCCGAGGATTGAGCCGCGCCCGCCGATCAGCACCGCGATGAAGAACAGCAGCGACAGGTCGAAGGTGAAGGCATCCGGCGTGATATAGGTCTGCAACGTGGCGAACAGGCCGCCGGCAATCGCGCCGACCGCGCCGGCGAAGATGAACACCGCGACGAACAGGCCCGGCTTCGAGATACCGCTGGCTTCCGCCGCCACCTCGGCATCACGCACCACGATCAGCGCCCGCCCGAAGCGGCTGCGCCCGAGATTGGCCGTCATCACCGTGCACAGCACCGCGATGGCCAGGCAGAAGTAATACAGGCCCCAGGCGGTATCGAACGGCGCCGGCAGCATCGGGCCGGGCAGGCCGATGCCGCCGCCGGTGACATTCTGCCAGGCGAGCGCGATCTGCGTGACGATGGTGGCGAAGCCGAGCGTCGTCATGGCGAAATAGAACGTGCGCAGCCGCAATGCCGGCAGGCCGATGATGACGCCGGCGACCGCGCCGACCACGGCCGCGCAGGCGAGCGCCAGGAATGGATGCAGCGGCGGCGAGACGTTGCCGGCGACCAGCACGCTGGTCGTATAGGCGCCGAGCGTCAGCAGCGCGACATAGCCGATGGCAAGCTGGCCGGCATAGCCGATGATCAGGTTCAGCCCCGACACCAGCGTCCAGTAGGTCGCGGCGCGCGTGGCGATCAGCGCCCAGTACTCGTTGCCGGTCAGCGGCAGCAGCAGCGCCAGCACGAGTAGCCCGGCAAAGGGCAGCAGGTGGAAGATCACGCCCTCGGAAGGCGCGGGCAGGACAAGCCCGTTGTCGAGCCCCTTGTCGAGCGAGAGGTCGCGCGGCGCGTTCATGGTCATCACACCCGCCGCGCCGCCGGTGCGCCGAACAGGCCCTGGGGCGCCGCCAGCAACACGATGATGAACAGGGCGAACACCGCCACCGACGAGAAGATGCCGCCAACGAGGAAATTCGCCGTTTGCTGGAACAGCCCGAGCCCGATGCCGCCGATCACCGCGCCACGGTTGTTGCCCATGCCGCCGAGCGCCACCGGCACGAAGCCGTAGAAGTTGAGCAGCGGCCCGTTGGCGACGAAGGCGAGCAGCAATTGCCCGCCGGCGAAGCCCGCCAGCCCGCCGATCATGCCGGCGAGCGCATAGCTGGCGATGCGCAGGTTGCGCTCCGGCAGGCCGAGCGCGCGCGCCGCGAAATTATCCTCCGCCACCGCGACGAAGGCGCGCCCGACCAGCGTGCGGCGATACAGGTATTCGAGCCCCGCGATCGTCGCGGCGCAGGCCAGGACCGGCACCCAGAACTTCTCGTCCCAGATGCCGGAGCCGATGCCGAACAGTTTCGGGAATGCCTGCGGCTCGGTGCTCCACTCGATGGCGGTGAACTGCTGCATCAGCAGCGCCAGCGCCAGCGTGGTCAGCACGTAGAGATGCTGGTCGAGGCTTTTCAGCACCGGCCTGACCGCCACGAATTCGGTGACGACGCCGATCAGCGCGCAGCATGCCAGCATCAGCACCAAAGCGAGGACCGGATGGATGCCCATCCGCACCATGAACAGCGAGCCGAACACGCCGCCGAGCATGCCGAGCGCGCCCGCCGTGAAGCTCATCACCCGCGAGCAGGAATACATCGTGTTGTAGGTGATGCCGATCAGCGCGTAGACCGCGCCGATCGCCAGCCCCGAGGCGATGATGGAGGCGAGCATGCGTGATCCGCCTCAGCTGTAGCCGGGCGCGAGCGCGAAGGTACCGTCCTTGGCGCTCGAGGCGGCCGACATCACCACTTCGTCGGTCGGATAGCCGTTATGCTGCTCCGGCGAGAAGGTGTAGGTGCCGAAATAGCCCGGATATTTCGTGAGCGTGTTCCAGTAGCCGATGATCGCCTTGCTCTCGGTCGAGCCGGTCACCTCGACCGCCTTGGCGATCAGGTTGATCGCATCGACGCCGCCGGCGACCCACCACAGCAGCGTGTCCTTGAGATCGACCTTGCCCTTGAGCTTGTCGACCAGTTCCTGGCTATGGGCCGGCAGCTTGCCGGCGCTATCGTAGCTGCAACTGCGATAGCCGACGGCATAGACCTTGTCCCAGTTGGCCGGCTTCTCGACCAGCGAGCCGATCTCGCCCGAGGACATCGAGGGATGGCCGACGAAAGGCACGTCCCAGCCCATGGTGGCGCGCGTGTTGAACAGGCGCGCATCCATGCCGGTCGAGGTGCTCCAGCACACGATCGCCTCGGCGCCGGCATTCTTGGCGCGCAGCATGTCCGGCGTCATGTCGGTCTGGGTCGCGTCGATATTGGCGTGGTAGACGACGTCGGCGCCGTCCTTTTTCAGCGCGGCGGTCGAGGCATTGGCGGCGGCGACGCCATAGCCGGTCGTATCGCCGATCACCGCCACCTTCTTCACCTTGAGCACCTTCAGGCAATAGTGGCGCACCGCGTCGTCCCACTGGAAATTGGCCGGCGACAGGCGGAAGGCGTTGGGGAATTTCTTCGGGTCGATCAGGCTGTCGATCACGCAAGGATGGATATTCGGCATCTTGGCGCGTGCCATGATCGGCGTCACGGCAAGCGATTCGCCGGAGTTGGTCGGCCCCCACACGGCGTCGACCTTGAGCTGGCTGATCATTTCCTGCGTGGCGTTGACCGCCTTGGTCGGGTCGCCCTGCGTGTCGCGGGTGATGACCTCGATCTTGCGGCCCTTGACGCCGCCGGCGGCGTTGATCGCCTCGGCCGCGAACACCACGCCGCGGTTGAAGCCGATGGCCGGCGCCGAGCTCGGGCCGGTCAGCGCCGCGAGCCAGCCGACCTTGATCGGGCCGCTCGCGGCGAGGGCGGGGCGCGGCAGGCCGAGCGCGCTTGCGCCTACGGCCCCCGCACCACCAAGCAAGACATTGCGGCGGGAAATATCCATCGGTGTTTCCTCCTTGTTGCCTTCGACACCCGTCTGGCGCGGGCTTTCCGAAGCAGCTTGTGAACTTGTCAGACCATTCTGGTCGTGAGAAAAAACGTTTGTCCAGCAGCTATTGTTCGAGATGCCGGATGAAATCCTCGTTGAAGGTGAAGCCCCAGCCCGGCCGTTCCGGCACTACCGCCACACCGTTCTCGATCACCAGTTTTTCGCGATAAAGCTGCGAGAACCACGGCATGTATTCGAGATAGATCGCATTGGAGAGCCCGCCCAGCACCTGGATGCTGGTCTCGGGGAACAGGTGGCTCGACACCGGCACGTCATGGCTTTCCGCCATATGGGCGACGCGCACGAATTCGCTGACGCCGCCGACGCGCTGCAGGTCCGGCATCAGGATGTCGGCCGTGCGCAGTTCCAGCATGCGCCTGAAACCGTAGCGGGTATATTCGGTCTCGCCCGAGGCGATCGGCGTATCGAGCGCGGCGGCGACGCGGGCCAGCCCCTCGACATCGTAAGCCGGCAACGGTTCCTCGAACCACGTCAGGTCATACTCTTCCAGCATGCGGCCGAGCCGGATCGCCTGCGCCTCGTTCAGCCCCTGGTTGGCATCGGCCATCAGCCTGATGCCGGGGCCGATCGTCTCACGCACCAGCTTGACCCGCGCGATATCCTCGCGTGGGTCGGCCATGCCGAGCCGCATCTTCATCGCCTTGAAGCCGGCGGCCACGAAGCTTCCCGCCTCGGCGACCAGTTCGTCGGCCGTGCGCGACAGCCACAAGCCGCCGCTATGATAGGCCGGCACGCGGTCCTGCGCGCCGCCGAGCAGGCGGTAGAGCGGCAGGCCGGCGCTCTTGCCGAGCGCATCCCACAGCGCGCCGTCGAGCGCCGAAATGCCGACGACCGGCACGCCCTTATGGCCGAGGAAATTGATATCCTTCCAGGCGCGCGCCCAGAAATTGGCGATATGGCCGGCATCGCGCCCGACGATCAGGTCGGCGAGTTCGTCGACCATCTGCCGCAGCACGCCCGTGCGCCGGTTGTTGAGCGTGAAGATCAGGTTCTCGCCGACCACGCCGCTATCCATGCGCACCGAGACGAGGATGCAGCCGAACGAGGCGATCTGGCCGAGCGCGCTGCCGATCGGCTTGTCCAGCGGCAGATGCACCGGGCGGGTTTCGACGCGTTCGACGATCATCGGCCGGCCTCCAGCGCAATGCGCGTCGTTTCGCCCTTGGCGTAGCGTTGCAAAATCGCCGGATCGGGATCGCAGCCGAGCCCCGGCTTGTCCGGCACCGTGACCTTGCCATCCTTGACGCGCACGAACGGGTCGAACGGATTGGCTTCCATGTCGAGCCACAGCACCTCGACCAGCGGGCGCTCGATCAGCGCCGCCGTGATATGCAGGCTCGCCAGGAAGCCCGGCCCGAAATACGGGCAATGCGGCGTGACCTCGATCGCATGGGCCGCGCACAGGTTGATGATCTTGCGCATCTCGCCGATGCCGCCGAGCTTGATGACGCTCGGCTGCGCGATATCGATCGCGCCCGCCTCGATCAGCGCCTTGAAGCCGAACAGGCCGGCGACATTCTCGCCCGCCGCGATCGGGATGCCGATATCGCGCACGCTGGCGAGGCCGGCCACATCCTCCGGTGGCCACACCGGCTCCTCGAGCCAGAACAGCCCGTCATCGGCAAGGTTGATCGCCATGTCGCGCGCGGTATGCGGCGACCAGGCACAGTTCACATCCATCATGACGCGGGCATCGGGCGCGGCCTTGCGCGCCGCCAGCACCGCCTCGCGTGTCACCTCATGCAGCTTGAGGTGGCGGTAGCCGCGCGCGCGCGCCGCGGCGCAATTCTTCGCCACCAGCCCGACGTCGCCGCCATAGGACAACAGGCTGGCATAGGCCGGCAGTTCCGGCCGGCGCGCGCCGCCGAGCAGGCGCCAGATCGGCATGCCCGCCCGCTTGCCGAGAATGTCCCACAGCGCGATCTCGATGCCGGAAAACCCGTAGACGAAAGCGCCGTTGCGTCCGAGCAGATGCGTGCCGTGCAGCACTTTCTGCGTCAGGGCGTTGATGTCGCCGGCGTCGGCGCCGAGCACCAGCGGCGCGATGATCGTGTCGATCGCCGCCTTGGTCGAGGGGATCGCGGCATGGCCGAAGGCTTCGCCCCAGCCGGTGAGCCCGTCCTCGGTCTCGACCTTGACGAGCAGGATCTCGAGATGATCCCAGCGCTGGCCGGCAAACAGCGGATGCGGACCGCCCATGTCGAAGGGCAGCGCCACCACCGAGGTCTCGACGGCGCTTATGCGCATCGAAGCCCCGCCCGCTCCGCGTGATGCTGCCGTTTCATAAGCCCCCCCTGCAATCTTCATAGGCGGCCGGATTTCAGCGCTCGGCCCGGCGTTGATTGACGCTAGAACCATCGAAAAATAAGTTCAATGCGCCACAGCTTAATTCTGTATAAGCTCACCTGATGCCATTGACCTTCCGCCAACTCGAAGTGGTGCGTGCCGTGAGCCGTCAGGGCTCGGTGACGGCAGCGGCTGGCGCGCTGGCGATCTCGCAGCCGGCGGTCAGCATGATGCTGCGCGAATGCGCGCGCGCCGCCGGCTTTCCGCTGTTCCAGCGCCGCCAGGGCCGCTTGCAGCCGACGCCCGAGACGCGCGCGCTGCTCGGCGACCTCGAGCGCGTCTTCGACGGCGTCGAGCGCCTCAACCGGCTCGTCGATGACATCCGCGACACCAGCATCGGCACCTTGCGCATCGCCGCGACGCCGACGCTCGCCGACAACATCCTCCCCATCGCCGTGCAGGCTTTCTGCGCCGCGCGCCCGCGCATCCATATCGCCATCCAGTCGATGGACAATCTCGGCGTCATCGACACGCTGGCGCGCGAACGGGTCGATTTCGGGCTCGTGCTGACGCCGATCAGCCAGCCCGACGCGCGCCTGCTCGAACTGTGCCGCGCCGACCTGATCTGCATCGTGGGCGAGAGCCATCCGCTCGCCGCCCGCGACCAGGTCAGCGCCGCCGAGATCGCGGCCTTCCCTCTGGTGTCCTTCGCCCGCAGCCTGCCGCTCGGCAACCTCGTCGATGACTGGTTCCGCGCGGCGAACGTGCCGCGCCGCATCGCCATCGAGGTCAACCAGTCCTCGCTCGCCTGCGCGCTGGTGCGGGCCGGCGCCGGCGTCGCGGTCGTCGATCCGTTCTGGCTGCTGGAGGAGCGCCGTCACGGGCTGGTGCGGCTGCCGATCGCCGATCCGGTCTCGGTCGGAGCCCAGGCGCTGATCCCGCGCGAGGCGCCGCTATCGCGTCCGGCGCGCCTGTTCCTCGCCACGCTGCGCCGCACCGCGACGAACCTGCTTGGCCAGGCGGCGTTCTGAGATGGCCAAGACAACGGGCAACACAATCGCCGACCCGCGCCGCTTCATCGTCGAGAATACCGGCATCCGCGCCGTGCCGCTGGTGCCCGAAATCTCGCTTCATGTCGCGGATGAAGCCGTGGCACTCTGGCAGAAGACGGAAGAGGATCTCGGCCGCATCGGCCTGCCGCCGCCATTCTGGGCCTTCGCCTGGGCCGGCGGCCAGGCACTCGCGCGCTACGTGCTCGACCATCCCGATATCGTGCGCGGCCGCCGCGTGCTCGATTTCGCCTCCGGTTCGGGGCTGGTGGCGATCGCCGCCGCGATGGCCGGCGCGGCCGCGGTCGAGGCCGCCGATATTGATGCTTTCGCCGTCACGGCGATCGGCCTCAACGCCGACCTCAACGGCGTGCGCATCACGGCGCGCGCCGACGACCTTGTCGGCGAGGCGCCCTCCCATGACATCGTGCTCGCCGGCGATATCTGCTACGAGCGCGACACGGCGGCGCGCGTCACGCTCTGGCTCGAGCAACTGGCGGCCGCGGGCGTGACCGTGCTGATCGGCGATCCCGGCCGCAGCTACCTGCCGCATACCCGGCTCGAAGGGCTCGCGACCTATGTCGTGCCGGTGACGCGCGCGCTCGAGGATGCCGAGATCAAGCACACCGGCGTGTGGCGCTTCAAACCTGCAGCTTGAATGCTGGCGGCGAGGCCAGGCGAGTCTCGCTTGCTTTGAAGACATGAGGCTTTCCAATCGGGATCGGCGGGGCAAACCC
>CALKHP010000044.1 GCA_937988775.1 uncultured Alphaproteobacteria bacterium
CAAAACCAACCGTCAGAGTCTCCATCACGCTGGATAAAAGTTGGGGGCAACGTCAATTGCCGCAAAGATCAGCACTACGACGCCCCATTGGGTTGTCCAAACTGTAGCTTTGGTAGCGGCTATCTATGTCGGCGCCATCATTGCTAGCGGCTGCATCTTTATGGGCGTGCAGCGGGACATGCGGAAGAAATGGCGGGCTCGCCTATATCGTTTCGTGCCTGATCCCGATTACAAGGTAATGGTTCTCGACCCGGCTGGTCGTGCCGAAATGATGTTCATTGTCGCCGCTGTCGCGGGGGGGATCGTAGCAACCCTCGCCATCTTGATGGTGTTCCTCGCCCCATGAGCGCGGCCTATTACGTCGTCGTGCCTTTACCGCTGACGAGAGCGGCGACCTAGTGCCGCTTGAGCCGACGGAGGTTCAGAGCGCCGGGAGCGCCAAGCGGCGTGCAACAGGAAAAGGATAGCGTCTAAGGTTCAATCTCGAGACTGTTGACATGATCACTCCCGATCGCCTGCTATATGCTCGCAGATTATGCATGGGGGGATTGGCTATGAAGGTGTCTATCAAATCATTCGACGTTGGTATGGAAGTAAAAAATAACGGGATCGAGTTTGATGTTTCCGAACCCAATGGAGGCGACCGACTGGGTGATTGCATCGTAACTAAATCCGGGCTCACTTGGTGCAAAGGCAAAACGGCCCGGGAAAACGGCGTTAAGGTGAGTTGGAAGGAATTCATCAAGTGGATGGAGTCCTAAAAGCAAAAAGCCCCGCCACCTTTCGGCAGCGGAGCAGTCATGGGAGGCTTACAGCATGGGCACCTCGCCCGAGATTCGCTCTCATACCTCAGGGACAATCGGCTCCGGGTAGCAACGGCAGTTCGGCAGCGCGCCGGCGTGGCCGGTCAGGCCGTCGAGCGTCGGCGGATCATTCCAGGCGACGAGCTTGCCATTCATGGCCCGGTGCGATTTGCGCACGTCGCTATCGCCGGCGGTGCGCCAGATATAGCCCGGTGAATCGATGTGCTCGGCGCGCGATTGCGTGAGCGTCGTCGCGGTGCGGCCAACCTCCGTCCGCGCGATCATGTTGGCGCGGGAGAGCGTCACCTCGCCGGTGCGCATGATCTCGGCTGTGATCTCTGCCGTGCGCGTGCCCTGTTCGATGCCTTTGACGGTCAGGTCGTGCACGCGCTCGGCCGCCTCGAGCGGCAAGCTCTTGATCAGGGAGACCTGTTCGGCGAGCAGCTCGCGCATGCGGACGCCGATCGGCGTTGCCTCGATCTCGCGGCGCAGGGAGAACCCCATCTCACGAGCGGTCTTCATCCACGCCTGCTCATCACGGGCGTTGACCTCGGCCAGCATGCGCGCGCCGACCGAGGAGGCCCACGGCTCTATTATGTCGGCATATTTGCGAAGAGCGGCTTCAAGGCGGGTGCTGCTCTCGCCAGGGGCATGCATGTCACGGATGATCTCGCCGACGTATTTCGCCACTGCGCGAAGACGCCCGGCATAGTAGTGCTCGACCTTCCGGGCTTTCACGAATTCGGATCGGCGCGAGCGATCACGCGTGCGGGGAACGACTGGCATCACCGATCCTCGGGGATGACGTTGATGCCTTGCGATGCGAGGCTGATCGGGATTGATGTCCCATCAGCACGAATGCAAATGCTGTCGGTGTACCAAGGCCCTCCCCGCGTATCGCCGTGATGTTCCACCACCAAGACCTTGTAGAAGCCGTCATCCGCCAAAGTGGGGATCATACTGTTCGTTACCGCAGCGGTGTAGCCCGGGCTTAACGCGGCTTGCTGGATGCTGCTCTGATTGATCTGCAGGCGCTTGCCGGGGACGATCTCCGGATTGAGCAGGCAGCGGACCTCGATGCCGTCGATCGACTGCGTCGGCAAGCCGATCATGCCGGTGCGCGAGTTGAGCACGATCGCCTGACCCGGCATGGTCTCGGTGTTCTTGACGATCTGGAGCTTGTTGTTCTGGATCGACCAGCTCGAGGCGGTCGAGAACGCCACCGTGCGCAGAAGGTCGCGCGCCATGCCAAACATTGTCCGGCCGCGCGGCATCTTCGTAGAGCCGAGGTCAGCGATATAGCCGGCCGTAACCCCATAGGGCTTCATCGCCTCAAGCGCGACATCGACCTGGTCGCGGAAGGTGTGACCGGCCGCAAGCGTCTTGTTGACCACCGCGAAGTTGTAAGCTTGGTCGGCGGTGGTCGCGAGAATGTGCACGAAGGTGTCAACCGGGTTCTCCCGGCCCTTGCGGACCTGGATGATCTCCCCCTTGAAGATGATGCTCTCATTTCCGACGTAGCCGGCCGACAGCGTGACCTTGGTGAACTCCTTCTGGACCATGTTTGCCGTCTCGGCCGACAGGTTGTAAATGCGGATGTCAGCGTGAGCCGGCGTTTGGAGATTCGCCTGCCGTGTTCGAAACACGACCCGCAGATTCGAGACCGTGAAAACGACCGAACTGCCCTCGACGATCAGGGTGCAGGACCGAATATACTGCTGTGTCATGACGTGATCCGAAGTTGAAGGGTGCCGGCCGCGACCGCGAGAAACTCATGGCAAGAGCGGTCCGTCGGCATTCGCTGTTATTGGCGCCACCGTGCGAATGGGCGCACCCCGGCGACGAAACGCACCTGAACAAGCCGGGGTCATTACCTCAGAATCCGAGATTGAAACTGGCGGCCGGATCGCGCTCGAGCCGCCTCAGGTGATCGTTCCATTGCTGGGCGATCGCGGGAAACGTCGTGTCCCAGCCACCTGGCGGCGAGTAGACGCCGATCGACTGTCTGGCTTCATCGGAAAGGCCGAGATAGCCGATCTCTCCGGTGGGCAGATGTCGGTTCATCGCGAAGGTGTAGAGAGCATGCTTCAACAGCATCGAGCGCTGGTTGAGCTCGATGAGCTCGGCGCCGAGCGCTTCTCCTTCCTCGGTCGCCACCGCGATGATCGCTTCACCCAACGCCCGCTGGGCGACGGCAAGCTCGGCCTCTCGCGCCGCGACATCGGCAGCCAGGGCTTCATCGGCCGCAATGGCTGCCCGGTGCTGGCGCTCGGCCTCGGCCCGGGCGGCGCGGGCCTGCACCAGCGCCGGAGACGGCGCCATGCTCGGCCGGTCACCGCCGGTGCGCGCCCAGTTCGCCAGGGCGACGGAAAGCTCGGCCGACGACGCTTCCTCCGCTTCGGCGGTGGCATCCAGCACCATCCGGGTTTCTTCGATGACGCCCTGGCCGCGCAGCCGGATGGATTCGGCCTCTTTCAGGTGGGTTTCCGCGGCACGCTTCGCAGCGATCACGGCCTGAAGATGCTCGCGCGACGGCGAGAGCTTCGCCTTCGGCCGCAGAGCGGTCACGGCGGCGCTCACGAGCGGCTCCAGAAGCGGCGGTTGCGGGCATTGATGCCGCCGACCGTCCTGATGTTGTGGGCGCGGTCGCGCCCGAGATACCCGAGCCGATCGGCAGTACCACTGACGTTGCCGGGATCGACCCGCACGTCCTTGCGATAGACCTCCCAGCCAGTGCCGTTCGTCACGACCGTGAATTGCTCGGCCGGGTAAGTGGCAATCGGCTCGGGATTATCATCATCCCGGGTGCGGCACGGGGCGTCACGGAATTTGAGGCGCATTGTTACATCCTTTGTAGTCGTTGAATGGTGAGGGAATCGAGGAAGCCCGACGCGCCATCGGCAAAGCGGCGCCACTCCTCGGCATCGAAACTATCGCCAAGCATCAATTCGCTAAGCGCCCAGACCAGGGCATCCATCCGGTTTGGCGAACCGGGTCCGTGGTAGCCGGTGGTGTTGGTTAGGCGGAGTTCTTCCTCGAGATCCGCAAGCGGGTATTCGGCCGCGCCATCGGGCGCGAGATGGCTGACTCGCCCCTGCTCGTAGAGCGCCGATATAGGCTCGGCCCTGACATGCTTGCCACGCGTCGCGGAAATCAACTTGACCGGCGCGCTCTTTCTGGCGGTCCGGATGACATGCTCAACCATCGCGCCGCCATAGTTCTTTTCGGCAACGATGATATCCGCCCGATGTTGATCGTAAGCGCGGGCAACCTCGCGTCCCCAGCCATCGGGTGACATCCTGCAGGTGAGGTCTGCGAGCACATAGGCCCGACCATCAACTCCTTTGCCGGCTACCACGATCCCTTGCGCATCACCCTCATCGTCGCCGTTGGATCCCGACGGGTCGACGGCAACAACTACGCGAGACATCTCAGGCACTTTCGTAACCCGGCAGCGATCGAGAACATCGAAGGGCCACAGCGCCCCTGGAACGTCATCAAGCAGTTCCCCGTCGAGCTCCTGTCGACCAAGGCGAGTCCCATCATAGCGCCTGGTCACGACGCTCAGGAACGCTGGCGCAAGATTCGCCGCGTTGTCGCGGGTGCGCCCGCGCGTGACGACGACATCAGTGCCTTCGCGCGCGAGGATTTCTCGTAGAAGCCGGGTCGGTTTGGGAGTGGTCGTGACCACGGCACGAGGTTTTGCACCAAGCCGCAGGCCGAATTGCAACATGTCCCACGCCGCCGGAAACCGCCAAGCGCCGATTTCATCGCACCACGCCGCGTCGAATTGCGGCCCCCGGAGGCGATCAGGCTCATCTGCTGAATACGTCGTGGCGATAGCACCGTTCGGCCAGGTCAGGCGCCGGCGCGAGGGCTCGTACTCAGGACGCATACCTTTCGGCGCGATAGCGAGAAGGCCCGATTCACCCTCCACCATCACGTCACGCGCATCAGCAGCGGTCGGAGCAACGAGGGCAATGCGGGAAGCACTCCCAAGCAACACTTGTTCCAGTACCCACTCGGCTCCGGTGCGCGTCTTGCCGTATCCTCGACCAGCGATCACAGCCCAGATCGCCCAGTCGCCTGGAGGGGGGAGTTGCTCCGGCCTCGCCTTGAGGCGCCACGAGCTCGAGAGCGTTTCGGCCAACCGGCCGAATAGAGCACCATCACGCGGCGTCAGCACGGAAGCCCTCCGCAACTGGCAGAGAAACGCCGTCGATCGCAGGACCGGGCAACGTGCCCTCGAGCTCGGCGAGGCCTTCAACCACCGATTTCAAGGCTTCGGGGTGGGGAGCTAGCCGACGCATGAGCATGGTTTCAAGCTGACCGAAGAGCGGCGACGCCATGAACGTGACAGCGTTCTGCGTGACATTGTTGATGGTGGTGATCGACCGTGCGCTTTCGAGGAGTTCTCCCGTCAGCTTGCCGACCTCCCGCAGGACATCAGTCGCCTTACCAGCGAGATTGGCTGTTGCATGCCGATCGTTGCAGGCGGCCGCCGCCAACATCTGGCTTATGAGCGTGGAGCGGATCACCGAGAGATAATCGAGAAGCCCCATTCCCTCGGCAGATGCCCGCTCGACAAGCTCCTGCATCGGGACGTCGGCAATGAGCATGGCCCGCCGGTCGGGAGGCAGGTGCTCCATGTGGCGCCACACAGCATCCCTGCCCACGTCATACTTGGTAGCGACATTGTCGAGGCTGACGCCGGCGATGCGTGCCATCTCGATAAGCATGCGGTCGGGGTGCGCGCAGACCGAACACCGAGCTTTGGTGAGCTGATAACGTCTAGTGCTGGATTTACGTGCCATGGGGCTCATCTGCGGTTGCGATGGAGCCCGCGCGCCTCAACGGCGCCTACGGCATGTCGACAAAAACCGACCCGCTAGAGATACGCGATAACTCGTCGCGATTCAACTGGCAGCATGAGACGCGGTTCGATGCAGCAGATTGCGCACCGTCGTGGCATGCCAACCTCCGCCCCTCCGGGTGTGCACCCCACGCGCGTTCAAGGCCTTGGCGATACCCTCATAAGTGGTCACGCCGGAGGCCCTGATGCCCTCGATGACAGGCATCATGTCGGAGGCGAAGTTATCAGCATTGGCGGTGGTCGCCGCCCGGGCCACAGCGGCTGTTTGAGCACTGCCATGGGTGCCCAGGCGCTTCCCCTGGGCCTTCCGCGCGGCAAGGGCCTCCCGGGTACGCTGGGAGATCAGGGCACGCTCTTTCTGAGCTAGGGCGGCATAGAGGTGCAACATGAACGGATCAGCGTCTGACCCCAGTTCTGCGCTGATAAACGGCACTTTCTGTGCCACAAGGCCAGCGATGAAGGCGACATCGCGCGACAGGCGGTCCAGCTTGGCGACAACCACAGGACACCGTGCACGGCGCGCAGCAGCCAGAGCAGCGGCAAGAACTGGCCTGCGGTCGAGAGCGTCCGCCCCCTTCCCCGATTCGACTTCGACGAACTCGGAAACGATCGTCATTCCCTCGGTATCCGCGAACCGCTGGATGGCCTCGCGCTGAGCTTCCAGCCCCAGACCGGAGCGCCCTTGTCGCCGGGTGGAGACCCGGAGGTACGAGACGATCTTGCCCATGGCGATATCCTTGATTGCGATATCTGCAAATCTAATACGTCGGTTTGTATTTTGCAAATGATTGTTTTCCCTTGCCTTTCGCGACGAGGCTCGAACTCATATCGCTCGCTCATGGTCAGGACGGGGGCTCTTTCTCGACTTCCGCGGCAGCGGTCTGGAGCGCATTGGCCACCTCGCGGACCAAGTCTGGCCTGATAGCGATCCCCTTCGGCGTGGGGATCGTGTCCCCACGCTTAGTCTTGGCATAGACGCGAGCATCGACCATGCGCTGACCATGCATGGTTCGGATTTCTACGCGAAGTTCTTCCCGCGCGTTTTTGACGATAGTCGCGATGTTTCGATCAGGGTGGCTGGTCATTGGGGTCAGGCAATGCCTCCGTGCTCGGCCGATAGGATATCCAGGACGATGATCCGGCGAGCCTCTGCCGTGATGCCGGCCTTAAATGCCTCGACGTGCGTCGAGATCTCCGAGAGAGGCATGCCGAGGCCGGACAGATGGTAGCGCAGCTTGATTGCTTCGATCTCCAGCTTCTTCCACTGGTCCTTAGGTGACATAGCCAGCATCTCGACAGCGGCATACCTCATGGCGCCGACCATGCGTGCCGGTGGAAATATCAGGACTTCGCATCGATCGATCTTCGCCGGGACGTCGGGAGCAATGAAAAGATCGAGTTGGTCACCACGCATCGTCATCCCTCCAATCGTCACCCCTCCAGGTGATGCTTTGCTGATCGATGAAGCCGTCAGCGCCAACAAGCGCGGATGCGTACTCGCCGTCCTCGAGCGAGCGCAATAAGATCCGAGTGTGTCCTTCCTCGTCGATGTCGAGATTCTCGATGGAGCATCGGATCTTTCTTGTCCCCTCGTCGAACACACCTCTGACGTGAATCTGAATCTCCTGGCCGACTTGGTATCGATTGGCTTGGGAAGATTGAGGCGCGCGCTCTAAGCGCGCCTCCTCACTAACCTGAATCGTAGAGCGCGACCTTCGGCCTGTCATAGAGTTCGACGACTCAATAGGGGGCGCTCGACGCGCCCCTGATTCTCCTACCTGAGAATCCTCTATGAGATTCCCCGGAACAATCGTTCCGGTCAAAATGACAGATTTGTTCCGGTCAAAAGGCGAAAAAGTTCCGGTCTTGTCACGCTGTTGACCGGCTCTATCGTTCCGGTCAAAGAGCGTCGGAAACATGCGGTTGGGATGCCCTTTGCCACCGCGCTGCTTCCGCAAATGACCACGCTCGACGAGACGGGTGACCATCGTCCGGACATGCCGTGGCTCGATCTCGAGCATCTCTCCGATGCTGTCCTGGCCGCGGTAAGAATAGACCGCACCATCGCGCCTGAAGGTCATGGCGCAGTCTTTGATCAGGATCCAAGCCACACGAAATGCGCTCGGCGGCAGCGTCGCATCAAAAGCGACCTGGTCGAGCCAGGCGTTCCGGAAGGCCGGGAAGGATAGCTCGGATCGCGGCGCCTCGGTCGCCGGCGTAGGAGCGGGGGGCCGCCGCGCCACAGTTCTCAAAACTGAGGGGCTCATCTGCAGCGTTCTCCGCACTGAGAGCAAACAAAAGAGCCGCGCGCCAGGCGCGCGGCGACTACGATCACGGCAGCGTGACCGCAAGTAGGGCACGTCAAAGACTTTCGGACGGTCCCTGCCGCGTTCAACTCCGAGGCGAGCTTTCGTAAGGCGGCCTTGGACTTCGATAACTTCGGCCGCGGCCAAAGCGAGCACGGCTTGCTGTCTGCCATCGCCTCGATGCCACGATCACGCATCCGTGCTTGCTGGCGGGTCCGCGACCAGTTCAGGCCGCTCATGTGGCGCGCCCATTTTTGCCGGCCGCGATCTCAAAATACCGCAGGGCGGTGCGCGACAGATCCGCGACATCGGCGATGTTTCCGCGCCCCTCAGTCTTGGCATTGAGCCGCAACCATATTTGAAGCTCGACCCCTCCCAAATCTCCCGGATCGGCGCTTTCGATGGCGTGATC
Organism: uncultured Alphaproteobacteria bacterium; assembly: GCA_937988775.1. GTDB lineage: Bacteria > Pseudomonadota > Alphaproteobacteria > Rhizobiales > Beijerinckiaceae > CALKHP01. Next base: position 8,395 of record CALKHP010000044.1, read on the forward strand.
CGCAGCATCGACATACCAATCGAGGAATTCGGTAATCTCGTCGATGATCACGCCTGGAGCGTTGAACACCGAATCCGACTGCGTGCTTTGGAAGCGCGGTTGTGACCCAAACGCAAAGACCATCTCGTTGAGAGAACGCAGCACCGACCTGAGGCTGCCCAACTCCTCGATGCTCATCCGGCTCAGAGCATCAGTTTCAACGGAGAGCGTGGGGTGCCTGGGTGTTTCTGAGCCTTTTGTCTTGCCGGCATCCTCGGCCACCTTCACTTCGCTCGAACAACCGCCTTCCACGCCTTGGAGTCGGTTGCGGACAGGCTCTAGGTCGCTGATAGCCTGATCCAATGTGGCCCATACCGATGTGAGCGAGGCTTCGTCCTGCCAGCCCCTGTTATCCGGAGTCAGAGCAAGGGCGATGGTGCGCAGTTTGTGGAGAGCGCAATCCATTTGATCGCCGACGGTAACAGCACCGGATGGGATATTCAGCCGCGCTTCACTTGCAGCCTGCTCAGTGCCGATGGTATCGTTGAGCGCGTTCATAGCGTTTCCTTCTCGGAATTTGCTGGGACCAAGGCTCGGCGGTGTTCCAGCACCGGCCGGGCCATTTTTGTGGGGAGGATGTCGATCGTCGCGGGCAAGGCCTCGAGGATCGACAGCGCGGCGGGCGAAATGTCGCCAGCATGGTATCGTGCATCGCGGATCAGGGCTTGGCGGGTGCGGCAGTAGCTTCGCCCTCGCCATGGCGCTCCATGTAAACTCTTTCCCGCGTCCTGCCGCTGCAGAATCCACTGGATGCCGTCCTTACAGACGATGACACCCCAGCGGTCGTTCAAGAGAGCGACAACGCCGCGATAGGCCTCGTCACTCTCGCGATGGCTGGGCGCGGTTGTCACGCCGCGTCCTCCATGAAGAACGCGATCAGCTTGGCGCGGCTAACGACATAGCGTTCGCCGACCTGCTTCACGATCGGCAGCTTGCCGCCCGTAATCATGTGGTAGGTCTGCTGGTAGCTCCGGCCGATAAGCTTGGCGATTTCGCCAACTCCCCAGACCAGATCGAGCTTTTCGTTTTCCTCGTTCATTTTACCCTCATCTAACATGGCTAATAGCCAGTATTAACTATGGCTGATAGCCAGCATTGCGTCAACGAGAAAAACGTGGCTGATAGCCATCATGCCAAAGAAGCAAGTTCAACCGCAGGACAAGTACGTCCTCCGTCTTCCTGACGGCCTCCGAGATCGCATCAAGGCCTATGCGGAGCGTCACGGCCGATCGATGAATACGGAAATTGTCCGCATCCTGGAGCGCGAGTTCCCGGAGCCACGGAACCTCGAGCGCAGAGTTTATGAACTGCTCGACCTGGTCGGGGTACTGACAGCCGGCGCCGACCATGAGCGAGTTGGAAAACTTGTCGACGGGTTGGAAGAGACGATTCGGCTGATGGCAAACGGCCAGGTGAAGGGGATTGATTCTAAACTGCAGGAACAACTCCTCTGGCGTTTGGAACACCTGGATGAAGAGCGTTTGAAAGATGCTGCCACAGAGGAGGCAGAGCTCGACGACGAGGAGATCGAAGAGCGCTGGCGCACCGGGAAAACCACAAAGCATGCCGAACCGAACGACTGACCACGCCCATTCGCAACCGCCCCGCCCATTGATATCCGTATCACGGCATGATACATAGATACCTATGATCCTGAGCACCAAGGGCAAGTTGGCCGTCAACGCCGTCGAGGATGTTTACGGCAAGGGCTTTCCGGCAGACCTGGTGAAGCGGACACGGGCCATGATGTCTGCGCTCGATGCCGCGACGGTGCTGGAGGATCTGCGGTTTCCACCCGGCAACGGCCTCGAGGCTTTGTCGGGAGACAGGGCCGGCCAGCATTCGGTGCGCATCAACAAGCAATGGCGCATCTGCTTTGTGTGGACCGATCAGGGACCGGCGGACGTTGAGATTGTGGACTATCACTGAGGTGAGACCATGAGCATGATGAAGAACCCCTCACACCCCGGCGAAGTGCTCGACGAACTGTTTCTTGAGCCGTTGGAGATGAGCGCCGGTGCGCTCGCCAAGCGCCTCGACGTGCCGCGCACCCGGATCGAGCGGATTGTGAAGGGCGAGACAGCTCTGACCGCCGATACCGCCCTGCGCCTGTCGGCATTCTTCCGCAATACGCCGGAGTTCTGGCTGAACCTCCAGCGCGCCTATGATCTCGCCCAGGCGAGCAAGAGTGTGGACGTGTCGCATATCCGCCCGCTCGAGGCGGCGTGAGCATCCGCAAACGAAACTGGACGAACGGAAAGGGCGAGGAAAAGACCGCCTGGGTTGTCGATTACGTCGACACCAAGGGCACACGCCGGCTGAAGACATTTACGAAAAAGAAGGACGCCGATCAGTTCGCCGCCACGGCCAAGGTTGAAGTGCGCGAGGGCATCCACGTCGCGGACAGCGCCAGCGCCACGGTGAAGCAGGCCGGCGCATTCTGGATTGCCAGCGGCGAGGCGGCCGGGCTCGAGCGCACGACGATCGAGAGCTACCGCGCTCACCTGCGGCTGCATATCGTGCCACTGATCGGCGAGACGCGCCTGACCGCCCTCACCATCCCGGCCGTGCGCGCATTCGAGGACGAGCTACGTGAAGGCGAGCGATCGCCGGCGATGATCCGCAAGGTGATGGTCAGCCTCGGGTCGCTGCTCGCTGACGCACAGGAACGCGGCCTGACCGGGAGGAACGTCGTGCGCGACATTCGCGGCCGGCGCGGCGGCGGTGAGCGTCGGCAGGAGAAGCGCCACAAGGGCCGCCTGAAGGTCGGCGAGGACATTCCCACGCGGGATGAGATCAAGGCGATCGTCGGGGCGCTGGAAGGCCGTTGGCGGCCGCTGCTGCTGACCGCGATCTTCACCGGCCTCCGAGCATCCGAACTTCGAGGCCTGCGCTGGAAGGATGTCGACCTGGAGAAGCGCGAGATCCGCGTTCATCAGCGCGCCGACCGCTTCAACGCGATCGGCAAGCCGAAGTCGATCTCAGGCGAGCGGGCAGTCCCGGCGCCGCCGATGGTCATCAACGCTCTGCGCGAGTGGAAGCTGGTCTGCCCGAAGCGCGATACCGGCCGGGTCGACGGCAACGGCAACAAGGTGATGGTGCTCGACCTGGTGTTTCCGAACGGCTTTGGCCACGTCGAGCAGCTCAACAACATTGTGCGTCGTGGTTTCCAGCCGACCCAGGTACGGGCCATGGTCGCGATCGACACCGGAGAGGTCGACGAGAAGGGGCAGCCGATCCTTGAGGCCAAATACAAGGGGCTGCATGCACTGCGCCACTTCTACGCCTCGTGGTGCATCAACCGCCTGGTGGACGGTGGGTTAGGCTTGCCAGCCAAGGTGGTTCAGGAGCGCCTCGGGCATTCCTCGATCACCATGACGATGGACGTCTATGGCCACCTGTTTCCGCGCGGTGATGATGGCGCCGAACTGGCGGCAGCCGAAGCTGCGCTGCTTTCATGACGCAACATGGACGCGACACTAAGCCATAATCTTCAATGTTTTCAATGTATGAATTCGGCTTGTGGCTCCGAAGGTCGCTGGTTCAAGCCCAGCCGACTGTACCATTGAAGCTTTCCACCCCGCCCGAAACCGCCGTCATTCCAGCCGCACCGAGACGCTGTCGCTGGCGCCATGGGCGTCGATGACCGAGATGCGGGCGAAACCGATGCCGTCCGGGCGCCAGTCCGTGGCGCGGCGGGCGACCTTGCCCTTTACCGGCGCGCCGTTCACCAGCCAGGTGAAGGGCGGCGCGCCGCCGGTGACCTTCAGGCTCAGGCTCTGGCGGCCATCCTCGGCGGAACCCGTCAGGTCGACGCGCGCCCCATCTGGCGGGAAGGCGAGTTTCAGCGCCGGCGTGGCGATGGCGGCGACCGTCTTGGGTACGTCCTGCCGGAGATGGCGCAGTGGCGGCGGCAGGGTGGCGGTGGTGGCGAAAATCACGCCCTGCGGCGGCGGCATCGGCCGTGGATCGAGCCCGGCGCGCGCGAAGGCATCGAACAGGATCGGCGCTGCCACGGCGCGGCCGACGAGGCCTGGCGTGGCGCCATTATCGGCCCGGCCGACCCAGACGCCGATCGTCAGGTTACGGTCGAAGCCGACCGCCCAGGCGTCGCGATAGCCGTAGGAGGTGCCGGTCTTGTAGGCGAGGCTCGCCGGCAGGCCGTTTTGCGGCGGCGGCGCGCCAAGCAGAATATCGGCGACATACCAGGCCGCGACCGGCTCGACGAAACGCCGGTGGGCATCGGCCGCGGGCTGCGCGCCGAGCCGCGTCGTCAGCGGCAGCATGTCGCCGCCGCGCGCGAGCCCGGCATAGAGCCGCGTCAGGTCGCCGAGCGTGATGCCGAGGCCGCCAAGGCCGATGGCGAGGCCCGGCGCATCCTCCTGCGGCAGGGCGATGGTCGCGCCGGTATCGCGCAGCCGCGACAGGAAGCGCTGCGGCCCGACGGCCGAGAGCAGTTCCACCGCCGGCACGTTGAGCGAGTTCTGCAACGCCTTGCGCGCCGTCACCATGCCCTGGAAGCCGAGATCGAAATTCTCCGGCGCATAGCTGCCATAGCGCGCCGGACGGTCCTCAAGCATGGTCTCGGGATGGGCGATGCCGTTATCGAAGGCGAGCGCGTAGATGAACGGCTTGAGCGCCGAGCCCGGCGAGCGCAGCGCGCGCGTGAGGTCAATGGCGCCGGCCTTCTCGTCGGAGAAATAGTCGATGCCGCCGACAGACGCGCGCAATTCCCCGGTGGCGTTGTCGATGGCGACGATGGCGATCGACAGCTTGGCGTCGAGGCCACGGCCGCGCTCGCGCGCCAGCTGCTCGAGGCTCGCCTGCAAGCGCCCGTCAATGGTCAGGCTGATGCGGTGCTCGGCCGGGCTCGCGCGGCGCTCATCCTCGGCGAGATGGGCGGCGTGGATCGGAAACAGTTTTCGTTCGAGGGGAAGCGCGGCCTCCCTTGCCTGAACCGCCTCCGATGGCGTCACCAGCCCCGCCGCCGCGAGGCGCTTCAGCACGCGGGCGCGGGCGCGCTTGGCCCTCTCCGGATAACGGTCCGGCCGGCGCGTCTCCGGCGATTGCGGCAGGGCGACGAGCAGCGCCGCCTCGGCGGTCGAGAGCCGGCGCGGCTCCTTGCCGAAATAGGCGAGGCTGGCGGCGCGCACGCCCTCGAGATTGCCGCCGAACGGCGCCAGCGTCAGGTAAAGGTCGAGGATCTGGCGCTTGTCGAACTGGCGCTCGAGCGCCACGGCGCGCGCCATCTGGCGCAGTTTGGCGGCAAAACTGCGATCCTCGCGCGGCTCGATCAGCCGGGCGACCTGCATGGTCAAGGTCGAGCCGCCGGAGACGATGCGGCCGTGCCGGACCAGTTGCCCGGCCGCGCGCAGCATGGCGAGCGGGTCGATGCCGTGATGGTGCTCGAAGCGCTTGTCCTCGAAGGCCTGCAACATGGCGAGATAGCGCTCGTCGACCGCATCGGCGGTGACCGGCAGTTTCCAGCGGCCGTCGGCGGTGACGAAGGCGCGCAGCAGGTGGCCGTCACGATCGAGCACCACCGTCGAGCGCACGGCAATGGCATCGCGGTCGATCGGCGGCAGGGTGAGCGCATAGGCAAAAAACCCGGCGACGGCGAACACCGGCAAGGCGGCCAGCCCCGCCAATGCCACGAGCCAGCGCCGCCGTGTCATGTCAGCGCGCCGGTGCGATCTCGGCGGTGCCGAAGGTGGTCCGGCCGAACACATCCGGCTTGTACATGTCCTCAATCGACGCTGCCGGATAGACATAGCGGCCAGGCGTCACGGCGCGCACGATATAGGCGACCATGAACGTCTGCTGCTTCTCGTTCGTGCCGCGCTCGAAGGCGGCGACATAACGGTCGTCGCGCGCCTCGACATGGCTTGGCGCCACCTCCTGTTTGAGCCAGTCGAGCCCGGCGACGCTGGCGCCGTCGGTCAGGGCCGGGTTCTCGATCTCGAGCCCGGCCGGCAGCGGATCGACGAGCAGCAGGCGGCCATAGCGCAATTTCGGATCGCCGATCTTGAGCACCACGACATAGCGCTGGTTCTGCACCAGCGTGGCCGGATCGGCCGGCGCGCCCTTCATGGTGTAGAGCGTGCGCTGCACGGTATAGCCCTGGTCGAGCGCCGGCTCCGGCGAGGTCGGAATGCCGGAGACGGTCAGCACGGCGCGTGCCGCGGCGGCCCCGGCATTGCCGATGGCGATCGGGGCTTGCGCCAGCTGCTCGGCCGAGACCGTACGGTAATAGGCGCCCTTGTGCTCAGCGCCATTGACGGTGAGCGCCAGCCCCTCGCTCTTGTCGGCCAGCGCCTGGGCCGCGAGCACCATCCACATATTCTCCTGCGTCGAGGTGAAGCGCGCATCGTTGCGGGCATCCTCGACGATGGCCGAGGCCTTGAGGATCGCCGGCTCGGCCTGTTTCGCCTCGGCGAGCAGCGCCAGCAACGCCACGCTGTCGCGCAGCCTGGAGCCGTAATCGGGCCGCGACAGGCCATTGTCGCGATAATCCTGCAAGCTGGAGAGCGCGGTATCGAAAGCCGCCTTCGCGCGGCCGCGATCGCCGAGCAGCGCCAGTGCTGCGCCGATCTGGCCCTTGGCGAGCGGGCTGGCAAAATCGCCGAGCTTGTTGTCGGCGAGATAGCGCAGGTCGCCCATCACCGAGCGGCCGTTACGGGCGAGCACATAGAGCGCGTAGGCGAGGCCCGAGGCTTCCTCCGGCCGGACCTCGCCGGCATTGACCACCTGGTTGCGCAGCCGCTCCAGCGCAAGGTTGAAGGCAATCTGCGGCACGGCGACATTCTGCTCGCGCGCCCGCGTCAGGAAATCGCTGACGAAGGCATCGAGCCAGAGATCGTTGCCGCCGACGCTCCACAGCCCGAACGAACCGCTCGAATCCTGACGCGCCAGCACGCGGTCGACCGCCTTGCGGATACGCTCGCTCGCCTCGCCATCCAGCGCAAGATTCGCCATCGAGGCGAGGCGGTTGACATAGAACAGCGGCATCGCCCGGCTGACCGTCTGCTCGGTGCAGCCATAGGGGTAGCGATCGAGCGCCTGCAACAGCGCCGGCACATCGAGGGCGGCGAGCGGCGACACGGCCAGCGAGATGCTGGCCGAGCCCGGCACCATGTCGGCGGCGAGATCAGCCGAAACGGTGACGTTTGAGCCCGCCGCGATCGGCCGCACGATGCGCCGCGCGATTGCCGGCGAGGAGGGCTGCACGCGAAGCGCCAGGGTCTGATGCGTCTCGATGCCCGGTCCGCTCACCTTGAGCGCGAAGCGTGCCGTGCCGATGCCGGCGGCCGTAACCGGAATCGACAGCGAGGTTTTCGCCTTCTCGGCCAGTTTCACCGTGCGGTGCAGCACATCGGCGCCGACGACCACCGGGCCCTCGACATCGAGATCGACGACGTAATCGCCGGCCGGACCCTCGACATTATCGACCTGCACATGCAGCCGCGCCTGATCGCCGATGGCGAGGAAGCGCGGCAGCGTCGCCTGCGCCACCACGGGATCGCGCACCACGACATCGGCGCTTGCCTGTCCGGTGCGGTTGGCGCTCCAGGCGACCGCCATCACGCGCACGGTGCCGCTGAAATCGGGGATGTCAAAATCGATGCGGGCGGTGCCGTCGGCATCAAGCTTGACGACGCCGGAATAGCGCGCGAGCGGCTCCTGCGTCGGCGTGTCGCCGGTGAGAGACGGCGCGGCATCGCCGCCGGAGCGGATGGCGCCGCGCGTACCCTGCATGCCGTCGATCAGGTAGCCGTACAGATCACGCAATTCGTGGCCGAGCTGGCGCGGCCCGAAATAGAATTCGCTCGGATTCGGCGGCTCGTAGCGCGTCAGGTTGAGGATGCCGACATCGACGGCGGCGAGCGTGACATAGACCTCCTCGCCGGCCGTCGCACCAGTGACCTTGACCGGCAGGGACAGCGTGCCGTGCGGGCGCATCAGCTTCGGCGCATCGACGGCGACATCGAGCGTGCGACCCGCCTTGTCGATGCTGAACCAGGCAAGGCCGATGGCGCGGCCGGGCAGGCGCTTGGCGGCCGCATCGAGCGGACGATGCGCGATCGCGACGAGATAGGCGCTCGCCCCCCAGTCGCGCTTGACCGGGATCGACACCGTGGTGCCGGCCTCGGCGATGGCGACGACCTGGATATCGGCGACGCGGTCGCTGATGATGGCGAGCGTCGCCTTGCCGGCGAAGCGCGGCGAGATGCGAACCTGCATGGTGTCGCCATCGGCATAGGCCGGCTTGTCGAGCGTCACGTCGAGCAGGTCGGGCGTGTCGGCGGTCTTGTCGGTCTCGTAGCCGACGGTGAAGGACACGCTGGTCTGCGCGCCGTCGACGCCATCGGCCAGCACGTCGAGCCGGTAATCGCCCCATTCGATCTTGGCTGCGATCTCGGCCGGCGCGCTCGTGGTCAGATCGATCTCGCCATCGGCGACGCGGCGCGTCGTCTTGACCGCCTCGTAGTTCCAGCGCCCGTCCTGGAAGAACCACTGGTAGTTGCGGCGGATCTTGGACAGGGTCCATTTCGCGCCCTTATGCGCCAGACGCGTGCCGTCGCCATTGGCCATGATGACGGCGAACGTCGCGGTGCTGCCGGCAGTGAGCGCATCGTCCTTGAAGGTTTTCTTCACGCCGATCGCTGCGCCGGCCGGTACGATGGGGAGCACAACGGAGCGCGCCACGGCGCGGCCGCCCGGCTCGCCGACGCGCAGCGCGATCTCGATCTCGAGCGGGCGGTTGGTGTCCGGCATCTCGAAGCCGGCCGCGACCGTGGCGTGGCCCTTGGCGTCGGTGGTGGCGCCCTGCTCGAGATCGGCCTGCACCGGCTCGAACGCTTCATCCGTCAGCCCGACTTCGTAACCCTCGAAACCGGGAATGGCCGAATGGGCGGCAGCGCGGATCGTCGTCGAGCCGGCGACATCGAGTTCGGAACCGGACGCGCCGTATAGATAACGCGCGCCGACATCGATGCTCGCCGGTTCGCCGGCCTTCAGCACCTTCGCCTTCGGCTCGAGCGTGATCTCGAGGCGCTCGGGTACGTAATCCTCGACGAGGAACGAGGTCTCGCCGATCGCCGCGCCCTTGACGTCCGAATAGGCCTGCACGCGCCAGGTGCCGGTCTGGGCGCCCGAGAGCAGCGGCAGCGAGAAGGCACGCCCGCCGGCGCCCTGATCCTCGACGAGCTGGCGCTTGTACTCGACGCCGTCCGGGCGCTTGACGATCAGGGTCAGCGGCAGGCCGGTGACGGCCTGCCCGCGCGGATCGCGCAGCAGCGTGGTGATATAGGCCGTCTCGCCGGAGCGGTAGACGCCGCGCTCGGCATAGAGGAAAGCATCGAGCCCGGTGGGCGCGACGCGGCCCTTGACGCCGCGATCCGACAGATCGAACGCCGCGCGCTTCAGGTCGAGGAAACCGTAATCGTCCTTGTTGACCGCCACGACCATGCCGGGGGCGAGGCCGCCCTGCCCGCGCGCCAGCCCTGCGTCGAAACGAGCATAGCCGTTGGCATCGGTGGTCTTGGTGGCGAGGATCTCGTTGTTGCGCGCGGTCAGGCGCAGTTCGACGCCCTTGACCGGCTCGGCGCTGGCGAGCGAGCGCACCAGAACATGCACGCCATCCGGTCCGGTGAAGGCGGTGAGGCCGAGATCGGACACCACGAACCACTGCGTCGGGCGGGTGGAATAGTCCTCGTCATCGTTTGCCGCGCTGGCGCCCGTCGAGGGGCGCGCGAACATCACATAGAGGCCGGCCTGCAACTGGCCGACGGCTTCCAGCACCGGGAAGGCGGTGACGACATCCTTGTTGAGCTCGGACTTCGTCTCCATCGAGCCCTTCCAGACACTCTCGCCGGTCTCGTCGGCGATCTGGCGCGCGCTATAGCCGCCGAGCTGCTCCAGGAAGTTATCCGACTGCACCTGGTTGATCAGGTTGCGGTCGCCGATGCGCATGATCTCGAGATCGATCCGGCTGGTGTTGACCGAGACGACCGGCAGGCCCTGCTGGCCGGTGCGCGGCAGCACGTAATTCTTGCCGGTGAAGCGCACCGAAGGCGTGCGGTCGCGGACATAGACCTCGTAATCGGCCGCCTTGAGCAGCACCTCGTCGGCCAGCGCCGAGGGCAGGCCCTGGCGCAGCACGAACGCGTAATGCTCGCCGTGGCGCAGGCCGTCGACGCAAAGCTGGCTCTCCTCGGCCGAAACGGCGAAATCGCCCTTGCCACCGGAAATCGCGACATAGGGCGCGAAATCGATGCCCTTGCGCGCCAAGGCTTCCGAGAACTCGAAACAGGCGCGCGGGCTCGCGGCATCCGAATCGACCTTGTAGGACAGGACGCGGAAGCCACGGGTTTCGCGCAGCTTCTCGTAGGTCGCGCGCAAGGTCGCATCGTCCTCGGCGGCGAGGCTCAGCCGGTACACGGTCAGCGCCGGGCGCCATTGCTGCGCCACCTCGAACACCCGGCCGAGCACGGCAAGGGATGCCGCCTCGTCGGGCTTGCTGGCAGCGCGCTGATAGGCGGCATAGGCGGCGGCGAGCGCCTGCTGCCTGAGGTCGTAGCGCTCGCGATAATCCTTGGGCTCGATGGCGATGGCGGCGCGCGCCAGCGCCAGCCACGCGCCGACATTGCGCGCATTGCCGACCACCGCCGCATTGGCGAATGGCAGGGCACCGCGCGCATCGCCGCGCGCCAGCCGCGCCTCGGCCTCGCGCAGCAGCGCGGCGGCGGGCTTGTCGGAGGCCGCGACATCGCGCTTCAGCCGCTCTTCCAGCCGCTGGGCATCGTTGGCGAGATCGTTGCGGAGATAGGCCTTCTGGGCGAAGGCCGGCACCGCGAGCGCCAGCAGACCGAGGACGAAAGCGAGCCGCGTGAAAAGCCTCATCGGTTTCCCCTCAGGATCAGGATTCGCAACCGGCCAGGCGCAGGCATCATGCCGCGCAAGCCAAGCTCCAAGCTAGCATCGGACCTCGCCAATGCAACCATTCTGGCCAAAACCCCGCCAGGGATTGCCAAGCCGGTGACGGAAAGGCAGGCTGGCGCGACGATCCTGGGGGAAATCACCATGGGGCTGCCGCGCCACATCCTGCTGCTGTCGCTTGCATTCGCGGTGTCGCCTGCCGTCGCACAGCCAGAGCCTGCTGGCAAAGCAGCCATCACGGCGGCGCAAAGCGCCTTCGAGGCGCTGCCCGAGGCCGAGCGCCGCGCCATCCAGGACGATCTGAGTTGGACCGGCCTTTACAACGGCACCACCAGCGGCAATTTCGGCGGGCTGACGCTGCGCGCCATACAGGGGTTCCAGCGCCAGGCGGGCGTCAAGGATGACGGCATGCTCGATCCGGCGGCGCGCAAGCTGCTGGCGGCACGCGCCAGTGAAGCGCGCGCCCGCGTCGGCTTCAAGATCATCGCCGACCCACGGACCGGCGTGCGCATCGGCGTGCCGACGGCCCTGCTCACCAAGCCGGGCACGGCGCCGTCCGGCAGCCGCTGGCAGAGCGCCGATGGCCGCATCACGCTCGACACCCGCGTCGAGAAGGAGCCCGACACGCTCGAGACCCTGTACGACAAATCGATCAAGCCGGCGGCCAACCGCAAGGTGACCTACAAGCTGCTCAAGCCGGACTTCTACGTGGCGACCGGCGAAACCGCGACCGGCAAGTTCTACACCCGCATGGCCAAGGCCGAGGATGGCAGGCTGCGCGGCTTCTCGGTCGGCTACGACAAGGCGCTCGCAGGCGGTTTCGACCGCATCGTCATCGCCATCGCCAACAGTTTCGAGCCGTTCCCGTCGGCGACGGCCCCGGCTGCGCAGCCGCCGACGGCGGCCGCCGCATCGCAACCGGCCGCACCGGTGGAGCGCGGCGCCACCGGCGTGCTGCTCGCGCAGGGGCAGTTGTTGACGGCGAGCGCGGCGCTCTCCGGCTGCAAGAGCCTCACCGTCGGCGGCCAGCCCGCGCGCATCGCCGCATCCGACGCCGCCTCCGGCCTGGCGCTGGTCGCGGCCGGCACGCATGGCAAGGCGGCCGCGCCGGCGCTTGGCAACGCGGCGCCGGCCGAGGGCGCTGCCGTGGTGGTGCTCAGCGCCGACAGCAAGGGCGCGCATGTCCTGAGCGCACATGTGCTGCCGGGCAGCGCATCGCTCAAGGCTCCGCTGCAACTGGGCGGCGGCGGCAGCGCCGTGCTCGACCGCAGCGGCGCGCTGGTCGGGCTCGTCACCGCCGATCCATCCGGGAAAGGCGCCGTGTTCGGCGTGCTGCCGCAGCGCAGCTACGCAATCGCGACCACGGCCGCGCTCTCGGCCTTCCTTGGCGCCAACAAGCTGGCCCTGCCCGCCGCCGGCGCAAGCGATGAAAAGACCACGGGCGAGATCGCCGCCGCCATCTCGCCCGCCATTGTCGCGATCAAGTGCCTGCCGTGAGGATCAGGCGGCGCCAAGCCGCTCGCGCAGCGCCTCGTATTGCGCCAGTTGCGCGCTCAGCATCTCGCGTTTGTCGTCGCGGCCGACGAAGACCTTGAACATCACCTCGCCCTCGCCATTGACGAATTGCAGCGAGCACGAGCGCCGGCCGAAGAACAGCCGGTCGACGAAATAGATCGCCGCGCAGCGCTCGGCGCGCAGATGGCCGCCGATCGGGCTGTCGCCATGGATGTTGAAATAGCCGCGCCCCATGGTGCCGGGCGGCAGCGCGCCCTTGGTCTCGAACACGCCATCGGCGGTATGCACGATGAACATGATCGTGCCCCAGCCGGTCAGATCGTTCCAGACATCCTCGAACAGCGTGCCGGCGACGGCGACCGCCTCGCCCGGCGCCAGCGCCTCGAACACCGCGCGCATCGGCACCTGTTGCGCCGAAGCGACCGCCTCGAGCACGCCGTCAGGCTTCTCGGCGAGCGCGGCGACGATGGCCGCGCGCTTGTCGTCGGGCACGATCCGGCCAGCCGGCGCGTTCATTCCGCCGCCTCGGCGAGGCCCGGGTTGGGGATGCGCTGGATGACCTCGAAACCCTCGAATTCCGGGTGGCCGAGCACCATCGGCTCGCCGCCGCCAGTGCGCGCATGCGAGGCGCGGAACTGCTCGGAGCGGGTCCAGGCGGTGAAGTTATCCTTGGAGCCCCACTGCGTGTAGGACGAATACAGCACGTGATCGGCCTTCTCCGGGCCGCGCAGCATGTGGAACTCGATGAAGCCATCGAGTTCATGCAGCGTCGACTTGCGGTTGAACCAGACCTGCTCGAAGGCCTGGGCCCGGTCCTTGATCACCTTGAAGCGGTTCATCGCGATATACATGAGAGTTCTCCTTGGATTTGGCGACGTCAGAACCGGACGGTCGCGTTGACTGCGAAGGTGCGGCCCGGCGAGCGGAACAGTTCGAGATTGGGGTTGTTGGCGGCCGTGCCGGCGACGTCGGCATGGTTGAAATACTTCTCGTCGAACAGGTTATACACGCCCGCATTGATCGAGAAGGTCTTGGTGAAATTATAGTGCCCGAGCACGTCGATCACGGCATAGCCCTTGGTCTTGACGATGCTCGGATCGCTGACGCGGTTCTGCGACGCGGCGAATTTCGCCCGGAGCTCACCGCCCCAGCCTTGCGGGTTCTCGTAGCGCACGCCCGTGGTCAGCGTGAACGGGTCGACCGAGTTGATCGCCTGCTTCGTCTTCTGGTCCTGGCCGTTGGCATAGGCGAAGGCGCCATAGACCGACCAATCCGGCGTGACGCGATATTCGCCCTTGGCCTCGAAACCGTAAATGCGCACGCGCGACAGGTTCTGATACTGGAACTGCATCAGCGGCGTCGCCGGCGGGCCGGGGCTGACCACCACCGTGTCGATGAAGTCGCGATACATGTTGTAGAACGCGGTGAGCTGGAAGCTCGAACCATCGTCGAAGCGCCCGCGCAGGCCGCCCTCGAAGCTGTTGCTGGTCTCGGGCTTGAGGTTGCCATTGGGCAGGATCTCGTAGCCGTACATCGGGTTTGAATAGGCGAAATTGGCGTTGTCGTAGGGCGGCGCCCGGAAACCATGCGCGTATTGCGCGAACAGCCGGTAATGCTCGTTCAGGTCATAGGTCACGCCGAGCTTGGGCGAGAGCGCATATTTGGTCAGGCTGTGCAGCGTGAAGGTGCTGCCATTGGCCGAGAGCGCGTCCGGCTTCGGGTCGAGATGGTAGTAGTCGAGCCGCAGCGCCGGGATCACGCGCCAGGGGCCGTGCTGGGCGATATCCTGGATGTAGAGCGCGCCCTGCGTCGTCTCGGTATCGGGGAAGTTCTTGTTCGGGAAGGTCTCGCCGCCGATCAGATTGGTGGAGACGCCGGTGCTGAGATTGGTATCGGTGCGAAAGCGCGGGCGTGTCGTGGTGGTGAAATCATAGACCGCGCCATAGGTGATGTTGTGCTGCCAGCCGAACCAGTTGCGGTTCAAGGTCAGCTGGATGTCGCCGCCGGCGATCTGCTGCTGGAAGCCGAAATCCGACCGGCGCAAGGTGGCGGCCGGCCCGACGGCGCCGCGCAACTGCGTCGTGACCTCGCGGCGGTCGGCTTCGGTCCAGTACAGGTTCGTCTTGACGTTGTCGGCGATGGCCCACTGCACCGGCAGGTTCCAGTCGAAGCTGAAGCGCGGCCGGCTGGTATCGTCCTTGCCGCGCGAATCGCGCACCGTCGCCGACAGATCGGTGAGGATGTTGGTATCGACCGTCTTGTAGAGATATTCGGCGGTGAACTTGAACTGGCCGAGTTCCGGGGAATTGTAGATCAGCTTGGCGAGCAGGTTGTGCGCTTCGTAATCCTGCGGGTTGGGCACGCGCCAGGAGTTGATCGCGGTCTGCTTACCACGGCGATGGGTATACAGGATCAGGCTTTCCCACGGGCCGACGCGGCCGGCGGCGGTCACGGTCTGGGCGAAGCTGCGGTCGGCGCTGTCATAGGCGAGCTTGCCGCTGGCGAACCAGTCCTTGCCGACCATGTTCAGGTAGTCGGCCGGGTCCTTGGTGACGAAGGAGACCACGCCGCCAATGGCATCGCTGCCATAAAGCGCGGAAGCCGGCCCGCGAATGATCTCGACCTGCCTGAGGCTGTCGAAATCGACGAAATCGCGGGTATAGGTGCCGGCGCCGATGTTGGAGCCGGGAAAATCGGGGATTTTCAGGCCATCGATCTGTAGGCGCACACGATTATCGCCAATGCCGCGGATCGTGTAATTGGTGGCGCCGCCGCGCGTCGGCTGGTTGCCGATCGAGACGCCGGGCTCGTTGCGCACCAGATCGGCCGGCGTGTGGATGTTGTCGCGATCGATGTCCCGATCGGTCTTGATCGAGACGGTGGCCGGCGCGTCATAGATTTTTCCAGGCACGCGATCGGCCGTGACGGTGATGGCGTCGAGTTCGGTCAGCGTCTCCTGTTTCTGGACCTGCTGGCCCTCGGGCGCTGCCGCCTGCGCCCAGGCGCCCTGGCTTGCCAGCACGGCAAGCGCCAGGCCGGATGTGGAAGCCAGCGCCGCCTTCAACAGGAACGGACATGAAAAAAGCGCCGCACGCGGCGCAACCGGACGATACCCCATGAATACGAGCCCCAAACCAGAAAATGCTTGCTGGCTGGCGTGGCGCGCTCGGGCGCCGGTGCTGGCTCGCTGGAGGATCCCTCACGATCTCGGAGGGTGTTGACCCCTCCTAATAAGTATGACTATCAGAGTCAACAATTCGTCAGAAACTTCGTAGTTTTGTAAAGTTCTAAACTTGCATCGCCTTGAATTGATCACTTGGCGCCAAGTTTAAACGATTCCAAAGAAGGATACCGCGCTTGGATCACGAGCAGCACAAGCGACCCGGCTCGCCCGGCACCGTTCAGCCCCCCCGGCCGGCGCTGCCGGAGGTCGACGTCAAGACGATCACCGCCGGCGGACGCGAGGCGGTGATCGTGCATCAGGGCGAACGCTACCGGCTGCGCATCACCGCCAACGACAAGCTGATCCTGACGAAATGAACCGCATGTTGTGCCGATCCGCCGGCGCCCTGGCGCGCACCCTCGCAACCGCCGCGCTGGCGGCCGCCTTCACCATGCCAGCCATGGCCGAGGCCCCGCAGACCGGCCGGCTCGTGGCGATCGGCGGCGCGGTCACCGAGATTCTCTACGATCTCGGCCTTGAATCCCAGGTGATCGGCGTCGACACCACCAGCCTCTATCCGGCGCGCGCGCTGAAGGACAAGCCGAATATCGGCTATATGCGCGCGCTCTCGGCCGAGGGCGTGTTGTCGCTCGACCCCTCGCTGGTGCTGGCGATCGAGGGCTCGGGACCGCCCGACGCCCTGAGGCAGATCAGCGAAGCCAAGGTGCCGCTGGTGATGGTGCCCGACGAGCAGACGCCGGAAGGCGTCGTCGCCAAGATCGACGCCATCGGCAAGCTCACCGGCCAGGAAGCGGCGGCGCACAAGCTCGCCGAGGGCGTCAGCGCGCGCTTCGCGACGCTCGCCGCCGATCGCGCCAAAATCCAGAAGCCGATGCGCGTGCTGTTCGTGCTCAGCCTGCAGAACGGGCGTGCCATGGCCGCCGGCCGCCATACCGCCGCCGACAGCGTGATCGCGCTCGCCGGCGGCATCAATGCCGTGGCGGAAATGGACGGCTACAAGCCGCTGACCGACGAGGCGGTGATCGCGGCCGCGCCCGATGTCGTGCTGATGATGGACCGTGGCGATCATGGCGCGGCGCAGGACGTGTTCGCCCTGCCCGCCTTCTCGGCAACGCCGGCGGCAGCCCGCAAGGCGCTGGTGGTGATGGACGGGCTCTACCTGCTCGGCTTCGGCCCGCGCACGCCCGATGCGGCGCGCGAGTTGATGGCGCGGCTTTATCCGGGGCTCGCGCCGCAACCAGCGGCGAAGCCGTGACCAGCATGCCGGCACAACACGCCGCGCCGGTTGCCACGCTGATGCTCGACCAGCGCCGGCGCGTCGCGGTCGGCGCCAGCCTGCTGGTGCTGATCGTCGTCATCCTCGCCGTGATCTCGATCGGCACCGGGGCGGTGACGATCGCGCCGGCCCGCGTCATCGAGACGTTGCGCGGCGCGGTGCTTGGCCAGCGGGCGATCATCGAGTCGCGCGACGGGCTCGTCATCCTCAATATCCGCCTGCCGCGCATGCTGATGGGGCTGATGGTCGGGGCCTCGCTCGCCATGTCGGGCGCGCTGATGCAGGGCCTGTTCCGCAATCCGCTTGCCGATCCCGGCATTGTCGGCGTCTCGTCGGGCGCGGGGCTGGCGGCGGCGGTGGTGATCGTCGTCGGCGACCGGCTGTTCGGGCACATCGCCGGCGGCTCGTTCGCGCGGCTGCCGATCGCGGCCTTCTTCGGCGCGCTGATCTCGACCAGCATGCTCTATGCCATCGCGACAAGGCGGGGACGCACCTCGGTCGCCACCATGCTGCTTGCCGGCGTGGCGCTGGGCGCGCTCGCCGGCGCGGCAACCGGCTTCCTGTCCTTCATCAGCGACGACCGGCAGTTGCGCGACCTGACCTTCTGGGCGCTCGGCAGCCTCGGCGGCGCGACCTGGAGCAAGGTCGCAGCGCTCGCCTGCGGCATGGCGATCCTGGTGCCGGCCTCGGCCTTCCTGGCGCGCGGCCTGAATGCCCTGACGCTCGGCGAGGCGGAAGCCTTCCATCTCGGCATGGCGGTGCAGACGATCAAGCTCGCGGCCATCGTCGTGGTCGCGGTCGCGGTCGGCGCCAGCGTCGCGACCTCGGGCGCGATCGGCTTCGTCGGACTGGTGGTGCCGCATATGCTGCGGCTGATGATCGGCCCCGACAACCGCCTGCTGCTGCCGCTGTGCGGCCTTGCTGGCGGCGCACTGCTGCTGGCGGCCGATATCGTGGCGCGCATCGTCGTCGCCCCGGCCGAACTGCCGATCGGCATCATCACCGCATTGATCGGCGCGCCCTATTTCCTGTGGCTGCTGCTGCGCGAGGAGCAGCATCTGTCATGACCATGCCGGACACCGATCATACGGCAAG
Organism: uncultured Alphaproteobacteria bacterium; assembly: GCA_937988775.1. GTDB lineage: Bacteria > Pseudomonadota > Alphaproteobacteria > Rhizobiales > Beijerinckiaceae > CALKHP01. The sequence goes on from CALKHP010000044.1 coordinate 26,442, forward strand.
CGTCAGCGCCGAAGCCGTGCGCTTTTCCGTGGCCGGCCGCGCGCTCGTCGACGGCGTGTCGCTGGCGCTCCGGCCGGGCAGGCTCAGCGTGCTGGTCGGGCCGAACGGCGCCGGCAAATCGACCCTGATCAAGCTGATGACCGGCGAACTCGCGGCGCAATCGGGCCGGGTTGTCTACCAGGGCGAGGAGATGCGCCGCATCAAGCCGTGGCAGCTCGCCTGCAAGCGCGCGGTGATGGCGCAGAGCGAGAGCATGAGCTTCCCGTTCGTCGTGCATGACATCGTGCGCATGGGGCATGACGGGCTCGGCCGGCACCTGTCGCGCGCCCAGCGCATGGCGGCGATCGCGCAGGCGCTGCGCACCGCCCATGTCGAGCATCTCGCGGGCCGGCGCTACCAGACCCTGTCGGGCGGCGAACGCCAACGCGTGCAATTCGCGCGCGTGCTGTGCCAGCTCCATGCCGGGCAGGCGGTCGAGGCGACGCAGACGCTGTTTCTCGACGAGCCGGTCGCCAGCCTCGACCTGCATCACCAGATCGGCCTGCTCGACGCGGTGCGCGCGCTGACCCGAAAGGGGCTGGCGGCGCTGGCCGTGCTGCATGATCTCAACCTCGCCATCGCCTATGCCGACGAGATCGTGCTGCTCGACGAGGGCAAGGTCGCCGCGACCGGTTCGCCGGCGAGCGTGATCACGCCTGAGCGCATTGCCAAAGTGTTCGGCGTCGACCCGGCGGTGGTCTCGGGCGGCGTACGGCCGGCGATCCTGCCGCAGGGCTTCGGGGCAGGCGAGCGCCGGGCCGAAGCGCCGTTCTAAAGCAAAATCGAATTATAGCGAGGCAGAGGGTCGATATAATCCGATGAATTTGCTCGGTGATTTTATGCTGGAGCAAGTTCGCAACAGACGAACCTGCTCCAGAGGCCCTGCCCTATACCGCCCAGCCGACGATGCCCTTGAAACGCCGGAACAGATAGCCGCCGAGCAGGACGATAGCCGCGCCGAACACGGCCGCGACATGCATGTCGATGCGGCCATGCGTCATGGCCGCGAAGCCGATATCGGCGACCAGCAATTCGCCGGCGATCCAGCCGAGCAGCGCGGCGCCGGCCCAGACCAGGATCGGGAACCGGTCGATCAGCTTCAGGATCAGCGTCGAGCCGGCCATGACGAGCGGCACAGACAGGATCAGCCCGAGCGCGACGAGGTAGATGTTGCCCTGCGCGGCGGCGACGATGGCGAGCACGTTGTCGAAGCTCATCACGAGGTCGGCGACGGCGACGGTGCGCACCGCCTTCCACAGCGAGCCGGAGCTGGCGATTTCGCGGCCGTGTTCGTGATTGGGCAGCAACAAGCCGATGGCGATCCACACCAGCAGCACCGCGCCGCCCGCCCGCAGCCACGGAATGTCGAGCAGCAAGGCGATGACGAAGGCGAAGACGATGCGCATCAGCACGGCCGTGCCGGCGCCGAGCGCCACGCCTATGCGGCGCTGGCGCTCCGGCAGGTTGCGGCAGGCGAGCGCGATGACGACGGCATTATCGCCCGACAGCAGGATGTCGATGCCGATGATCTTCAGGATCACCGGGCCAAGCGTGACGATTTCCTCGATCATGACGGCAACACCACGCCATCGGGGAAGGTGACGCAGGAGACGACGATATCGTGGGGGCCGAGCGAGGACACGATCCGCGTCGCGACCACCGGCGGGCGGTCGGCGGTCAACGGGTCGCGCACGCTCACGCCGCCACCGTCCTCGACGACGCAAAAGGATGATGGTTCGCGCGACAGACCGAAACCGAGCGCCTTCACATAAGCCTCCTTGACCGTCCACAGCCGGAGGAAGGCCAGCGGCCTCTGATCCTCCGGCACGGTCTCCAACATGGCCGCCTCGTCCTGATGCAGCACGTTCCACGGGATATGCACGACATCGCCGACGCTCTCGAGGTCGACGCCGATCGGCGTGCTGGCGAAAGCCATCGCCGCATAGGGACCGCGATGGCTGAGCGACACGTTGAGCCCAGGCAGGGCCGGCTCGTAGGTCAGGGCACCGGTGGTGCCGCGCCTGAGCCCGACCGCTTCGGGTGCGAGCCCGGTCAGCGTGCCGGTCAGGTGCCGCACCGCGGCCCGGCGCGCGAGAAAGCGGCGCGCCCAGAGCGGGTCGCCATAGAAGGCCGCGGCCGCCTGCTCGTCCGCGGTGGCGGGCGGCACGTCGCCCAGGCAATCGAGATCGACGACCCAGATCGCCGGCGCCGCCGCCGGCTCAAGCGCGTCAATGGTCCAGGCGAAAGGGCTGAAGGGGCCTTTCTCGGGTTCCGGGGTCTGGCCCTGCAAAATCATATCTAGGTCAAACCATGTCCGGCCGGCCGCCTCAAGGCGGAAACGCAGCAACCGCCCACTACTTTCGGCAAACTAACCTAGAGCAAGTTCGTCTGTTGCGAACTTGCTCCACCCATAATTAGCGAGCAAATTCATCGGGTTATACCGAACCAATTGGCTCGGTATAACCCGATTTTGCTCTAGCCCTGAGGGAGTTCCGGCGCGAGGAAGCGGGCGCGGATGCGGCGGCGCAGCAGGTCGCGCACCGAACGGAACGCCTCGAGCCGCCGCTCGCGCGATTCGCCGGCGCCGCTGAGATCGGGCACTTCCCAGAACTCGATTTCGGTGGCGGTGGCGCGCGTGGCGGCGCTGGCGAAGACCTCGGCCTCGGGCGAGAGCGCGACCACCAGATCGAACGAACCGGTATCGGCCTCCTGCAAGGCCTGCGGCTCATGATCGGCGATATCGATGCCGACCTCGCGCATCACGGCGACCGCGAAACCATCGACGTCGGATTTGCGCAGGCCGGCCGAGGAGACATAGACGTGGTGCGGCAGCATCTGGCGCGCCAGGCCTTCCGCCATCGGCGAGCGCACGGCGTTCAGCGTGCAGGCAAACAGCACGGAATGGGGCGCCGTGAGCCTGGTCATGCCTCCCGCCCCGTCCAGGAGAGCGCCGCGATCAGCGTGAACAGGCGGCGAGCCGTGTTGAAATCGATCTCGACCTTGCCGGACAGCCGCTCCATGACGATGTTGGCCGCCTCGTCATGGACGCCGCGCCGGCCCATGTCGATCGCCTCGATGCGCTCGCTGCTCGCCGAGCGGATCGCCTCGTAATAGCTCTCGCAGATCAGGAAATAATCCTTCACGACGCGCCGGAACGGCGACAGCGACAGGAGATGCGTCATGACGGGATTGTCGTCGCTGTCGCGCACGTCGAAAACCAGCCGGCGCTCGGCCAGGCCGAGCACGAGCTGGTAAGGCCCCGGCATGGCGTCGGCCGGCTTGAAGCGGTTATTCTCGATCAGGTCGTAGATCGCGATCGAGCGCTCGTGCTCCTGATCCGGCGTGCCGCGCTCGATCGAATCCTTGTCGAGCCGGACGGCGGCCAGCCGGTAGTCCTCGGTCGCGTCCGAAGCGGCCATGGCTCAGCCGGCCCTGTTGGTCCGGATCGCCACCGAACGGGCATGCGCGTGCAGGCCCTCGGCTTGCCCGAGCGCGATCGCCGCCGGCGCGAGCGCCTCGAGGCTCCGGGCCGAGCATTTCAGCAGCGAGGTGCGCTTGATAAAATCGCCGACGCCGAGCCCGGAGGCGAAGCGCGCGCTGCGCGCCGTCGGCAGCACATGGTTCGAGCCGCCGACATAATCACCGATCGCCTCCGGCGTGTGGCCGCCGAGGAAAATCGCGCCGGCATTGCTGATCAGGCCGGCAAGGCGCTCGGGGTCGGCGGTGACGATCTCGAGATGCTCGGCGGCGATGCGGTCGGCGAGCGCGGGCGCCTCGTCGAGCGCGCCGAGCACGATCACGGCGCCGAAATCGCGCCAGCTCGCGGCGGCGATATCGCGGCGCGGCAGGGTTTTCAGTTGCGCTTCGACGGCGGCCATCACCGCCTCGGCCAGGCCGGCATCGTCGGTCATCAGGATCGCCTGCGCGGCGGCGTCATGCTCGGCCTGCGCGAGAAGGTCGGCCGCGACCCAATCCGGATTGGCGTCTCGATCGGCGATGACCAGCACCTCGGACGGGCCGGCGATCATGTCGATGCCGACAGTGCCGAAGACCTGGCGCTTGGCCGCCGCCACATAGGCATTGCCGGGGCCGACGATCTTGGCGACCGGCGCGATGGTTTCGGTGCCGTGGGCGAGCGCCGCGATCGCCTGTGCGCCGCCGACGCGATAGACCTCGTCGACGCCGGCGATGCGGGCCGCCGCCAGCACCAGCGGCAGGATGCGGCCATCAGGCGCCGGCACCGTCATGGCGAGGCGCTTGACGCCGGCGACCTTGGCCGGCACCGCGTTCATCAGCACGGAGGACGGGTAGCTCGCGCTGCCGCCAGGCACGTAAAGCCCGACCGATTCGATTGCCGTCCAGCGCCAGCCGAGTTCGACGCCGAGATCGTCGGTCCAGCGCTTGTCCTCAGGCATCTGGCGGGCGTGATAGGCCTCGATGCGCGCCTTGGCGAAGCGCAGCGCCGCCAGCGCATCGGCATCGCAGGCGGCGGCGGCCCCGTCGAGTTCCCGATCAGAAACCCGGATGCCGAGCGCCGCCAGATCGACCCGGTCGAAGCGCTGCGAATAATCGATCAGCGCCGTGTCACCGCCGGCGCGCACCGCGCCGATGATGGCGCGCACCGCCTGATCGACATCCTCCGAGACCTCGCGTTTCATGGCGAGCAGCGCGCGGAAGGCGGTCTGGAAGGCGGGGTCGGCAGTACGAAGCTGTAGGGGCATGTCTCGCGCGAAGTTGTACCTAGGCAGAACGCCCGGTTCAGGAACCTGTTAACCGCCGCGTGCGTTCCTTGCAACGACCGCCGCCGCCAAGCCGACCCCGGCGTGGCCGGCGTCACGCGATCAGGAGATAACACATGCTGCAACGGGCTCCGCTCTTCATCATGGCGGCTGCAGTCTTCGGGTTTGCGCTGCCACAACCGGCCGCCGCACAATATTACAACGAACGGCCCTATTACCGGCAAGGGCCGCGCTACGACGATGGCGGCCCGCCTCCGGGCTATTATCGCCGTCACCGGGAACGGCGCTACGGCGACGTGTGCGTGACCTCGCGCGGCAGTTGCGCCACCCAGCCCGGCCCGGTCGGCATCAGCTGCCGCTGCCATATTCCCGGCTTCGGCAAGAAGCGCGGCAGCATCGAATAGGGCCGCTGCAGGGAAATGCCGCGCGACGCGGCAGCCCTCATCCTGCGAGGCGACGCCAAGCGCCGTCTCGCGGAATGAGGGCAGACCCCCTTTCAGGATAACGGTCAGCCGCTGATGCGCGTCACGTCGGCGCCGCAGCGGCCGAGTTTGGTTTCGAGCTGCTCGAAGCCGCGATCGAGGTGGTAGACGCGGTTGATCATGGTCTCGCCCTCGGCGGCGAGGCCGGCGATGACCAGCGAGACGGACGCCCTGAGATCGGTCGCCATGACCTGCGCGCCCTTGAGCCGCGCGACGCCCTCGACGGTGGCGATATCCCCCGACAGCCGGATCTGCGCGCCGAGGCGCGCCAGTTCCTGGACATGCATGAAGCGGTTCTCGAAAATCGTCTCGGCGATGCGCGAGGTGCCGTTGGCCTGCGTCATCAGCGCCATGAACTGCGCCTGCAAATCGGTCGGGAAGCCGGGGAACGGGTCGGTCGCGACATCGACCGCCTCCAACAGACTGCCATTGCGGCTGACGCGGATGCCCTCGTTGTTGCAGGCAATGGTGGCGCCGGCCTGCCCGATCATGTCGAGCGCCGCCTGGAGATGGTCGGCGCGCGCGCCTTCAAGCAGCACGTCGCCGCCGGTCATCGCCACCGCCATGGCGTAGGTGCCGGTCTCGATGCGGTCCGGCAGCACGGCATGCTGGGCGCCCGACAGGCGCGGCACGCCGTCAATCTCGAGCGTCGCCGTGCCGAGGCCGCGAATGCGCGCACCCATCTTGATCAGGCATTCGGCGAGATCGGTGACTTCCGGCTCGCGCGCGGCATTGTGCAAAACGGTAGTGCCGTTCGCCAGCACCGCCGCCATCAGCGCGGTGTGGGTGCCGCCGACCGTGACTTTCGGGAAGGCGATCTCGGCGCCCTTGAGCCCGCCGGCCGGCGCCTTGGCCACGGCGTAGCCGCCCTCGATCTCGATCGTGGCGCCGAGCCGCTCGAGCGCCATCAGCAGCAGGTCGACCGGGCGCGTGCCGATGGCGCAACCACCCGGCAGCGACACGCGCGCCTCGCCCATGCGGGCGAGCAGCGGCGCGATCACCCAGAAGCTGGCGCGCATCGTCGAGACCAGTTCGTAGGGCGCGCAGGTATCGACGATCATCTCGGCGTCGAGCTTGAGCGTCTGGCCGATCTCGCCATCCTGGCCGTTGCGCTTGCCGGCGACCGTGACGTCGACACCGTGATTGCCAAGGATGCGCGACAATTGCCGCACGTCCGAGAGCCGGGGCACATTGTCCAGCACCAGCTTCTCCTTGGTCAGGAGGCTGGCGATCATCAGCGGGAGCGCCGCGTTCTTGGCGCCGGAAATCGGGATCACCCCGTTCAGCCTGTTGCCGCCGATGATGCGGATACGGTCCATTAACATGCCCTTTTTCGATGATTGGCGCCGGCTGGCAGGCGGCAGGATTGCGTCACTGTGATGGCGGCCGGCCATCGCCGGACTCAGAAGCTGTGGATGGCGCCTCGGCCTCTGCGACCTGGCGCGCGCGGGCCTGGCTCCGGCGGCGGCGCAGGTTGTCGCGCAAGGCGGCAGCAAGCCGCGCCTCGCGCCCCGTGACCGGCTGGCGTGGCGCCGCCTCAGGCGCACCGTCGCCGGTCGTGCCGCTGTCGCGCTTGTCCCGCATATGTCCTCGATAGGGCTTTCCGCAGCTTAAGAAAAGCGCTCAAGCGCGGCGCGCGGTGCGTTTTGATGCCGAGCGATGCGCGATTGCATCGGCAATGGATCGGCGGCAAGAAGCGCTGGTGACAAGAAACCCTGGTCGGGAGAGGAATGATGATGGACAGCGCAACCACCGAGGCCAGCACGCAGAACCCGCTGCTGCAAACGTGGCAGACGCCGTTCGGCATCGCACCCTTCGCCCTGATACGGCCGGAGCATTATCAGCCCGCCTTCGAGGCGGCGTTTGCCGCCCACCGCGCCGAAATCGCCGCGATCAGCGCCAACCCCGCCCCGGCCGACTTCGCCAATACCATCGCGGCGCTGGAAAAATCCGGCACGTTACTGCAACGCATCTCAAGCCTGTTCTTCAACCTGACCGGCGCCGACACCAATGTCGCGCTGCAACGGATCGAGCGCGAGATCGCGCCCGCCATGGCGCGCCATTACAGCGCCATCGCGCTCGATGCCGCCCTGTTCGCGCGCGTCGATACTGTATTCGCGCGCCGTGACGGCCTTGGGCTCGACGCGGAAAGCCTGCGCGTGCTGGAGCGCATCCACACCCGTTTCGTGCGCTCGGGCGCCAAGCTCACCGGTGACGATCGCGGCCGCCTCGCGGCGATCATCGAGCGGCTGGCGACGCTCGGTACGTTGTTCAGCCAGAATGTGCTGGCGGATGAAAAGGCCTTCATGCTGGTGCTGGAAACGCCAGCCGACCGCGCCGGCCTGCCGGATGTCCTGATCGCCGCCGCGGCGGAAGCCGCGACCGAGCGCGGGCTGGCGGGCAAGCATGTCATCACGCTGTCGCGCTCCTCGATCGTGCCGTTCCTCGAGTTTTCGAGCCGGCGGAGCTTGCGCGAACAGGCTTTCGCCGCCTGGACCAGCCGTGGCGAACATGACGGTGCGCATGACAACCGGCCGCTGATCGCGGAAATGCTGGCGCTGCGCACCGAGCGCGCGCGCCTGCTCGGCTTCGCGAGCTTCGCCGCCTTCAAGCTCGACGACACGATGGCCGGGACGCCGGACGCGGTGCGCGCGCTGCTCGACGAGGTCTGGCAGCCGGCGCGCCGCCAGGCGCTGGCCGAGCAGGAAGCGTTGCAGCAGCTTGCCGGCACGCTCGGCGACAACATCACCATCGCCGCGCATGACTGGCGCTATTACGCCGGCAAATTGCGCCAGCAACGCCATGCCTATGACGAAAGCGAGCTCAAGCCGTATTTCCAGCTCGAGAAGATCATCGAGGCGGCGTTCTTCACCGCCACCCGCCTGTTCGGCGTCCATTTCACGCCGCGCCCCGATGTGCCGGTCTATCACGCCGATGTTCGCGCCTATGAGGTCAAGGATAGCGAGGGCCGGCCGGTCGGGCTGTTCCTGGGCGATTATTTCGCGCGCCCCTCGAAGCGCAGCGGCGCCTGGATGAGTTCGTACCGCTCGCAGCAGAAACTCGCCGGCGACATTCGGCCGATCATCGTCAACGTGATGAATTTCGCCAAGGGCCGGCCGGCGCTGCTCAGCTTCGACGATGCCTGCACCCTGTTCCACGAATTCGGCCACGCCCTGCACGGGCTGTTGTCGGATGTCACCTACCCATCGCTTGCCGGCACCAATGTGGCGCGCGATTTCGTCGAGTTCCCCTCGCAGCTTTTCGAGCATTGGCTCGCCGAGCCGGAACTGTTGCGCCGTTTCGCGCTGCATCACGAGACCGGCGACCCCCTGCCCGAAGCCCTGCTCGAAAAACTGCTGGCGGCGCGCAATGCCGACCAGGGTTTTGCCACCGTCGAGTATCTCGCCTCGGCCATCGTCGATCTCGATGTGCATGGCGAAGGCCGGGCAACCTCGGACGATATCGGCGCATGCGAGCGCGCCACGCTGGCGCGGATCGGCATGCCGGAGGCGATCACCATGCGGCACCGGCCGACGCATTTCACGCATGTGTTCAGCGGCGACGGCTATTCGGCCGGCTATTACAGCTATCTGTGGTCGGAGGTGCTCGATGCCGATGGCTACGACGCCTTCACTGAAGCCGGCGATCCGTTCGACGCGGCAACCGCGGCGCGCCTGAAAGCCCATATCTACGCCGCCGGCAACCGCGCCGATCCGGCGGCGGCCTATCTGGCGTTTCGCGGCCGCATGCCGAGCACGCGGCCGCTCCTGAAACAGCGCGGGCTGGCGGATTGAGGGCCCCCTCGAAAAACCCTTCGGCCCTTTGTTGATTTCGTGCGCCCGATCGTCTAACAGACGGCTTCCGCGTTGCGTCGCTGCCGTAGCTCAGTGGTAGAGCACTTCATTGGTAATGAAGAGGTCGACAGTTCAATCCTGTCTGGCAGCACCAGCGGACCCTTCCGAAATTGCCGGTATCCCTGCCTCTTCAGGCCGGTTGCCGATGCTGATGTTACGGCGCGCATAACAACAAGGCCGCCTGAGCGACGCGGGGGATGTGCGCGTTCGCGATGACATGTTGCGCTCGATCCCGCTCACGGCGAGCTTTCCTTTTGTCGTGCCGGGCGATCACGGGCTTGAATTCACTCGTGCGGAACCGCTTCCTTGGGCGCAGGCCGATTGGCGACCGCCAATGCCAGCCCGGCCAGGATCAATACGACGCCAGCGCCAAACAGCAGCCCCAACTTGTCGCCAAACAGTGCAGCGGAAGCAGCAATCCCGAAAACAGGCTGGAGGTATTGAACGCTCGCCGCGACACGCGCCGGAACCTTGCGCAGCAAATACAGCCATAGCAGCAGCCCCGCGACCGTCACCGCCGCGCCGAGATACACCGCGACCCACATCGCTTGCGCGGTGATCTGGAAAGGCGTCCGCGCGATCTCCCAGACCGCGAAAGGCAACAGCGCGAGGAAGCCCAACAGCGTGCTCCAGGCCGCCACGGCCCTCGTGCCGAATTCCTCGGTGAGCTGCACGCTCCAGACGTAATAGAACGCAATCGCCAGCGCGGAGAGCAGCATCAGCACGACGCCGGCCAAGGTGGTCCTTGATCCTGTTGCATCGCCGCTGTTTTCCAAAGCGACCAACGCTATCCCGGCGAATGCTGCCAGCAGCCCCAGCCCTTGCAGGACGGATACCGGCTGCTTCAGACGCAATGCCGCAAAGACCACGACAAACACCGGGATCGTCGCCGAGATAATGGTTCCGGCCGAAGCTGATGTGCCTTCAACGCCGAATGCCTGCATGGCCTGCCCGAGGCTGATGCCCAGCACCCCAAGCGCTGCGATGCGGGGCAGCGCGCGCCTCGGCACCCGCAGCCGGTCGAAGGCAACGATCATGAGCAAGGGCGCCGCCACGAGGAACCGTAACGCGGTCAGCGTCAACGGTGGCATCGTGACAAGGCCGAGCTTCGTTGCCGGGATGGAAAGCCCCCATATCACGGCGAGCAGCAGCATCGCTGTCACGCTGCGCAGGGTGAGGTCACCGCCGGTGGCCGGCGCTCCCGCTTCAAGCACCCTCATGGCGACTCACCCCGGATTCGGGGGCTCAACTATTCCGACCAAATCCAGTTCAATACGCGAAAGCCCAATCTCTGCAACCGCCTGAGAGCGCTCGCAGCCACCTGCTCGGAAACCGCGCTATTCGCCCCGGAAGCGCGGCTTGCGCTTTTCCATGAAGGCGGTCTGGCCTTCCTGGTAGTCCTGGCTGGCAAAGCAGGCGGCGACGAGCGCATCGACGGCCGCCTTGTCGCGCCGGCTTTCGGGCTCGGCCAGTTCCACCAGCGCGCGTTTGACGGCGGCGAGCGTCAGCGGCGCATTGTCCTTGATCTGGCCGAGATAGGCGGCGGCCTCGGCCTCGAAGGCGGCCTGCGGCCACACGCGCTGGGCGAGCCCGTAGCGCAGCGCGCCCTCGGCATCGAGGATGCCGGCGCTGAGCAGGATGTCGGCTGTGGCAGCCATGCCGATTTTCGCGACCATCGATTCGACGCTGCGATAGCTGTAGCCGAGGCCGAGCCGGCCGGCCGGCACCCGGAACCTGGCATCGGCGCGCGCCAGCCGCACGTCGCAGGTCAGGGCCAGCGCGCAGCCGCCGCCGAAGCAGATGCCGCGGATCAGCGCCACGGTCGGCTTGGCGGCGCGCTGCAGCGCCTCCATGCCGTCCTCGACCGATTGATGATAGGCATCGATCGCGGCGGTGTCTTCCTGCTCGCCGAATTGCGAGATGTCGGCGCCGGCGCAGAAGGCGGCATCGCCCGCGCCGGTGACGGCGATGACGCGCACCGCCGGATCGGCGAGCGCGCGCGCGACCAGCGGCGGAATCTCGCGCCACATGCGATGCGTCATCGCGTTGCGGCGCGCGGCATGGTTGATGGTCAGCGTCGCCACGCCATCGGCCGCATCATAGGTGATCGAAGCGTCCTGGCTTCTATCCAGCATCCGCGCCACTCCCTTCGCGCCAAACCGTGCTTGCGCCTAGCATGGACGGCGCCCTCGCGTCCACGCCGTCCTTTTCCGGGCATGGATGCTGAGCCGGCTTCGATGACCGGCATGCACCTTGCGAAATCCGGCTTCTCAAGCCGCCGGGTTTTGTGGCAGGCTGACCGCATGTCGAAGATCAGCGTGGCAAATCTCAGCAAGACCTTCGGCGACCAGGCGGTGGTGAACGGCATCTCGTTCGATGTCGAGGAGGGCAGCCTCGCCGTGCTGCTCGGGCCGTCGGGTTGCGGGAAATCGACCACGCTGCGGCTGATCGCCGGGCTGGAGGAGCCGAGCGCCGGCAGCATCACCATTGCCGGGCGGGACGTCGCCGGCCTGGCACCCGCCGCACGCGGCCTCGCCATGGTGTTCCAGTCCTACGCGCTGTTCCCGCATCTCGATGTCGCGGAAAACATCGTCTTCGGCCTCAGGGTGCGCGGCGTCGGGCGGGCCGAACGCGGCGAGCGCCTGCGCAAGGTCGCCGATCTCGTCGGCCTGGGCCCCTATCTCGCCCGCAAGCCGGGCCAGCTTTCCGGCGGCCAGCGCCAGCGCGTGGCGCTCGCGCGCGCCATCATCGCCGAGCAGCGCCTGTGCCTGATGGACGAGCCGCTGTCCAATCTCGACGCAAGGCTGCGCCATGAGATGCGCGTCGAGATCCGCGCGTTGCAGCAGCGCCTCGGCATGACCATGGTCTATGTCACGCATGACCAGACCGAGGCGATGACCATGGCCGACCGGGTCATCCTGCTGCGCGACGGCCGCATCGAGCAGAACGGCCGCCCCGACGAACTCTACGAGCGCCCGGCCTCGGTGTTCGCGGCGCGCTTCATCGGCGCGCCGCCGATGAACATCATCGATGCCGGTGCCGGCGACGGGCTGATCGGCGTGCGCGCCGAGCATATCCGCATCCGCGGCGCCGGCGAGAGCGGCCACGCGGCACGGGTCGCGGCGATTGAATATCTTGGCGCCGATACCATGGTGACGGCGCAGATGGGTGAAAACCGCGTCACCGCCCGCCTGCAAGGCCGTTTTGGCGCCGGCGACGGCGAGCCGGTCGTGCTCGATTGGGAGAAGGTCCACGAGCACCGTTTCGATGCGAAGACGGAGCAGCGCCTGGAGATCTGAGCGGCGTCATGCGCCGGTCATGCGCATCACGGAAGAACGGGCCGCAACCGGCCTATACAGGGAGCGAGAATGATGAACCTAGCGAAAATCCTGCGAACCACGGCGATGGCGGCGGCATTCGCCGCGATGGCTGGCGCCGCGCAGGCCGCCACCGAACTGACCTTCTATTATCCGATCGCGGTCGGCGGCGCCGTCACCAAGATCATCGACGGCATGACCGCCGATTTCGAGAAAGCCAATCCCGACATCAAGATCAAGCCGGTCTATGCCGGCTCGTATCAGGACACGATCACCAAGATCATGACGGCGGTGAAGGGTGGCGACGCCCCCCAGCTTGCCGTGGCGCTGTCGACCGACATGTTCACCCTCATCGACGAGGACGCCATCGTGCCCTTCGACGAGATGGCGAAGACCGATGCCGACAAGGCGTGGATGAAGAGCTTCTATCCGGGCTTCATGGCCAACAGCCAGACGCCGGCCAAGGCCGGCGGCATGACGACCTGGGGCATCCCGTTCCAGCGCTCGACCATCGTGCTGTACTGGAACAAGGAGATGTTCAAGGAGGCCGGCCTCGACCCCGAGGTGCCGCCGAAGACCTGGGCCGAAATGACCGCGATGGCCACGAAGCTCACCAAGCGCGACGCTTCCGGCAACGTCACGCAATGGGGCGTGCAGATCCCGTCATCCGGCTTCCCGTACTGGCTGTTCCAGGGCCTGACGACACCGAACGACGCCATGCTGATGAACGCCGCCGGCACCGAGACCTATTTCGACAAGCCGGGCGTGATCGAAGCGCTGCAATACTGGGTCGACCTGTCGCGCAAGGAGAAGGTCCACCCGCCCGGCATCGTCGAATGGGGCACGACGCCGAAGGACTTCTTTGAAAAGAAGGTCGCCATCATCTGGACGACCACCGGCAACCTGACCAACGTCAAGGATAACGCCAAGTTCCCGTTCGGCGTCGGCATGCTGCCGGCCAACAAGCGGCTTGGTTCGCCGACCGGCGGCGGTAATTTCTACGTGTTCAAGAAGGCGAGCCCTGAGCAGCGCGCTGCCGCGTTGCGCTTCATCGAGTGGATGACTTCGCCGGAGCGCGCCGCCGCCTGGTCGATCGCCACCGGCTATGTCGCGGTCTCGCCCGCTGCCTGGGAAACCCCGGCGATGAAGGCCTATGTCAAGGATTTCGCCGCGCCGCTGGTGGCCCGCGACCAGCTTCAATATGCGGTGGCGGAACTCTCGACCCATGACAACCAGCGCGTCACCAAGGCACTGAATGACGGGCTGCAGGCGGCACTGACCGGGGCCAAGAGCCCGGCGGACGCCATGAAGGATGCCCAGCGCGAGGCTGACCGCATCCTCAAGGACTATCGCTGACGCCAGCCTTCCCAAGGGGTCGCGGCGCGCCCGCGGCCCCTGAATCCTGCCCGGAACGCCATCTTGCTCACAGGTCGCCGTAACGCTTTCCTTGCCTGGCTGCTGGTCCTGCCGGCCAGCGTGCTGCTGGTCGTGTTCACGCATTATCCGGTGATCGGCACCGCCTGGCACAGTTTCATGTCGACGCCGCGCGGCCGGCGCCCGGCGCGTTTCGTCGGCCTGGAAAACTACCAGACCATGCTCGCCGACCCGATCTTCTGGAAGGCGTTCTACAACAACCTGATCTATGCCGCCGGCACCATCCCGCTCTCGGTGGCGCTGGCGCTCGCCATGGCGGTGCTCGTCTCGAGCCGCATTCCGGGGCGCGGCCTGCTGCGCATGGCCTATTTCACGCCGACCGTGCTGCCGATGATCGCGGTCGCCAATATCTGGCTGTTCTTCTACACGCCGGGCTACGGGCTGCTCGACCAGTTCCTCGCGCTGTTCGGGCTTGGCGGCACCAACTGGCTCGGCTCGCCCGATACCGCCTTGTGGTGCGTCATCGTGGTGTCGATCTGGAAGGAGGCCGGCTTCTTCATGATCTTCTATCTCGCGGCGCTGCAACAGATCCCGCCCGACTTGCGCGAGGCGGCGGCGATCGAGGGCTCCGGCCGCTGGTATTTCTTCCGGCGCGTCACGCTGCCGCTTCTGATGCCGACGACGCTGTTCATCACCATCAACGCGGTCATCAACGCCTTCCGGCTCGTCGACCACATCTTCATCCTGACGCGCGGCGGCCCGGACAACGCCACCTCGGTGCTGCTGTTCTACATTTACGAGATCGGCTTCAAATTCTGGGACGAGGGGCTGGCCTCGGCCATGACCATCGTGCTGCTCGCCGTGCTGGCGGCAACCGCGATCGCGCAATTCGTGTTCGCCGAGAAGCGGGTGCATTACCAATGACCGGGCTTGATCCATGACCAGGCTTGGCGGCGAGAACCGCCTGTCATTCTCCCTCGAGACGCTGGGCGCCTGGCTGCTCGGCCTGTTATGGCTGGCGCCACTGCTCTATGCGGTGTGGACGGCATTCCACCCCGGCGAATACGCCACGAATTTCGTGCTGACCGCGCCGCTGACGCTGCAGAATTTCGTCGCGGCCTGGAATGCGGCACCGTTCGCCACCTATTTCGTCAACACCATGGTGCTGGTGAGTTTCATCCTCATCGGCCAGTTGGTGCTGTCGACGCTGGCCGCCTTCGCCTTCGCCCGGTTCGCATTCTCCGGCCGCGACCTGCTGTTCTATCTCGTGCTGATCCAGCTCATGATCACGCCCGACGTGCTGGCGGTCGAGAATTACCGCACGATGTACGCGCTCGGCCTCGTCGATACGATCACCGCCATCGGCCTGCCCTATATCGCCTCGGCCTTCGGCATCTTCCTGCTGCGCCAGACCTTCAAGACGGTGCCGCGCGAGTTGGAGGATGCCGCGCGCGTCGAGGGCTGCGGCACGCTCGGCGTCTTGTGGCGCGTCTATGTGCCCCTCGCGCGCCCGACCTATATCGCCTATGGGCTCGTCTCGGTCAGCTTCCACTGGAACAACTTCCTGTGGCCGCTTATCATCACCAACTCGGTGAGCACGCGGCCGCTGACGGTCGGCCTGTCGGTATTCTCCTCGACCGACCAGGGCATCGACTGGTCAGTGATCACGGCGGCGACGCTGATGACCTCGGCGCCGCTGCTCGTCGGCTTCCTGCTTTTCCAGCGCCAGTTCGTGCAATCCTTCATGCGGGCCGGCATCCGGTAGAGGGCGTGACGATGAAGCTGATCACCTGGAACATCCAATGGTGCCGTGGCGTCGACGGCCGCGTCGATCCGCGCCGCATCATCGAGCATGCGCGCCGGCTGGCTGATTTCGACGTGCTGTGCCTGCAGGAGGTCGCGAGCAATTTCGGCATGCTCGGCGGCAGCGAGGGCGAGGACCAGTTCGCACTGCTCGCAGCACTCGCTCCCGAGCACACGGCCATTGCCGGCGTCGCCGTCGATATCCCGGACGGCAAGGGCTGCCGCCGCCTGTTCGGCAACATGGTGCTGAGCCGCTATCCGGTGGCGCGCGTCATCCGGCACGCCTTGCCCTATCCGCCCGAGCCCGGCTTCAAGACCATGCCGCGCCTTCTGATCGAGGCCGTGGTCGAGGCGCCGTTCGGTCCGTTGCGCGTGATGACGACGCATTGCGAGTTCAACTCGCAGCGCCAGCGCGCGGCGCAGGTCGCGGCGATGCGCGCCATCCAGCAGGAAGCCGCCAGCTTCGAGCGCGAGGATGACAAACATGTCGGCGATGGCGGCACCTTCAAATGGGTGGCGCGCCCGTCCGCCGCCATCCTGACCGCCGATTTCAACATGCGGGCCGATAATCCGGCGCTGGCGCAGCTTGCGGCGCCGTTCGATGACGGCACGCCGGCGTTTCGCGATGCCTGGCGCGTGCTCCATGGCGAGACGCCGCAGCCTCATACCGTCGGCGTCTACGATCATGCGCAATGGCCCGAAGCCCATGCCTGCGATTTCGTGTTCGTGAGCGAGAACCTGGTGCCGCGCCTCACCCGCATCGTCGTCGACCAGGACAGTGCCGCCTCAGACCACCAGCCGATTTTGATCGAACTGGCGGATTGAAGCGCTTTTCGGAGTGCACGGGAGCATCCTTCGACAAGCTCAGGATGAGGGGGAGATGGTCTTTGGCCTTTTTCTTCCAACCTCATCCTGAGCTTGTCGAAGGATGTTCCAGCGGGCTCGGGAAGCAGAGGCGGGATTTCGAGTCAGCTTTTCAAACAAAAAAGCCGCCGGCGCACCGGCGGCTTTCTGATCTTCATGCCAACAGGCCGTCTCAGACCACGCGCTGCTCCTGCATGCCGAGCCCGTCAATGCCGAGGCGCATCACGTCGCCCTTCTTGAGGAACACCGGCGGCTTCATGCCGA
This sequence comes from uncultured Alphaproteobacteria bacterium, assembly GCA_937988775.1. Lineage (GTDB taxonomy): Bacteria > Pseudomonadota > Alphaproteobacteria > Rhizobiales > Beijerinckiaceae > CALKHP01. Next base: position 43,178 of record CALKHP010000044.1, read on the forward strand.
GGCCGACGCCCGGCGGCGTGCCGGTGGTGATGACGTCGCCCGGTTCCAGCGTCATGAACTGGCTGATATAGGACACCAGATAGGCGATCGAGAAGATCATCGTCTTGGTCGAGCCGTTCTGCACCTTCTTGCCGTTCAGCTCGAGCCACAGGCCGAGATTCTGCACGTCGGGCACGGCATCCGTCGTCACCAGCCATGGGCCAATCGGGCCGAAGGTCGGGCAGCACTTGCCCTTCATCCATTGGCCGCCGCGCTCGAGCTGCCACTCGCGCTCGGAGACGTCGTTGCACACGCAATAGCCGGCAATATAGCTCAGCGCGTCGGCCTCCTTGACGTGGTTGGCCGTCTTGCCGATCACGAAGGCGATCTCGACCTCCCAGTCGGACTTGTTCGACCCTTGCGGGATCTTCACGTCGTCATTCGGCCCGACGATGCAGGAGCGCGCCTTGTTGAACAGGATCGGCTCCTTGGGGATCGGCGAGCCGGTCTCGGCGGCGTGGTCGGCATAGTTCAGCCCGACCGCGATGAAATTGCCCGGCTCGGCCACGCAAGGGCCGATGCGCTGGCCATCGGCGACCAGCGGCAGTTTGGAAAGATCGGCCGCCTTGACCTTGGCGATCAGGCCGGCCGCGAGCGTCTTCGGCGTGATATCGGCCGCCAGGCTCGAAATATCGCGGATCTTGCCGTCGTGATCGAGCACGCCCGGCTTTTCCTGGCCCGCGGGGCCATAACGCAGCAATTTCATCTCAACTCCTTGAAAATCGGATCCCCACACGCAATGGCCCCGGCCCTCGCTTGGGCCGGGTCGTCGCATCCGGGGAGAACTGCGGCTGGCGCAGCGCGCCGCGATCTTGCCTTCTGCGCGCCCAGGCTTCAATGTCTGATTGTGCCGGCCGGCCCGGAAACCGGCTTTTGTGCGGTGGGCGGGCCGGTAAAAACCTGTTTCAACCGCGCGGGGCCTGTGCGATCTTGCCGCCACGGCGCCGGATCGGCCCGAACGGCCAGTCCCGCTCTCTTTTCATCAGCCAGCAATCAAGGACGGATCATGACCATCAAGCGTATTCAACCAGGCCCCCGCATGAGCGCCGGCGTGGTGCATAACGGCGTCGTCTACCTCTCCGGGCAGGTCGCGAAGAACAAGGCCGGCGCCTCGGTGGCCGAGCAGACCAAGGATATCCTGTCGACCATCGATGGCCTGCTCGCCGAGGCCGGCACCGACAAGAGCAAGCTCATCACCACCAATATCTGGCTTGCCGATATCGGCAGCTTCGCCGAGATGAACGCGGCCTGGGATGCCTGGGTCGCACCGGGCAACCCGCCGGCGCGCGCCACCGTCGAATCGAAGCTGGCCTCGCCGCAATACACCGTCGAGATCATGGTCAGCGCCGCGATCTGAGGCTGAATTCAGCCGCGCTTGCATGCCGCGTTCCCGGCCGGGAGCGCGGCATGTCTTGTTTGTGCGGCCCGGCTCGCGTGGTCAGGCGCGGGCGGCGCGGTTAAGCTGGGCGAAAGCGATTCGCGTATCCACCTCGCATCCGGCCGAAGGAGCTTCGCCCCATGTCCTTTCGCGGCTTGTCCTTTCGCCACATGTCCTTCCGCAGCTTGTCCCAGCTTGGTGCCTCATCCATGCTGTGCTGCGCCCTCGCCATGCTGGCCCTGACACCGGCCGCGCGCGCGCAGGAGACGCAAAGCCAGGAGGCGGCCAAGCGCGCCGCCGTGCTGCGCACCCTGCCCACCAATGCCGCCAAGCGCATTTTCGGTGCCGAGAAGACGCCGGCGCCGCTCGAAGCGCGCTCGATCGGCTTCTATGCGCGCGGCTGCCTCGCCGGAGCCGAGGCGCTGCCGGTCAACGGCGACACCTGGCAGGTGATGCGCATCTCGCGCAACCGCATGTGGGCCAATCCGGCGATGATCGATTTCCTGGAAAAATTCGCCGGCGAAGTACCGCGCCAGGTCGGCTGGCCCGGCATCCTGGTCGGCGACATGTCGCAGCCGCGCGGCGGCCCGATGCTAACCGGGCACGCCTCGCATCAGATCGGCCTCGACGCCGACCTGTGGTTGACGCCGATGCCGGAGCAGCGCCTCAGCCAAACGGCGCGCGAGACCATGAGCGCCGTCAACATGGTCGCCCCGGACTGGATGCATGTCGATCCGAAAGCCTGGACGGTCGGGCAGCTCAAGCTGATCCGCCTCGCCGCCAAGGACGCCCGCGTCGAGCGCGTCTTCGTCAATCCGGTCATCAAGAAGGCGCTATGCGAAGGCGCCGGGCGCGATCGCGCCTGGCTGTCCAAGGTCCGGCCGATGTGGGGGCATAACTACCATTTCCACATCCGGCTGCATTGCCCGGCCGGCGATGCGAGTTGCACGCCGCAGACCCCGCCGAAGCCGGGTGACGGCTGCGGCAAGGAGGTCGACAACTGGCTCGCCCTGCAGCACCGCGCGATTTTCGGGCCGAAGCACAAGCCCGGCAAGCCGAAGCCGCCACTGACCATGGCCGACCTGCCCGATGCGTGCCGCGCGGTCGCCGTGGCCAGGTAGAGCGAAACCGAATCATAGCGAGTCAATTGGCTCGCTATGATTCGACGAACTTGCTCCAGATCAGGCGGCGACGCCGGTGCCGATCTGGCACGAAACGCCGGTGCCACCGAGCCCGCAATAGCCGGCCGGGTTCTTGGCGAGATATTGCTGGTGGTAATCTTCCGCGAAATAGAACTCCGGCACGCGGCGGATGTCGGTGGTGATGGCATCGTAGCCCTGGGCCGCGAGCGCCTTGGCGTAACCCACGCGCGAGGCTTCCGCCGCGCGCTGCTGCCTGTCGTCGAGCGGATAGATGCTGGAGCGGTATTGCGTGCCGCGGTCGCCGCCCTGGCGCATGCCCTGCGTCGGGTCGTGGCTTTCCCAGAAGGTCGTCAGCAGCTTTTCGTAGGAGATCACGACCGGGTCGTAGACCACCATCACCACTTCGTTATGGCCGGTATGCCCGGAGCAGACCTCTTCATAGGTCGGGTTCGGCGTCTCGCCGCCGGCATAGCCCGATGCGGTGATGAAGATGCCCTCGCCAAGCTGCCAGAACTTGCGCTCGGCGCCCCAGAAGCAGCCAAGGCCGAACAAGGCCCGCTCGCTGCCGGCCGGATACGGGCCCTTCAGCGGATTGCCGGTGATGAAGTGACGCTCGGCCGTCGGGATCGGCTCGGGCCGACCGGGCAGCGCCTCGGCGGCGCTGGGAATGGTGAGACGCTTGGTCTGGAATGTCATGGTGATGTCTCCTTGCCTTGCCGATGAAGATAGGCGCGGCGCGGGCAATTTGCGACGATATTTATCCGCCCTTTTGTCTGCGCTTGCGGTGAAACAATGCGTGCGCGCTCACAATCGCGCGGGATGACCGATCTTCTCAGGCCGGCGCCGGGCGACGAGCAGCAGCACGGCGCCGAGCACGACCAGCACCAGCGCCGTCGGCGCGCTCAGGGCCGGCAGCGCGATGCGCTCGAAAGCCTGCGGACCGATCGCCGCCGGCAGACGCTGCAGCCACAGCGGCGCATAATCATGCAGGCTTTCCGCCAGCGTGCTGTAGACGACCGCATCGGCCGCGATCGAGCGCGTGCCGTCGATGACGACCTGCACGAACCCCGCCGCAACCAGCAGGAACCCGGCCAGGCGGATCAGACCTTTCAACATGGCGGAATGGTTAACGCTCGCCGTCGGAGGCGGCAAGGCCAATTTCGGCCCAAGCGCCGGCGCCCCGCCGCCCGGCCGTGCGGGAATTGTGCCGGGCGTCCGGCCCGAGCCGATCTGAGGCGTTGCATTTCCGCCGCGTGCACCGTATCAGCGTGCGCGTCGGAGCGGTGGCCGAGTGGCTGAAGGCGCACGCTTGGAAAGCGTGTATGCGGGCAACCGTATCGAGGGTTCGAATCCCTCCCGCTCCGCCACTTCAGTCCCTGAGTGGGCACTGCGTTTGCGCCGCCGTTCGCCACAAG
>CALKHP010000045.1 GCA_937988775.1 uncultured Alphaproteobacteria bacterium
GCGCCACCGAGATCGAGACCTTCGACCGCGCCAGCCTGATCGTGCCCAATGCCGAGTTCATCTCGGGCCGCGTCAAGAACTGGATGCATAACGACCGGCTCGGCCGCATCCTGATCCCGCTCGGCGTCGCCTATGGCGCCGATCCCGAACATGTCCGCAAGGTGCTGCTCGAGGTGGCGCTCGGCCATCGCGAGGTGCTGACCGAGCCCAAGCCGCGCGTCACCTTCGTGAAATTCGGCGAATCCAGCATCGATTTCGAATTGTGCTGCTATGCCGATATTGACGGCATGGGCTCGGTGAAGAGCGACCTGCTGTTCGAGATCTTCAAGCGCATGAAGGACGAGAGCATCGACATTCCCTTCCCGCACCGCACCGTCCAGATCGCCGGCATGGAGCGGCTCGTCGAGCAGATCGGCGGCAAGCCCGGCAAGGCGGACGATCCTTCACCTTCCAGCACCTGAAAGACAGCCGATGATCCGTTCGAAATCGCCGGCGGCGCCGGTTCTGGCCGCCGCCGGCCTGGCGCTCATGCTGGCGGGCTGCGGCGCGACCCAGCCTGCCGGCCGCACCACGAGCCCGCTCTATGCCAGCCTGGCGCAGCCGGGCGCCAGGCTCGACCCGCAGCTTGCCGCCTCGCTGATCAACGATTACCGGCGCGGCCTCGGCCTGGCGCCGGTCAGGCTCGACCCGGCGCTGATGCGCGCGGCGGAAGCCCGCGTCGCGGCGGTCGCCGGCGCCTCCAGCCTGGCGCTGCCGGGCGAGAAGGACGTGGTGAAGCGGCTCGCGGCGGCCGGCATCGGCGCGACGCGCGCGCGGGAGAACGTCTCGGCCGGCTATTATTCGATGTCGGATGCGTTTTCGGGCTGGCGCGGCTCGCCGCCGAACGACGCGACGCTGCGGCTCGCCGAGGCGCGCCGCATGGGATTGGCGACCCGCCATGCGCCCGGCTCGAAATACGCCGTGTACTGGGTGCTGATCATGGCCGGGCCGTAGCCTCCACGGTTTTGCCCCGGACTTGATCCGGGGCCTGGACTTGCCTGCCGGTCTCCCGTTTCCCTGGGTCCCGGCTCAAGGCCGGGACAAGAGCGGTCGTACCGAACTTTACGGTTTGGCGCCACGCGGCAGCGGTGGTTCCTCGCGCATCAGCACGATGGTGATGCGGCGGTTGGCGGCGACGCTCGGATCGTCGGGAAACAGCGGCTCGGTATCGGCGCGCCCGACCACGGAGTGGAAGCGATCGTCGCCGATGCCGGTGGCGGCGAGCAGGTCGCGCACGGTGAGCGCGCGCTCCGTCGAGAGCAGCCAGGCGCTCTTGACCGCGTCCGCGCCGGCCTTGCCACGCAGCGTCGCGGTGTGGCCGGCGATCTTGAGCCGGTTCGGCAGCTTGCGCAGCGCCGGGCCGAGCGCCTCGAGCAGGCGGCGGGTGCGCGGCAGCGGCTCGCGCGAGCCCTCGGCGAACATGGCGCGGCCGTCCTGGTCGACGATCTCGAGATTCAGGCCCTCGCGCGTCTGCTGGATGACGATGTTCTTCGACAGTTCGGCGATCTCGGGCATCTCGCCGAGCGCCTGGCGCAACGTCGTCACCGCGAGCGCGAAGCGGCGGTCGTTCATGACGATTTCCATGCCGTCGAGCTTGGAGGCGAGTTCCGTCGGGGCGGTGATGTCGGAGGCGTCCTCCGGCCGGATATGCTCGGCATTCTTCAGCTTCGGGCGGAACGGCAGCCCGTCGACCTCGATGATGCCGGCATTGCGGCTCGTCGCCTGCACGCCGAATGCATCGCGCATCGAGCCAGCCACGACCTGGAGCTTCTTCTGATCCTGCGTCGACATCGCCGCGAGCATGACGAAGAAGCTCATCAGCAGCGCCATCAGGTCGGCGAAGGTGACGAACCAACCGGCACCATGACCGCCCGCGGCGCCCTTCTTTCTTGCCATGATGATACGTCCTTGCGGGTGGTCAGGCGGCTTCGGCGAATTCGGCGCGGTGGCGCTCGGGCAGGTACGAGATCAGCATTTCCTTGATGACATTGGGGCTTTTCGCGTCGCGGATCTGCAACAGCCCGTCGATGATGATGGTGCGTGAGACCTCCTCCTCCTCGAGCTTGACATGCAGCTTGTCGGCGATCGGCAGGCAGACGAGGTTGGCGAGCACCGCGCCGTAGAGCGTGGCGAGCAGGGCAACCGCCATGGCCGGGCCGAGCTTGGACGGGTCTTCCATATGGGCGAACATGGCGATCATGCCGATGATCGTGCCGATCATGCCCATGGCGGGCGCGCAATCGCCGACGGTGCGGTAGACTTTCGAACCCTCGTCGAGCCGCATCAGGAAGCTGTCGCGATCCTTCTCGAGCGCATCCTTGATGAAGTCGCGGTCGTAGCCGTCGGCGATGTAGCGGATGCCCTGGGCCAGGAACGGGTCCTCGACCTCGACATTCTCCAGCGCCATCGGGCCGTTCTTGCGCACGATATCGGCGAGGCGGGTCAGTTCCTCGATCAGGATGCGCGGATCGAGCGCGCGCATGGTGAAGGCGAAGCGCAGGCCCATGGGCAGGCCATGCGCGATCACCGAGAAGGGGAAGCGGATCATGGTGGCGGCGGTGGCGCCGCCGAAGACGATGATGAAGGCGTGGTCGCTGACATAGGCGCCGAAATTGCCGCCATCGAGCATGATCAGTGACACGACGACACCGATGGCGCCGAGAATGCCGACGCCGGTCGCGAAATCCATCGAACCCCTCCGAGCCCCGCGCACGAGGGACATTCTGTCCCCGACCTCACGGTGCAATCCGACCTTAGGAACCGGCGCTGAAAGAAGCGTTAAGGCTGGGCCGCTTCGCAATCTGTGGGCTGCGCAAGGGGCGGCTTTTCGCCGTGGCGCGGGCCGTGCTAGATGCGAGGCGATGTCGATCTTCCAGGTCTATTGGCGCGTTCTGCAGCAACTCGGGCCGGAGAAGCGGCTTTCCGTGCTGCTGGTCGTGGCCAATCTGGCGCTGGCGGTGGCGAGTTTCGCCGAGCCGGTGCTGTGGGGCTGGATCGTCGATATCCTCACCGCGACGCAGGGCACCGGGCTGAAGCCGAGCTTCGCGCAACTGCTGCCGATGATCGCGCTCTGGCTCGGCTTCGGGCTGTTCACCATCGCCGCCGGCGTGCTGGTGGCGCTGCATGCCGACCGCCTGTCGCATCGCCGCCGTCTCGGCGTGATGGCGAATTATTTCGAGCATGTGCTGAACCTGCCGATCGCCTTCCATACCCAGACCCATTCCGGCCGCGTGCTCAAGGTGATGCTGGAAGGCTCGAGCGGCATGAGCTGGCTTTGGCTCGGCTTCTTCCGCGAGCATTGCGCGGCGCTGGTGGCGCTCGTCGTCCTGCTGCCGTTCACCGTCTTCCTCAACTGGCGGCTCGGGCTGCTGCTGATCGGGCTGCTCGCCGTGTTCGCGGTGCTGATGAGCCTGGTGCTGAGCAAGACGCATTCGCTGCAGGGCGTCGTCGAGCGCTACCATTCCGACCTCGCCGAACATGCCTCCGACGCGCTCGGCAACGTGCCGGTGATCCAGAGCTTCACCCGCATCGATGCCGAGTTGAGCGCGTTGCGCAACGTCATCGGCCGGCTGCTCGATGCGCAGATTCCGGTGCTGTCATGGTGGGCGATCGCGGCGGTGGCGACGCGGGCATCCGCGACCCTGACGCTGACCGCGATCTTCCTGCTCGGCACCTGGCTCTATATCCACGACCTGGCGACGATCGGCGAGATCGTCGCCTTCATGGGGCTGGCGACGCAGTTGATCGGCCGGCTCGAGGCGGCGGTCGGCTTCGTCAATTCGCTGCTGATGCAGGCGCCGAAACTGGCCGAGTTCTTCGAGATCCTCGACACGTTCCCGGCGGTGCATGACCGGCCGGGCGCGGTGGCCGTCGAGCGGCTCTCGGGCGCGATCGCTTTCCAGGATGTGTCGTTCTCCTATGATGGCAAGCGCGCGGCGATCGCCGGCGTGTCGTTCGCGGTCGCGCCGGGCGAGACGATCGCGCTGGTCGGTGCGACCGGCTCGGGCAAATCGACGACGCTCGGCCTGCTCTACCGCGCCTTCGATCCGCAATCGGGCGCCATCACCGCCGACGGCCGCGATATCCGCGACGTGACGCTGACCAGCCTGCGCCGCAACATCGCCGTGGTGTTCCAGGAGCCGATGCTGTTCGCGCGCTCGATCCGTGAAAATCTCGCCGTGGGCCGGCCGGAGGCAACCGATGCCGAGATGCTGGAGGCGCTCGAGCGCGCCCAGGCGCTCGATTTCCTCCAGCGCCAGCCCGACGGGCTCGATACCGTGATCGGCGAGCGCGGCCGCTCGCTGTCGGGCGGCGAGCGCCAGCGCCTGTCGATCGCCCGCGCCTTGCTGAAGGACCCGCCGATCCTGATCTTCGACGAGGCGACCTCGGCGCTCGACGCCGCCACCGAGCAGAAGCTGCAACGCGCCCTGAACGAGGTCATGAAGGGCCGCACCACGTTCGTGATCGCGCATCGGCTGGCGACGATCCGCAACGCAACCCGCATCCTGGTGTTCGAGCAGGGCGGCGTGGTCGAGAGCGGCAGTTTCGAGGAACTGGTGGCGCTGGACGGCCGGTTCGCGGCGCTGGCGCGGGCGCAGTTCATGGCCACGGCGACTTGAAGGCGGGCTCTGGACTATCCTTCGACAAGCTCAGGATGAGACCGGAGGACTAAAAACCCGACCTCATGTTGAGCTTGTCGAAACATGATCCAGCCTGGCGCTCGAGCCATGAGAGCGCCGGCCATGCTAGGTCACGGCGGGCGCGGCCAGTTCCTCGCGCAGGAAATCGAGCACCGAAGCGGCATCGACATCCTTGGCGATGAAGGCGTCGCCAATGCCGCGCGTCAGGATGAAGGTGAGCGCGCCGCGTGAAACTTTCTTGTCCTGGTGGATCGCCTCCATCAGCCGTTCGGCGGAGCCTGTGCCGCCCGGCACCTCGGCCAGCGTGGTCGGCAGGCCGCAGGCGGCGAAATGCCGTTCGACGCGGGTGACGTCCTGGCCGTGGCACAGGCCGAGGCGGCGCGAGAAGCGGAAGGCGAGCGCCGTGCCGATGGCGACGCCCTCGCCATGCACGAGCCGGCGCCCGTCATAGCCGGTGGCGGCTTCGAGCGCATGACCGAAGGTGTGGCCGAGATTGAGCAGCGCGCGCTCGCCATGCTCGGTTTCGTCGCGCGACACGATGCCGGCCTTGGCGCGGCACGAAATCTCGACGGCGCGCTCGCGGGCGGGGCCGCCGGAAAACACCTCCCGCCAGGCGCCGCCCTCGAGCCAGTCGAAGAACGGGCGGTCGCCGATCAGGCCGTATTTGACGGTTTCGGCATAGCCGGCGCGGAATTCGCGTGCGGGCAGGGTGTCGAGCAGGGCGGTATCGGCGATGACCAGCACCGGCTGGTGGAAGGCGCCGATCAGGTTCTTGCCATGCGGGCTGTTGATGGCGGTCTTGCCGCCGACGGAACTGTCGACCTGCGCCAGCAGCGTCGTCGGCACCTGCACGAAGCGTATGCCGCGCCGCACGATCGCGGCGGCAAAGCCGGCGAGGTCGCCGATGACGCCGCCGCCAAGCGCCAGCACGATGTCGTTGCGCTCGAAACGGCCGGCGAGCACCGCGCCGCACACCTCGTCGAGGCGCGCCATCGACTTGGTCGCCTCACCCGCCGGCAGCACGATCTCGCGATGCCTGAGGCCGGCGCCGTCAAGGCTGGCACCGAGCCTTGCCAGATGCAGCCCGGCGACGGATGCGTCGGTGACGACGGCACAGGCCGCGCCCGGCGCCAGCGCCGCCAGCATGGCGCCAGCCTGGTCGATCAGGCCACGGCCGATGCGGATATCATAGGAGCGGCCGGCGAGATCGACGGTGACGGTGGCATGCTGGTTCATCGGGGGACTTCGTTCTCGAAATAGGCGAGCGTGGCGGCGATGGTGGCCTCGGCCACCTCGTCATGGGTGCTTTCACGCGAGAGCACGGTGATGTCGGCCTTGGCATAGACCGGATAGCGCTCGTCCATCAGGCGGCGCATGGTCGCTTCCGGGTTCTCGGTCTTGAGCAGCGGGCGGTTGCTGCGGCGGCGGACGCGGTTCATCAGCGTGTCGAGTTCCGCCTTGAGCCAGATCGAGACATGGCCCTCGAGAATGGCGGCGCGCGTTTCCGGATTCATGAAGGCGCCGCCGCCGGTGGCGAGAACCTGCGGCCCCTCGCGCAGCAGCCGGCCGATGACCCGGCGCTCGCCGTCGCGGAAATACGCCTCGCCGTCGCGCGCGAAGATTTCCGGGATCGTCATGCCGGCGGCTTCCTCGATCGCCGTGTCGGCATCGGCGAAGGGCAGGTCGAGCTTCTGGGCGAGCTTGCGGCCGATCGATGTCTTGCCGGCGCCCATCAGGCCGACGAACACCAGGCAGCGCGTGCCCAGCAGGCCGCGAAGCCGCGCGGCCGCCTCCTGGCTGGTGATTTTGAGCGCCTCTTCCATGGTTCCCGGTTAGCACGGCCCCGGATCGGAATCGACGGGGTTTTCTGAGGCTCCGCCATCTCGGTCGTTACACTTGTCTGAATTGTCGCCCGCCCGGCGCGGTCGTGCTAAGCCTGCCGATCATGCCGACGCTGTTCCGCTTCATCCTCGTGCTTGGCACGCTCGCCGCCCTCGGCTACGGCGCGATGTGGGCGCTCGCGACCTTCGTCACGCCGCAGCAGCGCGAGATCACCGTCGTGGTCCCGGCCGCGCGTTTCGTGAAATAGCCCGGCGATGGCGGGGCATGATGCACGGCTGATCGACCGCTTCCTCGACATGCTGGCGGCCGAGCGGGGTGCTGCGCGCAACACGCTTGCCGCCTATGCGCGCGACCTCGAGGATTATACGAGTTTTCTGGCCGCCAGCGGCCGCAACGCGCTCGATGGCGATGCAAGCGTGATCCGCGCCTATCTCGCCGATCTGCATGCGCGCGGCCTGAAGGCGAGTTCGGCGGCGCGCCGCCTGTCGGCGCTGCGCCAGTTCCATCGCTTCCTGTTCGCCGAGAACGACCGTGCCGACAATCCGGCCGCCGCGCTCGAAGGGCCGAAGCGCGGCCGGCCGCTGCCGAAGGTGATGAGCGTCGCCGATGTCGACCGGCTGCTGGCGCTTGTGCAGGAGGGCATCGACGATCCGGCGCGGCCGGGGCCGGAACGCATTGCGGCCGCGCGGCTCTCGGCCTTGCTCGAACTGCTCTATGCCACCGGCCTGCGCGTCTCGGAACTGGTGGCGCTGCCGCGCGCCGCTTTCGCCGGCAAACGCGAGATGCTGGCGATCACCGGCAAGGGCAACAAGGAGCGCCTGGTGCCGCTATCCGAGACGGCGCGCAAGGCGGTGGCGCGCTATCTCGCGCTGCTCGCCGCGCTGAAGCGCGACCCCGGCGGGCGCTGGCTGTTTCCGGCCGACAGCGAGACCGGCTACCTGCCGCGCCAGGTGTTTGCCCGCGACCTCAAGCGCGCGGCCGGCGCGGCCGGGCTCGATGCCGGCAAGGTCAGCCCGCATGTGCTGCGCCACGCTTTCGCCTCGCATCTGCTGCAGAACGGCGCCGACCTGCGCGTGGTGCAGCAATTGCTCGGCCATGCCGACATTGCCACGACGCAGATCTACACCCATGTGCTCGATGAGCGCGCCAGCGCCATGGTGCGCGACCTGCATCCGCTCGGCGACGATGGTTGAGGAAGCCCGCCCGAAGCTCCACGAGAATCCCCAAGACTTGACTTGAAGCAGCCCAGCGGCCACTACTCGCCGGCGTCGGCGGGGAGCGAGCCGGCCCCTCGATCCACACAAGAAGGCCCGATTTTCCCTCCCCCGGCCCGAAAGCTCATGCGCGCCTATCTCGATTTCGAAAAACCCGTCGCCGAACTTGAAGCCAAGATCGCCGAGTTGCACGCGCTCTCCGAGGGCGCCGACCCGGCCGCGATCTCGGACGATGTCGGCCGCCTGGAAGCCAAGGCGCAGCAGGCGCTGAAGGCGCTCTACGCCACGCTGACGCCATGGCAGAAGACCATGGTGGCGCGCCATCCCGAGCGGCCGCATTTCCGCGACCTCGTCGCCGGGCTGATCGAGGATTTCACGCCGCTGGCCGGCGACCGCGCCTTCGGCGAGGACGAGGCGATCGCCGCCGGTTTCGGGCGCTTTCGCGGCCGCGCCGTGTGCGTGATCGGCCAGGAAAAGGGCTTCGACACCGAAAGCCGCATCAAGCATAATTTCGGCATGGCCCGGCCCGAGGGCTATCGCAAGGCGGTGCGCATCATGGACATGGCCGAGAAATTCAGCCTGCCGGTGCTGACGCTGGTCGATACCGCCGGCGCCTATCCCGGCATCGGCGCCGAGGAGCGCGGCCAGGCGGAAGCGATCGCGCGCTCGACCGACCGGCAATTGTCGCTCGGTGTGCCGAGCATTTCCGTCATCATCGGCGAGGGTGGCTCGGGCGGCGCGGTGGCGATCGCCACCGCCAACACCGTGCTGATGCTCGAGCATGCCATCTACAGCGTGATCTCGCCGGAAGGCGCCGCCTCGATCATCTGGCGCGATTCGACCAAGGCGAGCGACGCGGCGACCAACATGAAGATCACGGCGCAGGACCTTTTGCGCTTCGGCGTCATCGACGGCATCATCGCGGAGCCGGCCGGCGGCGCGCATCGCGATCCGCAGGCCGCCATCCAGGAGACCGGCAATGCCATCGAGAAGGCGTTCGGCCGCCTCGACGGGTTGTCGCCGGAAGCATTGCGTCAGGCGCGGGCCGAGAAATTCCTCGCCATCGGCCGCAAGCTCTGAGCGTTGCCTGAACGCGTCATTAAAGATTTATTGAGTGTGTCCGGCGATCGCGGGGGCTTGTGCTAGCGAAGCGGTAACGATACCGGTAGATTCCATAGGTGAGGACGAGTCTTATTTCCGGAATTCAGGTCACCCTATGAACAGCATCGCTCTGTTACGCTTCGCTTTTGTTGCCGGCCTTGGCTTGCTGGTGGCCGGTTGCGTCGAGAATGGTGGTCTGCCGAGCACCGGCCGCGGCTGGGTGGCGATCTCGACCGAGACGCAAGGGCTGATGGCGGCGAAGAACATGACGCGCCGCGACCCGGTGCTGCTGCGCGCCTACAAGAAGGAAAGCGAGCTCGAGGTCTGGAAGAAGGACACCTCCGGCACCTACAAGCTGCTGAAAACCTATCCGATGTGCCGCTGGTCGGGCCAGCTCGGCCCCAAGGTGCGCGAAGGCGACCGGCAGGTGCCGGAGGGCTTCTACAGCATCACGCCGGCGGCGATGAACCCGAATTCGAGCTACTACCTGTCGTTCAACGTCGGTTATCCGAACAAATACGACCGCGCCTATGGCCGCACCGGCGGCAACATCATGGTGCACGGCGCCTGTACCTCGGCCGGCTGCCTGTCGATGACCGACGAGCAGATCGCCGACCTTTACGCACTGCTGCGGGAAGCCTTTGCCGGCGGCCAGAAGGAAGTGCAGCTGCAATCCTTCCCGTTCCGCATGACGGCGAAGAACCTCGCCAAGTTCCGGCTCGACGCCAACATGCCGTTCTGGAAGAACCTCAAGCAGGGTTCCGACCATTTCGACGTTACCAAGGTTGAGCCGCGCGTCGCGGTCTGTGGCCGGAAATACGTCTTCAACGAGACGGCCAAGAGCGGCAGCTTCGATGCCACCGCCGCCTGCCCGCCGATGGAGATGGACGCTTCGTTGAAGCAGGCGGTCGCCCAGAAGCAGCATCAGGACGAGGTCCAGGTCGCCGAACTCGTCAAGGGCGGCGAGAAGGCGATCCGGCGCATCTATCAGGATGGCGACCAGAACCCGAGCTTCAAGGCCAAGCAGATGGCCTATTCCGGCGGCGTGCCGGTGAGCCGGATCGATGCGCTCGCCGAAGGCGGCGTCGATATTCCGATCGAGGACGCCAAGCCCGCCAAGGCGGAAGCGCCCGCCAAACCCGCGACCAGGCTTGCCAGCACCGCGGCTGCCAGCGTCGCGGCGAACCTGGCGCCGGCTTCTCCCGCGGGAACCGCCGCTCCGGTGCCAACCACGGCGCAGGGTTTTGCCCCGCTCGAGACGGCTTCGGTGCGTAAGGAGGCCAAATCGGCCGGCTTCTTCAGCCGCTTTACCGGTTTCCTCGGCAGTTCCAGCGACAGCGCGAGCACGCCGGAGGCGGTGCCGGCCACAATGGGCGAGGTCAATGTGCCGCTGCCGCCGAAGCGTCAGGGCGCGGTGAGCGGCAAGCAGGCGGCGGCCAGCATTCCCGGCCAGTTCGTCGGCCTGGCGCAAGGCCAGAACTGAGCGGTTGCGCCGGCCGGGCATGGGTTTCGGCGTGACGATCGCGCCGCCGGCGTAAAATCGCCGCATCGGCAGGCTTGAGTCGCGCATGGTCCGTCTGGCTTTTCTGGCATTCTTGCTGATCGGGGCGCTTGCCGGTGGTCAACCGGCCTCGGCGGGCGAGCCGGCTCCGAAGACGCCGCCGTCATCCACACCGGGTTCATCCGCGCCCGAAACGGTGGCCGCCGTGCCGCCGGACGCGCCCGAGCAGCAAGGTTCGCAACCGGACGCCATCGGGAAGGACACGCCGCGCCAGCGCTTTCGAGCGATCGCGCGGCGCGAGGCTCAGGCGCGCGGCCTGCCGCCGGAAATCGCCGATGCGGTGATGCATGTCGAGAGCGACTATAACCCGGCGGCGCGCGGCGGCGCCGGCGAAGTCGGCCTGATGCAGGTGATGCCGCCGACGGCGCGCCTGCTCGGGTTTGCCGGCACGATCGCGCAACTGGCCGATCCCGAGACCAATATCCGGCTCGGCGTGCGTTACCTGGCGCGCGCCTGGCAACTTGCCGGCGGCGACGTGTGCACCGCGGCGATGAAATACCGCGCCGGCCATGGCGAGACGCGGTTTTCGGTCAAGTCGGTCGATTATTGCCGGCGCATCCGCATCCATCTCGCTGCGATCGGCTATCCGGTCACCGGCGACTTGCCGGTCGCGACCTTCGGCTTCAACGATCGCGGGCCGCGCTGGGGTTTTGGCCTCGGCTCGGTCGGCGCGGCGCGGCGGCTGCATTCCGGCCGCAAGCTGAAAAGCCGCGCCAAATGGGGCGCCTATGACGCGCGCATGAAGAAGCTCACGGCGCAAGGCCGCATCGGGCTGGGGTTATAGCGCGCGGCCCCGCCTGCCAATCAGCTTCGGATCAGGACGACGCCGACCACCAGCAGCGCGCAGCCGGCAAGGCGCGGCAGGTCGATGGCGTGCTGCGGCACGCCGAGAATGCCGTAATGGTCGATGGCGACCGACATCACCATCTGTCCGGTGACGAACAGCGCCAGCGAAGTCGCGGCGCCAAGGCGCGGCAGCAGCAAGATCGCCGCCACGACATAGACCGCGCCGAACAGCCCGCCGGTCCAGGACAACCACGATGTCCTGGCGATGGCCGGGGCGCTCAGCCACGGTGCGCCGCTGAGCGCCACGAACACGGCCATGGCGAGCGCGCCGCCGACATAGCTGATGAAGGCCGCCCATGAGGCGGAGTTGAGCGCGAGCCGCAGGTCGGCGTTGATCGCCGCCTGGAACACGATCGATGCGCCGGCGACGACGGCGAAGATCGCCAGCCCGAGGAATTGCCACAACCCCATGAAGGTCTCCCAGAATCGCAAGGAGGCCATTCAGAGCAGGTTCGGCGGCGGGCGAGAAGGCGACTTTCGGGTATTTCCGGGGGTATTTCCCGGGGGGTATTTTCTGCCGCCCGCCTCACGCCGGCGCAGTGAGCGCCTGCAGCGCTTGCGGCAGTTCCGCCTGGCGCAGCGCATAGAGCGCGACCGGCGCGTCGAAGCCGCGCAGCAGGTGCTCGCCGGCCGGCTCCCAGCGCCCGGGCGCCTGGCGCGCGATCGCCTTGGTGGCGAGCGTGGTGACGTCGAGTTCCTTGGTCATCGCCTCGATGCGGGCGAGCGCGTTGACGGTCGGGCCGATGATCGAGAACACCATGCGCTCGGCGATGCCGATATTGCCGAACAGCACCTCGCCCTCGTTGAGGCCGATGCCGAAGGCGATTGGCTCGCGGCCCGAGGCCTCGCGGCGCGCGTTGAGTTCGGCGAGCCGGCGGTGGCTTTCATCGACCGCGGCGAGCGCGTGCCGGGCCGCCTTGTCATGATCGCCGGCGACGATCGGGAAGATGGCGATGACGCCGTCGCCGATGAAATCGAGCACGTCGCCGCCATGCAGCATGACGGCGCCGGCGGTGCAGTCGAAATATTCGTTGAGCAGCCGGATGAACTCGTCCTGCGGCATGCGCGAGATGTATTCGGTCGAACGCCTGAGGTCGCTGAACCAGATCACCGCCGGCAGGGCGTCGCCGTCGCCGTGGCGGATCTGGCCCGACAGCACGCGCTCGCCGGCATGGCTGCCGAGATAGGTGCGCGTCAGCGTGCGCATGATGCCGGTCAGGATGATGGTCTTGGAGACGAGCGCGAAGCGCTTGTGCAGGCGGCGCAGCTGCTCGATCTGGTTGGCGTCGAAACCGTCGGGGGCGGCGGTGGTGAAGGAGGACACCACGCCGGCGGGATAATCGCGCACGCGCGCGCCCGGCGTGTTGAGCGCCGTGGCGAAGGCGATGTAATCGGTCATGCCGGCGGCGGCGAATTCATCCAGCACGGGGAAGTCGTGCTGGCGCTCAGGGCCGACGAGCCGGTGGCGGATGAAGGGCACCGGCCCCTCGACCAGCGCGCGCAGCGGGCTGCGCAGCCATTCGGCGGTCGGCTGGTTGTCGGGCGAGAACGGGATGCGGTCGAAGGTCATGCCGGAGCCGTTGCGCCAGATCAGCATCTCGACATGGTAGAGCGGGTGCAGCGTGGTCCAGTTGACCATGGCGCGCGCGATCGGGATGCCGGCCGCGACGATGCGCTCGCACATCTCCTTGAGCAGCAGCTTCATGTTCGGATCGCCGAAAGCCTGCTCGACCAGCCAGGAGGCGATCTGGTCGATCTTCGCGCTGCTGTCGGCGTCTTTCACGCTGGCTTCTTTCGGCGAGGCTCAGGCGAACTGGCCGTGGCAGTGTTTGAACTTCTTGCCGCTGCCGCACGGGCACGGCTCGTTGCGCCCGACCTTGCCCCAGGTTTCGGGCCGGTCGGGATCGCGGCTCTCGGGCGCGACGCGCGGCAGGGTGAGTTCCGCGACATTCGAGGCCGAGGCGACGAATTCGTTGTCGCCGGTAAAGGGGTCGGGATGCGAGGCCTCCATCGGCGGCAGCGCCGGCTCCTCGGGCTGGTCGAACATGACCTCGACGCGCATCAACTGCGCCGTGACGTTCTCGCGCAGCTTGGTGATCAGGGCGTCGAACAGGTCGAAGGCTTCCGACTTGTATTCGTTGAGCGGATCGCGCTGGGCGAGGCCGCGCCAGCCGACGACCTGGCGCAGGTGGTCGAGCGTGACGAGATGCTCGCGCCAGAGCGCGTCGAGCGATTGCAGGATGACCTGCTTCTCGACATAGCGCATCACCTCCGGCGTGTTCTGGGCGATGCGCGCGGCATAGGCGTCGCTCGCGGCGTTGAGCAGCCGCTCGCGGATCTCCTCGTCGGCAATGCCTTCCTCATGCGCCCAGTCGCGGACCGGCACGTCGAGGTTGAGGTAGTTGCGCACGTCCTCGTCGAGCGCGTCGATATCCCATTGCTCGGGATAGACGCCTTCGGGAATGTGGTTGGCGACGATATCGTCGATCACGCCCTGGCGCATCTCGAGGACGGTGTCCTCCATCGATTCCTGTTCCATCATGTGGCGGCGCTGCACGAACACGACCTTGCGCTGGTCATTCATGACGTCGTCGTATTTCAGGATGTTCTTGCGGATATCGAAGTTGCGCGCCTCGACCTTC
This sequence comes from uncultured Alphaproteobacteria bacterium, assembly GCA_937988775.1. Taxonomy (GTDB): domain Bacteria; phylum Pseudomonadota; class Alphaproteobacteria; order Rhizobiales; family Beijerinckiaceae; genus CALKHP01. The sequence goes on from CALKHP010000045.1 coordinate 13,886, forward strand.
TTCTGGGCGGTCTCGAGCGCCTTGTTGACCCAGGGGTGGGCGATGGCCTCGCCTTCCTTGAGGCCGAGCTTCTGCAGCATGCCGTCCATGCGGTCGGAGCCGAAGATGCGCATCAGGTCATCCTGCAGCGACAGGAAGAAGCGGCTGTGGCCGGGATCGCCCTGGCGGCCGGAACGGCCACGCAACTGGTTGTCGATGCGCCGGCTCTCGTGGCGCTCGGTGCCGATGACGTAGAGGCCGCCGGCCTTGAGCCCGATCTCCTTGAGGCGCGCGACCTCGGCGCGCATCTCGGCGAGGCGGGCCTCCTTTTCGGGGCCGTCCTCGAGCTCGCCAAGCTCCTGCTTGATGCGCATGTCGATATTGCCGCCGAGCTGGATATCGGTGCCGCGCCCGGCCATGTTGGTGGCGATGGTGACGGCGCCGGGCACGCCGGCCTGGGCGATGACGAGCGCTTCCTGCTCGTGGTAGCGCGCGTTCAGCACGGCGAACTGCTTGGCCGCCTTGCCGCTCTTGGCGAAGCCCTCGTAGAGCGGCTTGAAGGCGTTGGGGTCGCCGACGTCGATCTGCTTCAGGCCGTGCTTGCGCAGATGCTCGGCGATGACCTCGGATTTCTCGATCGAGGTCGTGCCGACCAGCACCGGCTGGCCGCGCGCCTGGCATTCGGCGATGAGCAGCACGATGGCCTGCAGCTTGTCCTGCTCGGTGCGGTAGACCTCGTCATCGTCGTCGCGGCGGGCAACCGGCACGTTGGTCGGGATGTCGACCACTTCGAGATTGTAGATCTGCTGGAATTCCTCGGCCTCGGTGCCGGCGGTGCCGGTCATGCCGGCGAGCTTCTTGTAGAGGCGGAAATAGTTCTGGAAGGTGATCGAGGCGAGCGTCTGGTTCTCGGGCTGGACCTGGACGTGCTCCTTGGCCTCGAGCGCCTGGTGCAGGCCTTCCGAATAGCGCCGGCCCTGCATCATGCGGCCGGTGAACTCGTCGATGATCACCACTTCGCCGTCGCGGACGATATATTCCTTGTCGCGGTTGAACAGCGTGTGGGCGCGCAGCGCCTGGTTGACGTGATGCACCAGCGTGGCGTTGGCGGCCTCGTAGAGCGAGCCTTCCTTGAGCAGGCCGGCGTCGCGCAGCAACTGCTCGATATGCTCGTTGCCGGCTTCCGAGAACGAGACCTGGCGCTGCTTCTCGTCGAGTTCGTAATCCTCCTTGACGAGGTTGGGCATCACCTTGTCGATGGCGTTGTAGAGGTCGGAACGGTCGTCGATCGGGCCGGAAATGATCAGCGGCGTGCGCGCCTCGTCGATCAGGATCGAATCGACCTCGTCGACGATCGCGAAATTGTGTCCGCGCTGCACCATCTGGTTCAGCTCGAACTTCATGTTGTCGCGCAGGTAGTCGAAGCCGAATTCGTTATTGGTGCCGTAGGTGATGTCGCAATGGTAGGCGTCGAAGCGCTCCTGGTCGTCGAGACCATGCACGATGGCGCCGACGCTCAGGCCGAGGAAGCGGTAGACCTGGCCCATCCACTCGGCGTCGCGGCTCGCCAGGTAATCGTTGACGGTGACGACATGCACGCCCTTGGCCGACAGGGCGTTGAGATAGACGGCGAGCGTCGCCACCAGCGTCTTGCCTTCGCCGGTGCGCATCTCGGCGATGCCGCCTTCATGCAAAACCATGCCGCCGATGAGCTGCACGTCGAAATGGCGCTGGCCGAGCACGCGCCTGGCCGCCTCGCGCACCGTGGCGAAGGCCGGCACGAGCAGATCGTCGAGGGTGGCTTCCTCGGCCGCGACCTGGCGCTTGAATTCGGTGGTGCGGGCGGCGAGTTCCTCGTCGGACAGGGCGGACACTTCCGGCTCGAGCGCGTTGATCGCGGCCACGCGCGGGCGATAGCCCTTGACGCGGCGATCGTTGGCGGAGCCGAATACCTTCTTGGCGAGCGTGCCGAACATCTGGACCCTTTCTGAGGCCGGGCAAAAAAACCGCGCTGAGCGGTGCCGGCCGTGGTCAATTCCCCTATGCCGATCCGGTCGGACCGCGCATGAAACGCGTATCGGCCCTTCTTATGACGAAAGGGCGGCGCGGAAAGCCCGAAATGGGTTCTTCAACGCGCTGGCGCCGACATAAGAATGACCCCTAACCCTTGTCAATGCGGGGCTTGTCAATCGCCTGCGCAACTGCAAGGAAGCGCACGGGGTTTTCAGCGGCCCACGGCCGCGTTCGCCAGATTGTCTCGGAGCTTGCCCGCATGCGTTTCATCCCGGTCGCCGTCGCCCTTTCCGCGAGCCTCGTGCTCGTGGGTTCCGCTCTTTCCGGTTCTGCTCTTGCCGGCCCCGTCGCCACGGTCAACGGCGTCACGATCACCGACGAGGATCTGGCGCTGGCGCAGGAGGATATCGGCTCCCAGGTTCCGGGCAACGACGCGGCGGCCAAGCGCCAGGCGGTGATCGATTATCTGGTCGACCTGAAGATCGTCGCCCAGGCGGCCGAGAAGGAGAAGCTCGGCGAAGGCCCCGATTTCGCCCGCCGCCTCGCCATGGCGCGCGACAAGGTGCTGATGGATCGCCTGCTGAGCGAGGCCGCCGACAAGGCGACCAGCGAAACCGCGCTGAAGGCCTTCTACGAAGACAGCATCAAGACGCTCAAGCCCGAGGAGGAGATCCACGCCCGCCATATTCTGGTGCCGACCGAGGAAGAGGCCAAGAAGGTGCTCGAGCGGCTCAAGAAGGGCGAGGATTTCGCCAAGCTCGCCGGTGAGCTGTCGAAGGATCCCGGTTCGGGCAAGGAGGGCGGCGATCTCGGCTATTTCACCAGGGACCGCATGGTGAAGGAGTTCGGCGACGCGGCCTTCGCGCTCAAGCCCGGCGAAATCTCCGGCATCGTCAAGACGCAGTTCGGCTATCACATCATCAAGGTCGAGGATCGCCGCACCAAGCCGGTGCCGTCCTTCGATACGGTCAAGGACCAGTTGAAGACCTATCTCGGCCGCAAGGCGCAGCAGGAGCGCGTCACGGCGCTGCGTGCCGCCGCCAAGGTCGAGCGCTTCGGCCCCGACGGCAAGCCGCTGCCGGCCGAGAAGCCGGCCGAGGCTGAAAAGCCCGCCGAGCCGAAGCCGGCGGAGCCCAAGAAGAACTGATTCGATCCCTACCGCATTTCGGAGGCCATCATGGCCGGCAAGCAGGTTCCCGTCTCCCCGCTCGCGCCAAAGCGCCTGGCGGAGCTTCCGCCGATTGCCGGCGTGAAGCTTGCCACCGCCGAGGCCGGCATTCGCTACACCGGCCGCACGGATGTGCTGCTGGTAACGCTGGCGCAAGGCACGACGGTTGCCGGCGTGTTCACGCGCTCGAAATGCCCCTCGGCTGCTGTCGACTGGTGCCGGGACAATCTCGGCTCCGGCACGGCGCGCGCGCTGGTGGTCAATTCCGGCAATGCCAATGCCTTCACCGGGCTCAAGGGCAGGGCATCGGTCAAGCTGACGGCCGAGATCGCCGCCAGGGCCGCCGGCTGCAAGACGGACGAGGTGTTCCTCGCCTCGACCGGCGTGATCGGCGAGCCGCTCGATGCCAGCAAGTTCGACGGCGTGCTGCAGGATTGCCTCAAGCGCGCTGCGCCCGAGCCGTGGCATGAGGCGGCCCGCGCCATCATGACCACCGATACGTTTCCGAAGGTCGCGACCGCCACGGCGACGATCGGCGGCGTGCCGGTAACGATCAACGGCATGGCCAAGGGCGCCGGCATGATCCAGCCCGACATGGCGACCATGCTGAGCTTCATCTTCACCGATGCGCCGATCGCCGCACCCGTGCTGCAAGGCCTGTTGAAACGCGGCGCCGACAAGAGCTTCAACTGCATCACCGTCGATGGCGACACCTCGACCAGCGATACGCTGATGCTGTTCGCCACCGGCGAGGCGGCGAAGCGCGGCTGCCCGGCCATCACCGAGACGGGCGACCGGCGCCTCGCCGGCTTCCGCAAGGCGCTCGACGGCTTGCTGCTCGACCTTGCCCAGCAGGTGGCGCGCGACGGCGAGGGCGCGCGCAAGCTGGTGCAGGTCTCGGTCAGCGGTGCGGTCAGCGCGGCATCGGCGCGCCGCGTCGCGTTCTCGATCGCCAATTCGCCGCTGGTCAAGACGGCGGTCGCCGGCGAGGACGCCAATTGGGGCCGCGTGGTGATGGCGGTCGGCAAGGCGGGCGAGCCGGCCGAACGCGACCGACTGGCGATCCGCTTCGGGAATATCCGCGTCGCCGTCGATGGCGAGCGCGATCCGGCCTATGACGAGGCCGCGACCACGGCCTACATGAAGCGCTCGGAAATCGAGATCGGCGTCGATCTCGGCCTCGGCACCGGCCGGGCCACGGTGTGGACCTGCGACCTGACCAAGGCCTATGTCGAGATCAACGGCGACTACCGTTCCTGAGCAGCGTTAACGGCGCCCTGCACCGAAGCCGTCATCCGCGGCAGTCGCCCGGAACCATCGGTTAAGGGGTGCGGCGTTATGGTCTACCCGGAGTATCCTTGCGTGAAACTGCTTCTGGTTGTCGCCTGTGCCCTGATCGACGCGGATGGCCGCGTCCTGATCGCAGAGCGGCCCGCCGGCAAGCAACTCGCGGGGCTGTGGGAATTTCCGGGTGGCAAGATCGAGGCCGGCGAACGGCCTGAGGATTGCCTGATCCGCGAGCTGAAAGAGGAGCTGGGCATCGATGTCAAACAGGACTGTCTCGCGCCGCTCACCTTCGCCAGCCATCCTTACGCGGAGTTCCATCTGATGATGCCGCTCTATATCTGCCGGCGCTGGCAAGGCATCGCGACCGCCCGCGAGGGCCAGGCACTGAAATGGGTCCGCCCCAATCGCCTGCGCGATTATCCGATGCCGCCAGCCGACGCGCCACTGATCCCCTTCCTGATCGATACGGTGATGTGATGACGGATTTCTCGCGATTTGCCGCCGGCCGTCGCTTCGTCGCCGACGAATCGGGCGCCACGGCGGTCGAGTACAGTGTCCTCGCGGCGTTCATCTTCCTGGTTATCGTCGCGCCGCTGCACCTGTTTGGCCCGGCCTTGACCGCGGTGTTCGAAAAGGTGGTCGCCGGCTTCCCATAGCACGACGGGCCGGCTCAGACCGCAAGCTCGGCCGTCAGCGCCTGCCGCACCGGCTCGGGCACCGGTACCGGCCGCCGCGTCTGCCGATCGACATAGACATGCACGAAGCGCCCCTCGGCGGCGGCGGTGGCATCTGCGTGCCGGAAAATGCCGATGCGGTATTCGACCGAACTGCTGCCGAGGCGGGTCAGGCCAAGGCCGGCTTCGATCGCATCGGGGAAGCTGACGCTGGCATGGTAACGGCAGCCGGTTTCCGCCACGAGGCCGATTGCTGCGCCGCCGACTGGATCGAGCAGGCCGCGCTCGATCAGGAAGCCGTTCACCACGGTGTCGAACCACAGGTAATACACCACATTGTTGACATGGCCGTAGACGTCATTGTCGAGCCAGCGCGTGGTGATCGGCCGGAAATGGCGGAAATCCTGCCGGCTGGCCGGCGCGGGACGTGCCGCCATCACCACGCCGCCTTGTAGATCGCCAGCGCGTCGGCCTCGCTCAGCGGGCGCGGATTGTTGACGAGCAGGCGGGTCTGTTTCATGGCGTCGCTGGCCAGCATCGGTAGCGCATCCTCGGCGATCTTCATGTCGCGCAGGCGCTGCGGCACTTTCAGAGTGCGCGAGAGGGCGGCGAGCGCTTCGATGAAGGCGCTGGCGCGCTCGCCCTGCAGTGTGTCGGCCAGATGCGGGAACACGTCGATCGCCAGTTCGGCATAGCGGGCTTCCGCCGCGATCAGGTTGAAGCGCAGCACATGCGGCAGCACGAGCGCGTTCGAGAGCCCGTGCGGGATATGGTAATGGCCGCCGAGCGGGTAGGCGAGCGCGTGCACGGCTGCGACCGGCGAGTTGGCGAAAGCCTGTCCCGCCAGCAGCGAGCCGAGCAGCATGGCGCCGCGCGCTTGCGGATCGCTGCCATGCTCGACGGCGCGCCGGATATTGGCGCCGAGCAGGCGCAGCGCCGCGCGGGCGAGCGCACAGGAAACGGGATTGCGGTTCGGGCTCGCCGAGGTGAAGGCCTCGATGGCGTGCACCATGGCGTCGATGCCGGTCGCGGCCGTGACCGCCGGCGGCAGGCCGAAGGTCAGCTCGGCATCGAGCAGCGCGACATCGGGCAGCAGCACCGGCGACACGACGCCCTTCTTCTCGGCCGCGCCGGTGGTGATGATGGCGATCGGCGTCACTTCCGAGCCGGTGCCGGCGGTGGTCGGCGCCAGCACCAGCGGCAGGCGCGGCCCCTTGGCGAGGCCGACGCCGTAAATATCGCCGAGCGTCTCGCCGCCGCCCGCCACCAGCGCGACGAGCTTGGCGACATCCATCGGCGAGCCGCCGCCGAGGCCGAGAATGCCGGTGGCGCGGTGCTGCTTCGCCATTGCCAGTCCGTCATGGACATTCTGCTCGGGCGGATCGGCGGCGACGCCGTCGAACACCGCGACCGCGACGCCGGCCTGCTCCAGCACGGTTTGCGCCCGCGCGAGCAGTCCGGCCTTGCGGATGCCGGCATCGGTGACGATCAGCACGCGCTTGCCGAGCCGGTGGCCCGCGATTTCGGCCAGCCGGGCAATCGAGCCCGGGCCGGAGACGAGCGCGGGCGTGGTGTTGAAGCTGAAGCCGCTCACGATTGGTTTCCCCTTTTTATGATTGTCTTGGCGATTACCTTGGCGATTATCGATCCCGCAGCGGCCGTTCCGGCACGCCGAGCGCTTCGGCGAGGCGCATCTTGGCCGAGCCCGGTCTGAGCGGCTTCTGCTGGCTGTCATGCGGCGCCCAGCCGGCGAGCCAGACCAGTTCGATCGTGGCGCGGATGCGGCCATCGCTGTCGGAGAAGTGTGTCGCGTAAAGTTCGGCGGCGCGCAGGAACACGGCGCGCGGCGTCGGCCGGCGCAGCCGGTCGGTCAGGGCGTTGCTGGCGCCCATGGCGCGCAGGTCGGCCATCAGGGCGAACAGGTTGTCGTAGCGCAGCGTCAGCAATTCGCTGTCGGTGACCGGCAGCGCGAAGCCCGCCCGTTGCAGCAGCGCGCCGAGATCGCGGATATCGGCGAAGGGCGCGACGCGCGGCGAGATGCCGCCGAGCACCTGCATCTCCGCTTCGGCGAGGCATTCGCGCAATTCCTGCAATGTGCGCCCGGCCGGCAGGCAGGCCATGAACAGGCCATCGGGCTTGAGCAGGCGGCGGATTTGCGCGAGCGCGCCGGGCAGGTCGTTGACCTGGTGCAGCACCAGCCCGGACAGCGCCAGATCGAAGCCGGCTGCCGGCAAGGCGAGGCCGCCGGGGCTGGAGAGCGCCGCGAACGGGACCGCGTCAAGCGTCGCGTCGGGACGATCGTGCTGCGCGGCGCGGCCGAAACCGGCATCGGGCGTGCCGATGTCGGCAATATTCCGGAACTCGCGCAAGATGGCGGCGAGGCGCTCGGTCAGTTCGCCTGCCGCGCGGACGAGCAAAAAATCCGCCTTGCGCGCGGCAATCGCGCGCTCGAGCCGCGCGCCGGCGAGCGTCATATCGAAGATCCGCGGGGCGGTCACGCCTTCCATCATGGCTTGCGTTATGGCGCAGCCGTGCCCGCGACGCAAAAGCTCCGTGCGGCGAAGTTGGTCATCCGTTAGGATGATGCGCGGGGGAGGGGCTGATGCAGCGGATTTTGCAACAAGCCGGCCGGCGGCTGGGAGGCGGGCGGAGCTTCGCGGCCGGCCTCGTCGCGGCCGGCGTCACGCTGCTCTATCCGCCGGTATGCATGGCGTGCAAGGCGGCGACCGATTCCAGCGACACGCTGTGCCCGGCGTGCTGGGGCGCGATGCGCTTCATCGCGGAACCGCTATGCGACCGGCTCGGCACGCCGTTCCCGGTCGATTATGGCGGGGCGCTGCTGTCGCCGGCGGCGATCGCCGATCCGCCGGTATTCGCGCGCGCCCGCGCCGTGGCGCTCTACGAAGGCCCGGCGCGCGAGCTGGTGCAGCGGCTGAAGTTCAACGACCGGCTCGAACTCGCCAAGGGCATGGGCCGGCTGATGGCGGTCGCCGGCCGCGACCTGATCGCCGATTGCGCGCTCGTCGTGCCGGTGCCGCTGCACTGGACGCGCGCCTGGGCGCGGCGCTGCAACCAGGCGACGGAACTGGCGCGCGTCATTGCCGCGCAAACCGGCGTGACGCTGGCGCCCGGCCTGCTCAGGCGCGTGCGCCGCACGCATACGCAGGTCGGGCTGACGCGGGCGCAGCGGCGCGACAACCTGCAAGGCGCCTTCAGGCTGAGCACCGAGGCGGCGCTGGCGCTCACCGGCCGGCGCGTGCTGCTGGTCGACGATGTGCTGACCACGGGCGCGACCTGCAATGCGGCCGCGCGCGTGCTGCTGAGAGGCGGCGCGGCGGCGGTCGATGTGCTGACCTTCGCGCGGGTTGCCGCCGATGCCTAGCATCGCCATATTGAGGGCGACATTGAGAATATGGAAAGCACGCGCATGCCGCCCGTCAGGATCTACACCAAGAGCTGGTGCCCGTATTGCCGCTCCGCCAAGGAGTTGCTGGCGAAGAAGGGGCTCGATTTCGAGGAGATCGATATCGAGCGCCATCCGGAGGCGCGCGCCGCGATGATCCAGGAATCCGGCGGGCGCACCACCGTGCCGCAGATTTTCATCGGCGGCCGCCATGTCGGCGGCTGCGACGAGCTTTACGCGCTCGATGCCGGAGGCGGCCTCGATGCGCTGCTGGCGGCCTGACAGGGGGAGAGGTCCATGGACGGTGACCGGAGCTTCATCGCGGCGGCAGTGACCTTGCGCACCGGCCGCGACCTGAAAGCCAATGTCGATCATGTCGTGCCGCTGGTCGAGCGCGCCATCGCCGAGGGCGCGCGCTATGTCCAGACGCCCGAGATGACCTCGCTGATCGAGCGCGACAAGGCGAGCCTGATGGCGCAGATCGGCACGGAGGAGGACGATGCCGTGGTGGCGGCGCTGCGCGATGTGGCGCGCCGGCGCCAGGTTGCGGTGCATGTCGGCTCAGTAGCGGTGAAGACCGGCGACAAGCTCGCCAACCGGGCGCTGCTGATCGGGCCGGACGGCGCTATCGCGGCGCGCTACGACAAGATCCACCTGTTCGATGTCGACCTGCCGAGCGGCCAGAGCTGGCGTGAATCGCGCACCTATGCCGGCGGCCAGGAGGCGGTGCTGGTCGAGATGCCGTGGGGCCTGCTCGGGCTCAGCATCTGCTACGATGTGCGCTTTCCCTATCTCTATCGGGCGCTGGCGAGCGCCGGAGCTGAGGTGCTGAGCGCGCCGGCCTGTTTCACCAAGGAAACCGGCGAGGCGCATTGGAGTATCCTGCTTCGGGCGCGCGCCATCGAGAACGGCGCCTTCATGATCGCGGCGGCGCAGGGCGGCACGCATGAGGATGGCCGCGTCACCTACGGCCATTCGATGATCGTCGACCCGTGGGGCCGGGTGCTGGCGGAGGGCAGCGAGGAGCCGGGCGTGATCGTGGCGACGATCGATCCGTCCGTGGTCGCGGCGGTGCGCGGGCGTATCCCGAGCCTGCAGCACACACGGCAGTTCCGGCTCGGCTATGCCCGGCTCGCGGCGGCGCAGGCCGCCGAATGATCCGCTACGCCTTGTGCTGCGCGGAAGGCCATGCATTCGAGAGCTGGTTCCGCGATAGCGATGCCTATCAGATGCAGCTCGCTGGCGGCGCGCTCACCTGTCCGGTGTGCGGTTCCGCCAAAGTCGAGAAGCAGATCATGGCTCCGGCCGTCGCCGCCAGGCGGGAGGCGGCGCCAAGCGAGGCATCCAGGGGCGAGGCAGCCAAAGGTGCCGGCGATAGCGCGCCGGTGGTGGCGCTCGGCGCGCGCGAAGCGGCGCTCAGGGCGACGATGCGGCAGTTGCACCGCGAGATCATCGCAAACAGCGACGATGTCGGCGAGCGCTTCCCCGAGGAGGCACGCCGCATCCATTACGGCGAAACCGATGCGCGCTCGATCCGCGGCCGGGCGACGGCTGACGAGGCCAAGGCGCTGCACGAGGAAGGCGTCGCGTTCATGCCGATCCCGACCCTGCCGGACGAGCGGAACTAGGCAGTGGCGGTTTCGCCGGCGCAGGCGATCATCGGCCTGTATCGCCGGCATGCGCAAGCCTGGAGCGGGCTGCGGGGCACGGCGCTGGTCGAGCGCGCCTGGCTCGAGCGGTTTCTGGGGCTTTTGCCGGCGGGCGCCACGGTGCTCGATATCGGCTGCGGGCCAGGCGTGCCGATCGCGCGCCATCTCACGGATCGGGGCTGCGCGGTGACGGGCGTCGATGCCGCGCCCGAGATGCTGACGCTGTTTCGGCACAACCTGCCCGGCGTGGCGGCGCATCTCGCCGACATGCGGCGGCTGGCGCTGGACGGGACGTTCGACGGGCTGATCGCCTGGGACAGTTTCTTCCACCTGACACAGGCCGACCAGCGCCTGATGTTTCCGGTCTTTCGCCGGCATGCGGCGCCCGGTGCCAGCATGATGTTCACCAGTGGCCCGGCTGCGGGCGAAGCGATCGGACAGCTCGAGGGCGAGCCGCTCTATCATGCCAGCCTTGAGGGCCAGGAATACCGCGCCCTGCTCGACGAACAGGGCTTCGAGGTGGTGGCGCAGCGCAGCGAGGACCCCGATTGCGGCGGCCGCACGGTGTGGCTCGCGCGGCTGCGCTGAGGCGTGTACCAGTGTCCTTCCCGCGCAGGCGGGAATCCAGTGCCAAAAGCGCACGCGACCCTGGATTCCCGATCGCGCTGACGCGCGTCGGGAATGACACTGGTGACGGTGAGGTTTTCCGAAGCGGGATCGGCGGATCAAGTCCGCCGATGACGGCTGAAAGGTTTGCGCTTCTTCCTCCACCGTCTTGTGCCGGGCTTGACCCGGCACCCAGATGTTTAGGCGCCGGGCTTCGTCGCGCTCAGGAAATAATTCACCGCCGTATCGCCGGACAGCGACCAGCGGTTGGCGAGCGGGTTGAACACCAGGCCGCGCCGGTCATCCTGCGCGAGGCCGGCAGCCCGCATGGCGCGGGTGAGTTCGTCCGGGCGCACGAATTTCTCCCAGTCATGCGTGCCGACCGGCAGCCAGCGCAGCACGTATTCCGCGCCGACGATGGCGAGCGTGAAGGCGCGCAGGCTGCGGTTGATGGTCGAGAACACCGTCAGACCGCCGGGCCTGAGGCAAGCGGCGGCCGAGGCGACGAAACCCGGCACGTCGGCGACATGCTCGACCACCTCGAGCGCCAGCACGAGATCGAAACGCTCGCCGCCGCTTGCGACCTCCTCCACCGTGGTGGCGCGATAGTCGATGGCGAGGCCCGATTGTTCGGCGTGGAGCTTGGCGACGGCGATATTCTCCGCGGCCGGATCGATGCCGGTGATGGTGCCGCCGAGTCTTGCCAGCGGTTCGCAGATCAGCCCGGCGCCGCAGCCGATATCGAGCACGGTGCGCCCGTCGAGCGGGCGAAAGCTCCCGGCATCGGTGCCGAAATGCGCGTCGATGCGCTCGCGCAGATAGGCGAGCCTGACCGGGTTGATGCGGTGCAGCGGGCGCATCGGCCCGTCGGGGTCCCACCAGCGCTGGGCGAGATCGGCGAATTTCTTCACCTCGCCGCGATCGATGCTGGCGGCGGCCGGAGAGGTGTCGCTCGGTGCGGGGCTCATCATGGCGCCTGTCTTACCGTCAATGGCGGGCTTGCGCCAGCGCGCGCCATGGTTCGGCCGCTGTCGCATGCTTGACAGAAGCGCCCCCCTCGACGAAGAAACCGGCTCCCGCGGCCCTGTCTGAAAAATCCGACTGATCCCAATGTCTTCCCCGATATCTTCCCCGATGCCCCGTCTTGTCCTGAAGTTCGGCGGCACCTCCGTCGCCAATGTCGAGCGCATCAAGAATGCCGCCCGCCACGTCAAGCGCGAGTGGGATGCCGGGAAAAACTGCGCCGTGGTCGTCTCGGCCATGTCGGGCAAGACCAACGAACTCATCGCCTGGTGCAAGGAAGCTGCCGGTCGCTACGATGCGCGCGAATACGATGCCGTCGTTGCTTCGGGCGAACAGGTCACGGCCGGGCTGATGGCGATGGCGTTGCAGGATATGGGCCTGCCCGCGCGCTCCTGGCAGGGCTGGCAGGTGCCGATCTATGCCAGCGACGCCCATGGCGCGGCCCGCATCCTCGATGTCGACGGCCGCAATATCGAGGCCGGCTTCGCCGCCAATCGCGAGATCGCCATCGTCACCGGCTTCCAGGGCCTGCACAAGGAGAGCGGCCGCATCGCCACGCTCGGGCGCGGCGGCTCGGATACTTCGGCGGTGGCGCTCGCCGCCGGGCTCGATGCCGAGCGCTGCGATACCTATACCGATGTCGACGGCGTCTATACCACCGATCCGCGCGTGGTGCCGAAGGCGCGCCGGCTCGAGCGGGTGTCGTTCGAGGAAATGCTTGAAATGGCATCGCTGGGCTCCAAGGTGTTGCAGGTGCGCTCGGTCGAGATCGCCATGGTGCACCGCATGCCGACTTATGTCCGGTCGTCCTTCGACGATCCGGCCAACCCGAGACCCGGGACATTGATCTGCGACGAGGATGAGATCGTGAGAGACCAGCCGATGGAAAGCCAGGTGATTACCGGCATCGCCTTTTCGCGCGACGACGCGCAGATCACCCTGCGCCAGGTCGCCGACAAGCCCGGGGTCGCTGCCAGCGTGTTCGTGCCGCTGGCCGAGGCCAACATCAACGTCGACATGATCGTCCAGAATATTTCCGAGGACGGCGCGTTCACCGACATCACCTTCACCGTGCCCTCGGCTGATTACGAACGCGCCACGGCGCTGCTCGAACGGGCACGCGGCGAGATCGGCTTTCGCGCGTTGCAGGGCGCGCGCGACGTCGCCAAGATCTCGGCGATCGGCGTCGGCATGCGCTCCCATTCCGGCGTGGCGGCGCGCGCCTTCAAGGCGCTGTCGGAAAAGGGCATCAACATCCTGGCGATCACCACCTCGGAGATCAAATTCTCGGTGCTGATCGATTCCGCCTATACCGAGCTGGCGGTGCGCACGCTGCACACGCTTTACGGGCTGGACAAGGACGATTGAGGCCGGAATTGCCGCAGTGCAGCTTGCGGTACGGCTTTTGCCTTCGTAAACCGGAGGATGAAACCGGACGGCGAGCCGCCAAGCGATCCGTGGCGGTTGGCGACGGTGGTCTGGTGAGGCGAGGCTGATGAACATGCGGGCGGCGCTTGGCGGTCCACGCTTAATGCTGCGCAAGCTGCGCGAGGTGATGGCGCAGCAGATCAGCGCGCAGGAGCGCCTCGACAAGATCGCCGTGCTGATCGCCTCCAACATGGTGGCGGAGGTGTGCTCGGTCTATGTGCTGCGTGCCGACCAGACGCTCGAACTCTACGCCACCGAGGGCCTGAAACGCGAGGCGGTGCACAAGACCATCATGGAGGCGAGCGAGGGCCTTGTCGGCCTGATCGCCACCACCGCCGAAGCGCTTGCCCTGTCGGACGCGCAGGCCCACCCGTCCTTCTCCTACAAGCCGGAGACGGGCGAGGAACTGTTCCACGCCTTCCTCGGCGTGCCGATCCTGCGCGCCGGCAATACGCTCGGCGTGCTCGTGGTGCAGAACTCTGCGCACCGCACCTATTCCGACGAAGAGGTCGAGGCGCTGCAGACCACCGCCATGGTGATCGCCGAGATGCTGGCGAATGGCGAATTGGAGACGCTGGCGAGCCCGGGATCGACCGGCATGGCGGTCAGGCGGCCGCTGGCGCTGCGCGGCAGCGCGGTCTCGGATGGCGTCGGGCTCGGCTATGTGGTGCTGCATGCGCCGCGCGTGGTGGTGAAGAACCTGGTCGCCGACGATTCCGACAAGGAGATTGCCCGGCTCGAGCAGGCGATCGACCATATGCGCACGCGCGTCGACAGCCTCGTCAACCAGGGCGAGGTCGCCCATGCCGGCGAGCATCGCGATGTGCTCGAGACCTTCCGCATGTTCGCCTATGATCGCGGCTGGCTGCGGCGCCTGCGCGAGGCGGTGGCGGGCGGACTGACGGCCGAGGCGGCGGTCGAGCACGTGCAGTCGGATGCGCGCGCCCGGTTGCAGCGCCAGAACGACCCCTATCTGCGCGACCGGCTGCATGATCTCGACGATCTCGCCAACCGCCTGCTGCATCAGTTGACTGGGGAAGCCTTCACGCTCGCCGACGGGCAGTTGCCGGAGAACGCCATCCTGGTGGCGCGCACCATGGGGCCGGCGGCGCTGCTCGATTACGAGCGCCAGCGCCTGCGCGGCCTCGTGCTCGAGGAAGGCGGCGCCTCGAGCCATGTCGCGGTGGTGGCCAAGGCGCTCGGCATCCCGTGCGTCGGCGATGTCGAGGGCATTACCGGGCTGGTCGAGCCGGGCGACGCGATCATTCTCGACGGCAATACCGGCGAGGTGCAGGTGCGCCCGCAGCCCGATATCGAGGCATCCTTCGGCGAGCGCGCCAGGCTGCGCGCCAGGCGCCAGGAGCAGTACCGGGCGTTGCGCGACCAGGCGCCGGTGACGAAAGACGGCGTGGCGATCGAGTTGCAGATGAATGCCGGCCTGCTCGTCGACATGCCCAATCTGGCCGAGACGGGCGCCACCGGCATCGGCCTGTTCCGCACCGAAATCCTGTTCATGGTGGCGCCGAGCCTGCCGCGCGCCACCGCCCAGGCCGAACTCTACGGCACGGTGCTCGACATTGCCAACGGCCGGCCCGTCACCTTCCGCACGCTCGATATCGGCGGCGACAAGGTGCTGCCCTATCTGCGCATGGCCAAGGAGGAGAACCCGGCGCTCGGCTGGCGCGCGATCCGCATCGGGCTCGACCGGCCGGCGCTGCTGCGCACCCAGATCCGGGCGCTGTTCAAGGCGGCGGCCGGGCGCGACCTCAAGGTCATGCTGCCGCTGGTCGCCAGCGCCTCGGAATTCGATGCCGCCAAGGCGCTGATCGAGCGCGAGCGCAAGCTGCTCGCCGATAATGACAAGCTCGCGCCGCAGAGCTTCCGGCTCGGCGTGATGCTGGAAGTGCCCTCGCTCCTGTTCGACCTCGAGGCGATCCTCGCCCGCGCGGCGTTCATCTCGGTCGGCACCAACGACCTGATGCAGTATCTGTTCGCCGTCGACCGTGACAATACGCGGGTGGCGCGGCGCTTCGACCCGCTGGCGCCGGCGATGCTGAAGGCGATGCAGCGCATCGCGGACGCCGCCAACGCGGCCGGCGTGCCGGCGACGGTATGCGGCGAGATGGCCGGCCGGCCGCTCGAGGCGCTCGCCCTGCTGGCGCTCGGCTTCCGCTCGCTGTCGATGTCGCCGGCGAGTATCGGCCCGGTCAAGGCGATGCTGCTGGCGCTCGATGCGGCCGATGCGGCGGCCTTCCTCAAGGGCCGCCTGGCGGAGGCTTCGGGCAAGGCAAGCCTGCGCGTCGCGTTGCAGACCTATGCCGAGAAGGCCGGGATCCCGCTTTAAGCCATGCAGATGCACAGCTTGCCCATCGAAAAGCTGGCCGCCATCGGCCGGCGCCATGAGGAGATCGCCGCGCGGCTGGCGAGCAACGTCGATGGCGAGACCTTCGTGGCGCTGTCGCGCGAACTCGCCGAACTCGACCCCGTGGTCGCGGCGATCGCGGCTTACCGCGCGGCGGAGCGTGAGCTTGCCGATCTCGATGCGCTGCTCGGCGATGACGCGACCGATGCCGAGATGCGGGCGCTGGCCGAAGAGGAACGCGACGCCGTCGCCGAACGCTGCGACACGCTCGCCCACGCCATCCGGCTGGCGCTGCTGCCGCGCGATGTGGCCGACGAGCATGGCGCTATCCTCGAGGTGCGCGCCGGCACCGGCGGCGACGAGGCGGCGCTGTTCGCCGGCGCCTTGTTCCGGATGTATAGCCGCTATGCCGACCTCAAGGGCTGGAAGGTCGAAGTGCTGTCGCTCAGCGAGGGCACGATGGGCGGCTACAAGGAAATCGTCGCCGAGATCAGGGGCAAGGGGGTGTTTGCCCGCCTGAAATTCGAATCCGGCGTGCATCGCGTGCAGCGCGTGCCCGAGACCGAGGCGTCGGGCCGCATCCACACCTCGGCCGCCACCGTCGCCGTGCTGCCCGAAGCGCAGGAGGTCGATATCGCCATCAACGAGGCCGACCTGAAGATCGACACGATGCGCTCGCAGGGCGCCGGCGGCCAGCATGTCAACAAGACCGAATCGGCGATCCGCATCACGCATCTTCCGTCCGGCATCGTGGTGGCCGTGCAGGAGGAGCGCTCGCAGCACAAGAACCGCGCCAAGGCGATGGCGATGCTGCGCGCCAGGCTCTATGACGAGGAGCGTCGGCGCAAGGATGCCGACCGCGCCGCCGATCGGCGCTCGCAGGTCGGCTCCGGCGACCGTTCGGAGCGCATCCGCACCTATAATTTCCCGCAAGGCCGCGTCACCGATCACCGCA
>CALKHP010000046.1 GCA_937988775.1 uncultured Alphaproteobacteria bacterium
GCAGCTTGCAGATGAACACGTCGATGATCTTCAGTTCCGGCTCGTCCATGCCGCCATAGAGATGGTTGAGGAACATCTCCTTGGTCAGCGTCGTGCCCCGCCGGAGCGAGAGCAGTTCGAGCATCTGGTATTCCTTGCCGGTCAGGTGCACGCGGGCGCCGTCGACCTCGACCGTCTTCTGGTCGAGATTGACCAGCAGGTCGCCGGTGGTGATCACCGACTGGGCATGGCCCTTGGAGCGGCGCACGATGGCGTGGATGCGGGCGACCAGCTCGTCCTTGTGGAACGGTTTGGTGAGATAGTCGTCGGCGCCGAAGCCGAGCCCCTTGACCTTGTCCTCGATGCCGGCAAGCCCGGACAGGATCAGGATCGGCGTCTTGACCTTGGCGACGCGCAGGGAGCGCAGCACCTCGTAACCCGACATGTCCGGCAGGTTCAGGTCGAGAAGAATGATGTCGTAATCGTACAGCTTGCCGAGATCGACACCTTCCTCACCGAGGTCGGTGGTATAGATGTTGAAATTCTCGGACTTCAGCATCAGCTCGATGCTTTGAGCGGTCGCGCTGTCGTCTTCGATTAGGAGCACGCGCATATCAGATCCCACCCTCGCCCTGAAAGACCGGCTCGTAAGGCTGAAAAAGCCCTGCGCCGGAGATCCTCGGTTTACCGACTCGCAACCTTAATGAGCAATCGTTAACAAATGCTGATTCTTCCGCGCAAGTGCGTGGAGCAAAAACTTTCGCAAATCGCGATAAACGCTTGAGTTGAGTACGTTTTCGAAGCACCTAATAGCTCATGTTCAAGTTGAGGAATCGTCGTTAAATGACTCGTCCGAATCAAGGTTTGCAGTAAACGTGTGGCAGCCGCCCGGCTCTGGGCTTCTCCCGCACCAAGACGAGTGTTAATCACACCGGTAAACGAATGGTTGACGCGAACTCACAAAAGCCGCCGGCCGCGACCCGAATCGCGCGCAGCATCGAGGCCGCGCTGGCGGGAATCAGTCCGTCCGAGATTTACGGGCGCGTCGCCGGCGTGCGCGGCCTGCTGATCGAGGTCGCCGGGCCGCTCTCGGCCATGACCATCGGCGGCCGGCTCGCCATCGAGGTGGCGCCGGGCCGGCACGTCGCGGCGGAAGTGGTCGGTTTCGAGGGCGAAGCGGCGCTCGCCATGCCCTTCGGCACGCTCGAGGGCATCCGGCGCGGCTGCCGGGCGATCGTCGGCGCGGCGCGCGCCGGCGTGCACCCCGATCACCGCTGGCTCGGCCGCGTCGTGAATGCGTTCGGCGAGCCGATCGACGGCGGCGGCCCGCTCGACCAGGGCCCGGTGCAATATGCGTTCCGGGCCGATCCGCCACCGGCACATCGCCGCGCCCGCGTCGGCGAGCCGCTCGATCTCGGCGTGCGCGCCCTCGATACGTTCTTGACCTGCTGCCGCGGCCAGCGCATGGGCATTTTCGCCGGCTCCGGCGTCGGCAAGTCGGTGCTGCTCTCGATGCTGGCGCGCAATGCCAAGAGCGATGTCAACGTCATCGGCCTGGTCGGCGAGCGCGGCCGCGAGGTGCAGGAATTCCTGCAGGACGATCTCGGCCCCGAGGGGCTGGCGCGCTCCGTCGTCGTGGTCGCGACCTCCGACGAGCCGGCGCTGATGCGCAAGCAGGCGGCCTATCTCACCCTCGCCATCGCCGAATATTTCCGCGACAACGGCGCCGACGTGCTGTGCATGATGGACAGCGTCACCCGTTTCGCCATGGCGCAGCGCGATATCGGCCTCTCCATCGGCGAACCGCCGACCTCGAAAGGCTATACCCCGACGGTATTCTCGGAACTGCCGCGCCTGCTCGAGCGCGCCGGCCCCGGTGAGGGCCAGGGCTCGATCACCGGCCTGTTCACCGTGCTCGTCGATGGCGACGACCATAACGAGCCGGTCGCCGATGCGGTGCGCGGCATTCTCGACGGCCATATCGTCATGGAGCGCGCCATTGCCGAGCGCGGCCGCTATCCGGCGATCAACATCCTGAAATCGGTGTCGCGCACCATGCCGCGCGCCTGCGACCCGGCCTATTGGCCGACGGTGCTCAAGGCGCGCCAGCTCGTCGCCACCTTCACCGACATGGAGGAACTGATCCGGCTCGGCGCCTATCGCAAGGGCGCCAGCGCCGAAGTGGACGAAGCGATCGAGAAAAACCCGGCAATTGAAAGTTTTCTCGGTCAAGGTAAGGAAGAGTCAACCTCCATGGCCGAAAGTTATCACCGTCTCGCGGAAATCGTTGGTGGCGGGCAGAACGTCTGAAGCGCCTTCGACAGCCATGTGTCCGGCTTCGCCAGGAGTTGTATAAAGCGATGAAATCGCGTGAAACCCTTATCCGCCTCAAACGCTTCCAGGTTGACGAAAAGCGCCGGCAGGTCATGCAGATCGAAACGATGATCGCTGACCTCGAGCGCATGTCGGCCGAGTTGGAGCGGGAGATTCAAAGCGAAGAGCGCAAGGCCGGCATTTCCGACCCGGCGCATTACGCTTATCCGACCTACGCCAAGGCGACCCGCAGCCGGCACGACAAGCTCGTCGCCTCCGCCAACGACCTCAAGGAAAAGCTCGAGGACGCCAAGGCGGAATTGCAGGACGCGTTCGAGGACCTGAAGAAGGTCGAGATCCTCGAGGATCGCGAAAAGGCCAGCGAGCGCGCCGAGATCGCCGCGCGCGAACAGGCCGAGATGGACCGCATCGGCTCGCGCATGCGCATGCACAGCCGCGGCTGAGCCTTTTTCCCTTTACGAAAATTGCACGCACCGGCCCGCAACGGCCGGTGCTGTCGTTCGGGGCTTGAACTTGGCCCGGCATGGGTCCCGGCTCAAGGCCGGGACAAAGTGCCCGTCGAGGGCCACCATCGTCTTGTGCCGGGCTTGACCCGGCACCCAGCCACAATCACAACGCCGTTTCACGCCCAGCTCCGCTCCAGCGCGTCGAGCCAGTTATCGCAGCACACCTTGCGCAGCAGCGGCTCGTCGAAGCCGCGAAGGCGCATCGCCGCGACCAGGTTCTGCAATCCGGCCGCCGTGCCGATTTCGGCCGGCACCGTGGCGCCGTCGAAATCCGAGCCGAGCCCGACCCTGCCCTCGCCGAGATGCTCGATCAGATAGATGATGTGGTCGATCAGCATGTCGAGCGGCGTCGCGGTGTCGCGCCGCCCGTCCGGCCGGATGAAACTGACGGCGTAGTTCACGCCGACCATGCCGTCGCGCTCCCTGATGGCGGCGAGTTGCTTGTCGGTCAGGTTGCGCGAATGCGGGCAGATCGCATGCGCATTGGAATGGGTTGCCACCAGCGGCGCATCGGACAGCCGCGCCACATCCCAGAACCCCTTCTCGTTGAGATGCGACACATCCAGCATGATCTTGCGCCGGTTGCACTCGCGCACCAGCCGCACGCCGTGTTCGGTCAATCCATCGCCGATATCGGGCATGCTCGGAAACCGGAACGGCACGCCATGGCCGAACAGGTTCGGCCGGCTCCACACCGGGCCGAGCGAGCGCAGGCCCGCTTGATACATCACCTCCAGCATGGCGAAATCGGCATCGATCGCCTCGGCCCCTTCGATATGCAGCACGGCGGCGATGGCATCCGCGGCGACCGCGCCGCGCAGGTCCGCCGCCGTGCGGCAGATCCGGAAGGCGCCGGCGCTCTCGCGCTCGATATCGAACAGCCGCGCCGCCATGGCGATCGTCGCCGCCTGCGCCATGTCGAGCGGCACGCCCGGCGGCAGCGGCACCTCGTAGGTGTCGCGCGTGAACAGCGCATCGGCATCGGCCTTGCGGATATCCGGCACGAAGATCGCGAAGAAGCCGCCGCAGAAGCCGCCCTGGCGCATGCGCGGCAAATCGAGATGGCCACGCCCGTCGCCACCCAGGAAGCCCGCCGTCGCCTCGTTTATGCTGCGTCGCGACAGGCGCAGCAGCAGGTCGTTATGGCCGTCGAAAACGGGAATCTGGCCGGCAACAGGCATGGCAGCGGTTCCTCGGGAGGTCTGGTTTGGCAGAATGGGTTCGATTGAATGGGTTTGGGCTGGCAAATGCGGAAAGCCCATACTCGCCGCCGGGCGCCCGAAAACGCAAGACGTGGTTTTGCCGCTGGCTCAGGGCGGAGCCGTTGCCTCGCGCCGGGAAAAGCAGACGAACAGAAAAATCTGCGCGCCGATACCGGCGAACCACCAGCCCTGCCACGCGCCATGGCTTTCGATGGCGATGGCGAGCACGGCCGCGATCGCCGCGAGCCGGATGGCAATCTCCTCGTCCGGCTGCTGCACCAGCGCGCGGAACAGGAAAAACAGGCAGATCGCCGCGAGCACCACGCCTGGAATACCCAGTTCCACCCAGATTTGCAGGAAGGCGTTATGCGGATGGCCCCAGGACAGCGAGGCCCGGTACTGAGGCGGGATTTCGTCCGCCACGGCGCTATCGGCGAGCTTGGCGGAGGCATCGAAGCCGACGCCATGCCACGGCCGCAGGCGCGCCACCTCGCCAAACGATTGCCAGATGCCGATGCGCTCCACGGCATGGCTGTCCTCGATCGCCATCACGGCGCGCTCCGGGATCAGGTGGCTGGCGACATCGCCCATCAGCGGCGCGCCAAACAGCGCGAACAGGGCGCAGGCGAGCCCGAACCCGACCGCGAGGCGCGGCGCGAGGCGTGCGAACGCATAGGCGGCCAGCGCCGCGATCAGCCCGAGCACGCTCGAGCCGCTGTCCGAGATCAGCGTCACCACGGCCAGCGCCAGCAAGGCGGCCAGCGCAACGAGCGGACGCTTCCAGCGCAGCAGCAGGCCGATGCACGGCAGCGCCAGCAGCAGCGCCACCACCATCGCGCGGTTGAGCGAGTAGGAGAACACGCGGTCGCTCAGGATATGGCGCAGCCTCAGCCCATCGCGCAGTTCGAATGTCAGGCCGACCAAGGTCAGGCCGATGCCGGCAAGGGCGACGACTGGCAGCCAGCGCGGCGGGCGATCGGCGAGCGTCACCAGCAGCACCAGCAAGGCCCCGACCGGCAGCAGCGCCTCGCCCACGGCAAACAGCGAGCCCGCGATATCGGGGCTCCAGGCGATCGAGACGAGGCTCCAGGCCACGAACAGCATCACCGCCAGCGCCTCCGGCGTGGCGAGCAGCCCGCCGAGGCGCGCCAGTGCCGCCCGCCCCTGGTTGCCGAGCAGGCTTGCCAGCAACGCCCACGCCGCCGCGCTGACGAAAACCGCGATCGACGACCGGTTCGCCGCCACCATCAGCAACGGCAGCACAAACGCCACCAGCAGGAACGCCACGCCGGACAGCAAGCCTGGCAGGGATCGCAATCTCGGCACGGCAAACTCCGAAGACGGGCCGGACCGGGGCGGCCGGATCACATGCATTCTGGCGGGCGTTTCCCGCATCCCGCCCCAACCGGACCATCGCCGATCAGGCCAATAAAGCGAGCATTATTCCGTGAGGTGGTCCAGCTTGAGCCAACTATTTGGCGGCCTCCCGGCTCAGCGCGGTCGCGACGGCGTTTTCCGGGCGCGGGATCGGCGCGCTTCCCCCCATCATCGTCTTCAGCGCCTTGTGGACGGCCGCGTCATCGCCGCGCAGCGCCTGCTGGAACAGGCGCTCGGTCGCCTCGCGGCCGAGATCGACATACAGGCTGTGCGAGGTGGCGATCATGAAATCCTCGCCCTCGCGCTGCTCGACCTCCTCGTCGGCGTCGAACAGGTCCTCGTTGAGCTTTTCGCCCGGGCGCAGGCCGGTGAATTCGATGGCGATATCCTTGTCCGGCACATAGCCGGCCAGGCTGATCATCTGGCGCGCGATATCGACGATTTTGACCGGCCGCCCCATTTTCAGCACCAGAATCTGGCCGCGGTCATCCGGGCGCGCCAGGCTGCGGCTGGTCGCCTGCAGCACGAGGCCGACAGCCTCGCCGGTGGTCATGAAATAGCGCGTCATCTCCGGATGCGTGACCGAGACCGGGCCGCCGATCTCGATCTGGTGCTTGAACTTCGGAATCACCGAGCCGGACGAGCCGATGACATTGCCGAAACGCACGGCGATGAACCGCGTCGCCGAGCCCGCGGCAACCGCCTCGCGGTCGCATTTCCCGGTGTAGAGTTCGGCGATGCGCTTGGTGAAGCCGAGCACGCTGGTCGGGTTCACGGCCTTGTCGGTCGAGATCAGCACGAAGGCCTCGGCGCTGGCGGCGCGGGCGGCATCGGCCACGTTGATCGTGCCGGACACATTGGTGAGCAGGCCTTCGCACGGGTTCGCCTCGACGATCGGCACATGCTTGAGGGCCGCGGCGTGGATGACGATATGCGGCGCGAACCGCGCGAAAATCCGGTCGAGCTTGGCCCGGTTGCGGATATCGCACAGGAAGCTCTCGACCTGGAACTTTGGGTCGCTTTCGCCCAGTTCCTGCCCGATGGCGTACAGGTTGAATTCGCTATGGTCGAGCAGCCCGATGCCCGCCGGCTCGTACATCGCGATCTGGCGCACGAGTTCGCTGCCGATCGTGCCGCCGGCGCCGGTGACGACGACGCGCTTGTCCCGGATCAGATCCGCGACATCATGCGCGAGCCCCGACGATTCCTGGCGGCCGAGCAGATCCGAGGCCAGCGCATTGCTGGCCTGGGCGTGTTCCTCGGCCATGATATCGGCGATGTCGGGCTGCCGGATCAGCCTGACGTTGCGGTCGGCGCAATCGCGCGCCAGCGCGGGAAACACGCCGGGCTTCAGCGATGCGATCGGATAGCACAAGATGACGCGGTCGGGCGCCTTGCCGCGCTGGGCGAGCCCATCGATCACCGCACCGATATTGCCGATATGATCGATGATCGGCACGCCGTGGATCGAACGGCCGATCCGGCTGCCCTTATGGTCGATCACGCCGACAATATGCAGGTTGCGGGCGATCGAATGCATCAACTGGATGAAAGACGCGGTCTGGTCGCTCGCCCCCACCAGAAGCACGTTATGGCGGTCGTCATTGATCTGCGGCTGCTTCAGGCTGTCGCGCCGGTCGCGCAGCATGCGATAGACCAGCCGCGGCAGGCCCATCGCCGCGATCAGCACGAAGATGACGATGAAGGACACGGTGCGCGGGAAGACGCGGAAGCCGGTGGCCGAGAACTGGATCAGGGTCCAGATCGCGACGCTGATCACCGCCGACACCGCCACCAGCTTGAGATCGTAGAACGAGGTATAGCGCCAGATCGACGACGACAGGCCGATCATGCGGTAGGTCAGGGCCGCGATGGCCGCGAACAACACGCCCCAGGTCATCAGGGCGTGGCCGTAATGCCAGACCTCGTCCATGCCGACACGCAGCGCGACCGCAATCACGAAGGCGATCCACGACACCAGGAAATCGTGGATCGAAATGGCCGCGAACAGCCGGAACCGTTGAAAAGTTGATTTCATATAGCCGCTTCACCCAGGTCGGCGATCGTGGGCGACCGAGCGCCCTAGCCTCCGAAACTTGCCAATCTGCGACAGCACGTGGTTTGAATCGCAGGTCCCTCCTGCATGATGATTCCTGAACCCAACCTGACGGAACCCCGGATCAACCCGATGACAATGGCCAGTTCTAATCATGCCATCGCCGCGCTTCTGTCAATCACATTGCTCACCGCGCTCATCGGCTTCCTCGCCATCGCCGCCGTGCTGCCGATCCTGAAACGAATCGCGCTGGCTCATCCCAACGCGCGTTCCTCGCACAAGGTGCCGACGCCGCAGGGCGGCGGTATCGTCGTCGCCGCCGCGGCCGCCCTCGTGCTCGCCGGCATGGCCATGCTGCCGGGCCAAATCCTGCCGGGAGAGGGCGCGGCAAGCACCGGCCCCTTCCGCCATCTCGCCGCGCTGGGCGCGGCCGTATCGATCGTGGTCATCATCGGGCTTCTCGACGATCTTCATGGCCTTTCCGTGAAATTGCGCCTGGCCGCCCAGGCGATCGCGGCCTTGCTGGTGACCGCGACCCTGCCGGAGGGTATCGCGCTGCTGCCGCCCGGCGGCTGGCAGGTTTTCGAACGCGTCGCCGAGGCGGGCATGCTGGTCTGTTTCATGAACATCACCAATTTCATCGACGGGCTCGACGAGATCAGCGTCGCCCATGCCGTGCCGGCCTTCGGCGCCACCGGCATCATCCTCGCCGGCGACGCGCTCGCGCCCTGGGCAACGCCGCTCACCGCGCTGGCCGCCGGCGCCCTGATCGGGTTCTGGCCCTGGAACCGGCATGTGGCGCGATTGTTCCTCGGCGATTCGGGCAGCCTGCCGCTTGGCCTGCTGCTCGGCTATGGCGTGCTGCTGCTGCTCGGGCGCGGTTTCCCGGCGGCGGCCGTCCTGATCTGCCTCTATCCGCTCGCCGACGGTTTCTGGACCCTGCTGCGCCGGCTCCTGGCCGGCAAGCCGCTGAGCCACGGCCACCGCGAGCATTGCTACCAGCGCGCCACGGCGCGCGGCCTGCCGGTGCGGACGGTCTCGGGGAGCGTGTTCCTGCTCGCGCTCGCGCTCGCTGCCCTCGCCGTGCTGGCCGCCCATGCGTCCTCGCCTGTCGCTGCGATCGCGCTCGTCGCGCTCGGCGCGCTGCTGACCGGCGCGGTGCTGCGCTATTTCGCGGCCGGCTTCGGCCCGCGCCCATGACGAGCCTGACATGACGATCCTGATCACCGGCGCCAGTGGCTTTCTCGGCCGCGCCGTGGTGGAGAGGCTGGCACATGCCGGCTGGCCGCTGCGCCTCGCGCTGCGCCGCGCGCCGGCCGAGGCGCGCTTCGAGACGGCGCTGATCGGCGATCTCGCCGGCCCTGTCGCCTGGGACGCGCATCTCGCCGGCATCACGGCCATCGTCCATCTCGCCGGGCTGGCGCACCAGCCGCCCGGCACGCCGGACCGGCTGATGTTCCAGGTCAACACCGATGCCTCCGATGCGCTTGCCCGCGCCGCCGCCCGGGCCGGCATCAGTCGCTTCATCCACATCTCGTCGGTGCGCGCCATCGTCGGCCCGTCGAGCCCGGTCGCGCTCGGCGAGGATGCCGCCGCCATGCCCACCGACGCCTATGGCCGCTCGAAACACGCGGCGGAACTGGCGATCGCCGCCCATGTGCCGCAGAGCGTCAACCTGCGCCCGACGCTGATCGTCGGCGCGGCTGCCGGCGGCAATCTCGGCCGCCTCGCGCGCGCCGCCCGCCTGGCCGTGCCGCTGCCCGTCGGCGGCTTTCACGGCCGCCGTTCGCTCACCACCGATCGCTCGGTCGCCGCCGCGATCGGCTTCCTGCTGGCAAGGGATCCGGCCGACTGGCCACGCAGTGCGCTCGTCGCGCATGACCGGCCGCTGAGTGTGGCCGAGATCATCGCCGCGCTGCGCGGGGCGGCGGGGCGGGCACCGGGGCTGTTCCCCCTGCCCGCGACGCTGATGCGGGCAGGGGCACGGCTCAGCGGCCGCCGCGAGGCGCTCGAACGGCTCGACGGCGACCTGATCGTGCAGCCGACACGGCTCGCGGCACTTGGCTTCGCGCCGCCGGAAACGCTCGAGCAAGCCCTTGCCCGGCTGATGCCGGGCCGAGAGCGCAGCTAATCGTCAGCATTTGGCGATGGTCACGCCGGCGATCACCAGCGCCTCGATCTCGTGCTCGGACAGTTCCGCCACGGTCCTGATGCGGATGCCCTCGCCGACCGCGCCGACCAGCCGCGCGACATCGCTCTCGGCCCGGTATTTGTCGGGGTTGGCGACCCGGTAGAGCTGCACGGTGACGCCGGAGCGGCCCGGCTCGTCATAGAGAAGATTGCAAACCTCTCGGTTTTCGACCTCGATCAGCCATCCGGTACTCATGACCTGATCCTCCCGCATTCCAAACGCGGGGGCGGCCGGCGTGGTTCACGCCGCCCGCCGATATATTTGCCTTACCGTCCGGTGAAGGCCGGCGCCCGCTTCTCGTTGAATGCGGCGATACCTTCGCGCCTGTCGGCGGTGCCGACAAGCTTGTTGTAGACGTCGATCTCGAAGAACATGCCGGAGCGCAGGTCCATGCGGCCGCCGAGCGTCATGGCGCGCTTGGCCTGCCGGGTCGAGAGCGGCGCGTTGCCGGCAATGGTGGCGGCGGTCGCCAGCGCCTCGTCGAGCAGCGTCTCCTGCGGGCACAGCCGGTTGACCATGCCCCATTCATGGGCTTGCGCCGCGCTGAACGGCGTGCCGGTCAGGATAACCTCCGCCGCGCGCGCCGCGCCGATGCGCCGTGGCAGGGTCTGCGTGCCGCCGCCGCCGGGCATGATGCCGATGCGCACCTCCGTCAGCGCGAAACGCGCTTGCGGCGCCGCATAGGCGAAATCGCACAGCAGCACGAATTCGCAGCCGCCGGCATAGGCCGCGCCATTGACCGCCGCGATGATCGGCACCGGGCAGTCGAGCACACCGAGCATCATGTGCTCGAACAGCGCGTGCTGCCGGTTCCAGTCATCATCGCTCATGCCGCGCCGTTCCTTGAGATCGACGCCGGCGCAGAAGGCCCGGTCGCCCGCGCCGGTCAGCACGATGCAGCGCCATGGCGCGGGGTCGGCGTTGATGCGGCCGAACAGGTCGACCATGTCGCGGCCCATCTGGGTGCTGATGGCGTTGCGCACCTCGGGCCGGTTGAAGCGGATGATCAGGATGCCGGGATCGCGCCGCTCAAGCGCCAGGGTTTCGTAACGGGGCAGTTCGCTCATTATGTCGTTCCTTCTGGCCGCGTCAGCGCGGCCGTGTTTTCGGCGGCGCGATCGAATCGCGTTCGATGAATTCGCTCGGGATCAGCACATGCTCGGGATTAGGGCCGGCGGTTTTCTGGATGCGGCCGAGCAGCAAGGTCGCTGCGGTGCGGCCGATCTCGCCCTGGTCCCAGTGCTGCACGCTGATTGCCGGCGAGTGCAGTTCGGCAAGCTCTGAATCACCGGCGCCAACGATCGAGATGTCGTGCGGGATGCGCAATTCGCGCACGCGCACGGCGCGGATCACGCCGGCCAGCATGTCGATACCGCCGGCGATGATCGCGGTCGGCGGATCGTCGCTCGCCAGCAGCGCCGAGGTCTGCCGGAAACTCGCATGCGACAGGAAGCTGGTGGCGCGCACCAGCGAGCGGTCGACCTCGAGGCCGCTTTGCGCGAAGGCCGCGAGATAGCCGTTGATGCGCGCGCGCGCCGGATAAAGCGTCTCCGCGCCGGTCAGGATGGCGATGCGCGTATGACCGGCCTCGATCAGCCGCCGCGTCGCCTTGCGGGTGGCGCCGGCATGGTCGGCCATCACGGTATCGGCCCAGCCCGGCTCGTCGCGGTCGACCATGACGATCGGCGCGGACAGTTCGCGCAGGAATTTGTCGAAGGCCGGCGTCATCGGCGAATACGGGCCGATCATGATGCCGTCCGAGCGCTGGCTGTTGAGGCGGTTGAGCAATTCGCGCTCGCGGTCGGTGCGGCCTTCCGAGTTCGACACCATCAGCGAGAATCCCGCCTGATCGAGCACGTTATGCGCCGCATGCACGAAGGCGGCGAGCGAGGGAATGTTGATGTCGCGGATCACGCAGCCGATGATCTGCGTCGAGCCGCGCCGCATGCTCTGCGCGATCGCGTCCGGCCGGTAGCCGAGCGCCTCGATGGCGCTCAGCACGCGCCCGCGCACATCGGCGCCAACCGTATCGTTGCCGTTGATGACGCGCGAGGCCGTGCCGATCGAGACCTCGGCCATGCGCGCGACATCGCGCAGGGTGACGCTGCTTCGTTTCTGCCCTGGCACGCTCACCCCAATTCCACTTGCGCTGGATCCGCACGATACCGAGCCTCGCCAAGGTGAAGCAAGGTGGTCCGAGGCAAGGTCGTCCAAGGCAAGGTCGCCCTCATCAGCCGGCCTGCCGCAGCACGCCGTCACGCATCGCGCGCCGCCGCTTGTCGGTCGCGGCCCGGTCGATGCCGGTGCCGGCCGCATCGATCACCACGCCGTAGAGGCTCGCCGCGACCTCTGCACTGACATAGCCGTCGCGCACATCGTCCAGCACGCGCTCGGCCTCGCGCTCGAGCGGGTCGCCATAGCCGCCGCCCGCCGCCGGCCGGATCGAGACCCGGTCGCCGCGATGCACAACGAGATATTCGCCCTTGCTCGGCACCGCGACGCGATTGCCGTCGCTACGCTCGACGACCGACTTGAACGTGCCGCCGGCCAAGCCGCCGAACAGACCGTCCGGCGCGACGATGCCGCGCTCGGCGATCACCGACAGCGTCGCCTCGTCATAGCCGACCGTGTAGAGCCGCTCCGAGGTCAAGCCGCCGCGCCAGCGCCCGGCCCCGCCCGAATCCGGCACCAGATGCCAGCTTTCGACGCGCAGCGGCACCATGTTCTCGATCAGCTCGATCGACTGGATGCCGGCATTGCCGACCAGCACGCGGATGGCGTTGACGCCGTCGCGCATCGGGCGCGCGCCATAGCCGCCGGCATGCGGGTCGATATGCTGCACGTTCTTGCGGCGCAACGAGCGCACGCGGCCCTGGTCGGGGTCCTCGCCGCTGAATATCCCTGAGCAGGCGGCATCGTTGCTCTGCGCCACGACGCGCTGCGGCACCGCCTGCGACAGGGTTTTCAGCAGCATGTCGATGATGCGCGGCGAGGTCTCGGTGACGCCACCGACGACCGAGGCGGGGTAGGTGCAGTTCAGCACCGTGCCCTCGGGGCAGATGATCTCGACCGGGCGATAGCAGCCCTGGTTGATCGGGATGGTGTGGTCGGTGATCGCCTTGAGCGTGAACCACGTGCTGTTGCAGGTCACGGAGAACGGGCAGTTGACGCCGCCGCGCACCTGTCTGGAACTGCCGGTATAGTCGAACACGATGCGGTCGCCGGCCACCGTGATCTTGACCTTGACCGGGATCAGCTCGGTCGGCCAGCCCGGCGCCTGCACCGGCTCGATGAAATCGCTACCCTCATAGACGCCGTCGGGGATGCGCTCGACCTGCGCCCGCATCAGGCGCTCGGAATAATCGAGCGCCTGCGCCATGGCCGAGGCGAGCGCCGCCGCGCCGAATTTTTTCGCCATGGCGATGATGCGCTCGCCGCCGACATAGGTGCCGGCATATTGCGCATTGATGTCGAGCGTGCGGTTGTCGACATCGCGCGTATTCTGCACGATGAGCCGGAACAGGTCCTCGACCGGCTTGTCGTCGCGATACAGGATCACCGGCGGAATGCGGATGCCCTCGGCGTGGATGTCCCAGGTCACGGCCGTGAAGCTGCCGGGTGCGGTGCCGCCGATATCGACCCAGTGGCCGCGCGTCATCGTATAAGCGATGATCTCGCCCTCGAAGAATACCGGCCGCGTCAACTGCACGTCGGGCTGGTGGTTGCCGCCGCCGAGATAGACGTCGTTCGAGATGATGACGTCGCCGGGCCGCAGGTTCTCGACGCCGATCGCCTCGACCGAGGCCTTGGTCGAGATCACCGCCGAGCCCATCATGGTCGGGATGTCGTTGCCCTGCGCGACAAGCTGCATCTTGGCGTCGAAGATCGCGGCGGACGCATCGCCGCCCGAATGGATGATCGGGCTGCCCGCCGTCTGCATCATCGCGACCTTCATCTCGCGCGCGATGGCGTAAAGCCCGTTGCGGATGATTTCGTAGCTGATCTTGTCCATTATGCGTGCCCTACCGTGACGATGATCGTCGCATCCTTGCCCACTCTCAGCGTCTCGCCGGCGCGCAGCGAAATGCGCGTGCTGATCTCCTCGACGATCAGCGGCCCGCTCAGTTCATCGCCCTGCCTGAGGTCGCTGCGCCGGTAGCGCGGCATCTCGGTCCATTTTCCGGCCTCGAAGATGCGGCCGCGCCCGATCGGCTCCAGCGTCTCGCCCTGGCGCGGCGTCGCCTTGCCGGCGGCGAATTCGCCGATCTTGGCGGTGGCGCGCAGGCGCAGGTTGACGACACGCACCGGCCGGCCGGTCAGGTCGAAATTCCAGCGCCGCCGGTGCTCGGCGACGAAAGCGTCCGCCAACGCGGCCATGGTGCCGGGGCCGATCTCGCCGGCCGGGAAAGCGATCTGGATCGTCTCGCCCTGGCCGAGATAGCAGCAATCGGCGCGGCGCTCGATGGTGATCGCCTCGGTACGATCGCCCATGCGGGCGCGAGCATCGGCCTCGAGTTCGGCGAACAGCGCCTCGACGCGCTCAGGGTCGGCCTCGTCGGCATTGGCGACGAGGGACGCCTGCAGGTCCTGCACCATATCGGCGACCAGCATGCCGAAGGCGCTGAACAGGCCCGGCATCGGCGGCAGCACCACGGTCGGGATTTCGAGTTCGCGCGCCAGATCGACCGCATGCACCGGGCCGGCGCCGCCATAGGGGATGTAGATGAAGTCGCGCGGATCGTAGCCGCGCTCGACGGTGGCGAGCCGCATCGCCTGCGCCATCAGCGCATTGGCGATCTGGCGCACCGCGAGCGCCGCTTCCTCGACGCTCACGCCGAGCGGCAGCGCGAGATGCTCCTCGATCGCCCGGCGCGCCGCCGCCGCGTCGAGCCGGAAATCGCCGCCGAGGAAATTCTCGGCATCGACATGGCCGAGCACAAGGTTGCAGTCGGTGACGGTCGGCCGCGTGCCGCCACGGCCGTAGCAGGCCGGCCCCGGATCGGCACCGGCGCTTTGCGGGCCGATGCGCACGCCGCCGCCCTCGTCGATCCAGGCGATCGAGCCGCCGCCGGCGCCGATCGAGATGATATCGATATTGGGCGCGCGCACGGTATAGGTGTTGATCATCGTGGTGTTGCGCAGCTCCGGCTGACCGTCGCGGATCAGCGACACGTCGAAGCTGGTGCCGCCCATGTCGCCGGTCAGCGCATTGGCGATGCCGAGCCGCTCGCACAGCCGCGCCGCCGCCGTGACGCCGCCGGCAGGCCCTGATTCCAGCAGCGCCACCGGCCGGTCCGCCACGATCTCGGGCGAGGCCATGCCGCCATTCGACTGCATGAAATAAACTTCGCCCCTGAGCCCGGCCTCGCGCGCGCTCGCGGTGAAACGGCGCGCATATTGCCCGCAGCGCGGCCCGAGCGTCGCATTCACCACCGTGGTGCAGGTGCGCTCATATTCCATGATCTCGGGGTTGACCTCGATCGAGCCGGTGACGAAGGCGTCGCCCGCTTGCTCGCGGATCAGCCTGAGCGCCTCGCGCTCGTTGTCGCCGTTGATCGGCGAGTTGATCAGGCAGACGGCGATCGCCTCGACGCCGTCGCGCTTCAGCTCGGCGACGCAGCTATCGATCTCAGCCGCCGCGACCGTGCCATCGACGGTGCCGTCATACAGCACGCGCTCGGTGATCTCGCGCCTGAGCCGGCGCGGCACCAGCTGGCGCGGCGCCTCGAAGAACAGGTCGTAGAGATCGGCGCGGTCATGACGCCAGCCGCGCCTCAGTTCGAGGATGTCGCGAAAGCCGGCCGTGGTGACCAGCGCCGTCAGCGCACCCTTGCCCTCGATCACCATATTGGTGGCGATGGTGGTGCCATGGCCGACGAAATCGATCGTGCCGGCGGCGCAGCCGCTGCGTTCGAGGATCGTCGTCAGCCCGTGCATGGCGCCCTGCGTCGGGTCGTGCGGCGTCGTCGGCACCTTGAGCGACCAGACTTCGCCCGATCCCGCATCCAGCAGCACCACGTCGGTAAACGTGCCGCCGACATCGATTCCGATGCGCCTCATCCTCAAGACCTCCAGATTTTCCGGCAATGGCGCCCGGCGGACGCTGCGGGCTGTTTGCCACGCTCCAAATGAAACGTTTTCTCATCCTAGGAGCCTGCCATATTCCCTGTCAATCGCCATGCCGACCCCGGCAACAAAACTTGCCGTGGCCACACGCGCGGATATTCGCAGGGCAGCGCGTCAGGTAAATCCGGCGCTTTCTGCTGCATTGCAACACGATAAGCGCGATTTATAAGCCATTCCGGTGAAATCCATCGGACGTTCCGCGCCATCTCGTGCCCTCCCCGGCATCAAGCCAAAGCCGAGCGCCGCCGGCCCGACCGGCTGACGTAACCGTCAGCGCCGGCGCCGGGGACGCCAGCACAAAGAAATTATGAAACGTTATATTGACTTCGGGCCGGCGCCGATTATGGTTCGGCCGCAAGAGGTGAGGAATGAGAAACGCAAGACCGCTCGAGGGGATCGTCGTCGTGGAGCTTGGCCACAGCGTGGCCGCGCCCTATGCCGGCCTGATCCTGGCCGATCTCGGCGCCCGCGTCATCAAGGTCGAGAACCCGTCCAAGGGCGATTATGCCCGCGACTGGGCGCCGCCGTTCTGGCGCGACACCTCCTCGTCCTTCGCCTCGCTCAACCGGGGCAAGGAAAGCGTCACCATCGATTTCGCCAACCCGGCCGAGGCGGCGACGCTGCGCCGGCTGATCCTCGATGCCGACGGCGTGATCCAGAACCTGCGCCCCGGCATCCTCGACAAGTTCGGCCTGTCGCCGGCCTCGCTCCTGGCGGAAAAGCCGGCGCTGATCTGGTGCGATATCGGCGCGTTCGGCGCGCGCGGGCCGATGGCGCACAAGCCCGGCTACGACCCGCTGATGCAGGCTTCGAGCGGCATCATGAGCGTCACCGGCGACGGCAACGGCTCGCCGGTCCGGGTCGGCATCTCGATGGTCGACATGGGTTCGGGCATGTGGGCGGCGATCGGCTTCCTCGCCAGCCTGGTGGCGCGCAAGGATACCGGCGCCGGCAGCCACGTCTCGACCTCGCTGTTCGAGACCGGCCTCGGCTGGATGATGATCCCGCTCGCCGGCTACGAGGCGGCCGGCGACGTGCGCAAGCCCTATGGCTCCGGCGTGGCCGAGATCGTGCCGTACCAGGCTTTCCAGACCAAGGCCGGCTGGCTGATGGTCGCGGCCGGCAACGACAACCTGTTCCGCAAGCTCTGCGGCGTTCTCGGCCGCGACGATCTCACCACGGACAAGGATTTCGCCACCAATTCGGCGCGCGTCGTCAATCGCGAGCGCCTGATCCCGATCATCGCCGAGGAAATCGCCCGTTTCATGCCGGAGGAGCTTGGCGAGCGCCTCGATGCGGCCGGCGTGCCGAACGCGCCGCTGCTCGCCGCCGACGAAGTCGCCCGCCATCCCCAGACCAAGGCGCTCGACATCACGGCCGAATGCGACGACGGTCTGCCGCTCGTCTCGATCCCGATCGCCTTCGACGGCGAGCGTCCGCGGACCCTGCGCCGCGCACCTCGGCTAGGCGAGAACAACGAGATGCTCAAGGCCCTCCATGACTGATGTTTTCACCACCGACGCGCTGACGCGCGTCTATGACACGCTCGCGCTCGAGCGGCCGGAGCCAGGCATCCTGGTCATCCGCCTGAACCGCCCTTCCGCCGCCAATGCCATGAACACCCAGATGGGCCTCGACCTGATGGGCCTGTTCGAATCCTTCCAGATCACCGATGGCGGCCTGCGCTGCCTGATCCTGACCGGCGCCGGCGAACGCGCCTTCTGCGCCGGCGGCGATCTCGTCGAGCGGCGCGGCATGAGCGACGATGACTGGGGCCGGCAGCACGCGATTTTCGAGCGCATGATCCGCGCCATCGTCAATTGCCCGCTGCCGCTGATCGGCGCCATCAACGGTGCGGCCTATGGCGGCGGCTGCGAGATCGCGGCGGCCTGCGACTTCATCTATGCGGCGCAGGGCGCGCGCTTCGCGCTGACCGAGGTGACGCTCGGCATCATGCCCGGCGCCGGCGGCACGCAGAACCTGACCCGCGCCGTCGGCACGCGCCGCGCCAAGGAACTGATCCTGACCGGCCTGCCCTTCTCGGCCGACGATGCCGCAAGCTGGGGCCTGGTCAACAAGGTGACGGAAGCAGCCGCGCTGGTGCCGGCCGCGCTGGAAACCGCCAGGCGCATCGCCGGCAACGCGCCGGTATCGATCCGCCAGGCCAAGCAGGCGATCCAGCGCGGCGTGGACATGGCGCTGTCCGACGGGCTGGCGCTCGAGATCGAAGCCTATAACCGCATGGTCCCGACCGAGGACCGGCGCGAAGGCATCAACGCATTCAACGAGAAGCGCAAACCGGTGTTTCGGGGCCGCTAAGCGCCGCGCCGGCCGAGCCGGGCTTTATTGGGAGGGGACCGACATGTCGCAGACATGGTTCATCACGGGCAGTTCGCGCGGCCTTGGCCGCGCGCTGGCACTGGAAGTGCTGGCGCAAGGCGGCAAGGTCGCCGCCGCCGCGCGCAATCCCGCCGCATTGGCCGATCTTGTCGCCGCCCATCCCGGCCGCGTGCTGACGCCTGCCCTCGACGTGCGCGACGGCGCGCAGATCGCGGCGGCCGTCAGCGAGGCGGAAGCCTGGTCGGGCGGCATCGACGTGCTGGTCAACAATGCCGGCCACGGCATGCAGGGCGCGGTCGAGGAAGTGTCCGACGCCGACGCCCGCGCCCTGTTCGACGTCAACGTGTTCGGCCTGCTCGCCGTCACCCGCGCCGTGCTGCCGGGCATGCGGGCGCGCCGCCGCGGCCATGTCGTCAATCTCAGTTCCATCGCCGGGCTGATGGGCAGCGCCGGCACCGGCATCTACAGCGCCACGAAATTCGCGGTCGAGGGCCTGTCGGAATCGCTGGCGCTTGAACTCGAGCCGCTCGGCATCGGCGTCACCATCGTCGAGCCCGGCCCGTTCCGCACCGATTTCAACGGCGATTCCCTCGCCGTCGCCGGCGGCACCATTGCCGATTACAGCGCCGTCACCAAACGCACCGCCGCCTTGCGGCAGGCGAGCGGCCAGCAGGTCGGCGACCCCGCCAAGGCGGCGCGCGTGATGTTCGAGGCCGTCACCGCCGCTGAGCCGCCGCTGCACCTCATTCTCGGCCAGCCGGCCTACACGCGCTTCGAGGACAAGATGCAGGGCTTCGCCCGCGACAACGCCGCCTGGCGCGACAAGGCCGTCGCAACCGAGGTCGGGAACTGACGGGTCCGGCCCGAAAGGGCAGGACCACCCCCGCTCCAGGGCGCCGGAACACAGCGTCGCCCTGAAGACCAACAGGAAAACTGGGAGGAAACGATGCTCAGGTGGAAACTTCTCGTCGCCAGCGCGGCGATCGCACTATCCGGCGTCATGCCGGCGCATGCCGAGACCGGCGTCACCAAGGACACGATCAAGATCGGCATCTTCGCACCCCTGACCGGCAAGTCGGCGATCTTCGGCAAATACGTCATCGGCGTGCAGGCCTATTACAAGATGATCAACGATCAGGGCGGCATCAACGGCCGCAAGATCGTGACCTACCTCGAGGATGATGCCTGCGATCCGGCGACCGCGGTCGCCGCGACCAAGAAGCTCGTCGCGCAGGATGGCGTCTTCATGCTGCATGCCGGCGTGTGCACCGCCAGCATCATGGCGGTGAAGGACGACATGCTGCGCCAGGGCGTGCCGTTCATGAATCTCGGCGCCGCCGGCTCGTCGATCACCGTGCCGACGGTGGCGAACATGTTCTCGCCGCTGCCCAACACCATCGTCGTCGGCCGCACGCTGGTCGATTTCGCCATGTCGCGCCCCAACACCAAGCGGCTCGCCGTCATCAGCCACCCCGACGACTGGGGCCATTCGCAGGTCGACCCGGCGATCGAGCTGCTGAAGAAGAAGTACAATCTCGATTTCGTCGAGAACGTCTCCATGGAGCGCGGCGCGACCGACATCACGCCGCAGATCCTGAAGCTGCGCCAGTCCAAGCCCGATGTGGTGCTGTCGTTCCTCTATCCCACGGAGACGGCGATCTTCGTGCGCGAGGCGCATAAATACGGCCTCAACACGCCGCTGCTCGCCTGTTTCGGTGCCTCCTACGAGGATACCGTGCGCCGCGTCGACAACGCCGCCGCCAGCAAGAACCTCTACGTCTTCCACGCGCTCGCCGGCGCCGCCAATGGCGAGAAGATGAAGAAGTGGGCCGACATGATCCACAAATACGGCGACCCGAAAGAGGAAATCGAGAATTTCGTGCTCTCCGGCATCGGCGGCGCGGAAGTCATCGTCGAGGCGCTCAAGAAGGCCGGCCCGGACCTGACGCGGCAGAAGTTCATCGACGCCCTCAACGGCATCAAGGACTACGACACCGGCGTGCTGTCGGCGCCGATCACCTTCACGCCCGAAGACCATGGCGGCGTGAAATCCGGTGCCATGATCACGGAAGTCGACGGCAAGCTGATCTCGTTTGCCACCTGGCCCAAAGAAAAGAACTAGGGTTGCCATGTTCGGCCAGCTCGTTCTGAGCGGCATCTCCCAGGGCGCGATCTATGCGCTCGTCGCCCTGGGCATGACCGTCTTGTACCGCACCACCTCGGTGCTGAACTTCGGCTATGGCGAAACCTTCATGCTGGGGGCGTTCTCGTTCTACGTCTTCCTGAAGATCGCCATGCTGCCCTTCATCGTCGCGGCGCTGCTGACGATCGTGCTGATGGTCATTGTCGGCGCGCTGACGGAACGCTTCCTGATCCGCCCGATCATGATGCGGCCGCATCTGCTCATCGCGATGATGACCATCGCCATCTCCTACCTGTTCCGCGGCGCGACGCGCATCGTGTGGGGCAAGGATGTGCTGCCGATGCCGCCGGTATTCGATTTCCCGCCGATTTTCGTCGGCGACATGGTCATCACCAGCCAGAGCCTGGTCATCATGCTGGCCGGCGCGGTGCTGGTCATCGCCTTCTTCGCCTTCTTCAATCTCAGCGCGCTCGGCAAGCTGATGCAGGCGGCCTCGCATTCCCCGCGCGGCGCGGCGCTGATCGGCATCAACGTGCCGCTGTTCAGCCTGTGCATGTGGTCGCTCTCGGCCGCGATCGCCGCCATTGCCGGCATTCTGGTTGCCCCCGTCACGCTGCTTTACCCCGACATGGGCGCCACCACGCTTCTGAAAGCCTTCGCGGCGATGACGCTCGGCGGCTTCGGCAATCTCGGCGGCGCGGTGCTTGGCGGCCTGCTGCTCGGCATCAGCGAGCAGATTTGCGGCGGCTACATCTCGACGTCCTTCATGGACATCTTTCCCTATGTCGTGATCCTCGTCGTGCTGCTGATCTATCCGGCCGGCCTTCTGGGCAGACAGGAGATCAACCGTGTCTAGGATGCGCGATCCGAAAATCCTGATCATGGCGGTCGCGGTGGCGTTGCTCGCCTGCCTGCCGCTCTTCGTCAACAGCTACATCGTCTATATCGCGGCGATGATCTGCATCAACGCGCTGATGGCGCTCGGCTTCAACTTCGTCATCGGCTTCCTCGGGCAGCTCGTCTTCGCCAACACCGCCTTCTTCGGCGTCGGCGCCTATGCCTACTCGATCCTGCTGATGCATGTCGGCCTGCCCTTCCCGCTCGCGCTGCTTGGCGCCTGCCTCGCCGGCGGCCTGATCGGGCTCATCGTCGGCCTGCCGGCGCTCAGGCTGCGCGGCTTCGAGCTCGCCATCGTCACCCTCGCCTTCAACGAATTGATGCGCTGGATCTACCTGCATAGCGGCTCGATCGGCGGCGGCGCCAGCGGCATGGGCCTCAGGCCGGCGACGCTGTTCGGCTACGAACTGATCAGCGACACCTCGAAATACCTGATGATCCTCGTCGTCACGGTGATCGGCATCTGGATGGTCAGCAACATCGCCAAATCGACCGCCGGACGCGCCATCGTCGCGGTCGGCGCCAACGAGTTCGCGGCTAGCGCGCTCTCCATCCCGCCGGCGCGCTACAATATCCTCGCCTTCGCGCTCAGCGGCTTCTTCTCGGCCATTGCCGGCGCCCTGTTCGCCATCCTGCTCGGCCGGGTCGCGCCGGAAAGCTTCGGCCTCAACCAGTTGCTGCTCGGCTTCGCCATGGTGATGGTCGGCGGGCTCGGCACCGTCGCCGGGCCGGTGCTCGGCGCAGTGCTGCTCACGGCCGCGCCCGAGTTCCTGCGCAGCATTCCCGGCGCCGAGGAAATCCTGTTCAGCGTGCTGCTGATCGGCCTGCTGATCTTCATGCCGAGCGGCCTGTTCGGCGGGCTCGCGGCGCTGTTCCCCTCATTGCGGGAACGCCACCGGGGGAAACTGTCGTGACGGTGCAACTCGAACTCGACGCCGTCTCGGTGCAGTTTGCCGGGCTGAAAGCGGTCTCCGATGTCAGCTTCACCGTGGCAAAGGGCGAGATCTGCGCCGTGATCGGCCCGAACGGCGCCGGCAAGTCGACGCTGTTCAACGCCATCGGCGGCTATGTCCGCCTCGCCTCCGGCCGCGTGCTGTTCGGCGGCGAGGCGCTCAACGGCCGGCCGATCCACGAGATCGCGGCGGCCGGCGTGCGCCGCACCTTCCAGAATGGCGGCCTGTTCCTCGACATGACCGTGATCGAGAACGTCATGGTCGGCCTGCACCAGACGCACCCGATCCCGCTCGTCGGCGCGGCGCTGGCATTGCCATCGGCACGCCGGCGCGAGCGCGAGGCGATCGAGAAGGCACGCGAACTGCTCGCATTGATGGGCATCCAGGAGCAGGAGGACGTGCTGCTGCGCAACCTGTCATCGGGCCAGCAGCGCATGGTCGAGATCGTGCGCGCGCTGGCAAGCCCGGCCAAGCTGCTGATGCTCGACGAGCCCGCCGTCGGCCTGACTTCGCTCGAGGTGCAGCGCCTCGACGGCATCCTGAAGCAACTCGCCCGGAGCGGCATCGCCATCCTGCTCGTCGAGCACGTGCTCGATCTGGTGATGTCGGTGTCCGACAAGGTCGTGGTGCTGAATTCGGGCGAACGCCTGGCCGAGGGCACGCCGGGCGAAATCCGCAGCAATCCGGCCGTGCTGGAAGCCTATCTGGGGCATAGCTGATCATGCTCAATGTCGAAAACATCTCGGTGCGCTACGGCGGCAGCGAAGTGCTGCACGATGTCTCGCTGACCATCAACGAGGGCGACATCATCGCGCTGCTCGGCGCCAATGGCAGCGGCAAGACCACGTTGATCAACGCGATCAGCGGCTTCCTGCCGCTCAACGGTCGCATCACGCTCAATGGCACCGATCTCACCAAGAGCCCGCCGCACCGCATCTTCGCCGAGGGCATCGTGCAGGTCTCGCAGATGCGCGACCTGTTCGGCAAGCTGACCGTGCTCG
This sequence comes from uncultured Alphaproteobacteria bacterium, assembly GCA_937988775.1. Classification (GTDB taxonomy): domain Bacteria; phylum Pseudomonadota; class Alphaproteobacteria; order Rhizobiales; family Beijerinckiaceae; genus CALKHP01. The sequence goes on from CALKHP010000046.1 coordinate 23,106, forward strand.
AGAACCTGCGCCTCGGCGCGATGTCGAAACGGCGCCAGATGGATGCCGCCACCGTGCAGCAGCGCCTCGACTGGGTGCTGAGCCTGTTCCCGCGCCTGGCAGAGCGCGCCAAGCAGGTCGCCGGCACCATGTCCGGCGGCGAGCAGCAGATGCTCGCCATCGGCCGCGCCCTGATGGGCTTTCCGCGCATCCTGCTGCTCGACGAGCCCTCCGGCGGGCTCGCGCCGCGCTTCGTGCAGGAAATCGGCTCGATCCTGCAGACGCTGAAGCGGGAGCACGCCACCGTGCTGCTCGTCGAGCAGAATATCGCGCTGGCAGCCCTTGTCGCCGACCGCTTCTATATCCTGCGCTCGGGCCAGGTCGTGCATGAGGATCACGGCGAGGCGCTCAAGACCGATGCCGCCACGCTCGGCCACCGCTTCTATCTCTAGCTTCAGGAAACAGGCGATGTTCTGCGAAAAGCTCGGCGCGATCGAAATCCACAAGGTGACCGAGTTGCCGGGCCTCGCCATGGCGGCGACCGCGCTGCTGCCGAGCGTCACGCCCGACATCCTCACTGAGGGCCGGTCCTGGCTCGGGCCGGCCTTCATCCACCCGAGCGACGCGGTGGTCTATCTCAGCTTCCACAGCTTCCTGGTCAGGACCGGCCGGCACAATATCCTGGTCGATACCTGTTGCGGCAATTGCAAGCAGCGCCTGTCGATGCCGGGCTGGCACAATCTCGACACGCCCTATCTTCAGGAACTCGCCCGCACCGGCCTCACGCCGGAGGATATCGATATCGTCATCTGCACCCATCTCCACGCCGATCATGTCGGCTGGAACACGCAGCTCGTCGATGGCCGGTGGGTGCCGACCTTCCCGAACGCGCGCTATATTTTCGGCCGGCGCGATTTCGAGCACTGGCAGGCGCTCTACGAGAGCAACCCGCCGAACCCGGTCAATCGCGGCGCGCATGAGGACAGCGTGCGCCCGATCGTCGAGCGCGGCATGGCGGAATTGGTCGAGAGCGATTTCGTCGTCGAGGGCGAACCGGGCGATGGCATCTGGCTCGAGCCCTCGCCCGGTCACTCGCCGGGGCATTTTTCCGTGAACGTCGCCGGTGGCGGCCGTCACGCGCTGCTATGCGGCGATGTCATCCACCATCCGCTGCAACTGACGCACCCCCATCTGCGCATCGCCGCCGATTTCGACAGCGCGCAAGCCGAAGCAAGCCGCCGTGCCATGCTCGAACGCCTGGCCGACAGCGATAGCCTGCTGCTGACGGCGCATTTCGCCGCGCCGACCGCCGGCCGCGTCATCCGGCAGGGCAAGGCCTTCGGCTTCCGCTTCAACACCTGAACGGAACCGCTCAGGCGTAGCGCTCGGGTCCGAGATCGCTCATGTCGATATCGGGCTTGCGGCCGTCGATCAGATCGGCCAGCGATTTCGCCGACCCGCATGCCATCGTCCAGCCGAGCGTGCCGTGGCCGCTATTGACGAACAGGTTGTTATAGGCCGTGGCGCCGATCACCGGCGTGCCGTCGGGCGTCATCGGGCGCAGGCCGGTCCAGTATGTTGCCTGTGAATAATCGCCGGCGCCGCCGAACAGGTCCTGCACCGAATATTCGAGCGTCGCACGCCGTGCCGCCGGCAGATCGTGCGAGAAGCCGGAAATCTCGGCCATGCCGCCGATGCGGATGCGATCGCCAAGGCGCGTGATGGCGATCTTGTAGGTCTCGTCCATCACCGTCGAGACCGGCGCGCGCGCCGCATCGACGATCGGCACGGTCAGCGAATAGCCCTTCACCGGATAGATCGGCACGCGGATGCCGAGCGGGCGCAGCAGGGCGGGCGAGAAACTGCCGAGCGCCATGACATAGGCATCGGCCTTGACCGGCCCGGCATTGGTCTCGACGCTCGTGATGCGGCCGCCCTCGCGCACAAGACGCGTCACGGTGCGGCCGTATTCGAACGTGACGCCGAGCCCGGCGGCGATCGCGGCCAGCGCGTTGGTGAACTTGAAACAGTCGCCGGTCTCGTCGCCCGGCAGCCTCAGGCCGCCGGCGATCTTGCCGCGCACCGGGCCAAGCGCCGGCTCGGCCGCGACGCAGGCCTCGGGGCTCAGCACCTCGAACGGCACGCCGTCCTGGCGCAGCACGGCGATGTCCTTGGCGGCATCCTCGACCTGCCGGGCTGAGCGGAACAGTTGCAGCGTGCCCTGCATGCGCTCGTCATAGCTGATGCCGGTGTCGGCGCGCAGCGCGATCAGGCAGTCGCGGCTGTATTCGGCGACGCGCACCATGCGGCTCTTGTTGACGGCGTAACGCTCCGCCGTGCAGTTGCGCAGCATGCTGGCAAGCCAGCTCAGCATCGCCATGTCGAAGGTCGGCCTGAGAATCAGCGGCGCGTTGCGCATGAACAGCCACTTGATCGCCTTGAGCGGAATGCCCGGCGCCGCCCAGGGCGAGGAATAGCCCGGCGACATCTGGCCCGCATTGGCGAAGCTGGTCTCGAGCGCCGGCGCCGGCTGGCGATCGAGCACCGTCACCTCATGGCCGGCTTTGGCCAGGTAATAGGCCGTGGTGACGCCGATAATGCCGCTGCCGAGAACCGCGATCTTCATGATGAGGCCACCCCATGGGACAACCTGACATCTAGGCGAATAGCGCTCGAAATTCCTGCCATACTCTGCAATATTATGCGGTATATCTCTTCCGATCGCATAAAATTCTGATTGAACGCAATATCATGCCGCGCATGGATACGATCGACCACAACATCATCCGCGCCCTGCAGCGCGACGGGCGCATGAGCAATGCGGAACTGGCCGCGACCGTCGGCCTGTCGCCCTCGGCCTGCCTGCGCCGGGTGCAGCAACTGGAGGCGCGCAAGGTCATCCGCGGCTATACCGCGCTCGTCGCCGATTCAAGCACCGGCGAGGGCAGCGTGGTCATCGTCCAGATCACGCTCGACCGCCAGACCGAGGATTTTCTCGACCGTTTCGAGACGGCGGTGCGCAAATACCCCGAAATCCGTGAGTGCTACCTGATGACCGGCGATGCCGATTACCTGCTGCGCGTCGAGATGCTGGAGGCGAGCGACTACGAGACCATCCACAAGGATGTGCTGTCGCGCCTGCCGGGCGTCGCCCGCATCAAATCCAGTTTCGCGATCAAGCGCGTCGTGCCGGGCCGATAGGGCAGGTTCATCGCATGATATCATCCGGCGCGCGCGACAGGCAGAGGCGCTTCAGCCCGTGCCGCGCCGGCTGATGGCGTTCGGCATCGCGGCGCGCACGATCGGCGTCAGGACCATGGCGATCTGCGTCCGGTTGCACAGCTTGTACTTGCGCATGATGTTGCCGATATGGGCGCGCACGGTGTTCGGCGAGATCTGCATCTCGTAGGCGATCACCTTGTTGGGCAGGCCGCGGCCGATCAGCAGGATCAGCTCGCACTCGCGGTCGGTCAGCGAGGCCTGTTCGTCAAGGTTTCCGTCCTCGGCGGGAGGTTGCAGGGCGATAATCGTCGCGCTGGCCCTGCGGGCGGCTTTTACAATCAACATTTTACCCTCCCATCCAGAAACGCTGAACATCTGTACAAACACGCTACGTGCCGCAATCTTGATGATCCCGGATCATTCGACCTTGAGTGCCTCGACCGGATCGAGCTGCGAGGCCCGGTGCGCCGGATAGAAGCCGAAGAACACGCCCGTCAGCGCCGAGAAGCCGAGCGCGAGCAAAATCGCCTGCGGGTCGATCACCGTCACCCATCCCGCCGAGCGGGCAATGGTCAGCGACATGGTGATGCCGGTCACGACGCCGATCACCCCGCCGGCGAGGCACAGAGCCAGCGCCTCGGCCAGGAATTGCCGCCGGATGTCGCCGCCGCGCGCGCCGACCGCGCGGCGGATGCCGATCTCGCGCGTACGCTCGGTCACCGAGACGATCATGATGTTCATGATGCTGATGCCGCCGACGAGCAGGGACACGCAGGCGATGCAGGTCAGCAGCAGCGCCACCGTGCGCGTCGCGCCGCGTTGCGCCGTCATCGCGGCGGCCGGGTCGGTGACGATGAAATCATCCTCCTCGCCATCCTGGATATGATGGCGCTGGCGCAGCAAGGCCTCGATCTGGCTCTTGGCCGGCGCCATCGCCTCGTCGGAGATCGCCTTGACGATGATGAAGGCGACGGCATCGCGGTTGACGCCGCTGGCGCTGCCGAGGAAGCGCAGCTTCGCCGTGGACAGCGGCACGAAGACGACATCGTCCTGGTTCTGCCCCTTGGCGTCGAGCACGCCGATCACCTCGAACGGCACGTTCATGATGCGGATCTGCGCACCAAGCGCCTCGTCGGTGCCGAAAAGCTGCTTGGCGACCTCGCTGCCGAGGATGGCGGTCTTTCCGGCCGAGGCTTCCTCGGTGCGGTTGAAATAGCGCCCTTCGGCGAGATGCCAGTCGCGCACCAGGAAATGGTTCGAGGTCGTGCCGTTGATGGTGGTGTTCCAGTTCTTGTTCTCATGCACCACCTGGGCGCTGCCCGACAGCGAGCCCGCCGCCACCCGCACCTGCGGCACCTGTTCCATGATGGCGTCGACGTCGCGCTCGGTCAGGGTCAGGCGCGTGCCGGCCTTGAGACGCACGCCGGCTTGCTTGGCGGCGCCGGGGTTGATCATCAGCACATTGGCGCCGACCGCGCGGATCTGCTTGGCGACCTGCGATTGCGCGCCGCTGCCGATGGCCAGCACCGTCACCACCGAGGCGACGCCGATCACCATGCCGAGCATGGTCAGGATGCTGCGCAGCGGGTTGAGCCGCAGCGAGCGCAGGGCGACCATCAGGGTCTGGGTGAACTTCATGCCACCGCCCCCGCGATTGCCGCCATATCGGCTTCGATTGCGTCGAGGTCCGGCATGATCCGCCCATCCTGCAACCGGACGGTGCGCCGGCATTTCGCCGCGACGCCGGCATCGTGGGTGATGATGATCACGGTGCGTCCCGAGCGATGCAGGAAGCTGAACAGCTCCATGATCTCGCTGCCCGTGCGGCTGTCGAGCGCCCCCGTCGGCTCGTCCGCCAGAAGGATCGGCGGCGCGCACACCAGCGCGCGCGCGATCGCCACGCGCTGCTGCTCGCCGCCCGACATCTGCGAGGGCAGATGCCGCACCCGGTGCGCCATGCCGACGACCTCGAGCGCCTGGCCGGCCAGATGCAGGCGGCGCCGGCGCGCCACGCCGGCATAGACCAGCGGCAGTTGCACATTCTCGAGCGCGCTGTAGCGCGCCAGCAGGTTGTAGGACTGGAACACGAAGCCGATGCGCCGGCCGCGCAGCTTCGAGCGCTCGTCGTCGGACAGGCGCGCGACATCGGTCGAATCGATGATGACCGAGCCGGAGGTCGGCCGGTCGAGCAGGCCGATCAGGTTCATCAGCGTGCTCTTGCCGGAGCCCGACGGCCCCATGATCGCCACGCTGTCGCCGCGCTCCACGTCGAGCGAAACGTCCCGGATCACCGCGACCGGGGCCGGACCGACCTGGAAGGTACGGGACACCGCCCTGAGACTGACCACCGGGCCCGTCACAACCCGATCCTGATGCCGAACAGCCGGCGCGACACGGGATCGCTCGCCTGGCCGACCACGACCACGTCGCCCTCGGCGAGCGAGCCGCCCTTGAGCGCGACCTGATCGGCGCTCGAGGCCCCGGTCGTGATGGTCACCGGCGCGATCCGCCCATCCGGGCCGCGCACCCAGACCGCCTGCCCCTTCGGCAGGTTGGCGACGGTTTCGCGCGCCGACGGGTCGGTGGGCGTGAAGCGCAGCGCCGCCAGCGGCACCTTCAGCACGTCCTCGTCGCGATGCACGATCAGCTTGACCAGCGCCGTCATGCCCGGCAGCAGCACGCCGTCCCGGTTGTCCGTGGTCAGCACCACGGTATAGGTCACCACGTTCTGGTTCATCTGCGCCGCCTTGCGCACCTGGCGCACCACGGCGTCAAAGCGCCGGCTCGGGAAGGCATCGACCGTGAAGGTCGCGCGCTGGCCGGCCTTGATGCGGCCGATATCGGTCTCGTCGACCAGCGCATGCACCTCCATCTCCTCGAGATTGCGCGCCACCGTGAAGGCGGTGCGCGCCTCGAGCCCGGAGGCGAGCGTCTGGCCCTGGTTGACGAAGCGGCCGACAATGACGCCATCGATCGGCGAGCGGATCGTGGTGCGGTCGAGATCGATCTCGGCGATGTGCAGTTCCGATTCCCGCAGCGGCACCGCCGCCCGGACCTGGGCCAGTTCCGCATCCAGCCGCCGCACCTCCGCCTCCGCCGCATCGACCGTGTAGACGTTGAGATCGATGACGGTGTTCTGCTCGCGGGCGAGCGCCGACGCGGAGGCAAGGTTGGTCTGCGCCTCCTCGACTGTCGTCACCGAGGCGACATTATGCTGCTTCAACGCCAGCTTGCGGTCGAGATTGCGCTCGGCGGCAGTCTTCTGCGCCTTGGCGCTGTCGAGCCTGGCGACGAGCACCGCCCGGCTGGCCTTGGCGTTCTCCAGGTCGATCTTCGCCTTGTCGAGCTTGGCCTGCACGATGCGGACCTCGGCCCGCGCCATGTCGAGCGACGAGCGGGCGCCGGCCACCTTGGTGATGTAGCTGCGCTGGTCGATGATCGCCAGCGGATCGCCCTGCCGGACCTTGTCGTTGAAATCGACCAGGAGCCTGTCGATCTGGCCGGCGAGCTGCGAGCCGACCTCCACCGTCTCGACCGGCCTCAGGCTGCCCGTCACCGTGACGACCTGCTCCAGCGGACCGCGCTGGATCGTCGCGGTCAGGAAATGCGCGGCATCGGCGGGGGCCGACGCCCTGGCTTCGGTAATGGCCTGGTAGCTTTGCGAGAGTTTCTGCCCGATGCCGGGCAGCGCGCCGGTGAGGTCGTCCCGGCTGGCGGGCGGCACCGCCGCATACGCGATCATGCCCAAAATCGCGCCACTGATCAAACCGAGGGAAAGAAGCCGTTTCATCGCGTGGCACCGCAGGTGGTTCGGGGCGCCGGACACGAATCTCTGGCATTTCACTGGTGGAAACTGCGCCACATACCCGGCCGACCCTGCATCCTTGCACGCCCGGCGCCGGCTTGGCATTCCGTGCGTCAACCTACGGGATTCTACGGATCGGGCGGCCCGCTTCCCTCAGACCAGCCCGGCACGCACGGCGACCCGCACCAGTTCCGGAATGCTCTCGCACAGCGTCTTCATCATGATCCTGGCGCGGTAGGTCTCGACGGTGCGCGGGCTGATCTCCAGGTCGCGGCCGATTTCCTTGTTGGTCTTGCCGCGCAGCAATTCCTGCAGCACCTCGCGCTCGCGCTCGCTGAGCTGTGCCAGCCGCTCGAGGAAAACATGAATTTCCGCGTCAGGGGCGATGCCGTCCGGTTCGCCGATGAAGGCGGTGCGGATGGCGTGGATCAGCGCCTCCGAGGCGAAGGGCTTCTCGATGAAATCCCAGGCGCCGAGCTTCATCGCCCTGACCGCAGTCGCGACATCGCCGTGGCCGGTCATCATCACCACCCGCACCGGCGAGCCGGCGGCGCGGATGCGCCGGAGCATCTCGAGCCCGTCAATGCTCGGCATCTTGATGTCGGCGAGCACGCAGTCGCCATTGACACGCGAAAGGTCGTCGAGCAGCGCCTTGGCGTCGTCATATTGCCGGACGGCGAAACCGGCCGCATCGAGAAGGATCGCCACCGAGCGACGCATCACCGCATCGTCCTCGATGACGTGAACGAGCCCTTCATGTGGCATCGGTCGCATCCCCGTCGGACATCACCGGCAACGTGAACCGGAAGGTCGCGCCGCCCGCCTCGTTATCCTCGACCCACAGCTTGCCGCCATGGGCCTCGACGATGGTCAGGCTGATCGGCAGCCCGACGCCCATGCCGGTCGGTTTCGTCGTCACGAACGTCTCGAACAGCCGGTCGGCGATTTCGCCGGGAATGCCCGGACCGGTATCGGACACCGTGATGCGGACCATGTGGTCCTCGATCGCCTCCGTGGTCAGCGTCAGTTCCCGGCGCGCCGCCTCGAGCATCGCCTCGCGGGCGTTGCGCATCAGGTTGACCAGAACCTGCTGGATCTGGACACGATCGACCAGGATCAGCTTCGCCTTCGGATCGTGGCTGAACCGCACGCTCACGCCCTGCTCCTTGGCGCCGGCCAGCGCCAGGGAAGCGGCATCGATCATCAGGTCGAGCACCGGCTCCAGACGCCGCTCGAGATCGCCGCGCAGCACGAAATCGCGCAGGCGCCGCACGATCTGCCCGGCGCGCAGCACCTGCTCGGCCGCCTCCTTCAGCACGGCCCGGGCGCGCGGCACCGCGTCGGCGCCGTCACGCGCCAGGATAAGCTCGCACGCCCCCGTCAGGCTGCTCACCGCGCATAGCGGCTGGTTGAGCTCATGCGCCAGGGCGGAGGCCATCTCGCCCATCGCGCTCAGGCGCGAGACATGGATCAGTTCGGCCTGCAGCTCCTGGAGCTGCGCCTCGGCCTTTTCCTGCTCGGTGACGTCGTTGACCAGCAGCGTGAACAGGACCTCGGCTTCCGAACTGATGGCGCCGACCGACAATTCGACCGGAAACGAGCTGCCGTCCCGCTTGAATGCCGTCAAGGTGCCGGCGGCCTTCGCGGCGCGCCCGCCCTCGGCGCGTTTCGGGCGATGGCGGCGCTTGGTCGGTTCCCGCGCATAGCCGGGGATCAGGATCGTCATCGGCCGGCCGACGACCTCGCGCGCCTTGTAGCAGAACAGGCGCTCGGCCTTCGGGCTGAACGAGCGGATCAGGTTATCGGCGTCGATGACCATCGCCGCCTCGGGCAGCGTCTGGAGAATGGAACGCAGATGCTCCTCATGCGCGCGCAGCGCTGCCTCCGCGCGCTTCTGGTCGTCGATGCTGAACACCACGCCGCGCAGCCAGAGCGGCCGGCCGGATGCGCCAAGCTGGACGCGCCCGCGCGAACGCAGCCAATGTACGCCATCGCGCGCGCGCAAAACCCGGCAATCGAACTGGTAGACGCCGCCCTCCCGCAGGGCCTGGTTGATGATCTCGGCGCGGGCCGGCCGGTCATCGGGGTGGATCAGGGCGAGGATCGCGGCGTAGTCGGAAAGCTGCGCACGCGGCACGCCGAAAACCTTCTGGCAGGTTTCGGAGGCCACCACGATCCCCGTCGCGGGGTCGAGCGACCAGGTGCAGATACCGGCCTCGTCCAGCGTCTCGCGCAATTCCTCCGGCGAGAGATCATGGGCGGCCCAGACAGATGAAACGTCGGCCTTTGAAACGTCGATCTTTGAAACGTCAGCCTTTGAAACGTTGGTCTTGTCGCTGATCCCGGCATCGATGACGTGCATGGAGTGGTCCCCCAAAGCTCGATCAATCCACGCCCTCGCCTCCCCGACGGGTCGCCGAGCGCGCAATAAGCAGAAACGGCCTCACGTCTTACCACATTCCGATTGCGGTGATTTTCCGATGTCCGGACCCATCCGGCTCGCTTGAAAACGCCCGCTTTGCCTCCCCGTTTCGCCAATGCCGCGCCTGATTGCCGACCCTGCGACTAGTCCAAGGGGGCTAGCGCGAATATCAGTCTATCCCCATCCAGCCTCAACATTCAAGCTACGGATGTTGCCCCTGACGGCAATAACGGCACGCGCTCAACCGGTCATCGACTGAGCGATCGCTCTCTCTATTCAAAATTGGAGGTACGTCATGAGGAAACTTCTTCTTTCCGCAGCCGCCATCATCGCCATCGCCGGTGCCCCGACCCTCGCCCTGGCTGCCGGCAACGGCAACGGCAACGGCAACGGCAATATCGGTTCCGGCAACGGCAATACCAACGGTAACGCCAATGACGGATCGGGCAACGGCAACAATAACGGCAACAACAACATCTTCGGATGGAACAACGGAAATCAGAACGGCAACATGAATACCGGCAACAACAACGGTAATTCGAACGGCAACCAGAACTTCATCGGCTTCGGCAACGGCAACCAAAACGGCAACAGCAATACCGGTAACGGCAACGGCAGTGCCAACGGCAACCAAAACGTGTTCGGCCTCTTCAACGGTGGCAACAACGGCAATAACAACCTTGGCAACAACAACGGTGGCAACAACGGCAACATGAACTTCGGTTTTGCCAATGGCAACAACAACGGCAACTGGAACCTTGGCAACAACAACGGCAACACCAACGGCAACAACAACACCCCGTAACCGGCGCTCTTCAGGCGGCCGTTTCCCACGGGCAGCGGCCTCCTTTTCTTTCCTGTATAATGCCAGGGCAGCCAGCCCGGCCAGCCATTGGGAGGGTCACATGCGAACGCTCATCGTCCTCGTCGCCGGGCTGGCTTATGCCGGCCTTTCGCCGCAACAGGCCAGCGCTCAACTCTATGGGTTCGCCATTGGCAACGGTGTCGGCAACGGCAACGGCAATATCGGATCGGGCAACGGCAATACCAACGGCAACGCCAATGCCGGCTCGGGCAATGGCACCGGCAACGGCAACGGCAATCTCGGCTCGCTCAACGGCAACAATAACGGCAACCTGAATTTCGGCTTCGGCAACGGCAACGGCAATGGCAACGGCACCGGCGTCCCGGTCCCGGCCAGCGGCAATATCGGCGCCTTCAATACCGGCACCAACAATATCGGCTCCTATAATGGCGGCAACGGCAATGTCGGCTCGATGAACGGCGTCGGCAATACCGGCCCGAACAACGGCAACGGCAATATCGGCTCGTATAATGGCAGCTGGAATACCGGGGCTGGCAACGGCAATAACAATGTCGGCGCCGGCAATGGCAATTTCAACGGCGGCAGCGGTAACGGCAACGGCAATATCGGCGCCTGGAACGGCAACAATAACGGCAACCCTTGAGGTTTGGCGATGCTCATCATCGGCACCGTGCTCGGCCTGCTTGCCGGCCTGAACGGCGCGGCCCCCAACCGCGCCACGCCGCGTCCGGTCACGGTCGCGGCCGATACCCGTCCGGCCGTCGCGCCATACGGCACCCCGGTCGAGGCCGCGCGCTATCGCGGCCGCGGCAATGGCAATGGCAATGGCAATGGCAATGTCGGCTCGAATAACGGCAACGGCAATTCCGGCAATTTCAACGGCAATGGCAACCGCTCGAGCGGCAACGGCAACTTCAACGCCACTGACGGCAACGGCAATAACGACGGCAAGCCGGCGCGCAAGTGAGCCCGCTCACGCCGGCGGCGCGCCGCGCCCGCGCATGATTTTGCGCACCATGCCGAAAAAGGTCAGCGCCCAGGCCGCCAGCGCGACATAGAGCACGGCGCGCGGCAGGCCGTCGAGGAACTCGAACGACATGGCGCGATCCATCTGCCAGGTGCAGGCGGCATACATGCCGAGCGGGAACACCATGCCCCAATACAGCGGATTGTACTGGAGCGGAAAGCGCTCGTAGCCGTGGCGCCACAGCTCGAGCAGCACCAGCATGGGGATCCACCAGCTCCCCGTCACCCAGTAGAAGATCGTGAACCCCTTGATGAACGGCAGCAGCGAGGCCAGGAACGGCGCTTCCGGGGCACCCTCGATCAGCAGCGACCCCGCCAGCGCCGAGATCGCCATCGCCCCCATGTCGATCCAGTAAGGCGGCGTCAGATCGTCGGCCGAGAAGCGGAAGAAGGCGTAGCGGTAGAAGATCAGCGACATCATCCAGATGTAGAGCATGCCGCCCAACAGCCACATCGCCACCGCGAGCAGGTTCAGTTCCAGCCGCTGCGGCTGGCCGATCCGGGCGGCGAGCAGCGCGCTGGACACAGCAAGCGCCTGCGTCGCCACCACGGCGAGCAGCCAGCTGCCATTGATGCCCCGGTCGAGCGGCGGCTTGTCGTGCTTGACGGTGAAGGCGGTGAAGATCGTGTAGGTCAGCGCGATCCACAGCACGACGGCGACGAGCCATAGGACGAAGCCCGCCGCGAGATTATCCTGCAGGATGATGAACTGGCTCGCCAGGATGCCGGTGCCGGCCACCGCCGTGAAATAACCCGGCCCGGTGAGATGGGCGACCATGTCGCCGAAGAAGCGCCGCGGGTGATGCCAGGCCCGCAAGCCATAGAGCAGCCAGAGCACGCCATATTGCACGATGTTAAGGTAGAACAGCGCCATTGCCAGCGCCTGATGGTCCATCATGAACGCGGCCAGCGAGACGATGCCGGTGGCCATCACCAGCCCGAAACTCGCCGGCGACATCTCCGCCAGGTCCGCGATCCAGCGCCGCCCCGCGCGCCGCGCCGCATGCTTGCTCATCTGTCGATCCCCTCCGTCGCACCCTCGTTTTCGCGCCGGCCGGCCCGGGCCGGTCGCGTGTCGGGAATATCATTGCGAGCCATGGCGAATTCTCATAACGATAAAAGCGTCGTTGTCGCCGGTTCTCAGCCGCCAAAAGCGCGACCGATCCAAGGAGGAATTCATGTTTTCACGCCGCTTCGTCGTCGCCGCGCTGGCGGGATTGCCGTTCGCCGGGCCGGCGCTGGCCGAGCAGACGCTCAAGGTCGGCTCCACGCCCACGGGCATTCCGTTCACCTTCCTCGACACCAAGACCAATACGATCAAGGGCGTGATGGTCGATATCGTCCAGGAGGTCGGCAAGCGGGCGGGCTTCGCCGTGACGATCGAGCCGATGGCGTTCTCGGCGCTGATCGCCTCGCTGACCTCGGGCAAGATCGACCTGATCTCGGCCGCCATGTACATCACGCCGCCACGCCAGCAGCAGATCGATTTCTCCGACCCGATCTATACCTATGGCGAGGGCCTGTTCGTCACCAAGAAGGACACCAAGGATTACACCGGCTTCGCCGACATGAAGGGCATGTCGGTCGGCGTGCAGGTCGGCACCGCCTATGTCGAGCCGCTGAAGAAAGTGTTTTCGGACGTCAAGATCTACGACACCATCCCCGATATCCTGCGCGACGTGAGTGCCGGGCGCATCCAGGCCGGCTTCGCCGATTACCCGATCGTCGCCTACAACCTGCAGCAGGGTGGCTTCCCCGAGGTGCGGCTGGTCAAGTCCTACAAGCCGACCATCAGCGGCTCGCTCGGCATCGGCATCCACAAGGGCAAGGAAGACACGCTGAAGAAGATCAACACGGCGCTGGCCGCGATGAAAAGCGACGGCACCACCAAGAAAATCCTCGGCAAATGGGGCCTCGAGTAAAGTCGGCAACCACCGTGATCGCCCCGGCCCCGGCCGGCGGCGCTTACGGCCTTTCGCGTCAATCCCGTTCTCCAGTCCTGGAACCGATCGCGCTGCATCCCTCGCCAATTCAGCCGGATGCAGCGTGACCCGGCAGCATATCGGCACCTGAATGCAGCAATTCCTCAGCGACGCGGTCGAATTCCTGCCGATCCTGATGCAGGGCGTCAAACTCACCGTCATCATCACGCTCGGATCGCTCGTGCTGTCGACGATCCTCGGGCTGTTCTGGGCCTTGATGCGGGTTTCCGGCATCTGGGTGCTCGATCGCTCGACCCGGCTGCTGATCAACTTCATCCGCGGCGTGCCGATCATCGTGCAGCTGTTCTACATCTATTTCGTCATGCCGGATTTCGGCGTGACGCTGACCGCGCTGCAGGCGGCGATCATCGGGCTCGGCATCGCCTATTCCGCCTATCAGGCCGAGAATTTCCGCGCCGGCATCGAGGCGATCGACCACGGCCAGATCGAGGCCGCGCAATCGATCGGCATGGGCTGGTTCCTGGTGATGCGCCGGGTGATCCTGCCGCAGGCCTTCCGCATCGTGCTGCCGCCCTACGGCAATGTCATGATCATGATGCTGAAGGATTCCTCGCAGGCCTCGACCATCACCGTCGCCGAGCTTGCGCTGCAAGGCAAGCTGATCGCGGCCTCGACCTTCAAGAACACCTCGGTCTTCACCATGGTGGCGCTGATGTATCTGTGCATGTGCCTGCCGCTGATGTATCTCGTCGGGCAACTCGAGAAACATTCCGCCACGCAGCGCAGGTGAACCGATGATCGAGCTTCGCGACATCCACAAGAGCTTCGGCGCCCTGCACGTCATCCGCGGCGTCTCGGCCACCGTCGAAAAGGGCGAGATCGTTTGCATCCTCGGCCCGTCCGGCTCCGGAAAATCGACCATCCTGCGCTGCATCAACGGCCTGGAATCCTACGATAGCGGCGCGATCACCGTCGAGGGCGCCAAGGTCGACCGCAACAGCCGCTCGATCGTCGATATCCGCGCCCGCGTCTCGATGGTCTTCCAGCGCTTCAACCTGTTCCCGAACCGCACGGCGCTGGAAAACGTCGTCGAGGGGCCGATCTTCGTGAAGAAGGAGAACCGGACCACGGCGCTGGAACGCGGCCGCGACCTGATGGCGCGCGTCGGCCTCGCCGGCAAGGAGGACAACTATCCCGGCCAGTTGTCGGGCGGCCAGCAGCAGCGCGTCGCCATCGCGCGCGCGCTCGCCATGCAGCCGCGCGCCATCCTATTCGACGAGCCGACCTCGGCGCTCGATCCCGAGCTTGTCGGCGAGGTGCTCACCGTCATGAAGAGCCTCGCCGAGGACGGCATGACCATGATCATCGTCACGCATGAGGTGGCGTTTGCCCGCGAGGTCGCCGACCGGGCGCTGTTCATCGACCAGGGCGTGATCGTCGAGGAAGGTCCGGCCGCCTCCATGCTGAGCCATCCCCGGCACGCCCGAACCCAGGATTTCCTGCGCCGCGTCACCCATCCGCTATAGCAGCCGCCGCGCCGGCTTTGAGGAGCCGCAAATGACCGCCCCTTTCCCGCTTGCCCCCGCGCTCTGGGCGGCCACCGCGACGCCTGCCCCCGCCGCGCCGCCGCTTGGCGACAACCGGCAGGTCGATGTCTGCGTCGTCGGCGCCGGCTATGCCGGGCTCTCGACGGCGCTGCATCTGGCGGAAAAGGGCATCTCCGTCGTCGTGCTCGAGGCGCACGAGCCCGGCTGGGGCGGCTCGGGCCGCAATGGCGGCCAGGTCATCCCCGGCCTCAAATACGATCCCGACGAGTTGCTGGCGGAATATGGCCCCGAGCACGGCGCGCGGCTCGTCGAATTCGCCGGCAGCACCGCCGATTGCGTGTTCGACCTGATCGCGCGCCACAACATGGACGTGCCCCATATCCGCACCGGCTGGATCCAGGCCGCCCATGCTCCCGAGGGGCTGGAGCTGGTGCGCAAGCGGGCGGCGCAATGGGCGCGCCGGGGCGTCGCCGCGCGCCTGCTCGATGCCGGCGAGGTCACCGAGCATCTCGGCACAAGCGCCTATGTCGGCGGCTGGCTCGATCCACGCGCCGGCGCCATCCAGCCGCTGAGCTACGCGCGCGGGCTGGCGCGCGCGGCGGCAGCCGCCGGCGCCACCATCCACGGCCAGTCCCCGGTCGTGGCGATCGAGCCGGCAAAGGACGGCTGGAGCGTCAGGACCGCGCAAGGGCCGAGCGTGCGCGCCGGCAAGGTCGTGGTCTGCACCAACGGCTACACGGACGACCTCGTGCCGGGCCTGAAACGCACGGTCGTGGCTATGAATTCGTTCCAAATCGCCACCGCGCCGCTGAGCGACAACCTGCTCAGGACCGTGCTGCCGCATGGCCAGGTCGTCTCGGACACGCGAAAGCTGCTCTTGTATTTCCGGCTCGACCATGCCGGCCGCCTGCTGATGGGCGGGCGCGGCCCGTTCCGCGAGCCGAAGGGCGCCTCCGACTGGGGGCATCTCGAGCGCGTCGTCGGCAAGCTGTTCCCGCAACTCGGCAACACGCCGTTCGCATATCGCTGGGGCGGCCGCGTCGCCGTCACCCAGGATCACATGCCGCATCTGCACGAGCCGGCGCCGGGCCTGATCATCGATATCGGCTGCATGGGCCGGGGCGTCGGCCTGCAAAGCGCGATGGGCCGCGCCATCGCCGATTATGCCGCCAGCGGCAATCCGGACCTGCTGCCCTTGCCGCTCAAGGCGATCCGGCCGTTCCCGTTCCACGCCTTCCGCCGGCTTGGCCTCGCCGCCGTGATCGCGCTCTACCGCTTCCAGGATGGCGGCGTGAAGCAGACCTGACCGCGCGGTTTTCCGGCCGCCATGGGCCGGTTTGCCCGGCCCATCCCGACGCAAAAGGCGGATCGTTCGCCCCCCCCCTGTGACACACGCGGAACGGATCGCCATCCACGGCGTTTGTTTGGCGAAAGCTTGGCCTAATTGCGTAGGCCTGGCGCTCTAGCGGCGTCGTGGCTGGTCCGTATGATGATCCTGGTCCCGGCATCGCCGTTGCGGGGGCGCCTGCACAGGGAGGAAATCATGTTCAAGCCAGTGTCATATCTCGCAGGTGCGCTGCTCAGCGCGACCGCCCTCCTCGCCGCCGGCCCGGCAGCGAGCGCCGACGATATCGTGCTCGGCGCCTCCGTCCAGTTGACCGGGCCGCTCGCCAATACCGGGCGCTACTACAAGGACGCCTACGAATTCGCGGTCGAGAAGATCAACGAGGCCGGCGGCGTCAAGGTCGGCGCGGAAAAGCGCAAGCTCGCCCTGAAAATCTACGACAACCAGTCGGATGTCAGCCTGAGCGTGCGCCAGTACACGCAGCTTGTCTCGCAGGACAAGGTCAGCCTGCTGCTCGGGCCGTTCGCCTCGAATTTCGCGCTCGCCGATTCCGCCGTCTCGGAGAAATACAAGGTGCCGATGGTGCAGGGCGGCGGCGCCTCCGACCAGATTTTCTCGCGCGGCTTCAAGTACATCTTCGGCACGCTGGCCCCGGCCAGCAACTATTTCGGCTCGACGGTCTCGATGCTGAAGGAGCTTGATCCGGCGCCCAAGACCGTGGCGCTGCTCTATGCCGACGATGCCTTCGACGTCTCGGTCGCCAAGGGCACCAGGCCCCTGCTCAAGGCCGCCGGCCTGACCACGGTGATGGATGAGAAATACACCTCCAACGCCAGCGATTTCAGCGCCCTGCTGTCGCAGGTCAAGGACAAGAAGGCCGAGGTCGTGCTGGTCGCCGGCCACGAGACGGAAATCCTCAACTTCGTGCGCCAGGCCAAGAGCCTCGCCGTGGCGCCGAAACTGTATTCCTTCACCGTCGGCGTGCCGAGCGACGACTTCCGCAAGGCGCTGGGCAGCGACGCCGATTACGCCTTCGGCATGACCGCCTGGCTGCCGACCGCCGAACTCAAGGACAAGTGGTTCGGCGACGCCGCCGCCTTCGCCAAGGCCTACAAGGAGAAATTCGGCTACGATCCCGACTACCACGCCGCCTCAGGCATCGCCGATGTCGAGGCCCTGGCGCAGGCGGTCGAGAATGCCGGCACCACCGAGCCGCAGAAGGTGCGCGATGCCATCGCCAAGCTGAAATTCGACAGCCTGTACGGCACCATCGCCTTCGGCGAGAGCGGCCAGATCGACCTGCCGCAGATCGTCATCCAGGTGCAGGGCGGCAAGGTCGCCGAGGTCTACGGCGCCAAGGGCTTCATCGAGAAGCCGCATTATCCCATGCCGGCCTGGGACGCCCGCTAAGGCGCGCCGCAACCGGCAAGGGAGGACGCCGTGGACCTGCTCACGCAAATCCTGATCAACGGTGTGCTCCTGGGCGGGCTCTACGCCATCATGGCGCTGGGGCTCGCCCTGGTCTGGGGCGTGCTGAACATCGTCAACCTGGCGCATGGCGCCTTCATCATGCTCGGCGCCTATCTCGCCTGGCACCTCTACACCTATCTCGGCATTGACCCGTTCCTCGGCCTGCCGCTGACGGCGATCATCATGTTCGGCCTCGGCTATGTCGTGCAGCGCGGCCTGCTCAATCTCATCGTGCGCGCGCCGATGTTCAACACGCTGCTCATCACCTTCGGCATCGAGGTCGTGCTGACCTATCTGGCGCAACTCGCCTTCTCGGCCGATTACCGCACCATCAACCCGCCCTATGCCGGCAACAGCATCGCGCTCGGGCCGGTCGTGGTACCGCTGGCGCGACTGATGGCCTTCGGCATCGCCATCGCGCTCACCGTCGGCATGTGGGTGTTCCTGCTGCGCACGAGGCTCGGCCGGGCCATCCGCGCCACGGCACAGAACCTCGTCGCGGCACGGCTTTACGGCGTCGAGCCGCGCCATCTCTATGCCGTCACCTTCGGCATCGGCATCGCGCTCGCCGGTGCTGCCGGCGGGCTCTACGGCACCGTATCGCAGATCAACCCGTATATCGGCGCGGCGCTGACCGCGAAATGCTTCGCCATCGCCATCATCGGCGGGCTCGAGAACCCGCTCGGCGTCATCGTCGGCGGGCTGGTGCTCGGCGTCATCGAATCGCTCGCCGTGCTCTATATCGGCGCGACCTTCGCCGATGTCGCGAGCTTCGGCGTGCTCGTGCTGGTGCTGATCGTGCGACCCTCCGGCCTGCTGGGGAAAACCGCATGACGCCCTCCCGCGCCGCGCTCGCCGTCATCGTCCTCGCGGGCCTCGCCGCCGTGCCCTGGCTCGGCTCCGACGTGCTCGTGCAGTTCGGCATCAACGCGCTGCTTCTCGCCGTGCTGGCGCAGGGCTGGAACATCATCGGCGGCTATACCGGCTACGCCTCCTTCGGCAATTCGGCGTTCTACGGCCTTGGCGGCTACGGCGTCGCCATCGCCATGGTGCAGTGGCAATTGCCTTTCGCCTTCGGCCTCGTCTTCGGCGTCGTGCTGGCGGTTGCCTTCGCCTTCCTGCTCGGCCTGCCGGTGCTGCGGCTCAAGGGGCATTACTTCGCCATCGCCACGCTGGCGCTTGCCCAGGTGATGATCGCCATCATCTCCAACACGCCGCTCGCCGGCGAGAATATCGGCCTGGTGCTGCCGCCGCTCAACAACGATCCGCTGTTCTACGAATTGTCGCTCGGGCTGCTCGCCATCGCCACGGCAACCATCTGGTGGCTCAGCCGCAGCCGCTTCGGCTTCGGCCTGATCGCCATCCGCGAGAATGAGGAAGGCGCGGCCGTGATGGGCGTCAACACCACGCTCTACAAGGTGCTGGCCTTCGCGCTCTCCGGCCTGTTCAGCGCACTCGCCGGCGGCATCCACGCCTACTGGATCACCTTCCTCGATCCCGAAAGCGCCTTCG
>CALKHP010000047.1 GCA_937988775.1 uncultured Alphaproteobacteria bacterium
CCTGGCGCGTCGCCGAAGAGGCGCGCCAGCTCTCGGAGGCGCTGTCGGCCACCGAACTGGTGCTCGCCCATGAACAGCACCTGTCGCAGCTCGACGGGCTGGCGGCGGCCGCCGCCCATGAACTCGGCACGCCGCTGGCGACCATCGCGCTCGTCGCGCGCGAACTCGAGCGCACCGTGCCCGCCGACAGCCCGTATCGCGAGGATATCCAGCTCTTGCAGGAACAGGCGGCGCGCTGCCGCTCGATCCTGTCGAAACTCGCCTCCCTCGGCGACGAGGCCGGGCCTTTGCACCGCATGACGATCGCCCATCTCGTCGAGGATATCACCGCGCCGCAGCGCGCCTTCGGCATCGACGTCCAGGTCGTGATGGCGGGCGAGGCGCCGGAACCCGATTGCGACCGCAACCCCGGCATCCTGTACGGGCTCGCCAATATCGTCGACAACGCCATCGATTTTGCCGCTGCCAGCGTCGTCGTCACCGCCTCCTGGGACCATGACCACGTCTCGATCGGCATCCGCGACGACGGGCCGGGATTTGCGCCCGAGGTACTCGGCCGGCTCGGCGAGCCCTATATATCATCGCGTGGCGGTTTGCGCGGCCGCGAGAAGGCGCGCGAGGGAGGTGGGCTCGGCCTTGGGTTGTTCATCGCGAAAACCCTGCTGGAGCGCTCCGGCGCGGCGTTTTCCGCCAGAAATATGCCGTCTCCGCCGGGCGGTGCCTCGGTCGTCCTGGTCTGGCAGCGCGAGGTTTTCGAGGGCACGGCGCGCGGCCAATCGGTGCCGAAACGCCAGCAACCGGCAAACAGTGTATAGTGACAGTGGTACAGAACCATGACAGAAGCATTTTTCCGGCCAGGTGAAAATCCGGCCAGAGCGATAGTGATGAACACCATGCCTTCCGCCACGGACGATCTCAGCCTGCTGATCGTCGATGACGACAAACCCTTCCTCAACCGCCTGGCGCGCGCCATGGAGGCACGGGGCTATCACGTCACCACGGCCGAGACGGTCGAGGCGGGGCTCGCCGCCATTGCCGAGCGGCCGCCGGCCTTCGCCGTCATCGACATGCGGCTGGCGGACGGCAACGGGCTCGACGTGATTTCCGAGTTGAAGCGCCGGCGCCCCGAGGCGCGCGCCATCATCCTCACCGGCTACGGCAACATCGCCACCGCCGTGACGGCGGTGAAGATGGGCGCCTTCGACTATCTCGCCAAGCCGGCCGATGCCGACGAGATCCATGGCGCGCTGATGGCGAGCGCCGACCACAAGCCGGCCCCGCCGGAAAATCCGATGTCGGCCGACCGCGTACGCTGGGAGCATATCCAGCGCGTCTACGAACTATGCGAGCGCAACGTCTCGGAAACCGCGCGCCGCCTCAACATGCACCGCCGCACCCTGCAACGCATCCTCGCCAAGCGCGCGCCGCGCTGAGAAGGGGGATTGGGTCCAGGGAAACGGAGCACGCGCCGCCCTGGGTCCCGGCTCAAGGCCGGGACAAGACGGTTGCGGTTCCCTCGACGTTTTGCCCCGGACTTGATCCGGGGCCCAGGGGAAACGGGGCGCTTTCGTTTAGGGCTTATCCCGCGTTCCTGACCTGACGCGGGAATGACGGCGGTGCCACCGCCCCCTCAAAACCCGGCCGGCAGTTCCGGATCAGCCAGTGCCATCATCCGGCGCGCCGCCAGCCGCGCGAATTGCAGCGTCAGCGCCCGCCGTCGCGGCGCGGCCAGCTTGTGCTCGGGCGCCTCGCGCAGGATCGCCGCGCCATAGCCGTCGGCGATGATCAGGCCGGCGTCGTCGGGCAGCACATCGTGCGGAAAGCGCTCGTCGACGGCGAAATACAGCCGGTCGCAATAGTCGCGGTAAAACGGCCATTTGCGGTCGATGCGGAAATCCTCGAGGCAGGATTTCGTCTCGATGATCCAGATGCCGTTATCGGCGCCGATCGACAGGATGTCGGCGCGCCGGCCCGAAGCAAGAGTCATCTCCGTCACCGCCGGCCGGTCGGCCTGCGCCAGCAGCCGCATCGTGCCGCGCGTGACATGCGCCACGGTACGGCCGGTCGGAAGGGCGTGGGCGAGCGATGAATCGGCCATTCCCGGATGTTAATCCCATGCGTTGCCGGCGACCAGAGCGGGCTTAGCCGCGCGCATCCTCCAGCACCATCGCCGCGCCCTTCTCGGCGATCATCATCGTCGGCGTGTTGGTGTTGCCGGAGGTGATGCGCGGCATCACCGAGGCGTCGATCACGCGCAGGCCCTCGACGCCGCGCACTTTCAGCCGGGCCGTGGTGACCGCCATCGCGTCGCCGTCCGGCCCCATCCGCGCCGTGCCGACGGGGTGGAAGATCGTCGTCGAGGTATCGCCCGCCGCCTGCACCAACTCGGCATCCGAGGTCAGATGCGCGCCGGGCTTGAACTCCTGCGGCCGGTATTGCGCCAGCGCCGGCGCCTGCACGATGCGCCGCGCCAGCCTGAGCGAATCGACCGAGACACGCTGGTCTTCCGGCGTCGACAGGTAGTTCGGCTGGATGATCGGCGCGTCCTCGGGCCGGGGTGAGCGCGCATGGATCGAACCGCGGCTGGTCGGGCGCAGGTTGGCGACGCTGACCGTGAAGGCCGGGAACGGGTGCATCGGCTCGCCGAACGCATCGAGCGACAGCGGCTGGATGTGGAATTGCAGGTTCGGCGTGTCGAATTCCGGCGACGAGCGCGTGAAGGCGCCAAGCTGCGACGGCGCCATGGTGAGCGCGCCGGTGCGCCTGAGCGCGTATTCGAGCCCCATCAGGCCGCGCCGGAACAGCGAGCGATACAGGATGTTCATCGTCGCCACGCCCTCGACCTTGTAGATCGGCCGGATCTGCAGATGGTCCTGCAGGTTCTCGCCGATACCGGGCAGGTCGGCGACGACCGGCACGCCGAGCCTCTGCACATGCGCGCCGTTGCCGAGGCCGGAGCGTTCGAGCAGGGCGGGCGTCGCCACCGCGCCGGTCGCGACGATGATCTCGCGCCGCGCCGCGATGGTGTGCTGCGCGCCGTTCTGGCGATAGGTGACGGTCTTGGCTCGGTTGCCCTCGAAGCCGATGCGCTCGGCGAGCGCGCCGGTGATCAGGTGTAGGTTCGGCCGGTTCAGGACCGGCTTGAGGAAGCCGCGCGCCGCGCTCCAGCGCCGGCCGCCCTTCTGGTTGACCTGGAAATAGCCACAGCCTTCGTTGGTGCCGGTGTTGAAATCGGGCGTGCGCGGAATGCCGCTCTGCTCGGCGGCACTGATGAAAGCGTCGAGAATGTCCCAGCGGATGCGCGGCTTGTCGACATGCCACGGCCCGCCCGCGCCGTGGAACTGGCTGGCGCCGAGGAAATGATCCTCCTGCTGCTTGAACAGCGGCAGCACATCGTCCCAGCCCCAGCCTTCGAGGCCGAGCTGGCGCCAGCCGTCATAATCGCGCGCCTGGCCGCGCATGTAGACCATGGCGTTGATCGCCGAGCAGCCGCCGATCGTCTTGCCGCGCGGATAGTTCAGCACGCGGCCGTTCAGGCCCGGCATCGGCTCGGTCTTGAACATCCAGTCGGAGCGCGGATTGCCGATGGCGAACAGGTAGCCGACCGGAATGTGAAACCAGATCCAGTTATCCTTGCCGCCGCCTTCAAGCACCGCCACGCTGTAGCGCCCATCCGCCGACAGCCGGTTGGCCAGCACGCAGCCGGCTGAGCCCGCGCCGACGACGATGAAATCGAAAACCTGTTCGCTCGCGGCCGCCTCAGCCATGCCCCGTATCCTCCCCGCAACGGCTGCGACCTTGATCGGCTGGACGCGGCCGGTCAACTGCGAGAATGGTCGAAGGCGCGGCTCATGCCTCGGCGACGGCCGGCTCGCCTGCCGGTTTCGCCGCCTCTCGGAACGGCAGGCCGAGCCGGTGCCAGACATCGCATAACGCCGCCGCCAGCGCCGTGATCAGCGCCGCATCGTGCTGCGGCGTCGGCGTGATGCGCAGGCGCTCAGTGCCGCGCGGCACGGTCGGATAATTGATCGGCTGGATGTAGATGCCATGCTCCTCGAGCAGCAGGTCGCTTGCCTGCTTGCACTTTTCCGCGTCACCCACCATCACCGGCACGATATGCGTCCCGGTCGCCATCACCGGCAGGCCGGCGGCTGTGAGCGCCGCCTTGGTGGCGGCAACCGCCGCGCGCTGCTCGGCCCGCTCGACATGCGAGACCTTCAGATGTGCGATTGCGGCCGCCGCGGCGGCCGCGACGCCCGGCGGCAGGGCGGTGGTGAAGATGAAGCCCGGTGCGTGCGAGCGCACGGCATCGACCACCGCCATCTTGCCGGCGATGTAGCCGCCGAGCGCCCCGAACGCCTTGGCGAGCGTGCCCTCGATCACGTCGACGCGGTTCATGACGCCGTCGCGCTCGGCGATGCCGGCGCCACGCGGCCCATACATGCCGACGGCATGGACCTCGTCGAGATAGGTCATGGCGCCATAGCGCTCAGCGAGGTCGCAGATCGCCGCGATCGGCGCCACGTCGCCATCCATCGAATAGACGCTCTCGAACACGATCAGCTTCGGCCTGTCGCGACCGGCCCGCGCCAGAAGCTCCTCGAGATGGGCGAGATCGTTATGGCGCCAGATCTGGCGCGCGCAGCCGGCGGCGCGCACGCCCTCGATCATCGAATTGTGGTTGAGCGCGTCCGACAGGATCAGGCAGTCCGGCAGCAGTTTGGCGATGGTGGCGATGCCGGCGAGGTTTGAGATGTAACCGGAGGTGAAGACGAGCGCCGCTTCCTTGCCATGCAGGTCGGCCAACTCGTCCTCGAGCGCGATCACGCACCGGTTGCTGCCCGAGATGTTGCGCGTGCCGCCGGCGCCGGCGCCCATGCGCCCAGCCGCCTCGCACATCGCGCTCAGCACTTTCGGATGCTGGCCCATGCCGAGATAATCGTTCGAGCACCAGATCACCACCTCGCGCTCGCCATGGGCGCCACGCCACACGGCGCGCGGAAACCGGCCGGCGCGGCGCTCGAGATCGGCGAAGACCCGGTAGCGCCGCTCGTGCTTCAGCTTGGCAAGCGCGGTCTCGAAATGTTGCAGGTAGTCCATACTGGCACCAGGTCCTGTCGGCATTGCTGGAATGGCTCCAGATACGCCCCCGCGCCGGGGCGGATCAACCCGACCGCATGTCGCATAGTGGCATAGGCCGATTGCCGCTTGCGCGGTCTGGGCGCCTCTGCCATGCCGGCTGCTCCATGGTGGAGGCGATCAATGGCTGCGAGATCGACAATTCTGGTCACCGGCGCCGCGGGCTTCATCGGCATGCGCGTCGCAGAGATGCTGCTGGCGCGTGGCGATGCGGTTGCCGGCCTCGATGCGCTGACGCCCTATTACGATCCGGCGCTGAAGCGTGCCCGCCTCGCCCGGCTGGCGGCGCACGAGAATTTCCGCTTCTTCGACACCGACCTGAGCGAGCCGCAAGCGACGCTCGCCGCCTTCGATGCCGTGCAGCCGGATGCGGTCGTGCATCTTGCCGCCCAGCCCGGCGTGCGCGCCTCGATCGACAATCCGCTCGCCTGCATCCGCGCCAATTGCGACGGTTTCGCCACCGTGCTGGAAGCGGCCCATCGCCATCATGTGCGCCATCTGGTGTTTGCTTCGTCGAGTTCGGTCTACGGCGCCAACCGGCGTCTGCCCTACGGCACCGACCAGGCGGTCGACCATCCCGTCAGCCTCTATGCCGCGAGCAAGAAGGCGAACGAGTTGATGGCGCATGCCTATGCCCATGTCCATCGCCTGCCGGTGACGGGGCTGCGCTTCTTCACCGTCTACGGCCCGTGGGGCCGGCCGGACATGGCGGTCTATGGCTTTACGCGCGCCATTTTCGCTGGGACACCGATCCGCATCTTCAACCACGGCGCCATGAAGCGCGACTTCACCTATATCGACGACGTCGCCGAGGGCGTGGTGTGCACGCTCGACCGCACGGCCGCGCCCGACCCTGCCTGGCGTGCCGATGCGCCTGATCCCGCCACCAGTGACGCCCCGTACCGGCTCTACAATATCGGCAACAGCCAGCCGGTCGGCCTGCTCGATTTCGTCGCCGAACTGGAGCGCGCCTGCGGCCGGCCGGCGATCCGCGAGTTGCTGCCGATGCAGCCGGGCGACGTGCTCGAGACCTCAGCCGATACCAGCGCGCTCGAGCGTGATGTCGGTTTTCGCCCGGCGACGCCGCTTGGCCTCGGCCTCGACCGTTTCGTCGCCTGGTTCCGCGCCTATCACGGCGTGTGAGCGCCGGGCAGGATACCGAGGCCCTCCGGCCGGTCGACGATGTCGAAGGCAGCGCCGTAAAGGTCGGCCAGGAGCGTTTCCGTCAGCACGGCGGCTGGTGGCCCGTCGGCGACGAGCCGGCCGTGCGAAATCGCCAGCACGCGGCTTGCCCAGCGCGCGGCCAGCGTCAGGTCGTGCAGCACGGCGATCACCAGTGCGCCCTCATGTGCGCGTGCGGCAAGCGCCGCCATCGCGATCGTCTGGTAGCGGGCATCGAGTGCGGCGACCGGCTCGTCGGCGAGGATGAGCGGCGCCTCGACGGCGAGCCCGCGTGCCAGCGCCACGCGCGCCCGTTCGCCGCCGGACAGCCGGTCGACGGCGCGCCCGGTGAAGGCGCGCGCGGCGGCCTGATCCAGCGCATGGGCGACCGCCGTGGCGTCCTTGTCCGAGAGCGGCCCGCCGCGCCAGCCATGGGGAATGCGGCCGAGCGCCACGACATCTTCAGCCCGCATCGGCCAGTGGAAGGCGGCTTCCTGCGGCAGGTAGGCGATTGTCCGCGCCCGCGAAGGGCCGGCCGGCGGCAGGGGCGTGCCGCCGAGCCGCACCGTGCCCTCGGCCGCGATCAGGCCGGCGAGCGCGCGCAGCAATGTCGATTTTCCGGCGCCGTTCGGGCCGATCACCGCGATGCGCTCGCCCGCGTCCGCGTCGAACGAGACGGCGTCGAGCAGGGTCCGGCCATGGCGCCTGACGGTGAGGGCGGATGCCGCGAGCAGGTTCATCTGGCGCCCTCGCGCGCCCGGTAGCCGCCGATCAGGATCCACAGGAATACCGGCACGCCGATCAGGCTGGTCAGCACGCCGACCTTGAGTTCCGTGTTGGCCGGGATCAGGCGCACGGCGATATCGGCGGCGGTGAGCAGGCAGGCGCCGGCGAGCGCCGCCGGCAGCAGCAGGCGCGCCGGATCGTAGCCGCAGGCGCGGCGCACCAGATGCGGCGCGACGAGGCCGACGAAGCCGATCGCCCCGGCGACCGCCGTGGTGCCGCCGACGATCAGCCCGACGCCGGCGACGATGGCGAGCCTGACCGCGCCGAGCCGCGTGCCGAGGCTTTCCGCGACCTCCTCGCCGAGCGCCAGCGCCCTGAGGGCGGGGCCGGCGGCGAAGAGCAGCGCGCCGCCAACGAGAATGCACGCGCCGGCGATCGCCACCTGCGGCAGCGCGGCGTTCTCGAACGAGCCCATCATCCAGTACACGATCTCGGCGAGGGCGAACGGGTTCGGCGCCAGGTTGAGCACCAGCGTGGTCAGCGCGCCGGCGAGACTGCCGATGGCGAGCCCGGCCAACAGGAAGGCGGTCAGGCTTTCGCTGCGCCCGGCGATGGCGACGAGCAGGGCGAGCGCCAGCAGGGCGCCGCCGACCGCCGCGCCGCCGACGGCGAGCGAGCCCGGCGCACCACCGGCCACGAACAGCACCAGCACCGCGCCAAGCGCCGCCGCCTGCGGCGCGCCGAAGATCGCGGGTTCCGCGAGCGGGTTGCGCAACAGGCCTTGCAGGGCGGCGCCGGCGAGGCCGAGCCCGCCGCCGGCGATCAGCGCCAGCACGGTGCGCGGCAGGCGGATGTCGCGCAGGATCAGCCCGGCGAAGCCGTCGCCGTCAACCAGCCCGCGCCATATCGCGCCCGCGCCGAGCTGCGCCGGCCCGATGGCGAGCGAAGCGAGCGCGAGCACGGCGGCGAGCGCGAATAGGCAGATGACGAGCAGGCGCTGGGTCATGGGCGGCGGATGTTGCGGGTGGCGCATCTATGACTGCTCGCGCCGCCGTTTCCAAGCGCGGCGTTTGGCTGTAGGGCGTCGGGCATGCATTGTTTCCGCCTGCTCCTGCCGTTTGTCGCCGTCCTGCTCGCCTTTGGCCCGGCACAGGCGGCGAGCCGGTCCCCGCGCGTGCTCTCGCTCAACCTGTGCGCCGACCAGTTGCTGCTGGCGCTGGCCGATCCCGGCCAGATCGTGGCGCTGAGCCGCTTTTCCCGCGACGCCGGCATGTCGGCGGCGGCGCGCAAGGCACGCAACTTCCCGGTGGCGAGCGGCGGCATCGAGGCCGTGCTGCGCGACCGGCCCGATCTCGTGCTCGCCGGCCCCTACGACCGGCCCGTCACCTCCGGCGTGCTCGCCCGGCAAGGCATCGCGGTCAGGATCGTGCCGCTCTGGCAGGGGTTTGCCGCCGGCGCGGCGGAAATCCGCGCCCTCGCTGCCGCGCTTGGCCATCCCGAACGCGGCGTGGCGCTGGTCGCGCATATCGAGGCCGCGCGGGAAGCCGCCGCCAATGCCGGCGCCGGCCGCAGCGCGCTGGCGCTCGGGCGCGGCGGCTATGTCGATGGCGCCGACAGCCTGACCGGCAGCCTGCTCGCCGCTGTCGGGCTGCGTCCGGCGATTCCGGCGGCGCATGGCCGCTTCGTGCCGCTCGAAACCCTCTTGCAACTTGATCCGCAGGTGCTCGTGCTGGCGGAAGGCCGCAGCGCCGCCAACGATCGCGGCGCCGCGTTGCTGCGTCATCCCGCGCTCAGGGCCTGGGCGGCCGGGCGGCGGGTGGTGACACTGCCGCCCGCCTTGACCGCTTGTCCGGGGCCGGGGCTGGTCGAGGCGCTGGATATCCTGGCCGCCGGTCTGAGGTGAGGGTCCGGTGGGATCTGGACCATCCTTCGACAAGCTCAGGATGAGGTCGAGGGCGATAAATCCTCAACCCTCATGTTGAGCCTGTCGAAACATGGTCCAGCGCATTCCGCAAACAGCTTTCACCACGTCGCTTTCACGCCGCCATAGAAGGCCCGGCCCGTGGTGCCGTAGGTGGCGATTTCCTGGTAATGCGCGTTGGTCAGGTTCTCGGCCCGGCCAAACACCGTGAAGCGCTCGTCGATCTTGTAGCTGAGATTGAGATCGAGCCTGGCATAGGGCGCGAGCTTCAGCTTCTGCTGCGGCGAGGAGAAGCGCGCGCCGACGAGATACAGCACCGGCTCGACGGTCAGCTTGTCGATCGGCGTCAGCGCCAACGACACGCGGCCCTGGTTGACCGGCCGGCGCGCGAGCTTGGTCTTGGCAGGGGTCTTGTGTGCGGCGAGATAATCCGGATCCGTGGTGACGTCGCGCGCGTCGAGATAGGTGTAGCTCGCCTTCAGCGTGGCGTAGCCCGGCCACAGCACCGCCTGGCCCGAAAGCTCGACGCCCTTCGTGCGGGCGCGCCCGACATTGATGTACTGGCCGAACACGCCAAGCGTCTGATCGAAGTCAATCAAGTTGCGTATTCGATTGGCAAAAACGGTGCCTGACAGCGTCACACGCTTGCCGAGGAGGCTCTGGTCGATGCCAGCATCGACGCCGACCGAGTGCTCAGGCCTGAGCGCGGGATTACCAAGCAATACGGGACCGAATCGGCCGAACTGCTGGTAGAGTGAGGGCGCCTTGGCGCCAGTACCGAGGCTGGCACGCAGCTTGGTGCCGGTTTCCTCGATGCGATAGGCGGCGGTTGCCCTGCCCGTGACGAAGGTCTCGGTGTCGCCGACATGATCGACCCGCCCGCCAAGCGACAGGTCGAGCCGGTCAAGCAACGTGATCTGATGCAGGGCGAACGCCGATTGCGACAGGCGCGAGTGCTGCTGGCGATCCGGTGTTTTGGAAGAGAAGTCTTCTGCCTCGGCGCCGGTGCCAAAGGTCAGCTTACCGAAACGGTTGAGCTTCAGGTCGCCTTGATATTCGACGCCGTAGCGGTTGCCGATATATTCATACTTGCTGAATGTGCCCTTCGTAGGGGAACCAACACAGCAACGCTGTACGTCATCGGACGTGCGGTCGGTGCGATTGGCATAGACGGTGAGTTGGTTGCGTAGCCGCCCGTCGAAACTGTCGAGGATGGCGCGGCCATAGACCGTCGTCAGCCAGTTCATCTGCATCGAGGGTGTATCCGGCAGGTAGCCGAAGCCGGCAAAGGCCGCGTCATAGCCGCCGCGCACCCGGCCCGAATACAGCCCGGCCTCGAAGGTCAGCGTGTCGGTTGCTCGAAAACTCAGCCGCGCCGTGCCGGCGAGCCGATCATAGCCGTCCTTGTCGAGCGGGCCATAGGCGCGGGCGAGCGGCCGGATGCGGTAGCCATAGGCGGAAAACCCGTCGCTATGGCCGGCGGCGAGCGCGAAAGCGTAGGACAGGCGCTGCGTGCCGCCCGAGACGCTCGCCGTCACCGTGCCGGTGCGGTAGCTGCCGCCTTCGACCGTGATGCTGGCCTTGGGCGCGCCGCGCCCTTTGCGCGTGATGATGTTGATCACGCCGCCGATTGCATCCGAGCCGTACAGCGCCGATTGCGGCCCGCGCAGCACCTCGATGCGCTCGATATCGGTGGCGACCATGTTGGAGAAATCGAACGGTCCGTCGGTCACGGACGGGTCGTTGACGCGGATGCCGTCGATCAGCACCAGCGTATGGCGCGCCTCGGCGCCGCGCAGGCTGACATAGGTCACCTTGCCGGGGCCGCCCGATTCGGCGATCGACAGGCCGGGCACGCCGCGCAGCACGTCGGCGAGCGAACCGGGATTGGATTTCGCGATCTCGTCGGCCTTGATCACCGTCAGCGCCGAGCCGGAATGCTGGATCGCTTCCGGCGAACGGTTCGGCGTGACGACGACCTCGAGCAGTGGCTCGACCGTGCCGTCCGCCTGCGCGGAAGCGGGGCCGGTGAAGAGTGAAATCGCGGAAATAAGGGCAAAAACGGGCGCAATAGGCCCGTGCGTGGCAAGCGGCATCATGATCCTCCACCCTGACCCACCGTCAGAGTTTGGGGTTGCATCGATGACGCCGGCCGGTCTCCTGGCTTGCGGGTCGTCGCCTCCTCGATCACGCCTTCCCGGAATTGGCCCGCAATGGGCTTTCCAGTGGCCTTTTCGGATCAGGGCTCACCGCTGACAGTTGCGGGGGCAGCCATGGCATGGGGCCGCTGGGGCCTGCACCATGTTCCCGTTTAACCGCGGCAGGGCGATGAATCACCCACTCGCGGCACCGGCATCGCCTCAGTTCCTAGCCGGCAAGCCTTGTGGCAGGCAACCGATAATTTGCCGAAGACGGCCCGCGCCGGCGCCCGCATGCTTTACCTGCATCGCGCATCGGCTATGTATGGACATCTGCTTGCCTTGAGGATCGTTCTGCCAGTGAACCGGCTTTTCTCGGATATCCCGACCACCGTCTTCGAAGTCATGTCCGTGCTGGCGCGCGAGACGGGCGCCGTCAATCTCGGCCAGGGCTTTCCGGATGATCCCGGGCCCGAGGATGTGCGCCGCAAGGCCGCCGAGGCCGTGGTCAGCGGCTGGAACCAGTATCCGCCGATGATGGGCCTGCCGGAACTGCGTTCCGCGATTGCCGCCCATTATGCGCATTGGCAGGGGCTCGACCTCGACCCCGAGCGCGAGGTGATGGTGACCTCGGGCGCAACCGAAGCGCTCGCCGGCGCGCTGATGGCGATCCTCGAGCCCGGCGACGAGGTCGTGCTGTTCCAGCCGATGTACGATGCCTATCTGCCGCTGGTGCAGCGCGCCGGCGGCGTGGCGAAATTCGTCACGCTGAAGCCGCCGCACTGGCATTTCGACGAGGCCGATCTCGCCGCCGCGTTCTCAGCCCGCACCAAGGCGGTGCTGTTCAACAATCCGCTCAACCCGGCCGGCATCGTCTATGGCCGTGAGCAGCTCGAGCTTCTCGCGCGCTTCTGCGTCAAGCACGACGCGATCGCCATCTGCGACGAGGTCTGGGAGCATGTCGTTTTCGATGGCCTGTCGCATATCTCGATGCTGAGCCTGCCCGGCATGCGCGAGCGCACGGTGAAGATCGGCTCGGCCGGCAAGATTTTTTCCCTCACCGGCTGGAAGGTCGGGCTGGTCGCAGCCGCGCCCGACCTGATTCGCGTGCTCGCCAAGGCGCACCAGTTCCTGACCTTCACCACGCCGCCCAACCTGCAGGCGGCGGTCGCCTATGGGCTGGCCAAGGACGATAGCTACTTCACCGGGCTGCGCAGCGGCTTGCAGCGCAGCCGTGATCGCTTCACCGCCGGCCTGCACGGGCTCGGCCTTGCGGTGCTGCCCTCGGCCGGCACCTATTTCCTCAATATCGACATCGCGCCGCTTGGCGAGAGCGACGATGTCGCCTTCTGCCGCCGCATGGTGCAGAGCCACGGTGTCGCGGCGATCCCGGTCAGCGCCTTCTATGCCGTCGATCCGGTCACGACGGTGGTGCGCTTCTGCTTCGCCAAGCGCGATGCGACGCTCGATGCCGCGCTTGGCCGGCTTGCCGCGCTCGCCGGCGCCGAGGCGCTCTGAGCCGTTGGCGCTCGCGCGCGCCATTGCGGGCCTTGTCCTGGCTCTGGCGTGCGGCGCGGTACCGGCCGTGGCGGAGCCGGCTGCGCTGCATATCATTGGCGCCGCCGATGCCATCGCCCCGGCGCTGCTTGACGGTTTCGCGCAGGAGAGCGGCGCCAGCGTCAGCGCCGATGTGCTCGACGATCCGGCGGCGCTCGAGCGCAGCCTGCTCGCCGGCGCGCCGGGTTACGATCTCGCGGTGGTGCCGGGGGAAAGCCTGGCGCGGCTGATCGCCGCCAAGGCGTTGGCGCCGCTTGGCGACGGGCTTGCCGGCGCGGTCGGGCAAGCCGCTCCACCGCTGCGCGCCGCCATGGCCATAAGCGATGCCGGCAACCGCTATGCCGCGCCGTATATGTGGGGCCGGCTCGGCCTTGGCTTCGATGCCCGCGCGCTGCGTGAGAAACTTGGGCCGGCGCTGCCCGATGGCTGGGGCTGGCTGTTCAAGGCGGACCTGGCGGCCAGACTGAAGGATTGCGGCATCGCCGTGCTCGACGCGCCCCGCATGTTGCTGCCGGCGGCGCTGCGCATCCTCGGCCTGCCGGTGACGGGTCCGGTCGCGACGCCTGCCTGGTCGCGCGCCGCCGAGGCGCTGATGCGGGTGCGCGCTGCGATCCGCCGCTTCCTGCCCGAGGCCGCGCTGGCCGATGCGCTGGCCGGCGGCGATGTCTGCCTCGCGGTCGCCGAATCGCGCACCGTGACGCTGGCGGCGCGGCGCGCCAAGGCGATCGGCAGCGAGGCCGAGATCGTTTTCGTGGCGCCGCGCGAGGGCGCGCCGCTGTGGTTCGATGCGCTGGTTATCCCCAAGGCCGCCGCCAACGCCGCGACCGCACGCGCCTTTATCGCCTACGCGCTGCGCCCGGAGGTCGCGCGCGCCAATGCCGCCTGGCTCGGCGAGGACAGCGCGTTGACCGCGCTCGCCGGCGCGGAGCAGGATTTTTCTCCGCCCGCGCCCGATGCGCGTCAGCAGGCAGCATTCGACCGTCTCTGGCAGCGCGTCAAGGCGGTGCGGTGAATCTCCCTTCTCGACCTCATCCTGAGCCTGTCGAAG
This sequence comes from uncultured Alphaproteobacteria bacterium, assembly GCA_937988775.1. GTDB lineage: Bacteria > Pseudomonadota > Alphaproteobacteria > Rhizobiales > Beijerinckiaceae > CALKHP01. The sequence continues at coordinate 13,691 of CALKHP010000047.1, forward strand.
GATGCTCCAGCCTGGCGCCGCACTGGATCACCCTTCGACAGGCTCCAGGGTGAGGTGGAGTTGGATGGCACGAACAGCGTCTTGCCCCGGCCTTGAGCCGGGGCCCATGCGCGCGGTGCGTTTTCCGAAAAAGGCTGGGTCCCGGGTCAAGCCCGGGACGAAACTGACTTACCCCTCGACCTCGAACGACACGCCCTGCGCCAAGGGCAGGCTGGTGCCGTAATTGATCGTGTTGGTCGCGCGCCGCATGTAGCTCTTCCAGGCGTCGGAGCCGGCCTCGCGGCCGCCGCCGGTTTCCTTCTCGCCGCCGAACGCGCCGCCGATCTCGGCGCCGGACGGGCCGATATTGACGTTGGCGATGCCGCAATCCGAGCCGAGCGCCGAGACGAAGATTTCCGCCTCGCGCATGTCGCGCGTGAACAGCGATGACGACAGGCCGGCGCCGACGCCGTTTTGCAGCGCCACCGCCTCGTCGAACGTGTCGTAGCGCGTCACATACAGGATCGGCGCGAAGGTCTCGTGCAGCATCGGGCCGCCCTGCTTCGGCATCTCGACCAGCGCCGGGTGCACGTAATAGGCATTGTCGCCGCCAATGCCGGTGACGCGCCCGCCGCCATGCACCGTGGCGCCGGCGGCGCGGGCCTCGGCGAGCGCCTTCTCCATGCCGTCATAGGCCGCCTTGTCGATCAGCGGGCCGACCAGCGTGCCGGCCTCGCGCGGATCGCCGATCCTGACCGAGCCATAGACCTTGGCGAGGCGCGGGATCAGCGTGTCGTAGACGTCCTTGTGCACGATCAGCCGGCGCAAGGTGGTGCAGCGCTGGCCGGCGGTGCCGATCGCCGCGAAGGCGATGCCGCGCAGCGAAAGATCGAGATCGGCGCTCGGCGCCACGATCGCGGCATTGTTGCCGCCGAGTTCCAGGATGGCGCGCGCGAAGCGGCTCGCGAGCTTCGGCCCGACGATGCGGCCCATCGCCGTCGAGCCGGTCGCCGAGACCACCGGCGCGCGTGCATCCGACACCAGCGCGTCGCCGGCCTCGCGCCCGCCGATGACGACTTCCAGCAGCCCGTCCGGCACGCCGCCGAAGCGCTTGGCGGCCTTGTCGAAGATCGCCTTGACGGCGAGCGCCGTCAGCGGCGTCTTCTCGGACGGCTTCCACACCACGCTGTCGCCGCACACGAAGGCGAGAGCCGCGTTCCACGACCACACCGCGACCGGGAAGTTGAAGGCCGAGATCACGCCGCACACGCCGAGCGGGTGCCAGGTCTCCATCATGCGGTGCTCGGGCCGCTCGGTGGCGATGGTCAGACCGAACAACTGGCGCGACAGGCCGACGGCATAATCGCAGATGTCGATCATCTCCTGCACTTCGCCCTGGCCCTCGGAGACGATCTTGCCGGCCTCGATCGTCACCAGCATGCCGAGATCGGCCTTGGCCGCGCGCAATTCCTCGCCGAGCAGGCGCACGAGTTCGCCGCGCCGCGGCGCCGGCACCTTGCGCCAGGCAAGGAACGCCGCATGCGCCCGCCCGATCGCAGCCGTCACGTCGGCGCCCGAGGCCTCCGGCAGATGCGCCACGGTGTCGCCGGTGATCGGCGAGATGCAAGTCAGCGTCGCGCCCGTTTCGGCGCTCGCCGCCACGCCGAGCCTCGCGAGGAGAGCGGCAAGATCGGCTTTCAGCGGAGAGGCAGTCATGGCGGCATCCTTTGGCGGCGTATGGGCCTTGTGAGAAAACTTATCGCTCTGCATAGAGTGGGTGAACAGGCGGTTCAAGTCGGGCCGACGGCCCGACGTTCACCAGGAAGGCAACATGACGCTAGCATCGCAACAGACCGGCGCGAACAGCGCCGCGGCCCAGTATGACATCGTGATCGTCGGCGGCGCCGTGATGGGCTCGTCGATTGCCTGGCATCTGGCCAAGGCACTGGGCAGCGGCCGGGGCATTCTCGTCGTCGAGAAGGACATGACCTACGCCAAAAGCGCCTCGGCCCTGTCCGCCGGCAGCATCCGGCAGCAATATTCGAGCGCGGTCAATATCGAGATTTCGCTCTATGGCATCGGCTTCATGCGCGATATCGCCAACCGGCTCGCGGTCGATGGCGACAAGCCGGAGGTCGGCTTGCGCGAGGGCGGCTACCTCTATGTCGCCGGTGCCGAAGGCGCGGGCATTCTGGCCGAGAACCAGGCCTTGCAGCAGCGCCTCGGCGCCGACATCCTCTATCTCGATGCCGCCGCCCTGAAGCAACGCTTCCCCTATCTTGCCAGCGACGATCTCGTCTGCGGCACCTGGGGCCGCACCGGCGAAGGCTGGTTCGACGGCTACGGGCTGATGCAGGGCTTTCGCAAGGCGGCGCGGGCGGCAGGCGTCAGCTATCTCCAGGCCGAGGTCGTCACCCTCGAGCGCGATGGCGACCGGATTGCGGGCCTGACGCTCTCTGACGGCCGGCGCATCGGCTGCGGCGTGCTCGTCAATGCGGCGGGCGCGCTCGGCAACCGCAAGCTGGCTGCGATGGCCGGCATCGCCATCCCGGTCTGGGGCAAGAAGCGCAGCGTGTTCCGCTTCACGGCGCGCGAGCAACTGGCCGGTTTTCCGCTGCTGATCGATACGTCCGGCGTCTGGGTGCGCCCCGAGGGCGACGGCTATATTTGCGGCATCTCGCCGGAAGACCCGCACGAGACCGACCAGGCGGCGGATTTCGAGGTCGACTGGCCGCAATTCGAGGAACTGGTCTGGCCGGCGCTCGCCGCGCGCGTGCCGGCTTTCGAGGCGATCAGGCAGGGCGGCGCCTGGGCCGGGCATTACGACATGAACCTGTTCGACCATAACGCCATCGTCGGACGGCTGGGCGGGCTCGAGAACGGCTATGTCGCGGCCGGCTTTTCCGGCCACGGCCTGCAGCAGTCGCCGGCGGTGGGGCGCGGCCTTGCCGAGTTGATCACGCAAGGGCGCTACGTCACGCTCGATCTCGGCGACCTGTCGTTCGAGCGGCTTGCCGCCAACCGGCCGCTGCTCGAGCGCAACGTGATCTGAAACGAAAAAGGCCCCGCCGTAGCGGGGCCTTCTTATGTTTCGCCGTGAAACCTCAGCTCTTCAGCTTGGCGTTGCACTCGCTGTAATAGCCACCGCCCTTCTGGATCCATTTCAGGCCGCCATTGCCATTCGTGGCCTTGTTGGCCTGATACTGGTCGCGGCAGGTATGCATGCGCGCCTTGCCGGCCGATTCGGTCGAATATTTCGACGAGACGGCGCTCGGGAACACGACGTTGCCGGTGGCGGCGGGCGCTGCCGCCCGTGTCGTGGCGGCTTTGGCCGGAGCCGCGGCCGGCGCGGCCGCCGGTGCCGCGGCGCTGCTGGCATCGGCGCCGCACTGCGCCTTGCGGAAATCGTTCCACTTCATGCCGTTCAGCGTCTTGGCGGCCTGGGCCTCCTTATATTTCGCGCTGCATTCCTGCATGGTGAGAGCCTGTGCCGGCTGCACCATCGAGAAAGCGAGCGAAACCGCTGCCGCGGCGCTCATCGCGGTAACAATGCGGGTCAATGTCATGCGTCCACTCCTGTTGCGTCAGCACGCCGTGGGCCAAATCCGACCGGCCAAATCCGACCGGCATTGTTGTCGGTCCGCCATCCAGTGTCATCATTGCGGATGAACGGCACTTGAATACCGGCCAGGCGAGCCTAGCATCGCCGTATCGGCGCACAAGAGTGGGCGCTTGCCTCAGGCGGCGACGGCCGCCTGCGGATAGTCGACATAGCCTTCCGGCCCGGCGCCGTAGAAGGTGGCGCTGTTCCAGGCGTTGAGCGGCGCGCCGGACGCGAACCGGTGCGGCAGGTCCGGATTGGCGATGAACAGCTTGCCGAACGCCACCGCATCGGCCTCGCCCGCCGCCAGCAACGCCTCGGCGCTGGCGCGGTCAAAGCCCTCATTGGCGATGTAGACGCCGCCGAAGGCAGCCTTCAGCGCCGGGCCGAGACGCGGGCCGTCGAGCGATTCGCGCGCCATGATGAAGGCGATGCCGCGCTTGCCGAGTTCGCGGGCTGCGTAGCCGAACGTCGCCGCGAGGTCGCTGTCGCCCATGTCTTGCGAATCGGCGCGCGGCGCCAGATGCATGCCGACCCGGCCGGCGCCCCAGACCGCGACGACGGCGTCGGTCACCTCCATCATCAGGCGCGCCCGGTTCTCGATCGGGCCGCCATAGCGGTCGGTGCGGCGGTTGGTGCCGTCCTGCAGGAACTGGTCGATGAGATAGCCGTTGGCGCCGTGGATCTCGACGCCGTCGAACCCGGCCGTCCTGGCGTTCTCGGCGCCACGGCGGAAGGCCTCGACCACGCCGGCAATCTCATCCGTCTCGAGCGCGCGCGGCACGGCATAGGGTTTTGCCGGCCGGATCAGGCTGACATGGCCCTTGGGCGCGATGGCGCTCGGCGCCACCGGCAGAGCGCCGCCGAGATAGGACGGATCGGAAATCCGCCCGACATGCCACAGTTGCAGCACGATGGTACCGCCGGCTTCGTGCACGGCGTCGGTGATGGCGCGCCAACCCGCGACCTGTTCGCTGGACCAGATGCCGGGCGTGTCCGGATAGCCGACGCCCATCGGCGTCACGCTGGTCGCTTCGGTCAGGATGGCGCCGGCCGAGGCGCGCTGCACGTAATAATCGCGCATCATGGCGTTGGGCACGCGGCCGGCGCCGGCCGCGCGCGTGCGCGTCAACGGCGCCATCAGGATGCGGTTGGCAAGGTGCAGATCGCCGACACGGATCGGATCAAATAACGATGTCATGATGTGGTTCCCTGCTTCAAGCAAACATAATGTGTGAGATGAAGCAGTTGACCGACTGATGTACAAGGCGTCGACGGCGCGGGGGCGGCCGCGCCGTGCGAAATCGCGCGCCTCAGACCACGCTCAGCCTGACGGCGAGATTCTTGCGCGTCGCCTCGGAATAAGGGCACACGATATGCGCCTTGGCGACCAGATCCTCGGCCTGTTTCCTGGCGAGGCCGGGGGCCTTGACGGCGAGCGCCACGTCGATGCCGAAGCCGGTGCCGTCATCGCGCGGGCCGATGCCGACCGTGGCGGTGACCGTGGTGTCGTCGGCGAGCTTGATGTTCTCCTTGCCGGCGACGAATTTCATCGCGCCGAGGAAGCACGCCGAATAGCCGGCCGCGAAAAGCTGCTCGGGATTGTTGCCGGCGCCGCCCGCGCCGCCAAGTTCCTTCGGCGTGGCGAGCTTGACCGAAAACGCGCCGTCCTTGGTTGCCGAAACGCCGTCGCGGCCGCCGGTGGCCGTTGCCTCTGTCTTGTAGAGAACCTGCATTGTCATCTCCTGTCAGCGGCGCGGGATGCGTCGTATGATTTGTATTGCAAAAAATTAAATAGTACACAAGTTAAAATTCAGACGCTGGGCAACCGGTGTGACATTGCATACATGAGAAGGCGTAAGGCGCCCTGACCACAGGAGACGCGATGAAGGAGACGCGATGAGCGACGAGATCGACCGGCTCGCGCTGGCGAACCAGATTTGCTTCGCCGCCTATTCGGCGTCGCATGCCTTCGCACGCCGCTACAAGCCGCTGCTGGCGGTGCTCGGCGTCACCTATCCGCAATATCTCTGCCTGCTGGTGCTGTGGGAGCGCGACGGCCTCTCCGTGAAGGAGATCGGCCAGCGGCTGCTGCTCGATTCCGGCACGCTGACGCCGCTGCTCAAGCGCCTGGAGGCGATCGGCCTGCTCGTGCGCCGCCGCGACCGCGCCGACGAGCGCGTCGTCAGGATCTCGCTGACGGAGCGGGGGCGGGCGCTGCGCGCCACGGCGGAGGCCATCCCGCCGGCGGTGATGCAGGCGACCGGCTGCTCGGTCGCCGAACTCGGCGCCTTGCGCGACGGGCTGCTGGCGCTGCGCGACAACCTGCTGGCCGAGGTCGAGGACGAAGCCGGATAGGGGGCGTGCTTGCGCCGGCGCAAAGCCTTGTTTTCGACGCTGTCGCGGCCGACCGTGCCGCGCCATGTCCAGGGCGAGCCGAAAAACTGTGGCCCGTTGCCGATGGAGATTGCGATGACCGCCGAGGATTCCACCACGCTCAGCCCGCCGCCGATGCAGGCGCTTGGCACGCCCTGGCATGTCGGCAAAGTGACGCTGGCCGCCCATGACGGCGCCGCCCTGAGCACGTTCTATCGCGAGACGCTTGGCCTCGAGCGCCTTGCCCGCGACGCAGAGACCGAAACGCTCGGTGCCGGCGGCGTGCCGCTGCTCGCCATCCGGCACGCGCCGGAGGCAAGGCAGCGCAGCCCGCGCGAGGCGGGGCTGTTTCACACCGCGTTCCTGCTGCCGGCGCGCGCCGATCTCGGGCGCTGGCTGAAACATGCCGCCGCGCTCGGCCTCAGGCTCGAGGGCGCTTCCGACCATCTGGTGAGCGAGGCGCTCTATCTCTCCGACCCGGAGGGCAACGGCATCGAAATCTATGTCGACCGGCCGGCCAGCGCCTGGACCTGGCATGACGGCCAGGTCGCGATGGCGACCGAACGGCTCGACCTGAACGATCTCGCGGCGGCGGGCGAGGGAGCATTCGCCGGCATGCCGGACGGGACCTGCGTCGGCCATGTCCATCTTCAAGTCGGCGATACTGCGGCGGCCGAAACCTTCTATCGCGACGCGCTCGGGCTCGATCTCACCACGCGCTATCCCGGCGCTTCGTTCCTGTCGAGCGGCGGCTATCATCACCATATCGCCGCCAATATCTGGCATAGCCGTGGCGCTGGCCCGCGCGACCTGCCCTCGACCGGGCTTGCTGGTTTCGAATGGCTGGCGCGCGATACCGCGACGCTGGCGGCAACCCGCGCGCGGCTCGCCGAACATGGCATTGCGGCCGCGGAGCTGGACGGGGCGCTCGTTGTGGCCGACCCGTGGCGCAATGCCATCACGCTGCGCGTGGCGTGAACGCTTCTGATCGGGATGGGCCGGTTTATCCGGCCCATCCCGATCAGAATGGCGCTGCGCTCAGCCGAGCAGGCGGCGCTTGGCGAGGTTCTTCATCAGCGCGCCGGCGCCGAAGGTCCAGGGCGGCGCTTCGGTCGAATGCACCATGCGGTTGACGAGCGCGCCGAGCTTTGGCGCGGCGATGGTGACGATATCGCCGAGCTTGTGGGTAAAGCCCTTGCCGGGCGCGCCGCGATCCTCGATCGGCGCGAACATCGTGCCGAGGAACAGCACCGCGCCATCGGGATATTGATGGTGGCGCCCGAGCATGCCGCGCGCCAGTTCCGCCGGGTCGCGGCTGATCTTGGCGACATTGGACGAGCCTTTCAGCACGAAGCCATCGTCGCCCTCGACGCGCAGCGTCACCTCGGTGCGGCGCACGTCGTCGAGCGAGAAGCTCGCATCGAAGAAGCGGATGAACGGCCCGAGCGCGGTTGAGGCGTTGTTGTCCTTGGCCTTCGACAACAGCAGCGCCGAGCGGCCCTCGACATCGCGCAGGTTGACGTCGTTGCCGAGCGAGGCGCCGACGATGCGCCCGTCCGAGGTGATGACGATCACCACTTCGGGCTCGGGATTGTTCCAGGTCGAATCCGGATGCAGCCCGGCGGCGGCGCCGATGCCGACCGCCGCCAGCGGCTGGCATTTGGTGAAGATTTCTGGGTCCGGCCCGATGCCGACCTCGAGATACTGGCTCCACGCCCCTTGCGCGATCAGCACCTCCTTCAGGTGCATGGCCTCGGGCGAGCCGGGCTTGAGCTTGGACAGGTCGTCGCCGACCAGCTTGGTGATCTCGACGCGGATGGCGGCGGCGGCCTGCGCGTCGCCATGGGCGCGTTCCTCGATGACGCGCTCCAGCATCGAGACCGCGAAGGTCACGCCGGCCGCCTTGACCGCGTGCAGGTCGATCGGCGCCAGGAAATACGGCTTTGCTTCGTCGCGCGCGCCATCGGCGCTGTTGGCGAGGATATCCTCGGCCGAACCGATGCGCTCGCCGCTCGCCGCCTTCAGCGCTGCCGCCGGATCGGCCGTCTCGCACAGGTCGCGCATCGTCGCGAAGCTGTGGCTGATATCGTAGACCCCGTCGGCGCGGATCGCCGCCACGGACGGCCCGCCAAGCTCCGGGCGCCACACGCGGCCGGCGAGCGCGCCGGCGAACCCGTCGGCGGGCAGGATGTCCTTTAGAGTCATTGCAAGTTTTGGCATTGAATCATTCCTCTCTCCGCGCCAATGTTACGGGTAACCGCGCGCAATGGAAGAGCCTCAGCGCCACGTTCAAGGACAGTTGTCATGGATATCCCGGTTCTGGACCGCACCCCGCGCGTGCTGCGCCTGCATGGCGCCGATAATGTGCTGATCGCGGTCGATGCGATTGCCCAAGGCGTGAGCGTGTCCGGGCTCGTCGCCCGCCAGCGCGTCATGCGCGGCCACAAGATGGCGCTCGAGCCGATCGCCAGCGGCGCGCCGATCCGCAAGTTCGGCCAGATCATCGGTTTCGCCAGCTGCGACATTCAGCCCGGCGAGCATGTGCACGAGCATAATTGCTCCTTCGCCGCCTTCGAGCGCGACTATGCCTATGCCGCCGATGCCAAGGCCGAGCCGGTGCTGCCGCTCGAGCAGCAGGCGACCTTCCACGGCTTTCGCCGCGCCGACGGCAAGGTCGGCACGCGCAATTACATCGGCATCCTGACCTCGGTGAACTGCTCGGCCACCGTGTCGCGGCTGATGGCCGAGGAGATCAACCGCTCAGGGATTCTCGACGATTATCCCAATGTCGATGGCGTCATCCCGCTCGTGCATGGCGGCGGCTGCGCGCTCGATATCAAGGGCGAGGGCTACGAGGTCCTCAAGCGCACGCAATGGGGCTATGCCACCAACCCCAACATGGCGGCGGTGGTGATGGTCGGCCTCGGCTGCGAGGGCTTTCAGATCGGACGCTGGAAGGAAGCCTATAACATCAAGGAGAGCGACACGTTCCGCTCGATGACCATCCAGGAGGTCGGCGGCACGCGCAAGACGGTCGCCGCCGGCGTCGCCACCATCCGCGACATGCTGCCCGTCGTCGAGCGCGCGCGCCGGGAAGTGGTGCCGGCCTCCGAACTGATGCTGGCGCTGCAATGCGGCGGCTCGGACGGCTATTCCGGCATCACCGCCAACCCGGCGCTCGGTGCCGCCGTCGATCTGCTCGTGCGCCATGGCGGCACGGCGATCCTGTCCGAGACGCCGGAAATCTACGGCGCCGAGCACCTTTTGACGCGGCGCGCGGCAACGCGCGAGATCGGCGAGAAGCTGGTCGGCGTCATCAAGTGGTGGGAGGATTACACCGAGCGCAACCGCATGAACATGAACAACAATCCCTCGCCCGGCAACAAGGCCGGCGGGCTGACCACCATCCTGGAAAAATCGCTCGGCGCCGCCGCCAAGGGCGGCACCACGACGATGACCGGGGTCTATCACTACGCCGAGAAGGTCGATGCCAAGGGCTTCGTGTTCATGGACACGCCGGGCTACGATCCGGTCTCGGCGACCGGGCAGGTGGCGGGCGGCGCCAATGTGCTGTGCTTCACCACCGGGCGCGGCTCGGCCTATGGCTGCAAGCCGACGCCGTCGATCAAGCTCGCCACCAACACGCCGATGTACAAGCAGATGATCGACGACATGGACATCAATTGCGGTGACATCCTCGATGGCGTCAGCCTCGAGGACAAGGGCCGCGAGATTTTCGACACCATCCTGCGCGTCGCCTCCGGCGAGCGTTCGAAGTCGGAAAAGTTCGGTTATGGCGATGCCGAATTCGTGCCATGGCAGATCGGCGCGACGATGTGAGTCGCAGGCGGTATCGGAGCGAGCGGCATGCTGGAGAAGATCGGCGTTTTCGAGGGTGAGGATATTGTCGAGGCGACGCTGACGAGCCGCGCCGGCGCGGTCGCCAAAGTGATGACCTGGGGCGCCGTGCTGCGCGATCTCACCGTGCCGCACCGGGGCGGCCAGCAGCGCGTCGTGCTCGGTTTTGCGAATTTCGAGGATTATCCGGCCCATTCGCCGAATTTCGGCGCCATTGCCGGGCGCTATGCCAACCGCATCGCGCTTGGCCACCTCGTCATCGACGGCGAGAGCTATCAGCTGCCGCTCAATAACGGCCGCCATTCGCTGCATGGCGGCGCGAAGGGCTTCGGCAAGCGGCCGTGGGCGCTGGTGTCGCACACCGCCAACGCGATCACGCTCGCCTTGCGCTCGGAAGCGGGCGATGCCGGCTATCCCGGCGCGCTCACGGTGCTGTGCACCTATAGGCTGGCCGAGCCGGCGACGCTCAGTGTCGAACTGAGCGCCACCAGCGATGCGCCGACCGTCGTCAACCTGGCGCATCATTCCTATTTCAATCTCGACGGTGCGCCGGATATCACCGGCCACCGGCTGGCCATCGCGGCGGATGCCTATACGCCCTCCGATGCCGAAAGCATCCCGACCGGCGAGATCAGGCTGGTCGATGGCACAGCGTTCGATTTCCGCACCGAACGGCCGGTCGGCCTCAGCGAGCATGGCGCAGCCGTCCTCTACGACCAGAATTTCGTACTGGCCAAGCAGCGCGGCCCGCTCACGCTTGCCGCGCGCGTCGCCAGCCCGGCGAACGGCCTGGCCATGGAATGCTGGACGACGGAAGCCGGCGTGCAGTTCTATGACGGCCACAAGGTCTCGACGCCGGTGCCGGGGCTGGGTGGCGCACCGTATGGCGCGCGCGCCGGCCTGTGCCTCGAGCCGCAATTCTTCCCCGATACGCCGAACAAGCCATGGTTCGGCGATTGCGTCCTGCGCCCCGGCGCCGTCTACCGGCAGCGCACGGAATATCGGTTTACCGCGAGCTAAGGCGGCTGGGCCCCGGATCAAGTCCGGGGCAAGGCGCTTGCGGAAACGCTCACCATTTTGTGCCGGGCTTGACCCGGCACCCAGTGCCGCACTTCGGCTGGCCTTAGCAATTGGCCTTTTCGCAGGCGCGCAGATTGGCGATCAGTTCGCGCTTGGTGGCGAGATCGAGATAGCCGCCATGGCCTTCCGCGCCGGCGAGATAGGATGGCGTCGCCTGGAAGCCGAGGCTCTCGCCGAGCCGGGCGGCGGCGAGTGCGATCTGGCCGATCTCGGGGCTGTCGCCGCGCGTCTCGAGCGCCTTGCGATCACCGCCGAGCTTCACCGCGACGCCGAGCGCCCGCAAGCCGTCGACCGGGCCGTGCAGCTTGAACAGCGCCTCGTGCAGGCGCAGATATTGCTGCGGCGTATGCTTCTCGCCATAGGCGAGCGCAACCTTGGTCGCGGCGATCGAGGGGATGCCGAGCACCGCGTAATTGACCAGCACATAGGCCAGGTTCTTGTCGCCCTTGATCAGCGGGCGCACATCCCTGGACGAGTGCTTGCAATACGGGCAGTTGTAATCGAAGAACTCGTACAGCGTCACATCGGCACTCTTGCTGCCGAGCCGCACGATACCGGGCAGGTCGGCGGCCGTATTGGCGATCTCGCTGGCAAGGCGCTGGAATTCCGGCACCGCCGCGCGCGCCGGACCAGCCAGCATCGCGCCACCGAGGCCGAGCAGGACATTGCGTCGCGAAACGATCATTCGCCCTTCTCGGCCATCAACTCGGCCGCCTCGATCTTGAGGTCCTCGGGGCGCGGCATTTTCAGGATGTGATAGCCGCTATCGACGTAATGGATCTCGCCGGTGACGCCGCCCGACAGGTCCGACAGCATGTAGAGCGCCGAGCCGCCGATCTCCTCCAGCGTCACCGGGCGCCGGAGCGGCGCATGGCGCGTCTGGTGGTTGAAGGTGAAGCGCGCTTCCGCGATGCCGGCGCCGGCCAATGTTCTGACCGGTCCGGGCGACAATGCGTTGACGCGGACCCCCTGCGGCCCGAGATCGGCGGCGAGATAGAGCACGCTCGCCTCGAGCGCCGCCTTGGCGATGCCCATCACGTTGTAGTTCGGCGAGACGAGCCGCGAGCCGCCATAGGTCAGCGTCAGCAGCGCGCCGCCCTTGGTCATCAAGGGCGCGGCGCGCCTGGCGATCTCGGTGAAGGAGAAGCACGAGATCACCATGGTGCGCGAGAAATTCTCGCGCGTGGTGTTCTCGACATAGCTGCCCTTCAGCTCGTTCTTGTCCGAGAAGCCGATGGCATGCACCACGAAATCGAGGCTGCCCCAGCGCTCGCGCAGCGTGTCGAACACGCTGTCCATGCTGGCGACATCCTCGACATCGCATGGCAGCACCAGATCGGAGCCGGCTTCGGCGGCGAGCGGCCTGACGCGCTTGCCGAGCGCCTCGCCCTGATAGGTGAAGGCAAGCTCCGCGCCGTGCTGGCGCAGCGTCCTGGCAATGCCCCAGGCGATCGAATGGCCGTTGGCGACGCCCATGATGAGCCCGCGCTTGCCTTGCATCAACGCATGTTGGCCAGGAATGATCTCAGGCATCGACATGCTTCAGCACGAGCGTGGCGTTGGTGCCGCCGAAACCGAACGAATTGGTGATCACCGTGCCGAGCCTGGCGTTGTCGATGCGCTTGCGCACGATCGGCATGTCGGCGAAGGCCGGGTCGAGTTCGTCGATATGCGCGCTCTCGCAGATGAAATTGTTGTTCATCATCAACAGGCTGTAGATCGTCTCCTGCACGCCGGTCGCGCCGAGCGAGTGCCCGGTGAGCGACTTGGTCGCCGAGATCGGCGGGCACTTGTCCTCGTTGCCGAACACCTCGCGCAGCGCCTCGATTTCCTTCATGTCGCCGACCGGGGTCGAGGTGGCATGCGGGTTGATGTAATCGACCTTGGTCTTCACGGTCGCCAGCGCCTGCTTCATGCACCGCACGGCGCCTTCGCCGGAGGGTGCCACCATGTCGTAGCCGTCGGAGGTTGCGCCATAGCCGACGATCTCGCCATAGATTTTCGCGCCGCGCGCCTTGGCGTGCTCGTATTCCTCGAGCACGACGACGCCGGCACCGCCGGCGATGACAAAACCGTCACGGCTGACATCATAGGCGCGCGAGGCGACCGTCGGGCGGTCGTTGAACTTGGTCGACATCGCGCCCATCGCGTCGAACAGCACCGACAGCGTCCAGTCGAGTTCCTCGCAGCCGCCGGCGAACACCACGTCCTGCTTGCCCCACTGGATCATCTCATAGGCATTGCCGATGCAATGGTTCGAGGTCGCGCAGGCCGAGGAGATCGAATAGTTGACGCCCTTGATCTTGAACCAGGTCGCCAGCGTCGCCGACGCCGTCGAGGACATCGCCTTGGGCACCGCGAACGGGCCGACCCGCTTCGAGGAGCCGGTCTCGCGCGCCTTGTCGACCGCCTCGATCACCGTGCGCGTCGAAGGTCCGCCCGAGCCCATGATGATGCCGGTCATCGGGTTGACGATATCGGCCTCCTCGAGCCCGGCATCGCGGATCGCCTGATCCATGGCGATGTGGTTCCAGGCGCTGCCGCCGCCGTGGAAGCGCATGGCGCGGCGGTCGACGAGCGCCTCGACATCGATCTCGGGCGCGCCCTGCACCTGGCAGCGGAAACCGTGTTCCTTGAAGGCCTCGGAGAAACTGATGCCGGATTTGGCGTCACGCAGCGAGGCGAGCACCTCGTCGGTGTTGTTGCCGATGGAGGAGACGATCCCCATCCCGGTCACGACCACACGCCTCATGCCCTGCTCCTTCTGGCGGTCCCGCAGCGATCGCGCCGCCGCGCCGCCATCCGACCGCTTCCTGAGATTACCGTGATGATGGCGCGCGCCGCGCGCCACCCGTTAGCTCTCGGCCTTGAACAGGCCGACCCGCAGATCCTTCGCCTCGTAGATGGTGCGTCCATCGGCTTTCAACCAGCCGTCGGCGATGCCGAGCACCAGTTTGGAGCGAAACACGCGCCGGAAATCGATGCCGTATTCGACGAGCTTGACGCTCGGCAGCACTTGGTCGGCGAATTTCACCTCGCCGACGCCGAGCGCGCGGCCGCGGCCGGGGCTGCCCGACCAGCCGAGGAAGAAGCCGACGAGCTGCCACAGCGCATCGAGGCCGAGGCAGCCCGGCATCACCGGATCGTCCTTGAAGTGGCACGGGAAGAACCACAGGTCGGGCCTGACGTCGAGTTCGGCGCGCACATGGCCCTTGCCGTGAGCGCCGCCATCTTCCGCGATCTGGGTGATGCGGTCGAACATCAGCATCGGCGGCAGCGGCAACTGCGCGTTGCCCTGGCCAAACAATTCGCCGCGTCCGCAGGCAAGCAGGTCGTCATAGGCGTAGCTCGATCGGCGTTCCATGCGCTGCGGGCACCTTTCATCTTGTCGGAACCGAGCGCATAGCGCACGATCACGGAATTTTAAAGTCTTTAACACAGTCGTGTCCGATGCAAATCACAAGGATCGGCCAGGGATCGCGTTGAAATGAGCCTGTGTGGCGTTGTGGCTTTCATGCCAATGGCCATAAAAGGTTGCACCGGCGCGGCCGAACGACTATTTTCCCCGTCGAAAGGCTAGGGCCTGCCCCTAGGAACCCAGAGTATGACGATTCCGCTTCGAGTTCTTGATCCGGCGGCGCGGGCCGAGCAGCCGTCTGCCGGCAACCCAATGGCGGGTTGCCCGGTGCACAAGCTGCGCGAGATGCTGCGCGAGGCGGGCCTGCGTCCGACGCGCCAGCGCGTGGCGCTCGGCTGGCTGCTGTTCGGCAAGGGCCATCGCCACATCTCGGCCGAGACGCTGTACGAGGAGGCGAACCACGCCCGCGTCAACGTTTCGCTCGCCACCGTCTACAACACGCTGCACCAGTTCACCGAGGCGCGCCTGCTGCGCGAGCTCGCGCTCGACGGTGCCAAGACCTATTTCGACACCAACGTCACCGACCACCATCACTTCTTCGTGGAAGGCGAGAACAAGGTCGTCGACATCCCCCATTCCGACCTGCATGTCGAGGATCTGCCGGTGCCCCCCGAGGGCTACGAGATCAGCCGCGTCGATGTCGTGGTCCGGCTCCGCCCCAAGGATTGAGGCGCGCCGCTCCGGCTCAGGGCCGGATGCTTTGATCGCAACACGGATCGCCTGCCCGCCGTCCCGGCCTCGAACCGGGACGTAAGCGGGCATCGTGCTTTTGCGGTGTCATTCCTGACGCGCGTCAGCGCGATCGGGCATCCAGGGGGCGTATGCGCTGGCGGTTCTGGGTTCCCGCCTGCGCGGGAATGACAGTTGCGAACGTCTCGCCCCGGCCTTGAGCCGGGGCCCAGCGAAGCGGGGCGTGCATGGGAAAGGGCCTTGTCCCTCGCATCGGGACGGACCTGATGAGCCGTCGCGCCTACTTCACCTTCTCGCCCGGATAGGCGCCCCACAGTTTTTCCTGCTCCATCCAGCCGGAGAAGCCGTCGCCGCTCAGCAGGCACCAGGTGCCGGTGCATTCCTCGATCGTCGCCAGCACCTTGGGCTCGAGCTTCGCCACCACGCGGGCATCGGTGCTGTCGCTGTCGTAAAGCGGCAGCGCGCCGTCCTTCGACCACGGCGCCACTACCGCGGTGCGGCGCGAGGACACCGTGCGCGACATCAGCCAGCCCTCCGAGCCGTCCGAATCGCGCACTCGGCGCCAGATGTCGAATTCCGCTATGATCTCGAGCGGCTGGCCGGCGCGATGGAAAACCCAGGAGATGCGGTTGTTGACGCTCGGCCCCTCGCGCAGGTTGGTGACGCTGGCGCGCAGGCTGACGAAGCGCGGGATCGGCTGCTTGGTCACGTTGCCGACGGCGATCGCCGTGGCGGCAAGCGCCGGCGCGCATAGCGCAAGCAAGGCGGCGGCGAGGAGGACGGAGCGAAGCGGGCGAGGGCTGGTCATGAGCTTGAAACCGTATCGGGCGTAAATTCCGGGCATGGCGGCTGACATCATTGTCTGCCGCCCAGTCGGCCGTGGCCGGGCAGCATGCTCGCTCTTTCTGGCGGCGGCGGCTTCTGCTAGAGCGGAGCAGGCCGCAGCGAGCTTCCTATTTCTGCGGCCTCACGCTTAACGAGTGATGAAGCGAAAAGGTTAAGCCGTCGCCATTCCGGTCGTCAATCGCTCACCACGATCCTCGGAGTCCGTATTCCGCCCATGACCATCGCGCCCGTGACCTCCACGTCCTCGACCAAGCCGCTCGTCATCGTCACCCGCCGCCTGCCCGAGACGATCGAACTGCGCATGCAGCAGCTTTTCGAGGTCCGGGTCCGCGAATCCGATACCATGATGACGCCGGATGAGATGAAGGCCGCCGTGGCCGAGGCCGATGTGCTGGTGCCGACCGTCACCGATCGCGTCGGGGCCGATATCATCGCCGCCGCCGGGCCGCGCCTCAGGCTGATCGCCAATTTCGGCAATGGCGTCGACAATATCGACGTGGCGGCGGCGAGCGCGCGCGGCATCACCGTCACCAACACGCCGGGCGTGCTGACCGAGGATACCGCCGATTTCACCATGGCGCTGATCCTCGCCGTGACGCGCCGCATCGTCGAGGGCGCCGGCGTCGTGCCCGATGCGCGCTGGAGCGGCTGGTCGCCGAACTGGATGCTCGGCCGCCGCGTCTCCGGCAAGCGCCTCGGCATTCTCGGCATGGGCCGCATCGGCATCGCGTTGGCGCGGCGCGCACGCGCCTTCGGCCTGCAGATCCACTATCACAACCGCCGCCCGGCGCCGGCCCGCATCGAGAAGGAACTGGAGGCGACCTACTGGGAGAGCCTCGACCAGATGCTGGCGCGCATGGACATGCTCTCGGTCAATTGCCCGCACACGCCTGCGACCTTCCACCTGCTGTCGGCGCGCCGGCTCAGGCTGATGAAGCCGGAGGCGATCCTGGTCAACACGGCGCGCGGCGAGATCGTCGACGAGGAGGCGCTGATCGACCTGCTCGAGAAGGGCCAGCTCGGCGGCGCCGGGCTCGACGTGTTCGCGCGCGCGCCCGATGTCTCGCCGCGCCTGATCGCGCTTGCCCGCCAGGGCCGCGCCACGCTGCTGCCGCACATGGCCTCGGCGACGCTGGAGGGCCGCATCGAGATGGGCGAGAAGGTCATCATCAACATCAAGACCTTCACCGACGGCCACCGCCCGCCCGATCGCGTGCTGCCCGAGCAGGATTGAGGCTGATGCTCACCATCGCCGTCACCGCGTTCGGGCAGATCCTGTCGCCGCGCTTCCGGCCGATCCTGCTCAAGGTGATCGGCCTGACGCTGGCGCTGCTCATCGTCGCCGGGATCGCCTTCAGCGCGCTCGCCGCCTGGTTTCTCGACGGTTTCGATCCGTGGATCGCCATGTCGGCGACCTTCGCCGCCGGCCTCGCCTATATTTTCGTGGCGGCCTATCTGCTGGCGCCAATCTCCTCGGTCGTCGCCGGCTTTTTCCTCGATGAGGTCGCGGAGAAGGTCGAGAGCCACGATTATCCGCGCGATCCGCCGGGCGTCGCGCTGCCGATCATGCGGGCGCTGGTGATGAGCGGCCGCTTCGCGCTGCTGATCGGCGTGGTCAATCTCGGCGCGCTGCTGCTGCTGCTGATCCCCGGCGTCAACATGCTGGTGTTCTTCGTTGCCAATGCCTATCTGCTCGGCCGGGAATATTTCGAGCTTGCCGCCTGCCGCTTCCACGGCGTGGCGGGCGCCCGCGCCTTCAGGCGGCGCCATGGCGTGACCGTGTTCCTGTACGGGCTGCTGATCGCGTTCCTGCTGGCGGTGCCGGTCGCCAACCTGCTGACGCCGCTATTCGGCACCGTGCTGATGGTGCATCTCCACAAGCGGCTGGCGCCGGTTCAGGTCGCCGAAGGCGCCGCGAACTGACCGGTGCGCCGGAAGCGCCACAGGTATTCCGGCACCACGCTTTCGACCGCCGTCGCCGGCAGGCCGAGCCCGGCCAGGGTGCGGGCCTCCGTCTCGGCCGCCGCCGAGACGATGCTGTCGCGCTTGAGCAGTTCCACCTGGTCGCGCGTCAGCGGCGCGCCCGGCACCATGCCAAGCGCCGTGCCGAGCACTTCGGCGAGCGCGAACGGCACGCGCACCAACGGCCGCGACCGGCCGGTGGTTGCCAGCACATAGGCGAAAATCTCTTCCAGGCTCATCACGCGCGGGCCGCCGAGTTCGTAGGTCGCGCCGGGCGTGGCGTGGCCCTCGAGCGCCAGCGCGATGGCGGCCGCGACATCGCCGACATAGACCGGCTGGAAGCGCGTCTCGCCGCCGCCGATCAGCGGCAGTACCGGCAGCATGCGTGCCAGCATGGCGAACTGGTTGAAGAACTTGTCCTCCTGCCCGAAGATCGCCGACGGCCGCATGATCACGGCCGAGGGGAAGGCGGCCAGCGCCGCCGCCTCGCCGCGCGCCTTGCTCTCGGCATAGTGCGAGGGCGAATCAGCCGCGGCGCCGAGCGCCGAGACATGCACGAACTGCTTGGCCCCGGCGGCGGCGGCGGCGCGCGCCACCACCCTCGGGCCCTCGGCCTGCACCGATTGATAGCGCTGCCGGCCGCTCTCGGTCATGATGCCGACGAGGTTGACCACGACATCGGCGCCCTGGGCGGCGGCCTCGACCGAGCGCGGATAGCGCAGGTTGGCCTGGAAGGCGTGGATCTGGCCGACATGGCCAAGCGGCTGCAGGTGGCCGGCGAGATCGGGCCTGCGCACCGCGACGCGCACGCGCCAGCCCTGTTTCACCAGCGCGCGCACGACATGGCGCCCGACAAAGCCCGAACCGCCGAAAATCGTCGCCAGCCGCGGCGCGTGATTGCTGGAATCCATCGCTCTCAACCGTCTCCAGGAAACTGCCGTTTATAGCGGTTCAATAGTCAAAACCGCGCACGCTGTACAGGCGCGTTTGCGCGCGGCCGGCCGGCGCGCCTCATGGCGTGGCGCGAAAGATGCCGCATGGCGCGCGAGGTGATTGACAACGGGCCCCACCCCTCTTTAAGAGACGCCGCTATGCCCAGGTGGCGGAATTGGTAGACGCGCACGGTTCAGGTCCGTGTACTGCAAGGTGTGGAGGTTCGAGTCCTCTTCTGGGCACCAATTATTCTCGGAGCCGTTGTGCTTCAAGAAGTTAAGCCGCATCAGAGAGTTAAGCGCAGCCGACTGTCATACAGGGCTGCTACACAATGCTCATCCGATTGGTTTCCCCGGTGAAGCGTCCGGGCTCCGCAAATCACTACTTCGTGCAACGCATCCCGGCAGACGTTCGGAAGCAGGCCGAAGGGCTCACCCTCGATATCCCGTTAGGCGCCGAATCGGTGCGCGTGGCGGTCTCCTCAAAGACCGAAAGCATCAAGTTCTCCCTGAGGACCGCCAGCAAGGCCGAAGTCCGCATTCGGCAGGGCCATGCGACGGCTTACTTAGAGACTGTCTGGCGGGCGCTTCGGACCTCGCAACCTATCCCCCTCACCCATCGGCAGGCCACGGCGCTGGCAGGTGAGCTTTACCGGGCATGGGTGAGTGGTGCGGGCGTTGAGCGAACCACCGCCATCATCCTCACGCCGAGTGGCTGGGTTCGTGACGACACGCCGGAAACTCAGGAGGAAATGGAAGGTGCCTTTGAAGCCACCATCGCGTTCCTCGACAGAGCAGCGGAGAGCGGAGACCCTGCCGACCTTGAGACGCCTCTAGGTCCGCTTGTGGACCGGCTACTTCTGCGCAAGGGTATTGCAAAGCTCGCCGCCGAGAGCCGCCCCATGGTGCTTGAGGCGTTCTGGCTGGCCCTCAGAGACGCCATGGAGCGCCGGAAGCGGGAGGCGGGGGGCGACTACTCGCCAGACCCCAAGTCCGAGCGGTTCCCCGAGTGGCGGCCCCCCGAGCAGACCAAGCCCATCGCCCCCGCATCATCGCCTGCCGTGTCACTTACGGGGCTGCTGGATGGCTGGTGGAAGGAGGCCGCTGCAACAGGCCGGAAGCCCAGCACCCACGAGAGCTACCAGCACGCTGTTCTCAGCTTGGTGGCCTTCCTCAAGCACGACGATGCTGCCCGCATCTCGCCTGAGGACGTGGTGGCCTACAAGGATTTCCGCGTCTCCTCCATCAACCCGAGGACCGGCAAGAAGGTCTCCCCAAAGACGGTGAGAGACAGCGACCTCGCGGGCTTGAAGACCGTCTTCGGCTGGGCGGTGAGGAACAAGCGGCTCCCCTCAAACCCGGCAGATGGGATTACGATTAAGCTCGGGCGGAAGCGCAAGCTACGTTCCAAGGGCTTCACCGACGCGGAAGCGAGCGCCATCCTCAATGCTGCCCTTTCGCATGCCCGTGGGCGGGAGCAGCCGCATACCTTCGCCGCCAAGCGCTGGGTGCCGTGGCTTTGCGCTTATACAGGGGCGCGAGTGGGAGAGTTAGCCCAGCTTCGCAAGCAGGACCTCTCCAAGCAGGGCGAGCACTGGGTTATCCACATCACGCCCGAGGCCGGCACGGTGAAGACCGATGCGGCCCGTGAAGTGGTCTTGCATGAGCATGTCGTGGCGCTCGGCTTCCCCGAGTTTGTCGCGAAGGCCCCGCCGGGCCATCTGTTCCTCAAGCCCTCCAAGAAGACCGGCGACGTGCTCGGGCCGTTGCAGGGCGTGAAGAACCGCTTGGCGGAGTTCGCGCGAGAAGTCGTGACGGACCCTAACGTGGCTCCGAACCATGGCTGGCGGCACCGCTTCAAGACCGTGGGCATGGAGGCCGGTATAGCGCCGCGCATCCTTGATGCCATCCAAGGGCAGGCCCCGGCTTCGGTGGCCGATACCTATGGCGACGTGACGGTGAAGACCATCGCAGCCGAGATAGCGAAGCTGCCCCGCGTGGACCTCAAGGCCAAAGCCTAACGCCACGCCTAGATGCCAGCCTTCGCGGGCCGGCCTCCCCATCATCCCCCGCAAGGTTCACGCTGCCCTCCAATGGCGGTGCCACAGAGGAGTCTCCTCATGTTCAATCGCAAGCGTTCGCCGCAAGACCACGACACCGACGCCTCCCTTCCTCTCGACATCGCATCCGCACCGCTCCGGCAGGTGCTTGAAGCCACCATCAAGTCCCGCTGGGAAGGCACGCGCGGGTGCAGTACGACTGTCTGCCAAGCCCGCCAAGCCATTCGATGGATGGAGGCGCATGGCGCGGCCACCGTTGGCCAGGTCTCCAAGGACCTCATCAAGGCCATGGCGGCCGATATGCAGGCCAAGGGCCTCGCCTACGAGACGATCTCGCGGCGGATTATCTCCCTGTCTGCCTTGGGCATCACGGTGGGAGGGTGCTTTCCCTACAAGCCCCGGAAGCTCAAGTGGTGGCTTCGGCCGCACCAGCAGGCGAAGCTTCTGGCGTGGCTCCGAGACGGAAGCCCCGAGGCGGTGCTTTATGTCGAAGACCCCCGGCCCGATCCTATCCACATAGATCATCCCACCCGAGTCTTCGGCTTTGAGACTTTGCGGCAGCATCGCGCCTGCCTTGCGGACCTCATTGAGTGGACCAGCTTCACCGGCTTGAGGATCGAGGAGAGCTTGCGGGTGAGAGGAGCCCACCTGTTCCGCGCGGAAGACCCCGAGGGCGAGCACCAATGGTGGGAGCTAGACGTTCCGGGCACCAAGACGACCGGCGCAAGGGCAACCCTTCCGATCTGTGCGGAGGCCGCTGCGATAGTGGAGCGCTTGCGGCCGGCTGCTGGCGAGCCCCTGTTCCCGGTGCGGTACGTCTATTTCCAGCGCATCTGGAGGCACCAGTGCCGCCCGTTCCTCGGCGTGCCTCCCGAGCAATACTCCATGGCAACCCTCAAGGCCCTCCGCCGCACGGCTGCGCGGCATCTTCATGCCACCAAGGGGATGCCCCTCGACATGGTGCGCCAGTATCTCCGCCACTCAGACGTGCAGACCACGATGGGTTACCTCAAGCTCGTGGGTGGGTACGACCGCAAGGAAATGAGGCGGTATCTGTGAGCCCCGAACTACCCAAGGGGTCCCCCATGCGAGAGGCCACCTACGTGGCGGCTCTTGAGGCATTTCCCCCCATGCCCCCACCGGGCTTTTCTCGCGCGGATCAAACCGGGCGCGTGACGCGGTTAGTGGCTCGCCCGCATGCACGGTTGGAGGACCCCCGGCATGGCCTCCACCTGGGGCAACGCACCCTTCTCAGCCGACACCCCACCCCGCCGCTCAGGCGGCAGTAGGAGCAGACCATGAGCAAACAACTGATAGCGATTGCTGGCGTGATCGCGGTGGCGGGGATGGGGCTGGCATGGCTCCGGCAACCCGCGAAGACCCCGGCCGGCATGTTCCAAGCCTCCAGCACCGGCCCGATTGCGTGGCGCATCAACACAGCAACAGGCGCGGTCTCCATGTGCCGAGGTGGAGGCTTCGGGCAAGCCCCGGTCTGTAGCCCTTGGGGAGCGAGGAACCTGGAGCAGGAACGGGTGGAGCGGGAGGTCGATAAGTCCATTGCGGAGTTCGTGGCGCAGCACCCGGAGTTGGCACCGCAGGCCGGCTCCTCGGGAAAATAGCGGCGGCGATTTGGGTATGGGCTTAGCGAACTGGGGCAAAGAGCGGTTCGATTAGGCGTATTGACAACCCATAGCGAACTGCTTAAATACGAACCACCCATAACGAACTAAGGGGGATCACGCCATGTTCACCCGAGCTTACCTCCGGGCCTCCACTGAGGACCAGGACGCCAGCCGCGCCAAGGGAGACCTTGAAGCCTTCGCGGCGGAGAAGGGGCTGGCCATCGCCGCCTTCTACATTGAGAACGAAAGCGGGGCCTCCTTGAAACGCCCCGAACTGTTCCGGCTTCTCGCGGACTGCACGCCCGGAGACATTCTGCTTATTGAGCAGGTGGACCGCCTATCGCGCCTCAACGCTGCCGACTGGGAGAAGCTCAAGGCGGAGATTGCGGCCCGTCACGTCAAGGTGGTGGCTCTCGACCTTCCGACCTCTCACGCCCTCGCCAAGCCCAATACAGACGATTTCACGGCCCGCATGCTGGATGCCATCAACGCGATGATGCTGGACGTCCTCGCGGCGGTGGCCCGCAAGGACTACGAGGACCGGCGCAGGCGGCAGGCGCAGGGCATCGCGAACAACCTTGACGCTCTCGATAAGAAGACGGGCCTGCCGAAGTACCGGGGCCGCCGCGAGGATGAGCAGCGCAATGCCGCCCTCATGGCCATGCTGAGCAAGGGCATGTCGTGGTCTTCCATCATTGAGGCCACCAAACGCAAGGGGGAGGACGGCAAGCCTCGCTACGTCTCCCGCTCCACCCTAGCACGGCTCGCCAAGCGGCTTGAGGGGGCAACCGCTTAGCGCAAATCCAAGTCCCCTTCATCACAGAGGAGAGACCACCATGAGCAGCATCGAAAACTCCAAGGACCTCATCTTTATGGACGATGACGGCAATGAGTACGTGGGCCGCTTAGAGGCCGCCATGCCAGAACCGGAAGATGGTGATGAGTGCTGGACGCTCGCGGGCGACAAAGAGACCCTATCCGTCTTCTATGCGGGCCGCTGGCACCCTTGCCTGGAGAACAGGACCGCTCACTAGCTCCCGCGCTCCACCACCACAAACGCATTGAGGACCGCTAAACCTTCACCGGGCTTGGCGGCCTTGCGTTTCGCCCTTAGTGGAATAGCTGGTGAAGCGGCTGCACGATCAGGAGCGCATTCATGAAAATCAGAAAGCCGCTCAAAATCCTGAGCCGCACCTCTTCCATCACCAATAGCTTCGTCCAAGCCATTATACCCAGCATAGAGCCTAGCGAACAGGAGCGACGGGAGGCGCTGGCGATCCTGGAGATCGACGAAAACGACATGCGCTGCGCCTATTGCGGGACGCCGTCGACGGACTGGGACCACCTCAGGCCGCTCGTTAGGGGCAAGCGGCCAACGGGCTACATCAACGAAGTGCGGAATTTGGTGCCCGCGTGCGGCCCATGCAACCAGTCAAAGAGCGGCGCGGACTGGAAGACGTGGATGATCGGAAATGCGCGAAACTCCCCAAGATCACGCAAAGTGGCGGACTTGGAAAAACGCATTGCTCGACTTGAGCGCTTCGAGGCATGGGGTGGCGTCGAGCCATTGCCACTCGCGGAACTTGGCGGAGAGCACTGGGACGCTCATTGGAAAAATCTGGAAGCAATCGTGAGTCTCATGAGGGATGCGCAGTTGCATGCAGCCTTGCTGCAAGGCGCAATCCGCATCGCCTTGGCGAAGAAAAGAAGTAGCACGGAGGCGGTTTCGTTTGAAACAATCAGCGTTGACGAGCGTGATCGATAGTTCCGCTGGATAGCTATCAGTCCGATTTTATTTTGGAGCGGGAAGGCCCCAAAGCGCACTCCCGGTTCGCTCCGGTGCCCGGCGCATTCTCGAAGACGCATCGGGCCGCACTGGGCGGGCTCCCGCACTTCGCCTTGAGTTGCTTGAAGCCGACGCATCGGCCGCTTTCAATGTGCCTGTAGCCGGGGCCGCCCTTGCAGCCGCACCCGTGGCAGGGCGTGGAGTCGATGATGCAGCCGGCCGCGAGGGAGGGTGATGGCGAGAGGGCGAGCAGCGCCAACGCAAGGGCGCCCCCGAAAAGCATTATCATTGCCCCAGCCTCCCATCATCCCCGGCCGGGAGCATAACGCCTCGCCATGGAGTCCAGAAGCCCCACCGGCGGCGGCTCCGGGCTGGCATAGGGGTAGCTGCTCGAAAGGGCGTGATGCGGCTGCACGGGGCTCTCTGAGTCTTGGAGGGGCCATCGTGATGCGTGGGGTCGGGTAAGGGCATTATGGCGCTGCTTTCCGGGGGCTTAAAGCGCCTAAATGAAATAGGTCGCTGTATGAAGAGACAGCGCCAAGCCAGCTTAAAGCAGCTACCTTACTGGCACTGTGCGCCACGGTGCCCAGCAGCATACCAGTGATCGAGGAGGCGAGGGGAGGGGCCGACCGTGGCAGAGGGCGTGAAGGGTCCTAGAGCTTATCTTGGCCAGCCAGCCTCCTTCGAAGCCTGATGACACTTTGAGCCGACCACTTGCCCCCACGCGGGCCTTTAAGCCGCCTCCGGTTTAGCTCTGCCGCCATCGCCGAGGCGCTCATCTTGTTGAAGGGGTCGATGCGCTGGAGCTTGACTTGCACCCTTTCCGCGTTGGCCTGTGCCTTAGCTTTGAGCGCCGCCACCGCGCTAGCGTTCCCTGCACCTGATGCGTGAATTGCCTTTGCCCCGTTAGGGTTCCCCAAGCGCTTGCCCTCATGCGCGAGCGCTTCGCGTTTCACCTTGAGCGCCGCTTTGATCCGCTGCGAGACGACTTCCCGCTCCGCTGTGGCGGCCTGGACGATATCGCCTATGGTGTGCCACGTGAGGTCTGCGCGACCACAGATGACGAAACGGAACGCTTCTGTCTCCAATGCACGAAGCAAGGGCAGGTCGAAACGGGGGCGCCGGAGCTTTGCAATAAGCAGCGTGGCGTCCTTCCTACGTGCTCTTGCCAAGGCTGCTTCCAGCTGTGCCAGCCGGACTTCCCATGGCCCCGCAGGCTCAACGTACTCGGCAACCAGCGAGGCCGTCTTCCCGGTCTTCGATACTCGGAGCCGAACGGCCTTCCGCTGGGCCGCTAGTTCCTCAGGCGAGGAGCATGCTCGGATGAATGAAACGAAGCGCTTGTTGGCAGCGGCAAACCTCTCAAGGCTCCTTGACATTGGCCTTCGGTCTTCCTGGCCGTCGCGTTCCCTGTCTAGCTTCCGCCAGCGCGTTAAGACCTCCTCGTTTTTGCGGGCACGTTCTGCGGCCTCTTCTGCCTCTTCCTGCATGCGCCGTTGAAACTCAGGATCGTTCTGCCGACGCTGATGCTCCTCCTCGGCTTCCTTTCTGATGCGCTCCAACGCAGCACCGGGACGCACCGCTGAAACTTCAAAGACTGCCTTGGGTCGCATCATGCGCCTCTCTCACCACCACACTCATATATTAGGCCATTTGTGACGCATAGCTAGTGCAGATACTGTTAGGCCATTTGTGAAGCAAACGAAAGCCAAATAAACCATTGTAATACCTAGATATTATATCGCACATCATGACTCCATCCGTAGTTAGGTACCTATATGAAGAGACGGCGAGAGAACGCTTCGGCTCGTTAATACCCTTCTATAAGAACAAGGCGCGTGATGAAGGCATCCGCCACAGCCCTCCCATGCGGCATCCCACCTGTTGAAGGCCTGGGTTGGCACATGGCCCTTCCTTACCCCCTCCACCACCCCATCCCTAACCTAGTGCCCCAGCCTTGAGCCTGCCGCGCGGGGCATGGCACTTTGCCAACGAAAGGCGGCCCCATATGGAGACTAACCAAGACAGGCCTCGGGACCACCGGCTGTTCATAGCGGCAGCGGATAAGGTCCTGGACGGCTGGGATAAGGTGGCCAAGACAGCCTTCTGGTGGTTCATTCTCGACCCCTCGGGGGAAACCCTGGCCAGTTGCCAGCATGGCTACGGGTACTGGTCCGCCGGTTACAAGACCAAGGCCCTACTGCCCGCGATCCTTGAGGCCGCCCCCAACTTGCCGGAAGGCTGCACAGCCCATGTCGTCACAGATGAGGACTGGTTGGCGGCCGTCCTTAACCAAGGCCCCGATGGCAGGGCAGCTACAGGTTACCGCAGGACCAATGGGCATGCGCTAGCCCAGCAGGAACATTGGCGTGAGTTGGATGCGCTCATTGTTCCTCGGCGGGTATGCCTTACGGCAGGGCGGCCCCGAGACGACGATGAGGCCACCCAGCTTGAGAGGTTGAAGGATGGCGTCAAAGAAGGCGCCTTCAACATCGGCAACAGGCCCAAGGAGTGGCAGGCCCGATGAACGAGCGTGGAGCAGCCCTCCAAGCTCGCATGGCCGACCTCATGGCCGCCTCGCTGCCCCGATGCAGCATCCCTGGTTGCGGACGACCTACAGTTGGGGCGGAGGGGAAGGGGCTCGCTGCTTGCCTCTGCCGCCTCCACCTCCAGCACAAGGCCCGCCATGGCTCGGCATGGGCCAAGACCTACCTGGCGGCCGACCTCAAGCCTTACATCAAGACCGCCGCCAGTTGGATCGATGCCCACCGGGAGGAGCCATGGACGGCCTATGCATTGGCCGCCCTTGATGGCCTCCTCATCGGTGCCGGCCCGGTAGTGCCTGCCCAAGACCTAAAGCACCACCGGGCAACGTTCCGGGCTCGGGTGGCCTTCGCACGGTTACGAGAGGCGGGCATCAAGCCTCAGCGCATCCTCGCCGTCTATCTGGGGGGCTCCGCCCTCATCAGCGATGATCGGGGCTCCCATCGTGTCGAAGAGTTCCGCATCGTCCAATGCGCCAAGGCCCTCCACCGGCTGGCCTCGGGCACCCATAGGCGTTGGGACTTTCCGATGGCCAACGGCACGACGCACCCGCTCGAAATGCACGTTTACCCACGGTCCAGCGGAATGGTGCTCCGAGAGATTGGAGGGCAGGTGGATGAGATAGCGCGAGACCTAGCGGAGCAGGCCGTGCCAGCCATCAGGCAGGCAAAACGGGAGACCTTTGGGCCGCACCCCTCCGAGGCTCCGGGCTGGGTTCCTCCTTGGCGCAGGGCTCTCGACAAAGCACGGGCCGCCCCATGATCGAGAGATATGGTGCCGGGCTCCCGGTGCGCACATGCTAGTCCCAGCGTCCATCTTGAAGGGACCAGATGGTCTCACCTTGCCCCGCCCCATCCACTTCGACCCCCAGCGCCGAGCAGCCTCGGGGCAACTCAAAGCCGCCATTGAGCGCCTTACAGCCGTCCTGGAGCGCCACGAAGCCGACCTCTCGCCAAGGCAACGTGCCCGAAAGGCCGGCCCCAGAGAGGGCTTTGCGCTTGCCGTGGAGGCCCTTGCCTGTAACCTCGCCATTATCGCAATGCTCGACCTTGATGCCCCTCTTGCTGTGCCGCGCAAGGCCAGCGTCATGTGGTCCGCTGCTCGCTATCGGCCCCCAGTCTACGGCAAGCACTTCCTCACGGTGCTGGACCTGATGGCAGACCCGAGGGTGGCACTTATCGAGAGGGTGGCGACGGGCTATCGGTTCGCGGGCCGCCCCGGCTTGCGCACTACGTACAGGCCGACCCTCGCTTTCCTTGAGCACATTCCCCTTGCCCTGCTTAGCTGGGCCGCCTTCGGTCGGGCGGAGGAGCCCGAGGTTCTGATCCTCAAGGGCCTCAAGGACCCGAAGGCCGGCCAAGCGCCGCTCATGGACTACCCAGAGACCGCGACCACGCATCGCCTTCGCCAAGAGGTCCTCAAGATCAATGCGTTTCTCAGCAAGGCGAGGATCGTACTGCTTGATGGCGGCCCCGGAGACCTGGATGAGGAGGGCCAGCCTCTCGACCCTTCGCGGCTGACGCTTCGGCGCAGCTTCAATGGCGGTTCATGGTTTAGCGGCGG
>CALKHP010000048.1 GCA_937988775.1 uncultured Alphaproteobacteria bacterium
AAAACCAACCGTCAGAGTCTCCATCACGCTGGATAAAAGTTGGGGGCAACGTCACGGCGATTGACCTAACAATGAGCCGGGCTAAGAAACCACGTCACCCGATGTTTGCCATACGGACCGGGTTCCCAGGCGCGGGCTTACCCCTCAATCGACCATATCGTCGGTCGAATCCTCATCGGGACCGTTGCCCCCCTTCGTAAGGAATACCCGCAAGGATTCACGATCGGCTTGCCACTGTTCCTTGGACACCAGGACCGCTTCCCTGCCCTCGTCGTCGCGGATGATTTGAGGTCGTCCGGAGCTTGCCCGACGAACGAGTTCCCTGAGCAGATCGCCGTTCGGGGGTAAGATGGTGACGTCGCCAGCGAAGGATCTCATGACACTCTCATAGCCTTACGGATTACAGCATAACCGCGATTGGGAAATTCTTCGTTGTCAACTTTTGGATAAAGTCGACAACGGGCCTAAAGGAATCAAAAGATTAAATACCACCCGCAAGTTCCGGGAAGGCTTTACGTTACCCGCATTTTCAGGTTCCCGAACGTACGTCCGCAATGCTTGCATCCGGTTCCATCGACAGTGCAGGAGGCACGGCGATGGGTGCTGGCCCAAAATTCTTACTAGACACCAATGTCCTGTCATACCTGGAGAAACGCACGCCTCCCCCTAGCCTCCTCAACTGGATCGAGCATCTCGATCTCGACCGTCTGCTCATTCCTCTGAGCGCCGTGTTCGAGATTCAACTCGGTATCGAACTAATTCGGCAGGAACATCCAGAGCGGGCGGAGGATAAGGAAGGGTGGCTGCTCGAACTCATCGGGCAACGCGCGCTTCGCCTCGTCATCCCAGACGTCGAGGCCATCCGGCTCAGAGCCCAGATGTATGCGCAGCATGAGCTTCGCGGATTTTTCCATAACAGACCCGGCTGTAATAAACTCCACACCGGAGAGGACCTTCTCATCGCGGCTTCAGCCATCGTCGAGAAGGCCGCGGTTGCCACATATGATATCGCCGACTTCCTGCTGATCGATCAGTATTTTTCCTTGCCGGGACTGTACCACCCTGGAGAGGATGTCTGGATCATAGAACCCGTGACTGATTTCGCCCATGCACGGTGGTCTCCACTTTGAGAGCGGAATCGGTTGGCGGAGTCGGCACACCGCCAAGGCCGGTGCCGAGAGAAAAGGTGGCTTGATGCTACGTGACAATCAGGAAAACACGCGCATCGACCGTCTCATTACCGGTATTCTATAAGACGTGGCCTGCTACTCATCATGGCCTCCGCATCGACCTACGATTCCACGCCTTGCCGATAGCCTTGAATTTGTCACCGCTGGGAAAGTTCTGGAACCGTTCCTTTGCGAAAGATCCCATCCCCTCCGCAGAGATCGGCAACATTTACGACACCCCGGTCATGGAGCATGTCTTTGACCTTCCGAACGGTCGCCTCGTGCTCACGCACCAAACTTCTGGCTTCGTTCATGCAGGCACTGAGAGTAACAGCCACCTTCTCACGCAGAGCGTGGTCCGTTCGGAGTAGTGAACTGACTTCACTGGACGACTTGCTTGCCAGGTAGATTAGTGTGTCGCCCAGTCCGAGTGAGATTTCCATGTTAGCCGCAAGCGTCGTCGCCTGCTGAAGGTCAGAACCATCCCCGCCTCCTCCGCCATCCCCAAACTCACCGAGAAGGAGTTCCTCGGCCGCGAGACCGGTCACCAGCATCGTGATTTCCGCTAGGTATGCAGCCTTGGTGCTCAGGTTTGTCGTCTCGCATTCGAAAAACGTCTCACCGAACCTACCAACCGCAGATTCCCGGCGCACGACCGCGTTGACAGGATATCGATGCGCTCTTTCCGCGAGAACGACGCCGATGACAAAATGCCCCGCCTCGTGAACGCAAACCCTTTCGAACGACGCCTCGCTTAACCGAGGAAGCGGCGGCAACGCCGCGCCAAGGTCTGCGCCGCTCATGTCACGGCGCGCCGTTCGGGCAAGACGCCGTGCGTCGCGGACAACCTGTTCGATCACCGCTCCGGATGCAGCTTCCAGCCGCGTCGCGATCTCGGTCAGATCCTCGCCATCCAGTGCACCTCGCAGGTGATATCTCAAGATTCCGGTGCGAGCCTCCAAATCGGGCAACGGAATGACGATGTGTCGATCAAGACGGCCCGGACGTCGCAGGGCCGGATCGAGCAGGTCTGGATAGTTCGTCGCACCGATGACAATCACGCCCTCTCTGCCAAAAGCCCCGTCCAGACATTCCAGTAGAGCGGCGATCACCTCTCTGGTGTACTGGGCATTGTGGTCAGCTTGCCTGGCGCGATCCCCAACCGCATCGATCTCATCAAGGAAAAGCAGACTGGGGGAGGCCTGCTTGGCTTCACCGAACGCGCCGAGCATCGCCTTCAGCAGATCACCAAGGTGGCCTTTGGCCTGCCACGACGCGAGGGAATGAATGAAGATCGGGACACGGCAGGTCCGGGCCAAGGCCCTCGCAAACGTCGTCTTCCCGGTACCGGGTGCACCACTGACCAGAACTCCTCGATCCATGTCTTCCCAGCGAATGTGGCCTGCTCGATAGTCTGCGATATCGCGTGCCATGGCTCGCCCCCAATCGGCGGCGGCGCCGAGGCCACAAAGGTCGTCAAGGCTCGGACCGTTGCTCAACGTGAGAGCAGGCTGTTCCCGCAGTTTCACTCCTCGGGCCACGCGTTCGATGATCTGTCGGATCGATCGCCCCCGTTTGATGGCGAGGCCGATCACGTCGAAGGGCGCGTCCGCCATAATTCGAAGATCAGCCTCATTCGGCGCTTTGCCAATGATGAGGCGGCACGCACCCAGAACGTGTCCAACCGTCGGTGGTTCGATCTGAATCACTCCGTCCGCCGCGATGAGTACCTGCGGGGGGATGGCCGTTTGGTTGCTGGCGAACGCAAAAACGAAGTCACTCTTCAGCGCATCATCGATCTCGTCCATCTCGCGTCGAGGCGCCTTGCCTGGAGCACGGGATTTCTGCCGATCGAATTCGAGGACCTCAAACTCATCCAGCGTGTCCCTTGTGAGTGCATGCGCCATAGATTTGCATGCTTCAGCATACGGCTTGATGGGCAGGCCACACGGCGCGATCACGCAAACGATGCCGGGCAAACCGCTCCGGACCCCGTACTGGGACCGCAACGCGCGGACGAGCCCGAAGTAAGCGAGGCAGAGCGTCGCGTTGTTGGTTACTTCCCTAATCGGAAAGCCGATTTTCCAGTGAGATGTCATGATACACCTCACGAATCCGTGCGGTCGGACATCCGGCGCCCGAGCCGATACCAGCGAGAAAACGTCCGGGCGAGGCGAATATCCGGCGACAGATGCCAGAGCGCCGACGTCGTGATCGCCCGGCGATCACCACCGATCAGCGGATGGCCGGATACAAAGCCCATCAAGCAGGACGTCGGCCGGATCCCCTGGGCCCAATGGTCGAGAATCGGCGCATCTTGGAGCGCGGAAGATCTGGGATAACGGCCTTCTCGGATTTTCCGCAGATCAGCAAGGAGGCACTCAAGCGCCTCGATTTCGCGTTGCAGGCGACTGTGAGAGATTTCATTGGATTGGGCATGCATCTGCATTCTCCGTAGTCGGAGGTCGCACGATTGGTGCGGATAAATGAATCTCGGATTGGAAATGATTTCCGACGCCGGTCGGTGGCCGTGCGTCGAGGCATTGCCGCTTCCGCGGCAGCCTTAGCTGCTTATTCGCCCGGTCGAGCAAGCCCGGACGGAACGCGCCCGCTTCAAGGACGTTGGCTGGGGTGACTTGAGATATGCGGGGTTGGTGATCATCGGAATGCTCAGATACATGACGAGTTCGCCGTCAAATGGAACGGTGGCGACAGGTCAACGTATGAGCGATGCGGTCATCATGACGAGAACATACATGGAACAAAATCATCCCGTCAATGATCCGAAAACTCATCGAGCGCGGACGGTTAATCATCCGTCTCAGGATATGGCAGCATTTCCAATATTTTCTCAGCAGCACGGAGAGGCCAGTCGTCGATCGGCCACCGCGCGCTTTACTAGAGTAGGGGGGCATCCTATCATGAGATTATGAGCCATACCATTCGAGAGAAGACGAAGCTCCTGGCCCGGGTACGCCGCATCAAGGGCCAGGTCGAGGCGATCGAGTGCGCGCTCGAGGATGAAGCGGGATGCGACCGCGTCATGCACATGATCGCCGGGGTGCGTGGCGCTCTCACCGGCCTGATGGGCGAAGTGCTCGAGGACCATGTCCGCCAGCATCTCGTCGTCGCCGGGTCCGCGCCCTCGAACGCCGAAGCGGCCGAGGAACTGATCGACGTCATCAGGACCTACCTGAAATAGGAAAACGGCCATGGCCGAACCGGATTCGCCTGCCTTTTCGTCACCTCACAGCCACGTCTTCCTCGGCGCCGACCACCAAGGCGCCGAAAAGCGCACCTGGGCGGTGATCTGGCTCTGCGGTCTCATGATGGTGGCGGAGATCGTCGGTGGAGCATTGTTCGGCTCGATCGCGCTGATCGCCGACGGCCTGCACATGTCGACGCATGCCGGCGCGTTGCTTCTGGCGGCGCTGGCCTACACCTATGCCCGCAAGCACGCCAACGATCCGGGCTTCGCTTTCGGGACCGGCAAGGTCGGCGACCTGGCCGGCTTCACCAGCGCCGTCATCCTCGCCATGATCGCGCTCCTCATCGGTTACGAAGCGGCGTTGCGCCTGTTCAATCCGGTGCCGATCCACTTCAATGAGGCCATCGCGATCGCGGTGCTTGGGCTCGGCGTGAACGTCGCGAGTGCCTGGCTGTTGTCGGGTGGCCATCATCACCATGGCCATGGTCACGCCCACCACGAGCATGGCACGGAGATCCGCCACATCGATAGGGGCGACGGCGTCCTCGCCCTGGAAATCTTCGAGGACGGCGTACCGCCGCGCTTCCGCATCCACGACAATCGCGGAACGCCTGCTAGCGCCAGTAACTTCACGGTCGAAACGGTTCGCCCGGATGGCGCGCGCCAGACCTTTGCTTTCACTGATCGGGGCGGGTTCCTTGAGTCGCTGGCGGACATTCCCGAGCCGCACGAATTCATCGTTCGGCTGCGCGCAAACGGGCCCCGAGGGGCGGTACATGAGATGCGCTTTGAAGAGCATACCCATGGTTCCGGAGCGAGCCGCGCCCATCATCGCGACAACAACATGCGCGCGGCGCTCGTTCATGTGATGGCCGATGCCGCCGTATCGGTGCTGGTAATCGGTGGCCTGCTGTTGGCCCGGATATTCGGCTGGGTGTGGATGGACCCGATGGCCGGGATCATCGGCGCGATCGTCATCGCCAACTGGTCCTGCGGATTGATGCGCGATACCGGCGGCATCCTGCTCGATCGGACGGCGGACCGAAAGCTCGCCCAGGATGTCAGGGCGGCCATCGAGATGAATGGCGACAAGGTCACGGACCTTCATCTGTGGCGCCTGGGGCCGGGACATCTCGGCGCGATCGTCTCAGTCGCCACGGACAAGCCATTCGGATCTGATCATTATCACCGCAAATTGGCCAGATTCTCCGCTCTGTCTCACGTCACCGTCGAGGTGCAATAGGTAACCCGATGCGAGGTAGCACCCGCCTCGGTCGTTCAGCGTCGCCACACCGATGTTGCAACTGGCAAGAAGAGAAGATCAGACACTGACCGCCAACGGCACGGGGCATGTTTTGGGCGGCCACCGATGGCCGCCTCTCAAGGGAAATGAGAAGCTTGTCGCCTTCCCCGTGTGGCAAGCCGATCAATTTGCAAGGCAGGTGCGTGATGCTTGCACGGAACCAGGAACTCGATCGCCTGATCCTCGATCACAGCAATGCCCGCCGCGATAGCAACAGGGAGCTCGCAAGGGTTTTTGCGGAACACCGCCGCAGACCGCTTTCCCGAGACGCGGGAGCGATGCTCCAACAATCGGATCAGAGGCAGAGGAAAACCATCTGGAGGCGCGCGGAGGACGCCATCCTGTCATCCGTCGCGCACGTGCTGACGGACATATCCAGGTCCGTTCTCCACTTCATTCTCAGTCAACTTCCGACTGGAGCGATATCTTCCCGGTGCGCACGCCGCCTAGCGCGCCTGGCGTTTTTCCTGAACCGGATTTCATGTCGCATCATGCGGCATCAACTGCGACGCGATCTCTAGCGTGGGCCTTCCTTCTCGGCCGTCGGCATCCGATCCGCAACCTTACAATTCCGCTTGACGCGCCGGGAGCGCGGGAGCAAAGCACCACCCGCGATTGCCGCCGCCAACCATGCGACCGGCATCATCTCCAGATAGAACAGCCCATGGACAGTCACAGTCGATCTAGCATCAAGCGTGTTCCGCA
Source organism: uncultured Alphaproteobacteria bacterium (assembly GCA_937988775.1). Classification (GTDB taxonomy): domain Bacteria; phylum Pseudomonadota; class Alphaproteobacteria; order Rhizobiales; family Beijerinckiaceae; genus CALKHP01. Next base: position 6,386 of record CALKHP010000048.1, read on the forward strand.
CGTAGCCGACTGAAGCCTTTCCCGGCTCATCTGTCGGTTCCTTGCGGAACCGGGAACAGGATGAGCCATTGCGCAGCCATGACAGCTCCGCGTCCGTTCGCCTCGGCATATGGCATGCCGGGCGTCATGACGCTGTTACCGTAATGCGATCAAGCCCCAGACGCGCGTGTCGGCGACGATGCGGACGGCCGTCCCTGTCGTCGCTTTTATTGGCTCCACCAGGTTGTCAGAGGCTCCGCCCATGGTGTTTCACAAGATCTCGCCGCCAGCCGTCGGCCGGGCTTTCCTGCCCAACATCTTCGATCTCGCCGCGCTCATCCTGGTGATCGGCGCACTGGTACTGTTCGTCTACGGCGCCCAAGAAACCACGGCACCGATCGCCGCGCTCGATCTCGTGCCTGTTTCGCTCGATCCGGCCAACCTGCCGGAATATGCGTTGCGCACCATCCTGCGCATGTTGGCGGCGCTGGTGTTCTCACTACTCTTCACCCTCGTCTATGCCACGCTCGCCGCCAAAAGCCGCCGGGCCGAGATGGTGCTGATCCCGATCCTCGACATCCTGCAATCGGTGCCGATCCTCGGCTTCCTTACCTTCACCGTCATCTTCTTCATGGGGCTGTTTCCGGGTCGCGTGCTGGGTGCCGAGCTGGCCGCGGTTTTCGCGATTTTCACCAGCCAGGCCTGGAACATGACGTTCAGCTTCTACCAGTCGCTCCGAAGCGTGCCGAAGGATCTGGAAGAGGCGGCGCAGAGCTTCCACCTTTCGGGCTGGCAGCGCTTCTGGCGGCTCGATGTGCCGTTTGGCATGCCGGGTCTGGTGTGGAACACCATGATGTCGATGTCGGGCGGCTGGTTCTTCGTGGTGGCCTCCGAGGCGATCACAGTCGGCGACACCACCGTGACCCTACCGGGCATCGGCGCCTATGTGGCGCTCGCCATCAAGGAGCAGAATCTTGCCGCCGTCGGCTACGCCCTGCTGGCGATGCTTCTCGTCATCTTGCTCTACGACCAGTTGCTGTTTCGGCCGGTGGTGGCCTGGGTCGACAAGTTCCGCTTCGAGCAGACGGCATCGGCGAGCGCGCCGACGTCCTGGGTCCTCGATCTCTTCCGGCGCACGAAAGCCTTACGGGTGTTGACGCGCGCCTGCCGACGCGAGCTTTCCGCCTTGACGGCAATCCGCCTGCCCCTGCCGAAGCTGCCATCCTGGCCGCGCCGCGATGGATCGCCGTCACGGATTGTCGACGCGCTCTGGCTAGCGCTCATCCTGGCGGCAACCGCCTACGCAAGCTGGTTAACCGCCGACTATATCAGCGCGACGCTGAGTTGGGATGAGGCCTGGAGGGTGACGAAGCTCGGGTTCGTCACGCTGGCCCGCGTTATCGTCCTGATGATCCTGGCGACGCTGATCTGGGTGCCGATCGGCGTGTGGATCGGGCTCCGCCCGAAAGTCGCGGAGCGGGTTCAGCCGCTCGCGCAATTCCTGGCGGCGTTCCCGGCCAATATCGCGTTTCCGGTTATCGTGGTCCTGATCGTCCGCTATGGGCTGAACGCCAATATCTGGCTGTCGCCGCTGATGATCCTCGGCACGCAATGGTACATCCTGTTCAACGTGATCGCGGGCGCGAGCGCCTTTCCAAGCGACCTGAAGGAGGCCGCCCAGAGCTTTCACGTCAAGGGCTGGCGCTGGTGGCGCAACGTCATCCTGCCGGGGATTTTTCCCTATTACGTCACCGGGGCGATCACCGCCTCAGGCGGCTCTTGGAATGCCAGCATCGTCGCTGAGGTGGCGAGTTGGGGCGATGCCAAGCTCAGCGCCGCCGGGCTTGGCGCCTATATCGCGCAAGCGACGGAGGCCGGCGATTTCCCGAAGGTCGTCCTCGGCATCGTCGTGATGTGCATCTTCGTCACGCTGTTCAATCGCATCCTGTGGCGGCCGCTCTATGCCTATGGCGAGCGCCGCTTCCGCCTCGGCTGAACCACCGGAACGCGACCTGATCCCAAGAGGGCACGATCATGCTCGAACTCGCAACCAAACCCGATCAGCTCATCGACATGCGTGGCGTTTGCCGTAGCTTCCCGAAGGCGAGCGGCGGTGACCTGCTCGTACTGGACAGGGTCGACCTTACCATCCGGCCCGGCGAGATCATCGGCCTGCTTGGCCGCTCAGGCTCCGGCAAGTCGACCTTGTTGCGCATCATCGCCGGCCTCATTTCGCCCTCGTCCGGGCAGGCACAGTGCCGAGGCGAGGCGATCAAGGGACCGCCGCAAGGCATCGCGATGGTGTTTCAGTCCTTCGCACTCTTCCCATGGCTGACGGTGCTGGAGAACGTCGAATTCGGCCTCGAAGCCAAGGGTGTCGACCGGGCCGGACGCCGCAAGCGGGCGTTGGCCGCAATCGATCTCATCGGCCTCGATGGCTTCGAATCCGCTTATCCAAAGGAACTGTCGGGCGGCATGCGCCAGCGCGTCGGCTTCGCGCGCGCGCTCGTCGTGCATCCCGATTTGCTCCTGATGGACGAGCCATTCTCCGCGCTCGACGTGCTGACCGCCGAGACGCTACGCACCGACATCATCGATCTGTGGATTGAAGGCCGTTTGCCGATCAAGTCGGTGCTGATGGTGACGCACAATATCGAGGAGGCGGTTCTGATGTGCGATCGCATCCTGGTACTGTCATCGAGTCCGGGCAGGATTTCTACCGAAATCAAGGTCACGCTGTCGCATCCGCGCAACCGACTCGATCCCAGCTTCCGACAACTCGTCGACACCATCTACGCTAACATGACGCAAAAGGCGGAGCCGCCCTTGGCAAGCCTCGAAGGCATTCCGGGCTCTGGCGTGGGCATGGTGCTCAACCATGTCTCGACGAACCTGCTTGCGGGTCTCATCGAAGCGGTCGCGGCCGAACCGTATAATGGGCATGCCGATTTGCCGGACCTCGCCGGGCAACTGCAACTGGAGGCCGACGAGATCTTCCATCTCGGCGAATCCTTGCAACTCCTGCGCTTGGCCCAGTTGAGCGAGGGCGACCTGACGCTCACCGATGCGGGCAGGAAATTCGCCAACCTCGACACCGATGCTCGCAAAAGACTGTTTGCCGAGCATCTCGTGACCTATGTGCCGCTGATCAGCCTGATCCGCCGTGTGCTGGACGAGCGTCCATCGCACACGGCGCCAGCGGCGCGGTTCCGGAACGAACTCGAGGACTACATGTCCGAGGAATACGCAGACGAGACCATCCACACCGTCATCTCCTGGGGCCGCTACGCCGAACTGTTTTCCTATGACGAGCAGGCCGAGCGCTTCAGCCTCGAAAACCCGCAGTGACGGCCTTGCATCGGTCTGTGCGATGGTCGTCCAGCGCCAAATCCTGGCCAACGATCCTGCTGCGCGCCATTCAAAGCACACACGCCTTCGAAGGAATGACAGCCCGATGCGTCATGCCGTCATAATTGCTTTGGTAATACTCGGATGTGCATCGTCGCAAGCGGCACGGGCGTCAGACTGGCACTATTGCCTTGCCGCATCTCATGACCAGAAAACCATTTACTTCTCTGAGATTTTTGAGAGTGACGCGGCACTGGAAATCCTGCGGGGGAGCTTCTCTGAAGTGGCGAAGCGTCAAAGTACCGATATTACTGGCGTGCAATGCCCGCGCGCCGGCAACCGGAACGATATGAAAAAGGCCGTGGAGGCGATGATTGCCTACCAACGCGCGCGAATGGCGACGACGATCAAGCTTAGATGGCCGTAATGACCGGCATCATCAATCGGAAGCGAACCGTGCCGGAGCTACAGAAGCTCCACTGGGTTTGGTCAGGCAGGCACGATTAGCCGTATCACGCAATGGCTTGCCTGTGAGAGAAGAGTCGCCAATGTCCCGTACGTTAATGGCGGCTTCGCGATAACATCGGCTGTTATAGCGCCGTTGATGCTTTTATTTTTCTGATGACCTATGTCGCCGGGCGCCGCACGATTCGGGCGCCTGCGGCCGCGCCCTAAACAACACCAACAGGCGCAATCGCAGTGCTTGACGGACGGATTTTCCGAAACGCGATAAGAAGAAGGGGCAAAACAGCCCATGGACCTGGACACACTGATTGCAGCGACAATCGAATTTACGCACCGGCACCAAGCTTGGGCGCCCGCCATTGTCTTCGTCTTCGGTTTTCTCGAGTCGCTCGCGTTCCTTTCACTTCTGGTCCCCTCAACCGTTATTCTGCTCGGCATCGGCGGGCTTTTCGGGGCTAGCAGCCTGAACTTCTGGCCGTTGCTCGTGGCGGGAGGTGTCGGTGCATCACTGGGATATGCCATCTCATATTGGATTGGTCGCCGCTATCAGGAGCCGATCCTCAGGGCATGGCCCTTCTCCAAACATCCTGACATGGTGGCGCGATCCCATCGCTTCTTCCAGAGATTTGGGATCTTCAGCGTATTCCTCGGTCATTTCTTCGGCCCAGTACGTGCCGTCATCCCTGTGATCGCCGGTGTTTCCGCGATGAGGGAGCGCGATTTCCAAATCGCCAACATCCCTTCCGGGTTCTTGTGGGCGTTCTTTGTCATCGCGCCCGGCTACTTCGCGACCTCGGCCGAAGCCAAGTCGTTTTGGGATTTCATCCGTAGCTGGGGTGGCGGCTGAAGGGTCTACATCCGCCTCGCCAATCGACGTGTCGACGTATCAACGACGTACAGGAACGATCCACTGCCTTAAGTGAGCTTGTGCATTTTTCGCCCCCTCGAGCACCGCTTACCTTCGCCCCACCCTCAAGACGCTGTGGCCAAGAATGGCGAGACAACCCAGCAACAAGGCCGCTCCCGTCGCGAGGCTGGGAGCGCCGATCAGGGTCAGCCCCGCCACAATGGCGACAAGGCCGATGATGGCGAGCCCCATAACCACTTTGCATGCCACTGAACAACGCGACGTTGGGATTCCGCCCATTCCTAAAATCCGATCGAATCCCTTAAACGACCCTTCGGATCTTATCCTTTAAGAGCCATCTCCCGGCGCATCCCGCGCCACGAGCAGTCTCATGACGAATTCCCGGAACATAAGCCAGGTAAGCGAGCGGCCCGACCGCTGCGCTGGAGTGCCTGACGCGTTCCCCGGGACGTTGTCAGTCTAGCTCCTCCGCCGCGATCGTATCTCTCGCTTCGAGCCCTTGGCATCCGCCGAGGGCTTTTTGGTTTCAACCAGCGCGAGGACGACATGAGCGAAGACGACATTAATCCCATCCCACTGACCGAAGACTCCGCCTCCATCGGCGGGAGCGGCGCGATCGATGGCACCGACGGGGGCTTGCGCATAGCGGGCTAAATCGCGCCGGCAGAGCCGGAAAGATTTGGTCGCCGCCGTCCGCCTCCGTGGCTAGCCGGCGGCCCCCGCTTAAATCCAGGGGATCCTTCAGAGGGTCCCTGATCAACCGGAGGATCAATCGCGAAATGGTCTACGAGAGCACGCTCGAGCGAGATGCCGCCTACATCCTGATCGCCGATTCCAGGGTCGCCAGCATCATCGACCAACCCGAGCCGGTCGAATACGTCGATGAGGATGGCGTCGTTCACCAGCACACGTTCGATTTCCTGGTGAAGCTCCACGACGGCAAATCCGTCGCCATCGCCGTCAAGCCCAGCAAAAAGGTGGTGTCGAGCGGTTTGGATGTCGTCGTGGCGATGATCCGGAAGCAGGCCCCGAAGGGCTTCGCGGATTCAATCGTTATCCGCACGGAAGAGTTCATCACACGGGACCGCGCCCACAACGCTCGCCTGATCCTCCGATGCCTTCGGGATCGCCGTGAAAGCGACGTCGCTCAGGTGATGGCTTTCGCAAAAGACCTGCGTGGCGCCGTCACCATTGCCGCCCTGAAGGCCGCAACTCTGAACAGCCCACGAGGCTTCTTCGCCATCAACTGCCTGATCGGCGACGGCGTGCTCGAACTCGTCGGCACCGGGCGCATCACGGACACGTCGATGGTGAGGCCAGGCCGCAATCACAACACCAACAAGCATTGAAAGGACACGACATGACGCTTCAAGCTACCAACCGCCTGCCCGCCGCCTTCGCGACGAAAGTCACGCCATTCCGCGCGGATCCCCATGACAAGTGGATCCTCGAGGGAAGCGAGTATGTGCCGGTGTCGACCAACGCCGATGGTCACATTTTTCGTCGGCTCGACCACCCCGATCTTTGTGAGACATTTACGCACGCCGAGATCGAAGCCTGGCGTCGTCAGGGCAAACTCAAGATTCTTCGGAATTTCTTCAGTTTGAAGAGCGCCATGGTGAAACGCATCGCGCCCGAATCCAACGTCACTGATCTTGCTCCCTCGCATCAGAAGAAAGTCTTCTGGAAGAAGGATTTCTGCGACGAATTCCTGCGGATGGAGGCTGGCAAAGAAGCCAGCCGCTCCGATGCGTCCATGAAGAAGGCGATCGGTGAAATCGTCGTCAAGACCCTGCTGCCTGCCTTGGCGGAGGGCCGCTGCGGTAGCCCGGACGTGTCCTTGAAGAAGCCGCCGAGCCCTCGCACCCTGCGCCGCTGGCTCCGCAAGTACGAGACCTGCAACACGCCCGTGGTCCTCCAGGATCGATACGGCCGCAGCGGAAACCACAAGGATCGCCTGCACTCCGAGGTGCGCAATCTGATGTGGGAACACGCCGAACGATACATGAGCAGATTGAAGCCCACGAAGGCCAGGCTTTATGCCGACCTCGTCGCCGAGATGGACAAGATCAACGGAGTGCGTGCGGCCACCGGCAAGGAACAATTGGCGGTACCGAGCAGAAGGGCCTTCGAGGCCATGATCTCCAAGCTCGATCCGATCAAGGTTTACGCCGGGCGAGAAGGATCGGAGGCGGCGCGGCGCCGGTTCTACGTCGTCAACGGCGGATTGGATGTCACGCGCCCCCTCGAGCGCATCGAATTGGACGAATGGAAGATTTCGCTCCACACGTTCGTCCCGGACAACAGGATCATCGAGCGTCTCCCTCCGAAACTGCGCGAAGATATTGAGAGCGAGCGATATTGGCTTTCGATGGCCATCGACGTTCGCACCAGGGTCTGCCTGGCCGCTCGCATCGTGCCGAATCCGACGAGTTCATCGGCCGTAGCGACGCTTCAGATGGCAATGACCGACAAGAGCAGGATCGCCTCGGACGCGGGCTGTCATTCCCAATGGAATATGCTCGGCACCCCGGAATTGGCGGTGAGCGATGCGGGCTCTGCTTATGTGAGCCACGAGTTTCGCGCCGCCCTTACGGATGCGGGCGTCGATCACTTCTACCCTCCTGCGGGCTTGCCGCAGATGCGTGGCACCGTCGAACGGGTCTTCCGTCGCTTGCACGAACGGTTTGCCGCGCGCTTCGACGGCCGAACCTTCGCCAACGTAGGCGAAAAGGGCGACTACGATTCCCAGGCGAACGTGTCGATCGACAGCGAGGAATTCGGACATTGGCTGGTTCGGTTTATCGTCGACGTCTACCATAACGAGCCTCACGAGGGCTTGAACGGAGAGACCCCTGCGAACTGCTGGACACGCTTGACGCAGGACTATCCCGTTATTGCACCGCCGGACGCGGATGAATGCCGTCATATTTTCGGTACCACGATCGAACGCCGCCTCACGAACAGGGGCATCCGCGTGCTTGGGAATGATTATCAGTGCAGGGAACTCCACGAACGTCGTGGGCAATTTCAGGACAAGCCGATCCTCGTGCGCGTCGACAATGAAGATCTCGGTCACATTTCGGTCCGCGTCGCGCAGGGATGGATGACAGTCCCGTGCCAATCCTCTGGATTCGACGGGGTCTCGACCATGAAATGGCTGGTTGCCGCCGCCCATATGCGGAAGCGGAACGCCGACCTGACCAAGATTTCCGCCCCCATCGTCGCCGAGGCTCTTCGCGATATCGAAGATTTCGTTCTGGTCGCTCGCCAGCGCGTCGGCATCGCCTCCCCGATCTTCACGTCGCAGGACTTTGAGCGATACGAGCGTGATGTGTTGCGGGGCTTCTCCTTCGAGCGCGGCTCCGAGGACGGGCCCGGGATGCTGGAAGGGCTGGATTTCGAGCAGGACAACCCTGCGACCTCCCCCGCTCCGAACTCCGCCCTCCCGACGCCGATCGATGACGGCGACGGCGATGACTTCTTCGTGGAGGATTGAGAATGGACATCCCTGCATCCAACCCCTCCGAGGCTAGCATCGCCGAAAACCCGGTCGACAGGCTCCGCCGACTGCAATCCGAGCGCCGAAAGTCGACTGCGGATGTCATGAGCGGCATTCTGTCCGCCTATTTCGGCACCGCGCGTGACGCCGAGCTTGAAGGGGCGATCGACGATCTCATCGATGCCATGTTGCTCGCCGAGGGAGCTACCGAAATCGGCCCCGCGAAGCGCGTCGGCCGCCTTCGGGAAGGGCGGGCACTGACGGTCCTGGGCAACCCTGGCGCGGGGAAGACGAGAGCGCTCGAGCGTCTGTTTCTTACCCGCCAGGAGTTTGCCGGATTTGGAAACCGAGATTCGGATTGCCTGCTGGTTTCCGTGTCCACACCCTCACCGTGCACGCTCCGGCTGCTTGGCGAGAAAATCCTTGGCGCCCTCGGCTACGACGTCGCCCGCCCGTTGCGGGAGAATGTCGTATGGCAACTCGTGCGCACGCATCTGCAACTTCGCGGCGTTCGATTCCTGCACATCGACGAGGTCAACCACGTCCTCCAGTCGAACAACAGCGTCGAGATCACGAAGGTTCGCGACACCCTCAAGGACCTGATGCAGAATCGGGACTGGCCTGTCTGGCTGATCCTTTCCGGCACGCGCGAGGTCGCCTCCCTTCTGACGAACGACGATCGTCTTGACGATGGTGACACACAGGTCTGGCGGCGCTCCAAGCATGTCGTGTTCGGGGAACTCACCTTGCAAAGGGACGCTCCGATCGTGCGGAGCGTGATCAAATTCTACGGCGGGAAAAAAGCGCAACTCGACGTAAACACTCTTCTTTTCGATGAGTTTTGCGCCCGGTTGCTGCACGCCTCGCTGAATGAGTTCGGCATCGTCGTGGAATTTGTGCAGGACGCGATCAAAAACGCGTTGGATGGGCAGTCGTCATCGTTGGCCATCGACCACTTCGCCGAAGCCTATCGGTACCGCACGGGTTGCGAGCCGGGATTGAATGTCTTCACGGCGAAGGAGTGGACGACGATCGATCCTCGCCGCGGGCTGATGATCGATCCGGAGGACAAGCCGGAACTGAAGAAGACCAAAGCCCCGCGCGACGTGAGGAACAAATGACTCCCTTGCCCTCTCAATCGATCGTTCCCCTCGGTGAGGACGAGACGCCGACCAGTTTCTGTTCTCGCCTCGGCTTGATGGTCAGGCGGACCGCACGCGATTTCAGCCTCGACATGGGGGTTCAATTTCAAGCCATCGTCGACGGCAACCAAGCCGCCATCGAGTCCCTCGCGCGTCGCGGCAGAGCGGATCCCGCCGAGCTCCTTTCGTCCGCCCTAGTGAAGATCGGCGATCGCCGGCACACGTTGAAACACGAGCACTTCGTGCGCGATGCCCTGTCGAGAAAGACCGTCCGCGCTTGCCCTCGTTGCATCGTCGAGGATTTGGAGACCTCAGGGATCCCACGGCACGTACGCCCGTTCGGGCGGGCATCATGGCTGATCGCCTCGATCAGGACATGCGAACGACACGGCGTTGCGCTTGAGACGGTTTCCGACAGCCTGTCGCAAATGCATGACTTCGGCGCGGCCATTCAACCGATCCTCAACAAGGCCGACCGCCTCGAGCGCGATGCATTGCGTCGACCGCCCTCCCCGTTCGAACGCTACATTCTCGGCCGCCTTCGCAAGACGACGCTGACGGCGCCCAATTGGCTCGATGGGATGCCGCTCTACGCCGCCGCCAAGACCTGCGAAATCGTCGGTGCGATTGCCTGCCGGGGAGCGCGCTTCCGAAGCGACGAAATGCTCGATGCCGACTGGCATGAAGCTGGCGGCATCGGCTTCGAGATCGCCGCCCCGGGTGAGAATAACATCCGAGGTTTCCTCCACGATCTCCGCGTCGGCTGGGAAGCCCAACGCGGTGATTGGGGCCCGCGGAAACTCTATGGGCGTCTTCACGAGTGGTTGAGCCACGAGTCGCAGGACCCGGCGTACAACCCGCTGCGGGACATCATGTTCCGGCACATCGTCGAGACACTGCCTGTCGGCCCCGGCGAGGCGTTCTTCGGACGGCAGGTCGGGACACGCCGTCTTCACTCGGTGCGATCGGCCCAGCAGGAATTCGGCCTCCATCCCAAACGCCTGAAGAAGATGCTGCACGCCAAGGGCTTCATCGATCGGGATGCCATGGACCGCGCGGACGAACGGATCGTCTTCGATGCGGCGGCGACCGAGTCCTTCCTTGGCCAAGTGAGCAGGTCGCTGAATCTCAGGGAAGTCCGCGGCTACCTGAACGTTCCCCGCCCCATGGAGCAGACGCTGTTGGACGCCGGATTCATCAAACCCTTCCTGGTCGGAGGAACCGAGGTGTTCAAGGATCACGCGTTCGACAGCCGCGATCTCGATGGTTTCCTCGAACGCCTGATGGAGGGCGCGGTCAATGTCGAGCCCGAAAGCGGGCTCGTATCGATCCAGACGGCATCGAAGAAACTCGTCTGCCCCGCCCTGGACATCGTCCGCTTGTTGCTGGATCGCCGTCTGACCCTAATCGGTCGCGACCCGGGCGAACGGGCCTTCGCATCGATCCGTGTCGACCTGACGGAAGTCGCCCGTTTGATTCGCCCCGTTGAGTCGACATCCCTCTCGCTCCGGGAGGTGGAACGCATGCTTCATTCGTCGACCAACGTCGTGAAGGCGTTGATCGAGCATGGCCATCTGACTGCGGACGTCGTCGTTAATCCGGTAACCCGATTGCAGCAGCGGGTCGTTGAGCCCAAGGACCTCGACAACTTCATGAGCCGCTTCGTCTCGCTCCACGAGCTTGCCCGCGAGGCGGGGATTCATCACCTGGAAGCGAAGGGTCTGCTCCTGCATCGAGGGATCGAACCTGCATTCGACCCCGTCGAGATTCGCGCATCATTCTATCCACGGGACGATGCCGAACGCGCCGTCGGAAAGCTCGTGCCCGCCTGATCGCCGAAACGACTTCAATGAAGCCTCCAAGCCCCGGCCACCGCCGGGGCTTTCTCATTGCGGCATCTCGGGCGGTGAAACCATCAATTCAGTGCGGCACATTGATGGCTCCGAAAGTGGGCATGTGCGGCAAAGTCTCGAAAATAAATATGTAACATCAATATATTACAGAATGGCTGCGGCATCCTTTGGGTGGCGTCACAGTGTGGCTGTGGCCGTCCCCAAAGGATGGCCACGCCTGGGCCTTGAGCGCGAGCGCAAATCGTCCGCGTGTCTTGATGCCGGATCGCCCTGTCATCGGGCGATCGATCTTATGTCCCTGTCTCGGAAACAGGCACCACCTCAACTCGAGGTGACGGCCGCACTCGGCGCCGGCGGCATGGCGGCGCAGGTGCTCCTCAGCGCATCGATCAGGGCGTGAGCCAGCGCGGGCAGATGGCCGTTGGCCCGGAAGCTGACCCCGACCGGCCGCCACATCAGCAATTCGTCGACCGGAATGGTCTTGAGGAGCCCCTGCCGCTCCTCATCGCGGTAAAGCTGGCGCGGGACGAAGCCGAGAATATCCTCCGACAGCAGCATCGCCTTGATAATCGGGATCGAGTTCACCTCGAGCAGCGGCGTGATGCAGGCGAGGCCCCGGCTGCGGAACACGGCGTCGAACCATTGCCGCGCCTGAATGGTTTCCGGGCTGAGGACCCAGCTTTCCCCGAGAAGGCTCTCGAGGCTCGCCGTGCCGGAGCGCGCGACAGGGTGGCTGGCGCGGGCGGTGACCGCCAGATGATCGTGGTAGAGGATTTCGTGGGTGAGGCGCGCATCCTTGATGTGCGGCGTCAGGGCGCCCACCACCATGTCGAGATCGCCGCGCTGCACCGCCGGCATCAGCACGTCGTTATGGCCGGCGACGATCTTGATCCGGACATTCGGCCGCCGCAACCGCAGGCTGGAGATCGCCTGCGGCAGGACATGGTCCTGCACGGAGGGGCCGGCGCCGACCACGATCTGCCCGGTCACCGCCGCCTGTAACTCCATGATCTCCTCATGAGCACGCGAGAGCTGCGTCGTGACCAGCTTGGCGTGGATCATCAGGATTTCGCCCGCCGGCGTGATCGCGAGACCCTGGCGCGACCGCTCGAACAGCTTGGCGCCGACCAGATCCTCAAGGCGCTGAATGCTCTTGCTCAGCGCGGGCTGCGACACATGCAGAGCCTCGGCGGCGCGCCGGAAGCGCAGGTGCTCTGCCACGGCGAGAAAATAGCGCAGATGGGTCGACGTCATCATCGCGGCAGCTCCGGCAGCCCAGGTCTGGTGATAACCTTTGTCTATCAACTGGTGATAAATCATCATTTGACAGAAACAAGCCCCGCTCATCACCTTCGTCAGGAACAACAACCGGCGCCGATTCTGGGTGAGGGCAATGCGGATTTTGCTGAGCAACGACGATGGCATCGGCTCGCAGGGGCTGAACATGCTTGCGGCCGCCGCCCGCCGGCTGACGCAGGATGTCTGGGTGCTGGCGCCGGAAGGCAATCGCAGCGCGGTCGGGCACGGCATCACGCTGCGTGACACGCTCCGGCTCACCCGTCTCGGCGACCGGGAATACAGCTGCTCGGGCACGCCGGCCGATTGCATCATCGCCGCCCAGACATGGCTGTTCGCGGCGACCCAGCCGCCCGACCTCGTGCTGTCGGGCATCAACGCCGGCATCAACGTGGCCGAGGATATCGCCTATTCCGGCACCATGGCCGCCGCGCGCGAGGCGGTGTTCTGGGGCATTCCGGCGATTTCGCTGTCCCGGCCACGCGATGTCGGCCGCTATGACGAGCGCGAATGCGCCTGGCTTGCCGGGGCGTTGCGGCATCTGTGGGCATGCCGCGCGCAATGGAGCGGACGGGGTGGATGGCTCAACATCAATCTCCCCGCCAGCCTGCCGGCGCCGTTGCGCGAGGCGCGTATCGGTCGGCACAAGATCGGGCGCAGCAGCCAGGTCGTCAGCGCCGAGGGCGACGAGATCCGCCTGCAGATTTCCAACGGGCGCGACGGCGCCTACCGCGAAGGCGACGAGTGCCCGCTGATCGATGCCGGTTATGCCAGCGTCACCAACGTCACCTGGTCCGCCAGCACGCCGCTGCCGCCGGGTTTTTGCGATGCGCCCGCCCCGCAGGACATGAACGAGCCGATTGCCATCGCGCCGACATGAACGGGCACGAGGGCAAGGCGCAAACGACCCCACGACAAGAATAGACGACAAGAATAAACGCAGGGAGAAACACAATGTCGAAGCACAATTCGGAGCCCCTCCTCGCCGGTTGGCCGTCATGGTCGCGGCGCGCCCTGCTCGGGTCGTTCGCGGCCGCGTCCGTCTATGTGGCGATGGCCGGCGCCGCCGTGGCGCAGGATGTCCAGTTCTGGCATTACCAGACCTTCGGCAACCAGCGCGCCCTGCAACAGATGGTGTCCGGCTTCGAGAAGGAGGCCGGCGTCAAGGTCAGGGAGACGAGCAAGCCGGCTTCCGAATTGTATTCGGCCGCCATCGCCGCCGCGGCGATCGGGCGCGGCCCCGACGTCATGCAGGTTTTCACGCGCAACGTCCCGGCCATGGTGACGATGATGAAGGCCGTGCCGCTTGATGGCGATGCCAAGGCCGGCGCATGGCTGGGCAATTACCTCGCGAGTTTCCTGGCGATGGGAACCTATGAGGGCAAGGTCTATGGCGCCCCGCATTCACTCGGTACGCCGCTCCTCTACTACAACAAGGACCTGTTCCGGAAAGCCGGGCTCGATGCGGACAAGCCGCCGCGGACCTGGGCCGATGTCGTGTCCTATGCGAAACAGATCCAGGCCAAGACCGGCAAGAGCGGCGTGACCCTGGTGCATGACTCGCTCGATTACGGCGCCAACACCATGCTGATGGGCAACCAGTCCAGGATGCTTTCCGATGACGGCAAGCGCGTCGCTTTCGACGATGCCCGCGGCATCGAGGCGATGCAACTGTGGCAGGACATGGTCGTGAAGGACAAGATCCATCCGACCGGCGAGGCCAACGCGATGCGCTCCGCTTTCGAGAGCGGGGAACTCGGCATGCGCACCGACACGAGCGCGCTTCTCGGACGTTTCGTGCGGGCGACCAAGGGGCGGTTCGAGCTTGGTGTGGCGGAGTTTCCCACCTGGGGCGACAGGCCGCGCAGCGTGCCCAATAGCGGCTCGGTCCTGATGGTTTTCGCGCCCGAGGGGCCGCGCCGGGACAATGCCCTCAAGCTGGTGCAATATCTGTCCCGCCCCGAGATTTCGAACGAATGGGCGCGCGTCAGCGGCTACATGCCGGTCGCGCGCGATCCGCTCGCCGACCCGAAGATGGCGGCCTTCTACAAGGAAAATCCGGATTACCTGCCGGCCTTGAAGCAGATGAAGGACACTGTGCCGGTGGTGGTATGGCCGGCCGAACAGGCCGGCGAGATTTCCGTCAGGCTGAAGAACATGGTCGACGCGCTCTGGCTCGACAAGGCGCCGGCGCCGCAGATCGTGCATGAGACGGCGGCCGGCATCAACAAGCTGCTCGCGGATGGGAAGTGACGGCGCCGCCGTCTCCCTTGCAGCTCCCTTGCAGCCCTTCAACGCGGATATCCAGGACTCGCCATGCTGCGATCGCGCCTGACGCCATATGTTTACGCGGCACCGCTGCTGTTATGCATCGTCGCGTTCGTGTATTGGCCGCTCGTCTATACGTTCTACCTCGCGGTGACGAAGTGGAACCTCGTCGCCGATGCGATGCCCTTCGTCGGCACGGACAATTTTCGCGGCGTGGTAACGAGTTCGCTGTTCAAGGACGCCACCGTCAACACTATTCTGTACATTGTCCTGGCGATCCCGTTGAAGGTGATCCTGCCGATCCCGATCGCCGTGTTCCTGTGGTCGATGACGCCGCGCGTTTCCGGCGTCTACAAGATGATCATCTTCCTGCCGGTCCTGACCAGCTTCGTCGCCGTGTCGGTGATCTGGGCCTGGCTGCTCAATCCGCTCGGCGGCTATTTCGGCGCGGCGCTGCGGCTTGTCGGCCTGACCATGCCGAACCTGCTCTTCGACACCTGGTACGCCCTGCTGACCATCATGGGCGTCTCGGCCTGGAAGATCCTCGGCTTTAACACGTTGATCTATACGGCCGGGCTTGCCTCGATCGATCAGGAATATATCGCCGCCATGCGCATGGACGGCGCCAGCGACTACCAGATCTTCCGCCATCTGATCATCCCGCTGCTTGCGCCGACCACCGTGTTCGTCCTGGTCACCACGGTGATCTTCACCGTGCAGCAGGTCTTCACGCCGATCGACATCATGACCCAGGGCGGGCCGTCCAACGCCACGACCAACCTGTTCTACATGGTCTACCAGCTCGCCTTCCGCACCTTCAACATCGGCTACGGCGCGGCGGCGACCGTCATCCTGTTCGTCCTGCTGATGATCGTGACCGTGCTGAAATTCAAGCTGGCCGACCGGCTGGCGAAATACGAGAGCTGACGGCGATGAGGTTCGGTCTACGCTGGAACATCACGGCACATACTGTGTGCATCTTGATCAGCCTGATGATGCTGGTGCCGTTGCTCATCGCCTTCGGCGCCTCGTTCAAGCCGGAAAACGAAATCGGCCTCGCCACGCCATGGCCGCTTGCGCCGACCTTCGAGAATTACCTGCGCGTCTTCCAGGACATGCCGTTCGCGCATTACCTGTGGAACAGCATCGCCTCGACGACGCTGCGGGTGCTCGGCCAGCTCGTGCTCGCGGTGCTTGCCGCCTATGCATTCACGCGCTGGGTGTTTCCGGGCCGGGACCTCCTGTTCATCGCCGTTCTAGGCGCGATGATGATCCCGCATTCGCTGGTCATGATCCCGCTCTATGTCATGGTGGCGCGGCTCGGCTGGTTCGACACCTATCTCGCGCTCGTCGTGCCCAATCTCGCCGCCCCTTTTGCCGTTTTCCTGCTGCGCCAGCATATGCTGGCCTTTCCGAAATCCCTGCTCGATGCGGCCGAGATCGACGGTGCCGGCACCTGGCGCACCTTGTGGCTGGTCATCCTGCCGAACCTGAAGCCGGCGCTCGCCGCGCTGACGATCATCCTGTTTCTCGAATGCTGGAACGAATATTTCTGGCCGCTCATCGTCACCCAGACCGAGGCGTCGACGACCGTGCAGGTCGGGCTACGGCGCTTCCTCGATAGCGAATTGGGCAACCAGTACGGCCCGCTGATGGCGGCGGTGACGTTGGTATGCGTGCCGGTGCTGGCCCTGTTCTTTCTCGCCCAGCGCCAGGTGGTGGAAACCTTCGTCTCATCGGGCCTTAAGGGCTAGCGACGCCCTGCAACGGCCATCATCGCGAGAAGGCAATCGGAGGAACCATGGACTTTCGCATCGCGCAGGTGTCGGACCCGCATCTGAGCCGAAACCGCGCCTATTTCCAGGATAACTGGGACGTGTTCGTCGCCATGATGGCCGAGGATCCGCCGGATATCGTGGTGTGCAGCGGCGATCTCTGCTTCGACGGCGTGCATTGCCCGGACGATCTCGCCTACGCGCGCACGCAACTCGACCGCCTCGCGGTGCCGTGGCTGGCGATCCCCGGCAATCACGATATCGGCGACCAGCCGCCCGATCTCAAATTCCGGCATCCGGTCGATGCCGAAAAGCGGGCACGCTGGCTGGCCGAGCTTGGCGCCGACTACTGGTTCCGCGATTGCGGCGCCTGGCGCCTGGTCGGGCTCGACGCGATGCTGTTCGACAGCGGCCTCGAGGCCGAAGCTGAGCAATGGGACTGGTTCGAGCGCATCCTGGCGGCGCGCGGAAACCGGCGCGTGCTGCTCTTCGTCCATAAGCCGCTCTACCTGGTCGATCCGCACGAGAGCGCGCAGAGCACGCTCCATCTCGGCGCCCGGTCACGTCAGCGTCTGTTCGACCTCGCGCAAGCGCATGATATCGCCGTGATCGCCAGCGGCCATTTGCACCGCTACGCCGATATGACGCATCGCGGCATCCAGCTTGTCTGGGCCCCCGCGCTCGGCTTCGTGCTCGAAGGCTACCCGGCCGGGCTTGACGTCGGCCATTGCCGGCCGGGCTATGTCGAATACCGGATTTCCGGAGACCGCATCGCGCATCGTTTCGCGCTTTCGCCCCGCCTGGCGCTCAACGACATGCGCCAGGTAATGGAGCAGCATAAGTCAACGGTCTACCTCCCGCCGCGCCCGCTATAACCTGCGCGGCGGCCCTCAAGGAAAACGAGAAGCTGGCCGCCTTCCCCGTGTGGCAGGCCGATCAATTTGCCCGGCGGCCGGGGCGTGCTCGCACGAAGCCGGGAACACGGATCGCCCGATCCTCGATCACAGCAATGCCCCCGGCCGAACGCCTCGAACCGGGGCCATGTTCGTCGATCACACCGCGTCCGGAAGTTCTCGCGCCAGGCGGCGGAAATTGTCGATCGAGGCGACGAATTGCGCCATGTTGATGTGCTCGACCGGGCGATGGGCATGCGCGACATCGCCGGGGCCGCACACGATCGCCGGCGCCAGCCGGCTGTATTCGGAGGCTTCCGTGCCGATGCCCGCGACCTCGGCACGCCGGCCGAGGATCGCCTCCGCCTTGACGACCAGCGGGTGGTCCGGCGGCAGTTCCGGCGGCGGGGCCTCCGGCTTCACGATCAGTTCAAGCCCGTGCCGTGTGGCGGATTGCGTCACCTCCGCGATCACCCAGGCAGGGTCGAAGCTCTTCGAATAGCGGAACTTGATGCGGGTCGTCGCCAGCCCGACGGTGACGTTGTTGAACGCGCCGTAATTATCGACGACCATGTTCAGGTCGCAGAACGGCGGATCGTATTGCGGATCGTGGAGCGAAGTATCCTCGCGCAGCCGCAGGTAGAGCGCGCGCATATCCGCGAGAAACGGGATCATGGCGATATTGGCGTTGAGGCCCTTCCCCGTCGAGGAATGCGCCTGAACGCCCTTGGCGTGCGCGACGAACTGCACGTCGACCCTGTGGCCGCGCACGATGCCATTGACCGTCGGCTCGGCGACGAGGAAGCAGGCCGGCGCGATATCCTTGAGGAGCGCGCTGCGGGCCACGGTTTCCCGCGCGCCCTGCTTTCCGGTTTCCTCGTCGGCCGTCAGCACGATCATCGGGCGCTCGGCGGGCGGCAGCGCCTTGATCGCGGTCACGAACGCCGCGATCGGCCCCTTCATGTCGCAGGCGCCAAGACCGTGGAGATTGTCGCCCTCCAGCGTTGCCTCGAACGGGTTGCGCTGCCATTCCGTATCCGCGACCGTATCGAGATGGCCGGCGAAGGCGATGCGCGGGCGCTGGCCCGGTTCGACGGCGACCAGGTTGCGCTTTTTCACGCCCGCCGGATCGACGTAATCGATGCGCTCGACCTGCCAGCCCGCCAATTCGCCTTCCATCAGCTCGGCAATCGCAAGGTTCGACACGAAGCTGCGCGAATCGATGCCGATCATGCGCCTGAGAAGATCAAGCGCCTGCGCGCTGTCGCGTTCCGCTGCCATCGGACTGTGTTCCCCCATCATGATTGTCGGCGATTATTGTTCGGATTTTCACCACGCGCCAAGAGATTACACGGCCCTCACCGCATGGCGGAAACCAGCAGGAACATCGGCCGCTCCACCTCTTCGGCGAGCGCCGGGTTCGCCGTGAACTGTGCCGGTGTCGGGCAGAACTCCTCGACATGCGTGATGGTGAAACCGGCGCGGATGAGCGCGTTGAGGGTCGTGCCGAGGGTGCGATGGTATTTGACGACGCCGGCGCTCAGCCAGTCGGTGCTGCGCGCCCCCTCCACGAAATAATGATCGACCGGCCAGGTCCTCACGCCGGGCTCGATCTCGCGCCATCCCGCGCTGGTCGAAGCCATGAAGATCGGATGCTCGGTCGAGAACACGAGATGGCCGCCCGGCGCCAGGGCCTTGTGAATGCCGGCATAAAGCCGGGCAGCATCGGCGACGTAATGAAACGCCAGCGAGCTGTAGATCAGGTCGGCACTCCCCTCGCCGAGCTCCAGCGTCTCGAGATCGGCGACCTGATACGAGACCACCCCGTGCGGCGTCTCGGCCCGCGCCCGCGCCAGCATGTTCTGCGACAGGTCGAGCCCCAGCACCTCGGATGCGCCCGCCTCGGCCGCCCAGCGGCAGAACCAGCCGAAGCCGCAGCCGAGATCGACGACGCGGCGGCCACGGATATCAGGCAGCATCGCCTTGAGCGCCGGCCACTCCGGCGCGCCGCTCAGGCCGGCGACCGAGCGGGCGAGCCGGCTGTAGCCCGCGAAGAATTCCGGCCGGTCATAGATGTTCTGCGCCATGGAAGCCTTCGCTGTCTTGCCGGATGGGAGCTGCGTGCCAGCCGCGCCATGGCGCGAACCGTTTCCCCGAATCGTGTTGCGGGCGTTGGCGTTTCCCCGCATCTTCATGGCCCGCCATTCAGGCAGATATAGCTCTGGCCGCGCGCCACGCGGTAGAATAAAGCAAGTTCAGAGCGCTCTTTCGAGGAAAATACCCGCTAATGTCGAAGCCCGTGCAACGCCAGACCGTCGCAGCCGCCAACGGCATCGCCACCGATGCCGCCTTCGGCGCGGTGACGCCGGCGATCTACCTGACGAGCAGCTATGCTTTCGCCGGCTTCGAGCAGCCGCGCGCCCATGAATATACCCGCACCAGCAATCCGAGCCGTTCGATGCTCGCCGATACGCTCGCCAAGCTCGAAGGCGGCGCCGGCGCTGTCATCACCGCGACCGGTACGGCGGCGGTCGATCTCGTGCTGTCGCAGTTGAACAGCGACGATCTCGTCATCGCGCCGCATGATTGCTATGGCGGTACCTATCGCCTGCTCGTCTCGCGCCGCGACAAGGGCCAGTTCAAGGTCGCCTTCGTCGATCAGGGCGACGATGCCGCCATGGCGGCGGCGTTCCGCCGCAAGCCGGCGCTGGTATTCGTCGAGAGCCCGAGCAACCCGCTGATGCGCGTCGTCGACATTGGCGCCATCGCCGCCCGCGCCAAGGCGGCCGGCGCCAAGGTCTCGGTCGACAACACCTTCCTGTCGCCGGCCCTGCAACAGCCGATCGCGCTCGGGGCGGATTTCGTCATCCACTCGACGACCAAATATCTCAACGGCCACACCGATGTCGTCGGCGGCGCCGTGGTCGCGGCCGCCAAGGCCGATGTCGAGACGCTGGCCGCCTGGGCCAACATCGTCGGCACCACCGGTGCGCCGTTCGACGCCTATATGACGCTGCGCGGCATCCGCACGCTGTTCCCGCGCATCGAGCGCCAGCAGATGACGGCGGCGGCGGTCGCCGCGTTCCTTGCGGGCCAGCCGCAGGTCAGCGCCGTGTATTATCCCGGCCTCGAAACCCATCCGAGCCACGCCATCGCCAGGAAGCAGCAGGCCGGGTTCGGCGCCATGCTGAGCTTCGAACTGGCCGGCGGCGTCGAGGCGGTGAAGCACTTCGTCGAGGCAGTGCGAATCTTCAACCTGGCGGAATCGCTCGGCGGCATCGAGAGCCTCGTCGCCCACCCGGCCACGATGACGCATGCCGCCATGGGCGCCGAAGCCCGCCACGCCGCCGGCATCGGCGACGGCCTGCTGCGCCTGTCGGTCGGGCTGGAAGCCGAAAGCGACCTGATCGGCGATCTCGAACAGGCTCTGGCCGCGATCTAGAGCCGGTTCCGATCGGACTGAATCACTCCCTCACCGTCATTGGCCGGTTCATCCGGCCAATCCCGCTTGATTGAAACACCTTCGCCTTTCTGATCGGGACCGGCCGGATAAACCGGCCGGTGACGGCAGGCCAAAGCGTTTCAATCTGATCGGAAAACGAGTCTAGATCGCTTCCGCCGCCGTCGGGATCAGCACCGGGCCACCGATCTTCGGCCCCGGAATCGCGGCGAGCAGCGCCTTGGTATAGGGCTGCTGCGGCGCGCCGAACACCGCGCCCGCCAGCCCCTGCTCGACCACCTCGCCATCCTTCATCACCGCGATGCGGTCGCAGATTTGCGCCGCGACACGCAGATCATGCGTGATGAACACGATCGACAGGCCGAGGCGCTGTTGCAGGTCGGCGAGCAGGCGCAGCACCTGCGCCTGCACCGAAACGTCGAGCGCCGAGACCGGCTCATCCGCCACCAGCACCTCCGGTTTCAAGGCGAGTGCCCGCGCCAACCCGATGCGCTGGCGCTGCCCGCCGGAAAACTCATGCGGGAAGCGGTCGACCGCCAGCGGATCGAGCCCGACGAGGCCGAACAATTCGCGCGCCCGCGCCAGGGCCTCGGCGCGCGGTGTGCCGTGCTCGACCAGTCCCTGCGCCACCAGTTCGCCGGCCTTGCGGCGCGGATTGAGCGAGGCGAACGGGTCCTGAAACACCATCTGCACCTTGCGGCGCTCGGCGCGCATCGCGTTGGCGTCGAGTTGCAGCAGGTCGCGCCCCTGGAGCGTGATCGCGCCGCTCTCAGGGCTCACCAGCCGCACGATGCAGCGCGCCAGCGTCGATTTGCCGGAGCCGGATTCCCCGACAATGCCGAGCGTCGAGCCACGCGGCAGCGTGAGCGACACGTCCTTGACCGCATGCGTGACGCGCGCGCCACGGCCGAGGAAGCCGCCGGTGCGGAACGTCTTGGTGACATGGGCGATGCTCAGCACCACCTCCGGCGATAGCGGGCGCGGCGGCGGCGCGCTCAGCGGCGGCACCGCCGCGATCAACTGCCGCGTATAGGGGTGCCGCGGATCGTCGAGCACTTGCGCCGCCGTGCCGTGCTCGACGACGACGCCGTGCTGCATCACCGCGACACGGTCGGCGATCTCGGCGACGACACCGAAATCATGCGTGATGAACAACACCGCCGTGCCCTTGCGCTTTTGCAGGTCGCGGATCAGCGTCAGGATTTGCGCCTGCGTCGTGACGTCGAGCGCGGTGGTCGGCTCGTCGGCGATCAGCACTTTCGGATCGAGCGCCAGCGCCATGGCGATCATGGCGCGCTGGCGCTGGCCGCCGGAGAGTTCGTGCGGATAGGCTTTCGCGGCCTGCGCCGGCTGCGGGATGCGCACCTCCTCCAGCAGCGCCAGCACGCGGCGCCCGATCTCCTTGCGCGGCAGCGCGGTGTGGATGACGAACATCTCGCCGATCTGGTCGCCAATGGTGCGCAGCGGATTGAGCGCCGTCATCGGCTCCTGGAAGATCATGGCGATGCCGGCACCGCGAAGCGCGCGCATTTCAGGCTCGGACATCGCCGCGAGATCGCGGCCCTCGAACAGGATGCGCCCGCCGGCGAGCGTCACGCCGCCCGGCAGCAACCCCATGATGGCATTGGCCGTCATCGACTTGCCGGAGCCGGATTCGCCGACGACGCATAATATCTCGTTGGCCGCGATCTCGAGCGAGACGTCGCTGAGCGCATGCGCCCGGTCGGCGCCCTCGGGGAGCGCGACGTTGAGCCTGTCGAGCGTGAGAAGCGCGCTCATCGGCCCTTCAGCCTCGGATTGAGGGCGTCGTTCAGCCCCTGCCCGACCAGCGACACCGCCAGCACCGTCACCAGGATGGCAATGCCCGGAATGGCCGAGACATACCATTGCACGCGCAGCACATCGCGCCCGAGGCCGATCAGGTTGCCCCAGGAGGCGACGTTGGGGTCGGAGAGTTTCAGGAAGGCGAGCGCGCTTTCGAGCAGGATCGCCACCGCCATCACCACGCTGGCATAGACGATCACCGAGGGCAGCGCGTTGGGCAGGATTTCGCCGAAGATCAGCTTGGCGTCCTTGAGGCCAAGCGTCTGCGCCGCCTGCACGAATTCACGGTTCCTGAGCGACAGGAACTCCGCCCGCGTCAGCCGCGCCGGCGCCGGCCACGACACCACGCCGATCGCAATGGTCACCGTGGTCAGCGTCGAGCCGAACACCGCGACGAGCACGAGCAGCAGCAGGAAGTTCGGCAGCGTCTGGAAGGCTTCCGTCACGCGCATCAGCACTGTATCGACCGTGCCGCCATAGAAGCCGGCGAGCGCGCCGATGACGATGCCGATGGCGATGGCGATCGCCGTCGCGACCAGCCCGATCAGCAGCGAGATGCGCGCGCCGTAGAAGATCTGCGCGGCGATGTCGCGCCCGGAATTATCGGTGCCGAGCGGAAAGCGCGGGTTCTGGAACGGCCAGATCAGCGGCCGGCCGGCGAGCGACAGCGGATCGCGCGGGAACAGCCAGCCGGCGCTCGCCGCCATCGCCACCACGGCGACGAGCAGCACGATGCCGAACACGGCGGCCGGGCTGCGTGCGTAGCGTCTCACGACCTCCATCGCCCTAGACGCCCGTCGTGATGCGCGGGTCGAGCCGCGCATAGGCGATATCGACGGCGAGGTTGACCGCGATCACCACCAGCGCCGAGGCGAACACGATGCCGAGCAGCGTGTTGAGATCGCGCTGCACCACCGATTCATAGGCGAGCCGGCCAAGTCCCGGCAGCGAGAACACGCTCTCGACCACCACCGAGCCGCCGAGCATCGTGCCGGCCTGCAAGCCGATCAGCGTCACCATCGGCAGCAGCGCGTTGCGCAGCACATGCTTGATGACGACGCGGGTATCGTCGAGCCCCTTGGCGCGCGCCGTGCGCACGAAATCGAGGTTGAGCACCTCCAGCATCGAGGCGCGCATGATGCGCAGGTAGATGGCAAGATAGATCAGGCCGAGCGTCAGCGTCGGCAGGATGAGATGGCGCGCGATGTCGAGCGTGCGCCACAGCCCGGTCTGCATCACGGTGATGTCCTCGAGCCCGCCCGCCGGCAACCATTGCAGGTAGATCGAGAACACCACGATCGCCATCAGCCCGAACCAGAACGACGGCGTGGCGTAGAAGATCAGGCCGAGCGTCGAGATCAGCGTATCGGGCCATTTATTGACGCCGCGCGCCGCGATCACCCCGAACACCAGCCCGAAGAAGAAGGCGAAGGACAAGGCTGCGCCCATCAGCAACAGCGTCGCCGGCAGGCGCTCGGCGATCACCGTCAGCACCGGCTTGCCGTAGATCGAGGAGAAGCCGAGATCGAAGCGCGCCAGCCGCCACAGATAGTTGCCGAGTTGCGCCGAAACCGACAGGTCGAGCCCGTAGAACTCGCGCAGCGACTTGGCGGTCGCGGCATCGCCGCCGCCCATCTGCGCCATCATCGCGTCGACCGTGTCGCCTGGCGCGAATTGCAGCAGCAGGAACAGGCCGATCAGGATCAGCAGCAGGGTCGGGATCGAGGCGGCGAGACGCCGCCCCACAAGGCTCAGCAGGCGCATGGCGTGACTTTATCGGAGCATTATTCCGCGAGCCAGAGATCATACCAGCTCGCCGAGCCCCAGCGCGGCGTGTTGGAATGGTTGCGCGCCTTGGCGTTGATCACCGACTGGAAAATCTGCTCGATCGGCATCCACACCGGCAGTTCCTCGTTGGCGCGCCGTTCGAATTCGCCGTAGAGCGCCTTGCGCTTGACCGGATCGACCTCGGTCGCCGCGTCGTCGATGATCTTGTCGATCTTCTCGTCGGTCCAGCCCCACTGGTTGGTCCAGGGCGCGCCAGCCGGCTGGCCGGAGCGATACCACACCGTGGTCGAGACGGCCGGATCGTTGCGATACTGGTGCCAGCCGCTGGCAAGGTCGAAATTATGGTCGGCATAGACCGATTTCAGGTAGCCGCCGCCATCGTTGCGCACGATCTCGATCTTGATGCCGACATCCGACAATTGCTGCTGCACATAGGTCGCCCACAGCGAGATATCCTCGCCCCACGGCGCCGGCAGCAGGCGCAGCGAGAAGCGCGTTCCGCCCGAGCCCGCCTTGAAGCCGGCCTCGTCGAGCAGCTTGACCGCCTTCGCCTTGTCATAGGCGTATTGCGGGCCGGTATCCTTGGGGAAGAAATCGGTCGAGACCGACGGGATCGGCCCGGTGCCGGGCTTGGCGAAGTCGCCAAGGAAATTGTCGATGAAGAACGGCACGTTGATGGCGTGCGCGATGGCGCGCCGCACCCTGATATCCGCCAGTTCCTTGCGGCGGAAATTGAACTCGATGGTGTTGGTGCGGGCATTGCCCTCGTTGCCCTTGGTGGTGACGATGAAGCGCTTGTCCTTGGCAAGCCGCGCCGTATCCGAAATCGTCAGGCCGGAGAATCCGCTGTACAGGATCTGGCCGGCCTCGACCTGCACCGCCGCCGCCGCGCGATCGGTCACCACGCGCCACACGATGCGGTCGAGATAGGGCGCGTTCGGCCGCCAGTAATTCGGGTTGCGGTCGGCGATGATGAACTGGCCGCGCTCATATTGCGTGAACTTGAACGGGCCCGTGCCGACCGGAGCGAGGTTGACCGGGTTCTGGCGAATGTCGCCGCTGTCATACAGGTGCTTGGGCGAGATGTAGCCGAGGTCCGGCAGGGCGCGCAGCAGCAGGTCCATCGGCATCGGCCGCTCGTAGCGGAAGATCGCGGTGTGCGCGTCGGGCGTATCGACGGCAGTCAGGAACAGTTGCAGCGTCGAGCCATAATTGAGGATTTTCTTCCACATCGCCATGGCGGTGAAGGCGACGTCGGCCGAGGTGAACGGCTTGCCGTCATGCCAGGTCACGCCCTTGCGCAGGTGGAAGGTGATGGTCCGGCCGTCCGGCGTCGATTCCCAGCTCTCGGCCAGCACGCCGACCGGCTTGCCGGCATGGTCGAGATCGACGAGCTGCTCCTGGATCTTGCCGCCGATGATATACACGCCGGTCGAGGCCTGCAGGCTCGGGTTGAGCATGCGCTGCTCGGCGCCGTAATGCACGGTGAAGATGCCGCCCTTGCGCGGCGTCTCCTCGGCAAAGGCGCGCTCGGGGAACATGACGCTGGCGGCGATGGCCGCCGATGTCATCAAGGCGCGGCGGCGGTTGATTTCCAGATGCGTGCTCGTCATCGAATTCTCCTGAGCATTCTTATTCAACGTTATCGGAACCGCGCCAGGAACGAGTACCGTTTGTTCTGGCGGATCAACGGCTTGGCCTTGATCGTTCAGGCGCCGGAGTGCGACACGAAACCCAGCACCGTGCCGTTGGCGAGACTGGCCGGGATCACGGCGCCATCGCCGTGTGTGACCGCACCCGCGACAGCCCGCGCCCTGGCCACGTCGCGCGTGGCGAGCACCACGGCGGCAACGCCGTCCGGCGCGACGCCGGCACGCACGGCCTCGGGGTAGCGGCGGGCAAAGGTCGCGGCGTCCTGAAACAGGAATGTCGCGCGCTTGCCGCCGGACCTGACGACATGGCCGTCCGCCGTCTCGGCCGCCGGCTCATCGATCAGGCGGGCCATATGCGCCGCCGCCGCCTTCGGGTCACGAACCAGATACTCGACGCGCACGATGCCGGTCGCGCCATTGGCATGCTCCTGCAGCGCTGGAATCCACACCGCGTCGCGCGTGAAATGCTGGCAGGCGAAAATCTGCACGCCGCCGGGCTTCTCGTCGAGCGGCCAGCGAAACACGGTAAAGCGCGCCTCGGTGCGGCCGCCATCGGGCAACTCGACCGGACGGCTGAAGCTGACCGGGCCGATCGGCGCGATGCCGCGCCCGCGCAATTCGGCCACGCCACCGACGGCATCGTCGGTCGTGAAGGCGACGCGCGCCACGCCCTCGCGGTTCTTCAGGAAGTCGATGACCGGCCTGGAATGCTCGGTCTCGGCGACAATGCCCAGAAGCTCGATGTAATCGTCCTCGAGGACGATGGTGTGGTTCGCCGAGCCGAGATGAGCGGAGTGGGCTCCGTAGGGCGACACGGTAAAGCCGAGCCGGCGCCAGCCCGCCGCCGCGGTTTCGAGATTCCGAACCGCCAGGAAAACATGATCGAGGCCGAAAATATGCTTCAAAGACATCGCAAGACACACTCAATCGCGTTGCAACAAGCGCAACAGCGCTCATTCTGAAAGCGATGGCAAGCAAAAATCGAATGCGAGATGTTTCGTCTCCGCCGCTCTGGATCCGGAGAATATTGTTCCAAATCCGGCGCTGCGGCGCCATCATCCATCCTTCCGTTGGCCGCGCCGCCCGCGTATGAATCGCCGTGCAGGAGCGCGGCCGGGCACCTGGCCTCGCCGTGCCGACGAGAATCCCGCCGGGCGGCCGCCGCGCTTTTCAAGCGCCCGAGTTATCGATTGCGCTTCCCGCCGCCAGCCATACAATTTGCGATTGGAATACCGCACAGCGCCGGCATTCAGGGTGAGAATATGAACCTACGGCAGATCGAATTGCTGCGCGCCGTCGTGCGCTGCGAAACCACGGTCAGGGCGGCACAGGAACTCGGCCTGTCCCAGCCCGCCGTCAGCAATGCCGTCAAGCACCTGGAGACGCAGCTCGGCTTTCCCCTGTTCGAGCGCGTCAACAACCGCCTGTTCCCGACCGCCGAGGCGCGCACGCTCTACCGCGACTCCGACCCGCTCTTCGCCATTCATGCCGCGCTCGAGGCCAAGGTCCAGGACCTGAAGGAGAACCGCGCCGGTACGGTGCGCCTGATCGCCACGCCGCCGCTCGGCTACAGCGTCATCCCGATCGCGATCCGTCGCTTCCTCGCGGCGCGGCCGAAAATGCGCGTGTTCTTCGACATCAGGCGCTTCGAGAACGTCATCGACAGCATCGATAGCGGCGTGGCGGAACTCGGTTTCGTCATCGGCCTCGGCGATCATCGCGACCTTGAATCGGAGGTGTTCTTTTCCGAGCGCATGATCTGCGTGATGTCGCCCGACCATGCGCTGGCCAGCAAGCACGAGATCGCCCCGGCCGACCTGCGCGGCGTGCCGTTCATCGCGCTCGAACGCGGCACGCAAATGGGCACGCCGCTGCGCAAAGCCTTCGCCGATGCCGGCGAGCCGTTCGAATTCGCCGCCGAAGTGCGTTACGGCCATACCGCCTGCGTGCTGGTGGAAAGCGGTGTCGGCGTCGCGGTCGTCGACCCGCTATCGCCGCTGTTCAGCGGGCATTTCAAGCTGGCGATGCGCCCGTTCGTGCCGATGATCGAGGTCAAGGCCTCGGTGGTGCGCTCGCGCAAGCGCCCGCTGTCGCGCGCGGCGGAAGCGTTCCTGCGCGAGGTGCGCGTCGTGGCGGCCGATGTCGGCACCAAGCTGCCGTGATCGCCATCACCGATCGCCGCCGGGCCGGCGACAGTATTCGCGATGGAAATAGCCTGCCGGAATAAAGCATAAGCGCGGGCGTTGCCCCGCCACACCATCCGTCCCAATGTCGCGCCCAATCCTCTTGGATCGGAGCTGTCGCGGCACGATGAAACTGCTCATCACGGATACGACCATCGTCACCTGCGATGCCGAGCGTCGCGTGCTCGAACGCGGCGCCATCGCGATCGCGGGCGACCGCATCGAGGCGGTCGGCGAGACCGACGCCTTGCGCAAGACCCGCCCCGATTACGAGGTGATGTCCGGGCGCGGCCTCGCCGTGCTGCCGGGCTTCATCAACGCCCATACCCACACCATCCTGACGTCGCTACGCGGCACGGTCGAGGATTGGAGCGGCGACATCATCTACCGCTACATGTCGCCGGTCTCCTACACGATGAGCGATTCCGAGCGTGCCAC
Source organism: uncultured Alphaproteobacteria bacterium (assembly GCA_937988775.1). Taxonomy (GTDB): domain Bacteria; phylum Pseudomonadota; class Alphaproteobacteria; order Rhizobiales; family Beijerinckiaceae; genus CALKHP01. Next base: position 35,120 of record CALKHP010000048.1, read on the forward strand.
CATGGCGGCGCTCGGCTGCCTCGAGGCGATCCGCAGCGGCACCACCACGCTGGTCGATCCGTTCCGCCATGTCGCGACCTATGCCGGCACCATGGCCGATACCGGCTTGCGGCTGTGGCTCTCGGAAAGCTGCGCCGATATCGACACGCGAAAAATCCGCTTCAACGATTACACGGTCGACGAAGCCTTCGGCCAAACCTTCCTCGACCGCACGGAAGCGCTCGTCGAGGGCTGGCACGGCGCGCGCGGCGGCCGCGTCAATTGCCAGATCGCGGCGCACGCGCCCGACAATTGCTCACCGGCCATGCTGGCCAAGCTCAAGGACCTCACCGCCCGCACCGACCTGACCCGCACCTGCCATCTGGCGCAGAGCCCGGGTGAGATCGCCGCGATCCGCAAGCACTATGACCTCACCCCCGCCGCCTATCTCGACCGCGAGGGTTTCCTCGGCCCGGACCTCGCCTGCGCGCATTGGACGTTCTGCACCAAAGCCGATGTCGAGTTGCTCGCCGAACGCGGCGTGCAGATGGCGCATTGTCCGGCAAGTTCGAGCCGGCGCGGCCTGCACAAGGCGCCGCTCGGCTGGATCCGCGATGCCGGCGTCAACATCGCCATCGGCACCGACAATATGAGCGAGGACATGTTCCAGGCGATGGCGATCGGCTCGATCGTCCACCGCACCGGGCGCGGCCGCGAGGCGGAGGGCGGCATCAGCCCGAACGGCCAGGAGGTGCTCGACATGATAACCGTCAATGCCGCCAAGAGCGTCGGCGCCGGGGCCGAGATCGGCGCGATCAGGCCAGGCATGAAGGCCGATCTCACCATCATCGACCTGAACGCCCCGGCGATGCGGCCGATCATCCGGCTCGTCTCCAACATCGTGCATTACGGCCATCCGGGGCTCACTCATTCGGTGATCGTCGATGGCGAATTCGTCATGCGCGACCGCAAGGTGCTGACCATCGACGAGCCCGCCCTGCTCGCCGAGGCCCAGGCCGTGACGCAGCGCGTTTGGGAACGCATGATCGCCGCCAATCCCGATATCGCCCCGGAGCCCGGCGTATTGCGCTGGCTCGACGCCTGATCCCGCCCACCCACCATCGCGAGGCGCGCCATGAAACTGACCACCCCGTCGAAAATCGGCCACCAGACCTTCCTCTATTCGGAACTCGCGACCGATCTCGACAATCTCAAGGCCGATATCGCCTTTCTCGGCATCCCGTTCGGCTCGGCCTACACCTACCCCGAGATCGTCAACGACCAGACCACGATGCCGGTGGCGATGCGCGCGGCGACCGACCGCATCACGCGCTCGATCGAGCGCTACGATTTCGATGTCGGCGGCCCGCTCTACGACAACCGGCCGATCCGCGCCGTCGATTGCGGCGACGTCATCGCCGATCGCAACGACCTCGGCGCGCATCTGAAGAAGGCGGAAGCCGCGATCCGCAAGATCCGCGCCGCCGGCGCCATGCCGTTCGTGCTCGGCGGCGACCACGCCATCCCGATCCCGGTGCTGCGCGGCCTCGATGGCGACGGACCGATCACCCTGATCCAGATCGACCAGCATCTCGACTGGCGCGACCATATCAACGGCGTCACGGACGGGCTGTCGAGCCCGATCCGCCGCGCCTCGGAAATGGACCATATCGGCGAAATCTTCCAGATCGGCCTGCGCGCCACCGGCAGCGGCCGCGCTGAGGAGTTCGAAGCCGCGACCGCCTACGGCGCCCACCTGATCAGCGCCTATGAGGTGCACGATCATGGCATGGATGCCGTGCTGGCGCGCATTCCCGACAATGGCCGCTATTACCTGACCGTCGATCTCGACGGCATGGATGCCTCGATCGCGCCGGGCGTCGCCGCGCCCTGCCCCGGCGGCATCACGTTTACGGAAGCGCGCAAGCTGATCCACGGCCTCGTGCGCAAGGGCCGCGTCGTCGGCATGGATGTCGTCGAGATCACGCCGCGCAGCGACGTCAACCAGATCACCTGCATCACCGCCGGCCGCCTGATCGTCAACATGATCGGCGCCGCGGTGCGCGCCGGCTATTTCGACCGGGCATCATGATTCCAGCCGCCATGTCGCAGCCTCGCTCCCTGGTTTGCACGCCATGACCATGCCCAGCCCCGATGCGATCAGAGCCGCCGTCGCCGCGCAGCGCGCCATGGTGGAAGGCTTCTTCGCGCGCCTCGCCGAAGGCAGCCGCGCCGAACCCGGCATCACCCGCGACACCTACGGCGCGGGCGAGAACTGGGGCCACCGCGTGCTTGCCGATTATGGCGAAAGCGCCGGGCTGGCGCTGCGGCACGACGCCGCCGCCAACACCTATGTCACCATGCCGGGCAGCGATCCGGCGGCGCCGCGCATCCTGATGGGCTCGCATCTCGACAGCGTGCCCAATGGCGGCAATTTCGACGGCGCGGCCGGCGTCGTCGCCGGGCTGGTGACGCTCGGCGCGCTCAGGCATCTCGGCATCCGGCCAACGCGCGACATCACCGTGATGGGCATTCGCGCCGAGGAAAGCGTGTGGTTCGAGGTCTCCTATATCGGCAGCCGCTCGGCGCTCGGCACCTTGCCGGATGGCGCGCTCGAGGCAAGGCGCATCGATACCGGCCGCACATTGGCGGACTATATCGGCGCGTGCGGCGGTGACCCGGAGCAGTTGCGCGCGGGCCATCGCGAACTCGGTCCAGGCAATGTCCGCGCCTTCATCGAGGTGCATATCGAGCAGGCGCCGAGCCTCGTCGAAGCCGGCCTGCCGCTGGCGATCTGCACCGGCATTCCCGGCAATTTCCGCTACCCGAATGCCCGCATCGTCGGCCGGCACGATCATGTCGGCACGCCGCGCCGCTTCCGGCGTGACGCCGCCATGGCAGCGGTCGATTTCGCCGGCGCGCTCGATCGCATCTGGGCCGATCTCGACGCGGCGGGAACGCCGCTCGCCATCACCTTCGGGCGCTTCCACACCGATGCCAAGCAGCACGGCCTGACCATCGTTCCGGGCGTTTTTCATTTCAGCCTCGACGTGCGCGCTTATGACGAAGCCTTGCTCGCCCGCCTCAAGGCGGAAGTCCCGGCCATCATCCGCCGCATCGAAGCCGAGCGGCACGTCACCTTCCAGCTCGGCCCGGCGGCCGGTGCGGCGGTCGGTGTCGTCGATGCCGACATCACCAGCGCGCTGACGGCCGCCGCCGGCCGGCTCGGCATCGCCAGCATGCCGCTCGGCAGCCCGGCCTCGCATGATTCAGCCGCCTTCGCCGCCGCCGGCGTGCCGACCGCCATGCTGTTCGTGCGCAACGAGCATGGCAGCCACAATCCACGCGAGCACATGGAGATCGACGATTTTCTCGATGCCAGCGCCGTGCTGGCCCATTGGGTGATCGAACACGCCGGCTGAGGGAGAACGGTCTTGAGCGAGACGATCATCGCGCGGCTGGCCGAATTTATCGCAACCGCCCGCCATGACGATCTGCCGCCGGCGATGGCGGACAAGGCCCGGCTGCATATCCTCGACACGTTCGGGGCAGCGCTTGCCGGCGCCACGTCGCAAGAGGCCATCCGCACAAGCGCCGCCCTGCTCCGCGCCGACGGCCCCGGCCAGAGCCAGCTCTGGGGCAGTGAGATGCGGCTTTCCCCGCGCAACGCCGCGCTGGTCAACGGCATCGCCGCGCACGCGTTCGAACTCGACGACACCGGCGGCTGCGACCATTCCGGCGCCACCGTGCTGCCGGCGGTGATGGCCGCCCTGCCGCTCGCCGACGGCCCGGTCGACGGGCGGCGCTTCACCCTGGCGGTGGCGCTCGGCTACGATATCGGGCGCCGGGTGATGATGGGCTTCGGCGGCTACGTGCCGCATAACAGCGCCGGCTGGCACTCGACCGGCACGTGCGGCGTGTTTGCCGCCGCAGCCGCTGCCGCGTCGATCATGAAGTTCGATGCGAAGGCGACCGCCAATTGCCTCGGCCTCGCCGCGAGCTTCGCCGGCGGCCTGTGGTGCTTTATCCATGACGGCGCCATGGCCAAGCGCGTGCATGCCGGCCGCGCCGCCGAAGGTGGCGTATTGGCGGCATTGCTCGCCCGCGACGGCGTCACCGGCCCGGCGCATGCTTTCGAGGATGTCTGGGGCGGCTTCTTCAAGACCTATGCCCACGGCCCGCTCACGCCCGACGCCGTCACGAATGCGCTCGGCCGCGACTGGCTGCTGCGCGATGCCGCGATCAAGCCCTATGCCTCGTGCCGCGACACCCATGCCGCCATCGACGCCATCGGGCGCGTGCTGGCGCGCGAAGCCTTGCAGCCCGGCCAGATCAGACATGTTCGCGCCCGCCTCAACAGCTTCCTGAACGACATGGTCGGCGGCAGGGATGTCAGCACGATGCCGGCCGCCCAGATGAGCCTGCCCTACGCGGTCGCAGCCCGGCTGTGCTTTGGCGGCGCCGGCCTCGCGGCCTATGCGCCGGAGCGCCGTGCGTCGCCGGAGATCGCCAGCATGCTCGACAAGGTCAGCATCGAGATCGACGAAACCGTCTCGGCAAGCTGGAAATCCTCGATCATCGTCGAAGCCGACGATGGCAGGCGGATCGAGGAGCAAACGAGCGTGCAGCTTGGCGCACCGGACAACCCGCTGCCGCTCGCACAGCTCCGCGCCAAGTTCGACGAGCTTGCCGGCCTCGTGCTGCCGGCCGAGCAGGCCCGGCAACTGGCCGAGACGGTGCTTGGCCTCGCCGCCCTGCCCGATGCGCGCGCCCTGCTGCCATTGCTGCGGGCGGGCGAACCAACGCCGTAACCCGCGATGAGGCCCGCCCGCTCAGCGCACCGCGACCGCGCCGATCGCCATCGCCACGGCGGCCTGCGTCGGATCGATGACCGGCAGGCCGATCGCCTCTTCCAGCGGCTTGCGGTGGCGCGCCATGCCGGCGCAACCCATGACGATGGCGCCGGCGCCATCCTGCTCCTTCAGTTCGCGCGCGATGGCGATCATGCGGTCGAGCGTCTTGTCGCCGGAGGCGGTTTCGGCGACCGACATCTCGAGCGGGCGCTCGCCGGCGAAGCGCTCCATCAGCCCCATCTGGCGCAGGTAGCGGATATGGCGCGGGATCGAGCGTGTCTTGATGGCGATGACGCCGAAGCGGTCGGCGCGCGTCAGCGCCGTCAGCACGCCGCTTTCGGCGATGCCGAATACCGGCCGGTCGGTGCCCTCGCGCGCCACATGCAGGCCGGGGTCGGAATAGCACGCGATCACGAAGGCATCGACATCGTTGGCCGCCTCGACCTTGCGCCTGAGCGGCATGGTGACGCTGTCGGCATGCTCCTGCGTCTCGATGCCGTAAGGCCCCTCGGTGAGCGTCTCGCACACGATCTCCGGCCCATCGGCATAGCTCATCGGCCTGACCGCCTGGCGCAGGCCCTCGGTGACGGTCTCGTTCGAGTTCGGGTTGATCACCAGGATACGGGGGCGGCGTGTCATCGCTTTTGCCTCAAGCTTCATTCTCGCCCATCATCGGCCCTCGCGCGCCGCCCGTCCAGCAGGAGAACACCATGCCCACAGAGCCTTACGACCTCGTCATTCGCGGCGGCACCATCGGCACCTCCGAAGGCCGTTTCGAGGCCGACCTTGCCATAAAGGGTGAAAAGATCGCCGCCATTGGCCAGGGCCTCGCGGCCGGCACGAAGGAAATCGACGCGCGCGGCAAGTTCGTGCTGCCCGGCGGCGTCGATGCCCATGCCCATATCGAGCAGCTCTCCTCCGGCGGCGTGATGAACGCCGATACGTTCGAGAGCGCCACCGCCTCGGCGGCCTTCGGCGGCACCACGACGGTGATGCCGTTCGCAGCGCAAAATCGCGGCCTCGACCTGCGCAAGGTCATGGACGACTATGCCGCCCTCGCCCGCCGCGGCGCGATGATCGACTACGCCTTCCACATGATCATCGCCAATCCCGACGCCAAGACGCTTGAGACCGACCTGCCGGCGCTGATCGCCGAGGGCCACGCCTCGATCAAGGTCTTCATGACCTACGACCTGATCAAGATCGACGACGAGCCGCTGCTCGACCTGCTGCTGACGGCGCGCCACGGCCAGGCGCTGGTCTGTGTCCATGCCGAGAACCACGGCATGATCTCGTGGATGAGCAAGCAACTCCTCGCCAAGGGCTATGTGGCGCCGAAATACCACGCCATCAGCCACCCGCGCGGCTCGGAGGCGGAAGCGTTCACGCGCCTGATCGCCGCCGCGACGCTTGTCGACCAGCCGATCATGATCTTCCATGTCTCGACGGAGGAAGGCGCCGCCGTCATTCGCGAGGCGCGCGGGCGCGGCATCAAGGTGTTCGCCGAGACCTGCCCGCAATATCTCTTCCTGACCCGGCACGATCTCGACAAGCCCGGCATGGAGGGCGCGAAATGGATGTGCTCGCCGCCGCCGCGCGAGAAGGCCGACCAGGACGCGCTGTGGCGCGCGCTGGCGCTCGGCGACCTGCAGACCGTCTCGTCCGACCACGCGCCCTATCGCTTCGACGAGACCGGCAAGCTCTCGGCCGGCCCCAACGCCAATTTCAAGCAGATCGCCAACGGTTTGCCGGGTCTTGAAACGCGCCTGCCGCTGCTGTTCGACGCGCTCGTCACGCGAGGGCGGCCGGAATTTCCCGAGCGCGGCCTCGAAGCCTTCGTGGAATTGACCGCGACCGCCCCGGCCCGCATCTACAACCTTGCCGGCAAAGGCGCGATCCGGCCGGGCTACGATGCCGATATCGCCATCTGGGACCCGGACAGGCGCGTCACCATCACCCAAGCCGCCATGCACAGCCTGACCGGGTTCACGCCGTTCGAGGGCATGACGGTGACGGGCTGGCCCGAGCGCGTCATGGTGCGCGGCCGCGATGTCGTGGCCGATGGCAAGCTCACGGCCTCGCCAGGCTCCGGCCGCTGGCTCGCGCGCAAGGGCGGCCCGGCGGCGCTGCCGACCGGCCGGCTCACCGCCGACATGGACCCGGCGACCAATTTCGGCGCCTCGATCCTGTAGCCGTCCACGGCGAGCCTATAACCGCCCTGAATAATCACGCGCCTATTTTAATTCGATCGCTGGCCGCACTCTGACTAGCCTGCTGCGAAGGCCAGCCTCAAGTGCGGCCAGGCGAGGAATAACAAAGAGGCGTGCGGTTCATGACCCCCAAGGAACGCGTTCTGGCCTGGATCGACAACGATCGCGACGAGCTTGTCCAATTCCTGTCATCCTTCGTCGCCGTGCCAAGCCCCAATCCACCCGGTGACACCCGCCTCGCCGCCGATTTCCTGCTGAGCCAGTTGCGCGCCAAGGGCGTGCCGATCGAAATTCGCGCCGCCAAGGAGCACCTGCCCAATGTCGTCGGCAGTTTCGATGGTGGCCGCAAGGGCCGCCATCTCGTGCTCAACGGCCATATCGACGTGTTTCCCGCCGGCCCCGCCGAAACGTGGAGCCGCGATCCGTGGAGCGGCGCGGTCGCCGACAACAAGGTGCATGGCCGCGGCGTCGCCGACATGAAATGCGGCACCTCGGCCTCGATCTGGACCTATATCTATCTCCACCGCCTGCGCGAGGAGATCGGCGGCCGCCTGACGCTGACTTGCGTCTCCGACGAGGAAACCGGCGGCACCTGGGGCGCCAAATGGCTGCTCGACACCTTCGCGGATGAGTTTCGCGGCGATTGCATGCTGAATGGCGAGCCGAGCACGCCGTCCATGGTGCGCTTCGGCGAGAAGGGCACGCTGCGCATCGTCATCGAGATCGATACGCCCGGCGCCCATGCCGCCTATACCCATGCCAGCCCGAACGCCATCCGCATCGCCGCCGACATCGTGCGCGACCTCTACGAACTCGAGAACCTGCCGGTCGAGCAGGAAGCCTCCCTCCGCCAGGCGATCGAAGCGGGGTTTGCGGCCATCGATGCCGGCGTCGGCGCCGGCGCCTCGACGATCCTGAACAAGGTCACGGTTTCGGTCGGCGTCATCCAGGGCGGCGTCAAGATCAACATGCTGCCGGGCCATTGCCGACTCGAGGTCGATATCCGCCTGCCGATCGGCATGACGCATGCCTTCATGCTGGCCAGGGTCGAGGCGATCATCGCCCGCAACAAGCCGGCGAAGCTCACCCCCGTCTGGACCCATTCATGCGAGCCGACCGTCAGCGCGCCGGACCATAAAATGGTCGGCATTCTCAAGAACACTGTGCAGGGCCTTGGCCTGGACAGGCCGGCTTCCGCCGTCAGCCTCGGCGCCAGCGATTGCAAGCATTGGCGCCAGCACGGCGTGCCGTCCTACATTTATGGCTGCCGGCCGATCAACATGGCGAAGCCCGATGAATGGGTCGATGTCGACGAGTTCCTGCACATCGTGCGCACGCACGCCCTGGCCGCGCTCGCCTATCTGTCAGCCTGATACCTCTTTGAACAACGGGATTTTACCATGAAGCGCCTCGCCGTCGGGACCAGTGCCTTCCCCGGTTGCAGTTCGATGCCGGTTGCCGGTGCCGTACGCGCCGGCGAGCGGGTTTATCTCAGCGCCGGCAATGCCTTGCAGGCCGACGGCACCGTGAAGGGCCTCGGCGATCCGGCCGCCCAGACCCATGCCGCGCTCGACAGCCTGGAAGCCTCGCTCAAGGCCGCCGGCGGCACGCTCGCCAACCTCACCAAGCTGACGACCTGCATCGTCGATCGCGGCTATCGCGCCGATGTCTATCGCGTCATCACCGAGCGCATTCCCAACGTGCGCCCGGTCTCGACCGGGCTGGTGGTGGCCGGCCTCGGCCTGCCCGAACTGATCGTGCAGATCGACGCCGAGGCGGCGATCCCCGCCAACCCGGTCAAGCATACCCGGCCCTACACGTTCGAAAGCTGGCACGGTCAGGGCTTTCCCTGGTACGGCGCCATGGTCACCGCCAGCGATGACGAGTTTTTCGTGCGCGGCCAGACCGGCGCCGGGCTCGACCATTCCGGCACCGCCGCCAAGGGCCGCCGCGTCGCGGATGCCGGCGCGCAGGCCGATCTCGCCATGCAGAATCTTGCGCAGTTGCTCGGCGAGGCCGGTTCCTCGCTGGACGATGTCTGCAAGATCACGGTCTATATCAGCGACCGCGCCTACCGGGCCGGCGTCTATCCGATGATCGGCAAGCATTTCGGCGATACCCGCCCGGTCTCGACCGGCATCGTCACCACCGGCTTTGCCCGGCCGGACGTGCTGTTCGAGATCGACGTCGTCGTCATCCCCAAGCATGACGGCAAGCCGCATAAGCGCCTGCGGCCCTACCATTCCAGCGCCGCGAAATACGGCACCGAGACGCAGCCGCTCGATTGCAAGTTCTGCATGGTCGCCGTCGCCGGCGACCGCATCCTGCTGCGCGGCCAGACCGGCATGGGGCTCGACGAGAAACTCTATGGCGCAGGCGACGCGAAAGCGCAGGCCGAGCAGGCCATGGACAATGTCGAGACGCTGCTCGGCGAAGCCGGCGCCAGCATCGACGATGTCGCCAAAGCCACCGTCTACGTCACCGAGAGCGATTTCCTGCCGGCGGTCAACGCGGCCGTGCTGAAGCGCTTCGGCAAGAGCGCGCCCGCCTTCACGACGCTGGTGGTCAAGGGGCTCGCCAGCCCGGAACTGCTGATGGAAGTCGATATCGTCGCGATCAGGAAGGACGCCCGCTCATGACCTTCTCGCTCGCCGGACGGTGCGCGCGCACCGGCATGCTCGGTGCCGTGGTCACGACCTCGTCGATCGCCGTCGGCTCGCGCTGCCCCTATGCGGCGGCCGGCGTCGGCGCGGTGCTGAGCCAGCACACCACCGACCTGCGCCTCGGGCCGCTCGCGCTCGACCTGCTGCGGCGCGGCTTCGAGCCGGCCCATGTCATCGAGGTCATGACGGCGGCGACGCCGCGGAGCGAGCGCCGCCAGCTTGCGGTCATCGATCGCCATGGGCGCACCGCCTCGTTCACGGGGGCGAGTTGCAAACCCGTAATCGGCGAGACCCACGGCCGCGATTGCGTGGCGATCGGCAATATCGTGCGTTCGGCCGAGGTGACGGCGGCGATGGTGCGCGCCTTCGAGGCCGATCCGTCGGCCCATCTCGCCGCCCGCCTGATCGCCGCGCTGAAAGCCGGCGACGATGCCGGCGGCGAATTCAAGCCGCTCGTCTCGACGGCGCTTCTCGTCGCGCATGAACAATCATTTCCTTACGTCGATTTGCGCGTCGACAGCGACCCCGATCCGATCGCCGCGCTGGCGCGCCTGTGGCGCGAATACGAGCCCGTCGCCGACATGTTCGTGACCCGGGCGATCGACCCGGACAATGCGCCGGCACCGGCCGAACCTGTGACCTGACAATAAAAACGGAGGGAACCCACATGCGACAATTCTTACTCGCGCTGACCATGGCCATAGGGGTCGCCGTCGCGGCCCCGGCACCAGCCTCGGCCCAGGGCACCATCCGCGTTGCCGTCGGCACCACGCTCAACCAGCTCGACCCCGCCAAGACGACGATCGGCGACGAGTACATCTACGTTAATCTCGTCTTCAACGGCCTGACGCGCATCGACCCCGACATGACGGTCAAGCCGGACCTCGCCGAGAGCTGGGACGTTTCGGACGATCTCAAGACCTGGACCTTCAAGCTGCGCACCGATGTGAAATTCCACAACGGGCGGCTGCTCGATTCCGGCGATGTCGTCGCCACCGTCAAGCGCATCCTCGATCCGGCGACCGGCTCGCGCTCGCGCTCGAACCTGGAGATGGTCGATTCCGTCGAAGCGCTCGACGCCCATACCGTGCAGTTCAAGCTCAACATTCCCTATGCCGGCTTTGCCGACATCTTCGCCGATCGCCAGATGCGCATCGTCGCCAAGGACAATGTCAACGAACTGTCGACCCACCCGATCGGCACCGGACCGTTCATGTTCAAGTCGTGGTCGCCGGGCGACCGCATGGAACTGGTCAAGAATCCCGACTACTACAAGAAGGGTCTGCCCAAGCTCGACGGCGTCACCATCCTGATCATTCCGGAAGCGGCGGCGCGCATCGCGGCGCTTGAATCGGGCGCCATCGACATCCTGTGGAGCCTGCCCTACGAATCGGTCGACAAGTTCAAGAACAGCGCCACCATCCGCGTCGACAGCGTCTCGACGCCGACCTGGGACGGCGTCATCCTCAACAACGCGATCAAGCCCTTCAACGATGTCCGTGTCCGCCAGGCGCTCGCCGCCACCATCGACAAGCAGGCGCTGGTCGAACTGGCGCTGTTCGGCCAGGGCTCGCCGACCTTCAGCCCGATCCCTCCGAGCCACCCGTATTTCAACACCTCGCTGAAGTTCAATCCGCCCGATATCGCCAAGGCCAAGAAGCTGCTGGCGGAAGCCGGCTATCCCAACGGCTTCGACATCGCGATGCAGGTGCCGCAGGAGCGCGAGCAGCGTGTCCGCCTTGGCGTCGCCGTGCGCGACATGGCGCGTGCCGCCGGCATCCGCATCAATATCGAGCGCGTGCCGTTCGCGTCCTACACGGCGAATGTCGCCGGCAAGGCGCAGATGTATGTCGACGGCTACTTCGCGCGCCCGACCATCGATACCGCGCTGTATCCGTTCTACCATTCCGACGGCAGCTGGAACCAGCGCCTGTGGCGTTACAAGGACGCGCGCGTCGACAAGATCCTCGACGATGCCCGCAAGACCAATGACGACGCGGCCCGCAAGAAGCTGTTCTGGGAGTTCCAGGCCGTCGTCGACGAGACCGTGCCCGGCATCATCGCCTACTCGGCCGCGCATGTGAACGGCGTCAGCAAGAAGGTCGAGGGCTTCCGCTCGACGCCGATGCTGTGGCTCGACCTCGAGAACGTCTCGCTGAAGCCCTAAAGCCGAAAGCGCGCATCGATGACCGCTTATATCACTCGACGCCTCCTGTTCGTGGTGCTCGTCCTCGTGGCGGTCTCGATGCTCGTGTTCGGGATCACGGTGCTTCTGCCGGGCAACGTCGCCTATCTGATCCTCGGTCAGTTCGCGACCCCGGAACAGGTGCACGTGCTCGAACTGAAGCTCGGCCTGACCGACCCGGTCTGGCTGCAATACTGGCGCTGGGCGAGCGGGTTCCTGACCGGCGATCTCGGCGTCTCGACGCTGATGGACCGCCCGATCGGCCCGCTGCTCGCCGACGCGATCAGCCGCTCGCTCATGCTGACCGGCGCCTCCTTCTTCCTGATCGTGGTGATCGGCCTCGGGCTCGGCATCGTCGCGGCGCTCCGGCACGGGCGCCCGCTCGATCACGGCATTTCGATCGGCACCTATCTCGGCATCGCCGCGCCCGAGTTCTTCTGGGCGATCATCGTCATCATCGTGTTCGCCGCCTGGCTCGGCTGGCTGCCCTCGTCGGGTTACGAGCCGATCTCCTCCGGCGTCGGCAACTGGGCATTGCACCTGATCGCGCCGACAATAACCCTGGTGTTAGGCCATCTCGCCCATGTCTCGCGCCTGACTCGCTCGAGCATGATCGAGGTGCTCGAGAGCCCCTATATCACCGCGGCGCGCGCCAAGGGCCTGCCAGAGCGCGTCGTCGTGCTGCACCACGCGCTGCGCAACGCGTTGCTGCCGACCATCACCGTGCTGGCGCTCGATTTCGGCCGGCTGATGGGCGGCATCGTCGTCGTCGAGACGGTCTTCGCCTATCCGGGGCTTGGCCGCCTGATCATCTTCTCGATCCAGAACCGCGACATCCCGACCCTGCAGGCCTCGATCCTGGTGGTGGCGGCGATCTATGCCCTCGCCAACCTGTTCGCCGACCTGCTCTACGCCCGCTTCAACCCCAAGATCCGGTACGGTCGCAATGTCGGTTGAACAGACAGTCGAGACCGCCGCCGTCGAAGCCGCCCCGCGCCGGCCGCTGCCGATGCAGCTCAAGGTCGGGCTGGCGATCACCGGCACCATCGTCATCCTTGGCCTGCTCGCGCCCTGGATCGCGCCCTATCCATGGGACACGATCTCGATGAAGACGCGCTTCGTGGCGCCGAACACCACCTTCTGGTTCGGCACCGACGAATATGGCCGCGACGTGCTGAGCCGGACCTTGATGGGCACGCGCCTGTCGCTCGCCATGGGCGTCAGCGCCACGCTGGTCAGCCTCGCCGTCGGCGTGCCGATGGGGCTCGCCGCCGGCTATTTCCGCGGCTGGGTCGATGAGCTCCTGATGCGCGCCGCCGATGTGCTGATGGCGATCCCCGCCATCATGCTCGGCCTGCTCGTGCTCGCGGTCACGCCGCCGACGCTGTGGAAGACCTCGCTCGCCGTCGGCTTCGTCTATATCCCGCCGATCGCCCGCCTGGCGCGCTCGGTCACGCTGACGCTGGCCAATGAGGAGTTCATCCAGGCCGCCAAGGCGCGCGCGGAAAAGACCTCCTACATCCTGTTTCGCGAAATCCTGCCCAATGCCTGGCCGCCGCTGATCGTCGAGGCGAGCCTGCGCGTCACCTACGCCATCCTGCTCGGCTCGGCGCTCTCCTTCCTCGGCCTCGGCGCGCAGCCGCCGAGTTCCGACTGGGGGCTGATGATCGCCGAGGCGCGCTCGTTCATCGATCGCGCGCCGTGGATCGCGCTCACGCCCGGCTTCGCCATGTGCCTGCTGGTCATCGGCGTCAACCTGCTCGGCGACGGCGCCCGAGAACGGCTCGACCCGCGCCTGAAAACCCGCATGGGGAAATCCTGAGCCATGCTGCAAATCGATGACCTCACCGTCCGCTATCGGACGCCCGGCGGCGAGATCGAGGCGCTGTCGTCGATCTCGGTCAATGTCGAGAAAGGCGCGACGCTGGCGCTGGTCGGCGAATCCGGCTCAGGCAAAAGCACGGTGGCGCTTGCCGCCATGGGGCTGCTGCCGCACGAGGCGACCATCCCCGCCGGCCGTATCGCGTTCGACGGCAACGACATCATGACCATGCCGGCCGAGGCGCGCCGGCAACTGCGCGGCTCGCGCATGGCGCTGGTGTTCCAGGACCCGTTCTCGGTGCTGAACCCGTCGTTGCGCATTGGCGAGCAGGTCGGCGAGGGCCTCGTCTATCACCGCGATTTCTCGACCGAGCGCGCTTTCGCCCGCGCCATCGAACTGCTCGACGAAGTCGGCATCGTCAACCCGGAGGCGGTCGCGAAAGCCTATCCGCACGAATTGTCCGGCGGCATGCGCCAGCGCGCCCTGATCGCCGGCGCGCTCGCCTCCGAACCCGACCTGCTGATCCTCGACGAGCCGACCACGGCGCTCGACGTGACCATCGAGGCGCAGATTCTCGAATTGCTCGAGCAGCTTCGCATCAGGCGCGGCCTGACCATGCTGTTCATCAGCCATAATCTCGGCGTCGTGCGCCGCATCGCCGATCAGGTCGCGGTGCTCTATGCCGGCCAGATCGTCGAGCAGGGTGCGACCGAGGATATCCTGCACCGGCCGGTCCACCCCTATGCCAAGGGCCTGCTCGCCGCCATCCCCCGGCTCGGCGAGAAGAAGCAGCGCCTCGCCGCCATTCCCGGCCGGCTGCCCGACCTGCGCAAGCCGCCCGTCGGCTGCCGCTTCGCCGGGCGCTGCCCGTTCGCCACGCCCGACAGCGCCGCGCCGCAGATCCTGCGCGATCTCGGCGACCGCAAGGTGCGCTGCACCAATGCCGAGCACTTGCGCGACACGCCATGGCCGCATCTCGGCGATGGCGCGCCCGGCGAAGCGTTCACCGCACCCGTCGACAGCGCGCCGATCGTCGTGGCCCAGAAGCTGAGCAAGAGCTTCACCTTGAGCAGCGGATTCTCCTTCAAGGGCTGGCGCCCGGCCGCCACCGTCAAGCGCATCAAGCCGGTCGACGACATCTCGGTCGAGATCGCGCCCGGCGAGGTGTTGGGGCTGGTCGGCGAATCGGGCTCGGGCAAGACGACGCTCGGCCGCACGATCCTGCGCCTCGTCGAACCCGAATCCGGCACGATCCGCATTGCCGGCGAAACCGTCTCGGACAAGCCGCAACGCGCGCTGGAAGCGATGCGCCGCACGGCGCAGATCGTGTTCCAGAACCCGGATTCCTCGCTCAACCCCCGCAAGACCGTCGGCGAATTGCTCGGCCGGCCGATCGAGCGCTTCGGGCTCGCGCCCAAGGCCGACATCCCCGCCCGCGTGCGCAGCCTGCTCGATCTCGTCAGGCTGCCGGCCCATTACGCCGACCGTTACGCGCATCAGATGAGCGGCGGCGAGAAGCAGCGCGTCGGCATTGCCCGCGCGCTGGCGACGGAGCCGCGCTTCATCGTGTGCGACGAGCCGGTCTCGGCGCTCGACGTCTCGGTGCAGGCGGCGATCGTCAACCTGCTCGCCGACCTGCGCGACCGGCTCGGCGTCGCCTACCTGTTCATCTCGCATGATATCTCGGTGGTCGCCCATCTCGCCGACCGCGTCGCGGTGATGCATCTCGGCAAGATCGTCGAGATCGGCGCGGCGGACGAGATCATGAACGCGCCGCAACACCCCTACACCATCAAGCTGCTCTCGGCGGTGCCGCGTGTCGATGGCCCGGCGCGCCAGACCGGGCACCTCGCCGCCCAACCGGACTGACGCGGGCGAGAAAAGGCGGAACGTTCGGCATAGTCGCGCGTTCAAGGGGCTCGACCCGCAGCCTGGAGCCCCCATGACAATGAACCGCAATCTCCTGATCGCCCTTCTCGTCGTCGCCGCCGGCGTCATCGCCATTCTCGGCTACCGGCTTTACGAGGAGCAGCGCCAGCCGCAGGGCGTGGACATCCAGGTCGGCCCCAAGGGCCTGTCGATCGAGAAGAAATAACGGTTCAGGAGAGAAGCGGCAGGCCGGCCCGGCCTGCCGCATAAAGGCACGAAACCTCAGCCGAACACCTTGATCGCGGCTTTCGCCACCAACTCGCCCTGGAAGCGCGCGCCGGCGAGATCGATCTCGCTCGGGCGCCGCGACCCGTCGCCGCCGGCGATCGTGGTTGCGCCGTAAGGCGCGCCGCCGACGATTTCGGTGATGCTCGTCTGGCCCTGGAAACTATAGGGCAGGCCGACGATCATCAGGCCGAAATGCAACAGGTTGGCGATGATCGAGAACAGCGTCATCTCCTGCCCGCCATGCTGGGTGGCGGTGGAGGTGAAGGCCGCGCCGATCTTGCCGTTGAGCGCGCCCTTGGCCCACAGCCCGCCGGCCTGGTCGAGAAACGCCGCCATTTGCGAGCACATGCGCCCGAAGCGCGTCGGCGCGCCGATGATGACCGCGTCGTAATCCGCCAGATCGGCGATTTTCGCGATCGGCGCCGCCTGGTCGAGCTTGAAATGCGCGTCACGGGCAATCGCTTCGGGCACCGTTTCCGGCACGCGCTTGACATCGACGGTGGCGCCCCCGGCGCGAACGCCTTCCGCGACGGCGCCGGCCATCGTCTCGATATGCCCGTAGGACGAATAATAAAGCACGAGAACCTTGGCCATGAATGACTCCTTGTTGCAAGAAAGGCGGCCCACGCCCTGGACAGGCGCGTTTCGGCGCATCATCGAGCTTTCGTGATGGCGGGCAAGCGGCAAAGATGCAAACGCGTCCTTGCCGCTTGCCGATGGCACGCTAGATCGAGTTGCGGTAGAATCCCTGCGAGGAGAATCCCAGTGAAGAAATGTCTTGTCGCCCTCGTTCCCATGCTGCTGTCGAGCGCGGCCATCGCCCAGCCGACGACCAGCATGTCATGCGGTCAGGCTCGCGCCATCGTTGCCCAGCACGGCGGCGTGGTGCTTTATACCGGCCAGTACACCTATGACCGCTATGTCGCCGACCGCAGCTTCTGCGCGCCGGGGCAAGTCACCAAGCCGGCCTGGGTGCCGACGCGCGACACCGCGCAATGCTATGTCGGCGAGACCTGCATCGATCCCGATGTGGACCGGCTCATGCGCTGAATCGGTTTTGCGCTGAATCGATTTTTGAGCCGGCCGTGCTATACTCCTGACAATCATTGCCTTTTTTGGAGATTTCCCGTTCCGATGAAATCACGCCTGTTTTCACCGCTGCGGCTCGGCCCGCTTGACCTGCCGAACCGCATCGCGGTCGCGCCCATGTGCCAGTATTCGGCCGAGGACGGCGCCGCGACCGACTGGCACCTGCAACACCTGACCACGCTCGGCATGTCGGGCGCTGCCCTGGTCGTGATCGAGGCGACGGCGGTGGAGCGGCGCGGCCGCATCACCCATGGCTGCCTCGGCCTCTATTCGGATGCCTGCGAGGATGCGCTGGCGCGCGTGCTGCTGGCGGCCCGGCGCTATGCCGTGCCCGGCACCGTCTTCGGCGTGCAGCTGGCCCATGCCGGCCGCAAGGCATCGTCGCAGCGCCCGTGGGAAGGCGGCGGCGCGTTGCAGGAGCACCAGGACCCGTGGCCGACCATCGCACCGTCGGCGATCCCCTTCGGCGAGGGCTGGCATACGCCGGAAGCCTTCACCGAGCAGGAAGCCGAGCAGATCGTGCAGGCCTTCGAGCAGGCGGCGCGCCGGGCGGTGCGCATCGGCCTCGGCGCGATCGAACTGCATATGGCGCATGGCTACCTGATGCACGCCATCATGTCGCCGCTCTCGAACCACCGCACCGACCAGTTCGGCGGCTCGCTCGAAAACCGCATGCGGCTGCCGCTCGAGATCGCGCGCCGGGTGCGCGCCGTGGTGCCGGGCGGCATCGCGCTCGGCGCCCGCATCACCGGGCAGGACTGGGCCGAGGGCGGCTGGACGCTCGACGATGCGGCCGCACTCGCCGGCGCGCTCAAGCAGGCCGGGCTTGATTTCGTCTGCGTCTCCTCCGGCGGCGTCCATGCCGGCATCCGCATCAAGGTGGAGCCCGGCTATCAGGTGCCGTTCGCGAAATATGTCCGCGAGAAGAGCGGCATCGTCACGCGCGCCGTCGGCATGATCGCCCGGCCCGATCAGGCCGAGGACATCCTGGCTTCCGGCGCCGCCGACCAGATCGCGCTCGGCCGCGCCATGCTCGACGATCCGCGCTGGGGCTGGCACGCGGCCGAAGTGCTCGACGCCAAACTGTCCTACCCGCAGCAATATGTCCGCGCCACCGCCGGCCTCTGGTCCGGCGCGGCCCTGGCGCGGCCGGCCTAGGCACTCACTCGGCCTCCGCCACGGCCTCGTCGTGGCGCAGCGCCGCCAGCAGCAACAGCAGCAGCGTGACGGCGTTCAGGAGATGCCAGACGAAATGCGTGCCGGTCGGCAGCCGGGCGCATAACGGCACATCGAGTGCGCGCAAGCCAAGCGACACCGTGAACACCATGCCGGCGCCGATGATGCGCCGGCCGGTCCGCGCCGCCTTGAGGCCGAGCAGCGCCGCGCCCTCGCGGTCGGTGCCGCGCGCGAAATCCAGCATCGCCAGATGCGCCCGGCCGATCAGCGCCAGCCCGATCACGAACAGCGCCACCAGCGCCGGCAGGTAGGCGGCGCTGCCCTGCCCCGCGCTGACCAGCCGCGGCACGACGATCTCTGCGCCGACCAGCAGCACCAGCCCCGCCGCCAGCTGCCACAGCCTGCAACCGAGCAGGCGCCGCAGCGCGAAAGCCAGGTAGCCGAGCACGAAAAGCTGGATCGGCACCACATCGGCGAGCACGGTGCGCGGCCCGGGCCGGGTATGGAACAGGAAACTGCCGACGCCGATGGCGAAGACCAGCCCGATCAGCCCGAGCACCGGCCAGTCGCGCGCCGGGCGGCCGCGCCACGCGAGATAGGCGACGAGCCCGGCCAGGATGAAGGCGGCATTGCTGGCCGCGTTCAGCGGCTCGGCCCACAGGCCCGGCCCCGATCGCTCGCAATAATGCGACAGCATGCTTGGAATAGCCTCCGACAAGCCCGATACTCCGGCGAAATTCGAATCCCCGCCGGACCACATCTGGAAGAGACCATGCGGATCGCAACCTGGAACGTCAATTCGCTGCGCCAGCGCATCGAGCATCTTGCCTTCTGGCTGCGCGAGGTCTCGCCCGATGTCGTGTGCCTGCAGGAGACGAAATGCCTCGACGAGGCGTTTCCGCGCGCCGAGATCGAGGAACTCGGCTACAACGTCGCCATTCACGGCCAGAAAACCTTCAACGGCGTGGCGATCCTGTCCAAGCGCCCGTTCGACGAGGTCAACCTGCGCCTGCCCGGCGACGAGGCGGACGAACAGGCGCGCTATATCGAGGCGGTGATTCCGGCCGAACGCGGCGTGGTGCGCGTCGCCTCGATCTATCTGCCGAACGGCAACCCGACGCCCGGCGACAAATACACCTACAAGCTCGCCTGGATGGATCGGCTCGCGGCGCATGCCCGCGCCCTGCTGCAACTCGAGGAGCCGTTCGTGCTGGCGGGCGACTACAACGTCATCCCCGACGCGCGCGACGCGCGCCACCCCGAGGCCTGGCTCGACGATGCGCTGTTCCTGCCGCAGACGCGCCAGCGCTTCCGCACCCTGCTCAATCTCGGCCTGACGGAAGCGGTGCGCGCCACCACTGATGCCGGCGGCCTGTACAGTTTCTGGGATTATCAGGCCGGCGCCTGGCAGAAGAATAACGGCATCCGCATCGACCACCTGCTGCTCTCGCCGCAGGCGGCCGACCGCTTCACCGGCTATGCCATCGACAAGGACATGCGGGCGCGCGAAAAGCCGTCCGATCACGTGCCGGTGCGCATCGACCTGTCCTTCGCCTGAGGGTCCGCGGCGCAACTGGGTGCCGGCACAAGACGGCTGTTCCCTCCCCAGTCTTGTCCCGGCCTTGCGCCGGGACCCAGGGAAACACCGCGCTTTTCACAGCGGGATCAGCCGGCCGCGCCGGCCCATGACAGTGGCAGGGTATGAGACAGCGGAGGATATGACGCCAAGATTCCAGCCGTCATCGGCGGACTTGATCCGCTGATCCCGCTAAACTGGCTGCAACTGAAACGCCTATTTCTGGACCGCGGTCGCCAGCCCTGCCGGCAGCGTCGGTGGGGCCTCGTCGGCCACGGTCGGCGGCTCGTCCGCCGGGGCGGCGGCAGGCGCGCGACGCTGGCGTGCCAGATACTTGTTGGCGACCTTGCGCTCCTGATCGGTCGCGGCGGCATTCGCCTTGTTGTAAAGATCGATGACCCACTGATCCTTGCTCGGGTCGGCGCCGTCATTCGCCAGATGCAGCCACATCAGCCCGAGCGGCCCTTGCCGGGGAATGCCATTGCCGGTGAACAGCATCTGGCCGAGCACCGCCTGCGCGTAGACATGGTTCTTCTCGGCCGCCAGCCTGAGCCAGCGCGCCGCCGATTGCGGGTCGCGCGCGCCGATCGCACCGTCGAGATGCATGCGCCCGAGATTATATTGCGCATCCGCATTGGCGAAATACACCGCGGCATAGCGGAACATCTCGAAGGCGCGCTCCGCGCTCTTCTTGATCGGGCTTTCGGCGATGCCCTCGAGGTAATACGAGCCGAGCGCCACGAGCGCCTTCGAGACGGCAAAGGCGTTGATCGAGTCTGGCCCCTCATCGGCGAAGCTGTTGGCGATGGCCGAGAAGAACTTGAACGCCTTGAAATCGTCATGCGGCACGCCGTCGCCATCGGCATACATGCGGCCGAGCTTGTACTGGGCGGCGACATTGCCGCCCTGCGCCGCGAATTGCAGGGCGCGCGCCGCCGCGACCTTGTTGCCGGCATGGAGATCGCGCACGCCGGCGCGCAACGCCGCACGGACATCCTTGAAAATCTCGGCCGGCGGCTGCGCCTTGATCGGGCGATCGTTGATGTCGAGCGCCCGCGCCGGGCCGGCCGTGGTCAGCCAGCCAGACAACGCAACACCGACGGAAAGGATAATAAGGTTACGACTCGACATGATCGCTATTTTCGGTCGCGTGACCGCCATGGAACAACGCATTCCTGCGCATCTGAAGCATAGCCCGAGAAGGTATCGCCACTCTTGCGAAGGCCCGCTCTCGCTCTGGCTGCATCCACCTCGCAGCAAGCGTCGCAACTTCGGCAAGCTTAAGGCGGACCCAGCGCATTACCTTGACGAGATTCGGAATCATTATGTCGTGCCTGCCCCCGGCACTTCCGGAGAGGCTCATCCATGCAAGGCCGCGCTTCAGCGGCATGACCCGTTTAAAAAGGTCAATGTCCATCGTTTCTCGATTCCCCCGGCAGAACACGCATGATGCCCCACCGACACTTCCGTCTGCCATGCCGGCCCGGCCGAATGCAAACATCGCCGCCCGGCCCGCCGTCAATGGGATGGTCGGAGGCCCGATCCAAATTTCGACAGCTAAACCATAAGCTTAACGGAGATAATGTTACGTTGTGGAGTGTGGCGGCATCGCGGCAAACCTGAGATGCCGCCTGCCCCAATGGCGAATCGAAATCCGGTGTTGCCCGGAAGTCACATTTTTGCAACCGCAAGCGCGGAACCGCGCCAAACGCGCCGCGCCGGAGCGTGGCGGCCGGCGCCCACGCCCCCACCGCGCCTCTTTGCCGTTTGACAGGGGCGCAGCGCTACCCCATTTTCCGCCCGTGGCCGGGGTTGCCCGTCCGTTCCTGTTTTCCGCTGATCGAGTGATGAGCGCCAGCGTCTGGGGCCGCGCATGAATGTCGTCATCGTCGAATCGCCTGCCAAGGCCAAGACGATCAACAAATATCTCGGCAAGGATTACGAGGTTCTCGCATCCTTCGGCCATGTCCGCGATCTGCCGTCCAAGGATGGCTCGGTCGAGCCCGACGCCGACTTCAACATGCATTGGGAGGTCGACGGCAAGGCCGCCAAGCGCATCACCGACATCGTCAAGGCGGTGAAGGGCTCCGACCGCGTCATCCTCGCAACCGACCCGGATCGCGAGGGCGAGGCGATCTCGTGGCACATCCTCGAGATCCTGAAATCGCGGCGCGTACTGAAGGATGTCGCGGTGTCGCGCGTCACCTTCAACGCCATCACCAAGGATGCCGTGAGCGAGGCGATGGCCAGGCCGCGCGACATCGACCAGGCGTTGGTCGATGCCTATCTCGCCCGGCGCGCGCTCGATTATCTCGTCGGCTTCAACCTCTCGCCGGTGCTGTGGCGCAAGCTGCCCGGCGCACGCTCGGCGGGGCGGGTGCAATCGGTGGCTTTGCGCCTCGTCTGCGACCGCGAAGCGGAGATCGAACGGTTCCTGCCGCGCGAATACTGGTCGCTCGTCGCCACGCTGGCGACGCCCAAGGGCGAGGAGTTCGAGGCCCGGCTCGTCGGCGCCGATGGCAAGAAGATCAATCGCTTGGACGTCGGAACGGAATCGGAAGCTCAGGCTTTTCGCGCAGCACTCGAAGCCGGGCGCTACACCGTGGCGCTCGTCGAATCGAAGCCGGCGCGCCGCAACCCCTATCCGCCCTTCACCACCTCGACCCTGCAGCAGGAAGCGAGCCGCAAGCTCGGCCTCGCGCCGGCCCGCACCATGCAGATCGCGCAAAAGCTCTATGAGGGCGTCGATCTCGGCGGCGAAACCGTCGGCCTGATCACCTATATGCGAACCGACGGCGTGCAGATGGCGCCGGAGGCGATCAGCCAGCTTCGGCGCCTGATCGCCAATGATTACGGCGACCGCTACATGCCGGACAAGCCGCGCTTCTATGCCACCAAGCAGAAGAACGCGCAGGAAGCCCATGAGGCGATCCGCCCGACCGACGCCTTCCGCACGCCGGCCAAGATGCGCCACACGCTCGATGGCGAAGCCTTCCGCCTCTATGAGCTGATCTGGAAGCGCTCCGTCGCCAGCCAGATGGAATCGGCCGAGATGGAGCGCACCACCGTCGACATCAGCGCCATCCCGCAGGGTATGGCGGACGCGCCCTACAAGCAGATCGACATGCGCGCCACCGGCCAGGTCGTGCGCTTCGACGGCTTCCTGACGCTCTATACCGAGACCAAGGATGACGAAGAGGACGAGGAGAGCCGCCGCCTGCCGCTGATGCGCCAGGGCGAGACGCTCGAGAAGCGCGCCATCGCCGCCAGCCAGCATTTCACCGAGCCGCCGCCGCGCTACACCGAGGCGAGCCTGATCAAGCGCATGGAAGAACTCGGCATCGGCCGGCCCTCGACCTATGCCGCCACCATGGCGGTGCTGCGCGACCGCGAATATGTCACGCTCGACAAGAAGCGGCTCGTGCCCGAGGACAAGGGCCGGCTCGTCACGGCTTTCCTCGAGAGTTTCTTCAAGAAATACGTCGAATACGATTTCACCGCCGATCTCGAAAACGATCTCGACCGGATTTCCAACCACGAGATCGACTGGAAGCAGGTGCTGCGCGATTTCTGGCAGCCGTTCTCCGGCGCCATCAACGGCACCAAGGAACTGCGCATGCAGGAGGTGATCGAGGCGCTGAACGGCATCCTCGCGCCCCATATCTTCCCGCCGCGCGCCGATGGCAGCGATCCGCGCATCTGTCAGGTGTGCGGCACCGGCACGCTGTCGCTCAAGCTCGGCAAGTTCGGCTCATTCATCGGCTGCTCGAACTATCCCGAGTGCAAGTTCACCCGGCCGCTCAGCGTGCCCACCGCCGATGGCGAGGGCGCTTCCGCCGCCGGCCAGCTCTCCGCGCCCGGCGGGCTGAAGCTCGGCACCGATCCGGCGACCGGGCTCGAGGTTTCCGTGCGCGACGGGCGCTTCGGCGCCTATGCCCAGCTTGGCGAGGGTGAGAAGCCCAAGCGCCAGACGCTGCCGAAAGGCATGAACGCCGCCTCGCTCACGCTCGAGACGGCGCTCGCCTTGCTCTCCCTGCCGCGCGAGGTCGCCCGCCATCCTGAAAGCGGCGAGCCGATCCTCGCCGGCATCGGCCGCTACGGCCCCTATGTCCAGCATGGCAAGACCTACGCCAATATCGGCCGCGACGACGATATCCTCCACATTGGCGGCAACCGCGCCGTCGACCTGATCGTCGCCAAGGAAAGCGGCGCCGGCGGCCGCTTCGGCCGGGGCGCGGCCGCGCCCGGCCGTGCGCTCGGAGACCATCCCGACGGCGGCGCCATCACCGTGCGCGACGGCAAATACGGGCCTTACGTCAACTGGGGCAAGATCAACGCCACCTTGCCCAAGGGCACCGACAAGGACGCGCTGACGCTGGCCGAGGCGCTGCCGCTGCTGGCCGCGCGCGCCGAAGCGGCCGGTGCCCGAAAACCGGCGCGCGGTGCCGCGAAATCCAAAACCGCCGCGAAGCCGAAGGCAGCGGCAAAGCCCAAGGCGGCGGCAAAGGCCAAACCCACCGCGAAGCCCAAGGCCGCCGCTAAGGCAGAAACGTCCGCGAAATCGGACGCCAAGCCGAAAGCCGCGGCAAAAACCAGGTCGTCGCCCAAACGCGTCACCGAAGCCTGACCGCGGCTCGCCCGGCACGCGCCAACGCCATGCGGCTGGACGGAATCCCGCCCAACCCGGTGCATTAGACCAATTCACGAGCGGATTTTGCTCCGCTCATCTGTTGCGCATCGCCTGCTTGAAATTTATGCAGGGCCTCGCAACGCAAGACCGATCGAACAGGAATCACCATGTCCGGAGACGACCTTCTCGGCCAGGCCCATGTGCGCCTGGATGAAGCTGCTCAGCAACTCAATGTCGATCATGACGTGATCGAGAAGCTGAAATACGCGCGAGAAACCACGCAGGTCCGCCTGATGATCCGCATGGATGACGGCTCGAGGAAATCGTTCCTCGCCTGGCGCTGCCGCTATGACGACACGCGCGGCCCGACCAAGGGCGGCATCCGCTTCCATCCCGATGCCAGCGTCGGCGAGGTCGAGGCGCTCGCCTTCTGGATGACCTGCAAATGCGCCGTGATGAACCTGCCTTATGGCGGCGGCAAGGGCGCCGTGCAGGTCGATCCGCGCAAGCTGTCGAAGGCTGAGCTGGAGCGGCTGTCGCGCGCCTATATCCAGGCGTTCTCGCGCATCATCGGCCCGGATCGCGATATCCCGGCGCCCGACGTCTACACCAACTCGATGATCATGGGCTGGATGGCCGACGAATATGCCCAGATCGTCGGCCAGGCCGTGCCGGCCGTGATCACCGGCAAGCCGATCGCGCTCGGCGGCTCGCTCGGGCGCGGCGACGCCACGGCGCGCGGCGGCTATTATCTCGTGCGCCACCTCGCCGAGAATCTCGGCCTCGGCAAATCGATGCGCGTCGCCATCCAGGGCTTCGGCAATGCCGGCCAGCATGTCGCGCGCCTGCTCGTGGCCGACGGCCATCGCATCGTCGCGGTGTCGGATTCCGACGGCGCCGTGCAGTCCGATGTCGGCCTGCATGTCGATATGCTGATCGCCGCCAAGGAGGCCGGCCAACCGGTCGCCAGCACCATCGGCCAGGGCGGGCACCAGAGCCTGTCGGCGCATGAGCTTGTCGGCGTCGATTGCGACCTGCTGGTTCCCGCCGCGCTCGAGAACATGATCGACGAGACCAATGCCGGCACCGTCAGGGCGAAGCTGGTGCTGGAACTGGCCAACGGCCCGATCACGCCGGAAGGCGATACGATTCTCGCCAGGAACGGCACCGTGGTGCTGCCCGACATCCTCGCCAATGCCGGCGGCGTCACCGTGTCCTATTTCGAGTGGGTGCAGAACCGCCAGGGCTTCTACTGGACGCTCGAGGAAATCCACGACCGGCTGCGCGCCATCATGGAGCGCGAAGGCGGCGCGATCTGGAGCATCTCGCGCGAGAAGAACATCACGGTGCGCACCGCCGCCTATGTGCATGCCCTCAGCCGCCTCGCCGAGGCGATCGAGGCCCACGGCACGCAAAGCTTCTTCATGAGCTGAGCGGCCGCGCCGGCCGATACGCGAAATCGTCGAGGAACCGGCCCCGCAGGCTTATAAAGCCGCGGGGCCGCGCTTATATTGGGGGCCACCATGGAATCGCCCCCCGCCTCCCCGAAGCCGCGTTCCCTTAAAGCCAGGCGCGCCGAGACCAAACGCACCGAGGCTGGTTCGGACCTCCCCTCGCGTGAGGCCGTCCTGACCTTCATGGCGGAAGCCAAGGGCAAGATCGGCAAGCGCGAGATCGCGCGCGCCTTCGGCGTCCGTGGCGACGCCAACAAGCTCGCCCTCAAGCAGATGCTGCGCGAGTTCGAGCGCCAGGGGCTGGTCGAGCGCCGGCGCAAGGGCCTGCACCGGGCCGGCGAACTGCCCAACGTCATGGTTTGCGACATTTTCGGCCGTGACGGCGACGGCGAATTGCTCGCCGTGCCGGCCGAATGGGACGAGGAGGCGCAAGGCTCGCCGCCGCGCATCCTGGTGCATCTGCCGCGCCGGGCCGGCCACGGCCTGCCGGTGCCGGGCGTCTCCGACCGCGTGCTGATGCGCATCGAGCGCAACCGGGAGGCGGAAGGCCCGCGCTACCAGGGCCGTGTCCTGAAGATGCTCTCGAAGCGCAAGGACTGGCAGATCGGCGTGTTCCGCGCCCTGCCCGACGGCTCGGGCCGCATCGTGCCGATCGACAAGCGCGCGCAGGGGCGCGAACTCACCGTGCTGCGCAGCGATACGCTGGAAGCCGCCGATGGCGACCTCGTCGCCGTCGAGACCGGGCGCGACAGCCGGCTCGGCCTGCGCCAGGCCCGCGTGCGCGAGCGCCTCGGCTCGATGCGTTCCGAGCGCGCCATCAGCCTGATCGCCATCCACAGCCACGGCATCCCCGATGCGTTCAAGCCGCAGACGCTGGCCGAAGCCGCCGCCGCCAGGCCCGCCACGCTGAAGGGCCGCGAGGACTGGCGCGACCGCCTGCTCGTCACCATCGACCCGCCCGACGCCAAGGATCACGACGACGCCGTGCTGGCCGAGGCCGATCCCGACCCCGCCAATGCCGGCGGCTTCATCCTGACGGTCGCCATCGCCGATGTCGCCGCCTATGTCCGGCCGGGCTCGAGCCTCGACCGCGAGGCGATCGAACGCGGCAACTCGGTGTATTTCCCCGACCGCGTCGTGCCGATGCTGCCCGAACGCATCTCGAACGATCTGTGCTCGCTGCGCCCCGGCGAGGACCGTCCGGCGCTGGCCGCCCGCATCGTCATCAGCCGCGCCGGGCGCAAACTCAGCCATAGCTTCCACCGCATCATGATGCGCTCGGCCGCCAGGCTCGCCTACCAGCAGGCGCAGGCCGCGATCGACGGCCGGCCGGACGACATCACCGGCATGCTGCTTGCCCCGGTGCTGAAGCCGCTCTGGGCCGCCTATGGCGCGCTGAAACAGGCACGCACCGCGCGCGAACCGCTCGATCTCGACCTGCCCGAGCGCAAGCTGGTGCTCAACCCGGACGGCACGGTGAAGGATATCGTCCAGCCCGAGCGCCTCGATGCGCACCGCCTGATCGAGGAGTTCATGATCATCGCCAATGTCTGCGCCGCCGAGACGCTGGAAAAGGCGCGCGCACCGGTGATGTACCGCGTGCATGATGCGCCCTCGCTCGAAAAGCTGATGTCATTGCGCGAGTTTCTCGTGTCGCTGCACATCTCGCTGCCCAAGGCCGGCGCGCTGCGCCCGGGCCAGTTCAACCAGATCCTCGCCCGCGTCGCCGACACCGAGAACGCCGCGCTCGTCAACGAGGTCGTGCTGCGCTCGCAGGCGCAGGCCGAGTATTCGCCGGAGAATTACGGCCATTTCGGCCTGAATCTGCGCCATTACGCCCATTTCACCTCGCCGATCCGGCGCTATGCCGACCTGCTCGTGCACCGTTCGCTGATCCGCGCATTGAAGCTCGGCGAGGACGGGCTGCCCGACACCACGCTGAGCGAGATGAAGGAGATCGGCCAGCGCATCTCGGTGGCGGAACGGCGCGCCATGGCGGCCGAGCGCGAAACCATCGACCGGCTGATCGCGCATTACCTCGCCGACCGGGTCGGCGCGACCTTCCCCGGCCGCGTCTCCGGCGTCACCGGTTCCGGCCTGTTCGTGAAGCTCGATGAGATCGGCGCCGATGGCTATGTGCCGGTCGCCACGCTCGGCGCCGACTATTTCCACCATGACGAAACCCAGCACGCGCTGATCGGCAGCCGCACCGGCGAAGCCTTCCGGTTGGGCGACCGCGTCACGGTGAAACTCGTCGAGGCCCTGCCGGTTGCCGGCGCGCTTCGCTTCGAAATCCTGTCGCAGGGACGCTTCATGAAGACCAGCGCGTCGAAGCGCGGCCGTTTTCGCGACAAGGGCCGGCGCGGCAATGCGCCCGGCTTGCGTTCCGGCGAAAGCAGGCCCATGACACGCGTACGAACTGGAAAGGCGGCCGATTATGAGCCATTTTGAACTGTCAGCCTCGGGGCCGGACGAGCAACGCGACGTGGTGAGCGCCATGCGCCGCGGCGCGACGTGCCATTGCCCGCATTGCGGCGAAGGCAAGCTGTTTGGCGGTGGTTTCCTCACTGCGGTGCACACCTGCTCGGCCTGCGGCGAACAGCTTGACCTGCACCGCGCCGATGATCTGCCGGCCTATGTCGTGGTGGCGATCGTCGGCCATGTCGTGGTCGCGCTGAACCTGATGATGGAGCGCGCCGCCGAATGGCCGCTCTGGGTGCATTTCGCCATCTGGCCGGCGCTGGCGCTGACCTTGACCATGCTGCTGCTGCGCCCGGTCAAGGGCGCGCTGATCGGCTACCAATGGGCGCTGCGCATGCACGGCTTCGACCCGGATGGCGACATTCATGCCGGCCCCGTCACCGTCCTGCCACCGACCGAGAAGCTTCCGTGAACGATCTCCCCGAACCGATGATGGGCGTCGGCGCGGCCGAGACCGTCGACAAGGCGCTCGAGCAGTTGAGGAACGAGCCGCGCGAGCGGCGCTGGCCGAACGTGCGCCCGCGCGACGCGGCGACGCTGATCATCCTCGATCGCAGCGGCAAGACGCCGAAAATACTGATGGGGCGGCGTCACCCCAGCCATAAATTCATGCCGAACAAATACGTGTTTCCCGGCGGCCGGGTCGATCCGCAGGACCGCCGCATGGCGGTCGCCGGCATTCTCGGCGCCGATACCGAGGCCAAGCTGCTGCGCCGCGTGCAGCGCCCGACGATCGCCCGCGCGCGCGCCCTCGGCCTGGCGGCGATCCGCGAGACCTTCGAGGAAACCGGCCTGCTCATCGGCACGCGTGAAAATGGCAGCGCCGCACAGCCTCCCGCCGGCCCGTGGGCTGATTTCGCCGGCCATGGCGTGATGCCCTCGCTCGAGCCGTTGCATTTTCTCGCCCGCGCCATCACGCCGCCGCGCCGGCCGAAGCGCTTCGATGCCCGCTTCTTCGTCGTCGAGCACACCGCGATCTGCGATCAGGTCGCCGGCGTCGTCGGGCCGAATTCCGAGTTGATCGACCTGCTCTGGGTGACGCTGGCCGAGACGCAGGACATGGAACTTCCGGTGATCACGCGCATTGTCCTCGACGAACTCGACGAAGCGCTCGGCGCGGGCCTGTCCGTGCGGCGGCCGGTGCCGTTCTATTACGAGCGCAACCGGCAGTTCACCCGCGAATTCATCTGAGCGCCGCCACGCGCCGCGCAAAACAGGGCCTATGCATCAATCCGTGCCGACGACCAACGCGGCGGCGATCGCCCTGGCCATCGCGCTGGTTGCGCTGGTCGGCGTCAGCCTGAGCCTGAGCGTGCCGCTCCTGTCGATGGGCATGGAGCGCATGGGCGTCACCGGCACGCTGAACGGCCTCAACACCGCGACCGCCGGCGTCGCCAACCTCGCCGTGGTGCCGTTCGTGCCGGCGCTGGCGGCCGCGATCGGCGTCAGGCGCCTGCTCTGCGCCGCCATCCTGCTCGGCCTCGTCACCACGCTGCTGTTCCCGCTGCTCGCCTTCCCGTTCTGGTTCCCGCTGCGCTTTCTGCTCGGCGCCAGCCTCGGCGTGCTGTTCGTGCTGTCGGAATACTGGATCAACGCCACCGCCGCGCCCTCGCAGCGCGGCATGGTGATGGGCATCTATGCCACCGTGCTGGCGCTCGGCTTCGCCGCCGGCCCGGCGCTGCTCTCCGTGGTCGGCACGCTCGGCTGGACGCCCTATGTGCTCTCGGCCGCCCTGTTCGGGCTTGCCCTGCTGCCGCTCGGCCTCGGGCGCGGCAAGGTGCCGGAATTCGCCGGCGACGGCGGCAAGGGCCACAACGTGTTCTCGTTCGTGCGGCTGGCGCCGACCGCCACCATCGCCGCGCTGGTGTTCGGCGCGGTCGAGACCGGCGCCTTCTCGCTGCTGCCGGTCTACGGCACGCGTACCGGGCTGGATGAAGCGAGCGCGGCGCAACTGGTCAGCATCCTGGCGCTCGGCAACGTGCTGTTCCAGATCCCCGTCGGCTGGCTCTCCGACCGCATCGACAAGCGCCTCGTGCTGCTCGCCTGCGGCACGTCCGGCGCGCTCGGCGCCGCCGTGATGCCGCTTGTCGCCGGCGATCCCGTGCCGTTCCGGGTCGGGCTGCTGATCTTCGGCGGCCTGGTCGGCGGGCTCTATACCGTCGGCCTCGCCCATCTTGGCCAGCGCTATACCGGGCGCGACCTCGCCAGCGCCAACGCCGCCTTCGTCATGCTGTACAGCGCCGGGCTGATTCTCGGGCCACCCTTCATCGGCGTCAGCATGGATGCCTTCGGCACATCGGGGCTCGCCGCCGGACTCAGCGCGTTATTGGCGGGTTACGCCGGCCTTGCGCTATGGCGCATCTTGACATCGCGCCATTCCTGAGTAGGTTGCCGGCCTTCGGGTGGACCTTCCGGGCCGCCCTTCGTTTTCGTTCGAGTCGGCTCATGTCGCCGGCTTTGCTAGTCAGGATCGATCCGCCATGGCCAAGGCCGCCACCATCAAGATCAGGCTCGTCTCGTCCGCCGATACCGGCCATTTCTACGTGGCCAAGAAGAACGCGCGCACGATGACCGAGAAATTCTCGATCAAGAAATACGACCCCGTCGCGCGCAAGCACGTCGAGTACAAGGAAGCCAAGATCAAGTGATCATGGCCGCCCTGTGATCGCCGGGCCGCGCCAGCGGCCCTTGCGGTCTCCGATCACGAAAAAGCCGCCCCGACCGGGCGGCTTTTTCGTTGGCGTGATCTCGAAAGATGGTGGCCGGGCGGAAGTGACACGAGGAGGCCACTCTTGCCACTTCCGCACCGGCCGAACCCCTCGGGACCCAGGAGATGCGGCGGACCTGAGCATCCAGGGGGTACGCGAGAGCATTGCTGCCCTCGCCTAGGCAAGGAACCTACAGCGTTAGCGAATGATTGCAACGGCGCAGCGTGGTTAATGGCGGGTTACTTTTCCCGCAAGGTAAAGACGCGTGGTTGACGGACAGGGTTTACGGACAGGGAAGCCAGGAAGCCCGATTGGGATCCCGCTCCCCCTCGCCTCATGCTGAGCTTGTCGAAGCATGGAGAATCAAGCGCAGGACTGGAACACCCTTCGACAGGCTCAGGGTGAGGTCGCGTACAACAGGGCCGCTCTCTACGCCGCGTTGGCGACGACCTTGTTCCGCCCGGCCCGCTTGGCCTGGTACAGCGCCTCGTCGGCACGCTTGAGCAGGGTGTCGATGGCGCTTTCGTCGGGCGCGAGCCCCGCCATGCCGATCGAGCAGGTCAGGTTGATCGTGCGCGTGCCGCTATGGATGGCGAAACCGTCATTCTCGATGGCGCGCCGGATGCGCTCGGCGGCATGGAAGGCCACGACGGAATCGGTATCGGGCATCGCCACCACGAACTCCTCGCCGCCGAATCGGGCGAGCAGGTCGACGCCGCGCACATGCTTGCGCAGGCGATTGGCGAATTCGCGCAGCACCTCGTCGCCGGCGTCGTGGCCGTAGCTGTCGTTCACCGCCTTGAAATGGTCGATGTCGAGGATGCACAGCGTCACGCCCTTGCCGCGCGCCTGGCGCTCGCCGATCAGCGCCGCGAGATGGCTCTGCATGTAGCGCCGGTTGTGCAGGCCGGTCAGCGGATCGGTGATGGCGAGTTCCATCGAGGCTTGCAGGTTGTCGCGCAGCCGCTCGGCATACCGGCGGTTCTTCACCTGCGTGCGCACGCGCGCCAGCAGTTCGTTGCGGTCGGTCGGCCGCATCAGATAGTCGTTCACGCCGAGATCGAGCCCGCGCAGCACCTTGGCGTCGCTGTCGGCATCCGAGATCACCACCAGCGGCAGATGTCGCGTGCGCTCCATCGAGCGCAACTGGCTGCACAGGCGCAACCCGTCGAAATCCTTCAGGCCGAGGCTGATCAGGGCGCAGTCGAAATTCCCCTCGGCAATGCGCAGCAGCGCCGCCTGCGGGTCGCTCTCGGTCTCGACCGTATGATGCTGCGACAGCGCGCCCTGCATGCGCTCGAGCGCGGCGGCGCGATCCTCGACGATCATCACGCGACCGTTCTGGCCGGGCTCCGAGATCGCCTCGATGAACGGGTCGCGGATGCCGAGCGTGCGCGAGGTCGCCTGCGCGCGGGCGCGCAACTCGTCGGTCATCATCTTGATGCGCACCAGGCTGCGCACGCGGGTCAGCAGCGCCACCTCGCGGATCGGCTTGGTGACGAAATCGTCGGCGCCGGCCTCGAGCCCCTTCAGGCGGTCGGATGGCTGGTCGAGCGCCGTCACCATGATCACCGGCAGATGGGCCGTGGTCGGTGATGCCTTCAGGCGCCGGCACACCTCGAACCCGTCCATGCCCGGCATCATCACGTCGAGCAGCACGATGTCGATGTCGCCGCGTTCGCACAGCGCCAGCGCGTCCGGCCCGTTCATGGCCGTCAGCACCTCGAAATACTCGGCCGTCAGCCGCGTCTCGAGCAGCTTGACGTTGGCAAAGATGTCATCGACGACGAGAACGCGGGCGGTCATGGTTCAGCTACCGGCATAATTTCGGACGGTGTCGAGGAATTTCGACACGGAGATCGGCTTGGAGAGATAGGCTTCGCAGCCGCTCTCGCGAATGCGCTCCTCGTCGCCCTTCATCGCGAAAGCCGTGATCGCGACCACGGGAATGGCGCGCAATTCCTCATCTTCCTTCAGCCAGCGCGTGACGTCGATGCCGGACACTTCGGGCAACTGGATGTCCATCAGGATCAGGTCGGGCTTGTGCTGGCGGGCGAGTTCGATACCGTCCAGACCGTTGCGCGCCTGCACGGTTTCATAGCCATGCGCACGCAGCAGATCATTGAACAGCTTCATGTTCAGTTCGTTGTCCTCGACAATGAGAACGGTTTTCGCCATTGCGATACCTATTGGGTCGTCCCGTCGGCCGCTTCTGGCCACCGCTCACGACCATAGCGCCAAGAGATTGATGAAACGCAAAAGGCTATCGAAGTGGAGAGACCTTTTTCACCAAAGATTCATAAACGAATTCCGGTCGATCCTGTGGCGCTCGCCGCCGCCGGCCTCGGCTTCATCGCCGCCGACGAGGAGCGTTTGCAGCGCTTCCTGACCCTGACCGGGCTCGATCCGGCGGCGATCCGCGCCGCCGCCGCCGAGCCGGGCTTCGCCCTCGCCGTGCTCGACTTCATCGGCGAGAATGATGCGACGACGCTCGCCTTCGCGGCGGAAAACGGCCTCAGCGGCGAGGATGTCGCCGCCGCGCGCCAGAAACTCGCCGGCGCGCAGGAGTGGACCGGGGAGTAACCCCTTCCCTTCTCCCGCCTGCGGGAGAAGGTGGCACGAAGTGCCGGATGAGGGGGGAAGCGCCTCCTCCCTCATCCCCCTGCCGGGACCTTCTCCCGCAAGCGGGAGAAGGGGAATAATTCCGGCCGCCCCCCCTACGCCGCTTTCCCGCCAGCCGGTTTCGGCGGCATGGCCTGTTCCTTCGGCTGTGTCGCGGCGGCCGGAACCACGGCTGGGAAGCGTTTGTGGTAGCTGTCGAGGAACGCCTTGAGCGTATCGGCGGAGACGACGGCGCGCGCCACCTCGCGAAAATCGCTTGGCCGGGTCGCGGCCTCGCCGGCGATCAGGCTGAACGTATGCGCATCGGCGCTGTCGGCCATCAGCCCGGCATATTTGGTGCGCAGCCGGTCGAGCCCGATGGCGTCGTCGCCCAGCACATAGGCCACCGCCGCGCGCAGCACGTCCATGCGCGCGCCGTCGCCGAGCGGTGCCGCCTCGCGCCAGCGATCGTGCAGCTTGAGTTCCAGCGCCTCGCCGGCGGCGCGCCAGCGCTTGCCGCGCCACAGGATGTCGGCGCGCAGCTGCTCGGCCTCGGGGCCATCCTGCGCGGCGGCGATCTCGAACGCCGCGTCGGTCAGCGACAATTCGGACAGGCCGCGCGCCTCGAGCATGGCGCGGCCGCGCGCAAGCTCCTTCGGCAGGCCGTTGAGCCGCGTCTCGCGCAGCACCTCCACCGCCTCGGACGGCTTGTGGTTGCGCAGGTACAGCACCGCCAGCGAGGCGGCGACACGCGAGCGGGCGACGCCCTCCAGACGGTGGTCGACCTGATGGCGCAACAGGCCGGTCGCCTGGTCGAGCAGGTCGAGATCGGCGAGGCGGTCGGCGAGATGCCGGATCATCTCGTCGCCGTCGCGGCCGGGCGGGGTGAGATTCTTGAAATCGTAATACAGGCCGAGCGCCTCGACCTTGGACAGGCCCTTGTCCTTGCCGTCGATGAACATCGCGGCGAAGGTCTTGGCCATCGCATCCTGCAACGCGCGCGCCGCCGGGTGGTCGGGCATGATCTGCACCGCGCGCCGCGCCGCGCCGAACGCCTCGCGCCAGCGCCCGGTGGCGGCATAGAGCTTGCCGAGTTCCGCCAGCGCCCGCACCTCGACATCGCCCCGGCGCCAGATCGCGCCGATGGTCTCGAGTTCGGCGATCGCCGCCTCGCGGTCGATCTTGTTGCGCTCCAGCTGGAACAGCACACGCTCGAGCCGGGCGCGCGCCTCGACCTCGCGATCGCCCTTCGTAGCGATCTCGAATTGGCGCAGCGCCTCATCGTCGCGGCCGAGCATCGCCGCCGCGCGGCCGCGTTGCAGCGCGGCCAGCGCCAGATTCGGGCTGACGCCCTGCAGGCTCTCGTAACGCACGATCTGGTCGCGCGCGAAAACCGGGTCGCCGCCGGCCAGCGCCGCCTCGATCACCAGCGGCCGCAGCAACAGGTTGAGCCCTTCCGGGTATCCGTCCAGGATCGGCATCGCTTTGCGGAACCCGACCAGGGCGGCCGGCCACGCCTGTTCGCGCGCCTTGAGCGCCGCCCGCCACAATTGCGCTTCCGGGTCGTCGGCGAGCTTCGGCCGCGCCAGCAGCGCATAGGCCTCGCGCGCCCGGTCGCCCAGCACCGCCGCCATCAGCTGCGCCATCAGCACCGGCTTCGACGAGCCGGCGATCTCATCGTCGCTGGCGAGCACGCTCAGCACGGCGCCCGCCTCCGGGAAGAAGCGGTTGGCAAGCAGGAAACGGGCGAGCCGCAGCCGCGCCTGCGCGCGCTCGGCCTTGGGCGCATCGGCCGCCGCCTCGCGCAGCGCCGCCTCGTGCAGGCGGATATTGCCGGTGGTGTCGGCATTCCAGACATCCGCCTCGACATTGCTTTCCGGCGCCGGCTCATCGGCCGCGCCGTGCTGGGCCTCGGCCGCCGAAAGCACCAGCCCCTGCTCGCGCCCGACCGTGACATCGTCGAGCCCGGCGCTCACGGTGATGTCGTCGGCGAGCGGCTTGAACACCAGCCCATGCGCCGTGCGCAGCGCCTCGACTTCGACGAAGCTGCGGTTCTTCGGCAGGCCCCGGGCCGGGCCGAGCGCCGTTACCACGGCGAGCCGGTCGCCGGCGTCCGGATCGTCGAGCCAGAACACCGCGCCCGCCTTGGCAAGATGCGCGGTCAGCGCCGTGCGCCCGGCGCTGTTGAAGCCCGGCCTGAGGTCGATCGGCGTCGCGCCGGCGAGAAGGTCGTCGCCGATCGTCGCGACCCAGCCGTCGCCGGCCGGCGCCAGCGTCAGGATCGCCGCCGTGCGCAAGGTCAGCTTCAGCACCGAGACGCCGGCGCCGTGCTGGAACGTCATTGCCGAAACCGCCGCCCGCGCCATCTCGGGCAGGTCGCCCGGCGCGATCGCCTGGCGATCCTCGAACACCAGCCACACCGTATTCGCGCGCTGGAACGCGGCGGCCGGAACCGGCCGGTCGAAAGCAAACGCCACGCGCAGGCTGTTGCCGACACGCTCGAAGGCCGGCTGCACGATCCTGTTGGAAAGCACGGGCGCCGGCGCTGCCACCGCTTCCGCCTTGGCAGGTGGCGCGGGTGACGGCGGCGCCACCTTCACCGGCACGATTTCAGGCTTGGCGGCTTCAGGCTTGGCGGCTTCAGGTTTGGCCGCCGTGACGCGCGGCAGCACGATGTCGAGCATATAGCCGTCATCCTCGCGCGCGCCGCGCAATGTCACGCCCTTCGCCGTCGCCAGCGACACCACGAGCCGCCCATCCTCGGCCTCGGCCGTGATCGCGGTCAGGCTCGCCGGCAAATCCGGCTTGATGGTGCGCGGCTCGAAGCGCAGCGGCGCGGAAAATTCCAGCTTGGCGCCGCCCTCCTCCGGGCGCAGCTCGACGGGCACGCTTGCCGCGACCGGAAACACGATGCGCGTATAGGCCGGCGTCTTGATGACGCGCGCCGCGATCAGCTTCGGCTCGCCCTGCGGCACGCCGGCGATCTGCTTCAGCTTCGCTTCGGCCGCGAGCGCACGCAGCGCCAGCGCCTGCACCACCTCCGGCGGCAGGCCCGGCGGCAGGCCGGCCCAACTGGCGGGCAGCAGGTCGATAAACAATTTTTCGCCGGCCGCCAGCAGGTTGACGCGATATTGCGCCGTCAGCGCCAGGCGCAGCGCCTTGCCATCGGGATCGAGCCGGGCGACCGAGATATAGCGCGACAATTGCCCGGAGAGCTTCGAGAGGTCGAGCGTCACCGGCCGGTCGAAATCGACCACCAGGATGCCGTTGGCGAGCCGCGTGCGCGCCTGGACGATCTCCTTGAAATCCAGCGCCGCGCGGCCGTAGCCCTGCTCCTGCACGCCGGTCACCGTGCCGGAAACCGTCGCGGCCGCCGCCGGCGGCGCCATCGCCAGCACGCCGAGCGCCGCCGCCACGAGGCCGGCCCGCGCGCGGCGTGGCAGCAGGGCGAGAGCCCGCATCGGCATGGACATGGCGGAACGCAACACGGGCGGCAACCAGGCTTGAGCGGCCACCGCATGTGGCCATTTGGCACCAGCCTAGCCGCCCATGCCTAATACCGGCTCAAGAGACATGGTGAACGCTTGCTTTATGGCTGGGGGCCGCGCCCGGCATGCGCTCGCGCCTTTCCGAAGCGGGATCGGCCGGTCAAGCCGGCCGATGACGGCTGAAAGGTCTACGCTGCCTTCTCCGCCGTCATGGGACGGCTTGACCGGCCGATCCCGATGCGAAAGGCGCCTTGTTTCCATGGACCCCGGCTCAAGGCCGGGGCAAGACGGTTGAGGAACACCCCCGCATCTTGTCCCGGCCTTGCGCCGGGACCCAGCCGCAGCGTCGCCGCATGCCTTCTGATCGTCCGCTGCGCCCTATCGCGGCGGCGCGTCGATGCGCGGCAACTCGCCAGGCGGCAACTCGGCCTGCTGCTCGGGGGCCGGCGTGGCGCCGGGGCCGCTCATCAGCGCGACGGTCAGCTTCTGCGCCACATCGGGCGACATCGCGGCGATGACATCCGAGACCTTGCGCGGGTTCATCGCGTTGACCACCTGCACGAGGTCGCGGATATCGAGCCGGTCGAAGACGCGGGCGGCATCCTTCGGCTTCATCGTCTCGTAGATCGTGACGAGGCTCTTCATGCGTTGGGCCTGCATGGCGGCGGGGTCGGGCACGAGGGTCGCGGCCTGCCCGCCCTTGTCCGAACCGTTATTGGCGGCCTGCTTGCCATTGGCGGCGTCCTTGGCGTCCGTGCCGCCAATATGGCCCTCGATACGCTTTTCCGCAGCCTTGAGCAGGTTCTCGCGCATTTCGAGTTGCTCGCTGCGCTTGTCGAGGCTGTCGCGGCGCTCGCGCAGCCGTTGCAGGATCTGCATCTCGGCCGGGGCCGGCGCGGGCGGGGCCTGATCGATGGCCGGCCGGAAATCGGTCGGCATCTTCACCTCGGGCGTCCCGGCTTTTTGCGGCGCCTCGGCGTTTTTCGGCGCATCCTTTTTCGTCGAGCCGGTGATGATCGCGGCATCGTCGTCGGGCAGGCCGCGCACATGCGACAGGACGCGCGCGAATTGCGGCGCCGCCGGCTGGCTCACCGGCAGGTTGCCGGCGAAAATATAGCCGCCATGCGTGACGAGCCCCATCGTCTTGAGGAACAGCAGGCCGACGCCGGCCGCCACCACCACCTGCAGCACGCGCAAAGGCGGCATCCGCCCCTTTGGCAGCATGATCCGGCGCCGGCCGGTGGCGTTGGGCGCAAGCGGCATCAGTTGGGCGCGCTTGCCGTGCGCTGGCGGATGCGCTGGGCAAGCGCCTGCGCCGCCGCGACCGTATCGGAGAGTTTCGGCGCGAAGGCGGTTTCGACACCCTCGGCGGCGTGTTCGGCATGGCGCGCCGCGGTGACGATGCGGCCGATGCGGCCGAGCACCTCGTCGCCGGTGCGGATGCGGCTTTCGAGGTCCTGCGTCGTGCGCTCCGCGATGCGCAGCCGCTCGGCCAGCGACTGGTCGCAATCGGCCAGCGTCTTGCGCAGGGAATCGATGGCGCGCTCGGCGCGCTCGGTCGCCATGCCGAGATCGATCACGGTGGCGCGCATCTGGCCTTCATCGGCACGCAGGCGTTGCAGCTTGCGGTCGAGCACGATGCAGTAGCCGACGGTGACGGCGAGCAGCACCGTCACCAGGCTTTCGATGATCATGGCCATGATCGGGCTCATCTTCAGATATCCTTGCGCGTGCCGGGTTTGGATTCGAAAACGCTCATCGTGGTGCGCGAGCGCCGTAGCGGCGTCAGCACCTGCACGGCGACATAATCGCCGATACGCCCGACACGCCCCTCGCTGAGCAGCATCTCGCCGCAGCGCAGCTTGACCATCGCGTCGGGCTTGTTGTCGAACAGCAGCGTATCGCCGACTCTCAGCGCCAGCATCTGCCTGAGCGGCAGCCTGGCATCGTAGAGCACCGCATCGACATTCATCTTCGTCTGCCAGATCTCGGTCGCCAGATGCTCTTCCCAGATCGGGTCGCGGCCGAATTTCTCGCCCATGAAGCTTTGCAGCAGCAGGTCGCGGATCGGCTCGATCGTCGCGTAAGGTAAGAGGATCTCGACATTGCCGCCGCGCCCGTCCATCTCGACGCGCAGGTTGACCAGGATGGCGGCATTGGCCGGGCGCGAGATCGAGGCGAAACGCGGGTTGGTCTCCATGCGGTCGATGGTCAGGTCGACGCGCGAGATCGGCGCGAACGCCTGCTCGGTATCGGCAAGCACGACATCGACCATGCGCCGCACCAGGTTGATCTCGATCGTCGTATACGGCCGGCCTTCGGCGCGCACGTTGCCCCGGCCGCGCCGGCCGCCGAGCAGCACGTCGATCACGGCATACATCAGGTCGGAATTCAGCGTCACCAGCCCGAAATTATCCCATTGCTGCGCCTTGAACACGGCGAGCACCGCCGGCAGCGGGATCGAGGTCAGGTAGTCGCCGAAACGCACCGAGCGCAGGCTGGCGATCGACACCTCGACATTGTCGGAGAAGAAGTTGCGCAGGCTCGTCGTCAGCAGCCGCACCAGCCGGTCGAAGATAATCTCGAGCATCGGCAGGCGCTCGTAGCTGACGAGCGTGGAATCGACGAGCGCGCGGATGCCGGTCTGGCCCGCGATGGCGTTGTCGTCGAGCGAGAAGCCGAGCAGCTGGTCGATCTCGTCCTGCTGCAACGAGCGATCGGCCGAGGCATCGGCGGCAAGCTGCGCGTTGCGGCGCTCTTCCTCGGCCGCCTCGCCGGACGCGGCGGAAGCGGGCTTGGCGCCGGATTCGGCAAGCGCCTGCTCCCAGGCGCCGCTGAGGTCGTCTTCCGTCAGATCGCTGTCGGCCATGGCCCCCTCCCCGGCATCACTGGACCAGCACTTCCTTGAACAGCACGGCCTCGATCTTGGCGGGGTAGATCGCCACGTTGACGCGGCGCATCAGTTCCTCCTTGAGCCGGTACATCGCGGCCGAACCGTCGAGATCGGTGGCGCGCATCTCGCGCAGATAGACCTGGAACGTGTCGAGCACGCGCGGCATCACCGGCTTGATCTCGTCGCCGATCTTGGCGTCGGCGACTTCAAGCGCGATCTTGACCTTGAGGAATTGCTGGCGCTCCTGCGGCTGCGTCGACAGGTTGATGGTCATTTCAGGCAGGTCGACGAACGAGGACGGCTTCGGCACCGCCGCCTGCGCCGCGATCAACTCGGGCTTCGGCTTCAGGAACAGCCACCAGCCGCCGCCGCCGGCGAGCAGCACGGCGAGCGCGGCGCCGATCACGATCAGCTTCTTCTTGCGGCCAGCGGCGCCGGCGCCGGCATCTGCGCCGGCTTCCGCACCCCCGGTGCCTTCGGTGTCGGCCTCTTCGGCCTTTGCTTTCTTCCTGGCCATGGCCCCGCCCGCGAGGAGTTCCGCCGCGCGCAAGTCGCGGGCGGCCGTGCCACGACACTGGCGTGACTA
The DNA here is from genome assembly GCA_937988775.1 of uncultured Alphaproteobacteria bacterium. Lineage (GTDB taxonomy): Bacteria > Pseudomonadota > Alphaproteobacteria > Rhizobiales > Beijerinckiaceae > CALKHP01. The sequence continues at coordinate 75,671 of CALKHP010000048.1, forward strand.
TAGTTAACGAAACGTTGAAATCCGCCCGCCACCCGGCAGATTTTGCCGGGCCGCCGATCAGGCACGCCAACCTGTCGGACAGGTTGACGCGGCAGCGCGCGGCTGGCATGAAGGGGAAACCTGTCCGACAGGTGACGCGCAAGCTCCCTCAAGGCAACCGGCACGGGCGAAACACCATGACCGACGAACGCAGGCACACGGCAATCGACGATGTCGTCGTGCATATGCGGCGCCATATTTCGCGCCACGGCCTCGGGCCGGGCGACGAGCTTCCGAGCGAAATCGACCTGTCGCGCCATCTCGGCATCAGCCGCACCACGGTGCGCGAGGCCTCGCGCCGCCTGTCCGCGCTTGGCCTGATCGATGTCGGCGTCGGCAAGCGCCCACGCGTCTCCCATCTGAAGCCGGACGTGCTGCACGAGATCGTCGGCGATGCGCTGCTCACCGGACAGGTCGGCACCGCCGACATTCTCGAGGCGCGCAGCGGCATCGAGATCGCCATGGCGGCGCTTGCCGCCGCGCGACGCTCGGCGGCGACGCTCGAACAGCTGGCGGCGATCCTCGCCGACATGGCCGCGACCCTGCACGATCTCGACGCCTATGCCGATCTCGACTTCCGCTTTCACGGCCTGCTGGCGGAAGCGACCGGCAACGCCTTCTATGTCTTCCTGGTCAATGGCTGCCATGGCGCCTTCCGGGATTCCATGGCGATCGGCCATGGCAGCCGCCGCGACGCGGCCGAATTGCGCCATGTCCAGGCATTGCACGCGCGCATTTTCGAGGCCGTGCGCCGCGGCGATGCGCATGCCGCCGGCGCCGCCATGCAGGCGCATTTCACCGACGCGATCGCCGCCGTGAACCGGCGCCGCGCCACCAACCAAGCCACCAGCCCCACCATCAAACCCCGAGGAGAACCCCGATGAGCGCCGATAAAGAGCTTTTCAAGACGGTCCGCGACAACCTGTACACCGCCGTGATCGGCGACGTGCTCGACGTTGCCGGCCTGACGCACCAGTTCCTGCCACCCAATATCCGCGCGCTGTTCCCGGACCAGATCCTGGTCGGGCGCGCCATGCCGGTGCTCGAGGCCAACAGCACCGGGACCCAGATCGGCCATAGCGGCAAGAGCGAGCCGTTCGGCCTGATGTTCCGGGCGCTCGACGCGCTGCAGCCGGGCGATATCTACATCACCACCGGCTGCACGCCGAACTTCGCGCTCTGGGGCGGCCTGATGAGCCAGCGCGCGCACAGCCTCGGCGCGCAGGGCGCCATCCTCGACGGCTATCACCGCGACACGCGCGAAATCCTCAACCTGAAGTTCCCGGTTTTCTCGCACGGCTCCTACGCGCAGGATCAGCAGTTGCGCGGCCGCGTCATCGATTTCCGGTGCAGCATCGAGTTCGGCAACGGCGCTCGCGTCGATCCGGGCGACCTCATCGTCGGCGATATCGACGGCGTCGTCATCGTGCCCAAGGCCCATGTCGGCGACATCATCGCCGAGGCGCTGAAGAAGGTCGCGGGCGAGGACGCCGTGCGCGACATGATCCTCAAGGGCGGTTCGACGCAGGACATCTTCGACAAGACCGGCATCATGTGAGCGCCGACGCGCCTCGGCGATGTCACTGGGTGCCGGGTCAAGCCCGGCACAAGACCGATTGTTTCCGCAACGATTTTGTCCCGGCCTTGAGCCGGGACCCAGGGAAACGGCGCGCCTTTCCGATCGAGATGGGCCGGTCGAGCCGGCCCATGACGGCGGAGGAGAATAGCGCCAAATCTTATCAAGCCGTCATCGGTGGACTTGATCCGCCGATCCCGCTGCGGTGAGCGAGCCTGCGTGGGCATGGGCATGCCCACCCTACGAAGCCTAAACGAAGGCGGCACCTTCCGGGGGAGACGGAAGGTGCCGCATGCCTGCGAGGGGACGCAGGCACCGGATGCCGCCTCATAAGGGGAGCGGGCGGCAGCCGTGGGAGCGAAAGGGCACCGAATAATCCGATGCCTGTCTCAGCCCTCATCCTGAGCCTGTCGAAGGATGATCCAGCCAGGCGCCGGACTCAGCATGTTTCGACAGGCTCAACATGAGGTCGTGGGTTGAACCTCCGCGGCATCTTTCAGAACGGCAGCAGGATATCCATCGCCTGCTGGCCGTAGCGCGGCTGCTGCACATCCGAAATCTGCCCGCGCCCGCCATAGGCGATGCGCGCCTGGGCGATCTTGGTCGAGTCGATCTGGTTGCCGGCCTCGATATCCTCCGGCCGCACCACGCCGGCGACGATCAGCTCGCGAATCTCGAAATTGACCCGCACCTCCTGCTTGCCCTCGATGACGAGGTTGCCGTTCGGCAGCACCTGCGTCACCACGGCGGCGATATCGGTGGTCAGGCTCTCCGAGCGCGTCACCGTGCCGGCGCCCTTGGAATCCGATGTCGAGCCGAGATCGACCAGCGACGCGGCATCGGCGCCCTTGGGCAGCACCTTCACCAGCCGGCTTTCGAGGCCGAAGAAATTGCTCGCGCCCATATTCTCCTTGTTGGTGCGCGTGCGCTCGGTCTGGTTCGAGATGTTGGCGTTGTCGGTGATGCGCACGCGCACCGTCAGCAGATCGCCGATCTGTGAGGCGCGCTGATCCTTGAAGAAGGCGCGCGAACCGCGCCGCCACAGCGAGTTGCCCTCGGTATGCAGCAAGGCCGGCGGCGGCATCGGCATCGATACCGGCTTGTAGCCGGGCTGCGTCGTCGGGTTGCTGATCGCCGACAATTCCGGCGGCTTGCCGATATTGTTGAGGCGATCCATGGCACCGCAGGCGCCAAGCCCGGCGCACAGCGCGCCAAGGCCGGCAAGGCGGACGAGAAGGTGAAGCGTCGGCATGGTGTTGTCTCTTTCCCGCATCACAATTGGCGCGCGCTGGCGGTGGTGATCGGCGCCGGCATCGGCTGCACACTGACGCGCCCCGCCCCGCTCACCCGGCCCTCGACAATGCGTTTCGACGTCAGGTTCTGCACGGCCACGACCTCGCCGAGCGTGCCGTTCGCCATCGCCTTGCCCTTGACGGTCAGCGTGATGCCGCGGCCCTCGTAGGAGAGCGTGATCAGGTTGCCGCGCTCGACGAGTTGCGGCTTGGCGAGGTCGCCGTCGCGCAAGAACTCGCCGCGCCTGGCCGGGCTGCGCAAGGCCATGCCGATCAGCCGGTTGACATCGAGCACCGTATCGCCGGCCAACTCGGCGCGATGGCGTTTCGCGGTGACGATATCGCCGGCCCTGATGATGTCGCCACGGCTCATGGCATGGGCGAGCACCGGGATGCTCGCGCTCTCGCCGGCCGAGCCGCCGACGCGCAGGTCGAGCCGGTCGGCGATGGCGCTGCCGGGAACCCTGATATGCGCCTCGAACCGGCCGCTGCGCGGATCGAGCGCCACGTCACGGGCAACCGCCGCCGATTGCGCGATCGATTCCACCGCGAACGGCCTGAGGCTCGCATCGAAGGTGAGCCGCGCATCCGGCGTGATGAGCTGGCGCGCAAGCAGCGCCTCGCGGACCGCATGGCGGATTTCCTCGGCTGCGACGAGCCGGCCGGCGCGCCGCACCACCACGGTGGTGAAGCCGCTGGTCTCGACCGGCCCGAGCGCGTGCTCGCTGGCCGCCTCCAGCACGCGGGCGACCTGGATCGTGCCGGTCGCGCCGAGATCGGGCGCCCGGAACACCGCGACGGCGCCGGCCGCGCCCGCATTGGCGATAAGGTCGCCAAGCTGCACGAAATTGCCGTCCACGGTGATATCGGGCCGCAGCAGCAGCGGTTCGGCGGCAGCGCATGGGGTCGCGGCGGCGACGAGGCCGGCAGCCAAAAGACCGGCGAGGAGAAGGGATTTCGACATCGGGCCGCTCAGCTTCTGAACAGGTTGTTGGCGGAACTGAGCATCTGGTCGGCGGCGGCGATCACCTTGGCGTTGAGCTCATAGGCGCGCTGCGCCGCGACCAGCGAGGTGATCTCGGTCACCGAGTTGACGTTGGATTCCTCGACATAGCCCTGCTGCAACGTGCCGAAACCCTCGCTCGCCGGCACGGCGTCGATCGGCTGGCCCGAGGCCTCCGTCGGCAGGAAGAAATTGTCGCCGACCGATTGCAGCCCGGCCTTGTTGACGAAGCGCGACAGCGTGAGCTGGCCGAGCTGCTGCGGCGCGGTCTGGCCGGGCAGCGTCGCCGTCACCAGCCCCTGTGGGCTCACCGCCACGCTGGTGGCGTTCTGCGGCACGGTGATCGCCGGATCGACGAGATAGCCGCTCTGGTTGACGAGCCGGCCGTTGCCATCGAGGCTGAACGAGCCGTCGCGCGTATAGGCCAATGTGCCGTCCGGCATGGTGACGCGGAAATAGCCCTCGCCGTTCACCGCGAGATCGTACGGGTTCTTGGTCGGCGACAGCGAGCCTTGCGTGGTGATGCGCGGCGTCGCCACCGTCTTCACGCCCGAGCCGATATAGACGCCCGAGGGCACGCTGGTGTTCTGGTCCGACGAGGTCGTGCCCGGCCGCACGATCTGCTCGTAAAGCAGATCCTGGAACTGGATATACTGCCGCTTGAACCCGGTCGTGCGCATGTTGGCGACGTTGTTGGAAATGACCTCGACGTTCATTTCCTGGGCGAACATGCCGGTGGCGGCGGTGTGGAGCGCTTGCATGGCGGTTTCCTTACGACTGCGTGTCGGCGAGACGGCTGATCGCCGTGCCGCGCAACGCGTCCATGTTCGCCATCATGGTGGCGACGGCCTGATAGGAGCGGTTGATCTCGATCAGCCGGGTCATCTCGGTGACGGATTTGACGTTGGAGCGCTCGACCGCGCCGACCGCGAGCCGGTTGGTGTCGGTCTTCGCCGGGCTGACCGGAGCGGCGCTCGAGAACAGGTTGCGGCCCTCGTTGCGCAGGTCCTGCGGATTGGCGACCGAGACGAGCCTGAGCTTGCCCTTGGTCTGGAACTGCCCGGCCTGGAACGAGGTCACGGTGCCGTCGGGCATGACGCGGATATCGCTGTCCTGGTCGGTGAAGGTGAGCGGCCCCTGGTCGCTCATGATCGGATAGCCGTCGCTGTTGACCAGTTCGCCCTTGCCGTTCAGGCTCAGCGAACCGTTGCGGGTGTAGCGCTCGGCGCCGCCCTGGCGCACCACGAACAGCGCATCGCCGTTGATGGCGACATCGAGCGGGTTGCCCGTCGTCTCGATGGCCCCTTGCGTATATTGCAGGTTGGTGCCGCGATCCCACACGAAGGACACCGGCTGGTCCGGGCGCGCGAACAGCTCCGCCTTCGCCGTCGGACTGACGAATTCCTGGAACTCGGTCGCACGGCGCTTGAAGCCGTTGGTGTTCACGTTGGCGACGTTATTCGCCACCACGTCGAGTTCGCGGGCAAGCGCCACCTGGCGCGACAGGCCCACGAGTAGCGCGTTGTTCATCACGCTCCCCTTGTTTCCGCGGATGCCGCTCACGCTCCCCAGCGGGGCATCCGCGACAACAGGCTCGCAGGGACCATGCCAAACATGGTTAATTGGATTATTTTAGCGATTTCAATGAATTAGATTTTCAAGATCTGCCGCGGCAAGGCTTCATCAACCATGATCGGCAATTCCGTCCCGGCAGTTTTTGCCGGAAGCACCCCCGTGTCATTCCCGCGCAGGCGGGAATCCGGAACCGCTGGCGCAAGCGGCTCCCGGATTCTCGATCGGCCTTCGGCCGCCGGGAATGACACGAAGCGCTGTGCGGTTTTCCGAAGCGGGATCGGCCGGTCAAGCCGGCCGATGACGGCTGAAAGGTTTTATGCTTCTTCCTCGGGCGTCTTGTGCCGGGCCTGACCCGGCACCCATGGCAGGCGTCGCGGCACCAAACGAAAAACGGCGGGACAGGCCCGCCGTTTCAACTGCGTCCCGACCCAAGGCCAGCCGCGCGCCGATCAGGCGGCCTGTTCCTCGGCGGCGTCGGCATCACTGCCCCAGTCATCCGTCTCGGTGCGGAAGCGCGCGACCATCTCGGCGAGGCGGGCCGCCTCGTGCGACAGGGCATGCGTCGCGGCGGTGGCCTGCTCGACCATGGCGGCGTTCTGCTGCGTGAACTGGTCCATGTCGTTCATGGCGCTGTTGACCTGCTGCACGCCGGCGGCCTCCTCCTCGGCGGAATGGGCGATCTGGGTGACGATGCCGTCGATCTGCACCACCTGCTGCGCGATGACCTGCAACGCCTTGCCGGCCTGGTTGACCAGGTTGACGCCATGCGTGACGTCGTCCTTCGAGGCCCCGATCAGGTCCTTGATTTCCTTGGCCGCCTGCGCCGAGCGCTGGGCAAGGGTGCGGACCTCGGACGCCACCACCGCGAAGCCCTTGCCGGCCTCGCCCGCGCGCGCCGCCTCGACGGAAGCGTTGAGCGCCAGCAGGTTGGTCTGGAACGAGATGTTGTCGATCACGCCGATGATCTGGGCGATTTCGCCTGCCGACTTCTCGATGCCTGCCATGGCGGCAACCGTGTCGCGCACCACCTCTTCCGAGCGGCTGGCATCGTTCTTGGCACTCGAGACCGCCTGGCTCGCCTGGCGCGCGCCATCGGCGGTGCTGCGCACCGTCGCCGAGATTTCCTCGATCGTGGCCGCGGTTTCCTCGAGCGCCGCCGCCTGCTGCTCGGTGCGCTGCGACAGGTCGTCGGAGGCCTGCGTGATCTCGCTGACGCCGGAGCGGATGCCGCCGACCGTGATGGCGATCACGCTCATCGTCTGCTGCAACTCCGCCATGGCGGCGTTGAAATCATCCTTCAGCTTCTGGTACTCGGGCGCGAAAGCCTGCTCGATACGGTAGGTCAGGTCGCCCTGCGACAGGTGGTCGAGCCCGGCCGCCAGTTCGGCGACGACGCCCTGCTGCTCGGCCGTGGCGCGGGCGCGGTGGCCCTCGTTGCGGCGGCGCTCCTCCTCGTTCTGGCTGCGCTCGCTCTCGGCCTGGGCGCGGTCGGCGGCGGCGGCGGCCTCGATCTGCTCCTTCTCGATCGCCGCGTCCTTGAACGCCTGCACGGCCGCCGCCATCGCGCCGATCTCATGGCGCTGGCCGGCCGGCACCGCGACCGTCTTGTCGCCCTGCGCGAGAGCGCCCATCACGCCGGTCAGGGCGCTGATCGGGCGCGAGATGCTGCGGCCGATCAGCATCGCCAGCAGGCCGCTCGCCAGCAGCGCCAGCCCGATCGCCAGGCCGAGCATCGTGCCCATGCGGTCCATCGCCTGGCGCAATTCGTTGCCGGCGGCGGTCTGGGCCGAGATGGCGCGGCGGGCGAGTTGCCCCGCCGTCTTGCTCGCCCCATTGATCGCCTTGTCGAGCTGGGCCGATTCCGCGATGAGGTTGCGCGACTGCTCGGCGAGTTTGTCGAAAGTATCGAGATAGGCCTTGACTTGCTCTTCGACCTTCTTCTTCTCGGCCGGCGAGGTGACGATCATCTGCAGTGCGCCGTCGAACCTGGTGCGGAGGTTCGACAGGAAGGTCATCTTGTCCCAGTCGCCGAAATGCTCGACATCGCGCGTATAATCGACCAGCGCCTTGAATGCCTTGCGCACGTCACCGACGCCGCCGTCGCCCGAGCCCATGGTCGGCAGGGCCTCAAGCGCCACGTCGATATCGGAAGCGGAATCGCGCACGGCAGTGCTCAGCCCCTCCTCGCCCTTCAGGCCGATGGCGCCCTGGCTCGCGACCAGCTTGGTGAAGATCGCCTCGGTCGTCTTCATCGCCTCGGTCAGGCTCATCGGTGCGTCGAGCATACCGCCGAGCAGCATCTGGCCCTCGTTGATCTGCTCCTTGAAGCTCGCGGCGAATTTCTTGTCCGGCGTGATGCGGAAGTCGCGCTGCGCGCGCCGCATGCGCTCGAGAGACAGGGCGAGATCATTGGCGACGCTGACATTCGCTTCGTTGGTGCGCAGCACGACGACGGCCTGCTCGACCTGCTGGCTGCTGTACCAGGCGGCGGCGCCCGCCGCGATGAAGCCGATGGCCGGCGCGATGATCAACAGCCAGATACGCTTGCGAATGGAAAAACGAGACAGCATTAGCGATGCTCCACAACAATATGACGGAGCACGGCCGGGCCGGCGGCATCACCGCTTGCCCGTTCCTCCCAAACCCCGCAAAGCCTGTCGCGAACGTTGCGTCAATTAACTTAGAAAGTGATTAAAATCGCCGCGATTGGTGTGCGATCGGCAAATTTCAGCCCGCGATCTCGATCAGCAGGCCGGCGAGCGCGGCCGGCGCCGTCACCATGGCGTCGTGGCTGGCCGCAAGCGTGCGCCAGGTCCAGCCCGGCTTGTCGCGCAGCCAAGCCTTGACATCGTCGAGCGCCGGATAGACCGGCGTGGTGCAGGCGACATAGCTACACGGCACGCCGTTGCCGAGCGGATGCTTCAACGTGAGCGGCGTCGTGTAGCTGCCGAGCGGATGCGGCGTGCAGCGCCGCCTGAGCCAGGCGCTTTCCGGCTCGCCCGTCACGCCGAAGGCTTCGGGCGGCGGCACCGGCAGGCTGAGCCCGCCGCTTGAATCCTGCGCCGCCTGCAAGCGCCCCGCCACCACATCCGGCGGCAGCCGGTCGAATGCGCTGCTGCCGCCCTCGACGACGAGCGCATCGAGATAGATGAGGTGGCGAAGGCGCTCCGGCATGCGGTCCGCGACGCCGCTGATCGCCAGCCCGCCGAACGAGTGCCCGACCAGCACGACGTCGTGAAGCTCCTCCGCCACCAGCACCTCGGCGATATCGCTGACGAAAAGGTCGATCGTGATCGCCTTGTTCATCAGATGGCGGCGCTCGCCGAGCCCGGTCTGGGTCGGCGTGAACACCCGGTGGCCGGCGGCGCGCAGCATGGCAGCCGTATGCCGCCAGCACCAGCCGCCATGCCAGGCGCCATGCACGAGAACGAAAACCCGGGCCTCGGCCATTGTTACCTCCCCTGAAGAAGCAAATTAGAAACCTGGAAATTCCATCTCTCGATAAACGCGGCCTCATCCTGAGCTTGTCGAAGGATGTTTCAGAGGGCACTGGACCATGCTTCGACAAGCTCAGCATGAGGGAGAGTAGGGAGAGCCCCTCAACCAATTTCAGCCAGCCCCTACGACGGCACGCCGAGATCGTCGCGACGCTGCTCCTCGACCAGCGACGAGGCAAGCGCAAACGCATCGCGCCCGCGGATGCAGCCGATCAGCTTGCGCGAATCCTTCGGATCTAGCACCGAGAGCGTCGCCTTGTCACTGCTGCGCAACAGGTCGATCACCTCGGCCAGCGTCGAACTCGGCGTCACCCGGCCGGGCTCGGTCTGGACCAGTTCGGCGGCGACCACCGGCAGCGGCCCCTCCTCCTGGTCGAATGCCTCGACCAGCGCCGGATCGACCAGCCCGAGATACTCGCCATCCTGCGTGATCACCGCCGTGCCGCGCGCGCCGGCAAACGAGATCGCGCGCATCACCGCGCCGAGCGAGGCATTGGCCGGCACCGTGCGCTTCGGCGGCCGGATCAGGTCGGTGATCGGCGTCGAGGCGAGGCGCGCCACGTCCTGGCCGCCCTCGAGCGCCAGGCCACGCTGCTGGAAACGCCATGTCGCGAAGGAGTAGCCGAACAGCCGGTCGGTCAGGAAACTGGCGGTCATGGCGCCGATCGCCACCACGACGCCGGCATCGAAATCGCCCGTGGTCTCGATGGCGAGGAAGATCATGGTCAGCGGCGCCCCGATCACCGCCGCGCCGACCGCCGCCATGCCGATCAGCGCGCACAGGCCGGGCTGGACTTCCGGCAGGCCGGGGATCGCGCCGAGGCCCCAGGCGACGGTCTGGCCAAGCAGCGCGCCGAGCAGCAGCGAGGCGCTGAACAGGCCACCGCGAAAGCCGCTGCCGAGGCTGCCGGCGGAGGCAACCACCTTGGCGCCGAGCAGGCCGAGCGCCTCGCCCTTGGAAATGCCGCCATTGGCAGCGCTCTCGACCGCGGCATGGCCGCTGCCCAGCACCGCCGGAAAGCGCGTCGCCAGCACCGTCAACAGTCCGCTCACCGCGACACGGCGCAGCGATTCGTCCTTGATCCACGCCTTCAGGCGGCGCTCGAACGAGGTCGCCAGCAGCATCACCGCCACGCCGGTGAAGGCCGACAGGAAGCCGAGCACCACCGCCAGCGGATAATCCGTCCAGCCGACATGGGCATTCTCGAACAGGCTGAAGGATTTCTGCGGCCCCTCGAACGCCCAGATCGTCATGGTCGCAGCGATGGCGGCGAGGCCGATCGGCGCCAGCGTGCGCTTGGAATAATTGCCCAGCACCAGTTCGAACGCATAGAACACGCCGGCGATCGGCGCGCGATAGGCGGCCGCGATCGCCGCCGCCGCGCCGGCGCCCACCATCAGCCGCCGATCGGTGCGCAGCAGGCCGCGCCGCACCGCGAGCTTGCTCGCCAGCACCGCGCCAAGCTGCGTCACCGCCGCCTCGATGCCGACGGAGGCCCCGCACGACACCGAGATCAGGATCGGGATCACGACCGCCGCGGCATCGAGCCACGTCATGTTGCCGCCCCACAGCGCATTGGCCTCGACCGCATCGATCGGCTCGCGCTTGGCGAAATGCATCAGCCAGCGATAGACGAAGGTAATCGCCACGCCGCCGACCGCCAGCGACAGGAAGATGCGCAGCCACGAGGCGTGGTTGGGCAGCGCCACGCGCCGCTCGGCCGCGAAGCCGAGGAAGGCGCGCTGCAGGAACGGCACGAGTTCCTGCACGGCCACCACCATCAGCCCGGTCACCACGCCGATGAAGATCGCGAGCCCGACGAGGCGGAACGAGCCCTTGGTGCGTTTTTTGGCGAGCGCGAGCGACGGCAACCGTGGCTGGCCTGAGCTCAGCGACACGGCGGCCCCTCCGCGGAGAAGGCATGGGGGAAAGCCGGCATTGCCTTCTGCATCACTCCATCCGTCCGCAGACGGCACGCTTCACTGTCGCAACTTGAACGTGAATCCGCTGCAAGATCAACCAAGCAGCGTCAATCTTTCGCGTTTTATGGCGGCTTTCTAACCGCATGATGAAAATCTTTGCCGCCCAAATGGCGAGCGCTGTGTCGGGATCGCCATAAGGCGGCCGTCTTCACCATATGCGATGAGCCTCAGGCATCGCGAAGCAAGGAGCAGCCTCATGCAGATCCAGCCCTACCTGTTCTTCGACGGCCGTTGCGAGGAAGCCCTCGATTTCTACAAGACGGCGCTCGACGCCGAGATCGTCACCAAGATGCGCTTCAAGGATGCGCCGGCCCCGGTCGACGGCGCCTGCGATGGCCCGCCCGGCCCGCCTCCGGCCGCCGACAAGATCATGCACGCGGCCTTCCGCGTCGGCAAAACCGAGATCCTGGCGTCCGACGGCATGGCGGAGGGCAACCCTGAGTTCAAGGGGATCTCGCTCGCCCTGCTGACGCCGGACATCGCCACCGCGGATCGCTATTTCGCGGCGCTCGCCGCTGGCGGGCAGGTGCAGATGCCGCAGGACAAGACGTTCTTCTCGCCGCGTTTCGGCATGGTCGCCGACCGCTTCGGCATCTCGTGGATGATCATGCCCGAACACTGACCGGAGGCGGGCCGGCCGCCTCAGTCGTCGCGGTAGATGCGCTCGCGGCGCTCGTGCCGTTCCTGCGCCTCGATCGAGAGCGTGGCGATCGGCCGGGCGTCGAGCCGGCGCAGCGAGATCGGCTCGCCGGTTTCCTCGCAGAACCCGTAGGTGCCCTCGTCGATGCGCGCGATGGCGGCGTCGATCTTGGAGATCAGCTTGCGCTGGCGGTCGCGCGCCCGCAATTCGATGGCGCGGTCGGTTTCCGAGGAGGCGCGATCGGCGATATCGGGATGGTTGTCGGTTTCGCTTTGTAGCGTGTTCAAGGTCTCGACCGCCTCGCGCAGGATGTCGTCCTTCCACGCGATCAGCTTGCGTCGGAAATATTCGCGCTGTCGCTCGTTCATGAACGGCTCGTCGTCCGTGGGACGGTAGCTCTCGCCGACGATGATGGCTTGCTTCGACATCTTGCGACTCTCTACGCCATGAACAGAACGGGCTTATAGCGAGGAGCGCGCCGCGAAACAACGCCTCTTGCTGCGCAAATGGGCGTGATCCCTGTGCATTATTTTCGAGAGCTGGCGAATTGGCCGCGTTTTCGAGCGAAAAGCGGCCTTTTAGCCCATTCCGGCGGCCAAATTCTCTTTCTGGTCGAGCTTGGCGAGTTCGACGGCCGCGCGCAGTTCGATCTCGCCGATAATCGCGTCGAGCCGAAGATCGTCGCCGGCTGAATCGTCGTGCCTGAGCGCGTCGGCAAGGTTGCGCAGCGTCGCGGCGGAGGCCTTGCCCGACAGCAGCGAGATCTTCAAGGAATCAAGCGAATCCAGCAGCTTATGGCCGCGTTTGGCGGCGCGCTTGCGGCGCTCATGCGCCTGGTCCGCGCCCTGCAATGCCAGCATCGCGTCGAGGCTCGCCAGCGCGCCGGCCTGCATCGTGACGCCGGCGCGCACGCTGGCACCGGCATCGGGCAGCACGAAACGCGCGCCGGCGCCTTGCGCCCGGCCCGCCGCCTGCCCGCCCGATGATCCGGAAACCTGTCTCGTCTCGATGCGCATCGCCACCGCCCCATGCCGCGCCTTGGCCGGTTCGCATCGCCCGGCCTGCCCGGCAAACTGCGCCATTATGGTTAAGCAGGTGTAAACCACGCGGTCATTTTTGCCGGGCTGGCCGGGCGCCGTGCACGGCATCACCACGGGCGATGACAATAAAACCACGCCCTTTCAAGGCCATAGACGGAACGAGCCCGATGGCACGCCCTTCGCAAGCACTCGCCTGCGTCGCGGATTCAAAGGTCGCTCCATGTTCAAAGCCTCACTGCATCTTGCCCTGTCCTGCACGCTGGCCGCCGCCCTGCTGCTGCCGGCGCCGGGCTTTGCCGCCGCCCGCGCGGATCAGGCGTCGCTGTCGCGCATCAAGGACCTCGCCGCGATCGAGGGCGTGCGCGAGAACCAGCTTGTCGGCTACGGGCTCGTCGTCGGCCTGAACGGCACCGGCGACACGCTCAACAACGCGCCCTTCACCAAGCAGTCGCTGACCTCGATGCTGGAGCGGCTCGGCGTCAACACGCGCGGCAGCAACCTGCGCACCGTCAACGTCGCCGCCGTGATGGTCACCGCCAAGCTGCCGGCCTTCGCGACGCAGGGCACGCGCACCGATGTCACCGTCTCGGCGCTCGGCGATGCCAAGTCGCTGCAAGGCGGCACGCTGCTCGTCACGCCGCTGCTCGGCGCCGATGGCGAGGTCTATGCCGTCGCGCAAGGCTCGCTCGCCATTTCCGGCTTCCAGGCGCAGGGCGAGGCCGCCTCGATCACGCGCGGCGTGCCGACGGTCGGGCGCATCGCCAATGGCGGCCTGATCGAGAAGGAAATCGACTACCAGATCAACAAATTGCAGGATATCCGCCTCGCGCTGCGCAATCCGGATTTCACCACCGCCAAGCGCATCGCCGCCGCGATCAACGATTATATGGGCGCCAATACCGCCGAGCCGACCGATCCTTCCACCGTCGCCCTGCATGTCCCGGCCAATTACCGTGGCAACATCGTCAAGATGCTGACCGAGGTCGAGCAATTGCGCGTCGAGCCCGACCAGCGCGCCCGCGTCGTCATCGACGAGCGCGCCGGCATCATCGTCATGGGGCGCGACGTGCGCGTCTCCACCGTCGCCGTGGCGCAGGGCAACCTCACCGTGACGATTTCCGAGCAGCCCCAGGTCAGCCAGCCCGCCCCGTTCTCGCGCGGCAGCACGGTGGTCACGCCACGCACCGGCGTCAAGGTCGATGCCGGCGAAGGCAAGAAGCTCGGCATCGTCTCGGAAAGCGTCACGCTGCGCGAACTGGTCGACGGGCTCAACGCGCTCGGCATCGGCCCGCGCGACATGATCGCCATCCTGCAGGCGATCAAGGCCGCCGGCGCGCTGCAAGCCGATATCGAGGTGATGTGATGAGCGATACCGCCGCCCTGACGCGCGCCAACGCCGCCAATGCCTATGCGGCGGCGAGCTTCGCCGCCCCCGGCAGCCTGCAGGCGCGCGCCCGCACCGCCGCCCAGAATTTCGAGGGCGTGCTGGTCAACAACCTGCTCGGCGCCATGTTCTCCGGCACCGACGGCGAAGGCCCGATGGGCGTCAACGGCACTGGCGGCGAGGCCTGGCGCAGCATGCTCGTCAATGAGATTTCGACGTCCGTCGTGCGCGCCGGCGGCATCGGCATCGCATCGCAAGTCTACCGCGAACTCATCCGCACGCAGGAGGCCAGGTCATGAACACGGCACAGCCGGCGCCGGAAATCCGGGCGCGCATCACCAACGCCGCCGATGCCGAGGCGCTCGTCGCCAACACGCTCGACGCGCTCGATCACCTGCAACCGCTCGTCGATCGCGAGACGCGCAACCTGCGCGAGGGCCACATCGCCGATGCGCTGGCGCTCGGCGAGGCCAAGGCCGCGGCCGGCAAGCACTACACCGCGCTGATCGACACGCTGAAGAGCAATGCCATCGCCATGGGGCGCTTCCGGCCGCCGGGGCTCGAATTGCTCAAGCAGCGCCACCGCGCCTTCTCGGACATGCTGGCGCTCAATGCCGCCGTGCTGACCACGGCGCGCACCGTCTCGGAAAGCATCATCCGCGAATTGTCGGCCGAGATTGGCGGCAGCACCAGTCCGCAAGGTTACGGTGCGCGCGGCCATGCCGTTGGCGCCTATACCGGCTATGGCCGGCCGCTCTCGGTGTCGAAGACACTGTAACGGGCATCAAGAAACGCTTAACGCAGCGTTGACTCTGAGGATCGGATTCGGCGAATCCTTGGGCGATTCTGGAGAAATATCGAATTTTCGCTATGATTTTACTGTTTCCCTTGATGAAGGATTCAACGGTCCGGACCAGATTTCCGTAATCAGGCAGAAGCCTGCTTCGATACGGAAGATCGGCTATGAACAGCGGCCCTATCCCGAGTTCCTTTCCGGCGGCGATGGCCGACCATGTCCGCGCTGACGGCCTGCCCGCGCGCGCGGCGCCGGCGGCCGCGACCGATCTGCCGGGCGAGAAGGCCGTGACGCCGGCGCGCGAGAGCGATGCCACGCTCATGCGGCGCCACGCCCTGCCCGGCACGTTCCCTGGCGATTCCGACCTGGTGCGCCGCTACTCGATCGACGCCGCGACCCGCCTTGTCGTCAGCACCACGGTCGAGCGCGATACCGGCCGCGTCCTGAACCAGTTTCCCGAGCAGGAGGTGCTGCGCCGCAAGGCGTTCTTCCGTCAGATGCGCGAAGAGGCGGCCGCCGATCGCGGCGGGCACAGCGACACGCGCGCCTGAAACCGCGCCGTAACCCCGCATTAACCAAGGTGTGATCGACTACGCTCAGGGGTTTTGCCCCCGTGAGCGGCCCGAAGCTGGCCGGCTTGGCCGAAAGAAATCCGGCGCGACAGCCCCTCGGTCTTGAAGGAACACTCCACCAGATGTCATATGCCGGCAACGCCTACAACAAGACTGCGGCGGTCACCGCCGCGCCCCGCGAAGTCGAAGCCCAGGCTTTGATCAATTCGGCCACCAGGCTCCACCAGATTTGCGCCAATTGGGACGAACGCAAGCAGGACCTGTCCAAAGAACTGCTCACCAACCGGAAAATCTGGACCGTCTTCATGGAATCGATGATGGTCGATGGCTGTCCCCACCCCAAGGAACTGCGCGAGAACATCGTCAATCTCGGCGTTTTCGTCGTCAAGCGCACGCTTGAACTCGGCGCCGACGCCTCGCCGGAAAAGGTCTCCGCGCTGATCGGCATCAACCAGAACATCGCCGCCGGCCTGCGCGGCCGCGCCTGAGCCCGTCCCAGGGAGCGGCGCCGCTTTTCCGATCGGGATGGGCCGGATGAACCGGCCCATGACGGTGGAGGAAACAGCGTCAACCTTTCAGCCGTCATCGGTGGACTTGATCCGCCGATCCCGCTTCCGAAAACCTCGCCCCGATCAAGCGTTATCCGCCGGCACCGACGAACCGGACAAACGAAAACGGCGGCCCGAGGGCCGCCGTTTCCTTGTGTGGTGTTGCCTTGATCAGCGCAGGAGCTGAAGCACGGCCTGGTTCGCCTGGTTGGCAAGCGACAGGGCCGACTGCGACAGCGACTGGCGCGTCTGGAGGGCGAGCACGTTGGCCGCTTCCTCGTTGGTGTCGGCGGTCACCAGAGCATCGGAGCCGGACTTGAGCGTCGTCACGATGTTGTTCGTGAAGTCGGCGCGCGCCTGCATGATGGTCTGCTTGGTGCCGTAGGTGCTCTGCATGCCCTGGATCGTCTTCAGCGCCGCGTCGATCGAGTCGATGAAGGACTGGGCGTTGCTGGCATCGAGCGTCGTCGGCTTGGTCAGCGACAGACCGGTCGTGGTCACGTCCTGGCTGTCGACGTCGATCTTCGAGGACGAGGTGTCGTCGAACTTGACGGTCAGCTTGTTGCTGGCGCCGCCGAGCAGCAGGTTGATGCCGTTATAGCTCGAGTCGGTCGCGGTATCGTCCACGCTGGTCAACAGGTCGTTGAACTGCGAGGTGTAGTCCGTGCCCGTGCTCGCCGCACCGGCCGTGGTCGAGACCACGCCGGCCACGGCCGTGAAGCCGAGGATCGAGGTCTGGGTGTTGTCGTCGGAGGTAACGGTCAGGTTGCCCGTCGAGGTGAAGGACAGCGTGCCGTTATCGTTGACCTTGGCGGTGCCGACACCGGAGGCATTCACCGCATCGACCAGGTCCGACACCGTCGAGGTGCCCGTTGTGGTGAAGGTGAAGGACTTCGTGACGCCACCGGCAACACTGGCGAAGGTCAGCGTGTCGCCGGCGGTGATGCCGTTGCCGGCAGCGGTCAACAGGGAAGCGAGCGCCTTGGCCTGCGGCGTGGTGCCGGTGCCGGTGGTCTGGGCCGTGGCCGAGGTCGCCGAGTAGCTGCTGGTGCCGCCGCTGCCCGAGAGCGCCTGCTGCGCCACGGCCTTGGCAGATTTCAGCAGCGAGGTGACCGTAGTCAGGCCCTGGTTCGCCGCCTTGATGGTGTTGAGGCCGTTGGTGATGCCGTCGAGCAGCGAGGACAGGTTCGACGAACGATCCGACAACGACTGCGAGGTGAAGAAGGCGGACGCGTTATCGAGCGCGCTGTTGACCTTCTTGCCCGTCGACAGGCGCTCCTGCGCCTGATTGAGCATCGACGCCGTGTTCTGCAGCGCGAGAAGGTTCGAGCGGATGTTCGAGGAGAGGAGAACTGAGCCGGACATTCTGTCATTCCTTGGGTACTGACGCCTTCTTGGCGACGCTCCCTTTCTAACGCCGCAGTTCTTACACGCCGGTTAAGTGGAAGCCCGCATTTCGAGCCAACGCATCGGCCGCCGCCGGGCGTTTCCGTGAAATCGCCTATCGTTCAGCGACCCGTTTGCCGTTACGCTTGGCGTTGATTCTCGATGGATGCGCACATGGCCCTGAAAGTTGAACTGAAGCCCGGCGAGCAGATCGTCATCGGCAACGCGGTGCTCAAGAATGGCAACCAGAGGGCGCATTTCGTCGTCGAGGGCCATGCGCCGATCCTGCGCGAGAAGGATATACTGACGGCCGAAACGGCCAATACTCCGGCGCGGCGCATCTACCTTGCGGTACAGTTGATGTATCTGAGCGACGACATCGACACGCATTCGACGGTCTACTTCGAGTTGATCCGCGATTTCATGACGGCCGCGCCAAGTTCGCTGCCCCTGATCAGCGAGGTCAACAGCCGGATTCTCGCCGGCGACCTGTACAAGGCGCTCAAGGTGGCGAAGCGATTGGTTAACTACGAGAAGGAATTGCTGGCGCGCCTCAGTGGATCGGCCGGGTGAAGGATGACCCCGGCCGGGAGCCTTTCCAATCGGGATCGGCGGATCAAGTCCGCCGATGACGGCTTGATAAGGTTTGCGCAAATCCCTCCGCCGTCATGGGCCGGCCTGACCGGCCCATCCCGACCGGAAAAGCGACGCGGCTGACCGCCCTTGGCTGTCATTCCCGCGCAGGCGGGAATCCAGAAGCCGATGCGCAAACGCCTCCTGGATTCCCGCCTGCGCGGGAATGGCATTACGTCGCCCGCCCTAGCGCATGTAATTCGCGAGGCTCAGCGACGCCATTGACGAGGTGATCTGGTAGCTCGCCTGCAGCCGGGTCTGGAGCGACAGGATCTGCGTCAGCACCGTCGCCGGGTCGATGCTGACCATGTCGCTCAGGCTGCCCTGATACATCGACAGCCGCTGCGTGTTGCGGTCCTTCGCGCCGGTGACCGCGACATTGGCGACGCTGATCTCGCTGGCGATGTCCTGGATCGAGGGCACGCCCGGCCCGCCGGCGAACCCGGCCTGAAGCCGGCTCGTCAGGGCCTGGTAGCGCACCGTGTCGGTATCGGAGCCCGGCGTGAAGCTCTCGGCGGCGAGCGCCGCCCATTGCGCCAGCGCGTTGCGGATCGGCGCCTCGTTGGCGCGCGCGCCGATGCCGACGACCTGCGAGGCATCGACGCGCTGCGCCGAGGTATCCCGCGCGGCAACCGAGCTATCGTCATCGCCCTTGTACCAGATCACCGTGCTGGCGGCGGCTTGCGCCGGCGTCAGGAAGCCGGTCGCGCTGGCGTAAGGCGGCGCGATGCGGGCCGGCGGGTTGCTGGTCGAGCCGGCGAAGAAATCCTGCGACGCCCTGAGCGCCGAGGCGGCGGCGAGATCGGTCTTGGCGGCCGTGCCGAGCGCATCGCCGAGCGCCGTCTGGAAATTGCCCGCCGTATCGGCCGCCGTCGCGCCGAGCTCGAACTCGCCCGGCCCCGGCGCCGTGCCGGCCGCGACCGCCTTCAGCGTCACCTTCGATGTGGTGCCGTCGGGCAGCGACAGCGTCAGGCTCAGCACCTCACCTTCGTTCGATTGGCCGGTGAAGTCGACGCCGATCGCGCCGCCCGCCGGGCCGCTCACCGTGACGTTGCTCAGGCCGCTCTCGGCCGGCGTGGCGAGCTTGAAGCCGAATGGCTGGCCGGCCTCCTCGGCAACCGTCACGGTATTGCCGGCGCCAGATAGCGTCAGCCGGCCGCTGCCGCTGCCGAGATCGGCCTGCTTGCGCTCGGCAATCAGCGTGGCGACGCCGGCATGGGTCGCGTCGCCGTTGATGATGGTGTCGTAATCGGCCACCGGCTTGGTGTCGGTGCTGCGGCCGGAGAAGATGTAGCGCCCGCCAATGTCGCTGTTCAGCAGGTCGACAGCCTGCGACAGATAGTTGGCGGCGCTGGTCTGCGCCGTGGTGGTGCCGTCGCTGAACGTATAGCCATAGGCGGTTTCCGTCGCGCTGCTCGAGGCGTTGGAGGCAAGCTGGGTCAGGGCGGCGTTCAGGAAGCTGATGCGGCTCGACGCATTGGAAATCGTGCCGAGATAGCCGCTGGTGGCGCTGATCTTGGCATTCAGGTCGAGCACGCTGCCACGCGCCTGGCCAAGCCCGCCATAGGTCGTCGAGACCTGCCCGGTATTGAGCTGCTTGGTCAGGTCGTTGAGTTGCGCCTTGGTGGTGCCGAGCGCGTCGCGCGCCAGGTCCATGTCGTAATAGCCGGCCTTGAAGGCGCTGATTTCCATCGCTTGTTCCTCAGATCCGGTCGAGCATGTCGAACAGGTCCCGCACCACCGAGATGATGCGCGCATTGGCGGAATAGGCGTTCTGCATCTTGATCAGGTTGGACAGTTCCTCGTCGATGCTGACGCCCGAGGTGCTGGCGACCTTGGCCTGGAGCGAATTCACCACGACCTGCTGGCCGGCATCGAGATTCTGCGCCTGCACCGCGTTGGCGCCCTGGCTGGCGATGATGCCGGTGAGAAAGCCGCCGATCGTGCCGCTATAGGGCTGGTTGGTGCCGCTCAGCCCGGCTTCATAGGAGAATTGCTGCGTGGCGCCGGTCAGCCGGTCGAGCAGCAGGTTGGGCCGGGTCGCATCGCCCGCGTCTGTCGAGCCGGTATAATTGACCAGCGCGCCGCTATCGCCGAGCACGGCCGGGTTGATGGTGATGCGGCTGGAAAAGCCGGTGCGCTGGCTGCCGGCATCGAACGAGCCGGTATAGGGCTGGCCGGTGGCGCTATCGACGAAAAGCGGCAGTTCCGCCCCTCCCCCTGAGAGCAGCCCGTTGGTGATGTTGGCGCTCACCCCCGCCACGGTGCTGGTGCCCGAGCCGTCATCGAGCACCTGCAGCACGTTGCCGGAGGGGTTCGACACCGTGAGGTTGGTGCCGGCAGCACTCAGCGCGCTCTGGATATCGGCGAGCGCGCCTGCCGTGCCGCCGGCAAAGGACACGCCGATGACGATATCGTTCGGATTGCCGGTGGCGCCGACCGGCAGCGGCAGCACCGACGGATTGTCGACGGCGACGAGCGAGACGGTTTTGGTGACGCCGCCCTGCTGGAAGCTGATCTTCGTCATGTTGCCGGGCTGGATGCCGGCAAGATCGATCGAGAAGCCGCTTTGCGCGCCGGCCGTCACCGGCGTCGCGGCCGGCGAGGCATCGGACAGGGCGCGCGACAGCCCGGCCGCCAACTCGTCGAGCTGGGTCTGGGCCTCCGGCAGCACCTGGTCGCGCAGGTCGAGCAGGCCCTTGAACTCGCCGGAGCGGAACACGTTCTGCTGCCCGGCATCGATCGAGGCGCCCGACGGCGTGACGATCAGCAACTGGCCGACGCCGCTCTTCGAAGCGTCGGCATTATAGAGCGCGTTCGGCCCGACGGAGGTGCGCTGGTCGAACTGGAAGCGCACGCCCTTCGAGCCGTCGAACAGCGTCACGCCGGAATTGGTATAGACCGTGACCTGGCCGTTCGGCTGCTCGTTGACCTTGATGTCGCCGAGCTTGGACAATTGGTCGATATAGCTATCGCGCTGGTCGAGCAGCGACACGTCCGGCGCGCCGACCGTGGTGCCGAGCTGGCGCGCGATATCCTCCAGCCCCTTCAGCGCGTTATTGGCAACCGTAACGTCGCTGGCGATCTGCTGCTCGGCATTGGTGCGCAATTCCTGCACATTGGCCGAGAGCGTGTTGAGGCGGGCGGCCATCGTCTGCGCGCTCTGCAACACGCCGGCGCGCGCCGTCGACGAGGATGGGTCGCTCGACAGCCCCTGCAAGGCGCTGGTCAGGTTGTTGAACGCGCCATCGAGCGAGACATTGGCATCGCTCTGCCCGAACACGCCGTTCAACTGCTGGGCATATTGCGCCATGATGCTCGAATAGGCGGCGCCGGCATTCTCCGTGCGCAACTGGCGCTGCACGAGCTGGTCATAGGCGCGCGTCACCGCGCTGGTCTGCACGCTGCCCGAGTAGCTCGCCGTCGTGGTGATCTGGCGCTTGATGTAGCCGACGCTGTTGGCATTGGCGACATTCTGCGACACCAGCTCGATCTGCGCCTGGCTCGCGGCCAGGCCGGACACCGCGATATTCAGGCTGCTCGAAAGGCCCATGCCCTTACTCCGTCAGCGCGCCGCTTCAGCGCACGATGTTCAACACGTCCTGCAGCATCTGCTGCGCGGTCGACAGGATCTTGGTGTTGGCGGAATAGGCCTGCTGCGTGACGATCATCTTCGAGAATTCGGAGCTGATATCGGTGTTGGAGGTCTCGACCGAACTCGTCACCAGCTTGCTGCCAGCCAGGCCGACGAGCGGCTGGCCGGATTCCAGCGTCTGCGCATAGACGCCGCCATCGAGACGCTGCAATCCGTCATCGCCGTTGAACTGCACCACGGAAATCTGCGCCAGCGTCAGCACCTTGCCGTTGGAATAATTGCCGACGACCTGCCCGGCATCGTTGATCGACACTTTCAGGAGCTGGCCCGAGGCATAGCCATCCTGCAAGGTCAGGTTGGCGTTCACCTGGCCCGAGGAATCGTTGTACTGCGTCA
The DNA here is from genome assembly GCA_937988775.1 of uncultured Alphaproteobacteria bacterium. GTDB lineage: Bacteria > Pseudomonadota > Alphaproteobacteria > Rhizobiales > Beijerinckiaceae > CALKHP01. The sequence continues at coordinate 97,626 of CALKHP010000048.1, forward strand.
AGCCGTTGGTGCCGGTCGAGAAGCTGATCGGCCCGAGCGCCACGCCGTCGATGGTCATCGCCGGGATATTGATCGTATTCGCCGAGGTGAGCTGGCCGCTGCCGTTGAAGGTGAAATCGCCGCCGACGCGCTGCCAGCTCACCGCTGCGCCGGTCGCGGTGGAATCGGTCTGCACGAAAGCCGCCCAGGTGCCGTTCGACAATTTGCCCCAGCGCAGGTTGAGCGTCGCCGCCGTGCCGTCGGCGGCATAGACCGGCATCGTGCCGCCCGGCACCGTCTCGGCGACGAAAGTCGCGACATCGGCGCCGGTCACCGTGCCGCTGGCGATCGGGTCGGTGGTGAAATCGGCCGGGTTCATCAGGCCGTTGCCGCCGGCGGCGGTAACCGGGATGGACGGCAGGTTGGCGCGGTAGTCGATCGTCGTCGTCGCCTTGGCGGCGAGCTGGTCCGACGAGACGTGGATCGCGCCCGAGATCGCGCCGGCGGCGATGCCGCTCGTCGCCGTGGTGCCGGTGGTGCCCTTCAGGTAGAAGCCGGCGCCGTTGACCAGATAGCCGTTGGCGTCGAGCGTGAAATCGCCGCGCCGCGTATAGAGATCGCCGCTCGAGGACACCACGCCGTTGGTGTCGATATCGGCGCCCGGCCCGACCACGAAATAGCCCGGCCCATCAAGCGCGATATTGGTGTTGATCGCCGATTTCGAGATCGTGCCCTGCACGGTATTGGTCGATTGCGAGCGCGCCAGCACCGAGCCGGCGATCGTCGCCGAGGATAGCGGCGTGTCGCGCAACAGGTCGACGAAGCTGGTATCGATGCGCTTGTAGCCGATGGTCTGCGAGTTGGCGATATTTCCGGAGATGTTCTCGAGCGCGAAGCTTTGCGCATCGATACCCGAAACCGCGGTATTCATGGCCGAGAAGATACCCATGGAAAACTCCGGAAGAAAAAGGTCGCAGGCACGGACGCATTACCTAAAGCGCACCTGCTCAAGCCTTGCCGCTCGCAACCCGCGTGCCAGCGCCAAGCGATTGATTTCTCACGGATTAAATATTCGCTAACCATGACGGGGCCGGCAGAAACGGTCTGCCGCGCGCCGCTACCCGGCAGTTTTTTCCGGGCCACCGCCCTCGGATGGGCCGAGCAGCGAGCCCGCCACGTCCGACAGGAGCGGCGGCTTTTCAGCCAGGAACGGCAGCGGCCGGCACACCGCGATCGCCGCCAGCCCGATGCGCGCCGTGAGCACGCCGTTGAGCACGCCCTCGCCGAGCTTGGCCGACAGGCGCGCCGCAAGCCCCGCGCCGAGCACCTGCCCGATCAGCCCGTCGCCGATCGCCATGCCGCCGGTGACGGTAAGGTGGCCAAGCACGGCGCGCCCGAGCCTGAGCGCGCCGAGAAACGACGGCCGGCCACCATAGGCTTCGGCGATGCGGCGCACCATGCGCACCGATTGCGCCAGCACGAACACGACATCGACGATGGCGCGCGGCGAGATCGCCGTCACCATCGACACGCGGCTCGCGGCCGAGGCGACCACGGCGCGCGCGATCGCATCCTGCGGTTGCAGCACGATGCGCTCGGCGACCTTCATCAGGTCGGCGCCGTCGATGATCTCGCCGTTGAGGTCGTCGAGCGCGGCGCGCACGGCCGCACCGGCCGGCCCACCCGGCTGCAAGGCGCGCAGGCGCTGGACGACATCGCGCGCCGCCGCGCCGTCATCGGCGGCGTATGCGGCCTGCGCATCCTCGCGCAACGCCTCGACCCGGCCGAGGCGGCGCAGCGACCAGATCTCGCGCAGCAGGATCACGGCCAACGCCAGAGCCGCCAGCCCCGCAAGCGCCGCCGCCGCCCAGCCGAGCACCGGATTGGCCGCGAGCAGCGCCTCGACGAGATTGACCGCCCACAAGCCGATCCCCAGCCCGACGAAGGAGCCGAAAGCCGACCAGAACACCCCGCCCCATGACAGCAGGCGCCGCCGTCGCGGTGCCGGCGGCGTGGCGACGAGGCGCGCCGCCTCCAACTCGTACGGATCGACGTCCGGCGCGATCAGGCGGCCGCCGGCGACGGGCGCGCCGGCCTCGTCGAGGCGGAAGGCGCGCGGGCTGCGATCCTTCAGGGGGCGCTCGCTCATCTCAGCCTGTCACCGATCAGGAATTCCAGCGCCCGGTCGAGGCGGATTTGCGGCAGCCCCTTGACCCGCCCGTCCGGATGACGCTCGAGCAGCGGCGGCCGGAAGCGCAGCGCCCGGAAGGCGCTCTCGCGCTGGCTCGGCGCGGCGCTCAGCATCGTGGCCGGATCGGCCGGCAGGTCGCCCGGAAACGCCGCCGCCTCGTCATGCCCGTCGAACACCTCGTCGCCGATGCGTTCACCGCGCATCGGCACGCCGATGATGCAATCGACGCTCTCGCCCGCCTGCCGCACCTGCGCCTCGCGCGTCGCGCGCACGGCCGCCATGGCGATGACGTCGATCTCGGCGCCGGCGCTCTCGGCCCGCACCATCGCCTTGTTGACCAGCAGCCGCAGCAGCGCCTCGAGCCGGTCGTGGCTGGTATGGTGCAGGTGGTCGGCCTTGGTGGCGGCGAACAGGATTTTCTCAACGCGCGGCGCGAACATGCTGGAAAGCAACGAGTTCTGGCCGGTGCGGAAGGCGGTCAGGGTCTCGGTCAGCGCGGTTTCGAGATCGGCCACCGCCTCGCGCCCGGCATTGAGCGCCGACAGCATGTCGACCAGCACGACCTGCCGGTCGAGCCGCGAGAAATGCTCGCGGAAGAACGGCCGCACGATCTCGCGCTTATAGGCCTCATAGCGGCGCTGCATGGTGGCGGCGAGCGAGCCCGGCACCGGCGTCCAGCCTTCCGGCAAGGCGAGCGGCGCGAAGGTCAGCGCGGGCGAGCCCTCGAGATCGCCCGGCATCAGGAAACGGCCGGGCGGCAGCATCGACAGCGACAGCGCGTCGTCGCGGCAGGCGCGCAGATAGGCCGTGAAGGTTTCGGCCAGGCGGCGCGCATCGGCCTCCTCGAAAACCTGCTCCGGGCGCATCGTGCCGGTGAGCCCGAGCAGCGGGCCGGCGATTCCTGCGCGCGATGGCTTCGCCGCACCGGCCAGCGTCTCGCGCGACCAGCGCGCGTAATCCTTGGTCAGCAGCGTCAGGTCGAGCAGCCATTCGCCGGGATAATCGACGATGTCGAGCGTCAACGTCGATTGGCCGGGCAGCCATGACGAGGCCGAGCGGTATTCGATGACGATGCGCAATTCGCTGATGCGCCTGGTCGATTCCGGCCAGTGCCGGTCGGCGCCGGTCAACGCGCTCAGGTGATCCTCGAAGGCGAAGCGCGGCACGGTGTCATGCGGCTGATGCTCAAGCCGCACGCGCGCAAGCCTTCCCTCGCTCGCCACCCGCAGCACCGGCAGGCGGCTGCGCGAAATCAGCGCCTGCACGAGCGCCGTCAGGAACACCGTCTTGCCGGCGCGCGACAGGCCGGTAACGCCGAGCCTGAGCGTCGGCCGCACCAGATTGCCGGCATAGTCGAACAGGCCGCGCGCCGCGCCGACGACATCGTAAGGGTTGGCCTGCGTCATCGGCGCTCAGGCACAAGCACGGTATGGGGCAATCTCGGTCATCCAGTCTCCTGCACGGGAGAACGCGAGGGCGAGCTTATCGTTCACCGGCGCTCGGGTTCAATCGTCATCATGCCCGCCAAGCTGCTTCGGCGTGACGAAGCGCTCAAGCCGCCCGCTTTCCGGCACCACATGCCAGTCATCCTGCGCGAAATCGATCACCGCCAGCGCGGCTGTGGGATATTTCCGCGTCATGCGGCGGTAGTCGTCATCGACCGAAGTAACGGCATCGCTGAGCAGCATGGCGAGCTCGGCAAAGCCGGGATTATGGCCGATCAGCAGCAGGCCCGGCGCGTCCGGCGGCGTTTCGCGCACGAGCGCGAGCAGGGTTCCGAGGCTGGCAGCATAGATGCGCGCGTCCTCGGAAACCTCCGCCCCGGCCGGCTGCCAGGCCTCGCTGACGAGGCGCCAGGTCTCGCGCGTGCGCCGCGCCGGAGACACCACGATGCGCGCCGGCGCGAAATTCTCGCGGCGCAGGTAATCGCCCACGAGCCGCGCCGCCGCGATGCCGCGCGGCGCAAGCGGGCGCTCGAAATCCGCGATGCCGGCGGGCCAGGCGGATTTTGCATGCCGAAGCAGGAATAATCGTCGCATGACACGCTGTTTGCCACGGCGCGCTGGCAATGGCGAGCCCATCCCGGATGGAACGGCGCGCTTGACGGCCCGGCCGCGCAAGGGCAGGTCAAGGGCCAGCTCTGGCAACGGCCCCGATGACCGCACCCTTGACCTACAAGCACCGCCCCAAACCGTTCGGACAGGAAGCGATCTTCGTGCTCGGCGCCGACCGCATGAAGGTCCGCCACGGCCGGCGCAAGGCGGAGTTCGTCTATCGCGACGTCGCCATGCTGCGCCTCACCTACGCGCCGACCAACATCGCCAGCGACGGCTATCGCGGCAAGCTGATCACGCGCACCGGCCGTTCCGTGGGCTTCACCAACCTGTCCTGGCGCTCGATGGCCGGGATGGAGCGCCATCACGACGCCTATCGCGCCTTCGTCGCGGCGCTGGCGGAGCAGGTCGCGCATGCCAATCCGGACGCGACCTTCAGCGCCGGCCTGGCGCCGTGGCGCTTCAGGACGATGTGCGGGCTCGCGGGAGCGACCGGCGCGGCGCTTGCCGGCGCGGCGCTGTTCGCGCTCTACCAGCGCTTGCAGCCGAGCGCCGCATGGCCCGCCGGCCTCGCCTCGCTGCTGGCCGGCATGGCCGGCTTCACGCTCGTCTATCTGGTCTATTGGATGCGCCGCTACCTCGGCCGCAACCGCCCGGCCAGCTTCCAGCCGGGCGCGATCCCAGAGCGCGTGCTGCCGAAGGCAAACGCCTGATCAGGCCAACCTTTGATCAGGCCACCACGTGCAGCTTCTTCTGCAGGCTCGTCGAGGAGGTCGTGTACTGGAACACGACGCGCTTGCCGGGGAAGACATAGCGCCCGACCTTCTGCGCCGCGAGCGCGCCTTCGTGGAACCCCGACAGGATCAGCTTGAGCTTGCCCGCATACCAGTTGATGTCGCCAATGGCGAAAATGCCGGGAATATTGGTCTCGAATTTCTCGGTATCGACCGGGATCAGGTTCTCGTGCAGGTTGAGGCCCCAATCGGCGATCGGCCCGAGCTTCATGGTCAGGCCGAAGAACGGCAGCAGCCGGTCGGCCGCGATCTCGAAACTGCCGCCGGCGCTGTCGCGGGCGCTCACGCCGGCGAGCGCCGGCGCCTCGCCGCTCAGCCCCGTCACCTGCCCGATCCGCAAATCCATCGCGTCGGCCGCGACCAGCGCCCGCATCTGCTCGACGGAATGCGGCGCGGCGCGGAACTCGTCGCGCCGGTGCATCAGCGTCACGCGCTCGGCGATCGGCTGCAGGTTCAGCACCCAGTCGAGCGCGCTGTCGCCGCCACCGACGATCAACACGCGCCGGCCGCGAAACGCCTCCATCTTGCGCACGGCGTAGAACACGCTGTGGTTCTCATAGGCGTCGATGCCCGGGATCGGCGGCTTCTTCGGCTGGAACGAGCCGCCGCCAGCCGCGATCACCACCGTCTTGGCCTCGAACACCAGGCCGCCATCGGTGACGACCTTGAACAGCGGCGCTTCCGCGCTGCCGATGGCCTCGAGCGAGGCGACCATCTCATTATAATGGAAGGTCGCGCCGAACGGCTCGATCTGCTTGAGCAGGTTGTCGACCAGTTCCTGCCCGCCGACCGCCGGAAAACCCGGAATGTCGTAGATCGGCTTCTCGGGGTAGAGTTCGGTGCACTGGCCGCCGGGACGGTCGAGAATGTCGATGACATGCGCCTTGACGTCGAGCAACCCAAGCTCGAACACCGCGAACAGGCCGACCGGCCCCGCGCCGACAATCAGGCAATCCGTGTGGATGGTTTCGCCCATTCATGCTCTCCGACGACCGGCCAGTGCTTGCCGGTCGCGTCGTTGATATCCCTGTTGCGCGCCGGCGGGGGTGCCACCGCGCACCGGCTTGCTCAGCCCTGACGCTCCGGCGTCGTCACCACGAGCCCGTCGAGTTCCGGCGTGATCTTGATCTGGCAGCTCAGCCGCGAGGTCGGCCGGACATCGAAGGCGAAATCCAGCATATCCTCTTCCATCGGCCCGGCGCTGCCGGTCGCGGCGAGCCATTCCTCGTCGACATAGACATGGCACGTCGCGCAGGCGCAGGCGCCGCCGCATTCGGCATCGATGCCGGGCACGCCGTTCCTGATCGCGGTCTCCATCAGCGTCGCGCCGCTCTCGGCCTCGACCTCGCGGCTGGTGCCGGCCGCGTCGATGAAGGTCACTTTCGGCACTGCGAACTCCTGCTGAAACAAGCGGCCCCGGCGCGACACGCGCTGCTGCCGTCTCCTGAAGGCTGACGATGGCGGCTCATTAACGCCATTTCCCGCGCTTGGCGAGAGGGGTGCGACCTCGTGCTCAGCTTGCAACGCCAAGCGAAGCGATCCGGCGCGTCGCCGCATCCACCGCCTGGCGCAGGGCGCCAGCATCCTGTGGCGTCGGATCGGCCCGCTCGAGCCGGCCGGCAAGCTCCGCCACCTGCCAGGCGCCGATGGCGCGCGCCGAGCCGTTCAGCCGGTGCAGCAGGTCGGCGCGGGCGCAGCGGTCGGCTTCAGCCGCGATCTCGCCGCACAGCGCGCCGGCCTGCGCGACGAACATCGCCAGCACCTCGGCCCTCAGCGCCGCGTCTCCCATGGTCTGGCGCTCGAGATGCACGAGATCGATCGGATCGGCCGCATCATTCATGGCGTTTCGTAACCGTCATGCGTTTTACCTTCCTGTGCATTTCATGGGGAAATCGCGCAGGCGACCTTAATCTCTCCGCGAATGCGGCGCATCCTCCCCATCGGCGACCATGCGCAGCGGATGCACCGAAACACGTTAACGACAATTTTCGATTTATTAACCCTAGCCGTTCACGCGACCGGCAAGCATCGCTAGACTTGGCCGCCGAGCAGGGACTATCCGTTGGGAACCGTGGCATTCCCGAGGGAGTGTGTCCCTTGTAACGCAACTATTGTTTATCCAGCCGGCGAGGCCTTCCCGGCGGAACACGAGTGAGGCGCGTAATGGCCAAGAACATCAAGCGGCAAGACCCGACAGAAGCGGCGCTGTCGGCGATCGAGGAGGCCCTGAGCCTGCAAGCACCAGCTTCAAACGCTGCCTCGAACGCCACCGCGACTGGCCAGAGCGAAGCCGCACGGCTGCCCAATATCGACGAGCAGGAACTGTTCCGCGAAATGACGGCCACCGTCACGAAGGCGGCACGCCCCGAGCCCGGCAAGGCTGCGGCGGTCGAGAAACCGGCCAGTCAGCCCCAGGCTCCCGCTGCTACCGCCAAACCGCAGCCCGCCCCTTCCGCGCCCCCTCCCCGGCGCGAGCCGGCCGAACGGCGCGCCGACAACGACGACCGCCGCGCCGTCGGCCAGTTGCTGCAAGGCATCCAGCACCGCCCCTCCGCCGCGCCGCTCTGGCTCGCCACGCTCGCTTCGCTCGGCTGGCTCGCCGCGACCGGCGGCTATCTCTACAGCCGCTATTTCATGTCCCAGACCGGCGACATCGCGAGCTGGACCCTGCCGGCGCCGGCGGAAATGGCCATAGCCGGCTTCGCCCTCATCGTGCCGGTGCTGTTCTTCTTCACGCTCGCGGTGCTGTTCCGGCGCACGCAGGAAATGCGCAGCGCCGCCCGTACCATGACCGAGGTCGCGCTGCGCCTCGCCGAACCCGAGACCATCGCCTCCGACAACGTCTTCAACCTCGGCCAGGCCATCCGCCGCGAGATCGCCGCCATGGGCGACGGCATGGAGCGGGCGCTTGCCCGCGCCAGCGAGCTGGAAGCCGTCGTGCATGGCGAGGTGACGACGCTCGAGCGCTCCTATGCCGATAACGAGGTCCGCATCCGCACCCTGATCGCCGAGCTTGCCGCCCAGCGCGACGCCGTGCAGGTCAATGCCGAAAACGTGCGCGCCTCGATCATCGGCGCGCATCAGGGCCTGACCGGCGAGTTGAACGCGGTCGCCGCCCAGATCACCACCACCGTCAGCGATGCCGGCCAGCTTGTCACCAACGCGCTCAGCGAGCGCGGCAATCACCTGACGCACGCGCTCGGCCGCGCCGGCGAGCAGGTCATCGACCAGATCACCGCGCGCTCGCTGGAATTCACCGAGCGCCTGCACGCCACCGGCGGCGCGCTCAGCGAGCAGATCAACGAGACCGCCAACACCGTCACCGGCCGCCTCGTCACCGTCGGCCAGGCGGTTGCCGACGACCTCGCCCAGCGCGGCGACGGCCTGACGCGCGAGATCGAAGCGGTCGGCGGGCGCCTCAACCTCGCCATCGACGACCATATCGACGGCGCGCGCACCCGCCTCGAGCAGAGCGGCGACAACCTCGTCGCCAACATCACCGCCCATGTCGCCAATGCCACCGATGCGCTGAGCACCGGCAGCGTCGGCCTGCTCGCCGAACTCGACCAGCGCAGCGGCCGCGTCGTGCAGCATTTTGAGCTGACCGGCGAGCGCATCGCCTCGGCCATCGCCGAGCGCGGCGAGGCGCTGAGCGAGCGTCTCAGCGCCACCAGCGAGCAGGTGCACCAGGCGATCCTCGTCAACGGCAAGGCGCTGGAGGACAGCCTGACCGGCCATGGCGACAGCATCGCCCGCAACCTCGCCGAGCAGACCGAGAAGGCGCAGGGCGCCTTCATGATGTCGAGCCAGAGCCTGGCCTCGCTCCTGACCGAGCGCGCGCTCGCCGCCCGCAACGCCTTCGATGCCGCCAGCAACACCATCGCCGCCGTGCTCAGCGACCGCACCGACAGCGCCCGCAAGGCGCTGGAGGAAACCGGCGACCAGCTTGCCCGCACGCTCGGCGAACGCGCCGAAGGCGCCCGCAACGTGCTGGAAATCGCCGGCCATTCTCTCGTCGCCACCGTCGACAACCGCACCGGCGCGGCGCGCGAGATCCTGCACGAGGCCACCGCCGGCCTGATCGAGGCGCTCGAAAGCCGCACCACGACGGCGCGCGACCTGATCGAGACGTCGGGCGGCTCGCTGGTCTCGGCGCTCGATGCCCGCACCGCCGCCGTGCGCACCGTGCTCGACACCTCCGGCCTGGCGCTGGTCGAGGCGCTCGATCACAAGACCGACGAGGCGCGTGCCCGCATGGACGCCTCGACGACAGCCCTCGTCGCCACCATTACCGAGGCGACCGGCTCCGCCGCCGCGGCGCTCGAGGCCACCGGCCAGTCGCTCACCGGCGGCATCGCCATCCATACCGAGACGGCGCGCCGCTCCCTGCAGGAAACCGGCGACAACGTCCTCGCCGTGCTGGAGAGCCGCACCGACGCCGCCCGCGCCCTGCTCGGCACCATCGGCAACGATCTCGCCGTGTCGCTCGAAGGCGGCGTCGCCAATGCCCGCTCGCTGCTCGATCAGGCCGGAAGCGACTTCTCGACCCGCCTGCACACCCATGCCGAACAGGCCAGGGCGCTGTTCGACGAGCATACCGGCCAACTTGGCGCCCAGGCCGAAAGCCGTGGCACCGAGATCGCCACCAAGCTCGCCCAGACCGGCAAGGACATCGTGCTCGCCGTCGCGACCCAGGGCGGCCGCATCAACGAGGCGCTCGCCCAGAACGCGCAAGGCTTGCTCGACAATCTCGGCAAGACCAGCGGCGACCTCGCCGAACGGCTCGATTCCCTCGACCAGAAGCTGCTCAGCAGCCTGAGCGGCGTGGAAAATGCCCTCACCGTACGCGGCGACGCGCTGGTCGGGCGCATCGAGCAGCACGCCGCGACCTCGAGCGAGGCGATCGCCAGCCATATCGAGCAGTTCAACGCCCTGTCGGCGACGCATGTCGCGACCCTGAACGGCTCGCTCGACCAGATTGCCGGTCAGCTGGAACACAATGCCGCGCGCGCCAACGAGACCGTCAGCGCGCTCGTCGCCAATCTCGACGAGCAGGCCACCCGCCACACCAACGAGCTTGGCCACCATATCGAGAGCGCGCTCTCCGGCATCGGGCGCAACATCGCCACCATCGACCAGACGCTGTCGGGCCATGTCGCGGCCTTCGACGAGCACACCGCCAAGCAGTCCGAGGCGCTGACCTTCGGCCTCGATGCCCTGCTCATGCGCTTCGCGGCGCAGACCCGCGAGGCCGACAACGTGCTGTCGCAGCATATCGAGCGCCTCGACGAAAACGCCGCCCGCCAGGTCGCGCTCTTCGGCGAGAATGTCGACAGCGTCGTCGGCCGCATCGAACAGCGCACGCAGGATGTCGCGGCGGCGCTGTCGCAGCAAATCGCCCATCTCGACGAGAATGCCGCCCGCCAGGCGGAGCTGTTCGGGCAGAATTTCGACAATGTCGTCGGCCGCATCGAGCAGCGCACGCAGGAAGCCGGCGCGATGCTGTCGCGCCAGATCGCCCGCCTCGACGAGGATGGCGCGCGTCAGGCGGAGCTGGTCGGGCAAAACTTCGACGGCGTGGTCAGCCGCATCGAGCAGCGCACCCACGAGGCCGGCGCGATGCTGGCGCAGCACATCGCCCGCCTCGACGAGGACGGCGCGCGCCAGGCGGCTGCGTTCAGCCAGAACTTCGAGACCATGATCGGCCGCATCCAGGGCGGCCTGAGCGACAGCGCCTCCAAGCTCAACGAGACGCTTGCCGCCCGCACGCTCGAAATCGCCAGGGTGCTCGGCGAAGGCGGCCGCGAGGTCACCGCCACGCTGTCGGGCGCGACCGAAGCGCTGCACGGCACGCTGACCACGCGCACGGCCGAGATCGGCGACCTGCTCGACAGCCGCATCGGCCATTTCGAAACCCGCGTCGTCGGCCGCCTCGAGCAGGTCACCAGCACGCTGGAGGCGCGCGGCAACGGCGTCAGCGACCTGTTGCAGCAGCGCGCCGGCGAGATCGACAGCCTGCTCGACAACCTCGCCGAGAAGATGGGCCACACGCTCGCAACCCGCGTCGAGGAACTCTCCAGCACGCTCGGCAGCCGCACCACGGCCTTGCAGCAGCTGTTCGACGAGCGCGGCCAGGGCCTCGTCGCCCAGATTTCGCTGCGCGGCGAATCGCTCGCCCGCCAGATGGGCCAGCTCAGCGAGGGCTTCGGCCAGCAGGTCGAGGCGGCAGCCGGCGAAATCTCGCGCGTGCTCAGCGAGCGCGGCGAGGTCGTGGTCGATCAGCTCGATCAGGCCAGCCTCGGCCTCAGCGACAAGTTCGACCGCGCCGCGCAGAGCCTGCGCGAGGCGGTGGCCGAAGCGACCCACAGCTCGGTCGAGAGCCTTGTCACCGCCAATGACCGCCTCAAGGGCGAGGTCACCGACATTCTCGGCCGGCTCGGCGAGGCCAACGCCCTGCTGCGCCAGATCCTCAACACCGCCGCGCATAATCTCGGCGATGTCGAAAGCACCATGTCGGAACGCGTGGCGCAGTTGCAATCCGCCCTGAAGACGGTGGCGCTCGACGCCGGCAAGTCGTCGGACCGCGTCGCCATCCAGATCGAGCAGCTCAAGTCGATCTCGGGCGTGGTGATGGAGGAAGCCTCCGAACTGGTCGGCACCATCGAGGCCAAGTCGCATGCCCTGACGGAGGCCGCGAGCCGGCTTGCCGCCGCGCAGAACCAGATCGGCAGCACGCTTGGCGACAAGCGCGACGAGATCGTCACCCTGACCGACCTGGTCGCGGCCCGCACCGAGGAACTCGAGGCGATGACGCGCAACTTCGGCCAGATGGTCTCGGACGCGCTGCGCACCGCCGAGCAGCGCACGCGCAAGGTCGGCGAATTGCTGGTGGATTCGACGCAGGCCGCGACCGGCGCCATCAACCAGCAATACGAGGCGATCCGCGCCGAATCGACCAAGGAGCGCGAGCGCACCGCCGCCGCCCTGCGCCAGATTTACGAGCAGTCGCTCGGCGAGCTGGCCGGCATGTTCACCAAGGTCACCGACGGCTTCAAGCTCTCGGCCGGCGACCTGCGCAACATGTCGGGTGAGATCGTGCGCGAATTGGAGAACACCCGCGCCGAAATCCGCCGCAGCGTCGCCGAACTGCCGCGCGAAACCAACGCCCAGACGGCGGCGATCCGCGAGAACGTCGCCGAGCAGATCCGCACGCTCGGCGAGATCCAGAGCATCACCAGCCGGGTGAGCCAGGTGCAGCCGCCGGCGCCGGCCCGCGCACCGGCACCTGCCGCCCCGGCAGCGGCGCAGCCGGCGCGCGACCGTTCGGGAAGCTGGATGTCGGACCTGCTCTCACGCGCCTCGCGTGAGGAGGCCGCCGCGCCGGCGCGCCAGTCGGGCGGGGTCGAGCGCACCGTCGCCCACAGCATCGAATCGCTCGACAGCCTGTCGGTCGATATCGCCCGTATGATCGACCACGATGCCGTCGTCGACCTGTGGGACCGCTACAAGCGCGGCGAGCGCAACGTGTTCACGCGCCGTCTCTACACGTTGCAGGGCCAGCAGACCTTCGACGAAATCCGCCGCAAGTATCGCCGCGACAGCGAGTTCCGCTCGACCGTCGATCGCTACATCGAGGAGTTCGAGCGCCTCCTGACCGAGGTGTCGCGCAACGACCGCGATTCACGCCTCGCCAAGGGCTATCTCACCTCGGATAACGGCAAGGTCTACACCATGCTCGCCCATGCGAGCGGCCATTTCGAATAGGCCCGCAAACCAAGGCACGCCCAGCGACGGCCGCCGAACCATTCCCTTCTCCCGCCCGCGGGAGAAGGTCCCGGCAGGGGGATGAGGGAAACCGCGGCGCCATCTCCCCTCATCCGTCTGCTGCGCAGACACCTTCTCCCGCAAGCGGGCGAAGGATTTTCCTGACCTGCTCCGCCACACATAGCCCTCGTGCTTCGAGACGGCCCAAGGGGCCTCCTCAGCATGACGGCTCCGGGGAGGAAGCAGGACTTTTCAAACAGGCTGAGGCAAGCCCCGGCAGTTCAGCCCTTGAACGCCGCGATCTGGCGCAGCACGTCGCCAAGCGCCGCCTGGAGCGCCACCGCCGCGCCCGGCCCGTCAATGCTCGCAACCGGTGCGCGCGCGCTGAAAATCCTGCCGCCGGCAATATCGCCGGAGCCCGAGCGCACGAACTTGACCGACAGTTCGACCACCGCCTCGCGGCTCGCCTGCTCGACCTCGAAACGGCGGATTTCCGACACCAGCGTATAAGTCGGGTTGAGGCGATCCGACGGATAACCGACCTGCTTGAAGCGGGCGGCGTTCTCGAAGGTCTGCACGATGCGCACCTGGATCAGCTTCGGCAGCCGGTCGGCCCATTGCGCGCCGCCGAGGATCGACAGCGCGCCATTCGCGCCGCGCACGACGATCTTGTCGTCGTCATAGGCTTGCAGCGCCACCGGCTCCATCACCACCATGGTGCCGACACCGCGCCCGCGCACCAGCCCGTCGCGCGGCGCGGACAGGTCGAAGGTCGCGGGCGGGGCCGGCGTGCCGCAAGCGCCGAGCGCCAGCAGGCTGGCCAAGGCCACGCCCCCCAGCATCAGGCGGCGCGACAGGCCGGCCGGCATCCGGTCGATCGATGTGGGCGAACGCGGCATCAGCGGTTCCCGTTATAGGTGGGAAGGGGCGGCTTGGCGCCGAAGATCAGCTGATCCGGCGCGCGTTGCAGCGAACGCGCGGTGCGGTTGAGCTGGTTCAACGACGAGCGCGCGTCGATCACCAGCCCCTCGAGGTCGCGCCGGCCGGATCCGGTGAAACGGTTGATGCCGGCGCTGATCGCATCGATGCGCTCGTCGAGATGCGTCGAGAGCGTGCGGAAGGCTTTCGCGGCCTCGGTGATCTCGGCGAACATGCTCTGCGTGCCGGAATTGCCGGCGCCATTGGTGCCAAGGAAACTCTCGGCGCCGGCCAGCACGCGGTCGACCCGGTCGGCCGACTTGTTGAGCTTCTCTGAAATCTCCCGCGCGTTGGCGATCGTCTGGTCGATGGCGGCGGCGTCGGAGCCGAGCACCTTGGAGAACTTGTCGACATTGTCGATCACGCTCGCCACCTTCTGGTTGTCGATGGCGCTGGTGATGCGGGTGACTTCGGCGAGCGCGACATCGAGCTTCAGCGAACTGTCGTTCAGCCGCTTGGTGAGGGAGGCGAGATCGGTCAGCGTCGAGGACACGTTCTGCCGGTTGTCGGCCAGCGTCTGCGCGATGGCGTCGGCATTGCCGACGATGCGGTTGATCGACTTGGTATCGACCGCCTTCACGACATCGTCGAGATCGACCGCGAGCTTGTCGAGCCGCGACGACAGCGCCGAGAACCGCGTCGAGGTCTCGCCGATCGACGACAGGAAGGTCGAGATGCCGGCCGAATTATCCGACAGCGCCTTCGAGAACGTCTCGACATTGCGGATCGTGCTGCTGATCGCGCCCTGGTTGTCGTCGATGACCTTCTCGACCTTGCCGACCGCCTCGTCGACGCGCCCGGCGATGCGCTGCGCCGTTTCCATGATGTCCTGGAAATCCGAGCGGTCGGCGAAGATCGTCGGGCGCATGTTCGGATTTGGCGAGGTCAGCGGCGGCGCCGACGAACTGCCGCCGGTCAGCTGCACGGCGGCGACGCCGGTCAGCCCCTGATACTCGAGCCGCGCCCTGGTATCGGCCTTGACCGGCGTATGCGGATCGATGGCGATGATCGCCGCCACCAGGCGCGGATCGTCCGGCACCAGGCTGATCGAGGTCACATCGCCGACGCTCAAGCCGTTGAAGCGCACCGGCGAGCCGCGCGACAGGCCCGACACCGAGCCCTGGAACACGATGCGATAGGTCTCGCGGTCGCCGGACCGGCCGGCCGCCTTGAACCAGTACACGAAGCCGAAAGCGGCCGCGATCACCGCCAGCGTGAACAGCCCGATCAATGCGTGATTGGCACGCGTTTCCATGACAGCCGTCCCTAGCGTCCGTGGCAAGGGTCGGAAGGGAGCGCGAAAGCGATCGTCACGGTGTTGGCATCCCCATCGCGTGCTTCATCCATTATGCGCGCCCGAAACGCCCCGTGCCCGGGGCCCGTGGAAATAGGACCTCAGCCAGGGATGCTGCGAGGCGAGCATGACATCCATAGGCCCGGCGGCGATCACCTTGCCCTCCCCCAGCGCGGCGATTCGGTTGCACACGCTGGCGAGACTATCGAGGTCATGGGTTACCATGAAAACCGTCAGTCCTAAAGTCCGCTGCAAGGTGGCGATCAGGGCGTCGAAATCCTGCGCGCCGATCGGATCGAGGCCGGAGGTCGGCTCGTCGAGGAAGACGATATCCGGATCGAGCGCCAGCGCGCGGGCGAGCGCCGCGCGCTTGATCATGCCGCCCGACAGTTCCGACGGCAGCAGATCGCCGGCTTCGGGTTGCAGGCCGACCATCTGGATTTTCAGCATCGCCAATTCGTCGAGAAGGTCCTCGGGAAGATCGAGATACTCCCGCATCGGCATCTGGATGTTCTGTTTCACGGTCAGCGAGGAAAACAGCGCGCCTTGCTGGAAAAGAATACCCCAATGACGGTCGACGGACTGGCGCTCCTTCGGCGAAAGCTTGTCGAGATCGTTGCCGAATACCGAAATCGTGCCGCGGCGCTTGGCAACCAGCCCGACGATGGTGCGCATCAACACGGATTTTCCGGTGCCGGACGCCCCGACCACGCCAAGGATCTCGCCGCGATAGACATCGAGGTCGAGCCCGTTGGTGATCAGCCGGTCGCCGAACCCGACCACGAGATCGCGCACCGCGATCACCACCTCCCTGTTCTCGGTTCCTGCGCTGGCGGCCATGGCTAGTACCGGATCGCGGCGAAGAACATGGCGAACAGCCCGTCGACGACGATCACCATGAAGATCGCCTTCACCACCGATGTCGTGGTCTGGCGGCCAAGTGATTCGGCCGAGCCCTGCACCTTCATGCCCTCCATCGAGGCGATCAGCCCGATCACCAGCGCCATGAACGGTGCCTTGATCAGGCCGACCAGGAAGGTGTTGAGGCCGATGGCGCTCTGCAGGCGGCCGAGCAGCACGTCGGGGCTGACATCGCCGTACAGGATCACCGTCAGGCCGCCGCCGAACAGCGCCGACATGGCGCTGATGAAGGCCAGCATCGGCAGGCCGATGATCAGCGCCAGCACGCGCGGCACGATCAGCACCTCCATCGGGTCGAGCCCCATGGTGCGCAGCGCGTCGATCTCCTCGCGCATCTTCATCGAGCCGATTTCGGCGGTGAAGGCGCTGCCCGAGCGCCCCGCGATCATGATCGAGGTCAGCAGCACCGACAATTCGCGCAGGATCAGCACGCCGAGCAGGTCGACGACATAGATGATGGCGCCGAAGCGTTCCATCTGGAACACGCCCTGCTGCGCCACGATGGCGCCGACCAGGAACGAGATCAGCACGATGATCGGCACGCCGCGAAACGCAACCTGCTCGAGCTGCTTGACGAGCGCGTTGATGCGGAAGCGGCGCGGGTTGGCGAGCGCCGTGCCGAGCGCCACCACGAAATTGCCGAGGAAGCTGGTGCCGTTGCGCAAATCCTGCGCCGATTCGACGACCGAGCCGCCGATATCGGCGAGAAAACCATAGAAGGATGACGGCTCGCGCCGTTGCGGCGGCGGCTCGCTTGTGGTCGCGGTTTCCTTGATCAGGATGGCGCGTTCGGGATCGACCCCGGCAAGATCGAGCGTGCCGCCGGCCTGCTTGAGCCGCTCCGCCAGCCGGTTGACGAGATGGCCGCCAAGCGTGTCGAAACTCTCGACCCTGGCGAGATCGAGCACGACGCGGCCCTTGCCCTCGAGCTTGGGCAAGGCTTCGTCCATGCGCTCGGCCGCGGCCCGGCCATGGCGCAGCGTCCACGCCCCGGCGAGCACCAGCCGCCGGGCGTCGCCGTTCTGCTCCAGGATGACGTCCGGTTCCGCCAAGCTGCTCCCCTGCGTGCGTTCCCTTGCCCCGATTCGGCACAGGGGACCGCGCCGCCTGATCTAGGCCGGCTTTGCCGTCGCCCGCAATGGCGGCGCGGCAACGGCGGCGTGAATTCCGCTGCACGCCATCGCGGCCGGAGCCAGCGCCGGCGTAAGCGTCCATTAGGATTCGCGGCGCCATAATGGCGTGCGGCGAGACGATCGCCGAGAGGATACCGACCGACGCGCATGCCTGCTCCCCCCGCCGTACCCGATCTCGATACCGCCGATTTCGATGCCATAGAGGCGGCCGTGATGGAGACCGCGCGCGGCCGCTGGTTCCTGGCCGAGTTCGCGCGCCGCAACCGCCATGCCGATACCGAGGTGCTGCTCGCCGCTCTCGCCCGGGTGGAGCGCGGCGTCAGCGAACAGCATCAGCATGCCGGGCTCGAGCGCTTCCGCACCGATCTCGCCGACATGTCGGCGGCGATCGCCGATGCGCGCGCGGAAATCTCGTCCCTGCCCGATCCGCTGCGCGATCATCATGCCGGCCTCGGCGAAGCCTCGCACGAACTCGACGCCATCACCGGCACCATCGAGACCGCCACCACCGAAATCCTTGCCGCCACCGAGGCGATCCAGGACATCACCTGGGCGATGCGCGAGAGCGGCGTCGAGAGCACGCTGTGCGACAGCGTCGACGAGCAGGCGACCAACATCTACACCGCCTGCAGCTTCCAGGACCTCACCGCCCAGCGCACCGGCAAGGTGGTGATGTTGTTGCGCTTCCTCGAAGGCCGCATCCACGCCATGACAGAGATCTGGGGCCTGCGCGCCCAGGATGGCGGCAAGGACGCCCCGGGATTCGCCCCGCACCGCTTCAGCCTCGAGGACGATGACGAGCGCCTGTCGCAGAACGACATCGACTTCGTGCTCGTCGAGCCGGCAAACCCGCCCGCCGCCAGACGCGGCGCCCGGCCGGACAAGCCAGCCACCACGCCCCGGACACTGGCCGATATCGATTTGCTGTCGGACGAGGAAAAAGCCAGCCTGTTCACGTAAGGCGGAGCGCCCGTCTTGTCCCGGACTTGATCCGGGACCCACATCCCAAAGACCAGTGTCATTCCCGCGCAGGCGGGAATCCAGAACCGCTGGCGTAAGCGGCCTCTGGATTCCCGATCACGCTGACGCGCGTCGGGAATGACAACAAGTGCATAGGGCTGGGCCCCGCCCTACTCCATCACCGCCGCTTTGAGGATCACCACCATGGTGGCGCGCGCCGGCTTTCGCGATGTATTGCGGATGTTGTGGGCGCGGTCGGCGCGGTAGCGCAGCGTCTCGCCGGCGCGCGCCTGCTGCACCACGCCGCCGACCTCGACCTCGAGCTCGCCTTCCAACACCGAGAGCGACTCGATCGAGCCGCGCTGATGCGCCTCGGAATCGAGTACGCCGCCCGGCTCGGCCTGGAAATCGTACCATTGCAGCCATTCGACGGTCTTCAGCCAGCCGATGATGGCGAGCCGGCACTTGCCGTCGTCGGAGGTCAGGATCGGCGTGTCGCCCTTGCCCGACTTCTCGAAGAACGGCTCCTCGTCGGACTGCACCAGGAAGCGCTCGATCGAGATGTCGAGCGCCTGGCTCAGACGCCAGATCGTCGCCAGCGTCGGGTTGGTCTCGTTGCGCTCGATCTGGCTGATGATCGACTTCGCCACGCCGGACTGCTCGGAGAGTTCCGACAGCGACAGATTGTAGGCCTTGCGCAAGCACTGGATCGTCTTGCCGAGCTGGCCGGACAGCGCCACCGCTCCGGCATCCATCTCGCGGGTGCGTTCCTTGTCTTGAACAGCCATGGCCTTTGTCCCGATGTCGTTTCGCAGTACGAACGAACGTTCTCTCTACCGGACAGTACCATGCCCGAGAGCGGCTCCGGATTCAAGAACGCAGGCCGCCCCGGCCCTCACCACCAGCGGTAAAAATGATGCACCGGGCCATGGCCATGGCCGACTTTCAGCCGCTCGCTGGCGGCGATCGCCGCCGTGACATAGGCCTTGGCGGCACCGACCGCATCGACCAGCGTCTCGCCGCGCGCCAGCCCGGCCGCGATCGCCGAGGACAACGTGCAGCCGGTGCCATGCGTGTTGACGCCGGGCTGGCGCGGCGCGGCGAAGCGGCTGACGCCGCCGCCCTCCGCCAGCAGGTCGACACTTTCCGGCCCCTCGCCATGGCCGCCCTTGACCAGCACGGCGCGCGCGCCCATGGCGACCAGCTTCTCGGCCTGCGCCTGCATGGCGGCCTCGTTGCGGGCGAGCGGCGTCTCGGTCAGCGCCGCCGCCTCGGGCAGGTTGGGCGTGATCAGGCGCGCCAGCGGCAACAGCAGCCGCTTGAGCGCCGCCACCGCCTCCGGCGCAAGCAAGCGGTCGCCGCTCGTCGCCACCATCACCGGATCGAGCACCACGGCGCGCTGGCCGTGCCGTTCGAGCCCCGCCGCCACCGCCTCGATCACGCCGGGCTGCGACAGCATGCCGATCTTGACCGCATCGACCGCCAGATCGGAGAACACGCTTGTCATCTGCTGCGTCACGAAGGCCGGCGGCACGTCGTGGATCGCCTGCACGCCGCGCGTGTTCTGCGCCGTCAGCGCCGTGATGACGCTGGCGCCATAGACGCCAAGCGCCGAAAACGTCTTCAGGTCCGCCTGGATGCCGGCGCCGCCGCCCGAATCCGAGCCGGCAATGGTCACCGCGATCGGCACGCTCGCTGTCACGTCCACACTCGCTCCTTCGCTTCGCTTTGCCATGTTAACGCAAGATCGGGCTATCAGGGCACCACGTGCCTCAAATGACGCGGCTTGGCGCGACGCTGCGCTGCTTGTCGCGCCGGATGCCGAGCCGGCGCTCGCGCCAGATCACGAAAATGCCCGAGCTGATGACAATGGCCGCGCCGACGATCACCGCCCATTGCGGCAATTCGCTGAACACGAGCCAGCCGAGCCCGACCGCCCAGATCATGCTGAGATAATCGAACGAGGCGATGATCGAGGCATCCGCATGCCGGAAGCTCAGCGTCATGGTGATCTGGCCGATGCCGCCGAGCAGGCCGATGCTGACCAGCAGCGCGCCCTGCCAGAATGTCGGCATCACCCAGCCGAGCGCCGGGACGAAGCCGCCGGCAATGCCGGTCGCCAGGCCAAGCAGCGTGGTCTGCAACATGAAATAGAACACGATCGCCGCCGGATGCTCGCTGCCGGTCAGCCGCCGCACCTCGATGGTGGCGAAGGCCGAACAGATCGCGCCCATCACGCCGAGCAGCATGCCGCGCGCTTCCGTGCCACCGAGCCCGCGCGAGAACAGCCCGTCGGCGAGATAGGGCGACAGCATCACCAGCACGCCAGCGAAACCGACCATCACCGCGCTCCAGCGGTAGATGCGCACGGTTTCCTTGAGGAGCCAGGCGGCCAGCACCACCGTGATCAGCGGCGCCGCATAGCTGATCGCCGTGGCATCGGACAGCGGCAGCATCGTCGTGGCGGCAAAGCCGCAGAACATGCCGGTCGAGCCGATCACGCCGCGCCGCATGTGGCTGGTGAAATTGCGCGTGCGCGTCGCCGCCGACAGGTCGTGCACGAGGGCGAGCCAGATATAGACCGGCACGATGGCGAACAGCGAGCGGCAGAACACCACCTGCCCGGTCGGGAAGGTCTCGCCGACATATTTGATACCCGCCGACATCAGCGTGAACACGAAGGTCGACAGGATCTTGAGGCCGATGCCCCGCATCATGCGGCGCGGGGCCTGGGGCGCGGCGGCCGCTTCCATCGCCTTGGTTCCTTCCGGTGGCTGGCCGCGTGGCGGCGCGCGAAACCCTAGAAGTTGCTGGCGAAAGCGCCGCCGTCGATGACGAAATTCTGGCCGACGAGATAGCCGGCCTGCATGCTGCACAGGAAAGCGCAAAGCTGGCCGAACTCATGCGGCGAGCCGATGCGCTTGGCCGGCACCCCGGCGACGCGCATGGCGCGCGCCTCCTCGGGCGTCAGGTTGCGCAGTTCCGCCATGCGCTTGTTGGCATTGGTGAAACGGTCGGTCTCGAAAATGCCGGGCAGGATGTTGTTGATGGTGACGTTCTTGCCGGCGATCTCGCGCGCGACGCCGCCGAGGAAGGCGGTCAGGCCGGCACGTGCGCCCGACGACAGGTCGAGCCCGACGAGCGGCGTCTTCACCGAGGCCGAAGTGATGTTGACGATGCGCCCGAAGCCGCGCGCCATCATGCCGGGCGCCGTGCGCTGGATCATCTCGAGCGGCGCGATCATGTTGGCGGTGACGCCGGCCAGCATCGCGGCGCGGTCGATCTGGCGGAAATCCTTCGGCGGCGGCCCGTCGGCGTTGTTGACCAGGATATCGGGCTCCGGGCAGGCGGCCAGCAGCGCCTCCTGGCCTTCCGGCGTCGTCACGTCGGCAGCGACCGCGGTGACTTTCGCACCGCTCGCCTTGGCGATCGCGGCCGCGGTTGCCTGCAACGTCTCCTTGTTGCGGCCGTTGATCACCACCGCGCAGCCGGCTTCCGCCAGCGCCTCGGCGCAGGCGCGCGCCAGGCCGCGGCTCGATGCGCAGACGATGGCCTTGCGGCCGGCAATTCCGAGATCCATGACAACTCCTCCGGGGGCGCCGTGCGCCCCTGTTGCATTCCAGGCCGATGTAAAGCCCCCCGGCACGGCAGATCAACCCGGCATCGCCCGGCACACCCATGAATTCGCCCGTCAGGACGGGCCGGCGAGTAAATCAAATTTTGGATCGGTCGAAACAGGGGTGACAGGGGGACGACGCCATGCATACTGAATGCAAATTCGAGCGTGGGGGGGGGGATGACATGTTGAAACTCAATCGTCGGAAAGTCCTGGCTGGTGCCGGTGCGGCCTTGACCGCAGGCGCGGTCGCAATGCCGGGCACGGCCTGGGCCGCGTGGCCGGAGCGCCCGATCACGCTCTACGTGCCATGGGCCGCCGGCGGCGGCACGGATGCGACCGCCCGCGTTATCGGCACGCTGCTCGAGAAGAAGCTCGGCCAGCCGGTCAACGTCGTCAACCGTGACGGCGGCAGCGGCGTCGTCGGCCATACCGCCATCGCGCAGGCCGCGCCCGACGGCTACACGATCGGCATCGCCACGGTCGAGATCGCCATGATGCACTGGCAGGGGCTGACCAAGCTCAGCTTCGCCGATTATACGCCGCTAGCGCTGATGAACCTCGACCCGGCCGCCATCCAGGTGAAGGCCGACGCGCCCTACAAGACGATCAAGGACCTGGTCGCGGACATCAAGAAGAATCCGGGCAAGCTCAAGGCGTCGGGCACCGGCCAGGGCGGCATCTGGCATCTGGCGCTTGCCGGCATGCTGACCGACCTCGGCGTCGATCCCACCGCCTCGCCATGGGTGCCGAGCAAGGGCGCAGCCCCCGGCCTTCAGGACCTGGTTGCCGGCGGCGTGGCCATCGCCGCCTGCTCGCTGCCCGAGGCGCGCTCGCTGATCGACGCGAAACGCGTCAAGAGCCTCGTGATCATGGACACGAACAAGAGCACGCTGTTCCCGGATGTCCCGACGCTCAAGGCCGAGACCGGCAGCGACTGGACGATGGGTGCCTGGCGCGGCATCGTCGCCCCGAAGGGCCTGCCCGCCGACATCACCAAGAAGCTGATCGATGCGCTGGATTCCATCTACAAGGACAAGGAATACACCGGCTTCATGGGCAAGCAGGGCTACGGTATCCGCTATGCCGGGGGCGACGACTTCCTGAAGTTCTGGCAGGACAGCGACAAGTCCATGGGTGTGGTCATGAAAAAAGTCGGCCTCGCCAAATAAGGATCGGTCGATGCGCTTCAATGACGCGATCATCGGGATAATCCTCATCGTTGGCGCGGTGGCGGTCTATCTCTACGCCAGGACCCTGCCCGATATTCCCGGGCAGGAATACGGTGCGGCGGTCTTCCCGATGATCGTCGCCTGCGGCCTTGGCCTGTGCGGCGCGGCGCTCACCGTGAGCGGCGCGCGCAACTGGCAGGGCGCGGCGGCACTTGCGCCGTGGACCGCGCAACCCGGCCCCTGGATCCGGGCCGGTGCGATGCTGCTGGCGATTTTCTTCTACATCTTCGCCGGCAACGCGCTTGGCTTCATGATCACCTCGACCGTGTCGCTGTTCGCATTGTTCGTCCTGCTCGGCTCGCGCTGGTGGGCGGCGCTGTTCATCGCCGTGGTGGTGAGCCTGCTGATCGAACGAAGCTTCGGCGATCTGCTTCTGGTGCCGTTGCCACGCGGCGTACTTTGGATCTGAGCATTCGTGCCAGCGATGCGGCCCGTGCCGCACCGCCGGCATTCTCGTCTCGCTCCTGGCAATCGCGCCCTCGCCTGGCTGCCATCCGGCCACAGGCGGGCGGAGCCTTCTCCATCGGCGCGCGAGACATGAGCGCGGAAAGCATGAGTGCCGGAAACCGCGTGGTGTCGCCCACGCCACGGGCTGGAACTGAAGGATAGGGAACCATGGGTTCAGTTGTGCAGGCAATGGAACTGGTGATGCGGCCGGATGTGCTGGTCGCGATCATCCTGGCCTCCGCCTTCGGCCTGTTCGTCGGCGCGATTCCCGGCCTGACGGCCACCATGGCCATTGCGCTGCTGGTGCCAGTGACCTTCTTCATGGACCCGCTGCCGGCCATCGGCGCCATGATCGCGTGCTCCGCCATGGCGATCTTCGCCGGCGATATCCCGGCGGCGCTGCTGCGCATTCCCGGCACGCCGGCCTCGGCCGCCTATGCCGATGAAGCCTACGCCATGACCAAGAACGGCCAGGCCGACCTGTCGCTCGGCTCGAACCTGCTGTTCTCGGCGATTGGCGGCCTGTTCGGCACCGCGGTGCTGATCGTGGCCGCGCCGACGCTTGCCGAGATCGCCCTGCAATTCTCGTCGTTCGAGTTCTTCTGGCTGTGCCTGCTCGGCCTGACCTGCGGCGTGTTCATTGGCGGCAACAACCCCATCAAGGGCCTGATATCGCTGTTCCTCGGCCTTCTCGTCGCCTGCGTCGGCCTGAACAATCCGGCCGGCGTGCCGCGCTTCACCTTCGGCAATGTCGACCTGATGGGCGGCATCGACTTCATCCCGGCGATGATCGGCCTGTTCGCGATCTCCGAAATCATCCGCTACCTGATCAGCGATATCAGCGCGGTCGGCACGCCGCAGGAGGTCATCGGCAACCTGTTCAAGGGTTGGGGAACGATGATCCGCAAATACTGGCGCCAGCAGCTTCGCGGCAACATCACCGGCACCATCGTCGGCATCCTGCCCGGCGCCGGCGCCGACATCGCGGCCTGGGTCAGCTACGCCATTTCCAAGCGCTTCTCGAAGACGCCCGAGAAGTTCGGCAAGGGCCACCTCGAAGGCATCGTCGAGAGCACCTCGTCCAACAATGCCGCGCTTGGCGGCGCCTGGGTGCCGGCGCTGGTCTTCGGCATTCCCGGCGACAGCATCACCGCCATCGTCATCGGCGTGCTGTTCATGAAGAACATGAATCCCGGCCCGACACTGTTCCTCAACCACCCGGAGCAGATCTACGCCGTGTTCGTGATCTTCATCATCGCCAACCTGCTGATGGTGCCGCTCGGCTGGGCCGCGATCAAGGGCTCCAAGCAGATCCTGCGCGTGCCGCGCCACATCCTGATGCCCTGCATCCTGATGTTCTGCATCGTCGGCTCGTTCGCCATCAACAACGCCATTTTCGGCATCGTCATCATGCTGGCCTTCGGCGTGGTCGGCTTCCTGATGGAGGAGAACGACATCCCCGTCGCGCCGGCGATCCTCGGCATCGTGCTCGGGCCGATGGTCGAGCAGGCCTTCGTCACTTCGATGATCAAATCGGACGGCGCGGCGCTCGGCTTCTTCGAACGGCCGATCGCGGCCGGCCTCGGCGTGGTGACGATCTTCGTCTGGATATCGCCCTTCCTGGTGCCGTTCATCAAGCGCGCCCTGCGGCCGGCGGCGCAAGCCTGAGCCGGCCGGCTGAGGTTACAGCCGACCGCCGAGCAGCGTGATACCGCCGAGCACGATCGCCGCCGCCAGCGCCAGGCAGGCGAGGCCCTTCAGGTTGGCATGGGCCGCGATCACCGCCTCCGGCGCATCCTCATAGGGGCCGGCCGGCTTGCGGCCGCTGATCATGGCGCGCACCAGCGGATCACGCTTGATGAGTTCGTAGCCGCTGTTGACGACGATATGGATCGCGGCAAGCAGCAGGATGATGTTGAAGCCATCGCCGTGCCAGCGCGCGAACATCTGCGCGGTGTCCTCCGAAACCAGCCGGTTCAGCGGCCCGCCGACGAAACCGTCGCTGTCGAGCAGCAACAGGCCGAGAACCGCCTGGCCGACCAGGACGAGAAACAGCGCCACGATCATCCAGGTGCCGAGCGGGTTATGGCCGAGATAGCGCCTTTCGCGGCCGCGCAGCATGTCGGCGAGATGGCGCGCCGCCGCCGCCGGGCCGCGCAGGAACGATGAGAACCGCGCCGTCGAGGAGCCGACAAGCCCCCAGAGCAGCCGGAACACCAGCAACGTCAGGATGGCGTAGCCGTTCCAGCGGTGCCAAACCAGGCTATGGTCGCCAACATTCTCCGCAAAGCGCCGGCTGACCCAGGCGCCGGCGACCAGCGCCAGCAGCCCCCAGTGAAACAGCCGCGTCGGCAGGTCCCAGACCCGCACGACGCGCGCCGCGCCCGCCATCGGCGCCAGGGGTTTCACGCGCTACTTCGCGCGGTAGTTCTGGTGGCAGGCGCCACAATTGCCGAGCACTTTCGGCATCTCGGCCTTGAAGCTCGCCTCATCGGTGATGGCGAGGCCGGCTGCGCTCGCCTCCTGATGCAGCTTGCCGAACCGGCCGACGACATCGGCCTTGTTCTGCCAGATCGCCGGCAGCGCCTTGGTGTCGCCGGTCTGCGAATCCTCGGGGAAGAATTCCGGCAGCTTGGCGGTGTTGGCGGCGATGACGCCGAGCGCCGCCTGCACCTTGGCGAGATCGAACGCATCGTCGCCGCGCAGCATCTTGCCGACCGGGCCGGACGCCTGTCCCATTTCCTTCAGCAGCGCCTTGCGCACGCCGATGGCCGGACTATCGGCCCAGGCCTGGGTCGACATCTGGGTCGTGACCACGGCGAGAACGGCGGCAAGCAGAAACGGTCGGATCATGGGCTTCTCCTGATTTGGCGCGATGCCACTGACAAAGGTCAGGCGCGCAACTTCGCCAAATTCAGGTCAGGCGGCCACTCACATCTTCGTGGGCGGCCTGCCCGCGCCTCACGCGCCGTTGAGGCGCTTCCAGAGCATATCGGGCGTGGCCGGCATGTCGACATGTTGCAGGCCGCGCGCCCGCGCAACGGCATCGACCACGGCGTTCATCACCGCCGGGCATGAGCCGATCGAGCCGGCCTCGCCCGCGCCCTTGATGCCGAGCGGGTTGGTGGTCGAGGGCACGTTGCGCGTCTCGAAATGGAAATTCGGCAGGTTGTCGGCGCGCGGCATGGCGTAATCCATGAAGCTCGCCGACAGGAGCTGGCCTTCGGCGTCGTAGACCGCCTGCTCCATCAGCGCCTGGCCGATGCCCTGCGCCACGCCGCCATGCACCTGGCCCTCGAGCAGCAGCGGGTTCACCGTCGTGCCGAAATCGTCGCACACCGTGTAGCGCTGGATGGCGACGGTGCCGGTCGCCGGATCGATCTCCAGTTCGGCGATATGGGTGCCGTTCGGATAGGTCGCGTTGGGCGGCGTGAAATCGCCCTCGGCCGTCACCGCCTCCTGGCCGAATTCGGCCGCCAGCTCGGCGAAGCTGACGCGGCGGTCGGTGCCGGCGATACGCACCGCGCCGCCGCTCAGTTCGAGATCGGCGACGCCGGCTTCGAGCTTGCCGGCGGCGAGCGTCTTCAATTTCTCGGACAGGTTGGTGGCCGAGACATAGGCGGAAACGCCGCCGATCGGGATCGAGCGCGAGCCGCCGGTGCCGTGGCCGGTGGCGACGGTTTTCGTATCGCCCTGCACGACACGGATGCGCGCGATCGGCACGTCGAGCACCTGGGCCGCGAATTGCGCATAGGCGGTGGCATGGCCCTGCCCGTTCGATTGCGTGCCGGAATACAGCGTCACGCCGCCATCGGCATCGACATGCATCTTGACCGCCTCGCCCTCGCCCCAGGCGGTGCATTCGATATAGGTCGCAAGCCCGATGCCGCGCAGCTTGCCGGCCTTTTTCGACTCGCGCAGCCGCGCGCCGAAACCGTCCCAATCCGCCGCTTCCATGGCGCGCGTCATGTGGCCGTCGAACTCGCCGACATCATAGGTGCGCCCGCCGACCGGCGTCTTGTACGGCATGGCGGACGGCTTGATGAAGTTGAGCCGCCTGAGCTTCTCCGGCTTGATGCCGCTCTCGCGCGCCGCGTAATCGACGAGCCGCTCGAGCACGTAGGCCGCCTCCGGGCGGCCGGCGCCGCGATA
Source organism: uncultured Alphaproteobacteria bacterium (assembly GCA_937988775.1). Classification (GTDB taxonomy): domain Bacteria; phylum Pseudomonadota; class Alphaproteobacteria; order Rhizobiales; family Beijerinckiaceae; genus CALKHP01. The sequence continues at coordinate 125,141 of CALKHP010000048.1, forward strand.
GGCATCGGTCGGCGTGGTGTGGGTGAAGACGCCGCGCACCCGGATGAAGATCGCCTTGGTCGCGTAGACGCCGGTCAGCATCGTCGCGCCGAGATAGTGGATATACGGCCCGAACTGCGACATGTAGGCGCCGAGATTGCCGATCACGTCGAAGCGCATGGCGAGGAACTTGCCGCGCGCGTCGAGCGCCACTTCGGCGATGGTGACGTTGTCGCGGCCATGCGCGTCGGCCACGAAATGGTCGGAGCGGTCGGCGACCCATTTCACCGGCCGCTTGAGCCGGCGCGCCGCTTCGCCGGCAAGCGCGTATTCGCGGTAGCTGAAGGATTTGGTGCCGAAGCCGCCGCCGACATCCGGGGTGATGACGCGCAACTGCTCCGGCTTGATCTTGAACACACTTCCCGCCAGCGTGTCGCGCACGCCATGCACGCCCTGGCTGGTCAGCGTCAGGGTCAGCAGCTTGGCGGGCGCGTCATATTCGGCGAGCACGCCGCGCGGCTCCATGTAGTTCGCCACCAGCCGGTTGTTGCGGATGGTGAGCTTCACGGTGCGCGCCGCCTTGGCGAAGGCGGAATCGACGCTCGCCGCATCGCCCATCGTCGTGTCGTAGGAGACGTTGCCCTTGACGTCGGACCACACCTGGCCGGCATCGGCGCGCAACGCATCGAGCGGCTCGACGACCGCCGGCAGCACCGTCCAGTCGATGACGATCGCTTCGGCCGCGTCGCGCGCCGTCTGCACGTCGTCGGCGACGATGAAGGCGACCGCGTCGCCGACATGGCGCGCCTCGCCTTTGGCCAGCAGCGGGATATCCTTGACCGGCGTCTTGCTGCCGTCGCCATTCGGCAGCGGCGCCAGGCAAGGCACGTCGCCAAGCTCGGTGAGGTCCTCGGCCGTCAGCACCAGCCGCACGCCCTTCAGGGCGCGCGCCGCCGCGACATCGGCGATCCTGAAGCTGGCATGGGCATGGGGCGAACGCAGCACGACCGCGTGCAGCAACCGCTCGGGGTGGAAATCGTCGGTATAATGTCCGGCGCCAGTGACGAACCGGCGGTCCTCCACGCGGCGGACAGGCTGGCCGACACCAAATTTCATGGGGCGCATACGTCAATCTCCGAGGCGGCTGAAAACAGGATGGCGCGATCATCGCACGCATGGCTGAAACGGCAAGACAGGTCTGCTTCTCATTATTCCCCCGCCGGCGTACAACGTCTAGCGCCTGTTGCGCCCGGAGTTCGCCATGAACCTCTCCGCCCCGCCCCGTTTGACCGTGTCCCGCGACACGGATGCGCCGGCAAGCCACCGTTGAGCGTCTTCCGCATCGCCGGCAAGACGGCACGCGATCTGAGCGCCGGGCAGATCCTGCAATTGATGGGCGCGTGCGGGCTGGCGCTGATTCTGCTCGGCACCTCCTATCTCGCCTGGTCGGAACATCGCTCGATCGCGGCATCCAACGCGCGCGCGCTGCGCAGCACCGCCTATTTCCTCACCGATCACGGCGATCGCCTGCTCGAGGTCGCCTCGATCGCGCTCAACACCACGTCCGACGCCATCGCCAAGCGCTCCTGGGACAGCATCGAGCATGATTCCGATCTCCAGCGCCAGTTGAGGGCGACCATCAGCGGCATGCCGCATATCGACGACATCTGGCTGAACGATGCCAGCGGCCGGCTGCGCCTGACCAGCCTCGCCTTTCCGACGCCGGTCTCCAATGCCAGCGACCGCCTCGTGTTTTCGGAGGCCAGGGCGAGCCACGGCGAGATGGTCGCCGGCGAGCGCATCGTCGGCAAGGTCATCCACCAGCCGACCTTCCTACTCGCGCGCCGGCTCCAGGACCAAAGCGGCGCCTTCAACGGCATGGTCTCGGTCACGGCGGACTTGAGCTATTTCTCCGACTACTGGAGCAAGGTGAAGCTGCCCGCCGGCACCGTGGTCTCGTTGATGCGGGCCTCCGCCTCCTCCGAGGTCCTGGTGCAATTCCCCGAACCGCCGCCGGGCAAGAAGCCCAAGACACCCGGCATCTGGAAGCAATACGCCGCGGAACCGGCGGCGACGCGCGGCGCCACCTTCGAGACCGGGGCGGCGGTCCTGCGCCAGATCGGCCATCTGCCGCTCTACATCGCGATCGAGGCGCCGCCCGATGCCGCGCTGCGGGGATGGTATGGCTGGCTCACCATGACGCTGCCCTTCGCCGGCTTTGCCTTCCTGTGCCTGTCGGGACTGATGGTCGCCGGCCTGATGCAGAACCGGCGCGAGACGGCGACGCGGACCGAGCTGGAACAGGCCCAGAAGCGCCTGATCGAGGTCAATGCCGGCCTCGAGAATGCCATCGCCCAGCGCACCGCCGAACTGACCGAGACCAACGAGGACGTCCAGCGCTTCGCCTATATCGTCAGCCACGACCTCCGGGCGCCGCTGATCAACATCATGGGCTTCACCAGCGAACTGGCCGCGTTGCGCGGCCAGATCGGCGCCATCCTGTTGCCGCAGGCGGCCGGCGCGCACGGCTCCCCGCCAGCCCCGGAGCAGGTCGGCGGCGGCGATGCGCTGGCCGCCAACCGGGTCCTGCTGGAGGATTTCGACGAAGCGCTCGGCTTCATCAAGTCGTCGATCGACAAGATGGACCGCCTCATCAATGCCATCCTGTCGCTGTCCCGTCAGGGCGGCCGCCGCTTCGAGATCGCGCCGGTCGACATGAACGCGCTGCTGCATGCCATCGGCGACGCCACCGCGCATCAGCTGCTGGAGGCGGAGGCCGACCTCGTCATCGAGGATCTGCCGCCGCTGGAGGGCGACCGGCTCGCCATGGAGCAGATTTTCTCCAATCTCATCGATAATGCCGTGAAATATCTGCGCCCCGGCGTGCCGGGCCGGATCAAGGTCAGCGCCCGGCGCGCCGGCTCCTTCATCGTCTACATCGTGCAAGATAACGGCCGCGGCATCTCGCCTGACGACTACAAGCGTATTTTTGAACTTTTCCGGCGCTCGGGCGTTCAGGACCGGCAAGGAGAGGGTATCGGCCTCGCCAACGTCAAGGCGCTGGTGCGGAGACTGGGGGGTGTGGTCACGGTCGAGAGCGAACTCGGCGCCGGCACCGTTTTCAAGGTCACGCTGCCCCAGCGATGCAGGGCGTGACATGAGATCACCCGCCAGTCAGGAGCATGCGACGCACGGCTCGCGCTTGGGAGCGTCCGAACCGGAATTCTGCTATATGCAGCCATGCTGCAAGAGGACACCATGGGTATTGCTGTAAAAATCGTGATGGTCGAGGATGATGAGGGCCATGCCCGTCTCATCGAGAAGAATATCCGGCGCGCCGGCGTGGCCAACGACATCGCGGCCTTCAGCGATGGCACCAGCGCCTTGCATTACCTGTTCTCGGCCGACGGCCTGCGCAGCGAGGCCAACCCGCATCCGACGCTGATCCTGCTCGACCTCAACCTGCCCGACATGTCGGGCATTGAAATCCTGAAGCGCATCAAGGAGGACGATCACCTGCGCTGCGCGCCGGTCGTCGTGCTCACCACCACCGATGACAAGGGCGAAATCCAGCGCTGCTACGAACTCGGCTGCAACGTCTACATCACCAAGCCGCTGAATTACGACAGCTTTGCCGACGCCATCCGGCAGCTCGGCCTGTTCTTCAGCGTCATTCAGATTCCGGAGCCGGCGTGAGCGACCCAAAGAAGACCAGGCTGCTTTACATCGACGACGACCAGGCGCTGGGGCGCCTTCTCCAGAAACAGCTCGAGCGCCTCGGTTACGCCGTGCGCCACGTCGCGGATGGCGCGAGCGGGCTCGCCGCCATCGCGCAAGGCGGCATCGATGTCGTGGTGCTCGATCACTATATGCCCGGCCAGGACGGGCTCGCGACGCTGGCCGCCATCCGCGCGCTGGAAGACCCGCCGCCGGTGATCTACGCGACCGGGACCAATGACGGCAAGGTCGCGGTCGCGGCGCTCAAGGCCGGCGCCGCCGATTACGTCCTCAAGGATTTGTCCGGCGAGTTTCCCACCCTGCTCCACGCCGCCGTCGAGGCCGCGCTGGAGGCCGTGCAGTTGCGGCGCGCCAAGCAGGAATCCGAGCAGGAGCTGCGCACCTCGCGCGACAATTACCGGACGCTCGCCGCCGAACGGGCCGTGCTGCTGCGCGAGGTCAACCACCGCGTCGGCAACAGCCTGCAACTGGTCGCCTCCTTCCTGCACCTGCATGCCGCCTCCTCCGGGCTCGAGGAGGTCAAGATGGCGCTCGCGGAAGCCAATAGCCGCGTCATGGCCGTGGCCCAGGTGCATCGGCGGCTGTTCTCCACCGAAAAGATCCAGCGCGTGCCGCTCGACGACTATCTTTCCGGCCTGCTCGGCGATCTCAGCCGATCGACCGAGAGCAGCCGCGCCATGGATGACCTGGAGTTGAAGGCCGAAAGGATCGATGTCGATGCCGATCACGCCGTTGCCCTCGGCATGATCGTCACGGAACTCGTCATCAATGCGGTCAAATACGCTTACCCCGACGGCACCGGCCCGGTGCGGGTCGTGCTGCGGCGCTTGAACGAGGCCCGCGCCGAACTGACGGTCGAGGATGACGGCATCGGCCTCGCCGAAACCAAGCCCAAGGGCTCGGGGCTCGGCCATACCATCGTCAGCGCCATGGCATCCAAGCTCGACGGCAGCTTCCGCTATGAAACGCGCCAGCCGGGCCTCGCGGCCCGGCTGGAATTCGCCATCGAAAATCGCGACGGCTAAAGCAAGTTCGTCTGTCGCGAATTTGCTTCAGCCATAATTAGCGAGCAAATTCATCGGATTATACCGAACCGATTGGCTCGGCATAATCCGATTTTGCTCTAGCGGCAGACGCGCCGTCCGTAATGGCGGCTGTAATAGCAATGGCGCCGTGGCGTGGTCGCCGCACCGACAATCGCGCCGCCGGCCGCGCCGATCGCGCCGCCGGCAACCGCGCCGCCAACGGTGCCGCTGGCAACGCCGCCGATCACCGCGCCGCCGGCACCACCGATCGCCGCGCCCGACAGGGCACGATCCGTGCGGGTGGTTCCGCAGGCGGCAAGGCCGAGGCCGAGGCACGAGACGAGAATAACACTGCGTAACATCATTTTTCTCCCAAAGTGATGGGCCTCTGCATCAGCCCTCAGGCTTCACAACGCCGCATGCAGCGACATGGTTCCGACAAGTCCGCCATGGCAGGCAATCATGGCCACGCAATGGAACCAGCCTGCCGATCGGGCGTTCTCTGCGGGACGGCCGGCGCCGACCACAGCGCCGACTCGCGATATCCTATAGCGGAACGAGGGCTTTCCCAATGGTTGGCAAGAACGACATCGACACCTCCGATCTCGGCAAGACGTTCGAGGGCATGCGCGCCGATATTTCCCGGCTGAGCGAGATCATCGCCGACCTGACCAAGTCGCAGGCCGACCAGGCGGCCGGAAAGGTCCAGGGCGCGGTGAGTGGCGTCGCCGACACGCTCTCCGGCACGGCCGCGCGCATGGCCAAGAGCGGCCAGGCGATCGCCTCGGATGCGCAGGACCAGTTGCGCAGCGTCGGCAGCGAACTCGAGAACCAGATCACCCGCAACCCGTGGGCCGCGATCCTGGTCGCCGGCGCCGTCGGGCTGATGATGGGCGCCGCGAGCCGCCGCAGCTAGAGCGGCCACCTTTCCTGCCAATACGATCAGAACCCCGGCCCCGGCAGGGGTTCTGCGTTTGGCGGGCGAGGCATGCCACCGGCCGAAAAGCAGCGCCGCCCCACGATGGAGGCGGCACTGGCTTTCGATGATGAATTGGCGCGCCAGTTCAAGGGCGGAGCAAGGTAGCAGCAGATGAACCTGCTCTAGATCCTGCCCATGAGCAGCAGGATCAGCAGGATCACCACCACCAGGCCAAGCCCGCCCGACGGGCCATAGCCCCACCGGCCGCTATAGCCCCAGGTCGGCAGGGCGCCAATCAGGGCCAGGATCAGAATAATCAGGACGATCGTGCCAAGTGACATAGGTCAGCCTCCGTATTTCGGGTCTCGCGTCTAGTCGAACAACACGTGATCCCAGTGCACTGTTCCAAAAAACCCGCGCGAGGCAGGATCATGGAACCACACCGCGCCGGATGGCGTTGGAACAGACGGAAACAACGCCAACCGAATGGAGGCAGACCATGCTGAGCTGGGCCATAACCTTCCTCGTCATTGCACTGATCGCTGCCGCGCTTGGCTTCGGCGGCCTTGCCGGCACCGCCATGTCGGCCGCGCAGATCGTCTTCGGCGTCGCGCTCGTGCTGTTCGTCATTTCAGCTCTGGCCGGCGTCCTGCGCCGCGGCTCGGACCAGGCCCGCTAGGGCAAAATCGCATTACACGCGAGTCACCTGACTCCATGTAATACCATGAATTTACTCGGTAATTTTAAACAGAGCAGCTCGCCCGCTGCGGACCTGCTCCACCTTGAAAATGGAAAACCGGAGGATGATCCATGCGCTGGATTGTATTGCTGATGCTCGGTGTGCCGCTGCCGATCCTGTTGTTGATGGGCTTCATGCACTGGTGAGGCCGGAAGGAATGCGGCGGGGGCTAGAGCAAAATCGAATTATATGGAGTCATCAGGCTCGATATAATTCGATGAATTTGCTCGATAATTTTGACATGGAGCAAGTTCGCAACAGGCGAACTTGCTCTAAACGCCCCCGCCTTCCGTCCGATCGTCCTCAGGCGGCGCGCATCGCGGATTTGCTATCGAAGAACAGCGCCTGGCTCACCGTCGCCCGCACGATGTCGGGCTGGAACGGCTTGGTGATCAGGAAGGCCGGCTCCGGCCGTTCGCCGGTCAGCAGCCGCTCCGGATAGGCGGTGATGAAGATGATCGGCACGTCGAATTTGGTGAGGATTTCGTTGACCGCCTCCAGGCCGGAACTGCCGTCGGCGAGCTGGATATCGGCGAGGATCAGGCCGGGCCGCTTGTCCTGCGCCAGCGCCACCGCCTCGCGATGCGTGCGCGCGATGCCGGTCACGCTGTGGCCGAGCTCGCACACGAGCGCCTCGAGATCGAGCGCGATCACCGGCTCGTCCTCGATGATCATCACATCGGTCGCGACCTGCTCGGCGATCTCCTTGCCGGCCGCCGCGAGCAGCGCCGAAATCCGCTCCGGCGCGACCTCCATGATCGTCGCCACATCCTCGCTCGAGAACCCTTCCACCGTCTTGAGCAGGAAGGCCTGCCGGGGCCGCGGCGTCAACGCCTCGAGATTGCGCTCGACCGCCGGCTGCCGCCCGGCGCCCTCGCCGTCATTGAGCGGCACCGACGACCACAAGGCGACGAACAGCTTGTAGAGCGCCACCCGGGGCGCAAGCTCACGTTCGAACACGTTCGGATTGGCAACCAGCGTCTCGAGCGTTGCCACGACATAGGCATCGCCGCTGTTCTGGCTCCCGCTCAATGCACGCGCGAAACGCCTGAGATACGGCAAATGCGGCGCGATATCCTTGGCGACAGTCATCCTGGTTTATCCCCCTGTTTTGATGGGCTGATTGAAGCAAAACCCGCTAAACCATGCCAGATTTATATTTTCCGGCGGCCAAGGAACTTTTCTCGGCGGGAATTGTTCCAACCCGTCTAGAACACCTGCAAATCGGGCAGGGGCAAGGCGGCGAAGGGTTTCGGCCCGGACGCGGAAATGGCGACGGGGCAAGACGGGGGAAGGATTTCACGATGCGACAGGACGTTCCGCACGAGCGGCACGGGACGGCGGAGCCCGACGACGAAGGCGGCGAACTCGCCCCACGGATCCAGCGGCTGATCGGCGAGCGGCTCAGGCAGCATTACGACGATCTCGTCCAGGCGCCGATCCCCGACACCATCATGCTGCTACTGGCGCAGCTGGAAGCCAAGGAAACGGAGGGCCGTCAATGACGCCAACGTTTCGCGACAGCCTGCTCAAGGAAATTCCCAATCTGCGCGCCTTCGCCGCCTCGGTCTCGGGCTCGATCCAGCTCGCCGACGATCTGGTGCAGGATACGCTCGTGAAGGCCTGGGCGAATTCGGACAAGTTCCAGGAAGGCACCAGCATCCGCGCCTGGCTGTTCACGATCCTGCGCAACACCTACTACTCGCTCTACCGCAAGCGCGGCCGCGAGGTGCAGGACAGCGACGGCATCTATGCCGAGCGCCTCGCCTCGCATGGCGCGCAGGAGGGCCACATGGATTTCGTCGATTTCCGCAAGGCGCTCGCGCAACTGCCGGAGGAGCAGCGCGAGGTGCTGATCATGGTCGGCGCCTCCGGCCTGTCCTATGAGGAGGCGGCCGATATTTGCGGCGTGGCCATCGGCACCATCAAGAGCCGTGTCAACCGGGCACGGGTGAAGCTCGCCGAAATCCTGCAGATTTCGAGCGTGGACGATATCGGCCCCGACCGTCGCAGCGTGGCGGCGCTCGCCAGCGGCCTCGGTGACGGGTCCTCGTAACGAAAGCGCGTGAAGCGCCATGCTTGTCACGCTTCGCACCCGTCTTCTTCTGATGATCCTCGTCGTGATGGCGCCGGCTGCGGTGTTCATCGCCATCGAGGCGCGCACCACTTACGATACCGCATTGCGGGCGCTGCACGATTCGCAGACGATGGTGGCGATGAATGCCGGCCTGCGCATTCACCTCGATCTCGAAAGCAGCGGGCGGCTGTTGACCACGCTGACGAGCGCGGCCGCCTCGAGCAAGAACGAGCACGATTGCGACATGGTGTTCGCCAGGGCGCTGCCCTTCGCGCCCGGAACGGTGGCGGTGCGCGCGCGCCGGCCCGACGGCATCGTCTGCCAGGCCGCAGCCCCTGAACGCCGCAACGATGCGCCCGCCTTGTTCCAGATGCTCGACAAGGCGGATTTTTCCACGCCGCCCGGCAGCGCGGCCCTGAGAAACACCCGGGAAACCCGCTTCGCATCGGCCCTGTCGGCAGGGGTTCGCTACCTGATCGCCTCCATCGCCATCGAGAACGAGGACGCGCAGGAAACCACGGGCGAACTCGTCATCGACCTGCGCCGGCTGCCCGAAGGACTCGGCCCCGTGCAAAGCTTCGGCGGCGCGACCCTCGCCTTGTTCGACCGCCATGACGTGCCGTTGCTCGTCAAGGGGCAGGAGATGGCGCAGGCCGGCTGGCTTCCCGCCGCCGCGCCCTCCTCGCTCGAACCGGGCAACTCGGTCGTGCTGGCCGGGCGCGACGGCCACAAGCGCTCCTATGCGCTCGCCCGCGTGCCCGGATCGAGCCTGTTCGTCGTCGCCGGGTTCGACCGGGCGCCGCAAAGGGCGGTGTTCCGGCAGTTCCTGGCCCTGCTGCTCGCGCCGCTGGCCACCATGCTGGCGCTGTGGCTCGCCTATTCCCGCATGATCCGCACCCATGTGCTGCGCTGGACCAACGGCCTGGCCGCCGCCGCGCGCGCCATCGCGGCCAATCATGTCGCGCGCGCCCCCGACGAACCGGGCATGCCGCAGGAACTGCGCGAGGTCGGCAAGAGTTTCAATGCCATGATCGAACGCCAGGAAAGCCGCGAACGCAAGTTGCAAGCCGCGCTGGAGCATAACCAGCACCTGACGCGCGAATTGCATCATCGCATCAAGAATTCCCTGCAGATCGTGCAGAGCTATATCGGCCTCGGCAAGCGCAGCGAGACCGGCGCGGCCCGCACGGCCCTGCTGCGGGCCGAGGCGCGCGTCAACGCGCTTTCGACCGCCTACCGCCTGGCGCTCGCCGATGGCGAGCTGAAGGACGCCCCTGTCGATGCCTATCTCGAGGCGGTGGCGAGCAATATCGGCACCTTGCTGCTCGGGCCGGGTCAGCAGATCCGCTCGGAACTGGCGCTCGGCGCCGACAGCCGCATCGATCGGCTCACGCCCCTCGGGCTGATCCTGGTCGAGACGCTGATCACGCTGCTGGCGGCGGGCGATGCCGTCTCCATCACCGTTTCCGGCCAAAGGAAGGATGACGGCACCTTGACCTTGACCATCGGCACCGATCGCCCGGGCCTGGCCGACGACATGGATCGCCGCCTGCTCGACGGGCTCATCCAGCAGGCCGAAGCCGAGCACCATCCGCTCGAAACGCCCGGCACGCTGCTGTCGCTGCGGCTCAAGCCGGATGCCTGAGCCCGCATACGCTTCGCCAGCTATCCATCGGGAACCCCTACGGCTTTTGCGCGTTGTCAGCCTGCGGCGTCCGCCTGCTTCAAGCCCGACCTCCGGCAAGCCCGATCTCTGGTAAGCCCGACCTCTAGAAGGAAACCGAAATGTCCTTGCTCACGACCGCCGCAACATTGGCTACGGCTGAAGTCCGCACGGCATTTCGCGCCAACATGCAACGCTGCGCCATCTATGGCGGGGCCGCGCTGAGCACGCTCGGCGCGGTGATCTATGGCCTGATCGCGCTGCACCGCCTGATCGCGGCCGAGCACGGCATGCTGGCCGCCGATCTCTGGCTTGCCGGCGGGCTGCTCGTGCTGGCCGTGGTGCTGGTGGCGCTCGCGCGCTACATCGCCTATCGCCAGCACCGCCGCGCCCGCATCGCCAAGGCCGTCGCCGCCGCCCCCGTCGCCCTCGGCCTGCTGATGCGCAAGCCGAAGATCGGCATCGCCGCCGCCATCGCCGCGCTGCTCGTCGGCAGCCTGCTCGGCCGCTCGCTCGGCCGCGATCTCTGACCCCTCCCCGGTTTGCGAACTGCCAAAAAAAGGCCGCCGGATGGAAATCCAGCGGCCATTGCAGGTCTGGAACAAGCTGCGGGGGGAGAACGCTATGTTCCGGTCCTGTAACCCTTGAGGAATGGTTTGGTTCCGTGCGACGCGCCGAAATGGCGGCGCCACGCCATCGGCCCGCGCTTCAGCGCAGCGCGATGGTCAGCTGTTCAGCCGGGCCGCCATGATCCCTCAGCCAGCTCGTGCGCAGCTTCGCCAGATCGAGCGGCTGCTGCTGCGCCACCACCGGGGCCGGCGCCGTGTGCACATCCGACCTCGCTTCGACGCCCAGCACGATGATCGCGAAGGCAAGCGGAAAGGCCGCGGCGCGGCCGGCCAATGTCAGGTTCTGCCACATGTCATGCTCCTTTCTGGGCTGTGGAAGAAACGTCCGGCGGCGCGACTGGTTCCAAGACACTCCCAAACAGGCCCCTGGAGACCCGATGGGCATCGCCAGTCCGGAGCCCGCAAAAAGCGAAGTTCAATCGCGAGCCCTCATGCTGCGGAGGCGCGACGCGCCGTCTCGAGACATGGCATCCGGCACGCCGTGCGACCTGCTTCGAGGCGCATGCCTTTCGGCACGGCTTCCCCGGGAAAGGGCCGAGGCGCTTTCAAGCGATCTTCAGGTGGTCGCGACGATGCCAAGGCGGGATCGCCGCCGGCGCTTCCCGCTCAGGGGCGCTTTTCGTATTTGAACTCGGGCGCTGCCGCGAGCTGGTCCCGGCTGGTGTCGAGCACCACCTTGATCGACTTGTCGGGGTTGCGGATCATGCGCAGCGCGCTCGGCGCCACCGCGATGTAACGCGCGCCGACGCCCATCACGCCGCCGACGCTGAGCACCACCGCCCGCAAGTCGCCCTTGGCGCTCAGCATCAGGTCGGCCACCTCGCCGATCGCCTCGCTGGTGCCGTTCACGACGCGCGCGCCGACCAGCCGGGACGACATGATGTCATCGCCGGTCTCGGCCACGAACATCGTGCCGGTGCGCGCATCCGTCATCTCGGGAATGCTGGAGGGCGGCGGCAGCGACGGCGCATCGGAAGACGGCTGCTGCGCCAGCACAGCCGTCAGCGTGCCACCGATGAGCACCAACGCGCCGAGAGGCGCCGCGACCAGCAGTTTCTTCATTCCAGACCTCCAGGATCGGCAAGTTGCGAGCCCTCGATGCGGGCCCATGGCGCCGGCCACGGCAAGCCGTGGCGCGGCAGCCTCCAGGGAGGCAACGCATCGGGCGGCTTCCGGTTCCGAAAACAGGCGGGCATCTCAAGCGCCCGGTCGACGCCTCGCCACGGCTGCGGCAATCGCCTTCACCAACTCGGTTTCGAGATAGGGTTTGGTGATCCTGACGAAGGCCGGGGCGTCCGCCTGCTCGGGCGGATCGGCGGCACTGGTGATCACCAGCACGACGCCGGCTGCGTCAAGCCGCGCGATCAAGCCGGCGGTCGCCGCCTCCGCGCCGAGATCGACGATCGCCACATCCGGCTTCATGCCGTTCTCGATCAGGGCAAGACCGTCGCGGGCCGTGGCGCAGGCGAGAGCCTGCTTCGCGCCGAGTTCCCGCGCAACGCTGCATTCCAGCAACGCGATCAGCACCTGCGGTTCGACGACAAGAACCACCTTGCCCGCGAGGAGATCGGACGGGACATGCGCCGAACAGATGTGCTTCACCGGCCAACTCCACCAAATTCATGGCTGAACAGGCGGTCTTGGTAATCGGCTCCCATGCCTGGCGTCATTTAAGTTTGACATAGCGCGGGACGATCGAAGCTCGGCCGGGGCGATCGCCGCCGGAACAAAACCCGCCGCGGCGGCTTCCTCCCTCGTTGCCTACCGGAGACAGCCTCGTGGACGCACCTGAGATCGGCCGCCAATACCCTTGCGCGCAATGCCCGCTGCGCCGCCTCGACACGTTCAGGGAGTTCACGCCGAAGGAACTTGCCTTCATCGACGGTTTCAAGCGCGGCGAACTGGTGGCGGAACCGGGCTCGGCCGTGCTGACGGAGGGCAGCAACAGCGCGCATCTCTATACGGTGCTCTCGGGCTGGGGCTTCCGCTACAAGCTGCTCGAGGATGGCCGGCGTCAAATCCTGAATCTGGTGATGCCGGGCGATTTCATCGGCCTCCAGGGCTCGGTGCTGAAGGAGATGCAGCATTCGGTCGAGGCGCTCTCGGCGATGCTGCTATGCGTTTTCGAGCGCGACCGGCTCTGGAGCCTGTACGCCAACTATCCGGCCTTGGCCTATGACATCACCTGGCTCGCCGCCCGCGAGGAACAGACGCTCGACGAGCACCTGCTCAGCATCGGCCGGCGCTCGGCGCTCGAGCGCCTCGCCTATCTATTGCTCTTCATCTTCTCGCGCGCCAAGGCGCGCCAGATGACCAGGAAGAACACGCTGGTCTTCCCGTTCACCCAGCAGCATATCGCGGATACGCTCGGCCTCTCGCTGGTTCACACCAACAAGACGCTCAAGCGCCTGAGCGCGATGCAGGTCGTGCACTGGCACGATCGCCGCTTCGAGATCGTCGACCACGACAAACTCGCCGAAATCGCCGGCTGGGAGCCCGCGCCGGAAACCGTCCGCCCGCTCATCTAGAGCAAGTTCGTCTGTTGCGAACTTGCTCCACCCATGAATTCGCTCTCGGTGGCTCAGGCGTGTTCCTCGGCCGCCTCGAACGCGAGCGCGACGCCGTTCAGGCAATAGCGCAGGCCCGTCGGCGGCGGGCCGTCCTCGAAGACATGGCCGAGATGCCCGCCGCAGCGCGCGCAATGCACCTCGGTGCGGATCATGCCATGGCTGACGTCGCGCGATTCCGCCACCGCGCCCGGCAGCGGCGTATCGAAGCTCGGCCAGCCGGTGCGGCTGTCGAATTTCTTGCCCGACACGAACAGGTCCTGGCCGCAGCCCGCGCATCGGAAGGTGCCGGCGCGCTTCTCATGCAGCAGCGCGCAGCTTCCCGGCGCCTCGGTGCCATGCTGGCGCAGCACGCGATACTGTTCGGGGGTCAGGATGGACCGCCATTCCTCGTCCGTATGGGTAACGGGGAAGCTCTCCATGATGCTCATGCCGGATCTCCTTCCTGCTGCCGACGATAATGGTCCCGGCGCGAGGCGATGTGAAGGGGCGCGAGACAGTTCGCCGCGTCGGAAAGCCCGCGAAACCACGGGAAGCGGTCGGGAAACCAACCGGAATCCGGTCTGTCCACACGGTTTCTAGCCAGCTTCGCTCGTCTCGTGCTCGGCCACCGCCAGCTTCTCGATCTCGTCGCGCACCGTATCGCGCAAGGCCGCGATGATGCTGACGCTGGTCAGCAAAGGACTGATCTCGCCAAGCTCGGTATTGCCCGCGTCGCCGACAGGATATTCGTCGACAGCATGGTCGTCGGCCAGGGTCTCTTGCCGCTGCATTTCTGTCATGTTGCTCTCCGTCACGATTTCCGGAAGAGCAGGTTCTGCAAATAAAACTTGGCTAGAACAGGACGCAATTACGGCCGTCGCGCAAAATCCACGCCGTCCTTCACAGCAGCGTATACACCACGCAATAGCTCGCAACCATCAGGCCAGCAAAGCAAGACCAGCCGATTCCGACCGAAATTACCGCAAGAAACAGCGATTCCCTGTCGAAAATGGCCCATTTCGACGAAATCGTCGCCATGACGCCCCCCAGCGCTTGCTATCATTCTTGTCTGCGCCTCGCCCAAACCTACCGCACCCCGCATAACGACACAATCGCCCCGAAACACCCGCCATACGACCTCGCTCACCCTTGAAACGCCGCGTGAAGCCACTGGGGAAAACGCCGTGCATGCCGCTCGCAGCCACTGGTTTCGGCACCGGCGATGGCGCATTTTGCGCCGGCAAAAAGGGGGAGCCAACCATGTCCGACGAACCTTATTTCCCACGCTGGCGTCTGACGCGGGCAAGCATCGTGATGCCGGACGAGACCTTGCCGACCGGCCAGACCATCATCCTCGGCCTGCAGCATGTCGTGGCGATGTTCGGCTCTACTGTACTCGCGCCGTTGCTGATGGGCTTCGACCCCAACGCCGCGATCTTCTTCTCCGGCGTCGCCACGCTGATCTTCTTCGTCGTGACGGGCGGCCGCCTGCCGAGCTATCTCGGCTCCAGTTTCGCCTTTATCGCCGTGGTTGCGGCGGCAACCGGCCATGCCGTCGCCTCCGGCCCCAACCTGAACGTCGCCCCGGCGCTCGGCGGCATCATCGTGTGCGGCGCGCTCTACGCGCTGATCGGCCTGATCGTGCAGCGCGCCGGCCATCAATGGGTCGAGCGCCTGATGCCGCCGGTCGTCACCGGCGCCATCATCGCGGCGATCGGCCTCAACCTCGCGCCGGTCGCGGTCAAGGGCATCTCGGCGACGCCGTTCGATACCTGGATCGGGCTGATGACCGTGGTCGCCGTCGGGCTGGTCGCCATCTATACCGGCGGCATGGCCCGGCGCCTACCCATCCTGATCGGCGGCGCCATCGCCTATATCGCCTATCTCGTGTTCGCCAATGGCCTCGGTTTCGGCAAGCCGGTCGATTTCTCCGGCATCGCCCATGCGTCCTGGATCGGCTGGCCGCATTTCACCGCGCCGGTATTCCAGGCCGAGGCGATCTGGCTAATCGCACCCGTCGCGGTCATTCTGGTGGCGGAAAACCTCGGGCATATCAAGGCGATCAGCGTAATGACCGGGCGCGACCTCGATCCGCTCATCGGCCGGGCTTTTACGGGCGATGGTATCGCCACCATCATCTCCGGCTTCGGCGGAGGCCCGGGCGTGACGACCTATGCCGAGAACATGGGCGTGATGGCGGTGACGCGGGTCTACTCGACGCTGCTGTTCGTCGCCGCCGGCATCGTTGCCATTTTGCTCGGCTTCTCGCCGAAATTCGGCGCGCTGATCCAGACCATCCCCGGCCCGGTTCTCGGCGGCCTCTCGATCGTGGTGTTCGGCCTGATCACCGCCACCGCCGGCCGCATCTGGGTCGAGAACAATGTCGACTTCGCCAGTTCGCGCAATCTGATCACCGTCGGCACGGCGCTGGTGCTGGGCGCCGGCGATCTCGCGCTGAAATTCGGCGGTTTCACGCTTGGCGGCATTGGCACGGCGACGTTCGGCGCCATTATCCTCTACCATCTGCTGGCCGGACGCGCCGGCGCGGAAGAGGAGAACAGGCATGCGGATCGGCATTGATCTCGGCGGAACCAAGATCGAGGCGCTGGCGCTCGGCGCCGATGGCAGGGAACTCAGCCGACACCGCGTGCCGACGCCGCGTGGCGATTATCGTGCCTGTCTGAATGCGGTGCGCGATCTGGTGCGCCATGCCGACGAGTTGGCGGGCGAGACCGGCAGCGTCGGCATCGGCATTCCCGGCGCGATTTCGCCGGCCACCGGCCTGGTCAAGAACGGCAACTCGACCTGGCTCAACGGCGAGCCGCTCGACAAGGACCTGGCAAGCCTGCTCGGCCGCCCGGTAAAGGTCGAAAACGATGCCAACTGCTTCGCGGTCTCGGAAGCAGTCGATGGCGCCGGTGCCGGCGCCGGCGTGGTCTTCGGCGCCATTCTCGGCACGGGGGTCGGCTCCGGCATTGCCATCGACCGCAAGCCGCTCACCGGCCGCCACAGCATTGGCGGCGAGTGGGGCCACAATCCCCTGCCCTGGCCGCAGCCCGAGGAAATGCCGGGTCCCGCGTGTTTCTGCGGCCGTCATGGCTGCATCGAGCAGTGGGTGGCAGGCCCCGCCATGAGCGCCGACCACAAACGCGCAACCGGCGAGGCAAAAAGCTCAAGCGAGATCATGGCGGCCGCCGACGGTGGCGACCGCCACGCCGAGGCCACCTATCAGCGCTATGTCGAGCGCCTTGCCCGCGCGCTCGCCCATGTCGTCAACATCCTCGATCCGGATGTCATCGTGCTCGGCGGCGGCATGGGCAATGTCGCCCGACTTTACCGCGATCTGCCACGGCTGATGCCGCCTTTCGTGTTCTCGGACGTGTTCACCACGCCGATCCGCCCGCCGGTGCATGGCGACTCCAGCGGCGTACGCGGTGCAGCCTGGCTGTGGCAGGAATAACTCCGCAGCCTGGCGCTACTTTTTCGCCGCCCGCTCTAGACAGGGCCGGCGCGGTCGGCTAATCACAGCGCTCCCCGGCCATCCCGGTGGCGGGCGATTAGCTCAGTTGGTAGAGCAGCTGACTCTTAATCAGCGGGTCGTAGGTTCGAGCCCTACATCGCCCACCATTTATCTCATTGAAAGTGTTATGATAATTCTGCCGCCTCGCGGCAGAGCCATCTTCAATTCTCACTTTGGTGACCACATGGTGACCACGAGAGAATGATCGCGCAAGATGTCGTGGGACATCCCCGACACATCAAATGCGAACTGATCGGCATCCGTAGTCTTCATCGCGTCGCTGAAATCGGAACCGGAGCTTCCAGGCCGGCCCACGACACAATGGAAAGGATCGGGCGCCTCTTGGGGCGCGGGTAGTCGCCGGCAATGAGCGAAACAGATCGGCAGCATGCGCTGTCTCGGCTCTCGCGCGAGTTCAGTCAAACATGATTTCAGAAGACGCAGACCGAGAGAAAACCGACCTAGATTTAAGAAGCCCCGCATCTAACGGCAAACTGGAGGACGCGGCCGGCTACGCGACGAACTGCTCAGCGAGACGCTGTTTCCCTGCGAGGGCGCGACACTTTAACGGTCCCGGGCGCGGTCTCGGCGTTCAGGCGCGGCACAGCGATGATCCGCTGGCCACGAAAGTCTACTCTGCAAACCACAACGCCTCGCTCTTCAAGATAGGACAGCAGCCGTCTTATGCGACTTGGTGATTGCGTGCCGTAAATCTCCGCCAATTCCTCATCGGTCGGACAGCGATCGCCGTGCAACGCAGCCTTGACGATGCGCAAAAACATCCCCTGCAAATCATCCGGCAAATCCGCGCAAAGGCTCGCGACCTGGTTCCATTCCGGCTTTTCTCTCGCCGCCTCATCGATGCCGGCCTGAGCTTCGGCAAGCCTGTGCTTGAAGGCCGAGAAACTCAGGGCATCACTTCCAATCCCTCGCATCCGGCAGCGCACGGTGAAATCCTGATAGAGCACGGAAACGGCATGGCGCGCCCGATCGGGGTCTTCGAGCGTTTCGCGCAGGATGAGGGCGAGCGCGGCCTTCTTCTCCTCCGCCGAAAGCGGTTCCGGCGCCGGGATTTCGGCGGGGCGGTAATCCGAAAGCTGCACCAGCACCTCTTCCGCCGACGCCTTGGGCACCTCGACGCACGCGCGGGGCCGCCAAGGCTCCTCGCCGGCCGGCTCGAAAATCAGGCCGCGCCTGTCGCTTTCCTGCTCCGGCAGCGGCAACAGGCTTGGCCCAGCACTTCGGGTGCCGGTTTCGACAGGGCCGATGCGGATTGGCAGCGGCCGGCGCGACAGGGCTGGTCCCAGAGCCACGAAATGCCCACGTGCCAAATCACGGAACATTTCCGCCTGGCGGCGCTCAAGTCCAAGAAGATCGGCGGCACGCGCCATATCGATATCGAGAAATGTGCGCCCCATCAGGAAGTTGGACGCTTCCGCGGCGACGTTCTTGGCGAGCTTTGCCAGCCGCTGCGTCGCGATGACGCCTGCCAGACCGCGCTTGCGACCGCGACACATCAGATTGGTCATGGCGCTAAGCGACAGGCGGCGCGCCTCGTCGGAGACCTCTCCGGCGACCGCCGGCGCGAAGAGCTGCGCTTCGTCCACCACCACGAGAACCGGGAACCACAGATCGCGCTGAGCGTCGAAAAGACCGCCCAGAAACGCCGCGGCGCGCCGCATCTGTGCCTCGGCATCGAGCGATTCGAGATTGAGCACGACAGAGACGCGATGCTCGCGCACCCGCGCCGCCATGCGCTGCAGATCGGCCTCTCGCTGGTCGGCATCGATGACGACATGGCCGAATTTCTCAGCCAGCGTCACGAAATCTCCCTCGGGATCGATCACAACCTGCTGCACATACGGTGCACTCTGCTCCAAAAGCCGACGCAACAGGTGCGACTTGCCGGATCCTGAATTGCCCTGCACCAACAGACGTGTCGTCAGAAGTTCCGCCAGGTCCAAACAGGCGGGCGCCCCTGATGCAGTCCCCATCTCGATATGCGTAATCATGACAAGGCGCTTAGCATGAAACGCAAGACGAGAGGCCACTCCGGACGCTGGCTTCCACAAGCATGAGCGGTCGTAGCGAGCTCGATCACAAAATGACCTGTTTGAGGTCGATACCAGACTGTCCGGTTTCGGCTGGGATTTTCGGTAAGCTGCCGTTCTGCCATCGACCGCATTGCAGTCGTTGCGCCATTTTTTCCACCCTGAAACCCGTCTTTCGAATTTCACCTGCCTTACGGCTTGGCAGCGGTGTTAGTAGTCCATTTGATTTGGACGCCGATTTGCGTATCAGTTCCGATACGAGCGGGTTGTCTCGCCAACAGATTGGGAGTCTGATGTTTATCTCTTCAGCGTCGCGTGTGATTTCGACAGGTTGTGTGCTTGTCATTTCTATATTGAGTCCGGTTGCAGCGACCAGCGCTGTCGATCTGATTATCCATGGTGGTAAGATACTGACGATGGTCGGAGAAGAGCCCGCGTATGTTGAGGCCGTCGTCGTCGACGGTGGCAAGATCATGTTCGTCGGCACCGATGCTGAGGCAATGAAGCTGAAGACGGCCGCCACAGTCATCAAGGAGTTGGATGGCAAGACGCTGCTCCCAGGTTTCATCGATCCGCACAGCCATTTCATCGACTCGTTGTCTCTTGCAGATCGCGTCAATGTTTCGGCGCCGCCGGTCGGGCCGGCGAACAATGTCGACGAAATCGTCGCGGCGCTGAAGGAAGCTTCTGTCGCGCGTGGTCTTGCCGCGGGCGATCTCCTGCTCGGCTATGGTTACGACGAAAACTTGATGCCTGCGGGGCATCCGCTTTCGCGTGAAATCCTCGATGCAGCTTTCCCGGACAATCCCGTCGCCGTCATCCATGTCTCCATGCATGGCGCGGTCTTGAACTCTAAGGCCTTCGAAAAGTTCGGCTACAGCGACGGCATGCCGACGCCGGCAGGCGGGGTGATATTGCGCAAGGAAGGTACGCAAGACCTGCAAGGCTTGGTCATGGAGACGGCGTATCTGCCTATGTTCTCAAACATGCCTAGCCCAACCGAAGAAACTGAGGTAGCGGCCGCAAAGGCGGGGCAGATGCTCTATGCCGCTGCCGGGGTTACGACCGCGCAAGAAGGCGCGACGCACGCTAATCAGGTCGAGCAGTTGAAGCGCATCGCGAAAGCGGACGGCTTTTTTATCGACGTCGTCGCCCACCCGTTTATCCTTGATCTCGATAAGGTGCTGGAAAGCAATCCGGTTTCGACATTTGGCGCCTATAACAACCATCTGAAACTGGGTGGCTGTAAGCTTACGCCGGATGGATCGCCGCAGGGCAAGACGGCCTGGTTTACAACGTCATATTTGACAGGCGGTCCCGCTGGCGAGAAGGACTGGAGTGGCGAGCCGGGGCTGCCGATCGATCTCATGCTTGCCGGAACCAAGAAGTGCTACGACAACGGCTTGCAGGTTCTTTTCCATGCCAATGGTGATGCCGCCATCGATTTTCTCATCAAGGCGCATGAGGAAGCGGCTGGTACGGAGCTGACGAAGGATCGTCGCACGGTTGGCATCCACTCGCAGTTCATCCGCCCCGACCAGATCGCCAAGTTCAAGGAGTATGGGATTATCCCTGCGTTCTTCACCGACCACACCTTCTTCTTTGCTGACACGCATATTCTCAATCGTGGCCGGGCCCAAACGGACTTCATCAGCCCGATGAAAACCGCCTACGCGGCCGGCCTTTCGCCGACCAACCATACGGATGCGTTTGTCGTGCCTATCGACCAGATGCTTGCAACGTGGACGGCTGTGAATCGCGTTTCGCGCGCAGGCGAAGTGATAGGCGAGGAAGAGCGCATATCACCTTACCTCGCACTCAAGGCGATCACGATCAATGCAGCGTACCAATACTTTGAGGAAGGCTCGAAGGGAACAATTGAAGTCGGCAAACGCGCAGACTTGGTTGTGCTGTCTGACGATCCAACTACCGTCGATAAAATGGCTATCAAAGACATAAAGGTCGTCGAAACGATTAAGGACGGCAAAACCATCTTTCTGGGTCAATAGGCTTGCCCATAAGCGTTGTTGGCAGGCGGGTTGAGGGGAACTACTAGTGCGTCAGCCTTAAAAGAATAGGCAGTGCCGCTGTTGCGGTGGGATAGCTGCGCGGACGAAATGGTGCAGACACCTGAAAGGCCGCTTTTCAGCTTCCTCGCCCAATGGCGAACCGTCAGCTTTCCACCAAAGGTGCAAGAATGGCCACCTGGCCTGAGAGCCTGAAAGCGGCCATCCGATCTCTCCGGATGGCCGTTTCAATGTTCAGATTTCAGTTCGCTCTGCCAGGAGCAGCGCATCCTCAACATCTACACCGAGATACCGAACCGTGTTCTCAATCTTCGAGTGGCCAAGCAAGATCTGGATGGCCCGGAGATTTCCTGTCGCTTTGTAGATCATCGAT
This sequence comes from uncultured Alphaproteobacteria bacterium, assembly GCA_937988775.1. Classification (GTDB taxonomy): domain Bacteria; phylum Pseudomonadota; class Alphaproteobacteria; order Rhizobiales; family Beijerinckiaceae; genus CALKHP01. The sequence goes on from CALKHP010000048.1 coordinate 146,430, forward strand.
GCCTTCGTGCGGCGAAGCGAGTGCGTTCCATACTCTTCTGGACGCAGGCCAATCGCGGTCACCCATTCGTCAACCAGGCGGGCGTACTGCCTCGTGCTCATATGATGGGCATGATTGACCCGGCTCGGGAATGCATAGTCGTCGACCATGCCCCCACGCCTTTCAAGCCAAGCCAGAAGGCTGGCTCTCACGTCGCTGGTGATCTCGAACTGGACCGGGCGCCCCGTCTTCTGCTGAACGACGATCGCACGGGTTCTAATCTCCGGCCCCGCAACGAGATCGCGAATCCTGATCTTGACCAAGTCGCAGCCGCGAAGCTTACTGTCGATTGCAAGATCGAACAGAGCGCGGTCACGAATGCGTCTCTCTCGATCAAGGAAGAAGCGTACAGCCCAAATCTGTTTTTGTGTGAGCGGACGCTTGGTTCCTACCTTCTTGCCAGCGTTCCAAGCGGCGTGCTCACGGATAGCATCATCGAAATAAGAATGGCCCATGTGAGTTGTCCTCGGCCTTGATTGGCCAACAGAGAAACAACATCGCGGTGCTACCGCTCGGGGGCCGGAAGCAGACTGGCTGGTTTGAGGTTGGCACATAGAGAAAGCAGACATATGACCGGCATCCTCATTGCAGTGTCAGATCCCAATTGGCCAAATCCGAACGCCAAAGGCGCTTTCTCTCCCATCGTCACGCACGCTTATCTATTTCGCCAAGATGGCGAAGGGGTTGCGCTGTGCATTAGTCACGGCTCGACTCGGTTTGACGGTGGTGATTTCAAACCACGGACGGGAAGCAGTATCGCTGATGCAGTGGGGACGTACACTGACTGGCCCGCTTCAGGGCATGCAATCGGCCCGGTCGAGGTGGGGGCAATTCAAGGCACCATCTAACCGGCGAGTTTTGCGCGTAGGCTATCGAACCCCTCAAACGCGAGCCCGGCGTAGCCCTGAGGGGACGCGGTGCGTAATCTTCCATCGAGATCAGTCATGGCAGCGGCAAATTCGGCCGCCGGAGTGCCACTCCAACTGGTGCCGGGCTCGGCGTCGTTGCGATCGACCAGAACGCCCATCCGCCATCGTCGCTCGGCTCGCTGCACGACGCGAATGGCCGGCATCGCCCAGGCCACCGCCGCGACCGCCCGGTTGCGGTAGGCCATGATCGAGACTGAATCGAGTTGCCTTGCCAGGGCGCCGAGAAAATTTGCGCCATCCCGGGTCGTTTGATCGGCGAAGACGACGTTCACCGCAGCGTCGACGGGAGTACCCGACGAATGAGCCCGCACGAGGTTGAAAAAGCGCAGCGTGCCGGCGATCAGCGCGGCGCGCCCGTCCGGCGTCTGCCAGGCCGGAAGGGCATGCGGCTCCACATCGAGGTGGAGCCCGTCAAATGACGGGATTTCGCTTTGAATCCGGACCAACAGATCGAGATGGCGCGGCAATTGTGTCGGCCCCATCGCCCAGTCCGGCTCGCCGCAGCAGGCGAAGACACGGCACCCGCTGGCCCGCAATTCCGCGAGAACTTCGCGGGCACCCGATCGCTTTGCGAGAATGGCCTCGGCGGCGGTCGGCGTGACGTAAAGAAAGACCGTGCCGATATTCTGGGCGAGACAGAAACTGTGCAGGCCATCCGGCTGAAGCAGGCGGTCCTGCCACACCCACATGGCCTTCTCGATCGATCGCAGCCCTGGCGCGGCGCTCCGGCCCATCGCCATCGTTGGAGCGGCTGCGGCGATCGCCGCGATCGCCGCGCGCCGCGACATGGCCGCATGTCGGCGCGCGGCATTCATTGCGTGCTGTCGCGATGGGGCAGCGACCCGGCCTTGGCCAACATGATCAGGCTGTGGCGGGATGCTTCCGCGATCTGTGTCCAGGCCGTGGCCGCCTCCCCGGTCAGAAAAGCCTGGACCCGCGCAGCGATGTTTCCCGGCGCGTAAAAACCGGAAACGTTAACTTTGGCCAGGAGCGGAAACGCCTGCGGATCGTCGATCTCGATACGGGCAACCTGACGGCGTTCGATGCTGCGGAAATTCGACTGGAATTCATTTGGCAGCGCATCCGCCAGCCCCTCGATACGGGCAATACGGCCGATCCTGCGGGTAGCACCGTCATTGACCACCGCCATATTGCCAGGCTCGACCGAATAGAAACGATTGATCGGCAGATAGGCGACGACATATTTGGGGCCGTGATGCAGTTCGGCGATCGCCTCGCCGGGCCGCACAACGGTGCCGGCGGCGGCGATCTTCGAGCCAGCGATGCCGTCCACCGTCGCGACGATCGCGCCGTCCCGATAGGTCGCCTGCGCCTTGTCGAGGGCGGTGACAAGGCGTTCCAGATTGCCGACGATCGCGGTGCGTTCGCTTTCCAGGGCGATCGCATCGGCTCTGAGCGATTCTGCGTCGCGGGCGGCCTCGAAGCGCTCATGCGCCACCTCGGCCCGGCGGGTCGTCGTGGCAAAGCCGCCTCGAGCGGCTTTCTCCACCGCGGCCAGCGCTGCCTGGGAATCGTTCACCCGCTGGTCTGCGGATGGCAGCGTGGCATGGATGGCGGCGAGACGTGCATCGATCTGCTCGCGGCGCGACCTCGCCTGCGCCTCACGCGTAGTCAGGTCGGATATGAGATCAATCATCTGGGTCGACGCCACCGTGGCAAGGCGCTGTCCAGCTAAGACATGATCGCCGGGGTGGGCTACCACGGAAAGAACCTGCGCCTGGTAGTTGGGACCGACGACCTCGCGGTCCTGCATGATCAGGCCATCGGCATCGAGGAAGGCGAGAGGCCCGACCATTTGGAACACGATCCAGCCGCCGCCGGCCAGAAGCAGCCCCAGATAGAGGCGACGGGCGAGAGACTGGCTCGCTCGCGCCTGGTTTTTCAAGTTGTCGGGCCGTGGCCGAGACCGAAGCGAATGAATGGTCATGGGTGCCGTGCTCCTACTTCCATACAAGCCAGTCACGGGTCTTCTGAGGCGTATAATTGTCTTGGCGGGACAGCGAGAATATCCACTCGGACGTGTAGGCGTAGAAACGCTGCGAGCGCATGACGAAGGACTGGAACGGGCCGAACAGCGGCAGGAACGGCAGAAGACGCCAGTAGATCGGGCGGCCGGTGACCAGGACCGCGCATGCAAAAACCGCGATGTCGAGCACGAAGAGCGCCAGCATGACCGCAACGAGCAGCAGCGTGCCCAACTCGCCGTAACGCGTCAGAAGCCAAGTCAGATAAAATGGAAACACGATTGTCGGCAGCAGGTTGAAAAGCAGGAAATCCCATTGATGGATGAGATCCCGCCAGAAAAAGCGGGCGCCGAACGGATTGTAGAGGTGCTTGAATTTGCGCAGACGCAACGCGAACGTATCGCGGTCCCAGCGATTGCGCTGGCGCAGCAGCGTATAAAGCGTGTGGGGAACGTCGGTGTAGCAGATCGAGTGACGGACGAAGACGACCCTGTAGCCGGCAAGCCGAAGCCGCATCGTGAAGTCGAAGTCCTCGCCGCCGCCCGCGTCCATGCCGTTGATATGCTCCCAGGCATCACGCCGGAACGCGCCGTAGGCGCCAGACACGCAGCACACCTGGTCGAGGGCATCAGCGTAGGATTTTCCGAGCGAAATCGACATCAGGTACTCGATGCCCTGAAGCGAGGCCACGACCGAACGCCGCCAGTTTCTCACCAGAATGTTGCCGCTGACCGCAGTGACGGTGCGATCCTCGACGATCGGGCGCAAGAGTTCCTCGATTGCATCGGCCTCGAATGAGCAGTCGCAATCGATCACCACGAAGATGTCACCCGTCGCGAGCCTGGCGGCGAGGTTGATTCCCGACGGCTTTCCACCACGCAACTCGATGCGAACCGCCGAATGCACAAGCCTCTCCCGGCGCAGCCGGCTCATGACGGCAAAGGTCCTGTCGGTCGAACCATCATCGACGCAGACGATCTCGAATGCCGTGAACGTCTGCTCCCGCAGCGAATGGACGCATTTCTCGATCGAATCCTCCTCGTTATGCCCCACGAGCAGAATGGAGACTTTCGGCACCTTTCGGGGATCGAGTGGCGGCGACGCCCGGTCGCCACCGACCATCAATGCGGCGGCGGTCGCCTGCACCCCGAGAAAGTATCGCGGCACCTCCGCGAATAACGTCAGCCAGAAAAGGCCGATGAAGGCTCCTCCCGGCAACGCCGCCAGGAAATCCCAGGCACTTGCGAAAAAGTCGAGGCTCGCCACCTCACGGGCTCGCCGGGTTCGGCCGGCCCAGTATCCTCGCGATCTCACCGGGGCCGAAGACCGCGTATTTTATGCGCGGAGGAACGGCGAGCCGCCGCTCCAACTCCGCACTGATCTGCGGTAACGCCTGCTTCACCTCGCTTTTGCGATCTCCACCCAGAAGGGCCAGGAACAGGGGCGCGGCATCGATGATTTCCGTTTCGGGCGTGAATGTCTCGCGGAGCAGCATGTTAAACAAAATACGGGTCTGCTCCCACATTCTCCCGCCAGAAATACAAGCCTCCGTCTCGTTGAGTTGAGCCGCAAGAACGCAGAACGGCCGTTTGGCAGCGGTCTCGCGCTCGGCGAAGGCGGCCAGGCGGCCGACGACAACGTCCTGCCGATTTTCCGGCAACGGCATGCCGGAACGGATCTGCGCAAAACCAGCCTCGGTTATCGTGTGCGCCCAGATCGTGCGCTTGCCCAGGTCACATGCCTGGCCCTGGGCGCGGCAATCGAGGCAGAGATATCCAACCGGCGCATCGGTGGAGGCGTGACCGCAGGCACGGCAGGACATGAGATTGCCCGGCCGGTCATAGTCAAGACCGAAACTCTCGAGATGCATCCGGCATTTCGGGCAGACCAACGCAGTGCCTTCCCTGAATTCATGCTCCGGTGCCTGCGCGCAGCAGCGGAAATGATGAATGATCGCTTCCTCGACCAGGTTGGTGCTTCCGCAGGTACTGCAGCACTCTTGCAGCGACAGCCGTGCCGAAGTGCATCGCGGGCATGTGAGGAGAGCATCGAAGAACTGCCGTGTCAGCAAACCTAGCTCGACCAGTTTCTCAGCCAGGCCCAGCGCATCGGGTACCGCGGCGGAATCCGGGTAGACGACTGTTTCCGATACGGAGGCATCACGCGTCGGTTCGCTGCCGCGGCCACGGACCGCCAGTCGCGCCAGAAGGTGCTCACGCGGATCGTGCGATGTCCATATCCGCGCCGGCAGGAGTCGCATCCGCTCGATCGCCGGCCGCAGCATGACTGCCGCCTCGGCAAGGCAAGTTCGGCTCGTCGCTTCGATGCTCAGGTCGGCCCGTCGCGCGTTGGTGCCGGCTAATCCAAGGCCTCCGCTAGGGGAAGCATCGACGACCGGAACAATAGCCGCAACCGCAGGCGACAGGCGGGAGGTCAGGAGTTGAGCTGCGTTGCGTTCGGTCAGGATGACAAGGTCTGGAATTCCACGGCCATTGCCGACATGGCGGAGCCCCTCCGGCAGGCAAGTGTCATCCAACCTCCAGGGTAAACCGAGAATAGAAATCGAAGTCGCGACAGCGTGAGTGAGTGGCTCGAATGCGTGAATAGGGATTATCGACGGCCTGTAGCCGTCCATTTCCCTAACCGCAAAGGCGCTTTCGACATTAGCCATGCATCGCCCCATGGCCAGAAGCCTTGGAGCAACTAATTCCAATCATATCGGTGTAAATTCGATTCGAAATCAAGGACCGACGGCGATTGCTGCTGCCATACTTGGCGCAAATGATAATCGCTGCTCCGGCTTGCATGCCGCTTATTGCCCCTTCCAGTGCCGGGCCGCTGACCTGTTTGTCTGCGGCATAGACGCTGACAACGACATCGTATCCCCTGGCAGGAAGTATCCATTCCAAATGAGCAGGCCATACTTGTGGGGCGCAAGCGCTCTTTTCCGTCAAATTGTCCCCGCCTGGAGCCAAGGCACGGTTAATTTTGGCCCGCGTCGTAGTTAAAACTGGGGCACCAAAATAAATCGCAGGGCACTGGTGCTTTTCTTTTTTTATCATGCCCATCGCTCCCGGAGATTTACTCAAGATTAGCCACGAATTTTTAATAATGTGAAATATACGTCGCTAAATTAAGGTATTTATTAAGGATAACGCCCTATGGCCGTTTTATATCGCCTCCTTCAATTGGAGGGCTAGATGTATAATTGGACTATGGACAGCTTCGCCTCGCGATGGTGCGTTCTCGTCTGTTCTGGAAGGTCGCATCTGGGATCGATGGTCAACAGGCCGTTGCCGGGACGCGCGTCTGGAATCTCGACGCGATCTGCGAGACTAAGGCGGTTGCCGAACTGCTCGCTCTCGACGTGCCGGTGATCCTGGCCGGCGACTACAACGTGATGCCCACCGGTCTCGACGCCTACAAGCCGGAGCGCTGGCGCGACGACGCACTCTTCCGACCGGAGACGAAGGAGGCATTCCACACCCTCACAGGACAAGGCTGGACGGATGCTTTGCGCAGGCTCCACCCTAGGGAGCGCATCTATACGTTCTGGAATCAATTCCGGAACGCCTGGAGACGCGACGCCGAGCTTCGGATCGACCACTTCCTCCTAGCGCCGGCCGTCGCCGGCCGCCTTCAGTCAGCTGGCGTCGATTGCCATGTTCACGGCTGGGAGAAGTGAGCGACCACGCCCCCGTCTGGATCGAGCTTGCGGGGGGAGGAGAATGACGATGGAGGATCCGTTCGACCTCGGCCGGTTCAGGATCGCACAGGATCCGGTCTTCGAGACTGCGATTGCCGAACTGCGCGCCGGGCGCAAGCACAGCCATTGGATGTGGTTCATCTTTCCCCAGTTGCGAGGGCTCGGCCGTTCACCGACCGCGAATTACTACGGTATCTTGTCGCTTGCCGAAGCTCGCGCCTATCTCGCTGACCCGATTTTGGGAGGCCGATTGCGCATTGCGACCGAGGCGGTGCTCGGGGTGGAGGGACGCTCGGTGAACGAGATCTTTGGCTCGCCGGATGATCTCAAACTCCACTCCTCGATAACATTGTTCGGCGAGGCGGTCGGCTCATCGGATTCTCTTTTCCAGACGGCGCTCGAACGATATTTCGACGGCAGGCCCGACGACGTCACGCGCGTGCTGCTTAGCGATCAGCCATCGCCCTGATCACCTATGCTGCTGCGCCATGGGCGTTGCAGGAGCGAATCCCGCCAGTCCGCATTCTCCTCTGATCCGCCCCGGGGACTCTCGATCATTCCGCCAGTTCGGACGTAATGTCCGAAAGGGGGCCGAAAGCGGACTGACAGCTTCGGACCCCGGAAAAGCGAAAGCTGACACA
>CALKHP010000049.1 GCA_937988775.1 uncultured Alphaproteobacteria bacterium
CTGGGGCGTGGCCCAGCCGAAGGCGGTGATGTGCTCTTCCGAGACCATCGGATCGCCGAGCGCGTCGTTCTTGTAGTAGAATTCGATGATCGAGCGCGGCAGTTGCGTGCCTTCCTCGAGCCCGAGCCGCGTGGCGAGCGAGCCGGCGGCGACGTTGCGCACCACCACTTCGAGCGGCACGATCTCGACCTCGCGGATCAACTGCTCACGCATGTTGAGCCGGCGGATGAAATGAGTCGGCACGCCGATCGCATTCAGATTCTGGAAGACATATTCCGAGATGCGGTTGTTCAGCACACCCTTGCCGTCGATGATGTCATGTTTTTTGGCGTTGAAGGCGGTCGCGTCGTCCTTGAAATGCTGGATGAGCGTTCCGGGCTCGGGCCCTTCATAAAGGACCTTCGCCTTGCCTTCGTAGATGCGACGGCGGCGATTCATCGGGATATACCGTGGTTTGAGGAAATCCATAAGCCGTGGCTCCTTGCAGCGCCCCCGGCGGCGAACGTTGGGGATCAGACGTCTATTCGGCCGGGCGTACCCGACCCCGCACGCCCAAACGCCATTTCACATAGCAGGCCCGCCATGGCAACGCAAAATCCATCTCGGGCCGGTCCCATGCCGCGTGGGGTCCATATGCTGATCTGGTGACGGGCGGCCTCTATGCAAGGGGCGGCACAGTGATTAAGTCATCAGCGTTGCCGTTCAGGCGCGGTCATGCGCCGCGCGGCATTACCGGAGGACATGTTGCCGATGACCACGTTCGACGATCGCAAGAATACCGCCGAAAACAAATTCGCCCATGACGCGGAACTGCTTTTCAAGGCGCATGCGCGCCGCAACAAGCTGCTCGGCCTGTGGGCCGCCACCCTGCTCGGCAAGGCCGGCGCCGACGCCGACGCCTATGTCAAGGAGGTGATCGCCTCGGATTTCGAGGAGAGCGGCGACGAGGACGTGTTCCGCAAGCTGCGCAAGGATTTCGACGCCGCGGGCGTGGCCGAGAGCGACGATGCGATTCGCCGCCAGATGCAGGCGCTGCTCGGGCAGGCAACCTCCGAGATCCAGCAAGGGCGCTGAAGGAGCGCTGAAGGGCGCCGAAGGGGCGCCGGGCCCGTCGATCCATCGCTGGCGCGAATGCGCGCCATCAGCAGGTTCTGAGCGTCAATGGCTGCGCCCGCCTTGCGGAGGGCGCGCCGAAGGACGATGATCGGCGGCTAGCCCGGGGCTCTGCCCCGATGACCGCCTTTTTGTTTTCGCGAGCCTCCCAATGTCCAATGTCGTCACGTCCTTCGCCGCCCGGCTGCGCTCGGGCAAGCCTGCTTTCGCGTCGTGGATCGGCCTGTCCGAGGCGATGTCGGCCGAGGTGCTGGCGCGCGAGGATTTCGACTGCACGATCCTCGACGTGCAGCACGGGTTGCAGACCGTCAGCTCGGTGATTGCCGGCATTGGCGGCTCGGCGGCGGCCGGCAAGCCGACGCTGGTGCGCATCGGCGTCGAGGAATTCCCCAATGCCTCGCGCTATCTCGACAGCGGCGCCGTCGGCGTGATCGCGCCGATGGTCAACACCATGGACGATGCGCGGCGCTTCGCCAATTTCATGAAATATCCGCCGATGGGCGAGCGCAGCTGGGGGCCGCACCGGGCGCTCGGCATGAGCGGGCTCGATCCGCAGGCCTATCTCAAGCAGGCCAACGGCCATACGCTCGCCATTGCGATGATCGAGACGCGCGCGGCGATGGCGATCCTCGACGACATTCTCGACCTGCCCGGCATTGACGGCGTGTTCGTCGGCCCGTCCGACCTGTCGATCGCGCTGTCGAATGGCGGCCATATCGATGCGTTCCACGCCGATGTCGACGTCGCGCTCAAGCATGTGCTGGCGCGCGCCAAGGCGCATAACAAGCTCGCCTCGGCCTTCTGCATGACGGGTGCGCGCGCCGGCGAACTCGCCGGCTGGGGCTTCAACCTGCTGTCGATCGGCACCGACATGGTGTTCATGCGCCAGGCCGCCAAGCAGGAACTCGATGCGGCGCGCGGTATCGCGGCCGGCACGGCGAAGGTGGCCAAGAGCTACTGAGGCGCGAAGTAAACGGGCAGGGTGGCGCCTTTCCGATCGGGATGGGCCGGTCAAGCCGGCCCATGACGGCTGAAAGGTTTGTAGCTAAGTTCTCCGCCGTCATGGGCTGGTTCATCCGGCCCATCCCGATTACGAAAGGCTCGAAAACCGCAGGTCTTGTCCCGGCCTTGCGCCGGGACCCAGCTCTTCCGGCCGGGCCTGCGTTTCCCTGGGTCCCGGCGCAAGGCCGGGACAAGACGTCGGGCGCGCTCAGCTAGCCGATCCGCACCTTGAACGCCTCGGCCAGGAACAGCAGCCCATGCGTCAGGCCTTGCTGGTCGATGCCGTGGCCGATGCCGTGCGACAGGTGCCACTGCGCCGGGATGCCGGCGGCGCCGAAACCGTTGGCCGCATCGAACAGCGCCTCGACCGGCACGACCTCGTCCTGATCGCCATGCACGAGCAGGAGCGGCGGCCGCACGAGCGTTTCCTTGAGGTGCTCGACGCCTTCGAGCGTGCCCGAATAGGCGATCACGGCCGCGGGTGCGCGCTTGCGCCGCAGCCCGACATGCAGCGCCAGCATCGAGCCCTGGCTGAAGCCGACAAGGGCGAGCTGCGAATCGTCGAGCCCGTGCCGGGCAAGCTCCGCATCGAGGAACTCGTCCACGCCGGGGCCGGCCGCCTGCACGCCGTTCCAGCGCTCGGCATGGTCGCGCATGGTGAGCGCGAACCATTGCCGGCCGGCGCCCATGGTGCAGGGCTGGGGCGCGTGCGGGGCGGCGAAGGCGGTATCGGGCAGGTAGTCCTGCCATTGCTGGCCGATGCCGATCAAATCGTTGCCGTCGGCGCCGTAGCCGTGCAGGAAGACGACGAGCTGGCGCGCGGTGCCCGAGCGGGCGGGAAGGCGGGGACCGGTCAGGGGCATGGGCGGGCTTTCTTGTCTGGCACGGAGTATCGGAAATATCGGCGCTCAGGCCGGCAAGGGTCACACCGGTATGGGCGCACCTTCGCGCTGCTTGGCAATGGCGTAGTAGCGCCAAAGCAGGCGCGCCGCCACCGCCCGCCACGGGCGCCAGCTTTCGGCGATGGCGGCGAGCGCCCTGGCATCGGGGCGCGCCGGCAGGGCGAGGATCAGCCTGGCCGCCTCCTGCAACGCCAGATCGCCGGCAGCGAAAGCATCGCCATGGCCGATGCAGAACATCAGGTAGATGTCGGCCGTCCACGGGCCGATGCCGCTGATCCGGGTCAGCGCGGCGTGAGCCTCGTCAGCCGGCATCTCGAGCAGGGCGGCGGGCACGAGCACGCGGTCGTCGATCGCCGCCGCCACGGCGCGCAGCGTGCGCATTTTCGGCGAGGACAGGCCGCAGCCGCGCAATTCCTCCTCGGTGGCATGGCGAATCACCGCCGGATCATAGGGCGCGAAACGGGCCTCGAAACGCGCGAAGATCGCGCGCGCGCTGGCGACCGAGACCTGCTGCGACACGATGATGTTGGCGAGCCCGGCGAAGCCGCCGGCGCGGCGCCGGAGCGGCACGGCGTCGCAAGCCGCGATGGTGGCAGCGAGGCGCGGGTCGATCTCTGCCAATGCGGCAAGCCCGGCTTGCACATCGGCGTCGGTTGCGATGATGCTGGTCATGCGATGAGCGCATCATGAACCGAGCCCGCCTGCAACCTGCATTCCGTTTCGCGCCGAGCCCGAACGGCTACCTGCATCTCGGCCACGCCTATTCGGCGCTGCTCAACCAGGCGCTGGCGCGCCGTCATGGCGGGCGCTTCCTCCTGCGCATCGAGGATATCGACGTCACGCGCTGCCGGCCGGAATTCGAACAGGCGATCTATGAGGACCTCGGCTGGCTCGGCCTTGCCTGGGAGGAGCCGGTGCTGCGGCAATCGGAGCATTTCGCCCGCTATCATGCTGTGCTCGCGGGCTGGCGGCGCGAGGGAGCGGTCTATCCGTGCATGTGCTCGCGCCAGGACATCGCCATGGCGGTGGCGCGCCGCGAGGCCGCGACCGGCCGGCCATGGCCGCGCGATCCCGATGGCGCGGCGCTTTATCCCGGCACCTGCCGCGACCGTCCGGTTGCCGAGGGCGCGCCGGCGGCGTTGCGCATGCGGGCCGACGCCTGGCACGGGCCGGACGATCTCGGCTGGCGCGAGCATGCCCTGCCGGATTTCACGCCCGGCGCATGGCACAAGGCGGCCGATTACGCGTGGGGCGATGCGGTGCTCGGGCGCAAGGAGGTGCCGACGAGCTATCACCTCGCCGTGGTGCTCGACGATGCGCTCCAGAACATCAGCCATGTCGTGCGCGGCCAGGACCTGCTGGCTGCGACCGCCCTGCACCGGCGCTTGCAGCAGCGGCTCGGGCTCACGCCGCCGCTCTATGCCCATCACGGCCTGATGCGCGACGGCGCCGGCGCGAAACTCGCCAAGAGCGCCGGGTCCGCCAGCCTGCGCGACCTGCGCCGCGACGGTGCGAGCCGCGAGGATGTGCGCCGGCTCGCCGGCATCCCAGACGCATGGTGAGGGGCGTAAAGCGTTAACGCTGGCGCGGCGAGCGCCAGATTCTGCGGTCATTTTAGCCAAGGCTTAATCGGCCGGGCGCTAGAAGACGCCGCAACAGCAACCGATCGCGGCCGTTCGAACGCCCGGCGATCCAGGCGCTTCTCGCAAGGAGACGCCGTGCAGATTGAGGCCGGATCGATGGCGGAACAGGCAGCAGCGGGCGTGATGGAACGGGACGCAAGCCGCGCCCTGACGCCCGAGGCACTGGCGGAAATCGCCCACGAACTGCGCACGCCGCTCGGCGGCATCGCCGCGATGGCCGAGATGCTGGTGCGCGGCATGCCGGCCGAGCGCCGCGAGCTGGCCGATGCGCTGATCGCCTCGGTGGCGCATCTGCGCGAGGTCGCCAGCGCCATTCTCGACGATCATCGCGCCGCGGCGGCGCAACCGGCCGGCGCCGACGCGGTGGCATCGCTCGCTTCGCCTGACCTCGCAGGCATGCTCGCCCCCGTGCTCGGCGCGGCGCGGGCGCGGGCGGCGGCGGCCGGGCTGAGCTTCACGGCGCGCATCGGCGAGAGCGTGCCGGCCGCCATCGCCGGCATCGATGCGACGCGGCTGCGCCAGATGCTCGAGAACCTGCTCGACAACGCTTTCAAGCTGACCAGCGCCGGCGAGATCGGCCTCGCCATCGACCGCATCGAGCGGCGCGGCGACATGCATGTGCTGCGTTTCGCGGTGCGCGACAGCGGGCCGGGCTTTTCGGGCGAGCAGGCGGCGGCGCTGTTCGAGCGCTTCCACCGGCTCGACGAGACGCTGCCCGGCACCGGCATCGGCCTGTCGCTGGTGCGGCGCTACGCGCGCGCCCATGGCGGCGATGCGCAGGCGGAAGCGCTGCCGGGTTCCGGCGCCGTGGTGTGGTTCTCCATCGCGGTGCGCGACGGCGCGCCGGCACCGTGCGAGGCGGCGCCGGCTCGATGCGCGCGGCCGACGATCCTGGTGGTCGATGACGATCCGGCCGGCCGCATGGTGATGGCGGCGATGCTGCGCCAGTTCGGCTGCGAGGTGATGGCGGCAGGCAGCGCGCCGGAAGCGCTCGGCCTGCTCGGCGAGCGCCATGTCGATGCGGTGACGATGGACATGACGATGCAGGATATGAATGGCGGCGAGGCGACGCGCGCCATCCGCGCCACCTGGCCGGCGCGCCTGCTGCCGGTGATCGCCGTGACGGGGCGCGTCTCCGAACGCGACCAGCGCCTGTTCCGGCAGGCCGGCGCCAATGGTTTCGTGCCCAAGCCGGTGTCGCCGCGCGCCGTGTGGGCCGCCCTGCGCGAGGCGGGCGTCATCGCGCCCGGCCGGCCGTTCCCGCTCGCGGCGGCGTAAGAGCCTGACCGGAAAATCTGCTGCGGGCTATTTTTCCTGCCCGACCTCATGGCTCGAGCTTGTCGAAGCATGCTCCAGAGGGCGCCGGACTCAACATCCTTCGACAGGCTCGAGGCATGAGGTCGAGTTTGCCGAGAGACGGAATTTCGAGTTGAGCTCTGAGGCGCCTACTGGCGCTGGGCGACGATGCGGGTCTGGTTCGGCGATTTCTGCAGGATGTCGTCGATGCGCGTGCGCTCGCGCTGGAAGTCGGCCAGGATGCGGCCGTCAAGTTCGCGCCCGCGCGGCAGCTTGATGCGGTTCGGGTCGACGAAATGGTCGTTGACGATGACCTCGTAATGCACATGCGGCCCGGTCGCGAGCCCGGTCGAGCCGATATAGCCGATCACCTGGCCCTGGCGGACGCGCACGCCCGGCTGGATGCCCTTGGCGAAAGCCGACTGGTGCGAATAGGTCGTGACATAGCCGTTAATGTGCTGGATCTCGGTGTGCTTGCCGTAGCCGCGATCCCAGCCCGCCTTGATGACGACGCCGTCGCCCGCCGCCAGGATCGGCGTGCCGACGGGGGCGGCCCAGTCGACGCCGGTATGCATCTTGGTGTAGCCGAGCACCGGGTGGCGCCGGATGCCGAAGGGCGAGCGCATCTGGGCGTTGATCACCGGCTTGCGCAGCAGGAACTTCTTCGCCGAGCGGCCGTTGCGGTCGTAATAGTCGATGCTGGCGTCGTCGGGCGCCATGAAGCGGTAGAAATGCCGGGTTTCGCCGCCGATCTGGATGGCGGCATAGAGAATGTCGCCCTTGTGGATGTCGCCATCGTCATCCTCGGCATAGAGCACGTCGAAACTGTCGCCGCCGGCGACGCGGCGCTGGAAATCGAGATCGTAGGAGAAGATGCGCACCAGATCCTGCAGCACGGGCTTGGGGATGTCGTTCTTCAGGCCGGTCTCGTACAGGCTGGCGAACAGGCTGATGCGGTCCGAATCGGCATCGTCGTCATCCTCCGCCTGGCGCTGGCCGCCGGCGGCCTCCGGCGCCGCGATGGCGACGAACTTGCCGCTGTCGTTGACCGCCGTCATCGCCTCGAGCGTCTCGTCATCCTTGTAGAGCATGACGCGCACGAGGTGCTTGGTGGTGTCATCCGCCCCCAGCGGCGCGAACAGCAGCTTCAGCTGCTTGCCCTCGCTGACATCATCCGGCTTGGCGGTGAGGTTGGCGATGGCGGCCTTGGCTTCCTCCGCCGTGGCGCCGGCCGATTGCAGCGCCGCCTCGCCGGTCTGGCCACGGCGGATGGTGATGATCTTCTCGTCCGAGAACGATTCGCCCGCCGGGTGTTCCAGGCGCGGCACGGCGGTGACGTTTTCCGGCACCATGCGGATTTCGAGGCCGGAGAACGGGCCGGCCGGCGCCGGGGCATAGCTCAGCGCCGGGATGCCGGCGGGTGCGCGCATGCCGAGCGCCAGCATCGATTGCGGCGTCGGCAGCGGCATGCGCAGCGAGCGGCGCGCCTGGCCGAGCACTTCCACCGCCTGGCGCTGGGCTTCGTCCTTGCCGAGCGTGACGCTGCTCAGCGGCATCGTGTCATATGAGGCGAGGTCCTTGGTCACCAGCGAGACATCGGCGGTGGCGCTGTCGTCGTCGGGCGCGGCCGCGGGGTCGGCCTGGCGGTCGCCGCCGGCATCGGCCATGATCTTCATCGGGTTGAACGAGGGCACCTCGTCCTTGAAGTCGGTGCTGGTGAGAACCAGCGGCGCGCTGACGCGGGCGAAGGCGTGGACCTTGATGACCTCGCGGTTGCCGATGCGCGAGGTGGTCGCCGCCTTGAAGCTCTGGCGGGCGTTGATCAGGTCGACCTTGCGCACGAGCTTGTCGCCCTTGCGCAGCACGGCGGTGGCGGTCGCGGCGGGGGCGGGCGTCTGGCTGGCGACGAGTTCGGGCTGCTCGGCGAAATCCGACTGGCTGTCGAGCGCGGCGACGATGGCGAAGCTCATCAGGCCGCCGCCGCACAGGCCGATCAGGATCGTCGCGCTCAGCCAGCGCAGGCTGACGCGGCGGCGCTCGTCGAGCGCGTGGCGTCGGTTGCCGGCATCGAGCGGCGCCGCGAAGCCGAGATCGACCGCGTCGCCGCGGCGGTCCGGGAAGTCGGCGATCGGCTTGGCTGGCTGATACAAGAAGAAAGCGCTCCACAGATCGCGTGAACGGCTGGCACGGCCAGCTGGCTTGACCGGCTCCTGGCCGCAGGCGACCGCTTCCCGGATATCATTGCCGGCGCGCGCGCGCCAGACTCGATGACCACGGCCTGGCTGCCGACGGGGCGGCCCCAGCCATGACGAGCGAAAATGGCCTTCCTGCGGCGCGCGTGGAGGAAGCCGGAGGAAAAGGTCTCGGGTGTTTTGTATATGCAGAAAGCGTGCGCACGCGCGACGCGCGCACACGAGAGAGGGCGACGACCGGGCGTGCCGCGCATAAAGGCGGCGGCGGCGCCATGGCGTGACGCGGGTTCGGGCGGCAAAAGCGTTGGCGGTCCGGCGCGATGACGCGGGTGCCGGCCCAGGCGAGCTATGGTGCGGCGCGCAAAGGGCGGAAAACCGGGCAAAACCCCGGCAAAATCGCCGCTGTCATGGATTTGTCAGAAAAAGTGAGAAACTTTGAAAATGGCCGTTGACAGGTCGAAGAACCCGACGCTATAAGCACCCCACGTTCGGTGCTGCTGACGCGGCGCCGCAAACATCTTCTCTGCAAGATGGGTTGAGTATCCCAACCCGGCCTAGGTCGGGGCAGAAGATGTCGCTGTTTGTCAGGTTTGAGAAAAGAAAGAGAAACGTGGACGGCGGAGTCCTTGCGGATCGTCCTTCTTCGGAAGGCGGTCGAAATAGACTTCGACAGTCCTACGTTTTTCGAGAGTTTACTCGCAATGGCGCAAGTCATTGAGTGTAATACTCCGTCAATTGTAGTGATCTTGTCAGATCAAAGTCTCTTCAACTTGAGAGTTTGATCCTGGCTCAGAACGAACGCTGGCGGCAGGCTTAACACAT
>CALKHP010000050.1 GCA_937988775.1 uncultured Alphaproteobacteria bacterium
CGAACGGCGGCGCAAACGCAGTGCCCACTCAGGGACTGAAGTGGCGGAAGGGGTGAGATTCGAACTCACGGTGGGCTTGCACCCACGGCGGTTTTCAAGACCGCTGCCTTAAACCACTCGGCCACCCTTCCACGTATTGATATCGCTAGCTTTTTTGGCGTTTCCGCAAGGGTGGTTCAGGCCGCTGCTACCATTTTGCTACCGAATGCCTTTCAGCGCTCGGGCTTTACCGCGCTCCAGATCGCCGCGTCAACCTGCTCGGCAGCATCTGCCTGCATGCCCGGCATGACGTGGCTATAGAGATCAAGTGTTATGCCGATGCTCGAATGCCCAAGCCGTTCGCTGGCGATCTTGGGATGCACGCCGGCCGCGAGCATCTGCGAAGCGTGCGTGTGCCGGAGATCATGGAAGCGGATGCGGGGCAGGGCGGTCTTGTTCAAGATCCGCACCCACTCATGGGTGATCGATTGCGGTTGCAGAGGCGCGCCGTCAGCTTGGGCTACGACGAAGCTGTCATCCTCGAGCCGGATACCGAGGCGGAGCAGTTCCTCCGCTTGCTGCGCCCGATGCGCCTTCAACTCCGCCACGACCGTGGATGACAGCGCCACGGTGCGCGCCTTGCCCGACTTGGGCTCTTTGTAACGGATGCCGTCCTTCGTCTGCTCGGCGCTCTGGATCACCGCTAGCTGGCGCCGGTTGTCGCCAAGCTCGACACTGCGCCAGCGCAAGGCCGCGACCTCTCCACGGCGCAGGCCGCACATGACGGCAAGCAGGACAGGGATGAACATTCGGGTAGACCGGACGGCGCCGAGAAGCTCTGCTGTCTGCACCGCGTCATAGGCCAGTATCTTCTGGCGCTCGACCTTCGGAGGGGTGGTGGCGAGGGCAGGGTTCTTTGCCAGCCTCTCCCACGTCACAGCCTGGTTCAGGGCCTTGATGAAGATCCGGCGCATATGGTGGACAGTGCGCGGCGCAAGGCCGCCCTTGCCGTCCCTGCGGCCTTCTGTGAGAGCCTTGGCGAAGGCAGCATCGATGCGGTCGGTTTTAAGCTTCGCCAGCGTCCCGTCTCCAATCAGAGGCGCAATGCTCTTCCGGCAGATTTCCGCGTAGCGTTCAAGGGTCTTGGGCGAGACGGACGGCTTGATGAAGTCCAGCCACTCGTCGAGGAACTGCGCGACCGTCTGCTTGGTTGGCTCGACGTAATTGCCGTGCTTCAACGCGGTGATCAGCCGCGCGCATTCCTCTTGCGCCTGGCGCTTCGTTCCTGCGAAGGCATGCCACTTCCGCCGGCGCTTGCCGTCCTCGCCCTGAATGTCGATGACTATCGCCCATTTGCCGGGGCTGCGCTCGCGGATATGGCCTTTCATCTTGCTTCCTCGTCCGCCTCGTCCGAATTGTCGATGTTGATCTCTTGCCGAAATATAGCCTGCGCTTTCAGTCTTATTTGCTCGTCTTCTTTGCGTAGTTTGTCTCTCAGTCGTTTATCGCGCCTGCGCCGACTTGCGAGATACTTGGCGACCTTTTGATCGAGATAATCGATCCGTTCTTCGTGGTCCTCCAACGAATCGAGGTGAGACCTCTCCGCATCCGTCATAGATCTAAAGACAGATGATCTGGCGTGGCTCGCCGTCAACAATTCCAACGAGTTATGTTGTAATTCTATGAACGCGTCGAGTTCCTCCAGTCTTTCTCGCGCATTCCGTTCAGCTGCAGCAAAGCTCTGTGGGTCCGCAAACATATCGGTCGCAGCGCAAAGCCCCGCAATGATGCGATTTAAATAGCGGGAATGTTGTTCCTGCCAGTAAGCGCGATCGGAAACGTCGTGCAGAAGGTCTTTTGCCTCCTCATAAGTGAAGCCGCGTTCGTTCCCATCGGCCGCATCAGTTAAAAGGCCTCTGAACAGCCCCCCGATATGTTCATGGTCATCAAGTGCACGCACGCTCGCATTTTCGGCCATCCGCTTAAGTTTATCCAGTCCACTAAGCGCAACGATCGCCACTGAACAGAGGCGCCGTACTGCTTCGGATCGCGACGGCACGCGGTTGCTGAAGCGCCAGTCATCTATCGCTGCCAGCTCCTTCGCCGTGATTTTCATGTGCAAGCGCTCTGTGTCGCTTTCGCCGAGTCTGGGCCGGGCCATTCGAATTTTCTCCGGGATAAGATACGTATCGTGCGTACGAATGGGTTGCAAGACCGTTAATTTCGTGCGACTAAATCAATCGTACGCACGATACGTACGAAACGGGACAGGCCATGACAGTTGACGAAGCGCTATCCCGCCCGACCATCTCGGTCACCGACGCCGGTGCCTTGTTCTTCGGGCTTGGTCGAAACAGTAGCTACGAAGCCGCGAAGCGCGGCGACATTCCCACAATCAAGATCGGCGGCCGCATCATGGTCCCGGTCGCCCCGCTGGCCGAAAAGCTCGGCCTGCGGACGAGCATCGGGAGGGCCGCCTGATGCCCGCTCTCCAGAATGAGAAAGGCCCGGCAGAGGTAGCAGCCTCGCCGAGCCATGGTTCCAGCAATCCCCAGCAAGGAAAAGCAAATGAACACGCCTGAACATACCACCGGCGCGCTGCCGGAAGCAAGCGCACGCGATCCATCGGCCCCGGCGGGCAAGCTCGCCTTCTCGATCGAGATGGACGCGCTACGGCAGATGTCGATGAAACATCTGCACGATTTTCGCGACGTCATCCACGTCGTCAACGAGGTGCTGATGGGGCTGAGCATCCAGCCTCGGTGCACCAATTCCGAAGGCTTCAACAACCCGGTCGGCGATTTGGTCGAAGACGTTCTCGACTTTCTGCAAGGATACGAGCAGGCGGCGGTGAACGTGGCGAAAGCGGCGAAGCCCACAGGCGCGTTCGAAATTGAGCGGCGGGCTTGGGCCATCATCGGCTTTGAAGCCGACCTTGCTGACCAGTTGGACGAGGTATCGGCCATCGCTACCGGCTCGATCCGAGACGCCGCTGCTGCGCGTCGGCAGGAAAGGCGGGCGGCATGAAGGGCGAAATCACGAAGGCCGAGACCGACAAATGCTACCGCGTTCTCAATCTGCTGACATTGGTCAGCTTTGCGGCCGAGGCGCTGGAGAACATGCCGGATGATCGGCCAGGTGCCGTCCTCGCCGGGCTGCGCGAATGTGCGGATATCTCGAGAGACCTTGTTGGCGAAGTTCTGGACAAGATCGACTTCCACCTTCGGGAGGCGCGCTCATGACCAGCGACCTCCCCGACATGCTGGACGCCCGCGACAAGCTCGACAGCGGCATCTACTTGGTCCGGCTCTTGTTCATGGCGTCTGGCGCCATGGCATCCGAGCACAGGCACGCTGTAAGTCATGCGGCGGCGGTCGCCCTCAGCCATCTCCAATCGGCAAAGGCCACTCTGGATAGATTGTCAGAGGAAGGAGACGCGGCATGATCTCCGTCGATCCCCTCCTCACCGCGCGCGAAGTCGCCGCCTTCCTGCAGATCAGCCAGCCGACGCTATACCGGCGTATCACTGACGGCACCCTCCCCAGGCCCGTCAAGCTCGGCTCGCTCTCCCGCTGGCCGCAATCGGAAATCCTCGCCGCTCTCAAGGCGGCGGGGGATCGGAGGGCGGCATGAGTGAGGCCCCCACGATCGCCATGGTGCCGATTGAAGATATTCGTCGGCACCCGAACGCCCGGGCGCTCAACGACGATGCCCTCGCCGCGCTCGCCGACAGCATCGGGGAAGTCGGGTTGATCAATCCGATCCGGATTCGCCGTGTCACAGACGCGAACGGGCATATCGATTGGGAAGGCGGCTACGAGGTCACTGCCGGCGCGCATCGCTTCGCTGCCTGCGACGCGCTCGGCTGGCGGGAGATCGCCTGCATCCTGGTCCCGGACGACGATCTTTGCGCCGAACTTGCGATGATCGACGAAAACCTCTGCCGGGCGGAATTGAGCCCTGTCGATCGCGCGCAGCAGACGGCACGGCGCAAGGCGATCTATCTCGAACTTCATCCGGAGACCGCGCTGCACATCGCCGGCGCCCATGCCAGCAACGCCGCGCAGGGCAACGCAACGGACAACTTGTCCATTGCGTCCTTCGCCAGTTCCACAGCCGCCGCAACCGGCAAGGACGAACGCAGCGTTCGCCGAGACGCCGAGCGTGGCGAAAAAGTCTGTGAAGCTGCGCTCGAGATGGTGCGGGGCACTGCGCTCGACACCGGAACCTACCTCGACAAGATCAAGAGGATCGAGCCCGACCAGCAGGTCGCGACCGTCAGGCGCGATCTCGACATGGAGAGAGAGAAGCAACTGAGGCCGAAGGCGGTCGCCGTCCGTGCGGCACCGGCCGAGCCTTCGAACCCGCCTGTGACATTCGCCGACCTTCGGGGTGCCATCGAATTTCTTGGAAGTCTGACATCCGATGACTTCCGCCGCCTCTGCCCGCCGAACAAGCGCGCCGCCATGTGCCAGCGCCTCTCTGCCCTGATCGACACCTTCGAGCAGGTGAAGGAGGCCGTCGCAGCATGAGCAAGGAAGCGAGAAGCTGGGCAAGCAAGCAGCGCATTCAAGACCGTACGCTCAAGTTGGTTCTCGTCGCGCTGGCGTGGGCGGCAGACAAGGGGACCGGCGAATGCCGCAAGTCTCAGGCCGCAATTGCCGCCGAAGCGGGCATGAAAGAGCGGGCCGTGCGCTACTCGCTGGTGGTGCTGGAGCGTCTTGAAATCATCGCCCGCAGGCCCCGTAGCAAGGGAAAATACGGGCGCACAACCGACCTGGTTATCCTGGCGCTCGATCGCAATTTTGACGTGTCGAGGGCCGTCGTCCAGGCAATCAGAAAGGCTCTCAAAGCGCCTCTGCAACCGGCACCGCGTGCCGCTAGCAGCAAACCTTGCAACCGGCACCGCGTGCCTCTGCAACCGGCACCGCGTGCCGGGGAATATAACCCAGTTAACCCAGAAGAGGCCTATCAGGAGGAGCATAGTACTCAGGTATCAGGATATAGCACTGACAGGGGAGAGCCCCCGGCCGGCCCGATGCTGCCCACCTCCGACGTCATCCAATTTCCTCGGCGAGGTGTGGCATGAGCGGGGAGCTTCGTCCCTACCAGGCGACCGCGATTGACCTCGTCTGGCGTGCGATGGCCGAGGGGCGGCGTCGGCCGATCCTGATGATGGCGACAGGAGCCGGCAAGACGAAGACCGCTGCCGAGATCATCAAGCGCGCCCTGTCGAAGGGCAAGCGCGTGGTGATGACGGTGCCGGCAAAGGAACTGATCGACCAGACGGTGCAGGCGCTCTGGAACGAGCGCATCCGCGACGCTGGCGTGATCCAGGCCGATCACCCGATGACGGATTATTCGCGGCCGGTGCAGGTCGCCAGTGTCCAGACACTATCGCGCCGGAAGCTGCCCGACACCGATCTGGTCATCGTCGACGAGGCGCACCGGGCCTATCGGATCATTTTCCAGTGGATGCAGCAATGCCCCAACCTGCCGTTCATCGGCCTTTCGGCGACGCCGTGGACGCGCGGGCTCGGCAAGCACTACGACGACCTGATCATCGCGGCGACAACGCAGCAACTCATCCGCGAGGGTTATCTCTCGCCGTTCCGGGTGTTCGCGCCGAGCCATCCCGACCTGACAGGGGTCCGCACGGTTGCCGGCGACTACGCCGAGGACGATCTGGCGGAGGCGATGGACAAGCCGGCGCTGACGGCTGACGTGGTAGCCACCTGGCTGAAGCTCGGAGAGAACCGTCCGACGCTGTGCTTCGCCGTGAACCGGGCTCATGCTCGTAGCCTCGAGCGCGACTTCCAGCGAGCCGGCGTGGCTGTCGGCTATATCGATGGCGACACTGAGCGGCCCGAGCGGGACGCGGTCCGCAAGGCATTCGAGCGCGGCGACATCAGCGTCGTCGTCAATGTCGGCGTGTTGACCACCGGCGTTGATTGGGACGTTCGGTGCCTGATCCTGGCGCGGCCGACGAAATCAGAAATGCTCTACGTGCAAATCATCGGGCGAGCCTTGCGTACGGCGCCGGGGAAGGCTGATGCGATCATTCTCGATCACAGCGACACGACGCTCAAGCTCGGCTTCGTCACCGACATTCATCACGACCGCCTGAGCGACGGGAACGAGCGGAAAGCATCCGCGAGCAGCCGGCCGGAGCGGCCAGCGCCGAAGCCGAAGGAATGTCCGTCGTGCTCTTACGTGAAGCCCGCTGGCGTTCGGAAATGCCCGTCTTGTGGCTTCGAGCCGCACTACGCCAAGGACGTCGCCATGAAGCAGGGCGAACTGGCGCATCTTGGCGGCAAGCAGGTCAAGGCCACGATGGAGGATAAGCAGCGTTGGTATTCGATGCTGCTCTATCGGGCACAGGAGAGCGGCTACAAAAAGGGCTGGGCGGCCAATCAGTACCGCGAGAAGTTCGGCGTTTGGCCGCAGGGCTTGAATGAGAATTTCACGACCCGCCCTGACCGCGAGGTTCAGAACTGGATCACATCCAAGCTGATTGCTTTCGTGAAGGCCAAGAAGAGGACCGAGAAGGCAGGGGAGGGCGCGCACCATGTCGCGTGACGATGTCTTCGACCTCGCTGCCGGCAAATGGCGCGGTGTCCTTCCCCGGTTCGGAATCTCGCCGAAAGTGCTGGATGGCAAACATCATCCTTGCCCGGTTTGCGGTGGCAAGGACCGCTTCCGCTTCACGGACAGGAGCCAGCGCGGCTCGTTCATCTGCAATCACTGCGGTGCCGGCAGCGGCGTAGATCTCGTCATGCGCATGCAGGGCTGGGATTTCAGCAGGGCGGCCATCGAGGTCAAGGCTGAGCTCGGTGGCGTGGAGAAGGAAGCGGCAAAGAAATCGCGCTCAGCCGCTGATGTGCGGTCCGAGATGCGGGCGCTGTGGGATGCAGGTAATCCGGTTCGCAAGGGCGACCACGTCGACGCCTACCTTCACGGCCGGGGCATTGATCTCGCCTCGTTCTCTCCGTCGCTGCGATCAGTCCAACATGCAGCGCATAGCCGTGGCGAGATGCACCCGGCGATGCTGGCGCGCATGACCTCGGCTGATGGCAGCAAGGCCGTCAACGTCCACCGGACATTCCTGACGCTCGACGGGCGCAAGGCCCCGGTCGATCCGGTGCGTAAGCTCATATTCGGCAGCACGTTGCCGCCAGGCTGCGCCATTCGCCTAGCGCCGGCGGCGGAAACGCTCGGCGTTGCCGAAGGTATCGAAACAGCGCTGTCCGCATCCATTCTGACGGGCATTGCGTGCTGGTCGACGATTGATGCCGACCTGCTGACGAAGTGGACGCCACCGCCGGAGGCCCGGTCGATCGTGATCTTCGCCGACAATGACAGGTCGTTCACGGGGCAGGCAGCGGCAGCAGCACTCGCGAAGCGGCTGGTCGCCGCCGGGCTTATGGCATCGATCGAAATGCCGCCGGACGTCGGGACTGACTGGAACGATGTTCTCATGACGCGGAGGGTGGCAGCGTGACTAAACAATCTGATCGAGCAGAAGAAGCGCTGGAAGTTCTGGAGTTTGATTTAGCCATGGTCTTCGCGCAGTCCGTAGAGAAGTTCCTGCGCAATTTTTCCGATCATGAGATCAACAAACTCTATCTCATGACCCACACGGCGGCGAACATGGGCGACCCTGTCGACGACTTGACGGCCGTCCTAATGCCATTGGTTGCGAAGGAACTCGACCTCAGGCGCGATATTTCGGTCGTTCCAGCGCTCGGCCCGACCCTGGCGCCTGAACTCTATCAAAAGGGAGGCGCCCATGCCGTCCCCTTCTGATCTGCGACCAATCCAAGCAATCGACATAGCCGGCCTCGACACCGCGCCGCCGGAAACCGGCGAGCCGATCTGCGAGCGCGTCGACCCGACGTTGCTGTGTGTCGATCCGACCTACCAGCGCGACATCGGCGAACGCGGCATGCGCAAAATCCGGCAGATGATCGAGGCTTGGGACTGGCGTAAGTTCTCGCCGCCGATCTGCGCCTATGCCGAACTCGAGGACGGCTCGACGGTGCTCAAGGTACTGGACGGCCAGCACACGGCTATCGCCGCCGCGAGCCATCCCGACATCAGCATGATCCCGGTCATGATCGTCGAGGCCGCGACCACACTGGAGCAAGCACAGGCTTTCGTCGGGCAGAATACCGGCCGGCTGGCGGTCACGAAGTTGCAGCTTCACCGCAGTGCCGTGGTTGCCGGTGACGAAGACGCCCTGACCGTGGATCTGGTGTGCGAGCGTGCCGGCGTGATCCTGCTCCAGCAGGCCGGCGGTAAGACTTACAAGCCTCGCGAGACGGTCGCGATTGCCGCCATCGAGAAGCTGGCCAGCGACCGCGGCGCGATGCGCGCGCGGAAAATCCTCGAAGTTGTCGCCAAGGCTGATCCGGCGCCGTTGACGGCCGGGCAGATCAAGGCCGCCGAACTGCTGCTGACCGATCCCGAATATTGCGAAGCGTTTGATGCAGAAGACCTGACGGTGGCCATCCGTGAATGCGCGGCCACCGCTGACCGTGACGCTGCGCTCTATGCCGCAGAACACCGCAAGCCGGCCTGGCGCGGGCTCGCCACGGTCTGGTTCCGAAAGGTCAGGAAGCGGCGCCAACCGAGGGCGGCGGCATGAACGAGCTCGTCCGTCGCGCGATAGCGATCTCCATCAGCGTGGTTTCTTGGTTCGGGTACGGCCCAAGAATCGGAGTACCGATGCTGTCGACCGCCCACCAGCCAGAGGCGACGCCAGTACGCTCAGCGTGCTCTCCGAAAATGTACTCCGGCTTCAACGTTGACGATGGCCCTGTTTCGCCCTTCCGGCCTTCTGAGTCCGACATGCGCTGTACCCCGAATACGGACCGTGTCCGCATCAACGGTATCGCTGGCATTCGGGTTCCTTGCGCTTTCAATCGTGAGGTCGGGGCGTGAGCGCCACTGCAACCGTGTCCAATCTGGACATTGAGAAATTCGGCAAGGTTCGTCGCCTGATGGACAAGGGCGCGACCGAGGGCGAGCGCAAGGCTGCGCGATCGGCCGCTACCAAGATGGCAGCGCGCGCCGGCCTGTCGCTTAAGGAAGCTGTGTCCAAGATGGACGCGCCGCCAGCGACCAAGCCGGCCAACTTCTTCGAAGGCTTCGATGACTGGATGGAGCAGAAGGAGCCGGGGTGGATAGCGAAACAGGCTGCGGGGCGCGCGGCCAAGGCGAGGCTGAGGGATATCGAGCGGCGCCGCGTTATCGCTGAATATGGCAGCGAGGAAGCGGTTTTCGCAGAAACCGAGCGTGAATGCCTTCTTAGGGATGCTCTCACCCCGATCGCTGATTGGTCGACCTATTCCAACAGCCCGGAGGCCTACATAAGCGGGTTTGCCGGCTGGCGCAGCGGTGATCCGCCAGAAGCGCTCTGGCTAGCCTTGGAGAAGGCCTATCCATTCCCGACCGACCTCCACGGCGTCTGGGCGGAGTTTCTCGAATGGAAAACTCTTGATGACGACCGCTACGCCATTTTCCCGGATGGCGAGCCCAGCGTTTTCGTGCGGGCGCGTGTTGCGGCGTTAGAGCACCATCTGGACACGATGGCAGCGCCTTCGTGGGAAGGCATGCGATCGCGCATCGGATGGCTGAACCATCGCGCGGGCCTGGAATACTCCCGCGGCGCCGCCGAGGATAAGCGGCTTTCGCGCCGGCTCTGGCAGGATCTCGAGGCCCTGTGTTTAGCCGTCAAAAATGGACAGGACAAAGGGTGCGCACAATCTGCATCCCCTTCGATCCGTCGCACCAACGCCGACAAGCGCGCCGACGTACTGTCCATGTTGGACGAGGAGCCATCCCTTTCAGATCGAGAGATTTCACGCCGTTGCGGGGTCAGCCCTCAGACGGTCGGCAACTGGCGGAAGAGGCGAGGCGGCAAAGCATGACAGGAGACCGGAATATGGCGGCAGGGGCCACGAAGCCGAAGAGCAAGCGCAAAGCAGAGAAGAAGGCGGCATACCTGGCACGTCTCGCCGTCCAGCGTGTTCGCCCCGAACCGGAGCCATCCATGACGACCATCAGGACTGACGAGAAGAACGCGGGACCGACGATCGAGCGCATGGTTTCGGCCGGCATCCCCATCGTGAGCGATATCGCCTCGCGGAAGCTGAAGGCGGTGAGCGGGCCCGAGGTCGGCCGCGACGGTGTGGTGAGGCTCAAGCAGTCGCCGCTCGACTGGCTCGCCGCGCGTGGGAAGCTCGACCCAGACCCGCTGCGCAACCGGATCCTGCAGGACGTTGGCAGAAAATATTACGGGCACTGGTATGAGGCCGGCCTGTCGGGCATCGGCGCCATGGATTACGGCCGCACGAGCCGGGGCAGCGGCGACCCTGCGCACCAGATGCCGACTTCAGCGCATGCCGCGCACCATCGCCAGTGCTATCGAGACGCGCGCGCCAGCATCGATATGGCATGGATGGCGAAAGTTGCCGATGCGGTGGTCTGCGAGGAACAGCCCCCGGCCGAGGTCGGGCGCATTTTCGGCGAGTACGCCAGCGCTGAGACCCGCTCGGCGATCACGCTCACCATCCTGAGGGCCGCGCTAACGACGCTCGGCGGGCACTGGGGGATGCTGCCGAAGCCCGCATGTTGACAGCCCCGGGTCTCTATGGCATTGATTCGGTATAGCGAATTCTTGCGCCCGGTTCTCGCGAGCCGGGTTTTGTCATTCCCGGCTCGCGAGATTCGGGTCAGTAGCCCATCCACGGGACGCCGTAATAATCATTGACCCTG
Source organism: uncultured Alphaproteobacteria bacterium (assembly GCA_937988775.1). Lineage (GTDB taxonomy): Bacteria > Pseudomonadota > Alphaproteobacteria > Rhizobiales > Beijerinckiaceae > CALKHP01. Next base: position 10,759 of record CALKHP010000050.1, read on the forward strand.
CGGGCACGCTCGCGATCTTCCCAGTCCCAGTCAGTACCGGAATATTTCGGCGCGCCTTCGAGTCTGTCCTTCGTGAGGTTCACGCGATAGCCGCCAAGACTCGTATCGTAAGTCAGTTGCTCCCACGGGAGCGGGTAATGCTCGTCGCCGAAGCCGAGGAACCCGCCGAAGCTCAAAACGGCGTAGCTCACTTTCCCGTCGCGCTTGCCGATCATGATCCGCTCGATGGAGCCGATCTTCTCGCCATCGGTGCCGTAAACGTTGGTGCCTTCGACCTTGTCGCTGCCGATGAGGCCGCCAATCTCTCTGGTTTCAGTCGCCATTGCTCTGTCTCCTATCACAGTGTGGGAACAGCCCTGAGGCAGGGCGCTGCGGGTCGGATGGGACAGGCGCTCGTCTGCCATTGCGTTGGCCAAGCGGAGAAACCGGGAAAAAGACCGCCTGTTCACCGTACCATCGCGCCCGGTTGACACAACCCGCAGCACTTGAACAACGCATCTCCTCGGCGAGGGTTTCACTTCGAACGCGTGGCCTGTTAGGGCCTCGTCGGTACTCGATCGTTCCAGGGCATATCGAGCCTCGCCTGAAACCTAATCGGGAGGTTGGCAGTTGAAAGCCCGTACGGCGCGGGGCGCGCCTTAGGGAGAATCTGCCTATGTTGTCTCTGAAACATGCAGTCATTGCCGCTGTCGCCGGCGGAATGTTGGCGTTTGCCACACCATCATTTGCTTACCCATCCACACCATCAAGCGTGGCGGCGGAAGTCGCGAACAACATTGATCACGTTGGCTGGCGATGCGGTCGCGGTTGGCATGTGAACCGTTGGGGCCACTGCGTTCGCAATCGGGCCAGGGCCAGAAAGGTCTGTCCTCGCGGTTGGCATCTCAATCGACGCGGCACCTGCGTCCGTAATCGTCCTGCTCGGGCTTGCCCGCGAGGTTTCCACCTGAATCATCGCGGCACGTGCATCCGCAATCGATAAGAGGAGCATTGGCAGCGCGGAAGGGCACTCTGCGCTGCCGAACTACCCTCCGAGCGCGAGTAGCGGAGAGCTAGAGAAGCACTGATTTCAGACCTTCGCCTTTTCGAGCACGTCGCTCATCTTCGACCGCCAGTCCTTGCCGGTAGCCTTGAACTTGGCAAGCGTGCCCGGCGCCACCCGCAGGGTGATGGCCTGCAACGGTGCGTCGACCTTCGGCCGGCCGCGTGAGCGCTTGATGCTCTCGGCCAGGTTAGGGAACGCCTCGGCAAACGGTTTGGCTTGGGCAAGCTGCTCGTCCGTGGCCTCCGCATCGTCCGGGTCGGCAGCGATCTGGCGCTGGATCTCGGCCTCTTCCTCATCGGTGAGAGGCTTCATGTTCTTGAACTTGATAGCCATCAGAGGTTCCTTTCCTTTCTGCTGGCCCGCCGCATCGAAATAACCGAGATGGCCTCCGATCCGAGGGGCTTGAAGATCACGGCAAGGATGATCTTGCCACGGAACTCGCCGATTGCCATGAAGCGCTCTTTCTTCGCGGGCAGCACCGTTGCGCCCATGAAGAACTCGTCATCGAGGTCGGCGAAATCGAGCCCCCGGTTTGCGAGGTTGGTCTGCCGCTTCGGTTCGTCCCAGACGATCTTCATGTATTATTCGTACACGGATAATCAGAAGCGGTCAACATTATTCGTACACCGATAATCATCAGTACACGTACATTATTACCCCGAGCGCTCAAACCGCAGGGAAGGTCATCATGTCCCCAGAGGAGATCAAGGCAAAGGCCGACCGTGCAGAGGGCAAGAAGCCGGCTAAGCCTCAAGGCGCGGGAGGCCGACCGCCATCGTACAAGGCGCCATTCGCCAAGCAGGCCGAGAAGCTCTGCGCCCTCGGTGCCACGGACGAGGATCTCGCCGACTTTTTCGAGGTCAACGTCAGGACTATCTCGCGATGGAAGGTGCAGCACGAGGAGTTTTGTCAGGCCTTAAAGGCTGGCAAGACCGAAGCCGATGATCGTGTCGAGCGCGCGCTGTATCAGAAGGCGGTAGGCTACGAGCAGGACGCGGTGAAGATATTCATGCCGGCGGGCGCTGCCGAACCGGTCTACGCGGAATACCGTGAGAAGATGGCGCCCGACACCACGGCATGCATCTTCTGGCTGAAGAACCGGCGTAAGGATGAGTGGCGGGACAAGCTCGACCATGAGCATTCCGGCAAGGTCGATCTCGCGCCGACGCTGATCTACGAGAACGTGCCCGGCCAGCCACGCAAGGACGATGGACACTAGCGCGCAGGCGATCAGGATTGCCCTGCATCCGAAACAATGGGCGGCTTTCCTTTCTGATGCGACGGAGATTCTGTACGGAGGCGCGGCGGGCGGCGGCAAGTCGCATCTGATGCGCCAGGCGGCCATCGCGTGGTGTTCCGAGATACCGGGCCTTCAGGTCTACCTGTTCAGGCGCATTCGCGACGACCTGGTCAAGAACCATATGGAAGGGCCGAAGGGCTTCCGGGCGCTGTTGGCGGGTTGGGTGGATTGCGGCTTCGTCACGATCGTCGAGGATGAAATCAGGTTCTGGAACGGCAGCAAGATCTACCTTTGCCACTGCAAGGACGAGAAGGATCGCTTCAAATACCAGGGCTCTGAAATCCACGTCCTGCTGGTCGACGAGCTGACGCACTTCACGGACGTGATCTACCGCTTCCTGCGCAACCGCGTCCGTATGGTCGGCATCACGCTGCCGGAACGATACAGGGGCAAGTTCCCGCGCATCATCTGCGGCGCCAACCCCGGCGGCATCGGGCACCAATTCGTCAAGATGACGTTCATCGACGGCGTGAAGCCGATGGAGGTCTGCCGGGCGCCGAGGTCCGAGGGCGGCATGCTCCGTCAGTTCATACCGGCCCAACTCGAGGACAACCCGAGCATGGCCGCGGATGATCCGGGCTATGATGATCGCCTGCACGGCCTTGGCTCTGAGAGCCTGGTCAGGGCAATGCGCTATGGCGACTGGGATATCATTGATGGCGCGTTCTTCGACAACTTCCGGCAGGACCGCCACGTTGTCAGGCCATTCGTCATCCCGGACCATTGGCTGCGGTTCAGGGCGGGCGACTGGGGCAGTGCAAAGCCGTTTGCTTTTGGCTGGTACGCTGTCGTGTCGGATGACTTTGAGGCGGCGCCAGCTCGGATTATTCCCCGCGGCGCCTTGGTCAAGTATCGCGAGTGGTACGGAATTGCGTTGGACGCGAACGGCAAGTTCAAGCCCGACGTTGGCTTGAAGATGAATGCCGAGATCGTTGGCGCCGGCGTGAGAAGCCGAGATTATGAGGACAGAATATCCTATGGGGTCCTCGACCCCGCAGCTTTCTCCCAAGATGGGGGCCCGTCGATTGCCGAGCGCATGGCGCGGGGCAGTGATGGGACCAACGGCGCGACGTTCAGGCCAGCCGACAACAAACGCGTGGCACAACGTGGTGCGATGGGCGGCTGGGATCAACTGAGATCGCGTCTGGACGGTGATGAAGATGGCCGGCCGATGCTGGTGTTCTTCGATACCTGTGTTCACGCGATCAGGACAATCCCGGCGCTCCAGCACGACGAAGCGCGCCCGGAAGATCTGAATACCGAAATGGAAGACCATGCGGCGGATGAAACCCGCTACGCCTGCATGTCTCGGCCGTGGGTCAGGAAGGCCCCGGCACCGCCACCTCGGAAGCCTCTACCCGGCCAGGTGAGATTGCCTGGCCCGCCATTGCCGCAATCGGCCACCCGCATCCGTCTGTAGGACGCTCCATATGATCGATAATGACGACCAACTCGCGGAGGACGCGGGCGGCGACGCTGTTGCGTCCGCTGCCGAGCCGAAGTCGTCGAAAGAGTGGCTCGAACGGATCGCCCAAGCCGAGAAGGCTTTCGAGACGTATCAGGCCAAGGCCGACAAGATCGACAAGCTCTATGCCAATCTGGAGCGGCTGGCGAATGACGCGCGCGACCGCGAATTCCAGATGTTCTGGGCGAACGTTGCAGTGCTTGGCCCGTCGATCTACTCGCGGCCACCGGTGCCCGTCGTGGTGCCGCGGTTCAAGGATCGCCGGCCGCTGCCGCGTGTTACGTCCGAGTTGATCGAGCGTTGTCTGGTCGTCTCGCTTGAGAACGAAGACATCGACAGCGTCATGCGGTTGATCCGCGATGATCTCAACATACTGGCCCGAGGCTGCGTCTGGCTGCGCTACGAGACGAAGCAAGAGAATGGCGGTTTGGTCGAGAAGGCCTGTATCGATCACGCCGACCGCAAGGACTTCCTGCATGATCCGGCTCGGGTCTGGAAAGAGGTCGATTGGGTTGCCAAGCGTTCCTGGCTGACCAAGCGCGAGGCGCGCAAGCGGTTCATGCCCACCTCTGGCAAGGCCTATCAGGATCTGGCGTTCGAGGTCCGCAAGGATGATGACGAGGGCGTCTCGGATGATGGCAAGCGCAAGGCCGGCATCTGGGAGATCTGGTGCAAGTCGCAGAACAAGGTCGTCTGGGTTTCGGAAGGCTGCGAAGTCGTCCTTGATGAGGGCAAGCCGCATCTCGACCTGACCGGTTTCTTCCCGTGCCCGCGCCCGGCCTATACGACGGTCCAGCGCCGCACGCTGATCCCTGTGCCTGACATGGCGTTCTACAAGGACCAGTTGGAGGAGATCAACGAACTCACCGGGCGCATTGCAGCGCTGGCGGACGCGATCAAGGTCAGGGCGTTCTACCCCTCCGGCGCCGGTGAGATCAGCGACGCGCTCGAGGCGGCGGTCAAGTCGACTGACGACAACGTTGTCATGGTGCCGATCAGTAATTGGGCCATGACCGGCAACGGCGCCATGAAGGACATGATTGTCTGGCTGCCGCTCGATATGATCGCCTCGACGATCACGCAGCTTGTGGCGCTGCGGAAGCAACTCTTCGATGACGTTTATCAGATCACCGGCCTGTCGGACATCATGCGCGGGTCGACGGTTGCCAGCGAGACGCTTGGAGCCCAGCAGCTTAAGAGCCAGTACGGCTCGATCCGCATCCGCGACCGGCAGGACGAGTTGATCCGCATCGCGCGGGACATCACCCGCATCGTTGCCGAGATCATGGGCGAGAACTTCCAGGCCAAGACCCTGCTCGATATGTCGCAGCTGGAAATTGCCAGCGATGCCGATATCCGGAAGCAGGTCGAGCCGCTAAAGCAGCAGATCGGGCAGATCACGGCTCAGGTCGAGAAGGCAAAGGCCGATCCGCAGCTGCAGCAGCAGGCGCAGGCCAATCCCCAAGCGGCCCAACAGATATTGCAACAGGCTCAGCAGCAGGCCGCACAGTTGCAGCAGCAGATTGCCAAGGTCGAGGCGACGCCGACGATCGAGCAGGCCGTGAAGCTGTTGCGCGACCAGAAGATGCGACCGTTCGTGCTTGATATCGAGACCGATTCGACGATTGCTCCGGACGAGAACGCCCAGAAACAGCGGGCGACGGAATACCTGACGGCCATGGGCGGCTTGTTGGCGCAGGCTGTGCCGGCCATCCAGCAGCTGCCGGAAATCGCGCCGCTGGTTGCCGATACGATCAGCTTCGCGCAATCGCGGTTCCGCGTCGGCCGTTCGATGGACCAGACCGTCGAGGAGTTCGTCGAGAAGATGAAGGCGATGGCGAGCCAGCCCAAGCCTCCGGACCCGGCGCAGGCCAAGGCGCAAGCCGATGCTCAGGCCGGACAGCAGGCGGCCCAGATGCAGGCTCAGGCGCACCAGGCGGATATGGCCGCGAAGTCGCAAGAGGTGCAGATCAAGCAGCAGGAAGCACAGGCGAGGCTGCAACTCGAGCAGCAGAAGATCGCCGTCGACGTGCAGGTGAAGCAGGCCGATGCGCAGATGAAGGCACAAGCCGCACAGGTGAAGATGCAGCAGGATGCGCAGGCCCATGAACAGGCGATGCAGATCGGTGCGCTGAACGTCGCGCTGCTGCGGACCAAGATCGCGCAGGCGTCCGCGGGGCCGGCCGGGGAGGGCGAGGGGGTAGCCAAGCCGCCATCCGAATCTATCGCCTTCAAGGATTTGCCGCCGGAGGGGCAGGCCCAGATGGCCGCTCAGGCGGGCATTGACCTGTCGGCCGAGCAGATTGCCGCTCATGCGGCCGAACAGCAGGCTGAGGCGGCACTGAAGGCCGAGACAGCAGGCGCTGCTGGCAATCCGAGGGCGTCGAAATGACGGAGCGCTACTGCAAGGTCTGCGAAGGGTGGCACGGTCTTGATCGGCCATGGCCGCATAACTGCCGGGCTGAGGAGCCGCAGCGCTCCGACTTGGCCGCTCCGATGATTTGCAGCGACGCGATGCAGCCGGTCCAGTCGATGCTCGATGGCCGCATGTATGACAGCAAATCCGCACTTCGCCGGACCTACAGGCAGGCGGGCGTGATCGAGGTCGGCAATGATCCGGCAAGGCTCCGACCACGCAAGCGGGCCAAGCCTGACGAACTGGCGATCAAGGGTTCGATAGAAAAAGCCGAAGCGCGGTTCAATCGGGGCGAGCGCGTTTCGAAGGCGCCGGTCACGGCATAACCCCAGCATCCTCTCAGACAGGAAAACCTCACATGTCAGACGCATTTGACGGTGGCGCGCCCGCGCCGGCCGAGAGCACCGCTGCGCCCGCCGAGATGGAGACGGTATCGCCGCCGAATCCGATCAGCACGGAACTGGTTGCGGCGGAGCCGGAGGCCAAGCCGGCCAAGACGCCCTCGATCGACGAGGCATTGAAGAATGCCGCGGCGAAGGTCGAGAAGACTAGCGCTGAGGAGGGCAAGGACAAGCCCGCGCCGGTCAAGAGCGACGGCCCGGGCCGTGACGAGAAGGGCAAATTTGCAGGCAGTGAGCCGAAGCTCGAGGCGAATGTTGCTGAGACGCCGGTCAAGCAGGAAACAGCGAAGCCGGCCCCCGTGGCGACGCCTGCCAACGATGCCCCGGCCCGATTCTCGCCCGATGCCAAGGCGGCATGGGCTGATGCGCCTGATGCCGTGAAAGCCGAGACCAACCGCGCCATCAAGGAGATGGAAGCTGGGATCGAGAAGCATCGTGCGGCTGCCGAAGCCTACGAGGAAATCCGCGAATTCGACGAACTGGCCAAACTGCACAAGACCACCGTCAAGCAGGCCATGACGCAGTATACGACGCTCGAAAAGACCCTGATGGCCGATCCGCTCAAGGGCATCGAGGAAGTCTGTAACTATGTCGGGCTGTCGCTGCGAGACGTTGCCGCGCATGTATTGGGCCAGCCGGTCGATCAGCGCCAGTCGCAGGCTGATCGCACCATCATCGGCTTGCAGCAGGAACTGGCTACGCTGAAACAACAGATTGGCTCGGTCAATCAGACGTTCGAGCAGCAGAAAGCGGATCGTGTGATGAGCGATATCCAGTCGTTCGCCGCCGATAAGCCGCGCTTCGACGAACTGGCAGGCACGATCGCCAAGCTGATCTCTACCAACATGGCCGCTGATCTGAAGGAGGCTTACGAGATGGCCGAACGGCTCTCTCCGGCCCCGGTCGCGGCAGAACCTTCCCCCGCAGCACCAGCAGCGGCAGGAACCGACCTCCTGGCTCAAACCCAGCGAGGTTCGAAATCAATCTCGGGCGCACCCGGCACCGGCTCAGACCCGGCCAGAAAGTCGCCTCCCAAGTCAATCGACGATGCCCTGAAGAGCGCTTTCGCGGCGCTCGGCTAGTCAATCTCAGGAGAGGCCACCATGGCCCAACTCACCTCAGTCGAAAAGAACCAGGAGATCCTGTCCCTGGCCTTGGAAGAGCGCTCCAAGGGCTATCAGGACCTCGTCTCCAATTCCAACGCGCTCCTGGCCGTCCTGAAGCGGAAAGGCCTCTGGCAGAGCTACAGCGGCCCGAAAATCCGCGAGCGCCTGCTCTACAACAAGACCGGTTCGGCCGTCTGGTACAATGGCTTCGACTTCCTGAACCCTGTTCCGGTCGAGCTGTTCAACGACGCCGAATTCACGCCCAAGATGGTGGCCGTCGCGGTGACGCTCAGCAATGAGGAAATCCTCGGCAATTCCGGCACCAACCAGCTCATGGACGTGATGAAGGCCCACATCGCCGCCGCCGAGGGCGAGTTGGAGGACGTGGCGGATGCCTCGCTCCATTCTGACGGCACCGGCTTCGGGGGCAAGGAACTCGGCGGCCTCAAGCTGGCCGTCCCGACCGTTGTCGACCAGGGCACCTATGGCGGCATCAGCCGGGTCGACAATCCAATCTGGCGCACGTCGGTGTTCGACGCGAACGGCGATTTCACCGGGATCGGCACGCAGGTGACCAAGGATACCGTCCGGCCGATGCTCAACAAGATCATGACGCAGCGCTCGCGTGGCAAGCGTGGCGCTGACCTCATGCTCATGTCGCCGGAACACTATGCTGCGTATGACGCCGCCACGGTGGCGATCCAGCGCATCAACGACGAAACCGGCCTCGGCAAGCTTGGCTTCCAGACGCTGAAATACTTCGGCGCCGGGCGGCAGGCGGAGATCGTCCAGGAAGGCGGCATCGGGTCGAACATGCCGTCGAATGTCACCTATGGCCTGGAGACGGCCTCGCTGCGTGTCCGGTATCACCCCGAGCGGAACTTCGACAAGATCGGGCGCTCGATGATGCCGATCAACCAGGACGCCGTGGTTCAGTACATCGGCTTCATGGGTGAACTGACGCAGGTCAATCCGCTCTTCCAGTGGAAGCTGATCGACAGCAACCCGGCTGCGTAACGCGAGGGAGGCGGGGCAACTCGCCTCCTGTTCCGTTGTAATCCCGAAAAATCAGGAGGCCCGATATGGCCTATGTCCCGCAAACCCCGAGCCTTGGCTTTCCGCCGATCGGCTCGCATCTCGCCGCGTCGAACGTGGCCGGCCGCAGCACGCCGTGGAAACTCGGCGATATCATCCGCGCCGTCGACCCGGCCTATGGTTCCGGCGAATTCATCTATCTCAAGGGCGCGGCCAACACCGCTCTCGGTGCGTGGGTGACCTATAACGCCGACGACTATTCGTCGACGCTGCTCGCAGCCAATGCGATCGGCCCGGTTGCCGTCGCCATGGCGCCGACCGTGGCGAACGAATACGGCTGGTATCAGATCCAGGGCAAGGCCATTGCCCTTGCGTCAGCGGCCATGGCCGAGGATGCCAACGTCTATGCCACGGCGACGGCCGGCGCGGTGGATGACACCGTGGTGGCCGGCGACCGCGTCAAGAACGCCAAGTGCGCCTCGGTTATTGCCGGCGCCGGCACGGGCGAATTCGAGATCGCCCGCCCGTGGATGGATGACGCGGTCGCCGCCTAACATCGCCGCGAAGCACGAATGACGACCCGCCGCGAGCGATTGCGGCGGGTTTTCCATGCACTCCCTCAGACGGAATTATCCCATGTCGAATGACAACCTGATCGTCCCCCGCTTTTATATCCACACGGTGAAGAACAGCACCAAGAGCGCTGCCGCCGGCCGGCCCATCTTCGACGAGGTCGAGGTCTGCGAAATCCGCATGGCGGCGAACAAGCAGACCGTCGCGGTCTATCCGGCGCACGAGGTGTGGAAGGTGGTCGACCAGCCTGACGGCTCGCGCGAGCCGACGACCTACGCGATGCGCTTTGCCGACCTCTACCGCAAGTTCAAGGCCAACGAGGCCCAGACCATGAGCGGAACGCCGCTCAGTGAGTTGCCGTTCCTGTCGGCCTCCAAGCGCTTGGAGCTGAAGGCGCTCTCCGTTCACACCGCTGAGGCGTTGGCCGCGCTCGATGGCAACAACCTGAAGATGCTCGGCATGGGCGGCCGGGAAATGCAGCAGCAGGCGAAAGCCTATCTCGATAATGCCTCTGGCAGCGCCGATGCCACCAAGCTCGCCGCTGAGAACGTCTCGCTGCGCGACATGATCGCGGAACAGCAGCGTCAGATCAACGAAATGAACGAAGCGATCCGCTCCAAGTTGGCGCCGGCTCCCTCCCGCCAGGTTGGCGATGACCGCGGCGCAGAGGACGAGAGCGCGATCGACGGCTCGCCCTTTGTCAGTTGGGATGACGTCGACATCAAGAACTGGATCGAGAGCGAAACCGGAGCCAAGCCCAGAGGCAATCCGAGCCACGCCACGCTGGTCCGGCAGGCGGATGAGATCAACGCAAGACTGACCGCTGCGGCTGAGCAGGCTGCGTAAGGATACCTGCTGATGACGATCCTCAGCGTGATCCAGGAGGCATGCGCCGTCATCGGCCTCGACGTGCCTGAATCCGTTTTTGCATCGACGGCACGCGAGCATATTGAGATGCGTGGCATCGCCAATGAGATCGCGACCCGCATCGGCTCGGATACCCACGACTGGACGAAGCTGAAGACGCTCGCCACGCTGTCAGGAGATGGCGTGGCGACAGGTTTTGCCTTGCCGGCGGACTACCTCCGCATGATCAAAAAGGCGAGCCTGTGGCCCTCCTACAGTCCGTTCGCCAAGCTCACCCATTACCCTGATATCGATCAGTGGCTCGGACTTCAGGTCCAGAACGTTCGCCAGTTGATCGGCGCATGGACCATCATCGGAGATCAGATCCAGATCAACCCGGTCGTATCGGCCGGCCACAGCGTGAAGTTCTATTACATCACCAAGAATATCGTGAAACCTGCTGCCGGGCCTGCCCGGGCCGTATTCACGTTGGACACTGACAGCTTCGTGCTGGACGAGCGGGTCTTGCGACTTGGGATGATCTGGCAATGGCGGGCGAACAAAGGGCTGCCCTATTCCGAGGACCTGGCGAACTATGAGGACGCGCTTGCCGTGGCCTCGGGCTCGGATCGCGGTTCTAACATCATAACCGTGAGACAGCGGCGCGGAGGGCTTGGCGCGGAGATCGCCTATCCCGGCGTGATCGTGCCATGAGGCAGGCGTTCAGGCGGGTCGCTGTCGCACCACAGGCGCAGGCGAAAACGCGCACCAAGAAATTTCCGGCGCCAGTGCGGGGATGGATCGCCAACGAGAACCTGGCTGCTCCTTTGCCGAGCGGTGCCGGGATACTCATCAACTGGTTTCCGACCTCGACCGGAATCCGGCTCAGGAAGGGGTCGGTCAAGATCAACGAGGTGGCCAGTGGCGCGGCGCTCAGCATGTTCACCTATGTCGGCGGCGCCGGAGAAAAGCTGTTCGTATCTGACGCAACCAAGATCCTCGAAATCTCCAATGCCATGCACGCCGACGTCGTCGGCCAGACCAGCGGCTATTACGCCACGGCGCAGTTTGGCACCGTCGGCAACGATTTCCTCTATGCCGTCAACGGTACCGATTCGGCCCTGTTGTATGACGGCACGGCTTGGATGCCGATCAATGGCACATCGACGCCCTCGATCACCGGCGTTGAGACTTCGACGTTTTCTCATGTCTGGACCTACAAGAACCGGCTGTTCTTCGTGCAGAAGGGCTCGCGCTCGGCATGGTGCCTGCCGGTCGACAGCATCGGTGGGGCTGCAATCGAGATCAGCCTTGCGGGCGTGTTCCAGGAGGGCGGCTCCCTGCTGTTCGGCGCAACGTGGTCGCTCGACGCCGGCAATGGGCCGGACGAGAAATGCGTCTTCGTCTCGACCAAGGGCGAGGTCGCGGTATTCCAAGGCTCCGATCCGTCTGTTTCCACGAGCTGGGGCATCGTCGGGCGCTATTACCTGACGCGCCCTCTCGGCCAGCGCGCGACGATGCGGGCCGGCGGCGATCTTCTGATCGCGACAGAGGTTGGCCTGATCCCGATCTCGCAGGCCGTGGCCAAGGATGTTGCGGCCCTGTCGCTCGCGTCGGTTTCGCGCGGAATCGAAACGGAGTGGCAGCTTGAGGCTGTGGCACGACAATCCGGGCCATGGGAAATCCTGAAATGGCCCGGCAAGAAATGCGCGATCGTATCGATGCCGATGCTGTCGACGGAGACGCCCTATTGCTTCGTGGTCAACCTCGAGACCGGCGCATGGACCAAATATGCCGGCTGGGATCCGCACTGCATGGCTCTCTACAACGGAGATGCCTATTTCGGCACGGCTGACGGCCGGATCATGCAGATGGAAGTGGGCTCAACCGACGATGGTTCAGGCTATTATTGCGATTATACCGGGCTGTTCGACGACCTCGACGCCGCCAGCGCCACGAAGGTCATGCGGCTCGGCAGGGCGACGTTCCGCGCGGTGACGCCGATCATTTCGCAGCTTGGCGCGGCTTTTGATTATCGCAACGTCACGCCGAGTTTCCCGCAAGGTACGCCGTCGAGCGAAGTGAGCGGGCAATGGAATACCGCGATCTGGGATCAGTCGACATGGGATGCGGGCGGGAACAAGAAGATATCCACGCGCTGGCTCGGAATCGCTGGGGTTGGCTTTGTGGTGGCACCATCCGTGCGCGTGCTGGTTAATGGCGGGGCCGCGCCTGACGGAGAGCTGATCTCGACCGAATATACCTACGAGGTCGGGGGCGTCGTCGTTTGATCGTCTTGCCCGACGAAGGCGGCAAGGTTGCCCGCTGGGTGGCCCAGCATATCCCTGGCTGTGAGCGCGGTTTCGGCAATTGTACTGCGCTCGCTGTGATCGATGCCGATACTCTCGTTGCGGGCATCGTCTACCACAACTATGCGCCGGCGGCCGGCGTCATCGAGATTTCGGCTTCATCGACCACACCGCGCTGGCTGACCCGCTCGGTTCTGTTCGAGATGTTCTCCTATCCGTTCGAACAGATCGGCTGCCAGCTGGTCGCGATGCGGATCAGGCCGAGCGACAAGCCGCTGCGGCGCATGCTCAAGGCCTATGGCTTTTCTGAATACCTCATCCCGCGCCTGCGCGGCCGTCACGAGGCCGAACTTGTCATGACCCTGACCGACGATGCTTGGCGGGCCAACGGGTTCCACGACACGAAAAAGGACGCCGCCAATGGGTAAGCCATCCGCGCCCACTCCTCCAGATCCTGTTGCGACGGCCTCCGCTCAGACCGGGACCAACGTCTCGACGGCGATCGCCAATGCCAATCTCGGCAACGTCAACCAGGTCACTCCCAACGGGAACCTGAGCTACGATCAGACCGGATCTTACAGCTTCAAGGACCCGACCAGCGGCAAGACCTACGATATCCCTCGCTACACCGCGACGACCACGCTGTCGCCGGGTCAGCAGGCGATCAAGGACCAGACCGACGCGGCGCAACTTAACCTTGCCGGCACGGCCAACCAGCAGTCGGCCTTTCTTCAGGATTATCTCGGCAAGGGTATGGACCTCAGCGACCTGCCCACGGCTGGGGATGCCTCGAAGATTACGGCGCCGGATTTCCAGCAGTTCGGCCAGGGCCCGCAGTTGCAAGGCAGCATCGCCAATGCCGGCGATGTCACGAAGACCTACGGCACGGACTATGCCGACAATGTGAAGCAGGTTCAGGATGCCCTGCTGTCCCGTATCAATCCGCAGTTGCAGCAGCAGCAGACTGCGCTTGAGACACAGCTATCCAACCAGGGGATCAAGCTCGGCTCAGCCGCCTATGACCGGGCAATGCAACTCTTCGGCCAGCAGAAGAACGATGCGCAGTATGGCGCGATCATCAATGCCGGGCAGGAACAGTCTCGCCTTGCTGGCCTCGCGCAGAATCAGGCCCAGTTCGAGAACGCGGCGCAGCAGCAGCAGTACAACCAGAACCTCGGCGATGCCACATTCGCCAATACCGCTGCCCAGCAGGGTTTCGAGAACGCGAACACGACGACCACGAACAACAATCAGGTCGCCTCCGCGCAGAACGCCGCCCAGCTTGCCCAGTTCAACGCGGAGCAGTCCTCGCGCCAGCAGGCCTTGCAGGAGCAATTCGCCTCCCGGAACCAGCCGATCAACGAAATCTCGGCATTGCTCTCAGGCTCACAGGTCAGCCAACCGAATTTCATCAATACGAGAGAGCCGACGATCCCGACCACGGATTATGCCGGCATCGTCCAGCAGAACTATGCCAACCAGATGGGCCAATACAATTCCGCACTTGGCTCGTGGAATTCCACGATTGGCGGTCTGTTCGGGCTCGGGGCCGGGCTGATCAAGGCCTCGGATCGTCGGCTGAAGACTGACATCAAGAAGGTCGCGGAGACTGGCGACGGCCAGAATGTGTATCAGTATCGCTACAAGGCGGGCGGCCCGATGCAGCTTGGATTGATGGCGCAGGAGGTCGAGAAGAAGCGCCCCGAGGCGGTGATCGAGATGCCCGGCGGCTACAAGGCCGTCGATTACGGCAAGGCATTCGGTCTCGGCAAAACTCTCATCAAGGAGGCCGCATAATGGCTCTCTCCTTTGCCTTCGGCGGCGACGACAACCTCTCCTATGAGGAGTTGCAGCAGCGCCGAAAGGTGCTCAATGCAATGATGGGCCGTGCCACAGCTGCACCGAAAAACTTCGGTGAGGGGCTGACGGCGATCGGACAGGCGTTGGGCGACCGGTTCGAGAACGGCAGGTTGACCGATCAGGAAAAGGCTGCCCGCGCAACTGCAAATGCCGATGCCGCTGGCCTAATGGGCGCGCTTGGGATTGGAGCATCTTCTTCTCCTGCCTCCATCCCATCCACTTCTGGCGCTGCGGCGGCTGGGTCGACCGACCCGGTTGCAAGCGGCTTGGACCCGCAGCAGGGCGCGCTTCTCAACGCTATCGCCGGCCCAGAGAGTGCCGGGAAATACAACGTCCGCTATACGCCAACTGGCGGCGCGACGTTCGATAGCTTCGCCAAGCATCCCGGTATCGCTGCGCCAGGCCCTGATGGCCCGTCCACCGCGGCCGGGCGCTATCAGTTCACCAAGACGACATGGGATAGCCTCCCTGCGTCGGTGAAGGGTGATGGCACGTTCTCGCCCGAAAATCAGGATCGTGCCGCGCTCTATCTAGCTGGGCAGGATTACCAGAAGCGCACCGGTCGCGACCTCAATGCCGACCTCGCCCAGAACGGTTTCACGCCGCAGATCGCGAGCGCTCTCGGCCCGACCTGGCTCGGACTTCGGGACAATCCCGGCAAGGCGATTGGCGCGTATAACAGCACTCTCTCCCGCTATGACAGTCAACAGGATGCGGCTCAAGACGCGCAGCTTGGCGAGGGGCCGTCCGTTGATATGGCCTCGCTGCCCGCGCCAGTGCGGTCGGTGATTGCCGACAACAGCATGCCTATGCCGCCATCTCGTCCGGTTCAGGTCGCATCCTTGGGGAACGTAGCGACCGATGCGCTGCCGGAATCGGCTCTGCCACCGCAGACGACGGCCGCGCCGGTGGCGCGCTCTCCGTTTGCCCCGGATTGGAACCGTTACCCTGGCCAGTTCCAGCCGCAGAAAGCTCCGACCATGGCTGCCATGCCGCTCGGCATGATGCCGCAGGGCGGGTTCTCTGGCGACTCGACCGGCTCGATCCCGCCGCAGACTGCCCCCCATGCGCCCGGCGGCGTCCAGCAGGTTGCGCAGGCAGTGCAGCAGCGCGGCATGCCGGTTGCTCCGGCTCAGGCGTCTCCCCCCGCCGTCCAGCAGGTCGCGCAGGCCATAGGCGCCCAGCAGCAGGCTCCGCAGCCGTCCGCGCCGCCTGCCGCCGCCGGCATGTCGCAGGCGCAACTGGCAGCCGCGCAACGTATCCTGAGCAACCCCTATGCGACCAAGGGGCAGCAGGCGGTTGCGCAGGCGATCATCCAGAAGCAGGTCGCCATTGCCTCGCGCGATCCGACCGAGATGGCGCTGAAGCAGGAACAGTTGCGTGCCGCGCAGGCAACGAATGCCAACGCTCCACTCAACGCGCAGCTCCTGCAAGCTGATCTTGATGCCAAGCGGGCGGCACTTGGAAATGCGCCGCTCGATAGGCGCTTGAAGGAAAAGCAGCTGAACAAGTCGGACGATCCAACGCTGGTTCAGGAATACAAGTTCGCGCAGTCGCAGGGTGAGACACGGCCGTTCACAGATTGGGCTGCGGCGAAGGCTAAGGCAGGCGCAACCTCCGTCAACGTCGGCGGTGGCTCGGACAAGCAGGTATTCGACTTGTTCGCGGAAAACACCAAGGAAGCGCGCGCCGCTGCGACCGGCCTGATTGCGCTCCGCAACGCTCGCACCGCGCTTCAAGGCCCTGGCGGGGCGATCACCGGTTTTGGCGCCGACGCCCGACTTAGCTTGCAGAAGGCTGGAGCATTGCTTGGGGTTACTAAACCGGAAGCGATCCAGAACACGGAAACGTTCCGCGCTGCAATTGCCCCTCAAGTCGCTGCGATGCTGAAATCGACAGTCGGCACCAACCAGATCTCGAACTCGGATCGTGAGTTCGCGGAAAAAGCCTCTGGCGGCTCGATCCAACTGGACGCGGGCTCGATCAGTCGTCTTCTCGGAATCATGGAGAAGGCGGCCGCCGCCCGGCTCCAACTCCACCAGCAGCAACTGGATGCGGTTTACCCCGATCCACAGGCGAACAGGCGGGAGCGGGCACTGTTCAGTGTGACTGTGCCGGAAGGACCGTCGTCAGCGGCCCCGACCGGCCCCGCGCGGCCCAGCAATAAGGCTGAGTATGACGCCTTGCCGTCTGGCACCACATTCGTTGCGCCTGACGGGACAACCCGGAGGAAGCCATGATTAGGTCGGTGGCTCCCATTCTTTCATATTGTCGGGGCACCACGGCCGCGTTTTTACGTGCCTTAGCGTCTCGACTGGAAAGGCATCAATCAGTGTCCTCAGGAGGAGATGCAGCGCCTCGTCCGATACTGGTAGATCAAGTGTGGTCCGGTTTTTCAGATGAAGGTGCAGAATACTGGTGTCTTCGCCTGTCACCAGCTTCCGAAGCGAGCGATGCCCGTATTCAAAGTACTCAAAGTCTGCCACGCGATAGCTCGTATCGGCTTCTAGCGGCGGCAAAAATCGCTGTGACATTGAACCTCTCCCCCCAAATACCGCGCGGATCATTGAGCCTTCAGGCGACGGAGTCGAGTCATGGCTGAATGGTGGGAAAACGCCCCGGTCGCTCAGCAGGCGCCGTCTCAGGCGCCGCAGGGCCAGTGGTGGGATGCTGCGCCAGTCCATGACGGCAATATCTCGGGCATGGCGGCCGTCAACCTCGACGGGTTCAATCCGGAGCCGTTGCCGGCGGCCGTGGGCGATATGCGCGCCGGTTTTGCCCGCAATCTCGGGCCGGGATTGGTCGGGCTGGCAGGCGTTGGTGCGAAGAGCATTGCGGACGGTCTGCCGTTCGCGGATCGGCTCTCGGCGGCAAGAGAAACGCTGATGCCCGGTGGCGGCTCTTATGCCGACAACCTCGCCCGTGAGCGCAATGCTGAAGCAGAGATCGCCAAGAACTACCCTGTAACTTCGGCTATCGGCGGCATGGCTGGTGGCGCGCTCGTCCCCGTGGGTGCCGTGGGTGCCGCAGCTAAAAGCGCGGGCCTCGCGGCTCGGGCGTTTCGGGGCATGCTGGCTGGTGGCGGGATTGGCAGCGTTGAGGGCCTGTCCGCATCGCCGGACCTGACTGATCTCGGAGCCACAGCGAAAAGCACGGGACAGGGGGCAGCGGGCGGGGCCGCTGTCGGTCTGTCGATTCCTATTTTGGCCCGTGGCATTGGCGCCGCCTATAATACATTTGCCGGCCGGGCTGCCCCCACCATAGACGGCCTATCTTCCGCAGCGCAGCGCAAGGTCATGGGGGCGCTGCAGGCAGACGATGTTGCGCGAGTACAGGCTGAGGCGGCGCGGCTTGGCCCGGATGCCGTGCTTGCCGACACGGGCCCCAGCATGCTCGGGTTGGCCCAGGGCGTTGGCGCCCGGCCGGGAGAAGGGCGGACGATCCTCACCGACGCGCTCAGAGCCCGCAATGAGGGCACGAACGCCCGCGTCTATGGCGATGTCAACGCCGCGCTGGGCCCCGCGGAAGACGCGCAGGCCGTCACGAATGCGATCGTGAACCGCCGGAGCCAGGTGGATGCCATCAACTACGGCAAGGCGCTCGACAACGCGCCGGCCGTCGATACGACGGCCCTGCTGGCCAATCTCGGCAAGGCGATTGACCAATCGGAAGGGATGGAGAAGAAGGCGCTGATCTCGGCGCGAGACTACCTGATGACGCAGAAGCAAGCTGCGGTCCTGACCAAGTCCGGGGCGCCGATGTATGATCCGGTTACGGGCGAGATCGTGACAGAGTTGCGAGCGGCGCCCAAGGATGCCGCGATCAACCTACACAAGATCAAGGGTGAACTTGACAACGTCATCCAGTATGGAGCGCCAGGGCTTGGCGTGCCGGCGGGAGCGCTTGAGCGCCAGCAGGGCGCGTTGAAGACGATCCGGGGCCAGCTTAACGACGCGCTCGAGCAGCAGGTTCCAGGCTATGCCGAGGCCAATGCTCAGTCGGCAGCCTTGGCCCGGCGCGCAGAGGCAGTCCAGGCCGGTACAGGGATCCTCGATTCCGGCAAGACCGCGCCGTCTCCGGGCCGCTTTGCCGAGGACTTCGGCGCCATGGTTCCCGGTGAGCAGATCGCCTTCAACAAGGGCGCTCGCGCCGAGATCGATCGCCAGCTTGGGACGAAGGTCAACGATCTCGTGGCGTTGAAGGGCGCATTGCAGGGGGAGGGCGGCTGGAACACGGCCAAGATCGGCACGGCCTTCGGCGACGATGCCGCGAACGCGCTGGTTGCGTCTGTCGATCGCAATACGAAGTTCCGCGATACCTTCAACAAGGTCGTGGAGAACAGCCAGACGGCGCAGCGCTCGCAGGCAGCCAAAGCACTGGAGGATGACAACCCGGTCAAGCTGACGTCCGACACGCTCTACGGCGATGCCAAGCGCCTGCTGCTCAAGCCGGCAAACGCCGTCCTGCAAGCGATGCTGGAGAGAAACAATGCGCCGCGCGACGCGGAGATCGCACGGTTCCTGTCGGCCGGCGGCCCGGAGCGGGACCGTAACTTGTCGGCGCTTGTCGATGCGATCTCGCGGACGCAGCAGCTGAAGCAGTCGGCCGATGCCAAAGGATCTATCGCTGCGGTGGCCGCTGCCCTTGCTGCGCGCGCCGGTCTCGACGATCGACGTAGAGCGCAATAGCGAACATGACCGCTCCGAACGCCACACAGAATATCATCCCGGTGGTGAAGCTCGTCGCGAACGCCTCATTGATGGTGGACCGTAGTCCCCAGACGCAGGCGATCAGTACGGCCGTGCAGACGAGGTACTTCATCTCAGCCGCCTCTCGTGCGGGTTGTGGTCGATCATTGGCGTGCGGTCTATTATTGCCACCGCTTTGCGCGAGAACTTGGCGACGAAAGCCCAAACGCCAGAAACCTCAAGGGCTATTCCGGTCATGCTATAATTGGTGCGGCTTCGAATTCTCATCTGGGCAATATCAGTATGTGGCGAATGGGTCTTTCTTGGGCCGGGTATTAGATGCGCCGGAGAAGGGATCTTTCGATGCCGGCTTCCTCTGGCCCAGGTACTCATTGACCGCCCGTTGGCAATTTACCATTTCTTGCAGGGCGCCAGCTGATCCCCTCAAGCTAAGGTTCAGGATATTCTCCCCATTGAAGAATACCTTCAACCCATGTTTACGAAGAATCTGGCTGACAAATTGAATTTGGCTTGTGTTGACAATGAGAAATGGCATTTTCCCGATATGAGCGGCGGAGGCCGGCGAATTCCACGGCTTCTCATTATCGACCTGCATGACGAGGGGGTAGTCCTTGCCGTCCTCTAGCGACTGCCAGTTTTTGTTCCCAATAGCGATGTACAGGGCAGTAGCTGATGAGGGCTTTTGAAATCCCATCCTGAAAACTGTAAGGTCTTCATATATATTCGCGATGAAACACTGATATCCGACTGTTTTGTCGATATAAATGTACCATCCGTTCACCTTCTTCCACAGCGCGGTGTCCGGTGTTTTTGCCCGAGCGCTGCCATATGAAACGCTGAGCAATGCCAGTAACGCGGCTATCACAATTTGTCTCATCGCCACCCCTCCCAAGGATATCCAATCACTTGGAAGAGGTGGAGTCCATTGGTCAGTTAGCCATCTCGGGATCGTCAGGCGGAGCCTTCAAGTAACCGTGGCCGATGAGCCAGTCGCGAAGGATGAAACGAATTGTTTCGGTCTGGTTCATCACCCCAGATTGTTCGGCCTGCACTGAACTGATGCCTTTGAGAATGTCGGCGGGTAGCTCGTCCATCTCTGCCTCCGAAAGCATCGAACTCCACAACCAGACATTCCGCAAGCCGCCCGCAGGCGGCTTTTTCTATGGAGAAGCCCCATGCCGAGAAATGTAAGCGGCGTCTTCAGCCTTGTGCCCGGCACAGCCGCTGTCGCCGGTGATACGATCCGCGCTGCCGACTACAATGCCCTGACACAGGATATTGCCGCCGATCTCAATGCGCCGCGCCCCCTGAGCTCTGGCGGAACCGGGGCGACGAACATGGCCGGCGCTCGGAGTAATCTCGGGGCGACGGCGGTTGGCGATGCGCTGTTCACCACGGCTGATGTAGCTGCTGCGAGGTCCACTCTGGCTCTTGATCAGGTCGACAACACTTCAGATGCGACCAAGAACAGCGCGGTCGCGACACTCACGAACAAGACGCTGACCAGCCCGACGATCAATGGCGGGACCATCAGCGAGATTACTGACCTTGCTGTCGCGGATGGTGGCACTGGTGCGTCAGATGCGGCGGCGGCGCGTGACAATCTCGGCCTCGGCTCGATGGCGACGCAGGCCGCCGGTGCGGTTACGATCACGGGGGGCAATCTGTCGGGCGTCACTTGGACTGGTTATGACGCCGGCACAGATGCCGATATCACTGTCACCCTTGGCTCCGGCCTGATCGTGCAGCAAGCCGCTCGCTCAGGATTGGACCTTGCCGCTCACTCTCTCGTCAATAATGTGGGCAGCATCGCGCTCCTTAATGATGCCCGCGCCGGCAGCACCATAACCGGAGACCTACTAGAATTTAGTGTGCGGTTCCCACCGGGGGCGGGTGTTACTGCGCTTACAGCTTTGGTTGTCGGGTCTACGGGCAAGGCCAAGATTGCTGGCGAGCTCGATATTGCCGGGCATTCCGCGTGGCACGCGGGCAATTTCAGCCCGGCCGATTACACGGTCAAGACGCGTCAGATCACGGCCGGCACGGGCCTAACGGGCGGCGGCGACCTGAGTGCCGACCGCAGCCTGGCGCTGTCTACGGCATCCATAGCATCGCTCGCCACAGCCGACAGTGCCGTGCAGCCAGCCGATAAGCGCCTCCCCACGGCATGGGGCAATATCAATGGCACTGGCGCGATCGCCATCCGCGACAGCGTCAATATTTCCAGCATCACCGATATTGCGGTCGGGAAATACGGCTTCAATTTCGCAACCCCGATGGCGGACGCGAATTATGCGCCCGTAGCATCAGTTCGGTGGAGCGGCAGCGGCTTCTACTACGCCGAAATTCTTTCATACGACGTGAACCAAGTCCAAGTCGGTACTGGCCCGAACACTACCGGCTTCGCGGATGTGGACGGCATCTTCTTGCACGTGCTCGGAGGTAAATGATGGCCCAGCGTATCATCTACCCAATAGGCGATGGCGTCGCCGTGCTCATCCCAACTGGCACTCTGCCGCTCGCGGAGGTTGCTCGCAAGGACGTGCCGGCCGGTGTGCCGTATCTCATCGTCGATGCGGCCGACATTCCGGCCGATCGCTCGCAGCGCGATCTCTGGACGGCCGATTTCACCGCGCCTGACGGGTACGGCATCGGTGCCGAGGCGTGGTTCGCGGAGCAAGCGGCGAAGCAGCAGGAGCCCGCAGCATGAGCATCATCACCGTCCGTCCGGCTCCGCCGCCGGCCGTGGCCGATTATCAGGCTGCGATCGTCGCCATGCTCGATGCGGCTGCGCAAGCGCGGCGCTACGACAACGGCCTGTCGCTCTCGACCTATGTCGCCAGCACCAACCCGACATGGGCCGCCGAGGCGCAAGCCTATGTCGGGTGGCGCGATGCGGTATGGGCCTATGCCTATACGCAGCTTGATCTCGTGCAGTCTGGTCAGCGCGCTCAACCAACCGTCGAGGCGCTGCTGGCTGAGTTGCCGGCGCTGACGTGGCCCGCCTGACCGCCACACCATAACCGACCATCCGCCGCCGCTTCTGGCGGCTTTTTCATGCAATCAGCGGCGCGACGATTAGTACAAGTAGAACAATGTGCTTAACATCAAAGTTCCAAAAATCGTCATGCCAAGAACGATTACAACATCGAGCCGCTGAATAATGGTTTCAGATTTTTGGTTAGATTCGAATTTATCTTTCTTATTTAAATCAATAACAGGCATAATATCCTCCGAACAATTGGATGCTAGCACCGCAGTCTAATACTTGTTCTTTCGTTCTGCCAAATCCATCCACCATCCGCCGGCTTTTTCATGCGCGCCATCACCCGTCTTTGAGGCGGGTTCTTTATCCACAAACCCCTCTGAGGCATGTCATGACCCGCATCGTTGTCGCGGCGCTTGTCGCTGCATGCCTATCCGCCTGAGTCCATCGCGGTGCGATCGATTGGGCGAACCTCAGCAATCAGGTCGGCCATGCTGTGGCGGTGCAGCCATGAGTGCCCTGATCGCGCTCTCCATTGTCGCGCTCTGCGCCTGCATCAACCGTATCGCCAGTGGCTGGCTCGCGGCGCCCCCGCGCTGGCCCGGCCGTCCGCTCTGGTATGCGGCGCCGGCCATCGCCCTCGTGGCGTGGCTGGTACAGCCCTGGCCGCACGCCCTGCTGATCGGCGCCGGCTATCTTCGGAATGGGGCGCGTTCTTCGATCTCGAAACCGATCCCCTCACGCCAAGACGGACGTGGACCGGCCGGGTGCTGTTGCGGATCACGCCCGACGATTTTGCGGCGCTGGCACCGCGCATGATTGTTTTCATCATGCCGCTGGCGCTCGTATGGCCTGATATCCTGCCCGGGCTGGTCGTCGGCCCGGCCTTCGGCATTGCCTTGTGGGCCTGCTATGTTGCCGGTGCCGTGATCGTGCGGCGCACCGGATACGACCAATACGCCGCCGAATGGCTCGCCGGCGCGCTATGGGCCGCGCCCATCCTCTTCCTCTGATCCGCCGGATCGGGGCCAGTGTCAGGGCCTCTTGCCCAACCAGCGCGACCACCGCCGCCGGTTATGGCGGCCTTTTTCGTAGCTATCAGCAATTCGCCAGCGCGCTGACCGGGGCGCGCTCAGCCTAGCGTCGAAGGCTTCCTTGGCGAGTTGCCGACGCCACCCTGGCCTGCATAGTTGTCCGCGTCCTGCCTCCGAGCGTCAGCCTGGATGTTCCAAACGACAGTTGCCGCCGGTGAGACCTTCGACAAATAGCTATTCCAGTCGTCGATCAGACGCCTGCATCGGCTGCAGGTGACGATTGCGGTGGTCGTTTCCGACCCAAAGACCGTGACCGCTTCAGAACCGCATTCACAGACGAACGATGCACTTTGGCCCATGTGACACCCTCCCGTACGCGACCTTCGGCTAAGTCTGCTTTTCTCCTCGCTCTCCCGTCAAGCTTCGCTTCGGCCCACGTCCTCAGCCACCACCGAACCAAACCCCGTGAAGCAGCGGTGCCAGCATAAGTCCGCAGACAACCGCGAACCCCAACGTCGCGACGACCGCCACAAACGAGATCGCAGCTTCAATTCTCGCCCGACCCGCTTTCCGGTCCGAGGATAATAGGAAAGTTCTCATGGCTTTGTCCTCCCGCCCGGCGGAGTGAACGCCATGCCGAGCGTTTGGTTCCACGCTTTTCTATGGCCGCCACCCGCCCTCAAGGTGAGCTTCGTTCAGCCCTCTCGTGCCGGTATGCCCATCGAGACGCTGCTAGTCGCCGCTGACGATCAATCGACCGAGTGGAGAAGATGAAGACACCTCAGCACGGCAACAAGGCTGGCAACAAGCATCACGAGAATAATGGTCTGGATAACCATTGACACAGCTATGCGCGCGGCAAGGTCCGATATCCTGGCTCCAATCTGGAGCGGCGGCGCGATCACCGGCACCTATGGCATCCCACAGTACAGATAGAGCAATGCACTCAACATCGCGAACGTGAGCGGGATCAATCCAGAAACGACCATGATCCCGAGATGTTCGAGCTCCGTTTCAGTCTCTTCGACAGGATCACGATGAGCGTCTGTCTGTAGATCAAAGGGGGACATGACAACCTCCCGACCACAGAGCGCAACGCCTCAGCTTTAATTTAAGTTCCGTTCCGTTCCTGCACCCGCCCTTGAGGCGGGTTTTTCTTTGGAGAGTCCCATGCGTCTCGTTGACGACTGGCGGCGCGTGCTCAAGCGCGCATGGTCCATCCGCCTTATGGCGTTGGCTTTCGTGCTGACCGGCGCAGAGGCCGCTATTCCGCTCTTCACCGACAGCCCGCCGATCCCCCGCGGGTGGTTCTCGGTGGTCATCATCATCGTTGTCGGCGGAGGTTTCGTCGCTCGCTTGCTCGCGCAGGAGGGCGCCGGCTATGGCGAGTAAGCGTAGCCGCTATCTCGGCAGCGGGGCTGCTGGCGCTGCTCTGCTTGCCGCCGCTCTGGCCTACACGGGCTCTTGGGAGGGCGACAAGCTGCGCTCCTATCGGGACGTTGGCGGCGTCTGGACGGCCTGCATGGGTGTCACGGAGGGCATCGGTCCCAACATGACGTTCACCGAGGCTCAATGCGCCGATCTGAACCGGCAGAAGCTGGTCGAGCATGAGCAGCGCCTGCTCGCCTGCGCTCCCGAAATGTGGGGCGCGCCAGCCAAGACGTACGTCGCCATCAATGACTGGGCATACAACGTCGGCACGGGCGCAGCCTGTAGATCGACGCTGATCAAATATGCCCGCAAAGGCCAGTGGCGGCAGGCATGCGAGCAGCTTTCGCGCTGGGTCTACGTCAAGGGTGCGGTGATCCGCGGGCTGGTCAATCGCCGGATCAATGATGCTGGCGGCCGGATCAGCGAACGGACCCTTTGTCTGGAGGGCCTGTGATGATCGCCTTCTTCACCGGCCTATCCCTGCGCACGTGGCTCATCATCGCCGCTGTAGGGGCAGTTCTGGCCGCTGCCGGCGCTATCTATGCCAAGG
Source organism: uncultured Alphaproteobacteria bacterium (assembly GCA_937988775.1). Classification (GTDB taxonomy): domain Bacteria; phylum Pseudomonadota; class Alphaproteobacteria; order Rhizobiales; family Beijerinckiaceae; genus CALKHP01. Next base: position 35,825 of record CALKHP010000050.1, read on the forward strand.
GCCGCTCCGACGCGACCTCAGCCTCCACGATCCAGCAGCAATCCAAGACCATCGAAACCTTACGCGACAGGAGCAAGACCGATGCGGAGATCAATAGCGCTGATGATGCTCGTCTGTGCTCTGCCCTTGGCGGGGTGTACGACCACGCCACCGGCAAGTGTCTGTGATGGCTGGGAGAAGCAGACGCCTTCGGCTCAGACCCGCGACTTCATCATCAAGAATGATCGACCGTTCGCGGTTCAGGTCGGCTCGCACAATGCGTTCGGCAAGAAAAAGGACTGCTGGAATTGAGCGCGACTGACGGAGGGGCACCCATGCGTGGATGGTTCGATCCGAAGCTCTCGCTCGGCAACGTCCTCACGATCATGACGGTGATCGGCGGCCTTTCCTATGGCTACGGCACGACACAGGCCGCAATCGGCGAGATTGGCGGAAACCAGCGACGGATCGAGAAACGCGTCGATCGGCTCGAGGCCAAGGACGAGATGCAGTCCAACACCATCTCCGCATTGCAGCGTGAGATCATTGCGCGACTGGTGAGGCTCGAAGTCCTAATCGACAAGAAGGCCTCGCCGTAACCCCATTCGCGCCGGCAATGGTGCCAGCGCGGATAACAGGACAAGCCAGTCTGGCTTCGTGCTGTTTGTAAGCCTCCCATGACTGCCCCGCTGCCGAAAGGTGGCGGGGCCTTTTTCGGCTGGAACCCCAGGGCACGAGCCGCATTTTATCGCCAAGGACGGCGTCCCTCCGCTCCAACTTCGCCGTCCCGGCGGTCGGCCAAGAGTTGCTCCCTTGGCCGGCCGCCTCCGATCTGCGCCATGGCGCCGCGCCCGTACTCGAAAAACTATCTAAATTTGTGCAGCCGCCATGACGTTTCGGTTATGCCGCTACGCGCTTGTCGCTTCCGACCCGCGCTGGCTTACCTCCGGGCGGTTCCCGCGGTCCCGAATCGAGCGACCTCAGAGCTTCAAGAATTTCGTCGATCGATATGGGCGCCGAAACACCGGCGGGAGCGCGCAATGCCGGGCATGAACTCACCGCGGCGGCATCGGACGCCCAAGAGGCAAGGATGGCTCGCTTTTCGCCGACAGTCAGTGTGCCATCGGCGAGAACTTCCCTGGGATGGCCGTAGACCGCGGCGGGATGAAGCAGCGCATTGATGTCGAACACGTTTTCATCAAGCTTCGTCTGTCGCATTTCTAATCCTCCATTTCTTAGCGACACGGGTTGGGCTTCGCGGCAGTGATAGTTCCGCCGCCTCAGGAATTGTTGTTGATCGCGATAGTCCTGACGTTTTCGCGCGGCTTGTCAGACTTCGGCAGCGTGACCGTCAAAACGCCGTTCCTGAACGAAGCCTCGATCTTTTCTTCGTCCACGCCGTTCAGTGGAATCCGCCGTTCGAAACGGCCATAGTAGCGTTCGCTGACAAGACGGTCGCGATCGTCGCTTTCGGTCTTCTTCTCGCCGGCAATTGCCAACACGTTGTCAGCGACCTCGATCTTGATGTCCTTTTCGTCGAGCCCGGGCAGTTCGGCTGTGACGCGGATGGCCTTGTCGGTCTCGTCGATGTCGATCATGGGCGAAACAAGGCGGTCGCTCCCAAAATCCCTGCCGATTGGCGCCATATCGAAGTGGCGGAACACGTCGTCGAACATGCGGTTCATCTCGCGGTGTAGCGCGAGGAAGGGGCTCATTTCTGCGTCCCGGCTCCGGCTGATTTCGGAGGAGCGATTCCACGGGATAATATCTCGGATGCTCATTGCGTGACCCTTTCGATGGAGGCCTCGCGGCGGGATGCCGCGAAGCCCGTTGCCATTTTTGCGTGACGGTTCAGGCCGCCTGGGCTTCGATTTGCCGAGCCGGCCGTGGCTGTCCCTCGATCGGGATAGCCTTCGGCTTCATGGCCTCAGGCACCTCGCGTAAGAGATCGATGGTCAGGAGACCGTTGCGAAGCGCTGCTGATTTCACTTCGACATAATCCGCCAAGCGGAATTGCCGCTTGAAGGGGCGCGCCGAAATGCCCTTGAACAGGAAATCCACCTTTTCCTTGGCAGTCTTCCGCCCCTCTAGGGTCAGAAGGTTCTGTTCGGCAGTCAGCGATAATTCTTCCGGGCCGAAACCCGCAAGCGCCACTGTGATCTGGTAGCGGTCTTCGCTCAACCGCTCGATATTGTAGGGGGGGTAGCTTTCTTCCGCGGCGTGCTGCGCCTCGTCGAAGACGTTCAGCAGATGGTCGAAGCCGACCGTTGAGCGCCAGAGCGGGCTCCAATCTTGTGTTCTCATAGCCAAATCCTCCAGAAAGAGCAAAATGGGTACGAGCAGGTGTCGGATGCCTTCCGGCACCCGCCCCGAGCGGACCCTGAAGTGGCGTCCGCTGGCCGCCAGCTATGGCGACACCCCAGAGATTTTTCCACTTCGCGGATTTTCAAGAGGAAGGCGGAAAAAATTTTAAGGAGCGGCCAACTCTCGCTTCGGCGGGAGGGGCTTTTGTCGTCTCAGCCTCTTGAACGGCCGCTTTTTGCTCCCCAAAATGGGGACGGCGTATGCCGAGCATCATCGAGAAAGGAGGAATGACGTGTCGATCGTCAATCTGACCGTCTTGAAGGTGAACGGGAAATGGACCGTCAAACTTCAGGACAAACGAGGTATCCAGTACCTTGGAGCGACCCCGAGCCGCAGCGCGATTGAGGCATTCACGGCCCGGCTCATGGGGGACATCATGGCTGCCGGTGATCAAGCGAATTTGAAGGTCGAACCTGACAGGAGCGCCCGAGGTTTCCGTAGCGCCCGGCGAGCAGGAGTGCCGCCGCCGCTGCTCGAATTCGACGATGGCCTAAGCCCGTAAGGATCGTGGACTGCCCCGCTGCCGAAAGGTGGCGGGGCTTTTCGTTTGGAACCCTTGGGCGCGACGCGTATTGAATCGCCAAGGACGGCGCCCCTAGCTGCGCAACTCCGCCGTCCTGGCGGTCGGTCGAATACTTCCTCCTCGGCCGGCCGCCTCCCAGGACTACGGCCGATCACGCGTCACCGGGCGAGTTACCGCGCTTGAATCGTTTCCCCTTGAGGGATTTCGGCCGCACGCCTTCAAGCGCTTCGTGAGAGAGCGCCCGGGTCTGTAGCCATGCGCTCGCCTCGACTGGAACTTCCGCAGTTCCGTCGAGCCATGCATCGACCAATGACACGCCGCACTCGACCACCTCCGCCAGCGTCTCCGGCGACCAGTGGATCGTGGCAAGGCATTGCTTGAGGCGTTCTGGCGTCATCGAGACCCGAGCCTATTCGCGAGTATGCCCTGCACGATTGGAGCGCCGACGGCTGGGATCAGTACTAGGATTGCCCATAAACCAGCCATGTTAGCGGCCCTGAGAAGCCTCACAGTCGAGATAATGTACCAAATGACAAGAGCTAGCCAGACTATGGCAATCAGCCAATGAGCAAGCGACATTGTGCCCATGGTGCCAATCGAACTCATCATGCCCATTTATCCCTCCTACATCTTGATCATACTCAGCCGGACGCGGCCGTCAGCCCAGAACGCCGGCGAGATCGGTCGGCACCTCACCATAGCGCCCCAGTACCACGGCATCTTCGAAATCGCCCGTAGCGGGCTCTCCAGTCCGCGAGAAGGCGATGGCGCCGCCCTTGTCTGCGGCGATGGCTGATGCTCGCCGCTTAGCGCTCTCGGAACTCTGAGCCTCGATTGGTTCCAGCGGCACCAAGTCGCCGCTCTCGTCGGCGACGAAGGGGACGACGACGTAATAGGTCATGCTCATGGATCGCTCCTACTCGACGGATGAGACCAAGCATCTGCTCACCCCATGACCGAGCCTCACGCATGGGAACGAATTGAGAACAAGGTCGGGACAAGAGTCAAGCGCCGCGCCGTGAGGCGATCGGTTGGCGCTCCATCTGGGGCTGTCACCGGCTTTGCATCGCCGCGATGCAAAATGTTCTGATCATTTCGGTGAGCGACGCTTCCTGCCTATCGCAGACCAATTCTCTTCGCCGTCAGGCTTGAACGTCACGAGAGAAGCGGCGCCGGTGGCGAACCACGCATCAACTTGCCCTCGCAGCCGCCTTCCAAGAACTGGGTGGATCGATGGGAAGCCGCTCCGCTCAAGCACAATCGCCGTTGCCCGCCATTCGGCTGGCGTCAGCAGGTACCGAATCGCGATCTCTTCCTCGTCGATGACATATGGTGGCAGGTCTGTCTTAGCTCGGGCCATGCCTCGTGCTCGCTAACGGTGCGGCCTCCAAGAATGCCTCAAGCTCCGCGTGCGGTACGATCGTTGCTCCGTCGATCTTACGCGCGCGAATGCGTCCTGCCGCGATCAATTCCCACATCTTGGATTTTCCGATGCCAAGCATAGCAGCGGCATCGTCGACTCTGTAGGCGAGTGCGACTTGCCGCGCTGTGCGGCGAGCGGGCGTCTTCATGCCAAAGCTCCTGCAAACGGGAAACCTCCGACATTGCTCGGGTTATGTGGCGGGATTGCAGAGAGGAACTCTTTCCCGCAAGCAACATTTTAGGAGCATGCCATCTGAAAGCGATATCTGTAACTTGGATTTGGTGTGGGGTATTAAGGCTATGTCGCGACTGATCGATCGCACCGAACGCCAAAGCTTCTACCTGCTTGAGAAGGGGCTTATCGCTGGCAAAAGGATCGGCTCGAGGTGGGTCGTTTCGCGGGAAGTTCTTATCCGCTTTTTCGGGACTATCGACCGCAAGAACGCTACATGAACATCTTGCTACCATTTTGCTACCGAATTCGGTAGCAGGAAGCGTGACGGGACGGGACGGCTAGTGAAAGGTTCTCCACCATCATATTGATATTCAACGACCATGAGGGACAGGGTGGTACTGGCGAATACGGATTTGAGCGAATTTCAAGACCGCTGCCTTAAACCACTCGGCCACCCTTCCACGCCAGCGCGCCGGCGCCGCCTTAAAACGCGAATGGCGGCGCTTGGCAAGGCGTGCGCTGTGCATGTTGGCGGGCAGGGCCTGCCTGCCGATTCGGCACTGTGCCCGGTTTGCTGGCGGGATGGCCGTAAAATGGACACGATTCCGCCGCATCTGGGCGAACCCTCAAGCGTCGGCGGCTCCGCCGGTTAATCTTTGCTTAATGCAATCGGCCCAATTTGGAGAAAGGGACAGGCATGCGGTTGACAGTGTCCGATAGTCTACTGTCCATTGCCGGTTGGCCCCGTCCTCTTGTCATTGACCGAGCATAGCTGAACCCGATGATCAAACGCCAAGTTTGCGGCCTCGCTGCCGTTGTGCCGCTGTCCCGTATCATCGGTGTCGTCGGCGTCGGGCTTCTCGTCGCCAATTGTGCCGGCGATACCGGCACCAAGCGCCACGCCAGCCGCGAGGTCGGCGCGTTTCCCGAGGCAAAATACGGCAAGGCGAGCCCGCGCGTCGTCGATAATGGCGAGAGGGCGCCGAAGGGCGGCGGCCGTCATCTCGTCGGCAACACCTACACCATCGCCGGCAAGCGCTACACGCCGCGCGAGAAGATGAAGGGCTACTCCGCGATCGGCATGGCCTCCTGGTACGGCGAGGCGTTCCATGGCCGGCGCACCGCCAATGGCGAAGTCTACGACATGAGTTCGATCAGCGCGGCGCATCCCACCATGCCGCTGCCGAGCTACGCGCGCGTCACCAACCTGCGCAATCACCGCTCGATGATGGTGCGCGTCAATGATCGCGGCCCGTTCCACGGCGGCCGCGTCATGGATGTCTCGGAGCGGGTGGCCTACTACCTCGATTTCAAGCGCTCCGGCACGGCCAAGGTCAAGATCGACTATATCGGCCCGGCCTCGATCGCCGGCAGCGACGACCGCAAGCTGCTGGCCACCTTACGCACGGACGACACGCCCGCGATCGGTCGCCAGAGCCCGGTCATGGTCGCGAGCGCGGATCTCGGCCCGTCGCAGCAGCCGACCTTTACGCCGTCCGGCGCCCCCACGACCGTCGAGACGGCATCCGAGCCGTCCCCGACCGATCGCCGCGAGGAGACGGCGGAAGCCTTCCGCATCGCCAGCAACATTCCGCTGCCGCCCGACCGGCCGTTCGAGGCGGGCGGGCAGGGCGGCTTCCCCGCTGCCGCGCCGGCGGCGGCGCCGGTCCGGGTTGCCTCGCTCTCGGCGCCGGCATTCGTGCCTGAGCCGGAGCCGCGCCGTGGCGCGGCCCAGCGTGCCGCCGCTCCGGTGGCAGCGCTCGGCTATGCCGAAAGGCGGCAGCCCTCGTCGCATCCGATCGCGTTGCCGGCGGCCTTCACCACCAACAGCTCGAACGCCCAGCTGGCGGCGCTGTATTACGCCGCGCCCGCCGATGCCCAGTCGCGCTTCGGCACGCATGGCGATCCGATGGCGCGCGTGAAGACCGCGCATCTCGTGCCGTTCAATGCCGTGCCGACGCCGGATCAAGCGCAACTGATCGTGCAGGCCGGCGTGTTCCGCGACCATGCCAACGCGGTGAAGCTTGCCGGCGCGCTCGGCAAATCGGCCGTGATCAAGCAACTGACCAGCAATGGCGCGGCGGTCTATCAGGTCACCGCCGGCCCGTTCTCCAGCCATGCCCAGGCCGAGAGCGTGCGCGCCGAGGCCGTCAAGGCCGGCGCGAAGGGCGCCCGCGTCGCCGAGCGCGGCTAGATCATATAATTGGAGCATTTCTTCCGCAGAAAACCGGCAACCACTTTTCTGCGAAATGCTCTAAGGGCCCTTATCGCTCCTGTTGATCTCGCCGTCCGGACTGTGCAGAACAGGAGGAGGCGGGCGCCAGGTGGCGCTCGCGGCATCACGTCGCGAGGAAACAGGCTTGGGCGCACGCGGGGGCAGGATCGAAACGCTGTCATGCGCGATCGCCGCTGCCTGTCGCGCCACGCTCATGCTTGCTGCGCTGCTGCTCGGCTGGCTGGCTGTTGGCCTTGCGCCGGCATCTGCGCAGCTTTTCCAATCCACCGCGCCCCAGGCGATCCTGATCGACGTCGCGACCGGCTCGGTGCTCTACGAGCATAATGCCGATGAGCTGGTGCCGCCGGCGAGCCTTGCCAAGCTGATGACGGCCGAGTTGCTGTTCAACGCCATCCACGAAGGGCGGCTGACCCTCGACAGCGAGATCACCATTTCGGAGCATGCCTGGCGCACGGGCGGCGCGCCGTCGCGCAGCTCGACGATGTTCGCGGCGCTCGGCAGCCGCATCAAGATTTCCGATATCATTCCCGGCATCGTCGTCTTGTCGGGCAACGATGCCTGCATCGCGGTCGCGGAGGCGATGGCCGGCGACGAGGCGACTTTCGGCCGCATCATGACCGAGCGCGCCCGCAAGCTCGGGCTGGCGAAATCCACCTTCACCAACCCGACCGGCCTGCCGGATCCGGGCATGAAGGTCACCATGCGCGAGATCGCCGAACTCTCGGAGCATCTCATCAAGGCCTACCCGGAATTCTATCCGTATTTCGGCATGAAGGACTTTACCTGGAACAAGATCAAGCAATCCAACCGCAATCCGTTGCTCGGCATGGATATCGGCGCGGATGGCTTGAAGACCGGCGAAACCGACGATTCCGGCTTCGCGCTCGCCGGCTCCGCCGTGCAGGATGGCCGCCGCCTGATCGTCGCGATCAGCGGCCTCAAGACGGCGCGCGACCGCGCGGGCGAGGCGCGCAAGCTGCTCGAATGGGGGTTTCGTTCGTTCGAGAGCCGCACGCTGTTCGAGGCCAACACGCCCATCGCGGATGTGAAGGTGTTCGGCGGCGCATCGTTCAGCGTGCCGGTCGTGGCGGCAAGCCCGGTGCGGGCGCTGGTGCCGCGCGGCTCGGCCGATACGATCACCGCCAAGGTCGTCTATCACGGGCCGCTCGCCGCGCCGGTCAAGGCCGGCACCGTCGTCGGCAAGCTCGAGGTCATGCGCGGCAAGATGCTGGCGGTCTCGGTGCCGGTGCAGGTGATGCAGGATGTGCCGATCGGCCCGCTGCATGAGCGCGCGTTGCAGGCGATCTGGGAATGGGCCGGCGACTACATCCGCTCCAAGCTGCCGAAGCGTTTCACATGAGCGGGCAGCCGGTGGCGCGCGGCCGCTTCATCACCTTCGAGGGCGGGGAGGGGAGCGGCAAGTCCACGCAAGGGCGCCTGCTCGCCGAACGCCTCGCCGGCGCCGGCATCACCTGCCGGCTGACGCGGGAGCCTGGCGGTTCGCCCGGCGCGGAAGCCGTGCGCCGCCTGCTGCTCGAGGAGCGCCAGCCGTTCCATCCGCTCGCCGAAAGCCTGCTGTTCGCGGCCGCTCGAGCCGATCACGTCAAGACGCTGATCGAGCCGGCGCTCGCCGCTGGCGAGTGGGTGATCTGCGATCGCTTCATCGATTCGACGCGCGCCTATCAGGGCGCCGGCCGCACCGTCGCCGCGAGCGTCATCGACCAGCTCGAGACGCTGGCCATCGGCGCATGCCGGCCAGACCTGACCATCATCCTCGATCTCGATCCGCGCCTTGGCCTGACGCGCGCCGATGCGCGGCGCGGCGCCTCCGGTGCGGCCGACCGCTTCGAGGGCGAGACGCTCGCCTTCCACGAGCGTATCCGAGCCGCCTTCCGCGCCATCGCCGCGGCCGAGCCGGCGCGCTGCCTGCTGCTCGACGCGACCGCGGACAAGGCCGCCGTTTCTGACCGTATCGCCGCGCGCGTCTCGGACGCCTTCGGCATCACGCCGGGCAGCGGGGCCGCGCCATGAAACGCCCGGTTGCCGCCGATGAACGGCTGCCCGAGGCCGACCGCTTTCTCGATGCGCCGCATCCGCGCGATATCGAGCACCTGCGCGGCCACGAGGCGGCCGAGGCGGGCTTCCTCGAAGCCTACCGCTCGGGCCGCATGCATCACGCCTGGATCATCAGCGGCCCGGCCGGCATCGGCAAGGCGAGCCTCGCCTATCGCATCGCCAAGTTCCTCGCCGCCCGGCCGGATGCCGTCGCGCCGGAAGTTGCGCAGGCCACCGATCTCGCCGTGCCCTTCGAGGCCGGAACGAGCCGGCAGATCGCCGCCGGCTCGTTTCCCGATATCGCCACGATCCGGCGCAGTTGGGTGCCTGAGCGCAAGGTGCTGTCGGGCGAAATCCGCGTCGACGACGTGCGCGACGGGACGCGCCTGTTCGAACGCACGGCGATCGGCGGCGGCTGGCGCGTCGTCATCATCGACAGCGTCGACGAGATGAACACCAACGCCGCCAATGCCCTGCTCAAGATGCTCGAGGAACCGCCACGCCAGGCGCTGTTCCTGCTCGTCTCGCACGCGCCGGGGCGGCTGCTGCCGACGATCCGCTCGCGCTGCCGGCTGTTGCGCCTGCAGCCGCTGCCGGCGGCAACCGTCGCCGCCATCACCGCCGACCTGCCGCCCTGGGCCGACTTGCCGGGCGAGCGCCATGTCGAGGCCGCCAACGCCTCGGGCGGCTCGGTGCGCGACGCCATCAAATATCTCGACGAGGATACCGCCGCGTTCCGCCGCCGCATCGTGCATATGCTGGAGGCGCTGCCGCGCGTCGACGGCAAGGCCGTGCGCGATCTCGCCGCCGCCGTCGATGGCCGGGCAGGGGCCGACAACATGGCCATCTTGCGCCACACGGTCGAGGATCACCTGAGCGATCGCCTGCGCGCGGCGCCGGAGGGCGCCTCGCCAGCCTCTCTTGCACCGCTGGCGGAGGTATGGGACAAGCTGAGGCTCTCCGCCCGGGATGCGGAGATCTTTAATCTCGACCGGCGCCCGCTCGTGATCGCCCTCTTCGCCAATCTTGCCGAAGCGGTGCGCGCGGAGCAGACATCGGCCTCCTGACAGGCAACCCGTTTCGATGAGCACCGGCTCCCCTAAATTCTACATCACGACCGCGATCAGCTACCCCAACGGCGTGCCGCATATCGGCCATGCCTACGAGCTGATGGCGAGCGACGCCATTGCCCGCTTCAAGCGGCTCGACGGCTATGACGTGTTCTTCCTGACCGGCACCGACGAGCACGGGCTCAAGATGCAGCAGGCGGCCCTGAAGGAGGGCCTGACGCCGCGTGAACTCGCCGACCGCAACGCGCAAGCGTTTCGCGACATGGGAAAGTTGCTCAACGCCTCGAACGACGATTTCATCCGTACGACAGAGCCGCGCCATTATCTCGCCAGCGAGACGATCTGGCAGCGCATGGTCGAGAATGGCGACATTTACCTGTCGACCTATAGCGGCTGGTATTCGGTGCGCGACGAAGCCTATTACGACGAGAGCGAAACCACCGTGAACCCGGACGGGCAGCGCGTCGGGCCGCAGGGCACGCCGGTCGAGTGGACGGAGGAGGAAACCTATTTCTTCAAGCTCTCCGCCTATCAGGACCGCCTGCTCGCGCTCTACCAGAGCCAGCCGGATTTCATCAGTCCGGATGCGCGCCGCAACGAGGTGATGAGCTTCGTCAGGAGCGGCCTGCGCGACCTCTCGGTCAGCCGCACGACCTTCGACTGGGGCATCCCGGTGCCGGGCAACCCGAAGCACGTGATGTATGTCTGGGTCGATGCCCTGACCAACTACATCACCGCCGCCGGCTATCCGGATGAAAACGCCGAGCGCTGGCGCTACTGGCCGGCCGATTTCCACATTATCGGCAAGGACATCATCCGCTTCCACACCGTGTACTGGCCGGCCTTCCTGATGTCCGCCGGCCTGCCGCTGCCCAAGCGCGTCTTCGGCCACGGCTTCCTGTTCAACCGCGGCGAGAAAATGTCGAAATCGGTCGGCAACGTCGTCGACCCGCAATCGCTGGTCGAGGCGTTCGGCGTCGATCCGGTACGCTTCTTCTTCCTGCGCGAGGTCGCCTTCGGCCAGGATGGCAGCTACAGCGCCGAGGCGATCATCGCCCGCGTCAACGCCGAACTCGCCAACGATCTCGGCAATCTCGCCCAGCGCTCGCTGGCCATGGTCGCCAAGAACTGCGAGGGCAGGGTGCCCGCGGCGGGGCCGCTGAGCGCCGACGACAAGGCGCAGCTCGATGCCGGCTATGCCATGCTGGAAGCTGCGCGCACCAGCATGAAGGACCTTGCGCTGCACGATGTGCTGGCCACGGTGTTCGCCTTCGTGGCGCAATCGAACCGCTACTTCACCGCGCAGGAACCGTGGAAGCTCGCCAAGAGCGATCCGGCGCGGCGCGATACGGTACTGTGGGTGACGCTCGAGAGCCTGCGGCTGATCGGCATCCTGACGCAACCCTTCATGCCGGAATCATCCGCCAAGCTGCTGGATTTGCTCGATATTCCTGAAGACGCCCGCAACTTCGCCAACCTGAGCGCCACCGATGCCATCGGGCAGGGGGCGCCACTCCCCGCGCCTGCCCCGATCTTCCCGCGCATCGAGGTGGAAAAGGCCGAGTAATGCTCCGGTGCGGCGCCGCTCATTTTATCATTCCCGGCGGCCAAGGGCCGGCCGGGAATCCAGCGTTTGGAACCGCCTTCTGGATTCCCGCTCGCGTGCCGCGCATCGGGAATGACAGCAAGGTAGACCCTTGAGTACCGCCATGCTGATCGATAGCCATTGCCATCTCGATTTTCCCGATTTCACTGACGATTTCGACGGCGTGCTGGCGCGTGCCGCCGCCGCCGGCGTCGGCGCCATGGTGACGATCTCGACGCGCGTGCGCGAGTTCCAGCGCTACGCCAGCCTGGCCGAGCGCCACGCCAATATCTGGTGCACGGTCGGCACCCATCCGCATCAGGCCGGCAACGAGACTGACGTCACCGTCGAGGAACTGGTGAGGCTGTCGGCGCATCCGCGCTGCGTCGGTATCGGCGAAGCCGGGCTCGACTATTTCTATGACAAGGCGCCGCGCGACCTGCAACGCCAGAGCCTGCTCATCCATATCGACGCGGCGCGCCGCACCGGCCTGCCGCTGGTCATCCACGCCCGCGATGCCGATGACGACATGGCGGCGATCCTGACCGAGGAAATGGGGAAGGGCGCTTTCAAGGCCATCCTGCACTGTTTCTCGTCGGGCGCGGCGCTCGCCCGCACCGGCGTGGCGCTTGGCCTCTACGTGTCGTTCTCCGGCATCCTGACCTTCCGCAACTCGCAGGCGCTGCGCGATATCGCGGCCGAATTGCCGGCCGACCGCCTGCTGGTCGAGACCGATGCGCCATATCTTGCGCCGGTGCCGCATCGTGGCAAGCGCAACGAACCGGCCTTTGTCGCCGATACGGCGCGCGTCCTGGCGGAGGTGCGCGGTCTGGATATCGCAGCGCTGACGGCGCTGACCGCCGCCAACACCAGGCGCGTCTTCGCCAAGATGGCCGCCTCATGACGCATCGCATCACCATCCTCGGCTGCGGCTCGTCCGGCGGCGTGCCGCGCGTCGGCGGCGGCTGGGGCGCCTGCGACCCGGCCAATCCGCGCAACCGGCGCCGGCGCTGCTCGATCCTGATCGAGCGCATCGGCGCCGAGGGCACGACGCGCGTGCTGGTCGATACCTCGCCGGACCTGCGCGAACAGTTGCTCGATGCCGAGGTGCGCGCGCTCGACGCCGTGATCCTGACGCATGAGCACGCCGACCATACCCACGGCATCGACGATCTCCGGCCGCTATGCATCCACATGCGCCGCCGGCTCGATCTCTACCAGGACGCCAAGACCAGCGCGCTGATGCGCGAGCGCTTCGGCTATTGTTTCGAGACGCCGCCCGGCAGCAGCTATCCGCCGATCGTGCACGACAAGCGCATCGCGGCCGATGCCAGCTTTTCGATTCCCGGCAGCGGGCCTGCCATCGAGCTGACGCCGATGCGGCTCGTGCATGGCGATATCGACGCGCTCGGCCTGCGCTTCGCCGACATCGCATATTCGCCCGATGTCAGCGCCATCCCAGAGGCCAGCATCGCCAGCTTCGCCGGCCTCAGGCTGTGGATCATCGACGCGCTGCGCTTCACGCCGCACCCGACGCATTTCCATCTCGACGAAGCGCTCGGCTGGATCGCCCGCATGAAGCCCGAGCGCGCCATCCTGACCAACCTGCACACCGATCTCGATTACGACGATCTGCGCAAGCGGCTGCCGGACGGAATTGACGTGGCTTATGATGGCCTTAGCGTCGAACTCTGAACTATTTCGCATCTCCGTTAGTTCCATAATTAAACTTATGCGAGTCACATCTGGCATGAGAAGGCCAGGTCGGGCATTGTCGGAAAAGCTAGGACTGCCGCAGCGAGCTTGCCCCGCTCAAGCGCACATCACCTGACGATGACCAGACGTGTCTTGCCCCGGACTTGATCCGGGGCCCATCGAACGAACGGATTTCGCAAGGTGCTGATTTCCAGATGGCTTGGGTCCCGGCTCAAGGCCGGGACGAAACCCCAACGGGTTCATATCGCGAGAGCGGCGCGCCTACCTCGCATTTGGCCGCCGGTGCGATCAGCGCACCGGCACGCTGCGTGGCAGCAGGAAGGTCAGCAGCCCGACGGCCGGCAGCCAGGCGCACAGCCGGAACACCTCGACGATGCCGAGCCAGTCCGCGATGGCGCCGAGCCCGGCGGCGCAAACGCCGCCAAGGCCGAACGAGAGCCCGTAGAACAAGCCGCCGACCAGCCCTACCCGATGCGGCACCAGATCGATGGCGTAGATCAGGATCGAGGCAAAGGCGCTCGCCATGATGAAGCTGACGAACACGCTGAGCACGCCGGTCCAGAACAGGTCGACATGCGGCAGCAGCAGCGCGAATGGCAGCGAGCCGAGGATCGAGAGCCAGATCACCCGGTCGCGCCCGATCCGGTCGCCCAGCATGCCGCCGGCAATGACGCCGAACGCGCCGACCACGAGGTAAAGGAACAGCATCACCTGCGAGAGCTGCACCGTGACGCCGAAGCGCTCGATCAGATAGAACGTGTAATAGGAGGTGAAGCTCGCCGTATAGGCGTTCTTCGAAAACAGCAGCACCATCAGGATGGCCATGGCGAAGATGATGCGGCCCGCCGGCAGCAGCGGGCCGATCGCCGCCTCGGGCGCGTCTCGCGCCTCCGCCACCTGCCGCCGCCGGAACGCGGCATAGCGCGAGGCGGTCCAGAACATCAGCGCCATGGCGAGCAACACCACGCTGGAGAACCAGACGAGGCTCGGCTGGCCGCGCGGCACCACGACGATCGCCGCCAGCAACGGCCCGACCGCATAGCCGACATGGCCGCCGACCTGGAACACGCCCTGCGCCAGGCCCTGCCGGCCGGCGGCGGCGTGGCGCGCCATGCGCGTCGCTTCCGGGTGGAACACGGCCGAGCCGATGCCGACCAGCGCCGCCGCGATCAGGACCATGCCGTAGCTATGCGCGAAAGCCAGCAGCACGAGGCCGATCAACGTCGCTCCCATGCCGACGACCATGGCATAGGGCCACGGCCGGCGATCGGTGAAATAGCCGAGCAGCGGCTGCAACAGCGACGACGTGACCTGGAACGCCAGCGTGATCAGGCCGATCTCGACGAAATCGAGCTGGTAGCTGTCCTTGATGAGCGGATACAGCGCCGGGATCATCGACTGGACGAGATCGTTGAGCAGATGCGCGACGCTCAATGCCGCCAGAACCGGCATAAGCGGACGCCTGGCGGGCGCGGCTAATGAAACGGGTGTCATGACATTCGCTTGAGTTATCGAAGCCGTCAGGGCGACCGGCCTGCCCCGCACATAGCGCATGATGGCCATGGCGGAAAGGCTTGGCGCGGAGGACGGCCTGTCCGGCTGGCATTTTCCTGAAGATCGGCGCGCGCGAGGATGCTATCAGCGCGCCATGCAAAGCCCCTCTCCTTCCCGCGACATCGATGTTCTTCTCGCCATCATGGCCGCCTTGCGCACGCCCGGCACCGGCTGCCCGTGGGATCTCGCCCAGACCTTCGAGAGCATCGCGCCCTATACGCAGGAGGAAGCGGCCGAAGTGGCCGACGCCATCCTGCGCGGCGACCGGGGCGATCTTTGCGACGAGCTTGGCGACCTGCTGCTTCAGGTGGTGTTTCACGCGCGCATGGCCGAGGAGGAAGGCAGCTTCGCCTTCGGCGATGTCGTGCATGCCATCACCGCCAAGCTGATTCGGCGCCATCCGCATGTCTTCGGCGACGAGCCCGACCTCACGACCGCCGAGGTGAATGCCATGTGGCAGCGCGTCAAGGCGCAGGAAAAGCAGCAGCGCCGGGAGGCGCGCCAGCGCGCCGGCCTGCCGGACGAGGCCGATCGCAGCACGCTCGCCGGCGTGCTGCCGACGCTGCCGGCCCTCGACCGCGCCGTGCGCCTGCAACGCCGCGCCGCCACTGTCGGCTTCGACTGGAACGATGCCCGGCTCGTGCTCGACAAGATCGCCGAGGAAATCGCCGAGACGCGTGAAGCGATGGCCGGCAAGGACAAGGCGGCGATCGAGGACGAAATCGGCGACCTCCTGTTCGCCGTCGCCAATCTCGCCCGCCATCTCGATGTCGATGCCGAGCGCGCCCTGCATGGCGGCAGCGCCAAGTTCGAGCGGCGCTTCCGCTTCATCGAGGCAGCGCTTGGCGAGCAGGGGCGAAGCGCGGACGAAGCCTCGCTCGCCGAAATGGAAGAGCTGTGGTCGCGCGCCAAGCTGGCTGAGCGGGAGGCGCCTGCTGTCTCCACACGCACTTGACCGAGGCTCCCACCCCTTTCGACAGGTGCCCCGCCTCCCTGGGCCCCGGATCAAGCCCGGGGCAAGGCCATCGCGGAAACACACCCGTCTTGTGCCGGGCTTGACCCGGCACCCATGGCCTTAAAGCACTGACGCCATCAACGAGCGGCGCGCACATCCTCCGCGCCACCCGTCGTGAAGCGGCCGGCGAAGCGGCGCGCGAACTGGTTCCAGCGTGGTTCGGGGATGCGCAATTGCAGCGCCAGCCTGCCCTCGCCCGCATCGGTACGCGCCAGCACCTCGCAGGTTTCGTAGAGCCAGTGCAGGGCGGCGCCCTCCTCCGCCTCGACCAGCAGCGACACGACATGTCGGGTCGCGGTGATGCGCCGCTCGATCTCGGCCCGCAGAATATCGAGCCCCGCGCCGCTCAGCGCCGAGACCAGCACCGGGCGCAGCGCCAGCGGCTTGCCGGCGACGAGGTTGTGCATCTGCGCCAGCTCGTCGGGCGCGATCCGGTCAGTCTTGTTCCAGACCTCGATCAGCCGCTCGGCCTTGCTCGGATCGATGCCGAGTTCTGTCAGGATGCCGGCGACGTCGGCCGCCTGCGCCTCGGTATCCTGATGCGACAGATCGCGGACATGCAGGATGACATCGGCCTCGATGACATCCTCCAGCGTGGCGCGGAACGCCGCGATCAGCGTCGTCGGCAGGTCCGAGATGAAGCCGACCGTATCGAGCAGGATGACCTTGAGCCCATGCGGCAGCGCCACGACGCGCGCCGTCGGGTCGAGCGTGGCAAACAGCATGTCCTTCGCCAGAACCTCGGCGCTGGACAGACGGTTGAACAGCGTCGACTTACCGGCATTGGTGTAGCCGACCAAAGCGATGGTCGGATACGGCACGCGGTCGCGCCCTGCCCTGTGCAAGGCGCGCGTGCGCTTGACCTTTTCGAGATCGTGCTCAATGCGCCGCATCCGTTCGACGATCATGCGCCGGTCGGCCTCGATCTGCGTCTCGCCGGGGCCGCCAAGGAAGCCGAATCCGCCGCGCTGGCGCTCCAGATGGGTCCATGACCGCACCAGCCGGCTTTTCTGGTAGGCGAGATGCGCCAGTTCGACCTGCAACACGCCCTCGCGCGTGCGGGCGCGCCGGCCGAAGATTTCGAGGATCAGGCCGGTGCGGTCGATGACCTTGCAGCCCCAGGCGCGCTCGAGATTGCGCTGCTGTACCGGGCTGAGCGCACCATCGACCAGCACGAGGTCGATCTCCTCCGATTCGACCGCCGCCTTGAATTCCTCGACCTTGCCGAGGCCGAGCAACGTCGCCGGGCGCGGCCGGCCGATGCGTGCGACCTCCGCCCGCACCACGGCGAGATCGATCGCCTGTGCCAGGCCGACAGCCTCCTCGAGGCGCTGGGCCTCGGGCCGCAACGCCGCAGCGTCCCGGCTGTTATAGGGGCCGACGACCAGCGTGCGCGTATGCTCGGCAATACCGCGTTCCGGCTCATTGCCGCCGGGCGCGGAAGGCTGCTTGGGGAGCTGGCTCAAACGAGGCCGGACTCAGCCGTCGACATCATCCGCCGGCTCGAAGAGCTGCAACGGATGGCCCGGCATGATCGTCGAGATCGCGTGTTTGTAGACCAGCTGAGAATGTCCGTCGCGGCGCAGCAGCACACAGAAGTTGTCGAACCAGGTTACGACCCCTTGCAGCTTGACACCGTTGACCAGAAAGATCGTCAGCGGGATCTTATTCTTGCGAACATTATTGAGAAACGTGTCCTGCAAATTCTGATTGCGGTCCGCCGCCATTCTTGACCCCTAAATTTCTGCGGATTCGTGATGCGGCACGATTCCAGTCCGATTGAAAACACGCCCGAACGATCGAGGCAATACGACGAACGGGCGTGGTCTGCCTGCCACACCGCCGAAAAAGCGACCCTGCCCCCAAAAAAAGAGCAAGCGACATGATGAGCTAAACCCCGAGCGACTTCAACTTCCTATGCAGGGCCGAGCGCTCCATGCCGATGAATTCGGCGGTGCGTGAGATGTTCCCGCCAAAGCGGCTGATTTGCGCCACGAGATATTCGCGCTCGAAGGTTTCGCGCGCCTCGCGCAGCGGCAGGCCGAGCAGCTTTTCGCCCCCTGCCCCGGTCGGCGTCAACGGCACCAGTGCGCCGACATCCGGCGGCAGCATCTCGGCCGTCACCTCGGTGTCGGCGTCGCCGCCGGCGAGGATCATCAGCCGCTCCATGTTGTTGCGAAGCTGGCGCACATTGCCCGGCCAATCGTGCGATTGCAGCACCGCCATGGCATCGGCGGCGATTCGGCGCCGCGGCAGGCCGGACGTCGCGCCGATCTGCTCCATGAAGAACTCGATCAGCTCCGGCACGTCCTCGCGACGCTCCGACAAGGCCGGGATACGCAGCGGCACCACGCTGAGGCGGTGATACAGATCCTCGCGAAAATGCCCGGCGGCGATCTCGGCGGCGAGGTCGCGGCTGGTCGAGGCGATGATGCGCACATCGACGAACACCCGCGTCGAGCCGCCGACGCGCTGGAAATTCTGGTCGATCAGCACGCGCAGGATCTTGTTCTGCGTCTCGCGCGGCATGTCGACAACCTCGTCGAGATAGAGCGTGCCGCCATGGGCCTCCTCGAGGGCGCCGGTGCGCCGCGCCTTGCCGTCGACATTCTCGACGCCGAACAGCGCCTCCTCCATCGTCTCCGGCGTGATGGCGGCGGCGTTCAGCACGATGAACGGGCTGCTGGCGCGGGCCGACTGGGCGTGGATGGTGCGGGCGGCCAGTTCCTTGCCGGAGCCGGACGCCCCCACGATCATGATGCGCGCATTGGTCGGCGCGATCTTCTCGATCTGCTGGCGCAACTGGTTGATCACCGTCGAGCGGCCGACGATGCGGCCGAGACCGCCGGAGCGCTGCTGCAAATCGCGCACCTCGCGCTTGAGCGACGAGGTTTCGAGCGCACGCTGCGCCACCAGCATCAGCCTGTCGGCCTTGAACGGCTTCTCGATGAAATCATAGGCGCCGCGCCGGATGGCGGAAACCGCCGTCTCGATATTGCCGTGGCCCGAGATCATGACGACCGGCAGGTCGGGATGCATTTCCTTGAGCAGGTCGAGCAGTTGCAGCCCGTCGAGCCGGCTGCCCTGCATCCAGATATCGAGGAATACGAGATTCGGCCGCCGGGCTTCCACCGCCTGCAGGGCCTCGTCCGAGTTCCGCGCCACCCTCGTGCGGTAGCCCTCGTCGTCCAGAATCCCTGCGACCAGGTCGCGGATGTCGGTCTCGTCGTCGACAATAAGAATGTCGCTGCTCATGATGTCTTCAGTTCACTCTGGCTGTTGGCGGTGTTTTCGGGCGGCTGGTTTCCGGCATGCGCGTCGGGGGGTTGGAACGGCAGCCACAGGCGAATACGCGCACCATGGCCGCCTTCGGCAACGCCCGGCGCGTCGAGAAGTTCGATGCCGCCGCCATGTTCCTCGAAAATCTTGGCGACGATCGGCAGGCCGAGCCCGGTGCCGCTCGCCCGCGTCGTGGTGTAGGGCTCGAGAAGCCGCTGGCGGTTCTCGCTCGGCAGGCCCTTGCCGTTGTCGGTCACCTCGATGGCGAGCCGGCCGGGCTGGCTGAGATCGAGCCCGAGCGAGACGACGCCTTGCCGGCGCTCGTCGGCAGGCAGCGCGCCAATGCCCTCGGTGGCGTTCTTGAGGATGTTCTGCACCGCCTGCCCGACCAGCCTGCGGTCGAAATCCAGCATCACCGGCTCGTCCGGCAGCTTGTCCTCGAACACGATGTCGGGATAGCCGACGCGCATCATGAACAGCAGCTGGCGCAGCGCGTCGCGCAAATCCTCGCGCGCCGGCGTCGGCTTCGGCATGCGCGCGAAGGAGGAGAATTCGTCGACCATCTGCTTGATGTCCTCGACCTGCCGGATGATCGTATCCGTGCACTGGTCGAACACCTCGCGATCGTCCTGCGCGATCACCTTGCCATAACGGCGGCGGATGCGTTCGGCGGAAAGCTGGATCGGCGTCAGCGGGTTCTTGATCTCATGCGCGATGCGGCGCGCGACATCGGCCCAGGCCGAAGTGCGTTGCGCCGTGACCAGGTCGGTAATGTCGTCGAGCGTCACGACATAGCCGCGCCGCCCGCTCGCGGCCTGCTCGCTGGTGACGCGGACCGAGAGAATCCGGTCCTTGCCGGAGGTGGCGAGGTTGATCTCCTCATGCACCAGCCGCTGCTGCGCGCTCGCCGCTTCCTTGACCAGGGCGTCGAGTTCGGGAAGCAGGTCGACGATCGGTTTACCGGCGAGGTCCTGCCGGTTGCCGCCAAGCAAGTGTTCGGCCGGCGGATTGACCAGGGTGATGCGGCCGGCATCGTCGAGGCCGACCACCGCCGCCGGCACGCCCGAGAGCACGGCTTCCATGAAACGCCGGCGCCGGTCGATCAGATCGTTGGCGGCGAGCAGCCGGTTGTGCTGCGAGCGCAATTCGGCGGTCATCTTGTTGAAGGTCGAGCCGAGATGGCCGAGATCGCCATCCGAGCGCTGCACCGGCACCTGCACCAGCAGGTTGCCATAGGAAACCTGGTCAGTCGCCTGGATCAGCCGGCGGATCGGCTGCACGAGCTGGTTGGCGAAACGCAGGCCGATCAGGATCGCCGAGAGCAGCACGATCAGCGTGATCAGCGCGAACACGGCGCCGATCACCAGTTGCGTCGTCTCGCGGCTGCCCTCGAGCGCCTCATATTGCTCGATGCCGGCCTGGGCGAGCGCCGGGAACTGCACCGCCTGCGGGCTGACCGGCCGCGCGACATACAGGAAGGCGTCCTCGAAGCCCTTGACCTTGCGCAGCGAGGCAATGGCGCGCGCCGAGATCATGCAAGGCGGCTCGTCGGTCTCGGCGGTGGCGAAATCCTGCGCTCCGGGCGGCGGCAGATCGAGCGAGGAGCGAATGCTCGCCTTGTCGATCACCATGCCGTTGCGGTGGATCAGCACCGCGTAGGGAAAGCCGAGCGACAGCGCGCGCGAGGTCATGAACTGCGCGAAGGCATTGTGGTCGCGCTCATAAAGCCCATCGGCGCGGATGCGCTCGATATCGACCGCCATCAACTGGCTCTCGCGGCCGATATTCTGGCACAGCTGCTGCTGGTATTCGCGCGCGAACACGCCCGCATTGCTGACAAGCTGGCGCAAGCTGCCCGAGAACCACGGATCGAGCCCGCGATCGAGCGTCACGAGGCCGACGACCGCCACCAGCACCACCGGCAGCACCGCGATGGCGCTGAACAGCCCGACGAAGCGCACATGCAGCCGCGAGCCGGCCGTGCCCTGCCGCCGCGCCCTGACCAGCACGAACACTTCCATCGCCACGAAGATCAGCAGCAGCAGGATCATCGCCAGGTTGATGCCAAGCATGATCAGCACGACGCGCGGCGTCGGCACGATCGGGGTGATGCCGATCAGAATCAGGAAGGTCACCAGCGCCGTGACCATAGCGAGAATGCCGATGATCGGGCCAAGCAGCCCGGTGCCGCGCTCGCTCAGCGCAAACCACCGTCCCGGCCGCTTTTGCGCCGTCTCTTGCTGCTCCGTCGCCATCGACCCTGACGCCTCGATCATCATCGGAAATTGCACGGCGCGCCGCACGGGCACGCATTCTCAGCTTGGCATCACGGATGCAACCGCTAAGCAACAGTGTTGTTGGAATGCGACATTATTTCGACGGGCGCGCCACAATCTCACCGAATGGAGCGCACCACCCGGATATCGAGGTCGCGGATCTTCTTGCGCAGCGTGTTGCGGTTGAGGCCGAGCATATCTGCGGCCTTGAGCTGGTTGCCATGCGTCGCCGATAGCGCCGCGGCAATCAGCGGCTGCTCCACCTCGCGCAACACCCGGTCATACAACCCCGGAGGCGGCAGCCGGTCGCCGAAGCCCGCGAAATACGCGCGCAAATGCTGCTCGAGGAATTCGGCCAACGAGGCCGCCCCCGGCATCTCGATGCCGGGTTCGGGCGCAGGCGGCGCATCGGGCGCCCATTCCCGCAACTCCTGGTCGATGACGGGCGCGTTGATGGTTTCCTGCGGATAGAGCGCGGCGAGACGGCGCACCAGGTTCTCGAGTTCGCGCACGTTGCCGGGCCAGGCATAGGCCTGGAGCCGCTCGAGCGCCTCGCCGTCGAGATATTTGCGCGGCAACCCCTCCTTCGCGGCCTGCTTGAAGAAATGGCGCGCGAGATCGGCAATGTCCTCGGGCCGCTCGCGCAGCGCCGGCAGGCGAATCGGCACGACGTTGAGGCGGAAATACAGGTCTTCCCGGAACAGCCCCTGCGCGATCAGCCCGCGCAGGTCCTTGTTGGTCGCCGCCACGATGCGCACATCGGTCTTGATTGGCGTGCGGCCGCCAACGGTCATGTATTCGCCCTGTTGCAGCACGCGCAGCAGCCGGGTTTGCGCCTCCATCGGCATGTCGCCGATCTCGTCGAGGAACAGCGTGCCGCCCTGCGCCTGCTCGAAACGCCCGACGCCGCGCTGGTTCGCGCCGGTGAACGAGCCCTTCTCATGGCCGAACAGGTCCGATTCGATCAGGTCGCGCGGGATCGCCGCCATGTTCACCGCCACGAACGGCCCGGCCCGGCGCTTGCCGTAATCATGCAGGGCGCGCGCGATCAGCTCCTTGCCGGTGCCGGATTCGCCGGTGATCATCACCGTCAGGTCGGTCTGCATCAGCCGCGCCAGCGCGCGGTACACCTCCTGCATCGCCGGCGAGCGCCCGACCAGCGGCATCTCCTCGGCATCCTCGATGAAGCGGCGGAAGTCGGGGTTGCGCGGCGCCGCCAGGGCGCGCGCCACGATGGCGACCAGTTCC
The DNA here is from genome assembly GCA_937988775.1 of uncultured Alphaproteobacteria bacterium. GTDB lineage: Bacteria > Pseudomonadota > Alphaproteobacteria > Rhizobiales > Beijerinckiaceae > CALKHP01. Next base: position 58,322 of record CALKHP010000050.1, read on the forward strand.
TTGAGGTCGAACGGCTTGGGCAGGTAGTCGTAGGCGCCTTGCTCCGAGGCCTTGATCGCGGTCATGAAGGTGTTCTGCGCGCTCATCACCACGATCGGCAGGTCAGGCCGCAGCTTCTTGATGCGCGGGATCAGGTCGAAGGCGTTCTCGTCCGGCATCACCACATCGGTGATGACGAGGTCGCCGTCGCCATTATTGACCCAGCCCCACAATTCGCCCGCCGTCGCGGCGGTGCGCACCTGGTAGCCGGCCCGGCCGAGCGCCTGCCCCACCACCGTGCGGATGGCGGCATCATCATCGGCAACGAGTATCTTTCGCGCGGTCGCTTCCATCGATCCTCAAGCGTCGTGTTCAAGCTTCGTGTTCAAGCTTCTCCTGCCGCGCCGTCCAGCCCGGCCGTGAAGGTTGGCAGCAGCACACGAAAGCTGGTCCAGCCGAATGCGCTCTCACACTCGACGATGCCGCCATGGCTGCCGATCGTCTTGGCGACCAAAGCAAGACCCAGACCACTTCCATTGGTCTTGGTCGTCACAAACGGGTCGAACAGCATCGGCAGCAGGTCGGTCGGTACGCCCGGCCCATTATCCTTGACGCAGACCTCCAGTGGAAGCGCCACGCGAGCCTGCGAGCCGGCAATCGCCATGCGCACGCCGGGGCGATAGGCGGTCGTCAGGTTTATTTCGCCATCTTTGCTATGGTCTCCAATAGCTTCCGAGGCGTTCTTGATCAAATTCAGGAACACTTGCACGAGCTGATCGCGATTGCCGAACACGGGCGGCAGCGACGGATCGTAGCTTTCGCGGATGCGCAGGTTCCGCGCGAAGCCGGACAGCGCCACCGCCTTCACATGGTCGAGCACGGCATGGATATTGAGCGGCTCCATGCGCACCGGGCGGGCATCCGAGAACAGCTCGAAGCGGTTGACGAGGCGCACGATGCGGTCGGTTTCGTCGCGGATCAGCGTCGTCAGGGCGCGGTCATCGTCCGAAACCGAGCTTTCCAGCAGCTGCGCCGCGCCGCTGATGCCGGAAAGCGGGTTCTTGATCTCATGCGCCAGCATCGCGGCCAGCGTGGCGATCGAGCGCGCCGCGTCGCGATGCGTGAGCTGCCTGCTCATTTTATCGGCAATTGTTCGTTCTTGCAGCATGATGACGAATTGCTGCGGCGGGCTGCCGAGCGGCCCGATGAAGACATCGACCAGCCTCTCGCCACCGCCACGCACCGGCACGATCTCGACGGCATATTCGTTGAAGGTCGCCAGCGTGTCGCGCGCGCTGCGGAACAAGGTGGCCAAAGTCGAGTGCTCGCCGCAGAGTTCGGCGAGCCCGTGCCGGCGCATCAGCGCCTGGCTGCGCTCGAAAAATGCCTCTGCGGCCGGGTTGGCACCCGCGATGCCGCCTTGCAGATCGAGCCACAGCATCGGGTTGGGCAGGCTGGCAAGCGTCTGGAGCGCCCTCTCGCCAAGCGGGCCATCGGGAGCGATCTCGGCATCATGGGCGCGCGCGTCGTTCATGCGGCCCGGCGATCCGTATCCTCGAGCGCGCGCCGCAAAAGCTCGCGCACCGCGCCCGGCTCCTCCGAGCGCAAGGCGTGCGCGCGCGCCGCGTCATTGGCGCGCGCGCCGTGCTCGAAATAGGCCGCGACATGCTTGCGGGCATGGCGCAGGCCGTTTTGAGCCCCAAGCATGGCGATGAGCCCGTCGTAATGCTCGACAGCGATCCCCGCCATGTCGCCGGACGCCAGGCTGGCGGGCGCCTGTCCTGCCAGCGCCCGGTTGATCGCCCCGACCAGCCACGGCCGCCCGAGCGCGGCGCGGCCGATCATCACGCCATGCGCGCCGCTCTCGGCCAGTGCCCGGCGTGCCTGCGCCACCGAGCCGATATCGCCATTGACGATCACCGGCAGCGCCGTCGCCCGCACCACCGGCGCCACAAGGCTCCAGCGCGCCGTACCCTTGTAGAACTGCGCCCGCGTGCGGGCATGCACCGTGATCAGTTGCGCACCGAGCGCCTCGGCCCGCGCCGCGAGCGTGGCCGCGTTCAGGCTGTCCTCGTCCCAGCCGAGCCGCATCTTGACCGTGACCGGAACCGAGACCGCCGCGACCGCCGCCGCGATCAGCCGGCCGGCGAGGTCGAGGTCGCGCATCAGCGCCGATCCGGCATAGCCGCCGGTGACGCGCTTGGCCGGGCAGCCCATGTTGATATCGACCACATCGGCGCCGCAGGCTTCCGCCAGGCGCGCCGCTTCCGCCATCCATGCCGGATCGCGCCCGGCCAGTTGCACGATATGCGGCCTGATGCCGGCGCCTTCGGCGCGCAGCATCGTCTCGGCATCGCGCGCCACGAAATAATCGCAAGCCACCATTTCCGAAACCACGGCGGCGGCGCCGAGCCGCGCGGCGATGCGGCGCATCACGACATCGGTCACGCCCGACATCGGCGCCAGCAGGGCGTTACCCTGAAGCGTGAGCTTTCCGATGCTGAGAGCAGTCGTCAACGGCACAAATCCTTGGGCGCAATTCCTTGGTGAAACCCGAAAATAGCACCGGATGCAAACTCTGCCATCCTGTCTCGGCCCCTGCATTTGACGCAATGCGGGAAAAAGCGCAAATCGGCCGCGAATTGGAGGGTTCATGGCTGAGGTTTTCGCGCTGATCGTCGCGGCGGGGCGCGGCGTGCGCGCCGGCGGCGACGCGCCCAAACAATACAGGATGATCGGCGGCCGGCCGCTGCTTGCCCATGCGGTCGATGCCTTCCTGGCCCATCCCGGCATCGGCCGGGTCGTGGTCGTCATCAACACGAGCGATGCGGCCCGTTTTGCCGAGGCCATGGCGGCACATCTGCACGATCCGCGCCTTGCCGCGCCCGTCATTGGCGGCGAGACGCGCCAGCACAGCGTGCATGCCGGCCTCAAGGCGCTGGCGCGGCAGCACGCGGCCGACGACGCCATCGTGCTGGTGCATGATGCCGCCCGCCCCTTCGTGACGCCAACCCTGATCGATCGCGCCATCGCAAGCGCTGCCGAGCATGGCGCGGTGGTGCCGGCGCTTGGCGTCACCGACACGCTGAAGCAGGTCGATGCCGCCGGCCGCATCGTCGCCACCGCCGACCGCGAGCAGTTGCGCGCCGTGCAGACGCCGCAGGCGTTTCGGTTCGCCCTGTTGCGGCAGGCGCATGACGCGGCGGCGGAGCGCGCAAGTTCGGGCTTCACCGACGATGCCGCGGTGTGCGAATGGTTCGGCCACCCTGTCATGACCATTCCCGGCGAGGAGGCCGCGTTCAAGGTGACGACGAATGACGATTTCCAGCGCGCCGAACACTGGCTCGGCGACCGTCGCGAAACGCGCGTCGCGACCGGCTACGACGTGCACGCTTTCGGCCCCGGCGACCATATCTGGCTCGCCGGCGTGCGCATTGCCCATGACAAGGCGCTCGTTGGCCATTCGGATGCCGATCCCGTGCTGCACGCCCTCACCGACGCGCTGCTCGGCGCCATCGGCGATGGCGATATCGGCACGCATTTCCCGCCTTCCGATGAGAAATGGCGCGGCGCCGCCTCGCATCTCTTCCTGAGCGATGCCGCCCGCCGCGTGGGCAAGCGCGCTGGCCGCATCGTGCATCTCGACGCCACGGTGATTTGCGAGGAACCCAAGGTCGGCCCGCATCGCGACGCCATGCGGGCTGCGATCGCCGCTGCCGCCGGCGTCGAGATCGGCCGCGTGAGCATCAAGGCAACGACCTCGGAACGGCTCGGCTTCACCGGCCGCCGCGAGGGCATCGCGGCACTGGCAACGGCAACCGTGGAGGTCCCTTCATGACGACTGAGATCGATGCGGCGGCGCGCCGCGTGCTCGCCGCGTGCGATGCGCGCAAGCTGACGGTGGCGACGGCCGAATCCTGCACCGGCGGGCTGGTTGCCGGCGCGCTGACCGAGATCGCCGGCTCCTCCTCCGTGGTGATGTGCGGCTTCGTGACCTATTCGAACGAAGCCAAGCACCGCATGCTCGGCGTGCATGACGAGACGCTTGACCGCCATGGCGCCGTCAGCGCCGAGACGGCCAAGGAAATGGCGCAGGGCGCGCTGGCCCGGGGCAAGGTGTCGCTCAGCGTCGCCATTACCGGCGTTGCCGGGCCGGGCGGCGGCTCGGCGCAGAAGCCGGTCGGGCTGGTATGGTTCGCCGCCGCCAGCGCCGACGGCCGCGTCGATCTGGTCGAGAAGCGCTTCGGCGATATCGGCCGCGCGCAAGTGCGCCGGGCAAGCGTGTTGCAGGCGCTGGCGATGCTGGAGAAATTGGCGAGCACGCCGTTGGCCGGCTGAGGGCGTCAGCCGCCGTAAATCGCATCCGCGCGCGTCTCGAAGGATTGCGCCATGCGCCGGAACACCGTGTCGAATACCGCGCCGGCCAGCATGCCGAAGGTGCGGCTCTTGAACGCGTAATCGATGAAGAACGCGACCTCGCTGCCGCCAGCCTCGAGGTCACCGAACAGCCAGCGATTCTCGAGATGGCTGAACGGGCCGTCGACATATTCAACCAGGATGCGCCGGGCGGCCCGGTCGAGCCGCACGCGCGTGGTGAAGCTCTCCCGGATCAGCTTGTAGCCAATGCTCATATCGGCGAGCAGCGTCACCGTGCCATCCTCCGCCTCGCTGCGGCGGCGAATGGTGAGCTTCTCGCACATCGGCACGAAAGCCGGATAGCTCTCGATATCGGCGACCAGATTGAACATCTGGTCGGCCGAATGCTTGACGATCCGTTTTGTCTGGAATTCAGGCACTTAAGTGCGCAACCTTATGTGTACTATCAGGATGCGCTGGCCGCGATCGTCGCCTTGGTGATCCGGTCGGGATCGCGCACCGGCTCGCCGCGCTTGATGTTGTCGACGTTGTCCATGCCCTCGGTCACCTTGCCCCACACCGTGTACTGGCGATCGAGGAAGGTCGCGTCGCCGAACACGATGAAGAACTGGCTGTTGGCGGTATTGGGCTGGTTGGTGCGCGCCATCGAGCACACGCCGCGCACATGCGGTTCGGCGTTGAACTCGGCTTTGAGGTCGGGGTAGTCGGAGCCGCCGGTGCCGGTGCCGTGCGGGCAGCCGGTCTGGGCCATGAAGCCATCGATGACGCGGTGGAAGGCCACGCCGTCATAGAATCCCTCGCGGGCAAGCTGCTTGATGCGCTCGACATGGCCGGGGGCGAGGTCGGGCCGCATCTCGATGACCACGCGCCCCTTGGTGGTGTCGAGGATCAGGGTATTTTCGGCGTCGCTCATATCAATCATCCCTTATTCGCGCCGCCAATGAACCGGATCAAGTAGGGCCGGCCGGCGATCGCGTTCTGGAAACCTCCACCGAGCGGCAGAGGCGTGCAGCGCGCAATAGCATCAAGAAGCCCGCTGACGAAAGCCTCTTGCGCATGATCGCCCTGTCGCGGCGCGCCTGCGGTGACGCGCACCGGCGCGATCACGCTGCCATTGGCGCGAAACGCCAGCCGCACCGTCGCCGCGCGCCCGTCGCTGTTTGCCAAGGTCGCCATGCATTGCGCGAGATAGGGCGCGACCTGGTCGAGCCGCGTCACGCTGTCGAGATGCCGCCGCGCCTCAGTGAGCCTGACGCTGGCGGCATAGGTGCTTGCACCGGTGACCGGCGCGAAGCTCCTGCCACGCGGGCGGCGGTCGAGCTGCTCGCGGTATAGGCGGTGCGGGCCGACGCGTGGGCCGAAATGGCCGCTGCGATACAGGTCGCGCTCATAGCGCTCGCGCGGGCTCAGGCAGGAATCGACCGCCTGGCCCGGACAGCGATCATAGGCGGCGGCGGGTGAGAACGAAGCCGCCATGACAATCAGGGCAAGAAAGGATAAGCGCGCCATCGTTCAACAGATGGTCATGCAGGAGGCTTCCGGCAAGCGGAAGGCCTGGTCCCGGCTCAAGGCCGGGACAAGACGGGGCGGTTTACCTGGTGTCTTGCCCCGGCCTTGAGCCGGGGCCTATCCGGCTCGCTTACTTCGCGTCGGCCGCCAGTTGCATCTTCACGATCTTGTCGGGGTTCGTGACCTTGCCGCCCTCAGCCTGCGAACCCTTCTTGATCTTGTCGACCACGTCCATGCCCTTCACGACCTCGCCGAAGATCGTGTACTGGCCGTCGAGCGAGGGCGCCGCATCGAACATGATGAAGAACTGCGAATTGGCCGAATTCGGGTCCGAGGTGCGCGCCATGCCAACGGTGCCGCGCACGAATTTCGCCTTCTTGGTGAATTCCGCCGGCAGGTCCGGCAGATCGGAGCCGCCCGAACCGGTGCCGGTCGGGTCGCCGGTCTGCGCCATGAAGCCGGCAATGACGCGGTGGAAGACGATGCCGTTATAGAAGCCGCGCTTCACCAGCGCCTTGATCTGCGCGACATGTTTCGGCGCCAGATCGGGCCGCAGCCGGATGGTGATGCGGCCATCCTTGGTGTCGAGATAGAGCGTGTTCTGCGGATCGAGCGCCGGCGTTTGCGCCAGCACGGGCGTCGACAGGACGCCGGTCAGCCCGGCCGACAGGCCAAGGGCGAGAATATCGCGACGATGCATGAGCCTTCTCTCCAGACTTTGCTGAGACCGGCCTGAACAATCAGGCCTTTTTGAACTTCGCCGCGAGCATATCCGCAACGAATCCGGGCACGAAAGGCGACACGTCGCCGCCCATCGTCGCGATCTGGCGCACCAATGTCGCGGTAATATGGCGCGTCGGCGGGCTCGCCGGCAGGAACACCGTCTGAAGGCCCGGCGCCATGTCGCCATTCATGCCGGCCATTTGCATCTCGTAGTCGAGATCGGTGCCGTCGCGCAGGCCACGCACCAGCAGCGTCGCCTCGCGCGAGCCGGCGAACTGCGTCACCAGGTTGCCGAAGGTCGCGACCTCGAGCGCAGCACCGGCTTCCCTGGCAAGCGGCAGGCCGACCTGCTCGATCATGTGGCGACGCTCGTCGGTCGAGAAGATCGGCTTTTTCGAGGGATGCACGCCAATGGCGACGATCAGCCGGTCGCAGAGCTTGAGAGCGCCGCGCAGCATCTCGACATGGCCGTTGGTGAGCGGATCGAAGGAGCCGGGGTAGAGGGCGATACGGGTCATCCCGCATGGTTAGCCTGCTTTCAGCCCGCGTGAAAGAGCCACGCGCCCGCACTTGAACAGGATGCGCCTTGTTGCGTTATGCTCTCGCACCCTGCCCCGGAGCCATCATGCCGAAATCCGCCAATGCCGCCCCCGCCCGCCTGACCCCGGATATGGCGAAGCTCGCCCAGCCGTTCCGCGTCACGCAAGGCAAGCATTTCAAGCTCAAGGACTTCGCCACGCGCGATCCGTTCGGCAAGGAGTTCGACAAGGCCGAAGCCAAGCAATGGTTGGCCGATGGCATCGACCAGCTGACCACGTTGCAGGAGAAGCTCTATGCCGACGATCGCTGGTCGGTGCTCCTGATCTTCCAGGCCATGGATGCCGCCGGCAAGGACGGCACCATCAGCCACGTGATGTCGGGCGTTAATCCGCAAGGCTGCCAGGTGCATTCCTTCAAGGCGCCCTCGCATGAGGAACTCGACCACGATTTCCTGTGGCGCACGACGTGTCGGCTGCCCGAACGCGGCCGGATCGGCATCTTCAACCGCTCCTATTACGAGGAGGTGCTGATCGCCCGCGTGCATGAGGGCATCGTCGACGGCCAGCGCTTGCCCGACACGCTGCGCGGCAAGGGTTTCTGGCGCAACCGCATGGAATCGATCGCCGATTTCGAAAAGCACATGGCGCGCAACGGCACCGTGATCCTCAAGTTCTTCCTGAACGTCTCGCTGGGCGAACAGCGCGACCGCCTGCTCGCGCGCATCGACGACCCGGCCAAGAACTGGAAATTCGACGCGCAGGATCTCGTCGAGCGCGGCCATTGGGGCAGCTATATGGATGCCTATCAGGAGGCGATCCGCGCCACCGCGACCAAGCATGCGCCGTGGTACGTCATCCCCGCCGACGACAAATGGTTCGCCCGCGCCGCGGTGATGGCGGCGGTGGTGCGTGAGATGCGCAAACTCGATCTCGCCTTCCCTGAACTGCCGGAGCCACAAAAGGACAAGCTCGTCGACGCCCGCCGCCAACTGATGGCGGGGTAAAGCCGGGGCACAATCCGCTGCGCCCTCCCCGTGTCATTCCCGCGCAGGCGGGAATCCAGAGCCGCCGACGCAAACGGCCCCTGGATTCCCGACCGCGCTGTCGCGCGTCGGGAATGACACTGGTAATAACGGCGAGCCTTCTTATCGGGATGGGCCGGATGAACCGGGCCATGATGGCAAAAGGCAGCGTGTAAGCAGCCCCCTTCCCGTCAAGGGGGAGCACAAGCCGACCGGCTCAGGCGGCCGCCGCCGGTGCGATGGTCGCGCCCTCGCCCGCGAGGAAATCGAGCACATCCTCGTGCTTGGCAAGAATCGTTTCCGCGCCCGCCGTGCGCAGGCGGCGCGGCAAGGTCGGGTCGGCGTGGCTGCCGCCGGTAAAACCCGCAACCCGCATGCCGGCGCGGCGCGCCGCCGTGACGCCCGCCACCGAATCCTCGAGCACGAGGCAGGATTCGGGGTCGGTGCCCATTTGCGAGGCGGCATAAAGGAACACATCCGGCGCCGGCTTGCCGCGCGCCACCTGCGACGCCGAGAAGATGCCGGGCTCGAACAGGTCGAGCAGCCCGACCAGGCCGAGATTGCGGCGCAGCGCCACCAGCCCGGTCGATGACGCGACGCATTTGTCGCTCTGCAAGCGCCGCAACATGTTCTGTGCCCCGGCGATCGGCTGCAATTCGGCGGCGAAGCGATCGCGCGTGCGCTGCAACTCGGCCTCGCGCACCGCTTCGGGAATGGCGCGGCCGATTTCGGCCTCGATCAGGGTCCAGGTGTCGGCGGATGGAATACCGGTGAAGCGACTGGCGAATTCGTGCATCGTCATGGCATGGCCGAGACGCGTCATCATCTCGGCGCCGGCCGAACAGGCGATGATCTCGCTATCGATCAACACGCCGTCGCAATCAAAGATAATCAGCACACCTTACCTCTGCGTCCCGTTTCGCTGCCGCCCAGCCGCGATGATCGCGGCGTTATGGCCCGCAATGGTGCCCTCAGGCAAGGTTAGACCATCCTCGAGGCCGAGCCGCTGCGACAGGCCGTGCCTGGCCGCAAGGTCGAACAGCGGCCAGACGGTCGCCTCCATGCCATGCAGCAACAGCGATTTCGACACACCTGCCGCGCGCAACCGCGCCAGCATCCTCTCGGCAACCGCCAGCGCGTGCGCCGGTTCCGGCTCGGTGACCTCGATCAGGATACGGAAGGCGCCGGTCGTCAGGTCCGCCGCCAGCGCCGCCTCGACATCGGCCTCGTCGAACAGGCCGAGTTCGAGGCCGATGCCACGCTCGTGCAGCGCGGCGGCAACCGCCATGGCCCCCGCCTCGCCCATGTTGAGCGAAGCGTAATCCGGCCGATTGCGCCATTGCCCGATACAAGCCGCAGTGCGCGCATGATCGCCCTCGATCCACAGCCCCGTCGAAACGCCAAGCAGCGTGCCGGGCAGCGCCTGCCGCAGCGCGCCGAGCAACGCGTCGACGGCCTCGGCGCGCAAGGTTTCCGCACCCGTCTCGTCGCGGATATGGACATGGACCTCGTTCGCCCCGGCACGCACCGCCGCGACGGCGTCCGCGACGATCGCCGCCGGTGTCAGCGGCACGGCCGCGTGTTCCTCACGCCGCCGCGCCCCGTTGAGCGCCGCCTGCAGGATCATTCGGCCTCGCTTTCGCCTGCCTCGCCCCCCTCGCCAGGCTCGACGCCGTCGTCGTCCTCGCCATCCGGCTCGCTGATGCGCTCGACCGAGACAACCTGCTCGGCCTCGCGCGTATCGAATACGGTGACGCCCTGGGTCGCGCGGCCGGCGACGCGGATGCCGCCGACCGGGCAGCGGATCAGTTGCCCGCCATCGGTGACCAGCATGATCTGGTCTGCCTCATCGACCGGGAACGAGGCGACCAGTGGCCCGTTGCGCTCGTTCACCGCCATGGCGACGATGCCTTTGCCGCCGCGCCCGGTGATGCGGTACTCGTAGGACACCGTGCGCTTGCCATAGCCATTGGCCGAGATGGTGAGCACGACCTGCTCGGCCGCCGACATCTCGCTGTAGCGGTCCTGGCCAAGCTGCTCGCTGCCGGTCGCCTCTTCCGCCTCGCCCTCGATGATCTCCGTCACCTCGTCGCCATTCTCGCCAGTGACCGCGCGCCGCATCTTGAGATAGGCGCTGCGTTCGTCGGAGGTCGCGTCGATATGGTGCAGGATGGCGAGCGAGATCACCGTGTCGCCCGCAGCCAGCGCGATGCCGCGCACGCCAATCGAATCGCGCCCCTTGAACACGCGCACGTCGGTGGTGGCAAAGCGGATGCAATGGCCGCGCGCCGTGGTCAGCAACACGTCGTCAAGCTCGGAGCAGATCTGCACGTCGACGATCTGTTCGTCGCCCTCGAGCTTCATGGCGATCTTGCCGGCCCGGTTGACGTTGACGAAATCCGACAGCTTGTTGCGCCGCACCGTGCCGCCGGAAGTGGCGAACATCACGTCGAGGCTGGCCCAATCCTCCTCGTTCTCGGGCAACGGCATGATCGTGGTAATGCGCTCGGATGCCTCGAGCGGCAGCATGTTGACCAGCGCCTTGCCGCGCGCCGTCGGCGCCGCCAGCGGCAGCCGCCACACCTTTTCCTTGTAGACCTGGCCGCGTGACGAGAAGAACAGCACCGGCGTGTGGGTCGAGGCCACGAACAGCCGCGACACGAAATCCTCATCGCGCGTCTGCATGCCAGCGCGGCCCTTGCCGCCGCGCCGCTGCGCCCGGTAGGTGGAAAGCGGCACGCGCTTGATGTAGCCGGCATGGCTGACCGTCACCACCATGTCCTCGCGGGCGATCAGGTCCTCGTCGTCCATGTCGCCTTCGAAATCGAGGATTTCGGTCTTGCGCGGCGTGGCATGGGCGGCACGGACCTCGGCGAGCTCTTCCTTGACGATGCTCAGGATGCGCTCGCGCGAGCCAAGAATATCGAGATAGTCGCGGATTTCGGCGGCGATCTTCTCGAGTTCCTCCTGCACCTCGTCGCGCCCGAGGGCGGTCAGGCGCTGCAGCCTCAGGTCGAGGATGGCGCGCGCCTGCGTTTCCGACAGGCGATAGGTGCCGTCGGCATTCATCTTGTGCGACGGATCGTCGATCAACTCGATCAGCGCCGAAACGTCGTTCGCCGGCCAGTCGCGCGCCATCAGCGCCTCGCGCGCAGCCGCCGCATCGGCCGAGGTGCGGATCAGCCGGATGACCTCGTCAATATTGGCGACGGCAATGGCGAGCCCGACCAGCACATGGGCGCGATCACGCGCCTTGTTGAGTCGGAACTTCGTACGCCGGCTGATAACTTCTTCCCGGAAGTCCGTGAAAGCCTTGATGAAATCCTTGAGGTTGAGGATTTCCGGCCGGCCGCCGTTCAAGGCCACCATGTTGCAGCCGAAGGTCGATTGCAGCGCCGTGTAGCGGTAGAGCTGGTTCAGCACCACGTCGCCGACCGCATCGCGCTTCAGCTCGATGACGATGCGCATGCCGGTGCGGTCGCTCTCGTCGCGCAGGTCGGCAATGCCTTCGATCTTCTTCTCGCGCACGAGGTCGGCGATGCGCTCGATCAAGGTCGCCTTGTTCACCTGATAGGGAATTTCGGTGACGATGATCGCCTCGCGATCCTTGCGGAGCTCCTCGATCGTCGCGCGCGCCCGCATCATCACCGAGCCACGGCCGAGATTATAGGCGGCGCGGATACCGCCGCGCCCGAGAATGGTCGCACCCGTCGGGAAATCCGGGCCGGGCACGATCTCCATCAATTCGTCGACGGTGATGGCCGGGTTGGCGATATAGGCCACGACCGCGTCGCAGACCTCGCCGAGATTGTGCGGCGGAATATTCGTCGCCATGCCGACCGCGATGCCGCCCGCGCCGTTGACGAGCAGGTTCGGGAAGCGGGCCGGCAGCACCACCGGTTCGCGCTCGGAATTGTCGTAGTTTTCCTGGAAATTGACGGTATCGCTGTCGATATCGGTGACTAGCGCCATAGCGGCCTTGGCGAGCCGCACCTCGGTATAACGCATCGCCGCCGGCGGATCTCCATCCACCGAACCGAAATTGCCCTGGCCGTCGACCAGCATCAGCCTGAGTGAGAATTCCTGCGCCATGCGCACCAGCGCGTCATAGACCGACTGGTCGCCATGGGGATGGTATTTACCGATCACGTCGCCAACGATGCGGGCCGATTTGCGGTAGCTCTTGTCGGGCGTGTAGCCGGCCTCGTTCATCGCGAAGAGAATGCGCCGATGCACCGGCTTCAACCCGTCGCGCACATCGGGCAGCGCACGGCTGACGATCACGCTCATCGCGTATTCGAGATAGCTCTTGCGCATTTCGTCAGTGATGGAAACGGGGCGGATATCCGCGTTTTCCGGCATGCCTGGCGTGTCGTCTTCCTGATTGGCCAAAACGTTGTTCCGTCCTTGATTCGTCTGGCCTTTAATTTAGCCGATCCAGCCTGGAAAAGCCAATTTGTGCGCCGCAAAAGGCGATAATTTATGCATTATATTGCAATGGCTTAATTGGTTCTCCGCGATTATTTCACAGCCGATTTCCAGCGCAGCCGCCCACCGGGCCGCCATTGCGCCATGCGTAGGCCACGGATGGCTCGACAGACCCTGCCCGCCGGTCAACAATGCCGCGACCGTCAGGCATCCCGCCGGCGGCGCGGCAGAGCGGCGCGCATGATCGTGGAATACGTCACCTCGACGCTCGTCGCCCTGATGGTCGTGGTCGATCCGCCGGCGCTGGCGCCGATCTTCATCGCCGTCACCGAGGGCATGAGCCCGGCCGAAAAGCGCCAGGTCGCGGCGCGCGCCAGCATCATCGCCGCGCTCGTGCTGGCTTTCTTCGCCTTTGTCGGCGCGCCGCTGCTGACAGCCCTGGCAATCTCGATCCCGGCCTTCCGCATCGCGGGCGGGGTGCTGCTGTTCTGCATCGCCTTCGAGATGGTGTTCGAGCGCCGCAACCAGCGCAAATCGACCGCCGCCACGATTGCCGTCGACGAGGATCACGTCCGGAATATCGCCGCCTTCCCGCTCGCCATTCCGCTGATGGCCGGGCCGGGCGCGATCACGGCCACGATCCTGCTCGCCGCCAAGGCGAGCCAGCCGACCGAGACGGTCGCCCTGATCGCCATCATCATCTGCGTCACGCTGAGCTGCTATCTGGTGTGCCGGCTGTCGGAGCGCATTTCGCGCTGGCTCGGCGTCACCGGCAACATCGTCGTCACCCGGCTGCTCGGCATCATCCTGACCGCCATGGCCGTGCAGTTCGTGCTCGATGGCATCAAGGCGTCGTTCCTCGGCACTTGAGGACCAGGCGCTCGCGAACCGGCCGTGCAGCCGTCTTCCCTTTGCTGCTGGATGCCGGATCAAGCCCGGCAAAAGACCATTGCGTTTCCTCGACATCTTGTCCCGGCCTTGAGCCGGGCCCCATATCAGGCACCAAGCAGCAGGCGGCGCATCAGTTCGGCGCGCGGCGCCAGCGACGAGATCAGCGCGTATTCCTGCAAGGTATGGGCGCCGTCGCCATCGACGCCGAGCCCGTCAAGCGTCGGCGTGCCGATCGCGGCGGTGAAATTGCCATCCGAGCCGCCGCCGGTCATTGGCACCTCCTCGAGCCCGAAGCCGATCGCCGCGGCATGGCGCTGCGCCGCCGCGAACAGCTTGGCGGTGGCTTCATCCTTCTCCATTGGCGGGCGGTTCATGCCGCCGGTGACGGTAATCCGCACATCGGGGTCCTTTGGCTTCATGCCGAGAATGGTGCGGGCAAACGCCTCGCCGTCGGCGGCGGTGCGCACGCGCAGATCGACCTCGAACTGCGCCTGCCGCGGAATGACATTGGCGGCGGTGCCGCCCGACATGCGCCCGACCGTGGTGGTGATGCCGCGGCCGTAATCGGTCAGCCCCTCGATGAACAGGATCTGGTGCGCCGCCTCGCGAATCGCGCTGCGGCCCATCTCATGGCGTGCGCCGGCATGGGCCGGGCGGCCGGCAATCGTCACGTCGAAACGGCCGACGCCCTTGCGGGCGGTGACGATCTTGCCGCCGTCGCGGCACGGCTCGGTCACCAGGGCCCGCGCCGCGCCGCGCGCCATCTCCTCGATCATGGCGCGCGAGGTCGGGCTGCCAATCTCCTCATCCGGCGTGAACAGGAAGCGAATCGGTGCCCCTAGCGCCTTGTCCTTCGCGGCGGCGATGAAGCCCTGGAAGGCGAGATACGCCCCGCCCTTCATATCGTAGACGCCGGGGCCGTACAGCCGGTCGCCATCCTCGCGCAGCGGCAGGTCGTTGGCGAGCGTGCCGAGCGGGTGCACGGTATCGAGATGGCTCAGCACCAGCGCCGGCTTCGCGCCGTTTTGCGGCCCGGCGTCGAGCCGGAGCATATCGCCGAGCCCGTCGCGCCCGGCGATGCGCTGGACGGCGATGCCGGCCTCCCTCGCCTCCTCCTCGACCAGGTCGACCATGCGGTTGACGCTCGCGGCCTCGTAGGTCGGGCTTTCGCAGGCAACCCACCGGCGCAATCCGGGCAGCATGGCGTGCGAATCAAAACCTGTTTTGGCGTTGGCGGTCATGGGAAGCGTCCTTCACTGGGGAGGCCACCATAATGCCGTTGGCCGGGCAGGAAAACGGCGCCGTGCCGGCTGGGTGCATTTTGTGATCTCGCGCGCGCCCCGAGCAGCCATGTGACACGAAAAGGACCCGCCATCCTGCGCGGATGGCGGGTCCATAAAACGAAAAGCCCGCCTCAGCGGCGGGCCTGTCGTACGGCTGAGGCGCTTGAGCCTCAGGCCGTAGCAGCATTCCAGGCAGCGTGCTGGAGGTTGCTGCGGCTCAGGCCGATATCGGCCAGCTGGCGATCCGAAAGACCGGAAAGCTCGCGCAGGCTGGCGCGGTAGCGGATCCAAACCCGGATCTTGGAGATAATCATCGAAAGGGTCATGGCAGTCGTCCTTGGTGTTCTAAGCGCCGTGCCCGTTTTGCAAGCGCTTGATGCAGTGCAATATAGCCATCTGCCCAAAATTCAAAAGAGCCATAATGCCACACCAGTCATGCGACACGCGCATGTCTCATTAGGAATCTGTTTATGAATGAGGCAAAAATGCCGCTTTGTGGCGGCAGAGATATCAAAGGGATTAATTCGTCCGTGCAAATTCTCTCATAAGGTATGCGCTCAGAAGGATGCTGCATCGCAACGAGCGCCCGTGGCGCGGCACACACGGTCCGGCCCTGCCTAAAACCCGATCAGATCAGGAGAATCCATCGCCTAGGCCTCACTCGGCGGCGGCACTGGCACGCGTGGCGGGCCGGCGCTCCAGCACCTGCTTGAGGAAGGCGCCGGTATAGCTGCCCTTCGTTGCCACGATGTCTTCCGGCGTGCCCTGCGCCACCACCATGCCGCCGCCATCGCCGCCCTCGGGGCCCATGTCGATGATCCAGTCCGCCGTCTTGATGACCTCGAGATTATGCTCGATCACCACCACGGTGTTGCCCTGCTCGACGAGTTCCTGCAGCACTTCCATCAGCTTGGCGACATCGTGGAAATGCAGGCCGGTGGTCGGCTCGTCGAGAATGTAGAGCGTGCGGCCCGTGGCGCGCCGCGACAACTCCTTCGACAGCTTGACGCGCTGCGCCTCACCGCCCGACAGCGTCGTCGCCTGCTGGCCGACCTTGACGTAACCGAGCCCGACCTTGCGCAGCGTCTCCATCTTGTCGCGAATCGAGGGCACCGCCTTGAACAGTTGCGCCGCCTCGTCGACCGTCGCGTCGAGCACGTCGGCGATCGAGTGCTCGCGGAACTTCACCTCGAGCGTCTCGCGGTCATAGCGCTTGCCCTTGCACACGTCGCAGGTGACGTAGACGTCGGGCAGGAAGTGCATCTCGATCTTGATGACGCCGTCGCCCTGGCAGGCCTCGCAGCGCCCGCCCTTGACGTTGAAGGAAAAGCGTCCGGGCTGGTAGCCGCGCGCCTTGGCTTCCGGCAGCCCCGCGAACCAGTCGCGGATCGGCGTGAAGGCACCGGTATAGGTCGCAGGATTGGAGCGCGGCGTGCGCCCGATCGGCGACTGGTCGATATCGATGACCTTGTCGAGATATTCCAGCCCCTCGATCGCATCGAACGGCGCCGGATGCTCCATCGAGCCATTGAGCTTGCGCGCCGCCGCCTTGAACAGCGTGTCGATGATCAGCGTCGACTTGCCGCCACCCGAAACCCCTGTGACGCAGGTGAAGGTGCCGAGCGGCACCGCGACCGAGACATCCTTGAGGTTGTTGCCGCGCGCGCCGGTCAGCTTCAGCACGCGCGCCTTCGACGGCTTGCGGCGCTTCGCCGGCACAGGCACCGCCAATACGCCGGTGAGGTATTTGCCGGTCAGCGAGGCCGGGTTGTGCATCACCTCGGCCGGCGACCCTTGCGCGATGATGCGCCCGCCATGCACGCCGGCGCCCGGCCCGACATCGACGACATAATCGGCGGTCAGGATCGCGTCCTCGTCATGCTCGACCACGATCACCGAATTGCCGAGATCGCGCAGCCGGCGCAGCGTGTCGAGCAGGCGGGCATTGTCGCGCTGGTGCAGGCCGATCGACGGCTCGTCGAGCACATAGAGCACGCCGGTCAGCCCGGAGCCGATCTGGCTCGCAAGCCGGATGCGCTGGCTCTCACCGCCCGACAGCGTGCCCGAGGCGCGCGCCAGCGTCAGGTATTCCAGCCCGACATCGAGCAGGAAGCGCAGCCGCTCGCGGATCTCCTTCAGGATGCGCCCGGCGATCTCGTTCTGCTTGTCCGTCAACAATGGCGGCAGCGCGCCGAACCAGTCGCCGGCCGCCTTGACCGAAAGCTGCGAAATCTCGCCGATATGCTTGTGGGCAATCTTCACCGCCAGCGCCTCGGGCTTCAGGCGGAAACCCTGGCAGGCGCTGCATGGCGTCTCGCTCATGAAGCGGCCGATCTCCTCACGCGCCCAGTCGCTGTCGGTCTCCTTGAAGCGTCGCTCCAGGTTGGTGATGATGCCTTCGAACGGCTTGCGCACCTCATAGGCGCGCAGGCCGTCATTATAGGCGAAGCTGACCGGCTCGGCGCCGGAGCCGTACAGCATCATCAGCTTGGCGCTGTCGGGAAGGTCGCGCCACGGCTTGGTGAGCGAGAAGCCGTAATGGCGGGCGAGCGCCTCCAGCGTCTGGCCGTAATAGGGCGAGCTCGACTTGGCCCAAGGCGCGATGGCGCCCTTCTTCAACGACAGACCGGGCTCGGGCACGATCAGATTGGCATCGATCTTCATCTCATGGCCAATGCCGTCGCAGGCTGGACAGGCGCCGAACGGATTGTTGAACGAGAACAGCCGCGGCTCGATCTCGGGGATGGTGAAGCCCGACACGGGACAGGCGAATTTCGACGAGAAGGTGATGCGCCGGGCCGCGCCGTTCTCGTCCTTCTCGTCGGCGAATTCGAGCACCGCGATGCCGTCGGCCAGTTCGAGCGCCGTCTCGAAGCTCTCCGACAGCCTGGCGCCGATGCTCGGCTTCACCGCCAGCCGGTCGACCACCACGTCGAGATCGTGCTTGAACTTCTTGTCGAGCGCCGGCGCCTCGGCGATCTCGTAATATTGCCCGTCGATGCGGATGCGCTGGAAGCCGCGCTTGAGATAGTCGGCCAACTCCTTGCGGAACTCGCCCTTGCGGCCACGCACCACCGGCGCGAGCAGGTAGAAGCGCGCGCCCTCGGGCAGTTCGAGCACGCGGTCGACCATCTGGCTGACCGTCTGGCTCTCGATCGGCAGGCCAGTCGCGGGCGAATACGGGATACCGACCCGCGCCCATAAAAGGCGCATGTAGTCATGGATCTCGGTGACGGTGCCGACCGTCGAGCGCGGGTTGCGCGAGGTCGTCTTCTGCTCGATCGAGATCGCCGGCGACAGCCCGTCGATCTGGTCGACATCGGGCTTCTGCATCATCTCGAGGAACTGCCGGGCATAGGCCGACAGGCTCTCGACATAGCGGCGCTGCCCTTCGGCATAGATCGTGTCGAAGGCGAGCGACGACTTGCCGGAACCGGACAGGCCGGTGAACACCACCAGCTTGTCGCGCGGGATGGTGAGGTCGACATTCTTGAGGTTGTGCTCGCGCGCGCCGCGCACCGCGATGACGCGCTGCTCCGGATGGGGGCGTTCGCGCGCGGCGTCGAAAAGCGTGTCGATAGCGTCTGGCTTGCGCGTCATGTCTGCTCGATGGGGTCAGGTAAAGGCCCAACATAGTGCCGCCCGCGCGGTTTTTGCAGGGCAAAAGAATCGCTTCCGCACATCGCGGTTCGAAACGCCCCTTGCGCGAGCACGCCCATGGCCGATCACCGATGCCCCTTGTCCGATTCCTTTGGCGATGATAGGAACAAAAATAGAACACTGCGTCAAGTCAGGCATCTGTGGACAAGGAGCGCCACACCCGTGCCACGGCGCGGCGCAACGGTTAGGAAGTAGGCTTGAGCCGTTCTGGAGGAAAACAATGGCAGGCAGCGTCAACAAGGTCATCCTGATCGGCAATCTCGGCCGCGATCCCGAAGTGCGGCGCCTGAACTCCGGCGAGCCCGTGGTCAACCTGCGCATCGCCACGTCCGAATCCTGGAAGGACAAGGGAACCGGCGAGCGCAAGGAAAAGACGGAGTGGCACTCCGTGGTGATCTTCAACGAGAACCTAGCGCGGATCGCCGAGCAGTATCTCAAGAAGGGTTCGACGGTCTATATCGAGGGCCAGTTGCAGACCCGCAAATGGACCGATCAGTCGGGCGTCGAGAAATACTCCACCGAGATCGTGCTGCAGCGCTATCGCGGCGAGATGACGCTGCTCGGCGGCCGTGGCGGCGGCGGAGGCGAATCCTATGACGACCAGCAGTCCGGCGGCGGCGATTTCGGCCGTTCCTCGCCAATGGAAAGCCGGCGCTCCGCTCCGGCCGCCAGCAACCGCAACAACGATCTCGACGACGATATCCCGTTCTGAGGGCATGTCTTTCCGCCCTGGTCATGGGCCGGTTCATCCGGCCCATCCCGACACGAAAACTCAGCCGCGTTGCAGGACCGCGATATCGTCCCAGGCCATGACAAGGTCAACGGAGGGCCATAGCGGACCGGGATTGGTAAAGCGGCCGGCGATCTTGCCGCCGAGCGCCTGATAGAAAGCGATCGCCGGCAGGTTGCCATCGACGACGCCGAGCGCCAGCCGCCGGTGGCCGGCCTCGGCAAGAAAATCCGCCATGGCCCGCATCAGCGCCGTGCCAATGCCCTGCCCGGCATGATTCTGATCGACATAAAGCAGCCTGACCTCGCCATAACCCGCCAGCGCGGGCTTATCGGCCTCGCCGCAATAGCCGATGCCGACAATCGCGCTATCTTTCCGGGCAACAAACCCGCGCTCGGTCGCCGGCGCGGATGACAGCTGCGCATGCCATTGCTTCATGCGGTGAGGCACGTCGAGAGCGGCATGCGCCGAGTCCGGCGCGAGGTCGCGGTAGGCATGACGCCAGACCTTGACGTGCAAGGCGGCGATGGCGGGCGCATCGGCAAGGCATGCGGGCTGAACAGCGATCATGGCCGGGCCTTGCCTCAGTCACGCGATACTTTCAAGCCCGGCACGATTTGCGCCGGCGAGCGGCCAGCGCTATGGAGCCTGCCATGACCCATATTGCCCCCATTCACATCATTGGCGGCGGCCTTGCCGGCTCCGAAGCCGCCTGGCAGACAGCCGAAGCCGGCGTGCCGGTGATCCTGCACGAGATGCGCCCGCTCGTCGCCACGCCGGTGCACAAGACCGAGGGGCTGGCCGAACTCGTCTGTTCGAACTCGTTCCGCTCCGATGATGCCAAGGCCAATGCGGTGGGGCTGATCCATGCCGAGATGCGCCGGCTCGGCTCGCTGATCATGCGCATGGGCGACCGGCATCAGGTGCCGGCGGGCTCGGCGCTCGCCGTTGACCGCGACGGCTTTTCCGACGCGGTGACGGCGGCGATCGCCAACCACCCGCTGATCACCATCGCGCGCGGCGCGGTCGATGCCTTGCCGCCGCCGGACTGGGACAGCGTCATCATCGCCACCGGCCCCCTCACCTCGCCCGGCCTTGCCGGCGCAATCGGCGAATTGACCGGCGAAGGCGCGCTCGCCTTCTTCGATGCCATCGCGCCGATCGTGCATCGCGATTCGATCGACATGGACCAGGCCTGGTTCCAGTCGCGCTACGACAAAGCCGGCCCCGGCGGCAGCGGCGCCGATTACATCAACTGCGCGCTCGACAAGGAGCAATACGAGGCGTTCATCGATGCGCTGCTGGCGGGCGAAAAAACCGAGTTCCGCGATTTCGAGCAGAACACGCCGTATTTCGACGGCTGCCTGCCGATCGAGGTCATGGCCGAGCGCGGCCGCGAGACGCTGCGCCATGGGCCGATGAAGCCGGTCGGCCTGACGAATCCGCACAACCCGACCGTCAAGGCCCATGCCATCGTGCAACTGCGCCAGGACAACGCGCTCGGCACGCTGTTCAACATGGTCGGCTTCCAGACCAAGCTGAAATATGGCGAGCAGACCCGCATCCTGCGCATGATCCCGGCGCTCGAACAGGCCGAATTCGCCCGCCTCGGCGGCATCCATCGCAACACCTACCTGAATTCACCAAAGCTGCTCGATGGCGCGCTGCGGCTGAAATGCCAGCCGCGCCTGCGCTTTGCCGGCCAGATCACCGGCTGCGAGGGCTATGTCGAGAGCGCCGCGATCGGCCTGCTCGCCGGGCGCTTCGCCGCCGGCGAACGGCTCGGGCGCGAGATCACGGCTCCGCCGGCAACCACGGCGCTTGGCAGCCTGCTCAACCATATCACCGGCGGCCATCTCGAGATGATCGATGGCGGCGCGCGCTCGTTCCAGCCCATGAACATCAATTTCGGCCTGTTCCCGCCGCTGGAGGCAGCGCCGAAAGCCGCCGACGGCAAGCGGCTGCGCGGGCCGGAGAAGGCGCTCGCCCGTAAACACGCCCTGAGCGCGCGTGCGCTGGCCGATCTCGATGGCTGGATCGCCATGCCCGGCGCGGCGCCGGTGGCGGCGGAGTAACTGGCGCTTCCGCCGGCTCAAATGCCCTGCCGCGAGGCGCGCCACATGATGGCAAGCTTGAGCCAGTCGGCCCGCTCGACGCGGCTGCGGAACGGATGGTAATCTGGCCGCTCCATTTGCTTCAGATAGCCGTCGACGAGCGCGCAAGGCAGGAAAGCCGGCAGGATATCGGCGCGGATATGCCGTGCCCCCTCCCGCGTCGCCGCCAGGTGGCTGCGTGCGCGCGCCCGGCATTCGGCCAGCGCGGAGCGCAAGCCGGGCGAATCATCGCCGGCCAGAATGTCGGCGCGGGAAACGCCGTGCCGGTCGAGCAACTCGGTCGGCAACAGCACGCGGCCCTGCCGCGCATGCCACGGCAAGGCACGCAGCAGCCCGGTCATGCCGATCGCCACGCCGGCATGTCCGGCTTGCGTGGCCCCGCCGGGATCGGCGCCATCCGCCAGCACCAGGCAGGCAAGCCGGATCAGGGCGGAGGAGGTCTCGCCGCAATGGCCCTCGAGGTCGTCCCAGCCCGCTACGGGATCGTCATACAGGTCGGACACGCGCGCATCGATCAGGTTGACGAAGGCCTGGCGCGGCAGCCGTCTGGCATCGATCGTTTCCAGCAGCGCCATGGCCAGCGGATGGCCGCCCGCCCCGTCGCGCGCCTCGCCCTCGAACAGGTCGCGCCACCATTGCAGCCGCACCTCGCCCGGCAGCGCATCGCGCGCCACGTCGCGGATGCGCGCGATCTCGCTGCCGAAGGCGTAGAGCGCAAACAGATGCGGCCGGCTCTCCGGCGGCGCGAACAGCGCCGCGTAATAACGGTCGCGGTCGTGCTCGCGCAATTGCGCTGCCGCCTGGTCGAAGGCGAAGGCTGGGCCGGTGAACTCGGGCATGAGAAACCTGTCAGGGAACGGCGATCAGCGCCGCCGCAACGCGCCGACCTTCGCCGAACAGGATATTATAGGTCCGCGCCGCCGCCGCCGTCGCCATCGGCTCGAGCCCCATATGCGCATCGCGAAACAGCCAGCGCACGGCTTCGGGAACGGCCGCCATGTCCTCGCCGGTGCCGAGCAGCACGAGATCGATGGCATCGGCCTCCGCGAAAAGCGGCGCCAGAGACGCTTCGCTCATCGCAGCGAGTGTCTCGACCGGCCACAGATGGATGCCGGAGGGCAGCGCCAGAATCGAGCCGCGATGCGAGATTTCGCCGAAGCGGAACCCGCCCGCCCCATAAGCCTCGATGGTATGGCGGCCGGGTATGAACCCCTCATACAGCCTGCGGACGGCCATCACACGCTGGCGGCGCGCGGTGCCGGTGCCTTGCCCGCCCTCTTCTCGGCCTTCTCGGGTTCGGGCGCGGTGCGGCCATCCGTGCGCACACCGAGATAGATCAGGATCGGCGCCGCGATGAACACCGAGGAATAGGTGCCGACCATCACGCCGAACAGCATGGCGATGGTGAAGCCACGGATCACCTCGCCGCCGAAAACCGCCAGGCCGACAAGCGCCAGCGTCGTCGTGACATGGGTGATGACCGAGCGCGACAGGGTCGAGTTGACCGCCTGGTCGATCATGTCGTCCGTGTGCATCTTCTTGTATTTCCGCATCATTTCCCGGATGCGGTCATAGATCACCACGGTGTCGTTCAGCGAATAGCCGATGATGGTCAAGATGGCGGCGATCGAGGTCGCATCGAAATGGATGCGCGAGATGGCATAGAAACCGATCGTCAGCACCAGGTCATGCGCCGTGGCGATGATGGCGCCGACCGCGAACTGCCACTCGAAACGGAACCACAGATAGATCGTGATGGCGACGAGCGACAGCAGGATGCCGATCGTACCATCGCGCACCAGCTCGCCGGAGACGCGCGGCCCGACCGTCTCGATGCGGCGCAGGTTGTAATCCTTGCCGAAGGTAGAGGTGATGGCATCGACGACGCGCTTCTGGCCCTGCTCGCCATCGGGCTGCAACTCGACCTGCAACAGCACGTCGGCCTTGTTGCCAAACCCTTGAATTTCCACACCACCGATGCCGAGCGTGCCGGCCGTGGCGCGAATCTTGGCAAGATCGGCCTGGCCGCTCTTGGCCTGCATCTCGACCAGCGTGCCGCCCCGGAAATCGATGCCGACATTCATGCCGAGCACGAGGAAACCGACAACGCAGATGATCGAGGCCAGCGCCGAGAACGGGAAGCTCACGCGCCTCCAGCGCATGAACGGGTAGGAAGTATGGTCCGGAACGAGACGGAGCAGTTTCATCGAAAACCAGATGCCTTGTTGAGCCGCAAGCCGATCAGATCGGCACGGTCTTGGGCTTGAACCAGCGATACCACGACGCGACGATCAGGCGTGTCAGCGTGAAAGCGGTGAAGACCGTGGTGATGATACCAAGGCAGAGCGTGACCGCGAAGCCTTTTACCGTGCCCGTGCCCATGAAGAACAGGATGGCGCCGGCAATGAAGGTCGTGACATTCGCATCGACGATGGTGGCGAAGGCGCGCGCGAAGCCCGCTTCGAGCGCATTGACCACCGAGCGGCCCGCATGGGCCTCCTCGCGCATGCGTTCGTAGACGAGCACGTTCGAATCGACCGCGACGCCGACCGTCAGCACGATGCCCGCGATGCCCGGCAACGTCAGCGTGGCGCCAAGCACCGACATCAGCCCGAAGATCAGCGCCACGTTCACGACCAGCGCCATGACCGCGATGATGCCGAGCACGCCATAACAGGCAATGGTGTAGGCGACGACGAGCCCGCTCGCCACCACCGCCGCCAGCTTGCCGGCCTCGACCGAATCCTGGCCGAGCCCGGCGCCGACCGTGCGCCGCTCGACCACGGTAAACTTCGCCGGCAAGGCGCCCGAACGCAGCAGGATGGCGAGGTTATTGGCGGATTCGACAGTGAACTGCCCGGAAATCTGGCCCGACCCGCCGGTAATCGGCGAGATGATGCGCGGCGCGGATACGACCTTGCCGTCGAGCACGATGGCGAAAGGCTTGCCGACATTCTCGGTCGTCGCCCGCGCGAAGCGCTGCGCGCCCTTGAGGTTGAAGCGGAAGTTCACCACCGGCTCGCGCGTCTGCGGATCGAAGCCCGGCTCGGCGGAGGTCAGGTCGGACCCCTCGACCATCACGCGCTTCTCGACCGCGATCGTGCCGCCGGTTTCCTGCGACGGCAGATTGTCGACATCGGCCGGGTTGGCGCCCGGCTCCGCCACGAGGCGGAATTCAAGCTTGGCCGTGGTGCCGAGAATGGCCTCGAGTTCGGACACGTTGCTGAGGCCCGGCACCTGCACGATGACGCGGTTGGCGCCCTGCTGCTGGATCGAGGGCTCCGTGGTGCCGAGCGCGTTGATGCGGCGCTCGAAAATCTCGCGCGCCTGGCTGACGGCGCGGGTGACCTTTTCGTTGAGCCCCGCATCGGTCAGCTGGACCTGCACGACGCCGTCGCCGTTATCGGTAACCTCGAGCGCGCTCGGGCCGGCAGCGCCGAGCGCACCACCAACCGGCGTCGCCAACTCGCGCAGCTTGACCAGCGCGCGCTCGCGCTGGCCGGCATCGGGAATGCGCACCTGCACGCCGCGCGCCTGAATGGTGATGCCGCCGGAAATGCTGGCGCCCGCCTCGCGCAGCTTGCCGCGGACGTCATCGCGCAGCTTGACCACTTCGCTCTTGATCAGGTCGGCGCGGTCGACCTCGAGCGCGACATAGGAGCCGCCCTGCAGATCGAGGCCGAGGACGATCGCATGCGTCGGCACCACGGGAAGGTACCGGTTGGCGGCGGCGATCTGTTCCTTGGTCAGGAAATTCGGCAGCAGAAGGTAGATGCCGAAAAAGCAGATCGCGAGGATCAGTGTGGTCTTTAAGCCCGAAAAGCGCAGCATATTGAACAGATTCCCGGCACGATGCCCCTCAGGACTGCGCCCCACCCTTCACAGGTTCGTTCTTCGAGCGCACCTCGACCACCATGGAGCGCACCACGCGCACCCGGACGCCGTCGGTCAACTCGACCTCGAGTTCGTTATTGTCAGCCACCTTGGTCACCTTGGCGATGAAGCCGCCCGAGGTCACGACGGTATCGCCACGGCGGATGTTGGCGATCATTTCCCGCTGCGCCTTGGCACGCTTCTGCTGCGGACGCATCAACAGGAAATAGAAGATCACCGCGACAGCGACCAGCGGCAGAAACTGCATAATCATCTCGTTGGCGCCCGGAGCCGCGGCACCTTGAGCGAAAGCTGGCGTAATAAATCCCATCGATCCCATCCGTGTAACGACTGCCGCAGCCATGCGCCAGCCTCAAATCGCGCCGGACTATAGCGGCGCGAGGTTGGAAAGCAATCAGCTTTGCCGCTCGCTGTTCCAGCATGGAACAGTCAACCGGATTCAGGCTGGACAGTGACGGCGGAACTGACCTAGTGGTCCTCGCATCCCGCGCCGGTCTTGTTTCTCGGTTACCGTGTAACGCGCCGATTCGGAAGAGAATCCTCGTATTTCAGCGCGGTCGGGCCGAAATCGGTGCGGCAGCGGACAAAACCACAGCGAAGAACCGACATGGCAGATTTTTCCGGATATGACGACACCGTGCTGCGGCGCATTGCCGAAGCGCTCGAGCGAATTGCCCCGCCACCGGCCGCGACCGCGCCGTTCGAGGCCGCCAGCGCCTTCGTCTGGCAGGCCCAGCCGCCGCGCCTCGTGCCGGTGCCGCATGTCAACCGCGTCGATCTCGTGCTGCTGCAGGGCATCGATCGCGCCCGCGATACGCTGCTCGACAATACCGAGCGCTTCGCGCGCAGCCTGCCCGCCAACAACGCCCTGCTCTGGGGCGCGCGCGGCATGGGCAAATCCTCGCTCGTCAAGGCGGCCCATGCCACCATCGCGGCGCGCGTCGCCGATGTCGCCACGTTGAAACTGGTCGAGATCCACCGCGAGGATATCGAAAGCCTGCCGGGGTTGATGGCGCTGCTGCGCGGGCGCACCGAGCGTTTCCTGATTTTCTGCGACGATCTATCGTTCGATGCCGGCGATACCTCGTACAAGTCGCTGAAAGCCGTGCTCGAGGGCGGCATCGAGGGCCGGCCGGACAATGTGTTGTTCTATGCCACCTCGAACCGGCGCCACCTGCTGCCGCGCGACATGATGGAGAACGAGCGCGCCACCGCGATCAATCCCGGCGAAGCGGTCGAGGAGAAGGTCTCGCTGTCGGATCGCTTCGGCCTCTGGCTCGGCTTCCACAAATGCAGCCAGGACGAGTATCTCGCCATGGTCTTCGGCTATGCTGAGCATTTCGGCATCAAGATGGATCGGGACGTGCTGCAAGCCGAGGCGCTCGAATGGGCGACCACCCGTGGCAGCCGCTCCGGCCGCACCGCCTGGCAATATATCCAGGACCTCGCCGGGCGAACCGGCAACGCGCTGTAAAGGCCGCCCGACAGCGCTGGCGCCACGAGCCATTTACAAAACGGGATCGGCGGATCAAGTCCGCCGATGACGGCTGAAATGTTCGTGCCGGTCTCCTCCGCCGTCATGGGCCGGCTTGACCGGCCCATCCCGCTTCGGAAAAGTCCGGCGTAGCCCGGGGTCGCACTCGAGGCCGGGGCAAACAGAACGGGACAGCAAAAACGGCCGCGTGGGCACCCACGCGGCCGTCTTCAAATCGATCGTCCCAAAGGGTCTCGCAATGGCCGATCGAATGCGTGAAATCAGTTGAGGTAAGGCACCGGATCGACCGGGGTCGCGCCCTTGCGCAATTCGAAGTGAAGCTGCGGCGAGGACACGTTGCCGGTCTGGCCGGATTTGGCGATGACCTGGCCGCGCGTGACGGTCTGGCCGCGCTTGACCAGCAGCGCCTCGTTATGGGCGTAGGCCGAGACGAAACCGTTGGCGTGGCGCACCAGCACGAGATTGCCGTAGCCCTTCAACTCGCTGCCGGCATAGGCGACGGTACCGGCATCGGCGGCGCGCACCGGCGTGCCCTCGGGCAGCGAAATATTGATGCCCTCATTGCCGCCCTTGCGATAGGCGGTGATGATGCGGCCGCGCGCCGGCCACCGGAAATCATCGGCCTCGACCTTCGGCAGGCTGCCGGTCTGGTCGGGATCAGCGGGACGCGACGCCAGCACCTCTGCCTTTGCCGGCGCCTTGGCGGCGGCGGCCTTATGGGCCTCCTGCGCGGCCTTGGCCTCGGCGAGCTTGGCCTCCTTCGCCTGCTTCTCGGCGGCGAGTTTCGCCTTGTGCTCCTCGGCCTTGGCCTTGGCGATTTCCGCCTTCTTCGCCGCCTCGGCCTTCTTCATGGCGGCGATCTTGGCGGCATCGGCCTTCGGATGAGCGTCATTCTCCGCTTTCTGCCGGCGGGCGGCGGCCGCCTGTTCGGCATGCGGCGCCGAGGCAAGCTTCGCCGGCCGCTCGATCACGGTCCGGGTCGCGACCGGCGGCAGCGTCGACGAGGACGGGCGCTGGAAGCTCGTCGCCGGGCGCGCGGGCATCGGCTGGCTCACGGCGGAGGCCGCGACGCCATTGGCATGGTAGACCGGAATGATCAGGCGCTGGCCGGGCCGGGCGTCGCTGGCGCTTCTCAGGCCGTTCGCCTTGAGGAGGGCCTGGGGCGGCACGCCGTAGCGATTGGACAGGCTCATGACGGTATCGTTGGCGCCAAGCGTGACGGGCGTGCCGCCCTCGGCGCTCCAGTTGTCGACCTTGCCGAGATAGGTCGGGGCAGCGCTCCCGGCGGTCGAACTCGGCAGCGGCGAGGAGATCACCGGAGCCGTCGTCACGCCGCGCGGCGCGGCGATCGAGCCGGTGGTCGTGTGATCGACCGCCGCGCCCTGGAATGGATTTGCGAAGGGGTTTTCACCGAACCGCGTCGAATCCGAACTACAGCCGGCGGCAAGGCCCGCCACGATCGTCACGACGGCAACACGACCGATCTGGCGGCTGACGGACTGATTGGAACGGATACGCATACTCTTAACCCCGACTGCCGAACTCATGAGGGGAATTAAGCGCGAGCGAAGTTAAACAACGGTTTCCGATCTAACCCTCTTGGTAACCATGCCGGCAAATGAACGGTTATGGTTAAAGAATTCCTGCAAGGCCCGCGGCCAGCGGCAGCACCGCGGCCGGGCCAAGATCGACCGGCGCGACATCCGCGCTGCCCGGACGCAGCAGCATCCAGCGCTCCTCCCCCGGCTGGCCGAGAGGCGCGAGCACGCGCCCGCCACCGGCGAGTTGCAGCACAAGCGGCTCGGGCAGCGCTTCGAGCCCGGCATTGATCAGGATCGCGTCATAGGGGCCATGCGCCGCCGTGCCGTCGCGCCCATCGCCTTGCCGCACCGAGGCGTTGCCGATGCCGAGTTCGCTCAGCCGGCGCGATGCTTCGAGCGCCAGCGTGCGGTAGCGCTCCAGCGCCACGACGCGGCGCGCGCAAAACCCGAGCAGCGCCGTCTGGAAACCGCTGCCGGCGCCGATCTCGAGAATCAGGTCGCGCGGGCGCGGCGCGAGCGCTGCAAGGCGGCGCACGATCTCGAAGGGCGACGGCGCCGACTGGCCGCAGCCGATCGGCAACTCGACATGTTTGTAGGCGAAGCGCTGCTGCGCTGGCTTGAGGAAGCGCTCGCGCGGCGCCCGCTCGCACGCGCTCAGCACCAGCGTGTCGCGAATGCCGCGCGCCCGCAGTTCCATCACGAAGACCGCGAGGCTCTCGGCGGCCTGCCCGTCGTCGAGGGTCATGGCGGGCCGATCAGCCTCCGAGCGCTTGGGCGAATACGGTGACGGTCTTGGTATCGGTCATGTCGATCTTCAGCGGCGTGACGGAGATGCGCTTGTCCTTGAGCGCTTCCAGATCGGTGCCCTCGCCCGGATCGATGCGATGGCGCGAGAAGGCCAGCCAGAAATACGGGTTGCCACGGCCATCCAGGCGGGAATCGACGGCAAGCAGCGCCTGGTTGCGCCGCCCCTGCATGGTGGCGACGGTGCCGGCGACCTCCTCCGGCGCGCAGGCCGGGAAGTTGATGTTGATCAGCACGTCGTCATCGATCTCGATGTCGAGCACCTTGCGGATGGTGGCCGCGCCATGGGCCTCGGCGCAGCGCCAGCTCATCGCCGCATGGCCGCCCGGCCCATAGGCCTGGCTGAGCGCGATCGAACGGATACCAAGGATCGTGCCCTCGGTCGCGCCGGCGATGGTGCCGGAATAGGTCACGTCCTCGGCGACATTCTGGCCCCGGTTGACGCCGGACAGCACCAGGTCGGGCGGGTTGTCCTTGAGGAGGTGGCGCACGCCCATGATCACGCAATCGGTCGGCGTGCCCTTCACGGCAAAGCGCCGCTCGTCGATCTCGCGCAGCCGCAGCGGATCGTTGAGCGACAGCGAATGCGCCACGCCGCTCTGGTCGGTCTCGGGCGCGACGATGTAGATATCGTCCGAGAGTTCGCGCGCGATCTTCTCCAGCACGACGAGGCCGGGCGCGTGAATGCCGTCATCATTGGTGATCAGGATGCGCATCAGGCGGCCTTTCCGATTTGTTCGACACCGCCCATGTAAGGCCGCAAGACCTCCGGCACCGTGACGGTGCCGTCGGCATTCTGGTAATTTTCCAGCACCGCGATCAGCGTGCGCCCAACCGCGAGGCCGGAGCCGTTCAGCGTGTGGACGTATTGCACGCTCCTTTCGCCCTTGGGCCGGAAGCGCGCGTTCATGCGGCGCGCCTGGAAATCGCCGCACACCGAACAGGACGAGATTTCGCGGAACGTATCCTGCCCCGGCAACCACACCTCGATATCGTAGGTCTTGGCGCTGCTGAAACCCATGTCGCCGGTGCACAAAGTCATGGTGCGGAAATGCAGGCCGAGCCGTTTCAGCACTTCCTCGGCACAGCTCAGCATGCGCTCATGCTCGGCGCCCGACTGGTCCGGGGCCGTGATCGAGACCAGTTCGCATTTCCAGAACTGGTGCTGGCGCAGGATGCCGCGCGTATCGCGCCCGGCCGCGCCCGCCTCCGAGCGGAAGCACGGCGTCAACGCGGTGAAGCGCAGCGGCTGCGTGAGATCATCGAGGATTTGCTCGCGCACGAGATTGCTCAGCGTCACCTCG
This sequence comes from uncultured Alphaproteobacteria bacterium, assembly GCA_937988775.1. Classification (GTDB taxonomy): domain Bacteria; phylum Pseudomonadota; class Alphaproteobacteria; order Rhizobiales; family Beijerinckiaceae; genus CALKHP01. The sequence goes on from CALKHP010000050.1 coordinate 88,615, forward strand.
GCGGTCGAGGTCAGGTAGTGGCCGCTCGTGGTCTTGAACAGGTCTTCTTCAAATTTCGGCAACTGCCCGACGCCATAGACCGCCTGCTCGCGCACCAGCAGCGGCGGGCTGACCTCGGTATAGCCGTGCTCGCGCGTGTGCAGGTCGAGCATGAACTGGCCGAGCGCCCGCTCCATGCGGGCAAGCTCGCCGCGCAGCACCACGAAGCGCGCGCCGGAAATACGCGAGGCGGCCTCGAAATCCATCTCGCCCCAGGCTTCGCCGAGTTCGAAATGCTGTTTCGGTGCGAAATTGAAGCCCGGCCGCTCGCCGTGCCGGCGATACTCGACATTGTCGTGCTCGTCCGCGCCGGTAGGAACCTCCGGCAGCGGCAGGTTCGGCAGGGCCTCGAGCACGGCGTTCAGCGCTGTCTCGGCGCGGGCCTGCTCGATCTCGCCCTCGGCCATGGCATCCTTGAGGGCAGCGACCTCGGCTTTCAGGCGGTCGGCTTCGGCCATGTCCTTGCGGCCCATCGCCTGGCCGATCGCCTTCGAGGCGGCGTTGCGGGCTTCCTGTGCGCCCTGCACGGCGGTCACGGCCTTGCGGCGCTCGTCGTCGATGACGAGGAGTTCGGCGCTGCGCGCCGTCAAGCCCCGGCGCGCCAGCCCCTCATCGAACAGCTTGGCATTGTCGCGAATCCACTTGATATCATACATAAAACAGGCCCGATTTCGGCTGGTGGCCGAAAAGACAGGCTCAGGACGAACCGGCCTCGCGGGCGGCGTCTTCCACGGCGCGCTTCTTCTCGACCATGCGCACGGCGATGATAGAGCCCTCGTAGAGAAGCAAGGCAGGGACTGCAAGGGCCAACTGGCTGATGACATCGGGCGGCGTCAGGATCGCCGCCAGGATGAAGACGATGACGATGGCGTAGCGCCGTTTCGCCTTGAGATAGGCGGCATCGATGAAGCCGACGCGCGCAAGCAGCGTCAACACCACCGGCAACTGGAAGGTGATGCCGAAAGCGAAGATCAATTGCATGATCAGCGACAGGTAATCATCGACCTTGGGCAGCAGCGTGATCGGCGCCTCGCCCTCGCCGGCCGGCATCTGCATCGACAGCGAGAAGCGCATCACCAGCGGCATGGCGACGAACATCACCACGCACGCGCCGAGCACGAACAATACCGGCGTCGCGATCAGATAGGGCCGGAAAGCCTCCTTCTCGCGCTTGTACAGCCCCGGCGCCACGAAGCGGTACAATTGCGTCGCGATCACCGGGAAGGCGAAGAACGCGCCGCCAAACGCCGCCAGCTTGAGCTCGACGAAGAAATATTCCAGCGGATGCGTGTAAATCAGCGGCGCCTTGTCCGGCCCGCCGGCGGCCAGCACGTAAGGCCAGACCAGGATCTGGTAAATATGCTTCGCGAAAGCAAAGCAGATGATCATCATCACCAGAAACGCGATCAGGGCCTTGATGAGCCTTGAGCGCAATTCGATGAGATGATCAAGCAACGGCGCCTTCGAGGCGTCGATATCGTCATCTTCGTCGCTCATGCGCCTTCCTCGGACACGGCGGCCTTGACGGTGCTGGCATTGGACCGGCGCGGAGATTTCGGTTTCGCCGCTGGCTTGGCGGCTGTGGTCTTGGTGGCCTCGGCGGCTGCGGTCTCGGCGGCTGTGGTTTTCACCGGTGCGGCCTTCGTGGCGCTCTTCTTAACCGGGCTGGCCTTGGCGGCAGCTGCTTTGGCGGGTTTTGGCTTGGCAGGCGCTTGCTTGGCAGGGGCTTGCTTGGCGGGCGCGGCCTTGGCCGGGCTTGCCTCGGCTGCGGCGGGGCTCGCCTCAACAGGGCCCGCTTCGGCAAGATTCGCCTCGCTTTTCGGCGTCGCCTTCTTGCGGCTGCGGCTCTTGGGCGCCGGCGTCTCGCCGCTCCCCGGCAGCGCGATCGGCGGCGGCTCGGGCGGCATCGGCAGATCGAGCGACACGCCGCCGGTCGCGGTCGCCGCCGTGCCGCTCTCCGTCCCGGTCGCCAGATCGCCGATCGTAGCCGCGGCGCTGATTTCGCCCGGCAGCTTGGTGACCGGATCGAGCACGCCGCTGACGGTCGAGGACAGGCCGCCCTTGACGTCGGTCACCAGCTTGGCGACGTCATCGAGTTCGGCCTCGCGCATCGCCTCGTCGAATTGCTGGCGGAACTCGCCCGCCATGCCCCGCAGCTTGGCGATCGCACGGCCGGCCTGGCGCAGAAGGCCGGGCAATTCCTTCGGCCCGACCACGACAAGCGCGATCACTCCGATCAGAATCAGCTTTCCCGAACTCAGGTCGAACATAAGGAGGTGTCCTCGGCCGGCGGCACCAGAAGAAAACCCTCCCGATGAGGCGCGGCGGCCATTTCGATCTCCAAAGCGGTCCCCGGTCCGACGAACCTGAAAAACCGCCCCAGTTTATTGTTTTGTCGCATCATCCCGGCGCAGGCCGCAATCCGGCCGACACAGGGCTGCTCTAAAGCATCAATCGACAAAGCCTGCCAGCGCTTTCGTTGCCTGGATCAGCGATACGGCGCCGACAACGGCCTTCGCGCCACGGTGGCGGCGCGTGCCGTATCCGCCGGCCTGTCCGATGCGCTCAGCCAGCCTTGCTTTGCGCCTCGCTCTTCACGCCGCTCGGCGCGACGGGCTGATCGGCGATCGTCTTCTGGCCCTCGCGTGCGGCCTCGGCGTCGTCGTCATTCAGGCCCTTCTTGAAGGCTTTGATACCTTTGGCGAAATCGCCCATGATATCGGAGACTTTGCCGCGGCCGCCGAAAAGAACCAGAACGATGATGCCGACGATGAGCCAGTGGGCCCAGCTGAAACTACCCATGGGAACTACCTTCCATGCAATCTTGTAACCAGGTCGAGCCTGTTACCTGGGAAACTAGGCGCGCGGGCTGATGAAAACAAGGACTTCCTGTGATGGATCGGCGCCGGCGCCTGTGGCAGATCGCCCGTTATCGGCCGGTATCGCCGTCCTCGGGATCGAGATCGGGCTCGGTCTCCGCGCCGCGTTCCTCGGCAAGCGTGTCAAAAAGATCGGGTCCAAGCGGGTCCTCGCCCTGTTGCAGGGCACTGTCATCGTTCGGCAACGGAATCTCGAAATCGTCCGGCAGCCGCCCCTCGATCAGGCCGGTGCCCTTCAATTCCTCGATACCGGGCAGGTCGGAGACGGCGTTCAGGCCGAAATGCACCAGGAAGGCTTCCGTCGTGCCGTAGGTCACGGGCCGGCCCGGCGTGCGCCTACGCCCGCGCATACGGACCCAGCCCGCCTCCATCAGCAGGTCGAGCGTGCCCTTGGCGGTGGCGACGCCGCGGATCTCCTCGATTTCGGCGCGGGTCGCCGGCTGGTGGTAGGCGATGATCGCCAGCGTCTCGAGCGCGGCGCGCGACAGTTTGCGCTGCTCGCGCGTCTCGCGCGCCAGCAGGTGGCCGAGATCGGGAGCGGTCGCGAACTGCCATTTTCCGGCGACCTGGCGCAGTTCCACGCCCCTGCCCGCATAGCGTAGCCGCAACCCTTCCAGCACCGCGCGCGCGTTGGCGCCATAGGGCAGCGCGGCCGCGATCGCGTCGAGCCCGAGCGGCGCGGCGGAGGCAAATAGCAGCGCCTCGGCAATGCGTTCGGCCTGCATGGCGGCCTCGATCGCCATGGCGTCGTGCTCGCGGTCGTCAGGAGAAGCGTCGTCACGCACGATGCGCAGGGGCTCGGTCATCGTCACCTACCCCGCCACCAGCGCGACACCGCGCCGACGTCTGACGAGCAGCGGCGCGAAGGCCGTTTCCTGCCGCAGGTCCATCTCGCCCTCGCGCACCAGTTCCAGGATCGCCGCGAAACTCGAGGCGCGCACGGTGCGGGCGCGCCCCGGTTCGACGGCGTAATGCACGAGGAAACTGTCGATCGGCGTCCAGTCGCCGATATCGCCGATCAGGCGCTCGAGCGCCTCGCGCGCCTCCTGCAGCGACCACACGAAGCGCTTGGCGATGGTGACGCGCGAACGCGCCTTGAGCTGGCGCTGGCGGGCATAGGCGGTGAGCAGGTCGAACAGCGACGCCTCGAAGTCGCCATGCGTCGTCACCACCACCGCCTCCGGCGCGCCGCGCGCGGCAATCTCGGCCGCCGTTGCGTCGCGCTCGGCCAGCACTCCGGCGAGGCGGCGGATCTTCTCGAGCTTGTGCAGGCGCGCCGCGAGGCCGATCGCCAGGTCCTCGGCGCTCGGCTCGTCCTTCGATTTCTCCGCCGGCAGCAGCAGGCGCGATTTGAGATAGGCGAGCCACGCCGCCATGACGAGATAATCGGCCGCGAGTTCCAGCCGCAGCAGGCGCGCCTGCTCGACGAAAGCCAGATATTGCTCGGCAAGGCTCAGGATCGAGATCTGGCGCAGGTCGACCTTCTGCCGGCGCGCCAGTTCCAGCAGCAGGTCGAGCGGCCCCTCGAAACCGCCGACATCGACGATCAGCGCGGCTTCCGCCGCGTCGCGCTGTCCCTCGGTCTCATCAAAGAATTCGCTCATGCCGACTCATCCGGTGCCAGTCGCGACACCACCGGTTAATGTCGGCTTTTCAGGCACCTGCCGCAAGTACGGCATCGAGCCTGGCGGCGGCATCCACAGGATCGAACGGTTCCGGCAGGTGTTTGATGCGGGCAAGCGCCGCGCCGGCGCGCCGTTTCGCCTTGCCGGCCAGCACGGGCGCGCCCTCGGCGACGGCGCGCATCTCGGCGAGGTCGCCATTGCAATGCAGCGCGACATCGCAGCCGGCGGCCAGCGCCGCCTCGGTCCGCGCGCGAAAACCGCCCGACAGCGCCTTCATCGACAGGTCGTCGCTCATCAGCAGCCCGTCGAAGCCGATGCTGCGCCGGATCACGCCGCGGATCACCCGGCCCGAGGTTGTGGCCGGCTGATCGGGGTCGATCGCCGTGTAGACGACATGCGCCGTCATCGCCATCGGCAGGTCGGCATTGATGCGGAACGGCAAAAAGTCCTTTTGCAACACGCGCCGGCTCACTGAAACCACCGGCAGCGATTGATGGCTGTCGGCGTTGGAGCGGCCATGGCCGGGAATATGCTTCATCACCGGCAGCACGCCGCCGGCCATAAGCCCTTCGGCGGCGGCGCGGCCCAGCACCGCGACGGTTTGCGGGTCGGCGGCATAGGCGCGGTCGCCAATGACGTCGTGAGCGCCCGCGACCGGCACGTCGAGCACCGGCAGGCAATCGACGGTGATGCCGAGCGCCAGCAGGTCATGCGCCATCAGCAGCGCCGAAAGCCGCACGGTTTCACGCAATTGCAGCGGATCGTTGAGACGCGCCTGCCCGAAGGCCCGCCCGGCCGGATATTTGCGCCAGTGCGGCGGGCCGAGGCGCTGCACGCGCCCGCCCTCCTGGTCGACGAGGATCGGCGCATCGCCTCGCCCGACCGTGGCCCTGAGCGCCGTGGTCAGCGCCGCGACCTGCGCCGGATCCTGGATGTTGCGCCGGAACAGGATGAAGCCCCAGGGTGCGCTCTCGCGGAAGAAGGCAGCTTCCTCCGGCGTCAGCACCGGGCCGGAGCAACCGGCAATGAAGGCGCGCGGCGCCATCAGGAAACGTGAGAATCAGCGGTCATTGGATGAGCATCGCACGACCGTCCGCCTCTTTGCGAGCGGCGAGAATGGGGCCCGGCTCAGAGGCCGGGACAATACGGTTGCGGTTCTCTCGACGTTTTGCCCCGGCCTTGAGCCGGGGCCTGGCCGTCTGGCCATTCTTATCGGGATGGGTCGGATAAATCGGCCCTTGGGGCAGCGCCACCCAACTCAGTTGCGGGCGACGAAGCAGGAACCGCCGGCGGTCTTGATCTTCTCGCACAGGCCGGTGGCGTTTGATCTTTCGCCGGCGCTGACGCGGATCCGGTAGATCTGCTTGCCGCCGGATTCACCCGGCACGACATGCGGCGCGGCGCCGCCAAGCACGTTGCCGTAACGCGCGCTGTAGGATTGCGCCGCCTGTTGGGCGAGCGCGGGCGACGAGCGCCAGCCGAGCTGGACGGCCCAGCCGCCGGCGCTGGAACGCGCGGCCGGCGCCTCGACATGCGCCGTAGCGACGCGGGTGCCCTTCGGCGGCGGCGCCAGCGAGAGCGGCGCATGCGGAACCTGTTTGGCGGCCTTGGCCGTCGTCTTGACCGGCGTCGTCTTGGCCGGCGTCGCCGGGCTCGCATGCGTCGGCGTGGACACGGTTGACGGCGCCGGGTCCTCCGGGCTTGCCACGGCAGGCGCGACCGCGGCCCGGCTGGGTGCGGCAGGCGGCGGCACGGCAGCGGCAGGCGCAGCAGGTGCGGAGGGCACGGCCGCGATGCCGTTCTGGCCCAGCGCGGCGGTGATGCCGCTTTGCGGCGCCGCAGCCGCAGCTATGGGCGCGACCGACGTCGTCGCGGTCGTCTCGCTGCCGGCATCATTGACGGTGATGGCGATGCTGCGCACGCGCTTGGGTTCATTGCCGGCGGCCGGTGGCGGCGGCGCGGCGGCGCCGTCCGGACCAGGCCCGGTCGGGACAGGCAGTTGGGCGGCGCCTTCGGCCGGCACCATGCGCGGCGTGGCGGCAAGCGGCGCGGCCGCGAGGTCGATCGGCTGCTCAGTCGTGGTCACGACCTTGGCGGTATCGGCGGCGGCACGCTCGATCTCGGGCTCGAACACCTGCTTGTTCTGGTTGGGCACGTCGACGCCGCCGGGATTGGCGGGGCGAACCTTGTCCTGCCCCGGCTTGGCCGCGATGATCGGGATGGCGCCCGAGCCGGCCTCATGCTCCGAACGCATGCCGAAGACCGCGAAAACCCCGGCAAAGGCGAGCACCATCGCGCCGCCGACAACCACGAAGCCGCGCGAGCGCAGCACGCTCCGGCGCGGCGGCACAACCGTCGTCCGGCCCTGCACCGGCGGGCGCGGGTCATAAGAGTGCGCTTCTTGGGAGTGCGGCTCGTGGTCGTAGCCCTGGTAACCATCCTGGTCCTGAGGCTGCGCGAAGGGGTCACCGTCCTGCGCGTCATATGCCGGGCGCAGATCGGCGGCGAACTCGGCTTCCAGCGCGCGCAACGCCTCGTCCGAGGCCCGGCCCTGCTGGCGCGGCAAACCGCCCTTCCCAAGGGGGTCGCCTTGCTGCCCGAGAATATCCTTGAACGGATCGTCATTGCCGACCAGCCGCGCCAGTTCGGCCAGCGGATCGGCGACGCCACGGGCATCCGAATTTTCGGCCGAGAGACGAAGCTGCCGCTCAAGCTCATCGAGGTCGATGGCACGACGGTTACGCATTTCCTGGTTCATCGGCGTCGCGGCCTGGGGCCGCCCTCTTGCAAGCGCCGGCGCTCAGGCACCGAACAGGTCAACGGGGATGTCAGCGCATCTCGTCCGGCGCGCTCACCCCGAGGATCGCGAGGCCGGACCCCAGGGCACACCTTAGCGAATGGACCAGAGCCAACCTAGCACTCGTTAAACTTGGATCGGTATCATTAACAAACCGCAAATGAGGCTGATCTTTGCCACCGCGCGTCCACAGCGCGTTGAAATCGCTGGCAAGCTCGTAAAGATAGAACGCGATCCGGTGCGGCTCGTGGCTCGAAGCGGCCGATTCGACCAGGCGCGGATATTGCGCGATGCGCAGCATCAGCCCGCGTTCGGCCTCGTCGCTCAGCAGCGCCAAATCGGCGGCGGCAAGCGCCTGCGGGCTGAAATCGCGGTCGGGAAAGGCCTTCTCCGCCTGCCGGAACGCCGAGGCGCAGCGGGCATGGGCGTATTGCACATAGAAGACCGGGTTGTCCTTCGACTGCTCGCGCACCTTGGCGAGATCGAAATCGAGCGGCGCGTCGTTCTTGCGGAACAGCATCATGAAGCGCACCGCGTCGCGGCCGACCTCGTCCACCACCTCGCGCAGCGTGACGAAATCGCCGGAGCGCTTCGACATCTTCACCGGCTCGCCGTCGCGCATCAGCTTGACGAGCTGGCACAGCTTGACGTCGAGATGGCCCTCGCCGCCGCTCAGCGCCTTCACCGCCGCGCTCATGCGCTTGACATAGCCGCCATGGTCGGCGCCCCACACGTCGATCATCTCCTTGAAGCCACGCGCGAACTTGTCGCGGTGATAGGCGATGTCGGAGGCGAAATACGTGTAGGACCCGTCGGATTTGAGCAGCGGCCGGTCGACATCATCGCCAAAGGCGGTGGCGCGGAACAGCGTCTGCTCGCGATCCTCCCAATCGTCGATCGGCTGGCCCTTCGGCGGCTCGAGCCGGCCCTCGTAGACGATGCCGCGCGCGCGCAATTCGGCAATGGTCGCGCCGACATGGTCCACCGGCATCTGCAGCGTGCGCTCGGAGAAGAACACCTCGTGCCGGATGTTCAGGCTGGCGAGATCATCCTTGATCATCGCCAACATCGCATCGATCGCGGCGGTCCTGACCAGCGGCAGCCAGCGCTCCTCCGGCATGTTCAGCAATGCCGGACCGTGCTCTTTGGCCAGCGCCTCGCCGACCGGCTTGAGGTAATCGCCCGGATAGAGCCCCTCGGGAATGGCGATCGTCTCGCCGAGCGCCTCGCGGTAGCGCAGATAGGCCGAGCGGGCGAGCACATCGACCTGCGCGCCGGCATCGTTGATGTAATATTCGCGCGCCACCTGCCAGCCGGCGAAGGCGAGCAGGCTGGCAAGCGCATCGCCGAACACGGCGCCCCGGCAATGGCCGACATGCATCGGCCCGGTCGGATTGGCCGAGACATACTCGATGTTGACCGGCTCGCCGGCGCCCGCCTGCGAGCGGCCGTAATCCGTGCCGGCGCCGAGCACCGCGCGCAGCACATCGGCGAACACCGCGTGCTCGAGGGTCAGGTTGATGAAGCCGGGGCCGGCAATCTCGGCTTTGGCAATGCCGGGCTCGGCCGCAAGCCGCGTGGCGATGGTCTCGGCGAGGTCGCGCGGACGTAAGCCCGCCTGTTTCGCCAGCACCATCGCGGCATTGGCCGCCATGTCGCCATGGCTGGCATCGCGCGTCGGCTCGACGACCACGCGCGAGAAATCGAGCCCCTGAGGCAGCTTGCCCTCGCTCTGGAGCGCGAGAAGGCAAGCCGTGAGGCGCTGCTGGAAATCGGCGAAGATATTCATGAAAAATCGTACCTTGCGGGGTTGTTGCTTGCCCCGGATGCTGCGGCGCGCCTAACCCAAATCGGGGGTGACGTCAAACAAGCGCCGGTGCTCATGCACGGCGTAGCGGTCCGTCATGCCGGCAATATAGTCGGCAACGCACCGGGCATGACGCGCCCTGCCCGCCTCGCCGCTACGCTCGTCGGCGCTCAGACGCCACTCCTCGGGAAGCAGGTCCGGCTCGGCCATGAAACGCTCGAACAGGTCGCGCGTCACCTGCGCCGCATGGCGACGCGTCTCGACGACGCTGGCATGGCGATACATGTGCGGAAACAGGAAGCCCTTGATGCCGCGGTCGGCCTTGGCCATGGCGGCCGAGAAGCCGATCATCGGCATCCGCGCGCTGCGCACCGCATCGGCCGAACCGGGCGCGGCCGCCAGCAGCCGGCCCTGGCTCTCGCGAATGACATCCTCGACCAGCCGGGTGATGACCCGGCGGCCGAGCTCGTGAATGGCGCGGTGGCGCTCGAGCCCCGGCCAGCGCAGGTCGATCTCCTCGAGCAGCCCGTCGAGGAACGGCAACTCGCGCAGATCCGCCAGCTCGAACAGATGGGCGCGCAAGCCGTCGTCGATATCATGCGCATTATAGGCGATATCGTCGGAAATCGCCGCGACCTGTGCCTCGGCGCTGGCGAAACTGTCGAGCGCCAGCGGGCTCACCGCATCGAATTCAAGGATGGCGCGCGGCACGCCGTTGCGGCGATAGCGCTCGGTCGGCTGGCCGTCGGCATCGAGCAGCGGGCCGTTATGCTTGACCAGCCCCTCGATCGTCTCCCAGGTCAGGTTGAGCCCGTCATAGGCGGCATAGCGCCGCTCAAGCCGGGTGACGATGCGCAGCGCCTGCGCGTTGTGGTCGAAGCCGCCGACATCGTGCAGGCATGCGTCGAGCACCTCCTCGCCGGTATGGCCGAACGGCGTGTGGCCGAGATCATGCGCCAGCGCCAGCGCCTCGGACAGGTCCTCGTCGAGGCCGAGTGCGCGCGCGATCGAACGCGTGATCTGCGCCACCTCGATGGTGTGGGTCAGGCGGGTGCGGAAATGGTCGCCCTCGTCAGCGACGAACACCTGCGTCTTGTGCTTGAGGCGCCGGAAGGCCGACGAATGGATGATGCGGTCACGGTCGCGCATGAAGGCGTTGCGCGTCGGCGAGGCATCCTCCGGGTGCAGGCGCCCGCGCGACTGGGCCGGATCGACCGCGTAAGGCGCACGCAACCGCTCCAGATAGGGAAACTCACCCGGCATCGTCATGTTGAAACCTCAAGCCCTCGCGCCTATGTGTTGGTATACTGCTCGATCGTTGCAAGACGCCAGATATTGCAAGATTGCCGAGATTTCGAGACAGCCGGGACATTCTCACCATGAGCGCGACGACGGATGAGATTTCAGTGACGGTGAGCGCCAGCGCGGCGGAGCGCATCGGGCGCATCCTCACCGGCGAGCCCGAGGGCACCTTCTTCCGCGTCAGCGTCGAGGGCGGCGGCTGCTCCGGATTCCAATACAAGTTCGGCTTCGATTCGGAAGTTGCCGAGGACGATATCGTCATCCGCCGCGATGATGCCGCCGTGCTGATCGATCAGGTCTCGCTGCAATTCCTGCAAGGCTCCGAGATCGATTTCGTCGACGAGCTGATCGGCCAGTCGTTCAAGGTCGTCAACCCGAACGCCAAGGCATCCTGCGGCTGCGGCACCAGTTTCACGCTGTAGAGGCTGGGCGCTTTGCCCCGGGCTTGACCCGGGACCCGCGGCAACTGCAACACCGACCAAGCTGCGAACTCAACCACTCTCAACCCTCGTCCTGAGCTTGTCGAAGGACGTTCCAGAGGGCGCTGGAGCATGCTTCGACAAGCTCAGCATGAGGGCGCGATAAAAAGAGCACGGCCTCACCGCCTACGCCACGCCCTGCGCCTCGGCCACCGCGACCGCCGTCATGTTGACCACGCCGCGCGTCGTCGTGGCCGGCGTCATGACATGCACCGGCTGCGCCGCGCCGATCAGGATCGGCCCGACCAGCAGCGCGTCGGCCACCACCTTGATGAGCTGATAGGCGATATTGGCCGAATCGAGGTTCGGCATGATCAGGATGTTGGCCACCCCGGTCAGGCGCGAGCCGGGCAGGATACGCTCGCGGATCAGCTCGCTCAGCGCCGTCGTCGCCTGCATCTCGCCATCGACCTCGAGATTGGGCGCCAATTCGCGCAGGATGGCGAGCGCCTTGCGCATCTTGAGCGGGCTCGTCAGATCGGCCGAACCGAAATCCGAATGCGAGATCAGTGCGATCTTCGGCTCAAGACCGAAGCGCGAGACATGGGCCGCGCAATGCACGGCAAGCTCGGCGATCTCCTCCGCCGTCGGGTCCTCGCGCACATGCGTGTCGGCGATGAAGTAATTGCCCTTCGAGGTGATCATCAGGCTCATCGCCGCGAGATCCTGCACGCCGGGCTTCAGGCCGATCACGTCGCGGATATAGTGCAGCCGCGATTGAAAGCGGCCTTCGAGCCCGCATAGCATCGCGTCGGCATCGCCGCGCCGCACGGCAACCGCCGCGATCACCGTCGCGTTGGTGCGCACCAGCGTGCGGGCCAGTTCCGGCGTCACGCCATGGCGGCCGGCAACCTCCGAATAGGTCGCGACATAATCGCGGTAGCGCGGATCGTCTTCCGGGTTGATCAGGTCGAAATCCCGGCCGGCCTGCAAATCGAGGCCGAAGCGCTGGATACGCGTCTCGATCACCGCCGGGCGGCCAATCAGGATCGGCCTCGCGATGCCCTCCTCGAGCACGACCTGCACGGCGCGCAGCACGCGCTCGTCCTCGCCCTCGGCATAGACGACGCGCTTCGGGCTCGCCTTGGCGGCGTTGAACAGCGGCCGCATGATGAAACCGGAGCGGAACACGAAGCGGCTGAGCTTTTCCTCGTAAGCCGCGAAATCCTCGATCGGCCGCTTGGCGACGCCCGATTCCATGGCGGCGCGCGCCACCGCCGGTGCGATGCGCAGGATCAGGCGCGGATCGAACGGGCTCGGGATCAGCGACTCCGCACCAAAGGTGCGCGTTTCCCCGCCATAGGCGCGCGACACGACATCGGAAGGCGCCTCATGCGCCAGCCGCGCGATGGCGCGCACCGCCGCCTGCTTCATCTCCTCGTTGATCACCGTCGCCTCAACGTCGAGCGCGCCACGGAAGATGTAAGGAAAGCACAGGACGTTGTTGACCTGATTGGGATAATCGGAACGGCCGGTGCAAATCATCGCGTCGGGGCGCTCGGCCTTGGCGAGGTCCGGCATGATCTCCGGATTCGGGTTGGCGAGCGCCAGGATCAGCGGCGACGGCGCCATTTTCTGCAGGAGCTCCGGCTTGAGGACGCCGGCGGCCGACAGGCCGAGGAAGATATCGGCACCCTCGATGACCTCGGCCAGCGTGCGCTTGTCGGTCTGGCGCGCATAGGCGGCTTTCCAGCGGTCCATGAGCTGGTTGCGGCCAGCATGCACGACGCCCTCGATATCGGTGACCCAGATATTCTCGCGTGGCAGGCCGAGGCTGACGAGCTGGTTGAGGCAGGCGAGCGCCGCGGCGCCCGCGCCCGAAGCGACCAGCTTCACCTCGTCGATCTTCTTGCCGGAGAGTTCGAGCGCGTTCATGACCGCCGCGCCGACGATGATCGCCGTGCCGTGCTGGTCATCATGGAATACCGGGATGCTCATGCGCTCCCGGCACTGCGCCTCGATCTCGAAACACTCGGGCGCCTTGATATCCTCGAGATTGATGCCGCCGAAGGTCGGCTCCATGGCGCAGATGATCTCGACCAGCTGCTCGACGCGCTTCTCGTTCAGCTCGATATCGAAACAGTCGATGCCGGCGAATTTCTTGAACAGCACCGCCTTGCCTTCCATCACCGGCTTGGACGCGAGCGGGCCGATATCGCCGAGGCCGAGCACCGCCGTGCCGTTGGTGATCACCGCGACGAGGTTCTGGCGCGCGGTCATCGTCGCCGCCTCGGCCTCGTCGGCGACGATCGCCTCGCAGGCGGCCGCCACGCCCGGCGAATAGGCCAATGCCAGATCGCGCTGGTTTCCCAAAGGCTTGGTTGGCTGAATTTCAAGCTTTCCGGGCCTGGGGTTGCGATGGTAGAGAAGCGCGTCCGTCTTCAAGTCCTGAGAAACCGGATCGGTCATGATTCCCCCTGTCGGCACCGCCCCGCGCGGCAATAGCGTCGCTTCCGCGTGCCCGAATTCGCACCGTCAGGCAATAGCGGGATTGCCCCTGCCCGGCCCGGCATGAGAATTTGCTTCGTCATGCCGCGCAACATGTCGTTCAGCCCGGCAACCGCGACCTCCATTGACCTCTGCGTGCGCGACCTCGCGCAGTTCAGCCGCTATCGCGATCAGGTCGAGGTGCTCGGCGAGCCGGTCGCCGATCCGTTCCCCGATATGCGCTTCCACAGCGTAGCGCGTCCAGCCTCCATGGGGCAATTCCGCTATGCACGCCGCCTCGCCGCGGCGCTGCGCCAGCGCGCGCCGGATGTCATCGTCGTCGAGCAGCATCCGGGCAGCGCGGCGATCATCAGCCGCTGCCTGCCCGACATCCCGGTCGTGCTGCATCGCCACGGCATGACGCAGGATTACAGCAAGCCATGGCAGCGCTGGCGCTACGGCCGGCTCTATGGCCGCGCGGCGCGCATCGTCTGCGTCAGCGAATCGCTCGGCCGTTACGTGCGCGCGACCTTCCCCGCCTTGGCGGAGCGCATCGCGGTGGTGCCGAACGGCATCGACACCACGCTGTGGCAGCCGGCGCCCAAGGAGAAGCTGATCGCCTTTGCCGGGCGCGCCGTCTCCGAGAAGGGCGTGATCGAGATGAGCGGCGCGCTTCGCGACCTGCTCGCCCGCCACCCGGATTGGCGCGCCGCGCTGCTGCTCGCGGCGGCAAAACGCGACGCGCCGGTTCTCGCCGGCATGAAGGCGGCGCTCGCGCCCGTCATGAGCGCCATCGACTGGCATGAGAACGCCCCGCTCGATCAGGTGAGCGATGTCTTCGGCCGCGCCAGCATCGTGCTGGTGCCCTCGATCGTTCGCGAAGGCTTTGGCCGCACGGCGCTCGAAGCCCATGCCGCCGGCGCGGCGCTGGTCTCGTCCGGCGCCGGCGCGCTGCGCGAGGTCAGCGGCGACGCCGCGCTCTATCTCGACACGGTATCGGAAGCGGCCATCGCGCGCGCCACGGAAAGCCTGATCGCGGCGCCGGACGAACTGGCGCGCTTGCAGGCGCTGTCCGTCGCCCGTGCCCAAATGCACGACATCCGAACCTGCGCCGCGCGCTTCGATGCGGTGTGCGAATCGGTCGTCGCCACACAGCTTGGTGGCCCTTAGATTTCGCGCACCTTGTTGCCCTTGAGCGCCGCCAGGGCGGCCGGATCGATCGCGGTCAGCCCGGCGCGCACGTCGAGATAGCGGCCCTCGTCAAGCGCCTGCGAAACATGGGCGATGGTCAGGTCGCGATACTGCCGGCGCCGCTTGTTCTCGCGTTCGAAGCGCTGGCCGACGAGCGGGAACCAGCGCAGCGCCTGCCGGGTGCGCCATTTGGCGAAGCGTTTGTAATGGTCGCGCCGACGCGCCTTGAGCACGAAATCCGGCCATGAAGCGCCCTGGAAACGGTCGCCGAAATCGGCGACATGCTCGTGTCCCCAGGTGAAGACCAGGTCGTGCCACGGCTTGAAATTATCGACATAGTGGAAGATGCGCGCGTCGATGAGCTGTTCCAGCCCGAAGCCGGACCACAGAAGTTGGAAGTTCCAGCGCGGCGACAGTTCCGCCCATTCGCCCTGGAAGATGTAGTTGAGCGTATCCTGGTCCATGCCGGTCATGCGCGCGCCGTGACGCGCGATATAGCCCGCCATCAGTCCGCGCATGTCGCGCGCGCGCCACGCATCGAGATCGGCGAGCAGCACGCCGGAATTGAAGTAATGCCCGCCGTTGCTAATTTCGACCGAGGCAAGGTAGTCGTGCCAGCGCTGCTGTAGTTCGGCCGATGGCTGCTTGACGAAGTTGCAATCCTGCACCGCTGCGAGCGGCGCACCGCCGAGATCGAGATCGAACAGGGCCGAGACCGGCCCCCACACCGAGATATCGCAATCAAGATAGAGCGCGCGCTTGTAACGCTCATCGAGCAACTGCCCCATGAACAGCCGGTTATAGGCGGCGCGCGAAATCCGCGTCGTGAACTGGGTGTTGGCCGGGATCAGCGCATCCATGTCGATGACGCGAACCTCGAACGGCCGCTTGCCGGCAGGCACCTTGGCCTGCTTGCTTTCGAGGAACAGCACGACATCGAAATTGCGCCCCTCCTCCGCCGCCAGTTGCCGACAGAGGATATCCGCGACGGGAAAATAATTGTCGTCGCAGAACACGCACACGGCGTTCGCCATAGTCGTCAAGCCTTTCGCTGGGCGAGAACATCGTCATAGACGGCATCGAGCCGCCCGCTGACGGTCGCAAGATCGAATTGCCGGGCGCGCTCCAGCCCGGCTGCCGCAAGCCGCGCGCGCGCCGCGGCGTCGCGGATCAGCGCCTCGATCGCGCTCGTCAGGTGCGGCACATCGACTTTCGGCAGGAAGCAGGCCGCCTCGCCGCTGACCTCGCGCAAGCCCCCGGTGCCGGAGGAAATCAGCGCCGCGCCGCCGGCATGAGCCTCGAGCGCCGTGCGGCCATAAGGCTCTGGCCAGACCGAAGGCACCAGCGCGATCGCGGCCGTCTCGTTGGCGCGCTTGATCTCGGCAAACGGCCGCTGCCAGCGTAGCGCGATGCGATCCGGCGTCTCGGCAACCAGCGCTTCGATGCCGGCGCTGAACGCCTGTTCCGCCTGGCGCTCGCTCAGGATGACGAGGCCGCGCCAGTCATGGTGGCGCGCCAGCACGCCCTGCATCGCGCTCACCGCCTCGCGCACGCCCTTGGCGGGTGCGGCGCGCCCCACCAGCAACACGATGTTCTCGCGAGCCGGTTCGGGCCGCCACGCGCCGATGTCGAGCCCGTTATGCACCGTCACCGTGGCGGTGATTTCGGGATAGTCGCGCGCGAGCGTTTCGCGCACCGCATCGCTGACGCAGATCAGCCGCGCGAAACGCTGCATCTGCCTGAGCCGCGCGCGATGCGACCGGCCGGCCTTAGCCTTCAGGAAATTATGCGCATGCAGCAGCACCGGCACGCCGGGCAACAGCCTTGCCAGCCACGCCGCCGTCGGCAGGTGCTGGTGCACCACGACGAGCGCGGGCCTTGCCCGGCTCAGCCGCTGGCGCAGCCAGATCAGGCGCATGATATGCGAGCGCGCGAGGCGGCCCGGAATCAAGTCGACACCAAGCCCCTCATAAGGCTGCGCCAGTTCATCCGCGAACACCGTCGTCGTGGCACGGTAGCGGCTGTGGCGGATGAAATCATGCGCGCACAGGTCGATCGAGGAGGCGCGGCCCGGCCCGAACGACATGCCGCGCGGCATGACGACGGCGATGCGCGGCGTATCCGTCGCGCCGCCGGGGTTCATTTCTGTGGCGGATTGAGGCGAATATGCAATTCGCGCAGCTGCTTGGTCGAGGGTTCGGACGGCGCGCCCATCAGCACGTCGAGCGCCTGCTGGTTCATCGGGAACAGCGATATCTCGCGCAGGTTGGTCGCATCGCACAGCAGCATGACGATGCGGTCGACGCCGGCCGCCATGCCGCCATGGGGCGGCGCGCCATACTGGAAGGCGCGATACATGCCGCCGAAGCGCTCGATCACCGTCTCCTCGCCATAGCCGGCGATCTCGAACGCCTTGACCATGGCCTCGGGGCGATGGTTGCGGATGCCACCCGACGCCAGTTCGAAACCGTTGCAGGCGATATCGTACTGGAACGCCTTGAGCTTGAGCGGGTCGCCGCTGTTCAGCGCCTCGAGCCCGCCCTGCGGCATTGAGAACGGGTTGTGCGAGAAGTCGACCTTCTTCTCGTCATCGTTCCACTCATACATCGGGAAATCGACGATCCAGGCGAATTCGAACCGGTTCTCGTCGACCAGCTTGAGGTCGAAGCCGACCTTGTTACGGGCGCTGCCTGCAAACCTTGCGAACTTGTCCGGATCGCCGGCCACGAAGAAGCAGGCATCGCCGTCCTTGAGGCCAAGCTGGCCGGCAATGGCGGCGTTGCGTTCGGCGCCGATATTGTTGGCGATCGGACCGGCCGCCGCGCCCTCGCGCCAGAACATATAGCCGAGGCCGGGCTGGCCCTCGCCCTGCGCCCACGAGTTCATGCGGTCGCAGAAGGCGCGTGAGCCGCCGCCCGGCGCTGGAATGGCCCAGACCTGGCATTTGGCATCCTCGAGGATGCGCGCGAACACCTTGAAGCCGGAGCCGCGGAAATGCTCCGAAACGTCCTGCATCTCGATCGGGTTGCGCAGGTCCGGCTTGTCGGAACCGTATTTGCGCATCGCCTCGGCATAGGGAATGCGCGGCCATTTCTGCGTCACGGGGCGGCCGCCGCCGAATTCCTCGAACACGCCGGTGATCACCGGCTCCATCGCCGCGAACACGTCTTCCTGCTCGACGAAGCTCATTTCGAGGTCGAGCTGGTAGAACTCGCCAGGCAGCCGGTCGGCGCGCGGGTCCTCATCGCGAAAACATGGCGCGATCTGGAAGTAGCGGTCGAACCCCGCCATCATGATCAGCTGCTTGTACTGCTGCGGCGCCTGCGGCAGCGCGTAGAACTTGCCCGGATGCAGCCGCGAGGGAACCAGGAAATCGCGCGCGCCTTCGGGCGAGGAAGCGGTCAGGATCGGCGTCTGGAACTCGAAGAAACCCTTGTCCTTCATGCGCCGGCGCATGCTGTCGATCACCGCGCCGCGCGTCATCAGGTTGTTGTGCAGCTTCTCGCGACGCAGGTCGAGGAAGCGGTATTTCAGCCGCGTCTCTTCCGGATAGTCCTGATCGCCGAACACCGGCAGCGGCAGTTCGGCCGCCGGGCCAAGCACTTCAAGCTCGGTCACGAACAGTTCGATCGCGCCGGTCGGAAGGTTGGCGTTCTCGGTGCCGGCCGGGCGCTGGCGCACCTTGCCATCGACGCGCACCACCCATTCCGAGCGCACCTTCTCGGCATCGCCGAAAGCGGGGCTGTCGGGATCGACGACGATCTGCGTCAGCCCGTAATGGTCGCGCAGGTCGATGAACAGCACGCCGCCATGGTCACGGATGCGGTGGCACCAGCCGGAAAGCCGCGCCTCCTGCCCTATATGGCTGTCGCGGAGTTCTCCGCAGGTTTGTGAACGGTAGCGATGCATGACTGGACCGGAATAAACGCGGCGCGCCTCCGTGATGAAGGCGACGCCTGATTTCGACAGGCCGGAGAAGCCTTGCCCGAGGCCGGTTTGTCAAGGCGCATGCGCATCCGCCTTCAACCAAATACGGCTATTTCGAGGATGGCCGAAGCGCCATCAGACGCCTATTGTCGGGAAAATCGCCAGCCTCTGCCACAGCAGCCGCCACATTCCGAGGAAACGCCGCATGGCCATCGCCTTCTATGCCTGGAACACGCCAAACGGCCGCAAGATCAGCATCGCGCTCGAGGAAATGGGCCTGCCCTACACCGTTCACCCGGTCAACATCTCGAAAGACGAACAATTCGCGCCGGATTTCCTCGCCATCAGTCCGAACAACAAGATTCCGGCCATCGTCGATCCCGAGGGGCCGGGCGGCAAGCCGATCAGCATTTTCGAATCGGGCGCGATCCTGCTCTATCTCGGCGAGAAAACCGGCAAATTCCTGCCTTCGTCGCTGCGCGAGCGCGTGCCGGTGCTGGAATGGCTGATGTGGCAGATGGGCGGCTTCGGGCCGATGCCGGGCCAGGTGCATCACTTCCTGGCGGTGCAGAACGAACAGGACCGGCGCTACGGGCTGGAGCGCTACAGCCGGGAGACGCGCCGCCTCTATGGCGTGCTGGACAGACGGCTGGCCGACCACGAATTCGTGGCGGGCGCGCTCTCCGTGGCGGATTTCGCGATTCTCGGCTGGGCGTGGCGGCATGAGCGCCACAAGGTCGACCTTGCCGATTATCCGCATGTCGGCCGCTGGTACGACGCGCTGATGGCGCGCCCAGCCGTCAAGCGCGGCTTCGACATCAAGCTCGATTAGAGCGCCACCCTCCCGCCCCGTTCCCGCATTGCCGGGCCTGCATTTCACCAACACGGCATTTGTACCATGGACCTGATTGCTTCGACCTCCGATCTCGCCGCCGTTTGCCAACGCCTCGCCAGCCATGCCTTCGTGACCGTCGATACCGAATTCCTGCGCGAGACGACCTTCTGGCCGAAGCTCTGCGTCGTGCAACTGGCGAGCGAGGCGGAAGCGGTCGCCGTCGATGCGCTGGCGCCCGACATCGACCTCGCGCCGTTCTTCGACCTGATGCGCGATCCCAAGGTGGTCAAGGTGTTCCACGCCGCCCGGCAGGACCTCGAGATCATCTGGCACCTCGGCGGTTTCGTCGCGGCGCCGCTGTTCGATACGCAGGTCGCGGCGATGGTGTGCGGCTTCGGCGATCAGGTCTCCTACGAGCAACTCGCCGGCAGTCTCGCCGGCGCCCATATCGACAAGTCGTCGCGCTTTACCGACTGGTCGCGCCGCCCGCTGTCGCCGGCGCAACTCGAATACGCCATCGCCGACGTAACGCATCTGCGCACCGTCTACGTCAAGCTGCTCGCCAAGCTCGAAAAGAACGGCCGGCTCGACTGGCTCGGCGAGGAAATGTCGATCCTGACCTCGCCCGATACCTATCGCCAGCCGCCGGAACGCGCCTGGGAACGGCTCAAGACGCGCATCCGCAAACCGCGCGACCTCGCCGTGCTGATCGAGGTCGCCGCCTGGCGCGAACGCGAGGCGCAGAGCCGCGACGTGCCGCGCTCCCGGGTGCTCAAGGACGAGGCCGTCGGCGAGGTCGCGCTCGCCGCGCCGCGAACGGTGGAGGAACTCGGCCGGCTGCGCACCATCCCGCAAGGCTTCGAGCGTTCAAGGGTCGGGGCCGATATCCTCGCCGCCGTCGAGGCCGGCCTGGCGCGCGATCCCGCCGGCCTGCCGGCGATGCACAAGGAGCGCTCCAATTCCAGCGCCGGCGCCACCGTGCAACTGCTCAAGGTGCTGTTGCAGGCCACATCCGAGCACAAGGGCGTCGCCGCCAAGATCATCGCCTCCGTCGACGATCTCGAAGCGATCGCCACCGATCACGCCGACGATCGCGC
Organism: uncultured Alphaproteobacteria bacterium; assembly: GCA_937988775.1. GTDB lineage: Bacteria > Pseudomonadota > Alphaproteobacteria > Rhizobiales > Beijerinckiaceae > CALKHP01. The sequence continues at coordinate 109,020 of CALKHP010000050.1, forward strand.
CGTGCTGCGCGGCTGGCGGCGCGAATTGTTCGGTGAGCAGGCCATCGCCCTCAAGGAAGGCCGCCTGACGCTCGGCGTCGAGAAAGGCCGCGTGGTGACAAGGATGGCGTGAGCCTGCAGTGTCATTCCCGACGCGCGTCAGCGTGATCGGGAATCCAGGGGCCGCAGGCGCTTTTGGCTCTGGATTCCCGCCTGCGCGGGAATGACAGAGGTTGCGGCTCGCCTCGGCCATCAAGCCCGGCCATGACGGCGGAGGAAGCTGATACGCGGCTTTCGCACCCTCAGCCGTCATCGGCGGACTTGATCCGCCGATCCCGCTTCGGAAAAGCACCACCCCGCAACCGCCGCTCCCTCAGGCGATCTCGATGGCGATGTCGCGCGCCAGCAGCTTTCCGAGCTGGCGCAGGCGGTTGAAGATGCGGTCGCTCGACAGTGCCGCCAGATCCTTGGGGAAGGTCAGCACGATCTGCCGGCCGCGGATCAGCAGCGGCACGCGCGGCAGGATGCCCGGCATCGCGGCCGAGATCGGATAGGCGACGCGCATCAGGCCCGCGAGCAGCCGTGCCCGGCGCAGGTGGTGCTCGCTTGCCAGTTGCTTGAGGCGCGGGCTGATATCCGCATCGCCGAGGCCGACATGGCGGAAGCACACCGCCAGCGCCAGGAAGGCCCGGCCGGGGTGGTCGATGCCGACGAAGGCGGCATGCGCGATGATGTTGACGCTCTGCTCGCCGCGATAATCGGGATGCGCGCGCCAGCCGATATCGGCCAGCAGGCACGCCGCCGTGCGCAGCCGGATGTCGTCCTCGCTTTCCGGCATGTCGCAGGAGCGCATGAAGGCATCGACCCAGGCCGACAGGTCTTCGCCGTGCCGGGGCGAGCGCGAGCGCAGGATGTTGAGATCGGCGGCCGCGCGCAGCAGCGGATCGCTCGCCTGCTCGTCAGGCGAAAGCTGCTCGTAGAGCAGCCCCTCGCGCACGCCGAGCGCCGAGATCACCACGGTGGCGGCGTTGGTGCGGCGCAGCACCTGTTCCAGCACCAGCGCGCCATAGGCGAGCAGCGGGCGCCGGCTCGACGACACGCTGGAGATCGCCGGCAACGCCTCCAGCGGCCCCTTCTGGATCAGTTGGCAGAAGGCGATCGCCTCGCGCGCCGGGATTTCGTAGCCATGCATGACGTGCAGCGGATAGCCAGTCTGCGCCATGTGCAGGTTGGCAAGCGCGCGCCAGGTGCCGCCGACGGCGAAGAACGGCCCGTTGGCGGCGCGCGCCAGCAACGGCAGGCCGGCAAGCGCATCGCGCACGATCTTGACCGCCTTCTTGGGCGAACGCTCCGAGGCATCCTGCAACGCCAGCCCGCCAAGCTTGAGGCTGACGCCCTCGCCGACCGTGCCACGGCCGATCTCGATCAGTTCGAGGCTGCCGCCGCCAAGATCGCCGACCAGCCCCTTGGCCTGATGCACGCCGGCGATGACGCCCTTGGCCGAGAGATAGGCTTCGCGCGCGCCCGACAGCTGTTCGATCGGCCGCCCGATGATCTGGCTGGCTTCCTCGAGAAACGCCGGACCGTTGCGCGCATCGCGCGCGGCGGCGGTCGCCAGCACGAAGACGCGGCCGAGCTGCATGGAATCGCATAGCGCGCGGAAGCGCTTCATGGCGCCGAGCGCCTGCGCCATGCCCTCGGCCGGCAGCAGGCCGGTGGAGGCGACGCCACGGCCGAGCCCGGCCATGACCTTGTCGTTGAAGATCGGCGTCAGCGCCCGGCTCAAGCCCTCATAGGCGACGAGACGGACCGAGTTGGAGCCGATATCGATCACGCCGAGCGGCGCCCCGAGCGCCAGCCGGCCCGGCGCCAGCATGGCCTGTTCGCCCGGCTCAGCGGCCGGAGCGACGCCTGAGGAGAGAGCGGGGGCTGGATTCTTTAAGCGACTTTCCACGTCCCGACAGGCTCGGATTGGTCATGAAATAACGATGCGCGTTGAACCGTTCCTCAGTCTCGGGAGGGACGATGCGCTCGCTGCGACCGTCCGGCAATAGGCGCCAGCTCTGCTCGTTGTCAATCAGGTTGGCCACCATGATCTGGTCGAGCACCTGCTCATGCACGGTCGGGTTGAGGATCGGCACCAGCGCCTCGACGCGCCGGTCGAGGTTGCGCGGCATCAGGTCGGCCGAGCTGATATAGAGATGCGCCTTCGGATGCGGCAGGCCGTGGCCATTGCCGAACGCATAGATGCGCGAGTGTTCGAGAAAACGCCCGACGATTGATTTGACACGGATATTATCCGACAGGCCCGGCACTTCGGGGCGCAGGCAGCAGATGCCACGCACGATGAAATCGATCTGCACGCCGGCCTGGCTCGCCGCGTAGAGCGCATCGATGATCACCGGATCGACAAGCGCATTGCACTTGCCCCAGATCGCCGCCGGCCGCCCGGCGCGCGCATGCGCGATTTCTTCCGCGATATGCTGCAACAGCCGGCTCTTGGCCGAGACCGGCGACACCGCGAGGCGCTCGAGCCCGTCCGGCTCGGCATAGCCGGTGATGAAATTGAAGATGCGCGCCACGTCGCGCCCGATCACCGGATCGGCGGAGAAGAACGACAGGTCGGTATAGATGCGCGCCGTGACCGGGTGATAATTGCCGGTACCGGTATGGCAATAGGTCACGAGTTGGCCAAGCTCCCGGCGCACCACCATCGACAGCTTGGCATGCGTCTTCAACTCGATGAAGCCGAACACCACCTGCACACCGGCGCGCTCGAGATCGCGCGACCAGCGGATATTGGCCTCCTCGTCGAAGCGCGCCTTCAACTCGACCAGCGCCGTGACGGATTTGCCGGCCTCCGCCGCCTCGATCAGCGCCTTGACGATCGGGCTGTTGGCGGAGGTGCGATACAGCGTCTGCTTGACGGCGACGACGTTGGGGTCACGCGCCGCCTGTTGCAGGAAGTTCACCACCACGTCGAACGATTCATACGGGTGGTGGACGACGATGTCCTTCTGCTTGATGGCGGCGAAACAATCGCCGGCATGCTCGCGGATGCGTTCGGGGAAGCGCGGCGTGTAGGGCGGGAATTTCAGGTCCGGCCGATCGAGCCCGACGAGTTGCGACAACTCGTTGAGCGCCAGCATGCCATCGACGACGAACACCTCGTCCGGGTGGATCTTGAGCCGCGCCTCGACGAAGGCGCGCAGGCCCTCCGGCATGCCGGCCTCGATCTCGAGCCGGATGACATTGCCGCGCCGGCGCTGCTTCAGCATCGTCTCGAAGACGCGCACCAGGTCCTCGGCCTCTTCCTCGATCTCGACGTCGCTGTCGCGGATGACCCGGAACGAGCCCTGTCCGCGCACGAGATAATTCGGGAACAGGCGGTGGATGAACAGCACGATGCACTGTTCCAGCGCCACGAAGCGCTGCTTGCCGCTCTCGGTGAAATCCGGCAGGCGGATGAAACGGTTGGTCTTGCCCGGCACGCGCACCAGCGCATTGAGCTGCCGGTTATCGGCCGGGTTGAACAGCGCTAGCGTGATCGAGAAGCCGAGATTGGCGATGAACGGGAACGGATGCGCCGGATCGATCGCCATCGGCGTCAGCATCGGGAACACGTCGTTGAGGAAATAATCCTCGAGCCAGCGCATCTCGTGCTCGTTGAGATCGCCTCCCGTCACCAGTTCGATGCCGGCCTCGTGCAGCATGCCGCGCATGGAGAGCCAGCAGCGCTGCTGGTCGGTGGTCAGTTCGGTGACGCGCTCGGAAATCTTCTGCAACTGCTCGGCCGGCGTCAGCCCGTCATCGGATGGCGTGATCACGCCGGCGCGCAACTGCTCGACCAGCCCCGAGACGCGCACCATGAAGAACTCGTCGAGATTGCTCGCCGAGATCGACAGGAAGCGAAGCTGCTCCAGCAAGGGGTGCGAGGCGTTGGAGGCTTCCTCCATCACGCGCTGGTTGAATTCGAGCCAGGACAGTTCGCGGTTGGTGAAGCGTCGCGGATCGGTGCTGAGATCGGGCAACGCTTCCGCCGCCACCTGTTCCGACCCGGTCGTTTTCGCGCTCGCACGTCTGGCCACTGATTCGCTCTCCACACCCGCGCCGTCATCCCGCGCCAGTGTGACGACAGCACGACGAAAAGGCACGTACGAAGATGTAAAGCGCCCGCTCAATCCTGCGTGCTGGTCTCCATCCGGCTCAACAGCTCGGCCGCCAGCACCCGGTTCGGCCGGCGGCCGCGGGCGAGAGCCTCGCTGTCGAGCGCCGCGACGATGTCGCGACAGGCGGCAAAGGAGCGCTCGATCCGCGTCGCCAGATATTCGATCAGTTGCGTGTCGATGATGATCTGGCGATCCGCGAACAGCTTGACCAGCACGGCCCTGAGCAGTGCATCGTCCGGCGGCGCGATGGCGATGGTGGTGGCGAGCCTGAGCCGCGAATGCAGGTCGGCAAGGCCGAGCCCCCAGGCCGAGAGAGGCGCGCGCGCCGTGAACAGCAGGGCGGTACCGGATTCGCGCGCCAGGTTCATCAGGTGGAACAGCACGTCTTCCGGCGACCGGTGCCGGTCGGCATCCTCCACGACGATCACCGGGCTCTCGACGAGGCGCGGCAGCAGGGCGAGTTCGAGCGTCGCCGCATCGCGCACGACGCCCTTGCCATGGGCGGCGAAGATCGCCGCCATATGGCTCTTGCCGCTGCCGGCCGGCCCGGTGAGCAGGGTGAAGCGCTCCGGCCAGTCCGGCCAAGCATCGAGGAAGCGATAGGCGGCGTCGTTGCAGGAGCCGATGAGGAAATCCTCCTCGCCGTAGCGCGGCGTCACCGGCAGGTCGAGCGGCAGTTGCCGCGCGCCGGTCATCGCGGCGTCTTGCCGCCGGGCGGCGGTTCGGCGAGGGCCGGGTCGTAGAGCGGGCTCGCGAGATACTGCTTCAGCGCGAAGCGCACCAGCACGCCGATCGCGGCCGCCAGCGGCACCGCCAGCAACAGGCCGACAAAGCCGAACAGCGAGCCGAAGGCGACGAGCGCGAACATCAGCCAGACCGGATGCAGGCCGACGGATTCGCCGACCAGCTTGGGCGACAGGATATTGCCCTCGATGAACTGCCCCGAGAAGAACACCGCCAGCACCGCCGCGATCATCGTCCAGTCGGGCCAGAACTGCACGATGGCCACGGTCAGCGCGACGACCAGCCCGGTGATCGAGCCGACAAACGGAATGAAGCTGAGCACCCCGGCCGCGAAGCCGATCAGCAGGGCGAAATTCAACCCCGTGAGCGACAGGCCGATCGCGTAATAGGTGCCGAGCAGCAGGCAGACCAGCGCCTGGCCGCGCACGAAGCCGGCAATGGCCCGGTCCATGTCGCGCATGATGCCGCGGATCGTCTCAGCATGCGTGCGCGGCAGCCAGCTATCGACCTTGGCGATCATCGAATCCCAGTCGAGCAGCATGTAGAAGGCGACGACCGGGGCGACCACGAACAGTGAGACGATGCCGAACAGCGCCTGCCCGCCGCTCCACAGCGAGGACAGGGCCTTGCCGATCCAACCGGCGCCCTGCGAGAGGATGTCGCCGAGCGACTTCTGGATATCGGCGATCGCCGCCTGGCCGCCGAAGCGCTCCAGCAACGGCCCGCCATGCTCCGCCACCAGCGCCTGCAGGCGGCGCACCGTATCCGGCAGCTTTTCGACAAAGCCGGCCAGCTGGTTGCCGAGCAGCGGAAACACCAGCAGGCTGCCGAGCATCGTGACGAGCAGCCCGATGATCACGATCGCCGTCGCCGCGCCGAGACGCCCGAGGCCGAGCCGTTCGAGCCTGCGCGCCAGCGGATCGAGGAAATAGGCGATGATCAGCCCAGCCACGAACGGCAGCAGCATATCGTGCAGCAGGAAGACCAGGCCAATGATGACCGCCAGCCCCGCGACCCAGAAAGCGATTTGTCGGGATAAGCTCATTGTCCGCCCTCGTGCGCAGCCTCAGGCGTCATTTGCCGCCATATGGCGGAACCACAGGCCGAGATAGGCACCAGTGGAGACAACCGTCAAGGCCCCCGTCACCAGTGCCAGAACCATCAGCCCGCGCCCCAGCTCGATATTGAAGGCGTTCGAGCCGAGCGCCACCGCCGCGAAAGCGATCTGCGCGAAGGTGTTGGCCTTGCTGACATAAAGCGGATTGATCTCGACCGGGTTGTCAAGCAGCCACGATACCATCACCGCCCCCAGGATCATCACGTCGCGCGACACCACCAGGATCGCCAGCCAGGACGGGATCACCCCGCCGACCGCCAGCGTCACGTAGATCGACACCAGCAACGCCTTGTCGGCCAGCGGATCGAGATAGGCGCCGAGCACCGTGCGCTGGTCGAACTTGCGCGCGATGAAGCCATCGACGGCATCGGTCAGTCCCGCGATCACGAAAACCGCGAAGGCCAGCGTCCATTGCCCCTGCCCGATCATATAGACCACGACGGGAACGAGGCAGAACCGGGCAACGGTCAGAAGGTTCGGGATGTTCATGGGCCGGTGCTGCTGAAACCTTGTAAGACTAGCAGTGGAAATTGTGGCCGGCGAGTGGCGAGCCGCCCTTCGCGCTTGCCATCTGCCTGCGCGGGCTTTACCGGCTCAGATGCACATTGACATAGGTATCATGTACCTATTTGCCATCCTGCGCGCGCGGCAGGCGTGTTGAAGAGGTAATCATGGTTCAAGCACCGGACAATAAGCGGCGGAATGGCCTAACCTATGCCGATGCGGGTGTCGATATCGATGCCGGCAACGCCATGGTCGAGGCGATCAAGCCGCTCGTCCGGGCGACGCGCCGCCCGGGCGCCGATGCCGAGATCGGCGGCTTCGGCGGCCTGTTCGACCTGAAGGCGGTCGGCTATCGCGATCCCGTGCTCGTCGCGGCCAATGACGGCGTCGGCACCAAGCTGAAAGTCGCCATCGAGAGCGGCATCCACCACACCGTCGGCATCGACCTGGTGGCGATGTCGGTCAACGATCTCGTGGTTCAGGGCGCGGAGCCGCTGTTCTTCCTCGATTATTTCGCCACCGGCAAGCTCGAGCCCGGCGTCGCCGTCGAGGTCGTGCGCGGCATCGCCGAGGGCTGCAAGGATGCCGGCTGCGCGCTGATCGGTGGCGAGACGGCGGAAATGCCCGGCATGTATGCCGATGGCGACTATGACCTCGCGGGCTTCGCCGTCGGTGCCGTCGAGCGCGGCGACATCCTGCCGAAGCGTAGCGCGATTGCCGAGGGCGACGTGCTACTCGGCCTCGCCTCCTCCGGCGTGCACTCCAACGGCTTCTCGCTGGTGCGCAAGATCGTCGAGCGCGCCGGGCTGGACTGGCAGGCCCCGGCCCCGTTCGCGCCCGATGAAAAGCTTGGCGCGGCGCTGCTTGCCCCGACGCGCATCTACGTCAAGCCGTTGCTGGCAAGCCTGAAGGCCGCCCCCGGCGCCATCAAGGCGCTCGCCCATATCACCGGCGGCGGCTTCACCGACAACATCCCGCGCGTGCTCCCCGAGACGCTGGCCGCTTCCGTCGATCTCGATGCGGTCAAGCCGCCGCCGGTATTCGGCTGGCTCTCGCAAGCTGGTGGCGTGCCGGAGCGCGAGATGCTGCGCACCTTCAACTGCGGCATCGGCATGATCGCATTGGTTGCGCCTGATGCCGCCGATCAAGTGATGGCGGCGCTGGCGGCAGCCGGCGCGCCCGCCACCCGCATTGGCGAAATCGTGCACCGCGACGGCGAGCCCGTGGTTTATCGCGGCGCACTGGCACTATGAGCCGCAAACGCGTCGCCGTGCTGATCTCAGGGCGCGGCTCCAACATGGTCTCGCTGATCGAGGCGGCGCGTGCCCCCGACTATCCGGCCGAGATCGTGCTGGTCATCGCCAACAAGCCGCAAGCCGGCGGGCTGGAGCGCGCCAAGGCCGCCGGCATCGCCACGAGCGTGATCGAGCACCGCGCCTACCCGACCCGCGACGCCTTCGATGCCGCCATGCAGGCGGAACTGGAGCGGGCGCAGATCGATATCGTCTGCCTCGCCGGCTTCCTGCGCCTGCTGACGCCGGGCTTCGTCAATCGGTGGCACGGCCGCATGCTCAACATTCACCCGGCCCTGCTGCCGAGCTTCAAGGGGCTCGATACCCATGCCCGCGCGCTCGCGGCCGGCGTCAGGATCCACGGCTGCACGGTGCATTTCGTCGTGCCTGAAATGGATGCCGGTCCGATCATCGCGCAGGCCGCGGTGCCGGTCGCCGATGACGACACGGAAGCAACGCTTAGCGCCCGCGTGCTGGCCCAGGAGCACGTCATCTATCCGCTCGCCCTGATGCGCGTCGCCTCCAGGCGCGTCCGGCTTGCCGGCGAGCGTGTGCTCACCGGCGCGCCCCTGCCCTCCAACCCGCTCGTGGTGGCATAGCTGCTGGGTGCCGGGTCAAGCCCGGCACAAGACGGTGTTGCCGCAACGGTCTTATCCCGGCCTTGAGCCGGGACCCACCGATATCGCATTTCGTATCGGGATGGCCGGGTCGAGCCCGGCCATGACGGGGGACAGTTCTGCAGGCTGCTCTCGCCTTCATCGGCCGGCTTGACCGGCCGATCCCGCTTCGGAAAGGCTCACCGTCACCAGTGTCATTCCCGACGCGCTTCAGCGCGATCGGGAATCCAAGAGTCGTTGGCGCCTCGGCCTCTGGATTCCCGCCTGCGCCGGAATGACACTAAGCGCTGCTTCAGCGCCCCTTCACCACCGACATGCCGGCATATTGCGCCTGGTCGCCGAGTTCCTGCTCGATACGCAGGAGCTGGTTATACTTGGTCAACCGGTCGGAGCGCGCCATCGAGCCGGTCTTGATCTGCCCGCAATTCGAGGCGACCGCCAGGTCGGCGATGGTGTAATCCTCGGTCTCGCCCGAGCGGTGCGACATCACCGCCGTGTAGCCGGCGCGTTGCGCCATGGCGATGGCATCGAAGGATTCGGTCAGCGTGCCGATCTGGTTGACCTTGATCAGGATCGAGTTGGCGGTCGCCGTCTTGATACCCTGATCGAGGCGCTTCACGTTGGTCACGAACAGGTCGTCGCCGACGAGCTGGCACTTGGCGCCGATTGCGTCGGTAAGCTTCTTCCAGCCCTCCCAATCGTCCTCGGCCATGCCGTCCTCGATCGAGATGATCGGATAATCGGCTGTGAGCTTGGCGAGATAGGCGACCTGCTCGTCGATCGAGCGCACCACGCCCTCGCCGGCATAATCGTATTTGCCCTTCTTGAAGAACTCGCTCGAGGCCGGATCGAGCGCGATGAAGATGTCCTTGCCGGCCTTGTAGCCGGCCTTGTCGATCGCCTGCATGATGAAATCGAGCGCTGCCGGCGCGCTCGGCAGGTTCGGCGCGAAGCCGCCCTCGTCGCCGACATTGGTGTTGTGGCCGGCCTTGTGCAGCGCCTGCTTCAAGGTGTGGAACACTTCCGCGCCCCAGCGCAGCGCCTCGGAAAAGCGCGGCGCACCGGCCGGCATGATCATGAATTCCTGGATGTCGATCGGATTGTCGGCATGCACGCCGCCATTGATGATGTTCATCATTGGCACCGGCAGCACGCGCGCCTGTGTGCCGCCGACATAACGATACAGCGGCAGGCCGCGCGATTCGGCGGCAGCCTTCGCGGTGGCCAGCGACACGCCGAGGATAGCGTTGGCGCCAAGCCGGCTTTTGTTCGGCGTGCCGTCGAGCGCACACATCGCCGCGTCGATCGCCGTCTGATCCTCGGCATCCATGCCGCCGACATGCTCGAGGATCTCGCCGGCCGCATTGGCAACCGCCTTCAGCACGCCCTTGCCGCCATAGCGCTTCTTGTCGCCGTCGCGCAGTTCCACCGCCTCATGCGCGCCGGTCGAGGCGCCGGACGGCACCGCCGCGCGGCCAAAGGCGCCATCTTCCAGGATCACATCGACCTCGACGGTCGGATTGCCCCGGCTGTCGAGAATTTCGCGGGCGATGATATCGACAATGGCGGTCATGGCGGGCTCCGGCAGGGCTGGATCGGTGGACGGGAAACGCTGACCGGGCTTGTAGCAACCGGCGTTACGGGCGAAAAGCCCGGCAACCCGATTATTATGAGGCCTGATCGCCATGATCGAAACATTGCAGCTCGGCAAAGCCACAAGCCAGCCAGCCAGCCCCGAAGAGGCCGTGCTCGACCGCGTGCCCAACCCGCATGCCGGCACGCAATATCTCGCGCGCTTCACCTGCCCGGAATTCACCTCGCTGTGCCCGGTCACCGGCCAGCCGGATTTCGGCATCCTGGTCATCGACTACCTGCCGGGCGCGTGGCTGCTCGAATCGAAATCGCTCAAGATTTTCCTGGCAAGCTTCAGGAATCACGGCGCTTTCCATGAGGATTGCACCATCGGCATCGGCAAGCGGCTCGTGGAACTGCTCGCGCCGGAATGGTTCCGCATCGGCGGCTACTGGTATCCGCGCGGCGGCATCCCGATCGACGTGTTCTGGCAGACGGGCAGCCCGCCAGCGGGCCTGTGGCTGCCCGACCAGGGCGTCGCGCCCTATCGCGGGCGCTGAGGGGGAAGAGTGAGGCCCATACTTCGAGCCTGTTGAAACCTCATGCCTCGAGCTTGTCGAAGGATGCTCCAGTGCGCTCTGGACCATATTTCGACGGGCTCAACATGAGGTCGGGGGTTGAAAACCCCTTCGGCGTCTAGCCGCCAAGCTGCCCGCGCATCTCGGTAGCGGTCGCCGTCAGGTGCTCATCGGGCGCGCGCGCCGGCAGTTGCATCTGCGGGTTGTCGACATGGAAATAGCGTAGCGAGGTCACGTCGGTCTTCTCGTGCATCGGCACGAGATGGGCGTGGGCATGGGCGACATCGCCGCCTGAGAACATGAAACCGACCCGCTCGACACCGTAGAGGTGCTTCTGCGCCCTGGCGATCTTCTGGCCAAGCGCCATGATTTCGGCGGCGAGATCGGCCGGCATCTGCTCGAAATAATCGTAATGCTGGCGCGGCACGATCAGCGCATGGCCCGGCCGGACCGGCTGGATATCGAGGAAGGCGCAGATGCGCTCGCCCTCGTAAATCTTGTGCGCCTTGATGCGCCCATCCGCGATGGCGCAGAACGGGCAAAACGGCGCTTCCCCTGCCGTGGTCATGGCTTGCTTTCCTGCCCGCAAAACGCATCGAAACGGCCGGTCAGGCCGGCCGCGGTCGTGACGGTGGCGAACTCGCCGTCGAGCACCGCCAGTTCGACGCGATGCACCGTGCCGGCGGCAATGCCGTTGCGGTCGAAGGCGCAGCACGCATCGCCGACCAGAATGGTCCGAAAGCCGAGATTGGCGCTCATGCGCGTCGTCGTGGAGACGCAATGGTCGGTGGTCATCCCCATGATCACGACCGGATCGGCCTGGAGCGCGCGCAGGCGGGATTCGAGATCGGTGCCGATGAAGCCGGAATTCACGCTCTTGTGCAGCACGGGTTCAGCGCCGCGCGGCCTGGCAAAATCCTTGAACGCATGGCCCGGATTGCCCGGCGCGAGCGGCGAACCCGGTGTCGCCGAATCATGCTGGAGGTGGATGACGAGCAGACCGCGTTCGCGAAAGGCGGCAAGCACGGCCGCCGCATTCTCTTCCGCCTTCGGATTGTTGCGCGCGCCCCAGAACGCCTCGTCGTCGAAGGCTTTCTGATAATCGACCAGCACGAGAACGGGTTGCGGCATGGCGGCTCCTCAACTCCGAGTCATGACCGTTTCCGCAAGGCGGGGCCAGCGCAAAATGCTGATGAACCGATCAGGCGGCGCGCGCCTTGGCGAGGCGGTCGAAGGCCATCAGCGTTTCGAGCAGCGCCGGCATCCTGGCGAGCGGCACCATGTTGGGGCCGTCGGACGGCGCATGGTCGGGATCGCGATGCGTCTCGATGAACACGCCGGCGACGCCGACCGCGACCGCCGCCCGCGCCAGCACGGCGACGAATTCGCGCTGCCCGCCGGAGGAGGTGCCCTGCCCGCCCGGCTGCTGCACCGAGTGCGTGGCATCAAAAATCACCGGCGCGCCGGTTTGCTCGGCCATGATCGGCAGGGCGCGCATGTCGGACACCAGCGTGTTGTAGCCGAAGGAGGCGCCGCGCTCGGTCACCAGCACGTTGGCGTTGCCGGCCCCGGTCAGCTTGGCGACGACGTTCTTCATGTCCCAGGGCGCGAGAAACTGCCCCTTCTTGACGTTGACGACGCAGCCGGTGCGGGCGGCGGCCACCAGCAGGTCGGTCTGGCGGCTGAGGAAAGCCGGGATTTGCAGGATGTCGATCGTGCCGGCGAGAGCGGCGCATTGGCCGGCCTCATGCACGTCGGTCAAGACCGGCAGGCCGAACTCGCGCTTGATGCGCGCGAACACCGGCAGCGCCGCCTCGAGCCCGACGCCGCGCGCCGCGCCGCCGCTGGTGCGGTTCGCCTTGTCGAACGAGGTCTTGTAGACGAGCCCGATGCCGAGGCGGGCACACATTTCCTTGAGGCTGCCGGCCATGTCGAGCGCATGGGCCTCGCTCTCCATCTGGCACGGGCCGGCGATCAGGGCGAGCGGCAGCGCATTGCCGAAGGAGACGTTGCCGGCGGTCACGACCGCATTGGCGCCGGAGGCTGACGGGGTGGACAAGCGACGCGCTCCTCAGACCAGCCGGCTCTGCTCCACCGCCGCGGCAATAAACGACGCGAATAGCGGATGCGGTTCGAGCGGCCGCGATTTCAGCTCGGGATGATATTGCACGCCGATAAACCACGGATGATCCGGATATTCCACCGTCTCGGGCAGCAGCCCGTCCGGCGAGGTGCCGGTGAAGGCGAGGCCGCAACGCTCCAGCCGCTCGCGGTAATTGGTGTTGACTTCCCAGCGGTGGCGGTGGCGCTCGGAAATCGTCGTCGCGCCGTAGATCGCGGCGATCTTCGAGTTGCCCGACAGCGTCGCCTCATAGGCGCCGAGCCGCATCGTGCCGCCGAGATTGCCGCCATGGGCGCGCTGTTCGAGTTGCTCGCCGCGCATCCATTCCGTCATCACCGCGACCACGGGCTCGCTGGTCGGGCCGAACTCGGTCGAACTGGCGTCGGGGATGCCGGCAAGGTTGCGCGCCGCCTCGATGCACGCCATCTGCATGCCGAAGCAGATGCCGAAATACGGCACCTTGCGCTCGCGGGCAAAGCGCGCCGCCTGGATCTTGCCTTCGGCCCCGCGCAAGCCGAATCCGCCCGGCACCATGATGCCGTTGACGTGGTCGAGCAGCGGCGCCGGGTCTTCCTTCTCGAAAATCTCGCTCTCGATCCAGTCGAGCTCGACCTTCACGCGGTTGGCGAAACCGCCGTGATGCAACGCCTCGATCAGCGACTTATAGGCGTCCTTCATGCCGGTATATTTGCCGACGACGGCGATGGTGACCTTGCCTTCCGGGTTGCGGATATTCTCGATTAGCTCCTGCCAGCGCTGCAGGCGCGGCGCGGCGGATTCGCCCAGCCCGAACGCATGCAATACCTCGCGGTCGAGCCCCTGCGCGTGATAGGCGAGCGGCACCTCGTAAATGTCGCCGACGTCGCGCGCCTCGATCACCGCGCTCGGGCGCACGTTGCAGAACAGCGCCAGCTTGCGGCGCTCGGTATCGGGAATCGGCCGGTCGGTGCGGCACAGCAGGATGTCGGGCTGGATGCCGATCGAGCGCAGTTCCTGCACGGAATGCTGGGTCGGCTTGGTCTTCAGTTCGCCGGCGCTGGCGATATAGGGCAGCAGCGTCAGGTGGATATAGATCGCATCGCCGCGCGGCAGGTCGTTCTTCAACTGGCGGATCGCCTCGAAGAACGGCAGCCCCTCGATATCGCCAACCGTACCGCCGACCTCGATCAGCACGAAGTCGTAGCCCTCGTTGCCCGAGAGCACGAAATCCTTGATGGCATCGGTGACGTGCGGGATGACCTGCACCGTGGCGCCGAGATAATCGCCGCGCCGCTCCTTGGCGATGATCTCCTGATAGATGCGGCCAGTGGTGATGTTGTCGGTGCGCTTGGCCGGAATGCCGGTGAAGCGCTCGTAATGGCCGAGATCGAGATCGGTCTCGGCGCCATCATCGGTGACGAACACCTCGCCATGCTGATACGGGCTCATCGTGCCCGGATCGACGTTGAGATAGGGGTCGAGCTTGCGCAGGCGCACCGAGAAGCCGCGCGCTTGCAGCACCGCGCCGAGCGCCGCCGAGGCCAGACCCTTGCCGAGAGAGGAAACCACACCACCGGTGATGAAAACATACCGTGCCATGGGAGCCCACCTCTAAAGCGTCCAGGTCGATTCGGCTAGCGGCGCCTGAATCGTTCAAAAACAAAACCGGCCGCGATCCACAGCGGATCGCGGCCGGATGACGGAATGCAAGCGTTATTTCTGCGGCGTCGGAGCGCCAGGCACCGGCAGCGACGGCGCGGTCGGCACCGATGGCGGGTTGTTGTTGTTCTGCATCTTCTTGAGTTCGTCCAGCACACCGCCCGAGCCGGTGCCCGGCGCCGCCGGAGCACTCGACGATGCCGGCGCGCTGGGCGCCATGCTGTCGATCAGCGAGCCCGAGCCGGTGCCGTAGCGGCCAAGGATCGACAGCCCGAGGCTGGTGATGAAAAACAGCGTGCCGAGAATGGCCGTGGTGCGCGTCAGCAGGTTGGTCTGGCCGCGCCCGGTAAAGAAACCGCCGGAGCCACCACCGCCGCCGCCAATGCCCAGCGCGCCGCCTTCCGACTTCTGCAGCAGCACCACCACGCACAGCGCGATGACGATCAGCAGATGAAAGGTGATCAGCAGATTTTCCATAAGTCTTCCAACATAACGCTTCGCGCGCAGCGATCGCGCCCTGAAGCTCGGCATCGCGGGATTGGGCAGGTCCATAACCGATCCGGCGAGGATGCGCTAGCCCTCTCCATGACACAGATGGCAACTCGTGCGGCTAACGCCAAGGGTCCCGGGTGAACAGGACCCGTCCCACCAAGTGTCATTCCCGACGCGCAGGAGCGCGATCGGGAATCCAGGGGCCGCTTATGCGACGCCTCTGGATTCCCGCCTGCGCGGGAATGACACTGGGCGCCGATCAGCGGGGCGCCACGGCGAGCGTTCAGCGATACGCTGCCGCAATGCCGAGAAAATCGACCGCCTTGAGGCTGGCGCCGCCGACCAGCGCGCCGTTCACCTCCGGCAGCTTGAGGATTTCGTCGGCGTTGGACGGCTTGACCGAGCCGCCATACAGGATGCGCATGCCGCGCCCCTCGGCCTTGAAGCGCCGGGCGAGCGCCTTGCGGATCGCACCATGCACCTCGACGATCTGCTCGTTGCTCGGCGTGCGCCCGGTGCCGATCGCCCAGACCGGCTCGTAGGCGATCACCGTATTGGCCGCGCCGGCACCATCGGGAACCGAGCCGGAGAGCTGGCGGCCGATCACGCCGAGCGTCTTGCCGGCGTCGCGCTCGCGCTCCGTCTCGCCGATGCAGACCACCGCCATCAGGCCGGCCCGCCAGGCGGCCTCGCATTTCGCCCGCACCTGCGCATTGGTTTCGCGATGGCCGGCGCGGCGTTCCGAATGGCCGACGATCACGGCCGTCGCGCCGAGATCGGCCAGCATCGCCGCCGAAATATCACCGGTGAAGGCGCCTGCCTCCTCGGCGTGGCAATCCTGCGCGCCGACCGCGACGCGCGAGCCGAGCGCGATCACGCTCGCCGCCTGCATCAGCGTCGCTGGCGGACAGACCAGCAGGTCGACCGCAGCGCGCAGCCCGGCATCGTAGCCCTCGCTCATCATGCCGAGCTCGCGCAGCGCGCGCCTGCTGCCATTCATTTTCCAGTTGCCGGCAACCAGCGGCCGCAATCCGTTCGTGCGCAATCCGTTCGTGCTTGTCGCGCTCATGCTGTTGGTGTGCCCCAGAATGCGTTTTCGTGCCGCAACCGGTTAACATGGCGGCCGGCGGCCGGCAACGCGCGCCGCGCCTGTTGCTCGCGGCGAATGTCGTCCCTATAAGTCGCCTCCATCCTTCGCGGGCGTTCGCCGCCCGCCCCACGAGAAAGAAATCGAGCCGCCATGCTTACGGGAATGCGTACCGCCACCAAGAACTGGCTCGGCCGCACCGTCATGGCGGTGCTGTTCGGCCTGCTGAGCATTTCCTTCGCCATCTGGGGTATCGGCGATATCTTCCGTGGTTATGGCGCGAGCACCGTGGCGGTGGTCGGCCCGACCGAGATCGGCGTCGAGACGTTGCGCCGCGCCTATGTCGACGAGATCCAGCGCCTGTCGCAGCAGGCCCGGCGCGGCATCACCAACGAGCAGGCGCGCGCGCTCGGCATCGACAGGCAGGTGTTGCAACGCCTCGTCAGCGACGCCGTGCTCGACGAAAGCGCCCGCAATCTCGGCCTGCGCGTGTCCGACAAGACGGTGGCCAGGTCGCTGATCAACGAGCCGGCCTTCAAGGGTCCGGACGGCCAGTTCAACCGCGACACCTTCAACCAGTATCTGCGCCAGAGCGGCTATAATGAGGCCGGTTTCCTGCAACAGCAGGCGCTGGTGATGGCGCGCCAGGAGCTTTACGCAGGGCTCGGCGTCGAGCCGTATGTGCCTGAAATCTGGTTCGACGTTATCGAACGCTACCGCAGCGAGCAGCGCAGCGTCGCGTTTTTCCTGCTGCCTGCTTCCAGCGTCGGCGAGATCGCCGCGCCGGACGACGCCACCCTCAAGGCATTCTTCGAGAGCAACAAGGCGCAGTATCGCGCCCCCGAATTCCGCCAGGTCACGCTGCTCAGCGTGTTGCCGCGCGATTTCCAGGGCGAGGTCACGGTGACGGACGACGAACTGCACAAGGCCTATGACGAGGCCGCCAAGGCCGGGCGCTTCGGCGCGCCGGAAAAGCGCACCATCCAGCAGATCGTGTTCCCGAACGAGGCCGATGCCGCCACCGCCGCGGTCAAGCTTGCATCCGGCACGCCGTTCGAGACGCTGGTCGCGGAACGCAAGCTCAGCGACGCCGACATCACGCTCGGCACCAAGACCAAGGCCGACATCTTTGATCCGGCGATCGCCGAGGCTGCTTTCGCATTGCCCGAGGGCGGCTCGAGCGCGCCGGTCAAGGGCCAGTTCGGCGTGGTGATCGTGCATGTCAGCAAGATCGAGCCGGCGCAGGTCAAGCCCTTCGACGCGGTCAAGGATTCGCTGCGCACCGAAGTCGCCCAGCGCAAGCTCTCCGGCGACCAGAAGGTGCGCGACCAGATCAACACGCTGCGCGACAAGATCGAGGACCAGCGCGCCAGCGGCAAGGCGCTGGCCGAGATCGCCAAGGACCTCAAGCTCAGCGTTCGCGCCATCCCGGGCATCGATGCGCAGGGCAACGGCAAGGACGGCGCCAAGATCGCCAACATACCGGATGAGGCCGAGGTGCTGAAGGCGGTGTTCGCCTCCGATGTCGGCCTCGACAACGAAGCCGTGCGCACGCGCGACAACGGCTATGTCTGGTTCGAGGTCAACGCCGTCGAAGGCAGCCACGACCGCAGTTTCGACGAGGTCAAGGCCAAGGTCGCCACCGCCTGGACCGCCGAGGAATCCGCCAAGCGCCTGAGCGCCAAGGCTGACGAGGTGCTCAAGGCGCTGCGCGGCGGCGCCAAGCTCGAGGATCAGGCGGCATGGCTGCATGCCGCCGTCGAGAAGGCCGACGCGCTGACCCGCGCCAAGCCCGGCCCGCTCGGCCCGGCGGTGCTGAGCGCCGTATTCGCCGGCCGGCTCGATGGCTTCGGCGACGCGCTCGCCCCCAACGGCCATGACCGCATCGTCTTCCAGGTCACCGCCATCAAGGTGCCGCCGCGCGTGCCCGACACCAAGGCCGAGGAGCAGCTGCGCAAGCAGCTTGCCGATGCCGGCGCCGAAGATGTCATGACGCAATATGTCGTCAGCCAGCAGAAGGAGATGGGCCTGACCGTCAACGAGCAAGCCTTCCGCCAGGCCACCGGCGGCGGGGAGAATTGACGCTGCCCGATCGGATGAGCAAACCGTGACCATCTCGCCAAACTTCGAACAGGTTTCCGCCCGCCAGGCGAAAGACCGGCCCTATCTGCTCTCGAGCCGGCTCGTGTCCGACCTGGAGACGCCGGTCTCGGCCTATCTCAAGCTGATCGCGGCATTTGCCGGCCCCTCCTTCCTGCTGGAATCGGTCGAGGGCGGCGCGGTGCGCGGGCGCTATTCGATGATCGGCCTCGCGCCCGACCTGATCTGGCGCTGCCAGGACGGCAAGGCGGCGCTCAACCGGCAGCCGGAGAACGCGCCCGCCGCTTTCGCGCCCTGCCTTGAGCCGCCGCTCGAGGCGCTGCGCGCGCTGATCGCCGAATCGGCGATCCCCGATTTCGCCGGCCTGCCGCCGATGTCGGCCGGCGTATTCGGCTATCTCGGCTACGACATGGTGCGCGAGATGGAGCACCTGCCCTCCGACAAGCCGGACCCGATCGGCGTGCCGGATGCGCTGATGATCCGGCCGACGGTGATCGCGGTATTCGATGCCGTGAAGGACGAGATCGTCATCGTCACGCCGGTGCGCCCGGCCAGCGCCGGCCAGGAGCGCACGGCCTATGAAAGCGGCGTCGAGCGGCTCGAGGCCGCCATCGCCGCCATCGACGCCCCTCTGCCGCACGATGCCAACGCGCGTGCCCCCGACGCCGGCACGATCGCGCCGTCGCGCTCCAACACCACCGAGGCGGAATTCCGCCACATGGTGGCGCGCGCCAAGGAATACATCCTTGCCGGCGACATCTTCCAGGTCGTGCTGTCGCAGCGTTTCGAGACGCCGTTCGCGCTGCCGCCCTTCGCGCTCTATCGCGCGCTCCGGCGCGTCAACCCGTCGCCGTTCCTGTCATTCCTGAATTTCGGCGATTTCCAGTTCGTGTGCTCGAGCCCGGAAATCCTCGTCAGGGTGCGCGACGGCAAGGTGACCATCCGCCCGATCGCCGGCACGCGGCCGCGCGGCGCCACCTCGCACGAGGACCAGGCCAACGCCGATTCGCTGCTCGCCGACCC
This sequence comes from uncultured Alphaproteobacteria bacterium, assembly GCA_937988775.1. Lineage (GTDB taxonomy): Bacteria > Pseudomonadota > Alphaproteobacteria > Rhizobiales > Beijerinckiaceae > CALKHP01. Next base: position 128,054 of record CALKHP010000050.1, read on the forward strand.
GAAGGAGCGCGCCGAGCACCTGATGCTGCTCGATCTCGGCCGCAACGATGCCGGCCGCGTCAGCGAGATCGGCAGCGTCACGGTCACCGAGAGCTTCGGCCTCGAATATTACAGCCAGGTCATGCACATCGTCTCGAACGTCGAGGGCAAGCTCGACCCGGCCCATGACACCATCGATGCGCTGGTCGCGGGCTTCCCGGCCGGCACCGTCTCGGGTGCGCCCAAGGTGCGCGCCATGCAGATCATCGACGAGTTCGAGAAGCACAAGCGCGGCCCCTATGCCGGCTGCATCGGCTATTTCGGCGCCGATGGCGCGCTCGACACCTGCATCGTGCTGCGCACGGCAATCGTCAAGGACGGCGTCATGCATGTCCAGGCCGGCGCCGGCATCGTGCATGACAGCGACCCGGCTTCCGAGCAGCAGGAATGCATCAACAAGGCCAAGGCCCTGTTCCGCGCCGCCGAAGAAGCCGTGCGCTTCGCCAGCCGCGGCGGCAAGGGCCAGTAAGAGCCCTCGACCTCCACCCGGAAAGCCGGGGCCACCAAGCGCCTTTCGCATCGCGGCGGCCTGGTGCACCATAGGATTGAGGCAACCAATATGTCTCGATCAAGCGTACCGAGTGCTGGACTGAAGCCGGTGTCGAGCCGTCGGTCGGGGGCGTGGGCGATAGCTACGACAACGCTCTCGCAGAAGCGATCAACGGGCTCTACAAGGCCGAGGCCATTCATCGGCGCGGACGATGGCGCTCGCTCGAGGCGGGCGAATTCGCGACGTTGGAATGGGTAGACTGGTTCAACAATCGCCGGCTGCTGGAGCCAATCGGCAACATCCCGCCAGCCGAATCCGACACGTGCTACTACGCCATGCCCAATGAGCCAGCCATGGCGGCGTGACTCAACCCAAACGGCCTCCGGCAAACCCGGCGCGGTGCACTTCAGATCGCGACCTGCCGTGCCGCCTCATGTTCTCCCGCCAGGTTCAAACTCAAGGGCATCGGCTTTGGCAACCAGATCGGCCCAATGCGAGAGGCCAATGGTGTCAAGGACGGCGACTGGCGTGACGGCTTGATCTCTCATCGAGACATTGTAGCCTTGTTCTGAAAGGGCCAAGGGCATCATGGCGCCAACGCGGCCCGAGCCGGGACCCTGAGTCGAATATGGCTGCACCATGATCGCATACGGACATGATCACCCCGTCCTCCAGCACGGACCGGCGCGCGGCCTGTCCATGCTCAAGGTGCTGTGACGGCGCCATGGCACGCTCGGCCGATGCCTCGAAAGACCAGCAGCTGTTGAATATCCTGCGGCTGAATGCGCGCACGCCCCTATCCGACATCGCCAAGCAACTCGGCGTCACGCGCGCGACCGCGCAAGCCCGGCTGAACCGGCTTGAGCGGGACGGTTTGATTGGCGGCTACACCATCGTATCGGGGCTGAACGCTCAAACACAGGCCTTGTTCGCCGTCATATTGGTCGAGTTGGAGGTGCGCAGCCAGGCGAGCGTCATCGCCGAACTCAAGAAAATCCCCGAGGTCGTCTCGTGCTACACATTGAGCGGCCAGTTCGACCTGATGGTCCGCATCCGCTGCCGCCTGTCGTCCGAACTCGACGACCTGATCGACAAGGTCGCGCAAATCGAGGGCGTCCAGCGGACGACATCATCGATCATGCTCTCGCGGAAATTCAAGAGATGATGCGCTTTTGGATGAATTGCATGGGAAGCGGGCGGATGCCCCACCATGATGAGCAGTTATGCCCCTATAATTGATCTTATTTTATAATTAATCATCGATCTGAGTAGATATTATTGAATATATTGACGTTTCGCTGATTTGCATTTCCGCACCTGCGGGGCAAGCTCTTGGCAAAGGGGAATGAACGGCGCCGGCACTCTCCTGAACATTATCCAAGGAGATCAACCATGCAGCCCTATTCCAAACGGATCGCGGTTCTCGGCGCCGGCCAGATCGGCACGATCATCGCAACGATGCTCGCCGAGCAAGGCCACGCCGTCACGCTCGCGGATGGCTCGGCCGGGCAGATCGCGCTGGCGCAGAACGATGCCTTCGCCACCAGCGTCGTCGATGCGTCCGACCTCGATGCGCTACGCGCCTTCCTTGGCGATCGCGACATCGTCGTCAGCGCCTGCCCCTACTTCCTGAACAAAGGCATCGCCAGGATCGCGGCGGAAACGGCGACGCATTATTTCGACCTGACCGAGGACGTGGCGACGACGGCCTACATCAAGGAACTCGGCGCCACGGCGGATGTCGCCCTCGTGCCGCAATGCGGTTTGGCGCCCGGCTTCATCTGCGTGCTCGGCGCCGACATGGCACGGCGCTTCGACACCGTGCGCACGGTCAAGATGCGCGTCGGCGCCCTGCCGCTTTATCCGACCAACGCGCTGCGCTACAATGTCACCTGGTCGGTGGACGGACTCATCAATGAATACTGCAACCCCTGCGAGATTGTGCTGGACGGCCAGCCGACGCTGGTACCAGCGCTCGAAGGGGTCGAAAGCGTCATGATCGATGGCGTCGCGTACGAGGCCTTCAATACCTCGGGCGGGCTCGGCACGCTGACCGAGACGCTGGCCGGCAAGGTCCGCGACATGAGCTACAAGACGTTGCGGTATCCCGGCCATGCCGAGATCATGAAGCTTCTGCTGCAGGGGCTCGGCCTGGCCCATGACAAGGAGACCATGCGTCGCATCCTGAGCAACGCCGCGCCCTTCACCCGGAAGGATGTCGTGGTGATTTTCGTCACCGGCGTCGGCGAGAAGAACGGGCGCCTGGAGGAGGACAGTATCGTCCTGCGCTATGACGGCGCGCCGGAGCTTGGCGCGATCCAACTCACCACCGCCGCGGGCTGCGTCGCCATGGTGGAGCTGTTCCTTGCCGGCAAGCTGCCTCAGAAAGGTTTCGTGCGCCAGGAGGACGCCACGCTCGCCGATTTCCTGGCGACGAAGGCCGGTTCACGCTTGAAGAACGAAGCCCGCGGGTCACAATCCGATGCCGCCATCGGCATGGAGAAAGGGCGTCGCGCCGCATAAGCAGCCATGCGATGATCAAGTTCACCAAAGACAAAAGAGGGGAAACGAAAATGGTATCAAGACGTGATTTCGCGACCGTGCTCGGCGCCGGCTCGCTCGTGGCCGCGGGCCTTTCGGCGATCGGCACGGCCCAGGCGCAGACGCCGGAGACCGAAACCACCTTCGAGCGTATTCGCCGCACCAAGAAGCTGCGTATCGGCGCGGTGGCCGGTGCCGCCCCGTATTACATGAAGGATATCTCCACCGGGAAGTGGGGTGGCTTCTATATTGATCTGTCGCGCGCGCTCGCCGAGGAACTCGAGGCCGAACTCGAGATCACCGAAACCACCTGGGGCAACTCGGTACTCGATCTCCAGTCGAACAAGACCGACATCTTCTTCGGCCTCAACCCCACGCCGAAGCGCGCGCTCGTCATCGACTTCTCCGTGCCGGTGTTCAACAACGCCTTCACCATGATCACCAAGAAAGGGCTCGGCAAGAAGACCTGGAATGACTTCAACAACAGCGACATACGCATCTCGGTCGATAGCGGTTCCTCGCAGGATCAGGTCGCGACACGGCTTTGCCCCAAGGCGAAGATCCTGCGCTTCAACGCCGTCGACGACGCCGCTGCCGCCGTGATGACGGGTCGTGCCGAAGCGCAATGCATCGTCATGATGCTCTCCCTCACGATGCTCAAGAAAAATCCGGGCATCGGCGAACTCGTCGTGCCGACGCCCACGTTCTCGACGACTTCGAATGCCGGCTTCCGGCGCGAGACCGACAAGACCTGGCGCGACTACGTCAACACCTGGCTCGAGTTCAACCGCGGCCTTGGCCTGATCCGCAGCGTCATCATCAAGAACATGGAGAGCGTCGGCATCACCGAAGCCGACATGCCAGCGGGCATCACGCTCTAAGGTCCGGATTTCCGCGCCCTCGCCCCGCTGCATCCGTTCTCGGGTGCGGCGGGTTCCTGACCGGTCGGCGATCCGCATCGCGGGTCGCATGACGATGCGTACGGATATCTTGCCATGTATCAATGGGATTTCAGCTTCCTCTGGAGCTATCGCTGGCTGTTTTTCCAGGGGCTCGGCGTTACCGTCGGCTTCACGGTTGCCATCGTCGTGCTCGGGCTCGTCGCGGGCCTGGTGTCGGCACTGGCCAACCTTTCCCGTTTCGGGCTGCCGCGCTGGCTGGCGCTGAGCTACATCGAAGTCTTCCGTTGCACGCCCGTGCTGGTACAGCTCGTCTGGTTCTATTATGCGCTGCCGGTACTCAGCGGCATCGAAATATCGGCGGTCAGCGCGTCGATCCTCGCGCTTTCGCTCTACGGCGGCTCGTTCTATTCCGAAATCATCCGAGGCGGCATCGTCTCGATCGACCCCGGGCAGAATGAGGCCGCTGCGGCGTTGGGGATGACGCCGGGACAGGCGATGCGCCGGATCATCCTGCCGCAAGCGCTCAAGCGCATGGTTCCGGCGCTGATGAACCAGTCGATCATCCAGTTCAAGAATACATCGCTGGTCTCGGTCCTGGCGGTGCCGGACCTGCTTTACCAGGGCCAGGTCGCGGCACATGACAGCTACCGGCCGCTCGAAGTCTATTCTGCGGTCGCGGTGGCGTATTTCGTGCTGCTCTTCCCGCTGACGGCCATCGTCCGTCAGGGCGAGAAGAAGCTGGCAACGAGTGATTGAGGACAGGCCATGGACCCGCAAGCGAAGATCGAGATCACGGCGCTGCGCAAGCAGTTCGGCAGCCTCGTCGTCCTCAAGGACATCAATCTCACGGTGGCTCCCGGCAGCGTCGTGGCGCTGATCGGCCCGTCGGGCTCGGGCAAGTCGACGCTGCTGCGCTGCATCAACCTGCTGGTAACGCCCGAAGGCGGGCGCGTGCGGGTCGGCAAGGACGTGTTCAGCTTCGATGCGGACACCAAGCTGCCGGGGGTGCGCCAACTCGCGCAGTTCCGCGCCAATACCGGCATGGTGTTCCAGCACTTCAACCTGTTTCCGCATATGACGGCGCTCGGCAATGTCATGGAGGCGCCGGTGACGGTGCGCCGCAAGCCAAAAGCCGAGGCGCGCCAGCACGCCCTGGCGCTGCTGGCGAAAGTCGGTCTCGCCGACAAGGTCAACGAGTACCCGAGCCGCCTTTCCGGTGGCCAGAAGCAGCGCGTCGCCATCGCGCGCGCGCTTGCCATGGAGCCGGAGGTGATGCTGTTCGACGAGGCAACCTCCGCGCTCGACCCGGAACTCGTCGGCGAGGTACTGGCGGTGATGCAGCAGCTCGCGGCGGAGGGCATGACGATGGTGATCGTCACTCACGAGATCGCCTTCGCCCGCGAGGTCGCCGACCGGCTGATCTTCATGCGCGACGGGGTCGTCGTCGAGGAGGGACCGGCCAGGCAGGTCATCGATAGCCCGCGCGAGGCAGCGACGCAGGCCTTCCTCAGCCATTTCCACCGTGCGGGCGCTCCGGCTGCAACGCCCCCGGCGTGAGCGCCCTCACCCATCTCGTCACCGGCAGCACCGGCCAAGCCCGGCACATCAATGGAGCCCTTCGTGAACATGGCGGTCGTAAAACGGATCAGGCTCTTCCTGATTGAAAGTCCGATCAGGATGGCCCGGCTTCAGGGCGTCGGCAACGTCAAGGGCACGGTCAAGCGCGTGCTGCTCGAACTAACCGCCAGCGATGGCACGATCGGCTGGGGGGAAGCCGCGCCATGGGAGGTCTTCACCGGCACGCCGGAAGCGGCGTTGGCGGCGCTTGACATCTATCTGCGCCCCATCCTGCTCGGCCGCCCGATCCGGCACATCCGCGAAACCATGGCGCTGCTCGACAAGGCGCTGGTTGGCCATGCCGAAGCCAAGGTCGCGATCGAGACCGCGCTGTTCGACATGCTCGGCAAGCAAACCGGGCTTTCCGTCGCCGACCTCCTCGGCGGGCGCGTGCGCGACACGATCCCGCTCTCCTTCTCGATCGCCGATCCCGATTTCGATGCCGATCTCGAGCGCATGAGCGCGATGGTGCCGGCCGGTAACGTGATCTACAAGGTCAAGACCGGCGTGAAACCCCATCGCGAGGACCTCGCCCATCTGGAAGCGATGCGCGCCAGGTTCGGTGACACGATCGATTTGCGGCTCGACTACAATCAGGCGTTGCAGCCGTTCGGTGCGATCAAGATCCTGCGCGATGTCGATCAGTTCCGACCGACCTTCATCGAACAGCCGGTGCCGCGCCCGCATCTGGCGGCGATGGCCTCCTTCGCAGCGGCGCTCGATACGCCGATCATGGCGGATGAAAGCTGCTTCGATGCGCAGGACCTCACGGAGATCGTCCGGCTTCAGGCCGCCGATGCAATCTCGGTGAAGCTGATGAAATGCGGCGGCCTGCTGAAGGCGCAAGCCCTGATGGCGATCGCCGATACCGCCGGCCTGCCCGGCTATGGCGGCACCTTGTGGGAGGGTGGCATCGGCCTTGCGGCCGGCACGCAGCTCATCGCGGCGGCGCCAGGCATCTCGCTCGGCTGCGAGTTCTACATGCCGCACCACGTCCTCACCGAGGATGTGCTCGAGGAGCGCATCCCCCATCGCGACGGCCAGGTCGTGGTTCCGGACGGGCCTGGCCTTGGCATCGTGGTCACCGAGGCCGCGATCCGCGCCAACTCCCGGGTCCTGGCGATGCGCGACTAAGGACGGAAGCCCTCGCCAGCTATCAGCTATGTTCGAGGCCGTAAGTGGTGCGCGATCCTCGCCCGAGGCCTTGCGTCAGGCGTCGGCTGCTCGCGCCCTCTGCCCGAGGGCGACGATCACGACCACGACGATGGCCGTGACGATGGTCAGCAGGCCGATATGCTCACCATTGACCGGCGCGGAAAGGCCGACGGTGACGAAGGTCTGCAGCAACAGGATCTGGCTGGCGCGGGCGATGCCGGCCAGTGCCATGCCGGCATTCCAGGCGAAAAATCCGATGAACATGCTGAACAGCGAGACATAAGCCAGCCCGGCCCAGGCGCTGACGGGCACGACCGCCGGCTCGGCCGGCATCAGCCAGAATGCCGCCGGCAACATCAGCGGCAGCGCGATGACCAGCTCCCACGAGATCACCTCCCAGCCGGGCATCTCGCGCGACAGCTTGCCGGAATAGACATGGCCGATGGCTCCCGTCATCGCTCCCGCCGCCAGGTAGAGATCGCCGATATCGAAGCGGCCGCCGCCGTCGCGCAGCGCGTAGGCCGCAACCACCACGGCACCGAGCACCGCGAACAGCCAGAAGCGAAGCGACAGCCGCTCGCCGAGAATGACCGCGGCGGCAACCGCCGTCATCAGCGGCATCACGCCGAGCACGACACCGCCATGGGCTGCCGGCACGGTGCGCAGGCCGAGCGCGACGAAGCCCGAGAAACCGCCGACGAAGCACACCGCGCAAACCACCATCAGGCGCAGTTGCGCGCGGCTTGGCCAGGAGCGGCGCAAGATGACCAGCACCAGCATGGCGAGCACGCCGGCGATTGCCGCGCGCGCCGCCGTGACGAAATAGGCATCGAGCCCTTCCACGGCGAGCCGGGTCGCGGGCACCGTGCCGCTGAAGATCAGCATGCCGACGAAAGCGAGCACCAGACCGTAATTTTCGCGGCTGAGCGCATTCATGCGCCGGCACCGAATGAAAAACGCGGCCGCCGGCCCGCCATCGGGAGAATCATCATGAGTCGAGCGTAGCCGGAGCGCGGCACATGTATCCACTTTATTGCTGCATCGCTCGCATTGATGCCGCTGATGCCACGGGGCGCATCGGCCGCGGGCTAAAACCAGCTATCCGGCCAGCCGCTTATCCAGCGCGTCCCGGAAATGGTACCAGCCGCTCACGATCGGCAGGAACCACGGCGTTCCGTAGTATAGCGGGTTTGCAGGAAATTGCGGGCTGTCGAATGCGCAAACCCGGTTTTGCCGCCCGAGCAGCTTCAATGCCGATTGATGGCCGAGATAGGTCATCAGCGCGACGCCGTTGCCGTTGCAGCCGACAGCATGGTTGAGCCCGTCATGGCTGCCCATATGCGCGATCTTGTCGAAGGTCATGCCGACAAAGCCGCTCCAGCAATGGCTCAGCTTGTATTCCTCGAGTTCGGGCCAGACCTTGGTCATCATCCTGTATAGCCGTGGCGCGGCGCCGGCCTCATCGACCCCGAACGCACCCGGCCGCCCTCCGAACAGGATGCGCGTGCCATCGGGCGAAGGGCGCGTGTAGAAAAGCTCGCGCTTGCTGTCGGTGATCATGCGGCGGCCGGGGTTGATTTTGTCCATCAAGGCCGTGGGCAAGGGCTCGGTGGCGATCTGGTAGCTGCGCACCGGGACGATGCGGCGTGCGAGATACGGTGTCGCATCGGCGCTATAGCCGTTGGTGCCGTAAAGAACCTCGCGTGCCCAGATATCGCCGCGCGCCGTGACGACGCGCTTGCCGCCGGCTTCCTCCTCGACACGCAGCACGGCGGCATGCGAACGGAGCTTCGCGCCTGCCGCCAATGCCAATTGCCGCAGAGCCCGATGGTATTTTGCCGGATGCAGGCCGCCATATTCATCGACGACGATGCCGCCATGGTAGAAATCCGTGCGCGTGATGCGATCCTGCTCGCTGCGCGGCACCTCGTGAACGGTCACGCCAGTGTACTTGTGCAACAACTCCCCCTGGCGGCGGAGCTTGTCGTAGTGTTTGGGCACATGGGCGCCGAAAAACCTGCCTGTCAGTGCAAGGTCGGCGTCGAGGCCATGGTGGTGGATGAGTGCTTTCAGATGGTCGAACGACGCGATCGAGGCTTCGAGCAGGCGCGCCCTGCGCTCTTCGTCGACTCCCTTGATCGCCCCGCCGATCACGAGCTTCTGTCCGCTCGAGACCATCCCGCCGGAGCGGGTGCTGGCACCGCAGCCAAGCTCACCGGCATCGACGACTGTCACGTCCGTGCCGGACCTCGCCAGTTCCGCTGCCGCCGACAAGCCGCAATAACCGGACCCGACCACAAGCACATCGGTCTTTTCGGGAAGCGGTTCGCTGGCCGTCTCCGGCGGCGCCGCATCCCACCAATATGGCTTGAGGCGAAAGCCTGACACATAGATGTCTTGCCTAGCCGGCATGGGAAACGTCTCCAAAAGGGCGAACGGATTGAAGGAAGCGCTGCGTTCTCTCCTCGCGGGGACTTCCAAAGATAGCGGCTGGAGGGCCCTGCTCGACGATGCGTCCTTCCGCCATGAAGATGACGCGGTCGGCGACCTCGCGCGCAAAACCCATTTCGTGCGTCACCACGATCATGGTCACGCCATCCCGGGCCAGGCCCTTCATCACATCAAGCACATCGACGATGGTTTCGGGATCGAGAGCCGAGGTCGGCTCATCGAACAGGATCGCCTTCGGGCGCATCGCCAGCGCCCGCACGATCGCGACGCGCTGCTGCTGGCCGCCGGACAGTTCGGATGGATAGGCCTCCGCCTTGTCGGCCAGGCCCACGCGGGCAAGAAGCCGCCGTGCTTCGGCTTCCGCGGCAGGGCCGTCGGCACGGCCACGACGGACCGGCGCAAGCGTCATATTGCGCAGCACGCTGAGATGCGGGAACAGGGCATAATCCTGGAACACCATGCCGACATCGACCCGAAGCTGTTGCCAACCTGCTTCATGATGAATGTCGATCGGGCGGCCCTCGATGCTGATCTCGCCTGCATCGGGCTTTACCAGGCCGTTGATACAGCGGATCAGCGTGCTTTTGCCTGATCCGCTCGGCCCGATCACAACCACGACCTCTCCGGCCGAAACGCCAATATCAATGCCCTTCAGAACCGGTATCCCGCCGAACTGTTTCGAGAGGCCGCTGACGGCGATGACGGGCGGTGAGTCGTTCATGAGGCAAGCGCCGCGATATCCCGCTTGAGCGTCGCCCTCGCCTCAGCCAATCGCGTACGGTGCCCGGCAATCGTCGCGCGGAGCCCGTCAAGCCGACCGCGAGCGGCGGCGACCGAAGCCTCGGCCGCCTTGGGCGCCGGACCGCCGGGTACCGTACGCGCAGCAACACTGGCGGCGGGATCAAGGCTCTCCCTGACACGCTCGGCCGGCAGGCCGAGCGGATGGCCGGTCACGTCGACGGCCGCCTGATCGACCATCTCCGTGGTGATCTCGCTGGCATCGAGCTTGCGGTCCATCGCCGCCCGGACCACGCCGCCGACGACATGATGGGCTTCGCGGAACGACAGGGAAGCCTCACGCACCATCAGGTCGGCAAGATCGGTGGCGGAGGCGAAATCCTGTTTCACGCGCATCGCCATGAGCGCGGCGTTCGGCCGGGCGGTCGAGACGACGAGGTCGAACAACGGCAGGCAATGCCCCATTTCAGAGCCTGCCTCCCAGACCGCCCGCATGCCCTCACGGTTGCCGTCGATCGTATTGGTGAAGTTGGTGCCCTTGAGCGCGACGGCGGAGTTCACGTACAGGCCGAGAAGATGCCCCGCCTTGCCCTTGAGATGCTCAAGCACCACCGGGTTCTTCTTCTGCGGCATGATGCTCGAGGTTCCGGTCACCCGATCGGGGAACTCGATCGTCTGGAACTCGTGCGAGACCATGACATAGAAATCCTGGGCGATGCGGCTCCAGCCGATCGCGACCTGGTTGAAATTCCCCAGAAGCTCAAGCCCGAAATCGCGTGATGCGACGGCATCGAGCGTGTTCTCGACCAGCCCGTCGAAGCCGAGCAACCGCATCGTCATCTGGCGGTCGATGGCAAAGGTCGTTCCAGCAAGCGCGCCGGCGCCGAGCGCATTCAGGTTGGTGCGCGACCAGTTATCCATCAATCGTCCGGCATCGCGCTCGAAAGCGGCGCCGATCGCGGCCATGTAGAAGCCGAAGGTAGTCGGTTGGGCCGGCTGCAAATGCGTATAGCCGGGCATGACGACATCGCGGAACTCCAGCGCGCGCTCGAGCGCGTGCTCGATGATATCGGCAAGAGCGCCGGCCGTGGTGAGGATCAGGTCGCGTGCCCGCATCCTGTCGAGGGTGGCGCCGAGATCGTTGCGACTGCGCGCGATATGCATGCGCCCACCGGCTTCCTGGCCGATCAAACCGATCAGGTGCGCCTCATAGTTGAAATAGGCATCCTCGCGTTGAGGATCGACCTCCACGACCGAGGGGCCTTCCTTCTCCATGCGCAGCAGACCTGCCGCGAGCATCCGGCTCGTCTCGGGCGAGATAACGCCCTGTCGCGCCAGCATCAGGACATGCGCCTGGTTCAGGTCGGTCATATCGTTGAACACCGTCGCGAAATCCCGGCCGAGCCGCGGCGCGTAGATATGCTCGCAAACCTCGGGCGCGACCATCTCGGTGAGCCGCCGACTGACTTTGGAATGCATGTCCGTTTCCTCATGTAACTTAGCGAAATCAAGATGCTCAGGGGAGCGTGGGCGCCGCCTCCACAAGAGTGGCGTTGAGAACGCCGCCGCCTTTCGACTCGCGCCGCATACGCCGTTCCAGCCGGCGGCCAAACCAGGTGAGGCTTGAGCAAATCACGAAGTAGATCAGCAGCACCGCGCCATAGACGGTGAAGGCCGGGTTCCAGCCTTCCATCAATGTGGTGCGTTCGATGATGATCTGCCCGACCCGGAAGAATTCGGTGACGCCGACGAGAGCGCCGAGGGAGGTCGACTGGATCACCAGCGTCAGCAGTCCGATGAAGGGCGGCAGGATGCTGCGCAGCGCCTGCGGCCCGATAATGTAGATGAAGATTTCCCACCCTTTCAGCCCGAGCGCCTTGGCGCTCTCGCTCTGGTGGCGCGGCACGGCTTCGAGGCCGCCGCGAACGATCTCGGCTCCGTTGGCCCCGCCCCACAGCGACAGGCCAACCGTCACGGCCGCAAACGGCGACAGTTCGATGCCGAGCAGCGGCGCACCGAAGAACACGAAGAAGATGTTCACGATCAGGGGAATGTCGCGGCAGATCTCGACATAGGTACGCGTCACGGCACGCAGCCAGCCGATGCGCGTGGCGCCCAGCGTGCCGACCACGAAGGCGATGATCGTTGCAAAGACCAGCGTGACGGCCGCCAGGCCCAAGGTCATCGTCAGGCCTTGCAGGATGAATGGCAGGTTGTTGATCAGGATCGTCATGCCGCTCTCACACCCGGAACGGCTTCTGCAGGTGATAGGCCAGCCGGTTCGTGAACAGCGACAGGACCAGTACCAGCGTCAGATAGATGCCGCACAGCGCGGAGAACATTTCCAGCGTGCGGAAATCCATGGAGATGCGATCGATGGCGACGAAGGTGAGTTCGGTCAGCCCGATGGCCTGGAGGTAGGACGAGTTCTTGAGCAGCGAGATCGACGTGTTCAACATCGCCGGCAGCGCAACGCGCACGGCAAGCGGCGCGGCGATCAGCCGGAAAAACCGCCAGGGTGACAACCCGAGCGAAAAGGCGGCTTCGCGCAAACCCTTGACCACGGTTTCAAGGCCGCCGCGTATATTCTCCATCTGATAGGCGCCGGCCCACAGCGTGAGCGAGAGCACGCCGGACCAGAATAGCGACAGCGTGACGCCGATGGTCGGGAGCCCGTAGAAAATGAAGAAAAGTTGCGCGAGCAGCGGCGTATTGCGAATGAACTCGACATAACCGGCAGCGACCTGCCGCAAGACCGGCACGTGCAACATGCGGATCGCCGCACCCAGCAACCCGACGATGATCGACAGCACGATCGATATCGCACTGACCTCCACGGTCATGACCAGACCGCGTAACAGCGCCGGAACCTGCGCCCAGAGATAGGCGACATCGAAGCTCATGCTCGCTCCTGTCGGTTGATCGCGGTGAGGGCGGCCGAGGCCGCCCTCCCCTCAAGCGGCGCGCTTAACGGCCCTTGGGCATCGTTTTCTGGAAGGCGTCGATGTAGAAGGAGCGGATATTGGCCGGCACCCATTTTTCCGCCCATTTCACATACAGCCCCTCCGCCTTCATGCGATCGAGCGCGGCGTTGAGGTAGGCAAGCCACTCGGGTTCGCCCTTCCGGATGCCAATGGCGGCCTCGGAAATGGCAAAGGGCTCGCCGACCAGCCGCAGGCTGTGGTCCTTGTTGGCGATGACCACGAGCGTGGCCGCATCGTGGGTGTATCCATCACCCCTGCCCTGCTTCAGAGCCTGCAAGGCATCCGAAGCGGTGTTGAGCTTGAGCGTCTCGACCTTGGGCATGTGGTCGGCAAACCACTGCGCCTGGGTAGCAGGTCGACCTTCTTGCCGTTCAACTGCGGGATGCGGTTCTCGGCCGTCACGCAAGTGAGTTCGATCTTGTCGGGCGAGCCGAAGGCCCAGGTGGCGATCTGGAGCGCCATTTCGGTCTCGATGCCGGCGAAATTGCCCTTCTCGTCCTTGAAACCATAGGGCGGCTGATCGCAACGCACCCCGGCGCGCAGCACGCCGGCATCCTTGATCGCGGCCGGCAACGGCGGCAGCGCGGTTTCCGCCGAGGCCGTAGTGCAAAAAGCGGCGCCGGCGATGCCCACCGCCGTGGCGATCGCGGATGCGACCTTACAAAAGCGCTTTCTCGTGGTCAGCATGGCTGTCTCTCCCTGTTGGCTTGATTGCCGTTTTTAAATTGGTCGAGGCCCGCGGCTCGCGAAACGACGAGCCGGTCAGGACAAGCAGAACGTGCCGGCCGCGCAAATCGCCGCCGGAGGCCAGTTCGGTTGCGGCCACGAGCGCGGCTGCGGCCGCCCCTTCCGCATGCAGCCCGTAGCGGGCAAGATCGCGGGCAGCGGCGGCCACCAGCCGGTCACTGACGGGAACGGCGCAGCCCTTGGTTTCGCGCACGGCGTGCAATGCCTGAAAGGTCGTGGTGGCGCCGGCAATCGAGAACTGCGCCGTGCTGCCCTCGAACAAGCCGCGGTAATCCGCCCCGGCGAGCGCCTTGCTCAGCCGCGGGAACGGTTCCGCCGCGACAAGGCGCGGCATGCTGCCGCCGAGCTCCCCAAAGCCGAGATACAGGCCCGAAATCAGGTCGCCACGCGCTGTCGGCGCCACGACGATATCGGGCATGGCGGCCCCGGCAGCGATTTCGGCCGCCAGCATCTTGTAGCCCTCGACGCCGAACGCGTTCGTGCCGACCGCAGGCCGTGCATAATTGGTCGCCGCGAAAGCGCCCTGGCGCACGCGTTCGTCCAGAATGTCCCAGCGCGCCAGGGATGTGACCGCGACCGTCAGCGTGGCGCCGGTTGCCGCAATAGCCTCCCGGAATGCCTCGGGAAGCGCTTCCGTCACCACGATCTCGGCCGGAATCCCGAAGCGTGCGGCATAAGAGGCGATCGACAGCCCGGCATTGCCGCTCGATGCGGCGACGATGGCGCCCCGCTGCGTATCGCAGGCGCGCTGCACGAGTTGCGCGCTCATGCGATCCTTGTGTGACCCGGTCGGGTTGCACCATTCCAGTTTTGCCGACAAGCGCCCGACGCCGATCGCATCGGCAAGACCCGGCAAGTCAATGCAAGGCGTGCCACCCTCGCTAAGCCCGTTCTCGCCAAGCCCATTCTCGCCAGCCCCACCGTCACCACGCGGAACGGCAGCACGATACGGCAATTGAAGCGCGCCCGGCGGCGCGTTGTAATAGGCGGCGACATTCGCCGGATAACCCTCGCGAGCACAGCGCGGGCAACCGAGATCGTAATCGGCGATCGGGTGCTGCGCTTCACAGCGCAGGCAACGAAACCCGGCAAGTGTGGTGTTTCGTTGTGCGTGCTGGGCTGCGGCGCGTTTCATGCATCGAGTATTGAAACGAAGCGCCATTCGGTCAAATGTCGTTTTTTACAGCTTCTATTCACTGGTGATATGAGGGAAACGTGAACCTTCGACAGATCGAGGCATTCCGGGCCATCATCCTGCACGGCACCATGACGGCCGCGGCCGATCAATTGCGGACGTCTCAGCCCAGTATCAGCCGGCTCATCGCGGAACTCGAAACAGCCACCAAACTAAAGCTGTTCGAGCGACGCGCCGGCCGGATCACACCGACGGAAGAAGGCCTGGCCTTCTATTACGAGGTCGAGCAAAGCTTTACCGGCTTGGAGCATCTGGCGCAGGCAGCGCATGATATTCGCTTCTTCGGGTCGGGCCGCCTGCGCATTGGCGCCATCCCGGCCATGGCCCTCGGCTTTATCCCCGAGGTGATCTCGCTGTTTCGCACCCGCTATCCCAACGTGACCATATCGATCCAGATGCACAACGAAGTCGCGGTGACGCGCTGGGTCGCCAGCCGATACTGCGATATCGGCTTCATCGCCAACATCATCGATGCCGGCAGCATCGAAGTGGAACCGCTCTACCGGCTGCCGGGCGTCTGCGCCCTGCCGCGCGGGCACGCTCTGGCAAGCCGAAAAGTCATCCGGCCTCAGGACCTCGAAGGCGAGACGTTCATTTCCCATGCACTGGGCGACGGCGCCCGTGCGCGCATGGATCAGGCTTTCGACAGCCGTGGCATCAGGCGCTCACTCACGCTGGAATCCCCGTTCGGGGCCATCATCTGCGCCCTTGTCGGGCAAGGGCTCGGCGTGTCGATCGTGAACCCCATGGTGCGCAACGACTACCGGCGCGAGGACATCACGTTTGTGCCGTTCAAGCCATGCATCGAGTTCGAAGGCAACATCATCAAACGCGCGAACGAGCGCAAAGGCGGCCTTGTGGACGACTTTGCCATGATCGCCCATGAACACGTCAGGAGCCTCTATCCCCAAACGGATGAACGACCAGCCATTCCTTCCTATGATATGGTTTTAAACAGGCCCGCATCCCTCTGAAAACTAACAATAGTTAATCCTCGCCGTTCCCGCCGCAGGGTCGAGGTGGGAATCGCAGGGTCTCGCGAAAACCGTCTGTCCGGCGCCTACCAGACCAGCCCCTTCGCTTTCGCGGCCGGGCTCGGCTTGCTCAGGTGCAAGGCGTCCTGGAGTTCATCGACGGCAACCAGCGCGAGCTTGCGGTAGCGCTCGGCGTCGCTGTCATCCGAATGCAGGAACTGATGCGCCGCGAGATAGCCGGCCAGCCTGTCCATTTCGCCTTCCACCCGGTCGAAGGCGATCTGCGTCTCGTCGGTCTGGATGACGGTCTCGACCATCTCCCTGATCTGGGCGCTGACGCGGCCGGCACGCAGATCGGCATCGTGATGCCGCACGCGCATGACCTCCGAGCGGATCAGATCGACCTTGTTCTGCAAAGTGTTGTGAAGCGTCATGGGTACTCACCAAAAGTGGACCAAAAACCAGGCAGCTTGTCGACCATTTGCCCGCATATGCTGCACTCCGGATGGGAGATCGGCAATCCCCCATTTTTTGTAGCCGGGCTTTCTGCGGGCTTGCATCGCGCGCGGCCAGCAAGCACCAAGATTCGCACTCGCATTATATCAGATTCGCATAGCTCAACCGAATCAGATCACGCAAATTCCTACCAATTGCCTATTTCCTGTCTTATTTCGATGGCTTTAGAACGGCCACACCAGAGCGTTGATCGGTGCTCCATCCTGTGTGAGCGCGCTATCCGGCTTGCTCTATTTTCCTTTCCTTCTGAATAAGGGCCATCGATTTGAAATACCTGCTTGCCGGGGCTGTCATGCTTTGCGTCGCCGCCGCCATTCCAGCGCATGCCAACCCCGCGCTCGATTTCATGCTGTCCAGCAACAACAAGGACGCCGCCAGCCAATCCGCCGCCACCAGTTCGGGCACGGCGCCGACGCTGCTGGCAGCAGCGAGGCGCTCGCTCGGCGCCAACCATCGCGTGCTCGGCGTGCCGAGCAGGCTGTGGTGCGCGGATGCGGTCAATGTCTGGCTGCGCCGTTCAGGTCACGCCACGGTGAAGTCGCGGCGCGCGCGCGACATGGTCAAGGCCGGCCGGCGCATCTCGCGGCCACAGCCCGGCGCCATCGCCGTCTTCAAGCGCGGGCGCTCCGGTGGCCATGTTGCGGTCGTCGACAAGGTGGAAGCCGGCGGCTTCACGGCGGTTTCGCCGAATTACAGCGGCAAGGTCTCGCTGGTGCACTATTCGACGGCGAGCGCGATCGCCTTCGTCCTGCCGGCGTCCTGATCGCCGGCATACGCCCCCGGAGGGCGCTTCACGTCTCGGGAGGCCCATCCGGTTCGCGGCCGCGATCGCCATCCTCGTCGTCATCGTCACGGACCGGCACGGCATAAACGCCGTTCAGCCAGCGGTTGAGGTCGACATCGGCACAGCGCGCCGAGCAGAACGGCGTGAAGGCCACGACCATCGGCTTGCCGCAGATCGGGCACGTCTTGCGGCTGCGGCCGTGATTGTCATTGGCGGGCCTGGCGCTCATAGCCGGTTCATCCAGCCCAGATGCACGGGAAAGCCCTCGCCGCTCAACAGTGCCATGGTCTCGTAGAGCGGCAGGCCGACGACATTGCTGTAGGAGCCGACGATCTTGACGACAAAGCTGCCGGCGAGCCCCTGGATGGCGTATCCGCCGGCCTTGCCGCGCCATTCGCCGGAGGCGAGATAGGTCTCGAAATCATCATTGGACAGCCGCTTGAAACGCACGCGCGTTTCGACGACGCGCTCGCGCAGGGCGCCGTCCGGCGTCAGCACGCAAACGCCGGAATAAACCCGGTGGCCGCGCCCGGACAGGAGCCGGAGACAGGCGGCGGCTTCGTCCACCAGTTCCGTCTTGGGCAGGATGCGCCGACCGGCAACCACCACCGTATCGGCGGCAACGATGAAGCCGGCCTTATCCGCCGTCTCGCCGGCCAGCGCGTCGCGGGCGGCGCGCGCCTTCTCGCGCGCCAGCCGTACCGCCAGCACGCGCGGGCGCTCGCCGCGCTGCGGCGTCTCGTCGATCTCGGAGGGCATCACGGCATCGACCGCCAGCCCGACCTGCTCCAGCAAGGCGAGGCGGCGGGGGGATGCCGAGGCCAGCACGAGTTTCGGTCGCCAGCTATCGCCTTTGGCGCTCAAGCTTCATCTCCGGTCGCGTGAAGCCGCGCAAAATCAAGCAAGCCTTGCGAGCCCACGGCCCGGGATCACTTGAAGCGGTAGGTGATGCGGCCCTTGGTCAGGTCGTAGGGCGTCATCTCGACCAGAACCTTGTCGCCGGTCAGGACACGGATACGGTTCTTGCGCATCTTGCCGGCGGTGTGGGCGATGATCTCGTGATCGTTCTCAAGCTTCACCCTGAACATGGCGTTGGGCAAAAGCTCCGAGACAGTGCCGGGAAATTCGAGCAATTCTTCTTTCGACATCTGATCCTGCGTTGGCGCTGGAGGCTCTCATGGCTGCGCGCCAGAGGTCCGTCCTGTCTATGCTGCGGTAAGGTGGGCTGGGTGAAGGGAGCCATACGACTCCTTCATGTCAGCCTGAAGCAATGATTTGGCTGCGTTATCTAAACGAAACAAGGGCCGATGGGAACTGTTTTCGCGGGAATCCCGGTAAAATGCCCGCAAGCGCCCTCGCCTCGCGATCAGGCCGGGCCGGGACCATCGCACGCAACGCGTCTCACACGCCTGCGGTGCGAGACAAACCCGGCAACCGGCAGCCGATCTTGACGCTTGCATGCTAGTACTTTTGCACTCTATAAAACGCCAGCCGCACCACAAAACGACAATGCGTAAAGCAGCGGATCGGGAACGCGAGGGCAGGATTGAAACGCTACCTTGATTTCAAGGCGCCGCGCCGCAGCACGGTGACGATGCAGGTCCATGGCGACCTGCGCCAGCGCATCACGACCGGTGCGCTCAAGCCGAAATCCTCGATTTCCGAGAACGAGATCGCGCAATCCTACGGGGTCAGCCGGACCCCCGCCCGCGAAGTGCTCGGCCGGCTCGAGGAAGAGGGCCTCGTCGAAATCTACCCGCAATATGGCAGTTTCATCGCGCCGATCCGGGCCGAGGATATCTTGGACAGCCAGTTCGTGCGCGAGAGCCTGGAATGCACGGCGCTCGCCAGGGCGATCGAGCGGCTCACGCCCGCCGGCGAGGAATGCCTGTCCGGCATTATCGCACGCCAGCGTAACGCGGTCAGCGATGACGAAGCCGCCTTTGTCATGCATGATGAGGACATGCATGCCTGTTTCTTCGCTCTTGCCGGCCATGAGCGCGCCTGGTCGGTGGTTGCCAGCGCCAAGCTACAACTCGACCGCCTGCGCCACCTTTCCGCGCGCAGCGCCGAAAAGCGCCTCGCCGTGCTTGCCGAGCATGAGACGATCGTGACGGCGACGCTCGGCCGCGATGCCGAAGGCGCGGTCGCAGCGCTGCGGCACCATTTGCGCGGCGCCTTCGCCTCTCTCGCGGATGCACAGGCGCGCTACCCGGAATTTTTCGCGGAGATCGGCAATCCGCGGCCGCCATCGACGAAAGTACCGCTGGACAGGCCAAAAAATCTCGCTACTGAATTGGCCTGACAAGTTTACAACTCTGGCAATATCCGCGCCGGAACTCTCTCTTGCGTGAAAGGACGACCGATGAGCGCCGTGAAACTCACACCGGAAAACCGGGAGGCGCTGAAGCATGTCAGCACCGCAACCCTGACCACGGCGCTGTTCAAGCGTGGCCTGCGCAACGTGTACATCCAGGGCGCGCAGCCGCTCAATCCGGCGGCGGCGCGCATGGTCGGCGAAGCCTATACGATCCGCTATATCCCCGCGCGCGAGGATCTCGACCATATCGGCGTGTTTGCCGATCCCGAGCATCCGCAGCGCAAGTCGGTCGAGGAAATCCCGCCGGGCCACATCATGGTCATTGACGGCCAGCGCGACCGGTCCGCAGCCACCGGCGGCTCGATCCTGATGACCCGCCTGAAGGTGCGCGGCGCCGCCGGGCTGGTGACCGATAGCGGCCTGCGCGATACGCCGGAGCTACGCCACATGGATTTTCCGCTCTATGCGGCCTGCGCTTCCGCTCCGACCAACCTGACCAAGCACCATGCCGTCGACCTCAACGTGCCGGTCGGCTGCGGCGGGGTTCCGGTGTTTCCCGGCGATATCATCGTCGGCGATGGCGAGGGCGTGGTGGTGATCCCGGCCGAGATCGCCAACGAGATCGCGGTGGAAGCAACCGCCATGACGATCTTCGAGGATTGGGTCGAGGAGCAGGTGCGCGGCGGCCGCACGATCCGTGGGCTCTACCCGCCGAACGAGGCGACACGCGCCGAATTCAACGCCTGGAAGGCTGCCAACCACAAATAGGCTACCGGCTGAACCCGCATCAATGCAAGGCAGCCGGAGCCGAACCGGCCAATGGAGAGGAAACGACCATGACCGGATTTACTGTTTCAAGGCGTCATGTTCTGGCCGGCATGGCCGGAACAGCGACGCTCGGGCTGAACAACGCCTGGGCCGAGATTCCGCCGCTTCCGAGCGAGCCGATAACGCTCAACCTCGTCGACGTCGCCGGCAATCTCGCCCTGACGCAGGACGCGATCGAGACCTATCGCAAGAAGAACCCCAAGCTCGTCTCGAAGATCACATACTCGAAGGCGCCGGCCCCCGAACTGCCCGGCAAGCTCAAGGCGCAGCAGGATGCCAAGCGCGTCGATATTGACGGCGTGCTGACCGGCATCGACGTGTTGTCGGCCGGCGTCGAGCAGAAATTGTGGGTGCCGCTGCTGCCCGATTTCCAGTCGAAACTGCCCAAGCTCGATGACATCTATCTCGCCGGCGCCGCGAAGATGCAGAGCCAGGCACAGAACCAGGGCGTGTGCATCGTGTTCTGCGATGCCGGGCCGCTGCTCGAATACATGCCCGACAAGGTCAAGAAGGTGCCGACCACGGCCGAAGAGCTGCTCGCCTGGGCCAAGGAGAACCCGAACAAGTTCCTCTACGCCCGCCCGGCCAATTCCGGTCCGGCGCGCATCTTCATGATGGGCCTGCCCTACCTGCTCGGCGACAAGGACCCGGCCGACCCGGTGAAGGGCTGGGACAAGACCTGGGACTACCTCAAGGAACTCGGCAAATACGTCGAATACTACCCTTCCGGCACCGCGGCGGTGATGAAGGAGCTTGGCGACGGCACGCGCAGCATGATCCCGACCCAGCCGGGCTGGGACATCAATCCGCGTGCGCTCGGCATCGTGCCCAAGGAAGCCAAGGTCCAGACGCTGAAAGGCTTCCACTGGATCATGGACGCGCATTTCCTGTGCATTCCCAAGGGCGTGGCCCCGGGCAAGGTCGCGGTGATGATCGACCTGCTCAACTATCTCCTGAGCAAGGAAGCGCAGGCGACGACCTACGATACCGGCTATTTCTATCCCGGCCCGGCGGTGAAGGACGTGCCGATCACGCTGGCGCCGCCCGAAAGCCAGAAGGTCATCGCCGAATATGGCCGGCCGGAATATGCCGCCATGATCGCCGACAATCCGCACGAACTGCCGCTGACCCCGGTCAATCTGGTCGCGGCATTCAAATATTGGGACGAGCAGATCGGTACCAAGAAAACCAAGTAACGGAGAGTGGCCATGCACGATTTCCAGATTTCCCGCCGTCATATGCTGGCCGGCATGGCCGGCACCGCGACGCTCGGCCTTGGCGGCACCGCCTTCGCCCAGGTGCCGGCGCTGCCGACCTCCCCGGTTTCGCTCAACATCGTCGATGCCGCCGGCAACCTCGCCCTGACCCAGCCGGCATTCGAAGCCTATCGCAAGGCCAACCCGAAGCTGGTCTCGCGGATGACCTACACCAAGGCGCCGGCCCCGGAACTGCCCGGCAAGATCAAGGCGCAGCAGGACGCCAAGCGCATCGATATCGACGCCGTATTGACCGGCATCGACGTGCTTTCGGCCGGTGTCGAGCAGAAGCTGTGGCAGCCCCTCTTCCCGGGCCTGCAATCGAAACTGCCGGTCCTGAAGGATATCCTGCTTCCCGAAGCGCTGCGCATGCAGGGCCAGGCGGAAAACCAGGCGGTGTGCATCAGCTATTGCCCGGCCGGGCCGATCTTCGAGTACATGCCCGACAAGGTCAAAAAGGTGCCGACCACGGCCGAGGAACTGCTCGCCTGGGCCAAGGAAAACCCGAACAAGTTCATCTATGCCCGCCCGGCCAATTCCGGCCCCGGCCGCGCGCTGCTGATGGGCATGCCGTATATTCTCGGCGATTCCGATCCGCAGGATCCGGTCAAGGGCTGGGACAAGACCTGGGCCTTCCTCAAGGAACTCGACAAATACATCGAGTATTACCCTTCCGGCACGACGCCGACCTTCAAGGAGCTTGGCGACGGCACGCGCAGCATGGTCGCCTCGCATGCCGGCTGGGATATCAACCCGCGCGCGCTCGGCATCGTGCCGAAGGAAGCCAAGATCTTCACGCTGAAGGGCTTCCACTGGGTGATGGACGCGCATTACATCGCCATCCCGGCCGGTCTCGCCCCCGAGAAGCTCGCCGTGCTGCTCGACCTGATCAGCTACATGATGACGCCGGCTGCCCAGGCCGTGACCTACGATGCCGGCTATTTCTATCCCGGCCCCTCGGTCAAGAACGTGCCGCTCTCCATGGCGCCGGAAGAGAGCCAGAAGATCATCAAGGAATACGGCCGGCCGGAATATGACAGCCTGATCGCCGACAATCCCAAGGAAGTGCCGCTGCCGCCCGCCAAGCTGGTGGTCGCGCTCAGGCGCTGGGATGAGGAAGTCGGCGCCCGGAAGTCGAAATAACGCTGACCAGACGGAAAGGATGAGCGCCGATGGCCATCGCCTCACGCGAATTCAATGAACTGAGGCTGGACGAGGTCAGCCGGAAATTCGGCAACCTCAATGCGCTCAACGGCGTGAACCTGACGATCCGGCGGGGCGAGTTCATCGCCCTGCTCGGCCCGTCGGGCTGCGGCAAATCCACCGCCCTCAACTGCCTCGCCGGGCTGCTGCAACTGACCAGCGGCAGCATCTGGCTCGATGACAAGCGCATCGACCTGCTGCGGCCGGAAGAGCGCAGCTTCGGCATGGTGTTCCAGAACTATGCCCTGTTCCCGCACATGAACGTGCGCAAGAATATCGGCTTCGGCCTCAAGATGAAGGGCGAGACCAAGGCCAACACCGAACGCAAGATCGACGAGGCGCTGGCGCTCGTCAGGCTTGGCGCGCAAGGCGAGAAACTGCCCGGCCAGCTTTCCGGCGGCCAGCAGCAGCGCGTCGCCATCGCGCGCGCCATCGCCATCGAGCCGCCGCTGGTGCTGATGGACGAGCCGCTGTCCAATCTAGATGCCAAGCTCAGGCTCGAGATGCGCGCGGAAATCCGCCGCATCCACACCATGCTGGGCGCGACCACCATCTATGTCACGCACGATCAGGACGAGGCGCTCTCGCTCGCCGACCGCATCGTGGTGATGAGCGACGGCCAGGTGCGGCAGGTCGGCACGCCGGAGGAGCTTTACGCCCGGCCGAGCCGCGCCGATGTCGCCGAGTTCATGGGCTACCGCAACCTGATCCGCGCCACCGCCTCGGCCCGGCCCGACGGGCAGATGGCGATCATGGTCGGCGGCACGCCGGTCACCGGCCATGCCATCAACGTGGTCGCGGGTGCGCCGGCGGTTGCCGCCATTCGCCCGGACGATCTCAGCCCGCATCCGGAAGGCGCGATCATCGCCACCGTCGAGAGCGCGGAATATCGCGGCCGCGACTTCTACGGCATCGCCAAGATGGAGAGCGGCCAGGAGCTTTACTTCCGCTCCGAGGACAAGGTCTCGCAGGGCGAGACACTCAAGCTCGGCGCCGATCCGCGCCGCGTGCTGATCTATGCGGAGACGGCTGCGTGAACGCCCTGACCGACACTTTCGAGGATGGACGCCGCGCCGCGTCCACCCAGAAGCGGCCGTTGCGGATGCGGCTGGCGCAACGCGGCTTTGACGGCGTGACGCTGCTGATGCTGCCGGCGGTCCTGTTCGTCATCCTGCTGTTCGTCTATCCGTTCATGTATGGGCTGTTCCTGTCCTTCGAGCCGAAGAAAATGGCGACGGAGGGCATTTTCGCCAATTACATCACCTTCTTCAACGATCCCTTCCTGTTCGATACGATCTGGAAGACGCTGCGCCTCGCGGTGCCGGTCAGCATCCTCAACGTGGCGCTGTCGATCCCGATCGCCATGCGCGTCAGGCTGATGCGCCGGCAGCGGCTGCTGACCACGATCCTCGTCATCCCGATCACGCTCGGCACCGTGCTGATCGCGGAAGGGCTGCTGAACTATCTCGGGCCGCAGGGCTGGCTGAACCGCACGCTGATCACGTTCCATTTGATCGATGGGCCGATCCGGCTGGTGCATAACTATGCCGGCGTGTTCCTGTCGCTGCTGATTTCCGGATTCCCGTTCACATTCCTTCTGACGCTGTCCTATGTCACCGGCATCGATCCGTCGCTGGAGCAGGCCGCCTCGACGCTTGGCGCCAATGCGCGCGCCCGCTTCCGCTACGTCATCCTGCCCCTGCTCGCGCAAGGACTGGCGATCGCGTTCTGCCTGACCTTCGTGCAGATGTTCTCGGTGTTCCCGTCCGCCGTGCTGCTCGGCGAACCGGCAGGGTCCACGCGCGTCATCTCGATCGCGGCCTATGTCGCGGCCTTCGAGGAATACGATTACTCGATGGCCTCGGCGATCGCGATGATCATGGGCTTCGTCCAGCTTCTCATCGTCGTGCTGATCCTGGCCTCGCGGCATATCTTCTACCGCGGCCCGGCCGGCGGCGCGAAAGGGTAATATCATGACGCAGCACCAACCGGCCTCGGAGAAGCTCTGGTCCACGGTCATCTGGGTCCTGGTGATCTTCTTCGTCATCAATCTGTTCGCGATGATCGCCAGCGTGGTGGTCTCGTCCTTCGGCACGCGCTGGCTCGGCACCTGGCTGCCGGCCGGCTTGACCACGCGCTGGTATTCCTCGGCCTGGGACGAGTTCCAGCTCGGCGAGGTGCTGATCGTCACCTTCCAGGTCGTGGGCGCGGTGGTGTTCTTCTGCGGCGTGCTCGGCGTGCCGGCGGCCTATGCACTGGCGCGCCGGGATTTTCCGGGCAAGAACATCGTCATGCTGCTGCTGCTGCTGCCGATGATGGCGCCGCCGATCACCTTCGGCATCCCGCTGGCGACGGTGCTGTACCAGACCGGCTTCGGCGGCACGCTCTCGGGCGTGATCCTCGCCAACCTGGTGCCGACCGTGCCGTTCGTGGTGCTGATCATGATCCCGTTCATCGAGCAGATCGACGAGCGCGTCGAGGCGGCGGCGCGCGTGTTCGGCGCCGGCACATGGTCGCTGTTCCGCTACATCCTGCTGCCGATGCTGGCGCCGGGCATCCTGGCGGCGCTGCTGCTCGTGCTGGTGCGGACCATCGCGATGTTCGAGCTGACCTTCTTCACCGCCGGCCCCGCCAACCAGACGCTGGTCGTGGCGCTATACTACGCCGTCAATGCCGCCGGCGTGCGCGCCGTGCAATCGATCGACGCGATGGCCGTGGTCTATATGGTGACGACGCTGGTCTGGCTGCTGATCGCGCTGCGCTTCGTCAACCCGACGCAGATCGTGGCGCGCGCCAAGCGCTCCGACGCGCACTGACCGGAACGGCAAACCGCGCCGGGGAAGCTCCGGCGCGGTCAGCGGGTTGGCAAAATCCGGTCGCTCAGTAAGCCGGGCGGCAGACCCGGGCGCGGCCGACATAGTTGCCCCATGCGTCGAACTGCGCTTCGCGGACACACACCACGTCATCCGCGTAGGCGGCCGAGGTGCCAGCGACAAGCGCCGCGCCGACCAGGCCGAGGGCGAGACCGGCGCCAATGGGAGCGCGCCAGCCATGGTGGCCATGCTTGTGGAAGGGCTTGGCCTGGGCGGTGCCGGCGGCGGCGGCAAGCGCCGCGACCAGAACGGCAGTACCGATGGTCTTCTTGACGAGCGAGGTTCCAGCGATCTTGACCATGACGTTTCTCCGACTTTGCGAAGCGGCGGCCAACCCGCCGTTCTGGTCATGGGTCGCGGGGAACCGCAAAATGGTTCATGGCCGCGACGATTATTTTCGGCGTTCCCTGAGCGCTGCAACCGCGGCATCGTGAGATGAGAACGGCCCAAGCGTCGGAATGCCCGCGCTGTCGAGCGCCCACCACCCCGGCGCGACGCGGGCATGGGCTGCCCGGTCCTCGCTCAGGTTCTCGACGACCAGTTCCTCGGTGGAGGCCTCCTCCGAGACGGGCTTGTCGCGGGCGGGCTTGTCGGCGCCCGGCGACCGCCGCAGGATCGAGGGCGTATCGCTCGCCGGAAAACTGTCCTGCAACTCGCTGTTGAGCCGCTCGTCCTTGGACGTGCCGCGTGTTTGCCGTGTCATTGCCTGCTCCGATCATCGCTGTTTCGGAAGAAACGGCCGGCCCGGGCGATCTGTTCCGCCATGGAACCGTATCAGGCGGGCGCGGTTGATTTCCGCCGGCGCTATCCGGCGCGCAACCGCTGCCGGCCGCGCCCCTCGAAGGAGGCAACGATGCGAAAGATGCAGAAAATCATGCTGGTTACCGCATTCGCGATGGCGCTTGGCGCTTGCGCGAGCGAGCCCGAACCCACCATCACGACGACCCGGACCACCGTCACCACGACCGCGCCGGCATCGGTCTCCGGGGCCTGCCAGGCCGTGGATGAGGATGGCAATGCCGTCGCCGTGCCCTGCTAAAGCCGTCAGGGGGTCGGACATCGCCGGCTCGATGATCAGGCTCAGGCGCCCGATGGATTGTCACCCACGGGATAGCGCCCTCGGAAACCGAGTTGCGCCGACATTTTCTCGCCGGCCTGTCTGAGCACGGCCAGATGCGGCGGCGCGCCGTTCTCGGTCACGAAGAGTTGCGGCGTGCCGATCAGGCTGATCGCGGCGATGCTGTCACCGGTCGCGTCGAAAATCGGCACCGAGGCGGCGGCGACGCCGAGGATGGTGTGCTCGAACACCATCGACCAGCCGCGCAGGCGCGCCTCGGCGATGTCGCGCGTGAGATCGCCCAAATCGGTGACGGTGTGATCGGTAATGCGTTGCAAGCCGCGCTTGCGCATGGCGGCCATCCGCTCGGGGCGTCCGAAAGCCAGGGCGATGATGCCCTGTGACGTGGCGTGAAACGGGTATTCCGTGCCGATCCTGACCGAGAGCTCGATCGCCGAAGGGCCGAGCGCCGAGCGCAGAATCACCGTCCTGTCCTGCAGGAAGCCGGCGAGGTTGATCGTCATGCCGGTGTCATCGCGCAACTGGCGCATGATCGGATCCGATATCTTGAGAATATCGATGCGATTCGAGGCCATTTGCCCCAGCACGTGCAACCGGACCCCGAGCGTGTAGCGCGCCGTATTCGGGTCCTGGTTGAGCATGTGGTGCTCGACGAGCGTCTTGAGGTGGCGAAACACCGACGGCTTGGTCAGGCCGAGTTGGCGCGCGATCTCGGTGACGCTGACCGGTTCAGGGGCGGCCGCGACCGCCTCGAGCACATTCAGGGCGACCTGGACGGATTTCACGCCAGAAGCGGCTTTTTCGCCTGGCGGGCTTTCTTGGCCTGACATCCCCACCTTCCCGTTCCGCGACATCGGCATTGGCGCTGGCATTTCTGGCTCGCCGATGCTTGACAATGTGCCATCTCAATTCATAATCGCTAACACTGTTTTATACACGCTAACAAACAAGGGTACAGCGTCGATGTCGCAGTCCACCTCAACACACGCTCGACCGGCGCTTTCCGGCCGCCTCGGCGTCGATATCGGCGGCACCTTTACCGATGTCGTGCTGGAAATCGGCGATGCGCTGCACTCGACGAAAGTGCTGACCACATACAACGCTCCTGAGGATGCGATCATCGACGGGCTCCAGCAGGTGTGCCGCAAGGCCGGCGTCGAGCCGTCCGTGATCAACCAGGTCATCCACGGCACGACGCTCGCCACCAACGCGCTGATCGAGCGGCGCGGCGCCAAGACGGCGCTGATCACCACCGAGGGGTTTCGCGACGTCATCGAGATGCGGACCGAGAGCCGCTTCGAGCAGTATGACCTGAACCTGAAAATTCCCGAGCCGCTGCTGCCGCGCAACCAGCGCTACGTCCTCAGCGAGCGTATCAGCGCCAAGGGCCAGGTGCTCAAGCCGCTCGACCGCAAGGCGGTCGAAGCGCTTGCCGAGGAAATCGCGGCGGGGGGCTACCAGAGCGTCGCCGTCGGCCTGATCCACTCCTACCTGAACGACACGCACGAGAAGATGGTGCGCGACGTGCTGAGCGCACGCATGCCGGAGGTGATGATCTCGCTGTCGTCCGAGGTCTCGCCGCAGATGCGCGAATACGAGCGTTTCAACACGGTCGCGGCCAACGCCTACGTCAAGCCGATGATGAAGAGCTATCTGTCGCGGCTCGTCCGGCGCCTGAAGGAAGCTGGCGCGGATGGCCCGGTTTTCCTGATGCATTCGGGCGGCGGCATCATCTCGCTCGAGAGCGCGTCGGAATTCCCGGTGCGGCTCGTCGAATCCGGGCCGGCGGGCGGTGCGATCTTCGCCGCCCATATCGCGGCGCGTTACGGGCTCGACAAGGTGCTGTCCTTCGACATGGGCGGCACGACCGCCAAGATCTGCCTGATCAAGGACCAGGTTCCCAAGACCTCGCGCGTGTTCGAGGTCGCCCGCACCTATCGCTTCAAGAAGGGCTCGGGCATGCCGATCTCGATTCCCGTCATCGACATGGTGGAGATCGGCGCCGGCGGCGGCTCCCTCGCCCATGTCGATTCGATGCGCCAGATCCGCGTCGGGCCGGAAAGCGCTGGCTCGGAGCCAGGCCCCGCCTGCTATCAGCGCGGCGGCACGCGCCCGGCCGTCACCGATGCCGATCTCGTGCTCGGCCGCCTCGATCCGCATGATTTCGCGGGCGGCTCGATCCCGCTGTCGCCGGATGCCTCGCATGACGCGCTTTCCACCCATCTCGGCAAGACACTCGGCCTCGACAGCGCCACGGCGGCGTTCGGCCTGTCCGAAGTGGTCGACGAGAACATGGCGAACGCCGCGCGCGTGCATGCGGTGGAAAACGGCGAGGACCTCGCCAATTACACGATGATCGCCTTCGGTGGCGCCGCCCCGCTGCATGCCGGCCGGCTGTGCGAAAAGCTCGGCATCGACCGGCTGATCGTGCCGCCCGGAGCCGGCGTCGGCTCGGCGATCGGCTTCCTCAAGGCGCCGTTCAGCTTCGAATCCACGCGCAGCGTCTATATGCGTCTCAACGCATTCGATGCCGGCGTGGTGCGCCAGCTGCTCAGCGAATTGCGCGACGAATCGACCAATTTCGTGCGCTCCTGCGACGCGCATGCCGCGATCCACGCCGATTACAAGGTCTATATGCGCTATGTCGGCCAGGGTTGGGAAATCCCGGTCAGCCTGAGCGCCGCCGATGCCGAGAATCCGAACGAAAAGCGGTTCCAGGACCTGTTCGAGGCCGATTACGCGACGCTTTTCGGCCGGACCGTGCACGGGCTCGACATCGAGATCACGGTGTGGGCGGTCAATGCGACCACTGAGCCCGCCACCGCGGAGAAGGCCGTACCGCTCGCAGCAAAGCGCGCGGCGCAGTCCGCGGGCACTCGGAAACTCTTCGACACGGCCTCGGAGCAATATCGCGACGCTTCGATCGTGCAGCGCACGGCGCTGGCCGCCGGCGATACGGTGAAGGGCCCGGCGGTCGTGACCGAGGCCGAGACGACGATTATCCTGCCGGCCGGGTTCAATGCCGTGAACCGGTCCGACAACTGCCTCGACATCACCCGCGACAACGCAGGACACTGATCATGACCAAGCTTTCAACTGTCTCTAGCCAGGTGATGTGGAACCGGCTGATTTCGGTCGTCGAGGAGCAGGCGCAGGCCCTGATCCGCACCGCGTTCTCGACCTCGGTGCGCGAGGCCGGCGACCTTTCGGCCGGCGTCTATAATGTCGATGGCGACATGCTGGCCCAAGCCGTGACCGGCACGCCGGGCCACGTCAATGCCATGGCCGATGCCGTCGCCCATTTCATCCGCGAGATCGGGCCTGACAACATCTTCGAGGGCGACGTCTACATCACCAACGACCCGTGGAAAGGCACCGGCCATCTGCACGACATCACCGTCGTCAGCCCGTCGTTCCACAAGGGCAAGCTGGTCGGCTACTTCGCCTGCACGGCGCATATCGTCGATATCGGCGGGCGCGGCTTCGGCGCGGACGGCAATTCGGTCTACGAGGAAGGGCTGTTCATCCCGATCATGAAATTCGCCGAGCGCGGCGAGGTCGATCTCAGCTTCGTCAATCTCGTGCGCCATAACGTGCGCGAAGCAGATCAGGTCGTCGGCGACATCTACGCGCTCGCGACCTGTAACGAGGTCGGCCACCGCCGCCTGATCGACATGATGGTGGAATTCGCGCTCGACGATCTCGTGGCGATCTCCAGCTTCATCATGGAGAACAGCCACCGCGCCACGCTCGAGCGCATCGCCGCGCTGCCCAACCAGAGCGCGCATGGCGAGATGACCATCGACGGGTTCAGCCAGCCCATCTCGCTGAAGGTCCGGCTCGACATCGCCGACGACCATATCCTGGCCGATTACGAGGGCACGTCGGGCGTCGACAAGAAGGGCATCAACGTGCCGCTCGTCTACGCCAAGGCCTATACCTGCTACGCGCTGAAATGCGCGATCGCACCGGAAATCCCGAACAACGCCGCCTCGCTCGCGCCGTTCCGGATCGCGGCGCCGGTCAACTCGATCGTCAATGCCGTCCACCCTGCCCCGGTCGCGCTGCGCCACATCATCGGCCACATGATTCCCGACGTGGTGTTCGGCGCGCTCGACAAGATCCTGCCGCGCACGGTGCCGAGCGAGGGCGCCGGCGCGCTGTGCAACTTCCAGGTCAGCCTCAGGCCGGGCACCAACCCGCCGCAAGGCGCGCGCCGCGCTGAAATCCTGATGTTCAACAGCGGCGGCTCTGGCGCGCGCCCGACGCTCGACGGCATGAGCGCGACGGCGTTTCCCTCCGGCGTCATGACGATGCCGGTCGAGGCGACCGAGCATACCGGCCCGGTCATCGTGTGGCGCAAGGAACTCCGGCCCGATTCGGGCGGCGCCGGGCAATATCGCGGCGGCCTCGGGCAATATATGGAAGTCGGCGTGCTCGAAGGCCATGCGTTCGATATCAGCGCCCAGTTCGACCGGCTCGACCACCCGGCCCGCGGCCGCAATGGCGGACGCAACGGCGGCGAGACGCAGATCGCGCTCGATGACGGCACCAAGCTGCGCGGCAAGGGCCGGCAAGCCATTCCCGAAGGGCGCCGCGTCAAGCTTGCCTTCCCCGGCGGCGCCGGTTACGGCGATCCCAAGCTGCGTGATCGCGATGCGATCCGCCGGGATATCGCCCTTGGCTATGTCTCCGCCGAAGCCGCCAAACGCGACTACGGGCTGAGCGATGCCGAACTCGCCGCGCTGACCGACGCGATCGCCTGATCGCGTCGGTCAGCGCCGCAATCAACACGAACCAACGCATAAAATGCCCGCGGGGCTGGCGCGGGGCCACGAAACATGCACAATCCAGCCGAAATGGGGAGAGAAAGATGACATTCAGAGTATTCCTGACCGGCGCGGCCGTCGCACTGTCCGCCAGTCTCGTAAGCTTTGGCGCGCAGGCGCAGACCTCGTGGACGATGGCTTCGGGCTATCCGGAGAGCAGCTTCTTCACGCAGAACATCCGTGCCTTCATCAAGGAAGTCGATGAGAAGAGCGGCGGCAAGCTCAAGATCGACCTGCGCTCGAACGACAGCCTGATCAAGCTCGACGCCGTCAAGCGCGCGGTGCAGTCAGGCCAGGTGCAGATCGGCGAAATCCGCCTCGGCGTCTATGGCAACGAAGGCGCGATGTACAATCTCGACAACACGCCTGGCGTCGCCACCAATTACGACGAGGCCACCAAGCTGAAGGACGCGCAGGCGCCATTCTTCGGCGCGCTGTTCAAGAAGAACGGCATGCGCGTGATCACCTATGTCGCCTGGCCGGGCCAGGGCTTCTACACCAAGAAGCCGCTGACCTCGCTCGCCGACCTCAAGGGCCAGAAGCTGCGCATCTACTCCAAGCAGACCCAGGCAATGGGCGAGAAGCTCGGCATGGAAGCGCTCATCCTGCCTTTCGCAGAAGTGCCGCAGGCGATGTCGACCGGGCTGATCGAGGCGATGTGGACCAGCGCCCAGACCGGAACCGACGCACAAGCCTGGGATTACGTGAAATACTTCACCTATACCGGCACGATGCACAACAAGAACGCGATTATCGTCAACGAGCGCGCGCTGCGGCAGCTTCCCGCCGACGTGCAGAAGATCGTGATCGAGGCCGGCGAGCACGCAACGACGCGCGGCTGGGAGATGAGCAAGAAGGCCAGCGCGGAGCGCGAGCAGATCCTCAAGGATCACGGCATGGTCGTCTCGCAGGCGCCGAAGGACGTGATGGACAAGATCGCTGCGATCGGCAAGGAAATGGTCGGGGAGTGGCTCGCCACGGCGACGCCTGAGGAAAAGGCCGTCTACGAGACTTATGAGAAGAGCCTGAAGTAACAGGCTATTCCCGTATCGGCAAATCCGACCATCCATAATATATAACAGGATAACCCTGATGAGAGCAGCGCTTGATAAGCTGTATGATCTCTGCGGCTATATAGCCGCAGTCTTCCTGGTCGGCATTGCCGCATCAATTGTCGCGCAGATCATCTACCGTTTGCGCGGAATCACGTTCGACGCCACGGAAGCGGCGGGGCTATGCCTCGCTGCTTCGACGTTTTTCGGGCTCGCGCATACCTTCCGGCGTGGCGCGCATGTCCGCATCAACCTGCTCGTCGACCGCCTGCCGCAACGGTTCCGGCAGCCGGTCGAGATCCTCAACTGCCTGATCGGCACGGCGGTGGTGTCGTTCCTCGCCTGGAATGTCATCGCGCTTGCCATCCAGTCGTACCAGTTCAACGATGTCAGCCCCGGGCTGATGGCGGTTCCGTTCTGGATTCCGCAAGCCGGCGTGGCGTTCGGCATTACGGTGCTCGCCATTGCCTTCATCGACGAACTCATCTGGCTCCTGCGCGGTGGCAAGCCGCGCTATGAAGCGCCGGACGAAATCGGCATCGACCAGCCCGTCGCCTGAGGGACCCGCACAATGGATATGATTACCCTCGCGTCCATCATCATGGCCGTGCTGCTGCTCTGCCTGCTCGCGAGCGGCGTGTGGATCGCGCTATCGCTGCTCACGGTCGGCATGGTGTTGATGGCGCTGTTCACGGCCGCGCCGATGGGCTCGCTGATCGCCTCGACCTTATGGGATTCGAGCTGGGGCTGGGCGCTGACCTCGCTGCCGCTGTTCATCTGGATGGGCGAGATCCTGTTCCGCTCCAACCTGTCGGCCGACATGTTCCGGGGGCTCGCGCCCTGGGTCGACCGCCTGCCGGGCCGGCTGTTGCACGTCAACATCCTCGGCTGCGGCATCATGGCGGCGGTCGCCGGCTCGTCGGCCGTGACCTGCGCCACCATCGGGCGCATGAGCGTGCCTGAACTCGAAGCGCGCAAATATCCGCTCAACATGACGATCGGCACGCTTGCCGGCTCCGGCACGCTCGGCCTGCTGATCCCGCCATCCATCGTGATGATCGTCTATGGCGTCACGGCGGAAGTGTCGATCGGGCGGCTGTTCATCGCCGGCGTGCTGCCCGGCGTGCTGCTGATCCTGCTCTATATGAGCTATACCGGCATCTGGGCCCTGCTCAATCCAAGCAAGATGCCGCAGGCCGAACCGGCGATCCCGTTCTTCGAAAAAATCTATCACTCGCGCCGCCTGATCCCGGTGGCACTGCTGATCGCCATGGTTGTCGGCTCGATCTATGGCGGCATCGCCACGCCGACCGAGGCGGCGACGATCGGCGTCATTGGCGCACTGGTCCTGGCGGCGATCGGCGGCGGGCTCAGCCGCGAAAGCTTCATGGACGGGCTGATGTCGGCGATGCGGCTGTCGTGCATGATCTCGTTCATCATCGCCTGCGCCGCCTGCCTGACGATTGCCGTCGCCTTCGTCGACATTCCGCGCACGCTGGCGACCTGGGTCAACTCGATGCACCTGTCGCAATATGCGCTGCTGGCGGTGCTGGCGGGGTTCATGCTGATCCTCGGCTGCTTCCTCGAAGGCATCTCAATCATCGTGCTGACCTCATCGGTGGTATTGCCGATGGTGCAGACCGCGGGCGTCGACCTGCTGTGGTTCGGGGTGTTCATGGTGATCCTGATCGAGGCGGCGCAGATCACGCCGCCGGTCGGCTTCAATCTGTTCGTGCTGCAAAGCATCACCGGCAGGGACATCCTGCAGGTGACGAAGGCGGCGATCCCGTACTTCTTCCTGCTGATGCTGCTGCTGGTGCTGATCACGACGTTCCCGCAAATCGTCACGATCCTGCCGAAGATGATGCAGGGTTAAGGCACCAACCGGCACCACGGGCGGTCGAACGATCGGCGCCCGTGGTTGCGAGCCGTTTCGATCACGCGGCGGCGAAGAGTTCGAAGGATCGATCGATCAAGACCGCGAGCAGCCCGGCCAGCAAGGCGCCCTGTACGATATAGGCGGGATTGGAGCCGGAAAGCCCCTCGATGATCGGCGAGCCGAGCGTGAGGGCGCCAACGGTCGAGCCGATGGTCGCGGTGCCGACATTGATGATCGTAGCGGTGCGGATACCGGCGATGATGACGGGTGCCGCCAGCGGCAGGTCGACCTGCACCAGCCGTGCCGTCGGCGTGAACCCCATGCCGTCGGCGGCGTCGCGCACATTGTGGTCGATGCCCTCGAGCCCCGTGATGGTATTGGCGATGATCGGCAGCAGCGCATAGGTGAACAGCGCGACCAGCGTCGGCCCGCCGCCATAGCCGAGGATCGGCACCATGATCGCCAGCACCGCCACAGGCGGGAATGTCTGGCCGATGGCGGCAACCGCGAGCAGCAACGGCCGGGCGCGCCGCCCAGCCGCGCGCGTCACGAAAATCCCGGCCGCGACGCCGATCAGGGTGGCAGCCGCCGTCGCAGCCATGACCAGCGCGACATGCGAGAGCGTCAGCTCGAGGAAGCTCGCCCGGCTGTAGAGCGGCCGGTCGAGCGTCGGAAACAACATATGGAACAACGGCCCGCTGAAGGGCAGCAACAGCAGAAGCGCGCCGAACAGCGCCGCGATAATAAATAGCGGCCGGCGCGTGGCGACGCTCATGGCCGCCGTCCCGGCGCGAGATCGGCCAGGGCGATGACGCCGATTTCCCGCCCCGCTTCATCGCGCACACCAAGCTCGCCATGGCCGCTCGCCACCATGCGGGCAAGGGCGACGCCAAGCGTGGCGCCGGGCTCGATCGTCGCCGTCTGGCGAGTCGCTCCCGGCGGCCGCATGACATCGGCAACCGTGCCGCGCGCCAGGAGCCGAAGCGCCGCCTCCTCCCCGCCGACGAAATCGCGCACGAGATCGTTGACCGGCGCGGTGGCGATCGCGGCCGGGCTGCCATCCTGCACGATACGGCCCTCCTCCATCACGACGATCCGCTCGCCGAGCTTGAGCGCCTCGTCCATGTCATGCGTAACGAGCACGATCGTCTTGGCGGTTGCGCGGTGGATGGCGATCAACTCGTCCTGCAACGCCCGGCGCGTGACCGGATCGAGCGCGCCGAACGGCTCGTCCATCAGCAGGATCGGCGGGTCGGCGGCGAGCGCCCTGGCGACGCCGACGCGCTGCTGCTGGCCGCCCGAGAGCTGATGCGGCCGGCGTTGCGCCATGTCGCCGTCATCGAGGCCGACGAGCCGGATCAGTTCCGCCACCCGCGCCGCGATCCTGTCGCGCGGCCAGCCGAGCAGGCGCGGCACGGTCGCGATGTTGTCGGCGATGCTCCAATGCGGAAACAGGCCGGCCGACTGGATGACATAGCCAATGCCACGGCGCAGCGAGGCTGGGTCCGCCTCGCGCACATCCTGGCCATTGACGATGATGCGGCCTTCATCCGCCGCGATCAGCGCGTTGACCATGCGCAGCGTGGTCGACTTTCCACAACCGGACGGGCCGACGATGACGCAGATCGAGCCGGCCGCGATGTCGAGGTCGAGCCTGTCGACGACGCGCAGGCCATCGTAGATTTTGCTGACGCCGGCAAGGGTGATCATGGCATCTGCGTCAGGTTGGCGGCGGCGAGCGAGAACAGCACGTCGCCGGCGAGTGCCAGAACGATCGTCGGGATGACGCCGAGCAGGACGAGATCGATGGCATTCTGCCCGAGCCCCTGGAAGACGAAGGTGCCAAGGCCGCCAGCGCCGATCAGCGCCGCCACCACCGTCAGGCCAATGGTCTGGATGACGACGATGCGAAAACCGGACAGGATCACCGGCAGCGCCAGCGGCAGCATGACCTGCCTCATGATCTGCGCGGCGCGCATGCCGCTGCCGCTGGCCGCCTCGACCACGCTCTCCGGCACACTTCGCAGGCCGGCGACGGTGTTGCGCACCAGCGGCAACAGGCTGTAAAGCACCAGCGCGATCAGGGCCGGCGCCGCGCCAATGCCCGAAATGCCGACCTGCCGCAGCACGGGAAACGTGCTGGCGAGCAGCGAAAGCGGCCCAATGAGCAGGCCGAAAAGCGCGATCGAGGGCACGGTCTGGACGATGCCGAGCACCCCGAAGAGGCGCTGGCCGAAGCGCGGATCGCGGAACGCCATCACGCCGAGCGGCAGGCCGATGGCGCCTGAAATCGCGGCGGAGAGCACGACCAGCGTGAGATGGCGGCGGAACTCGAGCGCGAATGCATCGGTATGGGCGTGATATTCGCGCGCGAGCGACAGATTGTCGAACAGGCCCGACCACGCCATGCCCGCCAGCATCGCCAGGGCAGCGCCGATCAGCAACGAGCGCCCGAGCGCCGAGAGCCCGGCCTGCTCGGCGGTATCGATCAGGGCGAGGCAGATCGCGGCGAGCGCCAGCCAGAATGCCGGTCCAAGCGATGTCCGCCCCGCCGGCACGCCGGTCGCTGCCAGCATCGTCGCGCCGTGTCCGGCGGCGAACAGCAACACGCCAAGCGC
This sequence comes from uncultured Alphaproteobacteria bacterium, assembly GCA_937988775.1. GTDB lineage: Bacteria > Pseudomonadota > Alphaproteobacteria > Rhizobiales > Beijerinckiaceae > CALKHP01. The sequence continues at coordinate 165,123 of CALKHP010000050.1, forward strand.
CATCAGCAGACCGGCAGCGGCGACGAGCAGGACGGCGCGCCGTTGCGGCAGGAAGCAAAGCAGCGCCAGGGCGAGCGCGGTTGCGGCCAGCACCGTCACGGCGTCGCCGGCGACCTCGTGGAGCGATCTGGCCACGCCCGGAACAATGCGGTTCGGCGCATATGACAGGAAGCCGAAAGCCGCGAGCGACGCAGTTGCCGCGAGCGCTGCCAGCAGCAGAATCCAGTTGCGGACGACCATCATGGCGCCCTGCCCGCAGCCGCTATTTCAGAAAACCCTTCTCGGTCAGGTAGGCCGTGGCGACGCTCTTGGCGTCCTGGCCCTCGACCGCGATCTTGGCGTTGAGGCCTTGCAAGGTTTCCAGCGTCAGCGACTTGAACACCGGCGCAAGTGCCGGCGCGATCTTCGGATAGGCGTCGAGCACGGCCTTGCGGATGACCGGCGCCGGCTCGTAAACCGGCTGCACGTCCTTGGTATCGGCCAGCACCACCAGTCCAAGCGCGGAGAGTTGGCCATCCGTGCCATAAGCCATCGCGGCATTGACGCCCGAAGTGCCGGCGGCGGCCGCCTGCTCCGTCGCCGCGGTATCGCCGCCCGAGAGCACAAGCAACTGATCGCTGGACAGCTTGAAGCCGTAGGCCGCCTGGAAGGCCGGCAGCGCGGAGGGGCTTTCGACGAACTCGGCCGAACCGGCGAGCTTGACCTTGCCGCCACCGGACACCCATTTGCCGAAATCCTCGAGCGACGACAGCTTCTGGCTGGCGGCGACATCCTTCCGCACGGCGATGGCCCAGGTGTTGTTGGCGGGGGCCGGCTGCAACCATACCAGCTTGTTGGCGGCATCGAGCGTCTTGGCCTTCTCGTAGGCCGTCGCGGCGTTCTTCCAGGCCGGGTCCTTTTCCTGGTTGAAGAAGAAGGCGGCGTTGCCGGTATATTCCGGATAGATATCGATTTCGCCCGACATGATCGCCGTGCGCACGATCTTGGTCGGGCCGAGCGAGAGCTTGCTCTCGACCGGAATGCCGTCGTGCTGGAGCACGGCCAGAATGATGTTGCCAAGCAAGGCGCCTTCGGTGTCGATCTTCGAGCCGACCTTGACCGGCTCCTGCGCCTGTGCCGGCACCGCCATCAGCAGGCCGGCGACGATAACGATAATCCTGCTGATCGCGCTCATGGACACCCTCCGCCCTCTCGTAATGCAACTGGCCGGCATTGTGTTCCCGGCCCGCCGGAGATGCCAATGATTTCCCGCAATAATCTGGCTAAGCGCGATCGGGGGTCCAGTCGTTCATTTGCAGGACATTGCCGCCCAGCTTTGAAAAAGCGCGCTGCCGGCAGGAAAACACCAGAATCTGCTGATCGCGTGACTGACGATGGAGCGCGTCGAACATACGCTCGATGCGATCGTCGTCGGAATAGACCAGCGCATCGTCGAGGATGACCGGCGTCGGGCGCCCGTCGCGGGCGAGCAGGCGAGCAAAGGCAAGCCGCGTCAGCACGGAAAGCTGCTCCCGCATGCCGCCGCTCAGCCGCACGACATCCTCGTCCTGGCCGTTGCGGCGGACCGTGTGCGGCAACAGCGTATTCTCATCGAACACGATCGAGATGTCGTCAAACAGCAAGCCGAGCAATGGCCGCAACTCGGAAATCACCGGCTTGAGATAAAGGTCGCGTGCGGCGGAGCGTGCCGCGACCAGCGCCGCGCGCAGCCGGCCGAGCACGGCGATCTCCATTTCGAAGCGTTTCAGCCGCTCCGCCGAAAGCGCCAGCTTCTCGCTGGCCTCATGCCAGTTTTCTTCCACCGCCTGGTCCGCCCGGGCGCGAATATGGCCGTTGAGATCGGCCAGCGTCACGTGCAACCGGCTGGCCTCCTGCGTGGCGGCGTCGTGTACGGCGCGGGTGCGGCGCAGCGCGGCCTCGGCGCCGGAAAGATCGTGGGCGGCCTTGCGCAGCGGCGCGGCACGCGCCTGCGACGCTTCATAGGCCGCAAGCTGCGTTGCCATGTCATCGGCCAGAATGCGCTGTTTTTCGTCACGCGTGGTCTCCGGCCCCAGCGTCGCCTCAAGGCCGGCCAGTTCGGCAGCGATGACGGCGCATGCTGTTTCCGCTGTCGTGACGGCGGTTTCAGCCTGGCCGCGCAGCGGCAGCGTCTCGCGCGCCATGTTGCGCGCCCTGGCGACGCGCTGCTCGGCCAGGGCGAGTTGCCGACGCGCCTCGTCCGGATCGGCACCGAGCTCAAGGTCGCCAGTGCTAAGGGCCGTCAGCCGCATGACATCCGCATGCAAATGCGGCACGCCCTTGGGCGCGAGATCGTTGAGGCGCTGGCGCGCGAGAGCCAGTTCGGCGGCCTTGTCACGGGCGGCGGCCTGGCGTTGGCGCGCTGCCGCGAGACTGTCAACGCCAAGCGAAGCGAGCAGGTCACGGTGCCTGGCGACAGCGCCCTCGATGGCGCGGTCGCCTTGTTGCGGCCGGTTCGAGCGCAACGTCAGGGCACCGATGCCGACAATATCCAGCCGCACAGCGCCAGAAAAGCCCTGATCCTGCGCATGCGGCACCGGCTTGCCATCGATGGTCACCGCACCGGCGGCATCGCTCTGGTACTCCATGCGCAGCGATGGCAAGGTCGCTGCCTCGGCCGCGCGCAAGCCGGCGATTTCAACCTCGAGCGCCTGCAACTCATCGACGGCCTGCGCGGGCGCGGCCAGCACGGCCAGTGCCGCCTCGCCATCCTCGATGCGGGAGCGCGCCTCTTCGGCCTGTTCCAGACGCTTGCGCAGATCGGCCAACCGTTCGGCGGCATCGCGCGCCCGCAACGCCGTATCCAGCCGCGCCAGCAGGTCGCGGGCGGCGCGCTCCTCCTGCTCGGCGGCCTGCACCTCGGCCATCGCCCGGTCGCTCTCGGCCATGGCGGCCGAGCGGCGGGCGAGCGCCTCGTCGCGCAGCGCATGCGCCTTGGTCAACTGGCCACGCTGGCGCGCTGCGCTTTCGCGCTCCGTGCGGAACCCTTGCAGCGCGAGCATCGCCGCATCGCGCCGGGTCGCGGCAAGTGCGGCTTCGGCTTCAGCGGCCTTGAGCGCTTCGGCATGCGATCTGGCGGCTTCCAGCGCAGCCTCGGCAGCGGCGATGGCGGCGCGCCGCTCAAGCGCCTCATCGGCGTTTTCAAGCTCGGCGAGGCGCTTGAGCGTGCTGCGCCGTTTGTCGAGCGCCTCGCGCAGCGCGGTCACCTCCGCGCCAAGACGCTGCTCTTCTTCGAGCAACCCGTCATGCTCATCGAGAGCGGCAGCATAGGGGCCGCCCTTTTTCGGCTTGAGCGTGCTCGTCACCAGCCGATCGAGTTCATCATTGCAACGCGCGGTGATGTCGGCCATGCGCCGGCCACCGGTCAGGGCGTCGACTTCTCCCTGAACCGAGGAGAGCAGGCCCTCGCGCACGCGCTTGTCGCCCTCCTCCTCGCTCTTGCTGCGCTTTTCGATGCCGGTGATGCCCTGGCGGACCCAGAGCAGGCCGGCCGGACCGGCTGCCCCGCCACGGATCAGGCCAGCGATGAAGGCCTCCGCCTCATCGGCCTGCGCGAGCAGACGCCCGCTGGAGAGATCGATCACGCTGGCGCGCTTGCCGCCATAAAACTGCTTGGTCAGCCGGTATTTGCCTTCCACCGTGACGATGTCGGCCTCGATCAGCGGATTGCCGCCGCTATAGGGCCGCAGCAGCCTGACGCCCTCGGGCGTGCCGGTATGCGGCTGGAAGAACAGGGCATGCAGCGCTTCGAAACAGGTGGATTTGCCGTATTCATTGGCGGCGCACAGCACATTGACGCCGTCGCCAATGTTCTCGATGGCGACACCATGCCCGGCGAAGCGCTTGACGTTGTGCAGCCGCAGAGCCCTCAGCCTCATGCCCCGATGGCCTCGCAATAGCTGAACAGTCGCACCAGAGCCGCGCGCGATACGGCGCGGTCGGTGCCGGAACGTGTCTCGTCGGTGCTTTCGTCGAGAAGCGCTTGCGCGGCCTCGCGAAGCGCGCCGGCGCGATCGATCAGGTCGAGATCCTCGCTCTCGCAATCGATCGCCAACGCGCTCTCATCCAGTTCGAGATAGGCAAAGTCCGGCGCCATATTTGCAATGGCCGCCGCCAGCGCCGTGCGCCCGGCAAGCCGAACCCGGCCGGAGGCCATGATCCGGATCAAGGCTTGGCGCCGAACCGCGCCCGTGGGAAGCAGCGCGGACAATGAGGCGGCGGCATCATGACCCGACAGCAGTTGCAAGGACGGGGTTCGCCAGACGAAACTGCCGGTTTCGACACGGGTGATGGCGGGCGCGGCGGCACGTCCGGCGATCGACACCAGCAGGGCCTCGCCCGGCGCATCGTGCTTGAAACGATCCGGCTCGGGCGTGCCGCTATAATGCGTGCGCGCGTTGACCGCGACGTGGCCGTGCCAGTCACCCAGCGCCAGGTAATCGAGCCCCGCCCGCGCGGCACGGTCGGGCGCGATGACATCGGAGGCGGCGGCATCCTCGGAAAAATCCTGGATGGCGCCATGGGCGAGCCCGAGCCGGATCGCGCCTTCCGGCGTCGCGGCGCCGTCCATCCATTCGGTCAGGTCGCGGCCGGGCCGGCGCGCCGTACACGGCGCCGGCAGCAGCGCCACGTCCGGCGCCAGCATCATCGGCGCGGGCGCATCCGCCAACATCACATTATCCGGCAGCTCGGCGTGTACCGCATTCCAGAGTTCCACCGCCTGCAACGAATCGTGGTTGCCCGGCAACAGCACCCAGCGCAGCGGCGCATGGTCGGCCATCTCGGCCAGGGCCTGGCGCCGCATGGCAGGCGTCGGCGTTTCGCTGTCGAACGTGTCGCCCGCCAGAACGATGCCGGTTGCGTCATGATCCCGCGCTTGCCCGGCCAGACGCGCGATGATGCCGTGGCGCGCCTCGCGCAGGCGTCCGCGCAAATCCTCCGGCATGTTGCCGAAGCGCTTGCCGATGTGAAGATCGGAACTGTGTATGAAACGAAACACGGATCTCTCTCGCGAATTACGCCCCCGCGCCCGGATTGGGCAACCGGCTTGGATCACGGGAGAAATCTTGAGGTGCCGGAAAACGGGCGCGCTCTCCTTGGCAGGCAGATAAGCGCGCCTCCCCCTTCCCTGCAATCCCTGTCTCGCCGACAGGGGAGCATGCAGGCCCTCCGGCGGTCAGATCAGCTGCATCGCGGCCTTGACCTTGTCGCGCTTGAACGGGACCGAACGCAGCCTCGCGCCCGTCGCATCGAAAATCGCGTTCGAGATCGCGGCGGGAACCACGGCAGCGGACGGCTCGCCCGCGCCCCAGGGCTTCTCCGTCGGCCTGTCGATCAGGTCGATGACCAGTTCCGGCAACTCGGGGAAGCGCAGGATCGGATAAGTCGCCCAATCCAGGCTCGTCACCATGCCGCGGTCGAACAGCACCTCCTCCTTCATCACCCGGCTGACGGTCTGCACGACATTGCCTTCGATCTGGGCGCGCACGCCGCTCGGATTGATGATCTGCCCGCAGTCATGCACGACATAGACCTTCTTCACGCGGACATCGCCCATGGCGCTGTCGACCTCGACATCGGCGACGATGCCGACATAAGTCCGCACAAGCTCGTATTTCACATAGCTGACGCCGCGCCCCTTCAGCGTGGTTCCAGTACCTTGCTTGCGAGGCGCCGTGCGGGTCTCCCAGGCGGCAACCTGCTTCAGCCGTTCCAGCAACGCACGGCCACGGCTATCGGCGGGATCGATATGCTTGAGCCGGAACGCGATCGGGTCCGCCCCGAGCGCCGCCACGATCTCGTCGAGGAAGCTTTCGTTGGCGAAGGTGTTCTGCATGCGCCCGGGCGTCCTGATCCAGGATGGGCGAAGCGGCGTCGTCTCCAGACGATGGCAAACGGTCTTGATGTTGGGGAACTTGTAGGGAATGGCGGAATCGTTGGTGATGCCGCCGGGCGACAGCAGATTGTCGGCCGGCTTGCCCGACAGCGTCGCCGTGAGCAGATCAACATTGCCGCCCGCCCCTTGCGGGATGAAGAACTCGCTCTCCCACGCGGTGACGTTGCCGGAGGCGTCGATATTGGCGCGCAGGTCGATCAGGGTTGGCGGGCCTTTCGGGTCCCAGCCGTGCTCGTCGGCGCGCGACCACTGCACGCGGACCGGCTTGCCGACGGCCTGTGCCAGCAGCGCCGAGTCGGCGGCCGCATCCTCATGGCCGTTGCGGCCGTAGCAGCCGGCGCCGTCGACATAGATGCAGCGCACATCCTCAAGCGGCAGCGACAGCATCAGCGCGAGTTGCTTGCGCAGGTTATGCGTCGCCTGCGAGGCCGACCAGTTGGTCAGCTTGCCATCCTTGAACTCCGACACCGAGCAGGACGGCCCGATCGAGCCATGGGTATGGATCGCGAAATCATAGGTCGCCTTGAGCTGCTTGCCCGCGACCGCCATGGCGGCGGCGCTATCGCCGATATTGCTGGTGACGTCATCCTTGACGACCTTGGTCGTGCGGACATGCTGCCACAGCTTGGCCTGCTCGGGCAGCGGCTCGGTCTTCGACCATGTTGCCTTGATCTCGCGCGCGGCCCGCACCGCCGCCCATTCCGTTTCGGTCACGACGCCGAGGAAATCGCCCTCGTGCACGACCTTGACGACGCCGGGGATGTCCTTGATCGAGGCCTCGTCGACGCTTTGCAGCGTCGCGCCGAGCGTCGGCGGCCGGATCACGCTGCCGTGCAGCATGCCGGGCACGCGCACATCGTGCATGAAGGTGAAGCGTCCGGTGAGCTTTTCCGGAATGTCGCGGCGCGGCGTCGCCTTGCCGACGATGGTATAGTCGGCCGGATTTTTCGGCACCGCCGCCTCATCGAGATTCAGCGAGAACATCTTGCCGCCAATAAGCTCGGCATAGGTCACGCGGCCGCCGCCCGAGCGCGCCGTCACGACACCGGCCGCGACCGTCAGATCGGCCTTGTCGACGCCGAGATGCTGGGCGGCCTGCGCGAGCAGCGCGCCTTTCGCCGTCGCCGCCGCCTGGCGGATTTGCATGCCGGCGTTCTGGATCGTCTGGCTGCCATAGGTCGGGCCCTGGTCCGGCGTCAGCGCGGTATCGCCTTCGACGCTCGTGACCGAGGCAAGCGGCACATCCAGTTCCTCGGCGACGATCTGCTGCAAGCCGATCCTGATGCCCGTGCCGAGGTCGACCTTGCCGCTGTAAAGCGTCACCTGCCCCTTGTCGTCGATCGACAGGAAGCTGTCGACCTGATCGAGAGCGACCGGCTTGGCGCCGGCAGCCGGGCCTTGAGCCGCTCCCTGAACCGCGCCTTGGGCCAGCGCTGCCGGCGCAAACGCAAACGCCACGACGAGGGAGCCGCCGCCCTTGAAAACATCGCGCCGGGAAGGCTTGAATTGCAGGGTCATCTTGGCCTCCTCAAGCAGCAGCGCGTTTGATCGCGCGCATAATCGCGACATGCGTGCCGCAGCGGCAGAGATTGGGCGCCATATGGCTGCGGATTTCATCATCGGTCGGGTGGGCGTTGCGGTTGAGCAGCGCCTGCGCCTGCATCACCATGCCGGAAATGCAGTAGCCGCATTGCGCGGCCTCCTCGTCGATGAAGGCCTGTTGCAGCTTGCCGGGCTTGCCGTCCACGAGCAGCCCCTCGAGCGTGGTGATCTTGCGATCCGCGACGGCGGTAACCGGCAGCAGGCAGGAAAAGGTCGGCTCGCCGTCGACATGCACCATGCAGGCGCCGCATTGGCCGAGCCCGCAGCCGAAACGCGGCCCGTGCAGCCCGAGATCGTTGCGCAGCACATAGAGCAGCGGGGTCGAGGGGTCCGCCACATCGAGCTCGGCGCTCTTGCCGTTGACGTTCAGCGAGACCTTCATGGCTGGGTTCCTTCCTGTCTGGCTTTGGCGATTTCAGCAGCGACATCAGTCCATTGCGGCTGATCGCTGTAGCGCGCCCGAACGTATTGCACGAGCGCGGCGATCTGCGCGTCGCTCAGCATGCGGTCGAAGCCCGGCATATAGGGCCCGCCCTCGGTGCGGTAAGACTGGATGCCGTGCATGACGGTGCGCACGACATTGGCGGAGCCCGCCCCTTGCACGGCCGTGCTCAGCGACAGTGACAAAGCCTGTGACGGGCCGACATCGCCGCGGCTGTTATGGCACCTGGCGCAGGCGCCATCGTAGAGCGCGGCGACCGCCGCCGGCTGGCCGGCGGGCACTTTCCCGCCGGCGGGAAGCGTCGGTGCCACAGCCTTCGCGCCCGCCGAAAGGCTGGCGACATAGGTTGCGATCGCATGGACCTCGGCGGGCGAGACGCGGCCGAGATTATTCGCCACGTCGGCCATCGGCCCGGCTGCTGCGCCATGCTGGCGATGCCAGCCGGTCGACAGATAGGCGGCGAGCTGGTCGGCGCTCCATTGATGCGCCTTGACGAGAGAGGCATCGAGCGGCGGCGCATTCCAGCCATCGGCGACGCCGCCGGCATAGAGGTTGTCCTTCTTCTCCGCGCCGAGCACGTTGCGCGGCGTATGGCACGATCCGCAATGCCCAAGGCCCTCGACCAGATAACGGCCACGATTCCACTCCTCGCCCTTCGACGGGTCCGGCTGGAGCGGCGTCTGGCGCAGGAACAGCAGCTTCCACCCGGCCACGATCGGGCGAATGTTGAAGGGGAAGTCGAGTTCGTTGGCCGGGATGCGGTTGGCGACCGCCGGGCGGCTCATCAGGAACGCATAGATGCTACGCACGTCCTCGTCGGTGACGAAGGTGAAATGATCATAGGGAAACGCCGGATAGAGATTGCGCCCTTCCCGGTCGACGCCCTGGTGCATGGCGCGCCGAAACGCTTCCTCGCTCCACGCGCCGATGCCGGTTTCCCGGTCAGGGGTCAGGTTGCTCGCATAGATGGTGCCGAACGGGGTCGGGATCGCGCGTCCGCCGGCATAAGGCGGCCGTCCCGCAGCGGTATGGCAATCGCTGCAATTGCCGATGGTGGCGAGATCGGCGCCGCGCGCGATTTGCGTCCGATCGGATGGGATGGCGGCACTCTCGGCCGTCGGAGCGATCGCCGGGTGCCACACCAGCCAGATGGCAACCAGGATGATGAGAATGCCGGCGGCGACAACAAATGAGCCCAGTCGTCGTAAAGACATGATCGTTATCACCCCGAACTGCGCGACTCTTTAGATATATTCCAACATACCCTCGAATGCGGCATCGGCCAAATCCGGCCGCCGCGCGGCAAAAAAACGGCCGCGCTTTCCCGCGCGGCCGCATCGTCTTTGCCTGATCCGGACGTGCTCGGAATGTCGGCAAGGAATTGAGCGAACTCCTCGTACATTCCCGTTTAATCACATCATGTTCGTTATTATTCTTAATGTAGAAGATGAATGCAGTGCTCCATTTCAGGAGATCATCCGCGCCTTTGCGCAGCGTCACGCCGTGATACTACCGGCTGAGCACGAATTTTCCTCCAGTTCGAGCTTGGGAGTGTCCTCGTGCAATCGCTAGAGGATCAGCCGGTTGGTGCCGCGCGCGTCGGCGGGATGCGGGTATTGCGCATCAGCGTGCGCGCCTGCCCGGCATTGGCGAGGTTCGGCACCAACAGTCCGCTCGGGCCGAAATCCGGCACCGGCTTGAAGCAGATAGCGTCGCGGCGTGTCACCTGCCCGCGCGGCCGTTCTCAATAGGATCGCGGCATTCCAAGCGCGTGCTGGGCGACCTGTGCGAGAATCAGGTTGTTGGATAGAGGAGCGGTGCGGAACAGCCGCGTCTCCTTCCATTTGCGCTCGACGTGATATTCACACGCCACGCCGAACCCGCCATAGGTGGTCATGCAGGCTTCGGCCGCTTCCCACGCCGCCTCGCTGGCCAAATATTTCGCCATGCTGGTTTCGGTGGCGCATGGCTTGCCCTGATCGAACAGAAGGGCTGCCCGATTGCGCATCAACTCGGCAGCCTGCACATTCATATGCGCCTTGGCGATGGGGAACTGAATGCCCTGATTCTGGCCGATGGGCCTATCGAAGACAACTCGTTCGCTCGCGTAGCGCGATGCGTGCTCGACGAACCATTTGCCATCCCCGATGGATTCGCTGGAGACGAGAAGGCGCTCGGCATTGAGCGAATCCACCAGATAATGGAAGCCCTTACCTTCTTCACCGATCCGATCGTCGTCAGTCACCTCCAGATTATCGATGAAAACCTGATTGGTGTGATGATTGATCATGGTGCGGATCGGTTGCGCCTTGAGCGCCGGGCCGGCTTTGGCGATGTCGACGAGGAACAGCGTCAGGCCGTCGGTTTTCTTTTTGACCTCTTCCAATGGCGTGGTTCTGACGATCAGCAGATACATGTCGGATTGCATGTATCGCGATGTCCAGATCTTCTGGCCGTTTATGATGTAGCCGTCCTTGACCCTTTCGGCGAAGGTCTTGATCTTGAGCGTGTTCGATCCGGCGTCGGGTTCCGTAACCCCGAAGGCCTGCAAGCGAAGGCTGCCATCGGCGATTCGCGGCAGATACTTGCGCTTTTGCTCGATGCTACCGTGATTGAGGATCGAGGCCATCGTATACATCTGCGCGTGGCATGCGGCACCGTTGCCGCCCGAGCGATTGATCTGCTCGAGAATGACGCAGCCTTCCATGATGCCCAGTCCCGAGCCGCCATATTCCTCCGGAATGAGCGCGGCGAGCCAGCCGGCTTCGGTCATGGCGCTGACGAACGCTTCCGGGTAGGCCTGTTTCTCTTCGCAGCGAAGCCAGTAATCCGGCCCGAACCTCGCGCATAATTCGCCGACGGCCGTGCGGATTTCTTCCTGGGTAGCGCTGTAATCAAATTGCATGTCTTCAATCTCCCGGCCGGGATGCGCTCCGCATCTCCGTGACTCAAAGGACGCTTGGCAGCCACAGGGCCAGTTGCGGGAAAATGCCGACAATCAGCATCACGGCCATGATGAGACCGACAAAGGGCAGGCAACCCAGCACGATCTGCTTCAGTTCCGCATCCTGCACGGCGCCTTTGAGAACATAGATGTTGAGGCCGACCGGCGGCGTGATGGTCGCGACCTCCATGTTCATGGTCATGATCACGGCAAACCAGATCGCGTTGAACTCGAGCCCGGTGACCGCCGGATAGAAGATCGGCAAGGTGATCAGCATGATCGAGGGCACGTCGAGGAACTGCCCCATGACGAAGAGGATGATGTTGAAGAAGACGATCACCACCCAGTTGGCGATGTCCCAGTCGAGAATGGCCGCGCTGACGTTCTGCGGGATATGCAGGACGTTGATGGCCGATCCGAACAGGCTGGCGAGGGCGATAATCGTCAAGATCATGCACGAGGACAGCGCCGTGTTCTGGACCGCGCTCACAAAAGACGACCAGTTGAGCGACCGGTAGACGACCAGCGCCAGGATCAAGCTGACGAGCGCGCCATAGGCCGCTGATTCCGTTACCGTGAAAAGACCTGAATAAAGTCCGCCCAGAACCAGGGCGATCAGGCCAATGCCCCAGCCGGCGCGGCTGCTTTCCCGCAGGCGCTCTTGCCAGGTGGAGCGCGGTTCCAGCACCTCGCGTTGATAGACGAGGGAATAGAACACGCAATAGGCGCACATCACGCCAGCCAGGAGAATACCGGGGATCACGCCGGCCAGGAACAGGTGCGGGATCGATTCCTGCGTCACCATGCCATAAATGATCATGGTGATGCTTGGCGGGATCAGGATGCCGAGCGTGCCGGCCGCCGCGAGACAGCCATAGGCGAAGCTGGGCCGGTAACCGCGCGAGATCATCTCGGGCACGGTCACCGCGGCAAGCGCGGCCACGGTGCCGATGCTGGTGCCGCTCACCGCCGCGAAAAAGGCGGCGGTGATGACGGTCGCCACACCGAGCCCGCCAGGGATATGCCGCGTCCAGACGTGGATCGCGCTGAAAATATCCTTGGCGATGCCGGATTTGACCAGCAACTCCCCCATCAGGAGATAAAGCGGAATCGCCGCCCACGCGGTGTTGTCGAGGACGCTGTAGATCGTCTGGCCGACCAGATTGGTCGGCAGGTTGAACCAGACGAGCGCAACGACGCCAATGGTGCCCAAGGCGAACGCGATCGGCTGGCCCGCGGCGATCAGCACGCCGAGGAAAACCACCAGTGCCAGGATTGTCATCGGCTAGGTCTCTATCGCTTGCCCGGTGCCCTTGCGGCCCGCGAGGCGGTGGATGGCCTCAGCCATGTCGGCCAGGGTCTGGAGTGTCAGGAGAAAAAATCCGAGGAAGACCAGGAACTGGACCGGCCAGAGCGGGACGGCGATGTCGGTGCCCGAGCGCAGTTTCCAGGCATAGGCGATGCTCCACATCACATACGAACTCTGGAGCACCACCGCGAACAGGGCCAGCGACACCGCGCCGGTCAAGATCGCCAAAATATCGCGGATGCGATCAGAGAGCAGCTGCAGGAGGGAATCCGTCGCGATCTGTCGCGCCTTCATCAAAGTATAGCCCGCACCGAATGCAAACAGGACGATGATGTTGTAGCGCGTGAATTCCTCGGCGAACGTCGCGGTGATGCCGAGGACGCGGGTTATGACCGACAAGCACACTAGAGCAAGCAGGCTGAGCAGGCTTAAACCTGCCAGCCCGCCGGAGACGTTCTGGACAAACCTGTTGAACCTGAGGAAGGCGGATAACGGCGCTGAAAAAGTCATCTGGACTGGCCTCTAGCGTGGTCAGAGCCAAGCCCTGACCACGCCCGGTTTCAGTTGACACCAAGCTTGGTGCGCGCATCCTGGATGATCTTGTAGATCTCCTGCCCGGCCGACCCGGCATCCTTCGCCAGCGTCTCGTTGATCGGCGCATAGACTTTCTGCCAGGCCTTCTTGTTCTCGCCTGTGCTGATGATGACCTTCATATGCTTGGGAAGGAATTCGTCGGCCTGCCTTTCCTCGGCCTCCATTGCGGCCCACGACGTTTTGGACAGGTTCGCACCCGCCGTCTCGACGATCGCCTGCTGCTCGGGCGTCAACTTGTTCCAGGTCTTCTTGTTGATCGCCAGGAAGAACACCATGAGATCGTCGCGCACGATGGTGCCGTATTTGAACATTTCGTAGAGCTTGCGGCTCACGAAGGAACTCGGCCCGGTCTGCCCGATGCTTACCGTGCCCTTTTGATAGGCGACGAACTGCTCGGAGCCGGGAATGGCTTCCGGCTTGGCGCCCACGGCCTGTGCTTTCAGGATCTGGGTCTTTTCCAGAGCGCGGATCGTGAGGCCCTTCATATCCTCGGGCTTCTCGATGGGGTGCACGTTCGTCCCGTACATGGAGAAATAGCCATAGGGATGCATGGCGACGATCTTCATGCCGAGGCGATCGAAACGGGCGTTGAGCGGCCCGGCAAGGTCTTCGCTGAACAGCTTCTTGGCCAGTTCGGGGCTGTCGACCATGAACGGTCCGTCGAGCAGTTCAAGCTCGGGATAGATCGGCGCGATATACGGCGTCACCATGTCGCCCATCTCGATGGCGCCGCTGCCCACCGCCATCGGGAGTTCCGGCCCCTTGAAGAGCGAGCCCGACGGGTGAATCTGAATGACGACCGCGCCGGCCGTCTTGTCCTTTACTTCGGCTTTGAAAGCTTCCAGCGCCTTCACCGAGTGATGCCCGGGCGGCATTTGCGTGCTGAGTCGGAGAACTGTTTCAGCATGCGCGGAAGCTATCAGCAACGCGGACAGGCCAACTCCGATAAGTGTACGGCTCAACAAGGACATGAGGCCCCTCCCCTAGAATATGCTGTTGCGTCTTGATCAGCGCATTCGCACGCCACACCAAAACTTCTCGCCTCGAGAGCGAGTTTACAGGATTGTCTGGCAATCAGACATGCGCTAACATGACGAAATGAGCTTACAAGTCAAGCGCGACTCAGCCTCCCTGCGCTTCCAGGTGGAAAAAAACATCCGGCTGGCGATCGCTACCGGTCGCTTCAAGCCCGGCGACCGGCTTGTCGAACGCGAGCTATGCGAACTGCTCAGCGTCAGCCGATCCTCGATCCGCGAAGCCTTGCGGCAGCTCGAAGCCGAGGGCCTGATTGCCAACGTGCCGTATCGCGGCACGCTGGTTGCCGTGCTGACCATCGCGGAGGCGCGCCAGCTCTACGAAATCCGCGAACTCATGGAGCGGATCGCGGCACGCGATTTCACGCTATCGGCGGATGACGAGGCGATCCGCCACCTCAGGCAAACGATGTGGGTTCTGGAGGCGGCGGTCGCAAACGGCACATCGGTGGAAATGCTCGAGGCTTCCGACGCTTTCTATACGATCCTGCTCGAGCATAGCGGCAACACGATCGTCCGGCAGGTGATGGTGCCGTTGTTCAACCGGATCACGCTGCTGCGCGTCACGTCGATGTCATCGCCCGGGCGCGCCGCCGACAGCATGGCCGAGATGCGCGCCATCCTGACCGCGATCGAGGCGCGCGACCCTGAAGCTGCGGCCGAGGCAGCGGCGGCGCATGCGCGCCGGGCCGGCGTGACGGCATTGGCCGTGCTGGCAAAGAGAGACCAGAACAAGCCGGCGGAGCATGGCACAGGCAAGCGCCCGGGAAGCGCGTCCTATGGATAGCGCGTCGCTGCCTGTCACACTCGATACGTCCACCGAATACGATCTTTCCGGCCTGCTCCCAGCGGGGAGCCGCATTCTGCTCGGGCACTCGGGCGCGGAACCGACCGGCCTCGTGAAGCTGCTCGACCGTCAGGCATCGAGGCTCGCGCTTGATTCGACGTTTGTCGGGCTGTCGTTCACGCAAACGCTTTCCGGTCCGAGCGCCGCGCATCTTCACCTGCGCGCGCTCGGCGGCGCCGGCACGAACCGCCGCTTCGCGCGCATGGGCATGCTCGACATCGTGCCATGCCAATACTCGCTCGTGCCGGAAATGATCACGAGCGGGCGCATCGGCTTCGATGCCGCGCTGCTTCAGGTTTCGCCGGCCGCGGCCGGGGCGTTCAATCTCGGGATCGTCACCGATTATCTCGCAACGGCCGCATCGGTCGCGCCGCGCATCCTGGTCGAGGTCAACGACCAGATGCCACGGACTTTCGGCGATACCGAGATTACCGCCGACCGCGTCCACACCGTGCTGCACACGTCGCGGCCGCTGATCGAGCAGCCGCCCTCGCTTCCCTCCGACATCGACCGGGCAATCGGCGCCCATGTCGCGCGCCTCGTCCCTGACGGCGCGACGCTGCAAATCGGCCTTGGCTCGATTCCCGAGGCGGTTCTGGCGAGCCTCGCGGGCAAGCGCGATCTGGGAATCCATTCCGGCGTTATCGGCGATGGCGTTGTCTCGCTGATCGAGGCCGGGGCGGTGACGGGCCGCCGCAAGGAGCGCGACCAGGGCGTTGTCGTGACCGGATCGCTGCTCGGCACAAGGCGCCTCTATTCATGGGCGGATATGAATGCGGCCGTTCGGCTGCGCTCGAGCACCTATACGCATAGCGCGGCCATCCTGGCCGGATTTGAAACGCTCGTCACGATCAATTCGGCGATCGAAGTCGATCTCACCGGCCAGATAAATGCGGAGGTCGCCGCCGGCGAGCATATCGGCGTTCTCGGCGGCCATACTGACTTCGTCCGTGCCGGCGCACGATCGCTCAAGGGGCGCTCGATCGTCGCCCTGCCCTCCGCTGCGCGCGCCGGCAAGACCACCAGGATCGTGGCTCAGTTGTCACGCGGCGTGGTCAGCACGTCGCGCGGCGACGCGGACACGATCGTGACCGAATACGGGATCGCGGAGCTAAAGGGTCTATCATTGCGCGAGCGCGCCCGCGCCCTGATCGCCATTGCCCATCCCGATTTCCGTTCCGATCTCGAGAAAGCCGCCGAAAGTCTCGTCTGACATGAATCCAAAACTTCGCGCACCATGGTGCAAACGTCGAGGCTCCCTTTGCGCGGCCACGCTTTCTCGCACCAGAGCCACCGGCAGCTGGAGGCCGGCATGACGGCGACGTTCCTCTCCGGCACCGTCATCGAGGTGAGCCGGCCCGACACACCGCCCGGCATTCGGCTGGCGGCCTCGCTGGCAACCAAGATCGCCGCCGATCTCGGCGCCCGTGTCGTGAAAATCGAACCGCCGGGCGGCGATCCGGTGCGGCGGATGCCGCCGCTCCTGGACAAGGGCGACGCCGGGAGCAGCGCCCTCTTCCAGTTCCTCAATACCGGCAAGCAAGCTATCGTGCTGGATCTGGAGCAATCCCGCGGGCGCGACACGCTGGCGTCCCTCCTGGCCAAGGCCGATGCGGTTGTCGAGGCAGGCGACCCGACGCCGGATGATGGCGCGGGCGGATCGCTCGTGCGGGTTCGCCTGTCGCCCTTCGGCAACCGGCCGGACTTGCGCGCCGTTCCGGTCAGCGAACTGACCATTCTGGC
This sequence comes from uncultured Alphaproteobacteria bacterium, assembly GCA_937988775.1. Taxonomy (GTDB): domain Bacteria; phylum Pseudomonadota; class Alphaproteobacteria; order Rhizobiales; family Beijerinckiaceae; genus CALKHP01. The sequence goes on from CALKHP010000050.1 coordinate 181,552, forward strand.
GCTTGGCGGCCTCCTCGACCTCGTCGGCGATCCCGCCAGAGCGCCATTGCGGCTTGGCGGCCACCAGGCCGCCTATTCCGCCGGGCTTGCGGCCTATGCCGGCCTGATGGCCGGGCTGATGACCAGGAAGCGGCACGGCGCCGGCGAAACCGTGAACATCTCGCTGCTCGATGTTGCGCTTTGGGTGAACTGGAAGTCGCCCGCCGGTGCGCTGCTGCTTGGCCGCGCGCCGACACGCCAGGGGCCGGAGGCGGAATGGCAGGTCCTGCCGTGCAGCGACGGCTATATCGCGCTGGTCTATGCCGACAAGGACTGGCCGGCGCTTTGCGCTCTGGCACGCGAGCCGAAACTGGCGGTTGGGGAATTCGCCAACGCGGCCGGGCGGCGGAGCCGGCGGCAAGAGGTGCTGCAACTCCTGGCGCAGGCCTTCGCCGGCCGTGCGCGCAACGAACTCTATGCGGAAATAAAGGCGAGCGGCATTCCGATGGGCCCGGTGCTCAGCCCGGCTGAGTTGCTCGAGGACCGGCAATATCTCGCGCGGGATTTCATGGCCAAGGTTTCGCACGCCGATTTCAGCGCCTTCAGCATGCCGCGCGTGCCGCTGCGCTGGAACGGGGCCGGCTTCCAGCCACGGCCCGCTCCCGATCTTCCTGTCGCCGAGGAGGTTATTCCATGACGTCGCAACGCAACCTGCCGGCGGCAGGGCTGAGAGTGATCGATCTCGGCATCATCACGGCCGGGGCGAGCACGTCGGCCATCCTTGCCGATCTCGGCGCCGATGTGGTCAAGATCGAATCCGCCTCATATCTCGACCCCTTCCGCTTGTGGGATATCGCCAAGACGGACGGGCGGTGGTGGGATGCTTCGCCGCTCTACCACTTCACCAACCGCAACAAGCGCGGCGTCAGCATCGACCTGAAATCGGCTGCGGGGCGCGAACTGATCCTCGCCCTTGTGCGCCAGGCCGATGTCGTGGTGGAGAATTTCCGGCGCGGCGTGCTCGACAAACTCGGCCTCGGCTTTGCCGCTCTGCACGCCGCCAACCCGCGCATCGTCCTCGCCTCGATATCCAGCCAGGGTGAGGATGGACCCGATTGCCACGCGGTGTCCTTCGGCTCGACGCTGGACGCCACTTCGGGCCTCGCCTGGCTGTCGGGCTATGAAGGCGGGCCACCGACGATCAGTGGCCGCGATCTCAATTTTCCCGACCAGGTCGTGTCGATTTTCGCCGCCGGCAGCATTCTCGCCGCCCTCCAGCATGTCGCGGAGAGCGGCGAAGGAGGCCATCTCGACCTGCCGCAACGCGAGCTGACAAGTTTCCTGATCGGCGAGGAGGTCATCATGGCCTCACGCGGCGGCGCTGAGCGAGGCCGCATGGGCAACAAGGCCGAGGCCGCCTTGCTGCAGGACGTCTTTCAGGCGCAGGACGGCTGGGTCGCGGTGACGATCGCCAGCCGCTCTGAGGCTGAAACACTGATCCAAGAGCTTGCTCTCGGCGGCAATGGCGACATCGCAAAACATCTGTCGGCCTGGGTGGCGGCGCGATCGAAAGCGGCAGCGGCCGACGCCCTGCAACGGCTTGGCATTCCCGCCGCGCCGGTACGTGGCTCCGCCGATCTCGGCGAACTATCCGCCGCCGATCTCGGATGGGCGATCGTCAATGGCCCCGATGGCGTGCCGGCCAAGGGGTTCCCGTTTCAATTGCAACATGCACCACTCGCGGTGCGAAGCCGCGCGCCCGCTCTCGGCGAACATACCGAAGCGATCCTGTCCGATCTGCTCGGCCTCGACCGGCAAGAACTGGATGCCCTGAAGGCAGCCGGTATTACCCGCGACGTTCCAGCCCGGTGAGAGCCTACAACCAGCAAGCCAATGAGGGTTCCGTGATGAAAGCCATGGTGTGTCGGGAGTTCGGCGAGCCGGAGGTGCTCCGCCTCGAGGAGGCGCAGCCGCGCAAGCCGGGGCCGCGTGAGGTCAGGGTCGCAATCAAGGCGGCCGGGGTGAACTTCCCCGATTCCCTGATGCTCGCCGGCAAGTACCAGGTGAAGCCGCCATTTCCGTTCACGCCCGGCCTCGAGGCCGCCGGCGACGTGATCGAGGTCGGAGCGGAGGTCGAGGGCCTCGCGGCCGGCCAGCGCGTCATGCTGATGGCGCGGCGCGGCGGCTGTTTCGCGACCGAGTTGACGCTGGATGCGGCCACTGTCGTGCCGTTGCCGGAGGGGATCGATTATGTCACCGCCGCCTGCTTCCCGATCACCTACGGCACGGCGCATTTTGCGCTCACCCATCGCGGCCAGCTCAAGCCCGGACAGACCCTGCTTGTCACCGGCGCGGCGGGCGGTGTCGGCATCGCGGCCATCGAAATCGGCAAGGCGCTCGGCGCGCGCGTGATCGCCGCCGCCGGCAGCCCGGAGCGCCTGAAGATCGCCGCGAAGCACGGCGCCGACATCCTGATCGATTACAATGCGGAAAGCCTGAGGGATCGCGTCAAGGCCGTCACGGATGGGCGCGGCGTCGACGTCGCCTTCGATCCGGTGGGCGGCGACATCTTCGATCAATGCGTCCGATCGATGGGCTGGGAGGGGCGCCTGCTCGTCATCGGTTTCGCTGCCGGGCGCATTCCTTCGGCGCCGGCAAACCTCGTGCTGGTGAAAAATTTTTCCGTGGTTGGCGTGGTCTTCGGCGCGCACACGGAGCGCTTCCCGGCCGAGAGCGCCGCCCGGTTCACGGAGTTGCTCGGTTGGCTCCAGGATGGGCGCCTGCATCCCCTTGTCTCACAGACCTACCCGCTGGAAGAAGCGAGCAGAGCCGTTCGCCAACTCGCCGAGCGCCGCGCAACGGGCAAGCTCGCCCTTGTCACATCATAGGATCGGCCGAGGTCGCATTTCCTTGAACAAGCTTCGACCTGCTCCCGCGATAGCCAGCGACAGCACGCGGATGATGCCAAATCATTCCCACTCCATTATCAATGACACATCTATCATATTGTTATATAATGATATTTTTCAGTGCGTGCGTTAGAGATACCGTCACTTTTACCGTCAACTCTCGTTGGCAGGGTCGTCTAGATCATTGAACGCTTGGGCTAGCACAGCGGCTGTAACGTCATTGCGCACGGCGTCCATGTCCGACGATGGACCAGCAGTGAATAGGGACCGCATGGTCTGACATTCCTCGAATGTTACAACCCGGGAAGCGGCTGTCGTCATCTGCCTCAATGCAGCGTGATGGCGATCATGGTCGCCGGATCGTACCATCTGAGGAAGCATATCGATGACGGGAAGCATACTCTCGCCACGCTCCTTGGCCTTGTGACTAGCAATCTGCCCGAGCAACCCACACATAAAACCTAGATCTGGAGCGATGCGGATTGCAAAACGACGAGCGCGTTGGGCCACCACGGATCGACTGGCCTGCTGCTTCACGTTACCTTCGTGCTCTCGAATGAACGCAAGAAGCCACGCTTCGATGTCTACAAGTGTTTTACCACCACACCACATCGAAACCAAAGTTTGAAGCGCTGCTAAAATCCGCCGAGCGGTCGCCTTCGGCTTCGTCGTATTCGAGTAGGCTCGTGCGAATACAGATTCCAGCGCGGTCTCTCTCACGAAGATCGTCAGGTCTAGAGGATGCTCTGCAACAATCTCAAGGAGCCAGCGAAGCCAATCTTCGGTAGCTGTCTTATCGACTGGCGCATCGTTTAATGCTTGGGCTAAGCGCTCGACCAACCTCGGAGGAACACCGTTACGGACCGCAATTTCTTGCTGCCAGTCGAGGACTGGAGGGTCTTCAAGTTGTTCCTCGGCATTTTTCAGAACTGAGCGGCGTCGTTCGAGCCACCTATCCGCGCTTCGGACGTCCGCCTCCTTCTTCCGGAAATATCCAAAAGAGCGGCGAACGATATCATCGAAACCGCTTTCGCCAGCAGTTGTAACAGCCGACAGTCGCCGTATCATCGATTGCACCTTCGGATCGGAATCCGCGGTCGCTTCAATCCGATCGAGAAGCAGTTCGATCGGATCATAAATCTCTTCGCAAGCGTCCTGCTCGGAAAAAACCGTACTTAGGAGTGATTGGGAAACAAGGTTGAGGTTATTCCTGTTCACCCTGATCGGGCTGGCTGGAACCACGATAGCGAGCCCGGTTGCAGCATATGCGGCACGCCCAGCCCTGCCCAGCGCATTCAAAATTTCATGAGGCCGTAGATCAGTTCGAGGATTTCCGTTCGGGTCATCAACTGCACTTCTGTCGGTGCCAGCCAAGACCACGACGTCGCATGGGAGATTGAGGCCCTGCGCAATCGTAGATGTCGCCGCGATTACGTCTAACCCGACCCCAGGACTCTCGACATCTCGACGTGCACGGAAAATGCCCTCTGTAAGTCTCCTTTCCAAGGGCAGCAGATCGCCATGATGTACGGCTGCCCTGCGAGCCGCAGGATCGAATGCAGCATCGGTTGACCCGACATCTTTCAAAATCGAGCGTCGAATTCCCTCCTGCACTTCATCAAGTGCGATGGTCGCTGGGGGAAGGCCACTATTGATATGATCGGCAACGCTTCGACACGCTCTAGTGTCATTGCAGAACACAATCACACGCTTGCCTACTGCGGCATATTCTGCGGCAATCTGTGCTGCCACCTCGTTCCTGTTCGAGGTAAGTCTGCCGGCAACGTTCTTGATGAGCGGAGGCTTCTCATTTGTCAGGGCTTGCACAACAAGCTTTTCCGGCCTTTTAGGGTGCCAGCCAGAGATCAGAGAAAACAACCCCAGTGGCTGAACCGGGACCCTGTTGCGGGCAGCCTTTGTAAGCTCCCTAGTTGCAAGCCGTGCCGCTTGGGCCACCTCGGAATTATCGTAGATCACACACGATCGAAGTTGTCGCGTCGGCTTCCACGGATCATCGAAAGCCTCGACATCTCGGCCAGTCACATCGCGCAACCACCGTGCAATCTCTCCGCCATTCGCGACCATGGCGGATAACAACAATAAATCTGCCTCTTTGCGAGTCCTGAGAAACGTCAATAACGCCAGCATGGAATCGATCGCGCGGGCATTTATCCGAGGGGACGTTGTGGGGTCCTCCGATCCGATAAGATGAAACTCATCGAAAACGAGAAGCCCGACCCTGGCGAACAATTCCGGTGCAAAGCCCAAAAGAGCCAAGCACCTTTCGGGCGTCATCACTGAAAACCGTGGCAACCTTTCACCGAGTTCGTCCAGCGCGATGTCCTCCACCACGCTAACGGACTCAAGATCACCGATTTGCGCCGACATGTCAGCTTCGACCTGATCCACCAAAGCGTGCGTTGGCGCTAAATAGACGACGCTTTCCGCCGAACACAGTGTCGAGGCAATTTTCAACACTGAAAGCGTTGTCTTCCCCGAACCTGTTGGGGAGGTCATCACCATCGACCGTCCCCGGTTCAGATAGCCGGTCCTGATCGCTTTGAGATGATTGATCCACAGGAAAGGACGTGAACGCGCCTGTGATAGAACCCAAGCATTCCAAGGCTCGACCTGAGCACCTGATGGCGACGGAAGTCGAACGAGCATGGCGGCCTGGATGCCATCGACCAGCCGGCGCAACAGCGTGGCGAGGTGATGCGGGCCTGCGAACTGATGATAGACGACGCCATCAATTCCCAGCTCGATTTCCTCGGCTGCGACCTGGGACAATCTAATCACGCGCTCAAGCCGTGAGCGGGGGTCCGTGTCCGGATCACCGCCACCCCATGCCTCTCTGCCGAGTTGCTGAACAGCGCGGGCGCATTCCCGCAGAAGAAGGTCTGTCGCCACTTCCCGACTATCGCCCGATATAATCGAGTCTTCGTTTAGGTTGCGCTCCGTCAACGTCCCGAGATTGCCGGTTGCTAGTTCCCTGATACTCAGGATCAACGAGCGCCTGACTGCCCTAGGCTCCCCCCTCGCTCGAAGCTGTACCGCTACTTCTGCGGCATCCGCCGCTCTATCCGCGATAAGGAACAGAAGCGTGGCCGAAATTGCCGACCCTATGGCGTCGCTTGACACGACCGTGGGGCGATCAACCGCTGCTTCGCGCACGCGAGATAGAATCTGATGAGCGCTCCCTGCGACAAAAGCCGCAGCGCGCGTTTGCTCCGGGCGGAGATCGAGTGCGACATAAGCCTCGAAGGTTGATGCAAGACGACGCACGCGATCAAGGACTTCGCCTGTCTCAGCCGTACCGGCCTCCTGCGAGCTCACACGCATCGTCGCTAACTCGATATGTGCTTCCGTCAGGAGTTCATCCAACGTTTCCGGATCAAGGCCAGGAAGATCCGGAGCTTCTCGCAGAAGGGCACGGGAACTTGAATCAAACACCAGTAAGTTCCTTGACTTTGGCAACTACCTCATCTGCAAGCTGGGCAAGCCCTTCTCGAACATCGTCAAAGGGCAGAATGCCTGCGACGCGGGACTCTGGTGATCCGCCAGCTACCTTTTCAAATCCTGACACGATATGCAGAAAACTTCCTGATTTGCGTCTGTTCTCACCAGTTGCGACAGCAACTCGAAAGTGACGTGCACCTTCCCAGAACACTTCATCGACGGCCGCCTCGGCATCGATATTAGGGACACCTTTGAGCAAGGTCACCAAATCCGCGAGTATTTCATCATCACGGTCGCCGCGTAGGATCGTCTCAATCTCCGGCCACACGCTTGAGCTGACAAGCTTACGCGGCGTCGCAGAGGCTTTGTCCTCGCAGATAACGATCCGTTTGATTTCACTTTTCGGTTCGTCGAGTTCGATAATAAAGCCATCAAACCCCTTGTCTGCTTGACGCACGTGAGGAGCGGTCATGTACCCGCTTGGAATTGATTTTCTCGCCTCAATCCAAGAAATGTGTTGAAAGAGCAAACCATCACGATGAACGATTGAGGTTGCAATTCGCTTCTTCGCTGCGTCCTTTTCCGCTTCAGTACCAGATTGAACCAATTCCACGTCTTTTGGATTGGGAGCTGTCAATTTTCTTATGACGTTTTGAGCAACTTTACCTTTCGAAGCTCGCCATTTTGGCTCAAGCGAATTGATAACGCGCTGTGCATTTTCTTCTTGGCGCAGGTAGAGAAAAGCCAGAATTGCGACCAATCGTTTCCGATCTTTCGCGATTATCGACCACTCGGAGAACCTACATTCAGTAGATGACGCGGGTTGCAATAAGATCGGCATAATATGTGGTGCTCGCCAAAGAGAGAGACGCGGGAAAAGCTGTTCCTTGCCACCAAGCACTCTTTGGAATTTTGACGGCGACGACCAGATCGCGTTGGCTTTTGGCAATCAACAGCAAGCCGCCCTCCGGTTGTGCTCAATCACCAGCCCAAGCGGCTAAAAAGCGACCGCTCTGAGGGCAAGATCAGGCGATCGTCCCAACCGACCGTTTTGGCTCTGGGCTTCTCGGCGCCGTCTCGCGTGACAATTTTGAGCTCTCCCTCATTGCGAAGGAATACAATCTGGCGGCTGAGAATATCCGATGTGACCGGCGTGTCATTGCAATTGCCGGCAAATAGCTCCTCAACAACAAGCCCCGCGCCGTTGCGATTTGCCGTATGGATCATGCGCGGGAGTTGATCCAGAACAGTCGCTTCCGAGCGCTTCATCGCGTCGTCATCGAACATAAAAGTTAGAAATCCCTGGCGCAAATCCTTCGATGGATCGAAACCGAGTGCGTGGAATCCAGCGCCACCATGATGTTGGAAATGGTTGTTCAGCCGCCAATGCAATTTACCCATTTCATCACGAGCTTGCCGATGGTTGGATAGGTGCAATAGCCAGTAGGATCGATGCGCTTCGACGGAATGGATGAAAAAGGGCGTATAAAATCGAGATCCAGTTCGATTTTGAATGTGGCGATATAGGCCATTCTGAATCAGATAGCGCCACCCTTCTCCTGTACGGAGATCGGTCAACGCACGAACATCCTCGCGGTTTAGGTCAATATTCAGAAGCGCTTGCGTTTCCGCAGTCTTTACCGACAGGAAATCGATAAGAGCGTCGACAGCAAATGTCAGCAATATTTCTGGATTCTTTAACGTCCCTAGGATCGTGCGTATCGTCTGAAGACGCACGTCGCTCCAACCATATTGATCGAGAAAGAATAGAGAGCGATGCGCTGAGCCCTTTTTCTGAATGTGCGCGATCACATCATTGCAAGCGTCCTCGAAAAGAGCCTCACAAATGAAAATGTCCTGGCCTAGACGCGAGCCATAGCCGCGCTTTTGAAGCACATCCCTCAGGAAGGCTACATGGTGAGGATTGGCATCGATAAAGAAGAAGTCAGCCTTGACGTTGAAGCCTTTCGTGCGTGCGGCATTTAAAGCTTTTTCAGCAGTCTCAACCGCAGCCAATAACCGGAGCGGTGAACCGTCTACCTGGGCAGAACCTCGCCGATAGAGGCCACCTCCGCTGAAGCCATCAACAATGGTCAAGTTGAGCATTGTTTGGCTGGGAGTACGTGTCAGCCGTTCAATATAGATTCCAAGGTATTGTTCAAAAATATCGTGCTTCGCGACGCTATGTGCCCCGAGAACAGGTAGTGGCTGGCCGAGTTTCCACTCATACTGTCCGCTCATTGGCTATGGCGCTCCGTTGCTCCTAGCAAATCATCAAAACTTCGATTATCGAACGCGCTCTGATGCGCAGGTAACAGGCTGATGCTCTCGCCCAAGAACAAGGCGAGGACAGTCACATCCAAGATCAAAATGTTGTAGCTTAGTATGCGCCCCCGCTTTCCAGCTACGTTGTCAAGGTAACAGCGAAGCTTTCGGCATTTCGTCCCAAACCTTATTCCGATATACGCGCCCGTTGGCCTTTTTGGAACGACGCTTGTTATCTTTGCCCCAAGTCCCCCACTGTTTAAAGAAAAACGCAGTATCGTGCGCCGCACAGCGGTCGAAGATTTCGTCAATCCATTCTTCACGAATCGGGCGGGCCGCCCTCCCACTCTCACCACCAACGATTGCCCAATGGATATCGTGAAGATCGACCGCACCTACGGAACCGATCAGTGGCTCAAATGAGATGAACCGGATAGCTGCGGGTACGCTCCGCAAATGGTCGATGCGGCTCACGACGTCGGAATTCTCGACGCTCGTGCCCAACCATACATTCGGTAGAACCTCGCCAATCTTGGAGCGGACAAGCGCGCTCATTCGCTCAGGGCGTTTCGTAAGGATTTGATAGTGATGGTGTGGGGTCTCACGCATGACGCTCCACACTTTCATGATAAAGGCATCAGTTACCCGATCATGAAATAGATCAGACATTGAATTGACAAAAATCTTCCTCGGCTTTTTCCATCGCAAAGGAATGCCTAATGCAGCCTCGTCTGCACGAACGATACCATTCCAAATCGTTCGCTTTCCACTCCGCCGAGTCAGACCCTTGTATTTTGGTACATTCATCGCCTGAAGGCGTTTTGCCATTTCCATGGCATAGCAATTCGTACAACCAGCGCTGACGATCGAGCAGCCTGCGACCGGATTCCAGGTGGCATCAGTCCACTCAATCTGTGTTTCGGCCATAACAGCCCCCGCGCTACTTACAAATCTCGCTCATCGACGACAACCAATAACGGCTTAACTGTTAATACCGGGTGGAAACCCGGACTGTAACGATTTCGGGGCCTAAAACGCTACGTGTGCGCTCCCCGTCTTTGAGCCTATCGACTCCGGCACACTCTCAGCATGGAGCACTTGCCGCAGCGAGCGTTGTCTCGCAATCATCGGCTACCAACATAAACCGCCGGGACCATGACATGCGCCAGCAGCTATTCCTAAGAACAAAATAGGAACATTTATTTTGGTGGTCAAGACCCGAACGATCCCCTCATTTGCTGGGCGCGCCGGGCTTTCGCGAACCCGCGATCCGTGGCGATGAAACGCTCCAGCATGGGCACGATTAGTTTGACCGGGTCGGTGGCCGATTGGCCAGTCTCGCGGCCCAGCACTTCGGCATAGGCGACAAGATCGCGATGGAGCGGCGCAGGCAGCTCCACCGTGATTTTCACGGGCTTGTCGTCGGCAATCGGACCGAGTTTCAGCTTGGTCATTTCAACCTCTGTAGGGTTCAAGCACAAGATCGCGCGTGACGATGACGCGGACGGGGAATCCCGGCCGGATAGTCAGCGTCGGCGCGACGTTGAGCTGGCGGCGGATGATCTGCTGGCCGGCATCGTTGATGGTGTCCTGGCCGCCGTTGCGGATGGCGCGCAACAGGCGGTCGTCGTCATCGACAGCCAGCTCCGCGCCGACGGAGAGCAGCGTCGAGAGGCCGGCGGCCTTGGCGAGATCCCACCAGTGATAGTCAACGCCATCCTCAAGACCGGCATAGCCTTGCGTGTCCGCGCCGGGCTGGCGCTCCAGCACGATGGAGCGACCGTTGGGGAGGATCAGCCTGTTCCAGACGAGCAGCACACGGCGCTGACCGAACTGCACGTTGTTGTCGTACTGCCCGATGATCCGCGTGCCCTGCGGCACTAGTAGGATGCGGCCTGTCGGGCTGTCGTAGATGTTTTCGGTCACTTGCGCCGTGATCTGGCCCGGCAGATCGGAACGAATGCCGGTAATCAACGCGGCCGATATGACGGCTCCGGCCTGAAGGACATAAGGCGATGCCGGCGGCATCACGCGATCCGACGACGTGGTGCGGCGATCGACGGCGGCGTTGAGGAAAGCAAGCTGCTTGTCCTGCGCAGTCGGCTGTGCGGATTGTCCATTGAGGCCCGCAAGATCGAGGCCGGCGAGGTTCGGCATCGCCGTGCTTCCCGGCGTACCGGCCGGATTCGTGGTGCGTGCCTCGGTCTGAAAAAACACCTTGCTGACGCGCGCGGCTTCTTCCTCGGCAAGCCGGCGTTCCTCGGCACGATCGACCGTTGGCGTTACGACCGAGGGCGGCACGACAGGCTGGCCACGGTTCTGCGCGTTGACAATGGGCCGACCGAGATCGCCCGGCAGCGCCGGGCCAAGAACCGGGCCGGTATAATCCTTCGGCAGACCGGCAAGGCCATCGGCGGTCTGCCGGTTGTCGGTCGAATAGAGTTCTTCGCCGCTCTTGCCGGCGTCACGGGTCTGAAGCGCGTAGATCAGCGCCCCGCCGATCCCGACCAAGGCGACGGTGCCGACGCTGGCGAGCACCTTGCGCGACAGCCGCGTGACGCGCGGCGGTTCGGCGCGAAGCCGCATCGGCCCGGCGTTGTTTTCGGTATCGGTCATGACGACGGCCTCCCGTCGGTACGGACAATCCTGACGATCTGTTGCTGCTTGCCGCTGCCAAGGCGCAGCTCGGCCGCGCCGAACAGGCGGTCCACGATCAGGATGTTGTGGTAGATGCGGCTGTTGACGATCTGCGCTTCGCCGTCCGCGCCGATGACGAAGATCGGCGGCATTTCGCCTTGCGCGATCCCACGCGGAAACTCGACATAGACACGGCGGCCATCGTCATAGACAGCGACCGGCTTCCACGGCGGCGCGTCGCCTGTGAGCCCATAGCGATAATTGCGCGCGGCCGCGGCCGGAATGACCGGCGTAGCCGGAACGCTACCGCGCTGCCCGGCCCGCGGTTGCGGATAAGCCCAGGCGACGGCCGGCATATAGGGCTTCTCCCCGGAGCGCAGCTCAATCATGTAAACACGCCGGTCGGTCGTCACGATGAGATTGGTCGTGATGTCCGGCCGCGTCGGCTTGACGAGGATGTGGACGCGGCGGGTCATGCCGCTGCCGCTTTCCGTATCGCCAATGGCCCATCGCGCCGTGTCGCCGGCCGCGATCGGTCCCGCGCCAGTCAGGCTCTCGCCTGCCTCCAATGCGATGTCGGTGATCTGGCCGGGCGCGGCATAGACCTGATAGAGCGCGCCGTCGCTCCATGGATAAATCTGGATCGCATTGAAATAGCCTTCGCGGCGCGGCTGCACGCGCGCCGCTGCGTTGGCGTGCTCGACACGGCCGACCGGCGTAGCGGCTGCCGTACCGCCTTTCGCCGGCGTCCAGGCCGGAGGAATGTGCAACGGCTTTGGCCGATCGTCGGTGACGGATGCGGGCACGGCCGGCAACGGCGGCACATCGGCGTCGTAGCTGATCTGCGGCGGCTTGTAGGTTGCGCAACCTGCGAGCATGGTCGCGGAAAGCAGCAAAATCGGAAAGGCGGATTTACGGAAACCCGGAATAGCGGCGATACGGAAAGCCGTGCTCATTGGCTCATCTCCCGCGACCAGTTGATGGCGTTGACGTAGATGCCGAGCGGATTGGCCTTCAGCCGTTCGGCATCGCGCGGCGGCTGGATCGCGATGGTGAGGATCGCGGTCCATCGTTCGGTGGTGGAGAGCTGGCCGTTCTCGTAGTGACGTTCGGTCCACGCCACCCGGAAGGAATCCGCCGACGCGCGGATGACGCTGGAGACTTCAACGGCGATCTGCTGCTTGCCGACCTTGGCAAAAGGATCGTTGGCACGGGCGTAGTCGTTGAGCGCCGCCGCGCCGCGATCGGTCGTCCAGTCGTAGGCGCGTAGCCAGTTTTGCCGCACGATGATCGGATCGGCCGGGATCGAGCGGACCTGCTCGATGAAGCGGGCCAGATGCCACGCTACTTGCGGGTCGGTCGGCTTGTAGTCGGCCGTGGCCGCTGCGACGGCCTGCGCCTGACCGAGCTTGTCCACCTGCACCACCCACGGCACGACGGTCCCGCGCGCGGATTGCCAGATCAGCGCGGAGGCGAAGCCGGCCGACAGGATCAACGATCCGAAGGCCATGAGCCGCCAGTTCCTCGCCTGCACGCGGGCTGAACCGATACGGTCATCCCAGACCTGTGCGGCGCGCTGATATGGCGTTTCGGGTTGCGGGGTCTTGCCGTAATGCGTGGCGGGTCGCCTGAACAGATTCATGAGCGGTCACTTTCGGAGAGGTTGACGGAAGAACCGGAGCCATGGCCGTCGCCGGAGCGCAGGGCGTGAGCGGTCGTCTGGACGGCATGGCTGGCATGGCCGGATCGGCGCATCCGCTGCGCCCAGCCGGGCGGCGTGCCCGTGGCCTGCGGGGATGCGGACGCACCGTCTTCGGTGCCGCCGACCGTGCCCATGGTCGATGAGCCGCCGGTTGCGCCGAAGCCGGATTTGACGCCTTCGGAAAAGCTGGATTTGACGCTTCCGCCGGCGCGGCGCAGCGGCGATGTGGCCGCGCCGCCGGCGGCACGCGCGATGCCACCGAGACCGGAGGCAACGCCGGACGCGCCGGACTGGGCGAACGAGCCGAGACTGTAGGCCGCGGACGCCGCGCCGGCTGCGGTCGCGCCCGCGCGCACGGCGGCTGCACCGCCGGACAATGCGGCGGCTCCGCCACGCGCGGCCAGCATTGCGCCGCCGCCGGCTGCAAAGGCTGCACCGCCAACGGCAAGCCCCGTTCCCATCACCGCGCCAGCGCCGAGTTGCGGGCCTCCGCTGACAAGGCCGGATGCGATGCCGGGACCGAAGATGCCGAGTCCGACCAGTGAAAGTGCCGCCAGCACGATCGCCATGGCGTCATCGATGGTTGGCGTTACGCCGCCGAAACCTTGCGTGAACTGGCTGAACAGCGTCGAGCCGATGCCGATGATGACGGCCAGCACCAACACCTTGATGCCGCTGGAAATCACATTGCCAAGCACGCGCTCGGCCATGAAGGCGGTCTTGCCGAACAAGCCGAACGGGATCAGCACGAATCCAGCGAGCGTGGACAGCTTGAACTCGATCAGCGTCACGAAAAGCTGGATCGCCAAAATGAAGAACGCGAGGATGACCAGCGCCCAGGCGAACAGCAGGCACGCGATCTGGATGAAGTTCTCGAAGAATGCGACCCAGCCCATCAGGTCGGAAATGGATTCGAGCAGCGGCCGCGCCGCGTCGAGGCCGGTTTGCGCCACCTTGCCGGGGCGCATCAGATCCTGCACGGTGAAGCCCGTGCCGCTGGCCTTCAGGCCGAGACCGGCGAAGCTGTCGAAGACGATTTTCGCCAGGTTGTTCCAGTTGCCGATCAGGTAGGCGAACACGCCGACGAACAGCGTCTTCTTGACCAGCCGCGCCATGATGTCGTCATCGGCACCCCAGCTCCAGAATAGCGCGGCCAAGGTCACGTCGATGACGATCAGGGTGGTGGCGATGAAGGCGACTTCGCCGCCGAGCAGGCCGAATCCTGAGTCGATGTAGCGGGTGAAAGTCCCGAGAAAATTGTCGATGACGCCGGAGCCGCCCATCAGCGTGCCTCCGTCCTGTTCGCCGCTGACGGCGCAGGCGTGCGGCCAAGGAAGCGGTCGCGCGTCTTCGCCCATGTCCGCAGACATCCGGCGTCGTCGGTCGCCCGCTGGCCGAGCTGCTGGCACCGGTGCTGGCTCTCGCGCAGCGGATCGCGTTCGGGCTCAAGGGCGCGCGCCGGTGGCGATGCCGGCGCGTCTTCCTTGCGCGTCATCTCGACCACGGTTGCGGTGATCGCGATAGCGACGAACACGATCGCACCGAGACGCGCCAGCATCTTGCCATCCATGACATTGCTCCCCTTCTGGCCCTCAGTTGCCAAACATGCGGGCGTTACCGGGCGTGTAGCCCGCGCCCGGCGTCAGGAAGCGGCGGCGCTGCTCGCGGCCCTGTTCGGCCGCGGCCGCACG
>CALKHP010000051.1 GCA_937988775.1 uncultured Alphaproteobacteria bacterium
GAGCCCGCCGATGACGCGTTCGGTGACGTCGCGGGTCGATGCCTCGCCGCCGAGATCGCGGGTCAGGCCGGTGCGCGACCTCATCACGGTTTCGACGCTGCGCTCGATCTGGCCGGCGGCGGCGATCAGGCGCTCGTCGGCATGGCGCCCGCCGAGCCAATGCAGCATGGAAGCGGCGGACAGGATGGTGCCATACGGATTGGCGATGTTCTTGCCGGCAATGGTCGGCGCGGAGCCATGCGCGGCCTGGAAGAAGCCGTGATCGTCGCCAAGCTCCGAGGAGGGCGACATGCCGAGGCTGCCGACGGTCGCGGCGCCGAGATCGGAAATGATGTCGCCGAACATGTTCTCCATGACGACGACATCGTAATGTTCCGGGCGCTCGACGAGATACACCGTCATGGCATCGGCGTAGGCGTAATCCTTCTCGATGTCGGGATAGTCCTCGCCGACTTCGTCGAAAACCTTGCGGAAGAACGCATAGGTCTTCAGGACATTGGCCTTGTCGCAAACGGTGACGCGCTTCTTGCCGTCTCCGGGGGCGCCATTGCGCTTGCGGGCGAGTTCGAAGGCGTAGCGGCAGATACGCTCGATGCCCTTGCGCGTGACCACGAGGGAATCGACCACCATCTCGTCGCGCAGGTTCACGCCGTTGCCGCGCGCCGCATAGAGGCCCTCGGTGTTCTCGCGCAGGATGACATAGTCGATGTCGCCCGGCTTGCGGTCGCGCAACGGCGAGCGCACGCCCTCGCGCAGCTTGATCGGGCGCACATTGGCGTAGAGGTCGAACTGGAAACGCAGTTGCAGGCCGAACTCGATGCCGGTTTCCGTGCCGTCGGGGTAGGTCACGCCGGGAAGGCCGGCCGCGCCATGCAGAATGGCGTCGGCCCTTCTGCAACCGTCGCGCGTTTCATCGGGAAACGCCGTCCCGGTTTTCAGGTAATGGCCGGCGCCCGCCTGGTACTCGACAAATTTCAGCGTGTTCGCGACCGACGTGGCCTTGAGGACCTCCAGGGCGGCCATGCAGACCTCCGGCCCGATCCCATCACCCTGCACCACCGCGATTTCGTACGTCTTCATTCTGCACCGTCCGGCTTGTCGATCAGCGACGCACGTGGCGCGCGCCGGTGTCTCATCGGCTTACCGTAGGGGCACGTCTGTTATATATCAACAGATATATTTAAGATTTTCAGAGGTTGGTCAGGTTGAATTTTTCAACGATGCCGACGAGGGCATTCTCGCCGCGCTCGCGCTGGTTGAAATGCAGCGCCGCGGCCTCGCGCGCATCGCCGGCGAGAATGCTGTTGATAAGGGTCGTGTGGCTTTTGGTGGATTGCGCGCGATAGGCATCCGTCTGCAGGCGCACGGCGACGATATGGGCGCGCTTGGCGAAGTCCCGCAACTGACACCCGACGGCATGCAGCTTCTTGTTGCCGGACAACCGCATCAGCTCGCGGTGGAATCGCTCGTCCGCCTCGCCCCAATTGGTGATGTCGCCGGCTGCGGCGGCCTCGTGCATGCGCTGGGTCGCCTCGACCAGCCCGGCGACGGTCGCCTGCGTCGGCGCTCGCCGCGTCAGCAACGACACCGCCATGACCTCGATGCCGGAAATCACCTGGTAGATCTCGCGCATGTCGCTGGCCGATAGCGGCAGCACGCGGATGCCCTTGCCCCGGGCGATTTCGACGAACCCTTCCGATTGCAATCTCAGAAGTGCTTCGCGGACCGGCGTGCGGCTCATGGCGAGGCGCCTGGCGGCCTCGACCTCGTCGATCAGGCTGCCGGGCGGGATCGAGGCGGATTGGATCCAGCCCTTGATGGTCTCGTATGCTGCATCGGAAGCGCGGGCCATGACATGTCTCTCGTTCGGATTCGCTAGTCATGGGCTGGATTTGCGCCATCGCGCAAGCGAACCGGTGATGTTCCCGCTTCCGGGCGCTCCGGCGATCGCGGGCGGCGAACGCGGTTTAGGGGCTCGCGGGGCGTCATCGCCGGCCTTGACTGGCCCGACGAATCCGCGATAAGTTGTCTGGACAACCGGATGACGAGACGATGGCGCCTGAACGCGATGCGGCATCGTCGCGACGGTGGCCGCGCGGGCCTGTCATAATCGTGAATTACTCCAAGGGTTCATAGGCTTATATGGAATCCGCCGATACATATGACGCGACTCTGCTCCGGGTGAACCATGCCGCTTGGATTCCCTGACAAGCGCCCGCGCTATCAGATCGTCGCCGAGGCGCTGTTCGACGACATCAGGCGCGGCACGTTCCCCGTTGGCGGCCATTTGCCGACCGAGGCGCAGATTTGCGAGCGTTTCGCGGTCAGCCGCCACACGGTGCGCGAGGCGTTGCGCAGCCTGGCCAATGTCGGCGTCGTCTCGAGCCAGCACGGCATCGGCACGCAGGTCACCAGCGACCATATCCAGGAGCGCTACGTCCAGTCCTTCGCCAGCATCAGCGATCTTTGGCAATATGTGAAGGACACCCGTCGCGAGTGCCTCGCGCTCTCGGATGTGGTCGCCTCTGACGCCCGCATCGCCTTGCCCGGCGATCCGGGCGCGCCATGGCGCATGCTCGAAGGCTTGCGCTACATGAGCGGCAAGCCTGAACCGGTCGCCTGGACGCAGGTGTTTCTGCTGCCGCGCTATGGCGATGTCTTCGACGAGGCCGGGAATGACGCCGGGAACGAGGTCCTGATCTATGCGCTGGTCGAGCGCCGCCATCACATCGTGACCCGGCGGGTGCGCCAGACCATCACCGCCACGATGATCGAGGGCGCTACCGCCGCGCTGCTCAAGGTCGAGCCCGGAAGCTGCGGCTTGTCGGTGCTGCGCGAATATGTCGGCGAGGGCGACGAGGTCTACGAGGTGACGTGGAGCGTCCACCCGGCCGAACGCTACAGCTATTCGATGGAGGTCGTGCTGGCGCAAGCGCCGCCCTGACCTCGCCCCGCTTCGTGACGCGCCGCGCGCACGGCCCCTTTCTGCCTACCCCACACCGGATACGATTGACCATGGCTGACCAACACGACGATTACGCTGAAATCCGCGCCGAAATTCGCAAGCTCTGCGCCGAGTTCCCTGCTGAGTATTGGCGCGAGCGCGATCGCGGCGCGGAATATCCGGCCGCTTTCGTCAAGGCGCTCAGCGATGCCGGCTATCTCGCCGCGCTGATTCCGGAAGAGTTTGGCGGCTCCGGCCTGCCGCTCTCGGCCGCCGCCGCGATCCTCGAGGAAATCCATCACGCCGGCGGCAATGCCGGCGCCTGCCACGCGCAGATGTATATCATGGGCGCGCTGCTCAGGCATGGCAGCGCCGAGCAGAAGCAGCGCTACCTGCCGGGGATCGCCACGGGTGCATTGCGCCTGCAGGCCTTCGGCGTCACCGAGCCGACCAGCGGCACCGACACCACCGCGCTCAAGACCACCGCCACGCGCGATGGCGACCATTACGTTGTCAACGGCCAGAAGATCTGGACCAGCCGCGCCGAGCATTCCGACCTGATGCTGCTTCTGGCGCGCACCACGCCGAAGGATCAGGTCGCCAAGCGCACCGACGGCCTGTCGATCTTCATCCTCGACATGCGCGAGGCGCTCGGCAACGGCCTCACCATCAGGCCGATCCGCACCATGATGAACCACGCCACCACGGAAGTGTTCTTCGACAATGTGCGCGTGCCGGCGCAGAACCTGATCGGCGTCGAGGGCAAGGGCTTCCGCTATGTGCTCTCGGGCATGAATGCCGAGCGCATCCTGATCGCCGCCGAATCGATCGGCGATGCCAAATGGTTCATCGACAAGGCCGCCGCCTATGCCGGCGAGCGCGTGGTGTTCGGCCGTCCGATCGGCCAGAATCAGGGCGTCCAGTTCCCGATTGCCAAGGCTTACGCCCAGATGCGGGCGGCCGAGTTGATGGTGCGCGAGGCAGCCAGGCTGTTCGAGGCCGGGCAGGATTGCGGCGCGGAAGCCAACATGGCCAAGATGCTGGCGGCCGAAGCCGCCTGGGCCGCCGCCGAGGCCTGCGTGCAGACGCATGGCGGCTTCGCCTTCGCCGAGGAATATGATGTCGAGCGCAAGTTCCGCGAGACGCGCCTGTATCAGGTCGCGCCGATCTCGACCAACCTGATCCTCAGCTTCATCGCCGAGCATGTGCTGAAGATGCCGAGGTCGTACTGATGGCGACACTTCCGCTCGACGGGCTCACCGTCGTCGCCATCGAACAGGCGGTGGCGGCGCCATTTTGCACGTCGCGGCTGGCGGATGCCGGGGCAACCGTGATCAAGGTCGAGCGCCCCGAAGGCGATTTCGCCCGCGGTTACGATGACGTCGCCAAGGGGCAGAGCAGCTATTTCGTCTGGCTCAACCGCGGCAAGCAATCCGTGCGCCTCGACCTGACCAAGGCAGGCGACGCCGCCGATCTCGAGAAGCTGATCGCCGGCGCCGATATCCTGGTGCAGAACCTGAAGCCCGGCGCGCTCGACAAGCTCGGCTTCGGCATCGACGCGTTGGCTGAGCGCCATCCCACGCTCATCACCTGCTCGATCAGCGGGTACGGGCTGACCGGGCCGCTGGCGGACCGCAAGGCGTATGACCTGCTGATCCAGGCCGAATCCGGCCTGTGCTCGGTGACCGGCGGTCCGTCGGAGCCGGCTCGCGTCGGCATCTCGATCGTCGATATCGCCACCGGCGCGACCGCTTATGCAGCCGTGCTGGAAGCCCTGATCGCGCGCGGGCGCACCGGCAAAGGCGCGCATATCCATGTCTCGATGTTCGATGTCATGGCGGATTGGCTCACCGTGCCGCTGCTTCACGCCGAGGGCGGCAAGAGCCCGCGCCGCCTCGGCCTGGCCCATCCCTCGATCGCGCCCTATGGCGTGTTCGCGACCGCCGATGGCGGCCAGATCCTGATCTCGATCCAGAGCGATCGCGAATGGCTGCGCTTCAGCCGCGACCTGCTCGGCGATGCGGGCCTCGGCACCGACCCGCGCTTCGCGACCAACCTGCTGCGCATGGCGAACCGGGGCGAAACCGATCGCATCGTCGCCGAAGCCTTCGGCCGGCGCGATACCGAGACGCTCAAAGCCGCGTTGACCACGGCCGAGATCGCCTTTGCCGAACTCAACGACATGGCGGCCTTGTCGCGCCACGCGCATCTCAACCGCATCACCGTCGATACGGAGGCCGGGCAGGTGGCTTTTCCGGCGCCGGCGCCGCAGGTCGCCGGCGAGCGCCGCAGCTATCGCGCCGTGCCTCGGCTCGGCGAGCACGACGCGCTGTATCGCACCGCCCCGAAGCCGCGGCCGTGAGCGCGTGAGGCGGCGCGCGGCCGCACGCTTGACGCGGTGCGCGCACGGGGAAATAATCTTTAGAAAACGTTTTCCTTCGACGGAGCGCGCCATGAAAACCATCGATCGCATTCAAGGCTATGCCGACGAACTCGTGGCCATCCGGCGCGACATCCATGCCCATCCCGAGATCGGCTTCGAGGAGAAGCGCACGTCGGAGATCGTCGCGCGCTTGCTCGCCTCCTGGGGCATCGAGGTCCATGCGGGGCTCGGCAAGACCGGCGTCATCGGCATCCTGAAAGGGCGCGGCACCGGCCGCACCATCGGGCTGCGCGCCGATATGGACGCGCTGCCGATGGACGAGCAGACCAACCTGCCATTCGCCTCGAAGAACCCCGGCAAGTTCCATGGCTGCGGCCATGACGGGCACACCACGATCCTGCTCGGCGCGGCGCGCTACCTGGCCGAGACGCGCAATTTTAACGGTACGGTGATCTTCATCTTCCAGCCGGCCGAGGAAGGGCTCGGCGGCGCCAGGGCGATGCTCAAGGATCGCCTGTTCGAACGTTTCCCTTGCGATGAGATCTACGGCTTGCACAACCAGCCGGACGGGCATCCCGGCCGCGTCGGCATCCGCTCCGGCCCGGTGCTCGCGGGCGCCGACTTCTTCGATATCCGCATCGTCGGGCAGGGCTCGCATGGCGCGATGCCGCATCAGTCGCGCGATCCGGTGCTGATGGCGTTTACGCTCGGCCAGGCCTTGCAGAGCATCGTCAGCCGCAATGTCGATCCGCTCAAGGCGGCCGTGCTGTCGATCACCCAGGTCCATGCCGGGGCGGCCTATAACGTCGTGCCGGCGGAGGCGCATCTCGCCGGCACGATCCGCACGTTCGACGATGGCGTGCGGGCACAGGTCGGCCAGCGCATGCGGGAGATCGCGGCCGGCATGGCGCTCGGCTTCGGCGCCGAGATCGCCGTCGATATCCGCGACATCTTCACGGTGCTCGAAAACGCCGAGGAACAGGCCGACGTGGTGCGCGCGGTGGCGGGCGATTTGATCGGCGCGGACAATGTCGTGCTCGGGCCGCAGATGATGGGCAGCGAGGATTTCGCCGACATGCTGCGCGCCGTGCCGGGCGCCTATTTCATGCTCGGGGCGAAGGCCGGCCCCGGCCTGCACAATCCGGGCTTCCTGTTCGACGAAGCGATCCTGCCGGTCGGCGCATCGCTCTTCGCCAGGATCGCCGAAAACCGCGCCGCGTGATCAGCTCACGGGATAGGCGATGCAATCGCTGCCCTTGACGATAACCTCGACCGCTTCGCCGATATTCGGCGGCTGGCGGATGCCGTCATTCACCGTCTCGACGATGATGGTGCGGCCATGGACCGTCTCGACATGGGATTGCACCAGCGTGCCGAGATAGACCCGCCGGCGCACCGTGCCCGGCACGGCGAGTTGCGTCGGCTCGCGCGCCGCTCCGGCCGTGCGCAGCGCCGCCCGCTCGGGCCGGAAGGCAATCTCGACCTCGCGTGATCCCGCCACCGGCTGGGGCGCCGCCACCGCGACGCCGTGATCGTCGAAGCCGACGATGCAGCTGCCCTCGGCGCTGACCCGCATCGCCTGCCCGCGCACGAAATTCATCGTGCCGATGAACTCGGCGACGAAATGCGTCGCCGGCCGCTCATAGACCGCCTCGGCATTGCCGAGTTGCTCGATGCGCCCGTTGCGCATCACGGCGATGCGATCGGACACCACCAGCGCCTCGCCCTGGTCATGCGTGACGAGGACCGTGGTAATGCCGAGCCGGCGCTGCAACGTGGTGATCTCGAGGCGCATCTCCTCCCTGAGCTTCAGGTCGAGATTGCTGAGCGGCTCGTCGAGCAGCAGCACGGTCGGCCGGATCACCAGCGCACGGGCGAGCGCGACGCGCTGGCGTTGGCCGCCGCTGAGTTCGGTCGGCTTGCGCTCGGCGCGGCCGCCGAGCCGCACCAGTTCGAGCGCCTCCTCGACCCGCTGCGCGATCTCGGGCTTCGGCACGCCGCGCATGCGCAGGCCGAAGGCGACATTCTGGCCGACGCTCATATGCGGGAACAGCGCATAGTCCTGGAACACGAGCCCGATATCCCGCCTGAACGGCGGCAGCGCCTCGACGGACTGCCCGTTCAGGCGGATGCTGCCCCGGTCGGGCTGGATGAAACCGGCGATGATGTTGAGCGTCGTCGTCTTGCCGCAGCCGGAAGGGCCGAGCAGGGTCAGGAACTCGCCGGGCCGGACCTCGAAATCGATGCCGTCCACCGCGGCGACCTCGCCGTAAGTCTTGCGTACGCCACTGACGGCGACTGCCGGTTCATCCACTGTCGCGCGCTCCATAAAGAAAATCACCAATGCCGAAGAAGTGTTGCACGGCGGCGATCAGCACCAGCGGCACCACCAGCGTCAGCACGGCCACGGCCGCAAGCGTCGGCGTGAAGCCGTAATCGATGTAGCTCAGGATGGCGATGCTGATCGGCTGCATGCCGGCGCGCGACAGGAACAGCGACACGCTGTAATCCGTGAACGACTGGATGAAGCAGAAGATCGCCCCGGCGAACAGGCCGCTGCGGATCAGCGGCAGGGTGATTTCGAGAAACACCCGCGCCGGGCGCGCGCCGAGATTGGCGGCGGCCTGCTCGACCTTGGCCGGCATGGCGCGCAGGCTGATGGCGATGGTGCGCACCGAGAACGGCAGGCAGATCACGACATGCCCGATCAGCAGGGCGGGAAATCCGAACAGCGCGGCGAGTCCGGCCGTCTGGAAGAATTGCAGGATGCCGATGCCGGTGACCAGCGCCGGCAGCGCCAGCGGCCCAAGCGACAGCGCGACCAGAATGTTGCGGCCGGGAAACTTGTAGCGCGTCAGCCCGAAGGCGAGCGGCAGGCCGAGCAGCGTCGCGATCACCGCCGTCAGCGTGGCGAGCTGCACGCTGAACCAGAGCGGCTGGAGCCAGCGCTCCGACAACGCATCGTCCCACCAGCGCATCGAGAAACCGACCGGCGGGAATTTCGACTGGTTGATCGAATTGAACGACACCAGCGCGGTGATGACGATCGGCGTGAAGATGAACAGATAGGTCAGCGCGACGGCGCCGCGCAGCATCTGCCAGGGCAGGCCGACCGCGCGCCGCATCACAACGCCTCTCGCTTCGAGCCCAGCACCGCGCCGATCACCAAAAGCACCATCGAGCTGACGATCAGCAATGCGCCCATGGCCGAGCCGAGCGCCCAATCCGCCAGGCTGGTCATGAAGTCGTAGATCAGCGTCGCCATCGTCGCGGTCGAGGGGCCGCCGAGAATGGCCGGCGTGGCATAGGCGCTGATCGAGAGCGTGAAGGCGATCACGAACGCGCCGACAATGCCGGGCAGCGACAGCGGCAGCGTCACCTCGAAGAAGGTGCGGATCCGGTTGGCGCCGAGGCTCATCGCCGCCTTCTCGAAGCTCGGATTGACGCCGTTGAGCGAACTGAGAATGGTCAGGACGCCGTAGGGCAGCAGCGAATGCGTCAGGCCGATGACGATGGCGCCGACCGAAGGCAGCAGCGGCAGCGACTGGCTCGTGATGCCGGTCGCGCGCAGCAGGTCGTTGACCGCGCCCTCGCGGTTGAGCAGCACCCACCAGCCATAGGTGCGCACCACGACGCTGGCGAGCAGCGGCGACAGCGACAGCGCGATCAGCGCGCCCTTCCAGCGGCTGCGCGTGCGGGCGAGGAAGAAGGCGAGCGGATAGGACAGCACCACGACCAGCAGCCCGACCAGCGCCCCGATCAGGAAGGTGCGCAGGATGGCGCCGCGATACACCGCACGCCCGAGCAGGAAGCCGTAATTCTCGGTCGTGAGTTGGTTGGTCAGGACCTGCGATTCGGATTTGAAGGCGCTCGATGTCAGCAGGAAGGCATTCGGCAGCACGAAGCAGAACAGCAGGAACGCGGCCGGCACCCCGACAAGCAGGATCGGCCGCCAGGCGATGATGGTGCGGGAGGGCCGGCTGGCCAGGGCCGCAACGCTCATGCAGCCCGCTTACCGGCGCAGGCTCGCGTCATCCGGCCAGGGATAGACGCGATAGCCGGTGAAGGGCTTGACGTTGGTGATGCCGGACAGGCCGCTGCCCTCGAGCAGGGCCGTGAGCGATGCGTCCGCGCCGGGGCGTGCGGCCCATTCGGCGAGCGCGATGAAGCGGGGCCGATGCGAGGAATGCGTCGGGTGGTCCGGCCCGCGCTCGGCGAAGCGGAGCGAGAAGGCGCCGAGCTTGCTTAGGCGCGCCGCCTCGCGCCGCAGCACGGCCTCGAACGCGGCAGCGCTCGCGGCGGGCGCGTCGAAACGGACGAGCGAAACCCAGTCGGCATCGATAGGCAGCGCCGCATCGGCGCGTGTGCCGCCGAGCACGCGCTGGGTGTAGACAGTGTTGGACTTGTCGGTGCGCCGGCCGAGGATCGCGGCGGCGTAGCTGTCGCGCTTGCCCATCTCGAGATAGCGCGGCCGCTTGAAGGCGTCCGTGTCCGGCAACTCGTAGACGTCGAGAATGTCCATGCCGCCATCCGTGGCGCGATAGCAGGCGCAGGCGCCGAAGCCCGAGGCTTGCAGGTCGGGCACATGCCGGGATGCGAACCAATCGTAAAACGCCGGCATGTCGGCTTGCGCGAGGTCAAGCTCCGCCGTGTACAGAATAGGCAGCATAGAAAACGTTTTCCTTAATGGTGGACAACGGCTCGAAGGCGAGCTTAATTCAAGTTCCAGGCCTCCGCAATCGGTCTCGACGGGGGCGGAAAAACGCCTCCTTCTCCGCTCGCGGCGGTGTCGGCGGCTGTTAGGGATGGAGCAGATCGATGGAACAGACACGTCGGAAATTCATGCTGACGGCCGGGGCGGTGGCCACCACGGCGGCCGTTATTCGCCCGCGCCCGGCCAGCGCCGCCGACACGCTGACGATCGCGGCCTATGGCGGCGAATACCGGGATATCTTCACCCGCACCGTGATCCAGCCATTCGAGAAGAAGTTCGGCGTGCAGGTGATCTATGACGATAGCGGCGGCGTCGATCCCTATCCGCGCATCCGGGCCTCGCGCGGCGCGCCGGGCTTCGACGTCGCGGCGGAACTGGTGGTCGCAACCTCGATCCTCGGCGCCAAGGAGAAACTGCTTGAGCCGATCACCGAGAAGGAGGTGCCGAACCTCAAGCATGTCTGGAAGCGCAGCCGTGAGTTGATCCCGCCCAATGGCATCGTGCAGACCTACCAGTATCTCGCGCTGATGTGGAACAAGAAGCAGCTCGAGAAGCCGACCTCCTGGCTCGATTACTGGCAGGCGCGCAAGCATTACGGCGACAAGGTCAAGGGCCATCTCGCAACCCACACGCCGGGCAACTTCACGCTTGCCGCCTATGCGCTGATCATGGCGGCGCGCTCGACCGGCGGCGATGAGCGCCACATGGACAAGGCTTGGGAGATGCTCAAGGAATCGCGGCCCGATGTCGCCGTGTCGGCGGCATCCTCAGCGCAGGCCGTGCCCTATATCGAGAACGAGCAGATCTGGATCATGCCGTTCTGGAGCGCGCGTTCGGCGATCTACGTCAATCGCGGCCTGCCCTACGGCATGACGATCCCGAAGGAAGGCACGCTGCTGCTCGGCAATACCGCCGGCATCCCGATCGGGGCCAAGAACAAGAAGCTCGCCTTCGAGTTCCTGAATTTCCGCCTCGAGCCCGAGATTCAGAAGGCGTTCTGCGAAGCCTATAATGCCAGCCCGGGCCGGCCCGACATCACCGGCTGGAAGCCGGAATTCGTCGAGCAGCAGATCACCACCGAAGACAAGATGAAGACCATGCTCACGCCGGATGATGCATATATCGCCAGCGTGCAGCGCGACTGGACGCTGAAATGGCAGGAGATCATGGCGGGCTGAGGCACCGGCCGCGACCATGGCGAAACCGCCGGGGCGGGCATTGTCCGCCCCGGCTTTTTCCGCGCCGGCCAGGGCCGTCAGGCTTGGCGCCAAGCCGGTTTTCGGGATGCGATGGACCTGTCGTCGAAGGGCTAATTTATCGCCCCGTCACGATCGCGTAGGTCTATCCGGCCGCAGCCGTACCGGCCGATCCGGCGGATAATAACAAAATTCGTGGAAACGACGCTCGACGATGACGCAGCATCCACCTAGAGCAGGCGGCCGTCCGCTCCGGAAGCCGGCAGATCGCCAGACGGCCGCCACCCCCTCGATCGCGACGGTTGCACGGCTGGCGAAAGTCTCGAACGCGACCGTCTCGCGCGTCATGAACGGCCATTTTCAAAAGGTCTCCGAGGAGACCAAGAATCGCGTCCTCGCCATCGTCAAGCAGGTCGATTACAGCCCGTCGCGGGCGGGCAGCGCGCTGCGCAGCGGCCGCAGCCAGATTGTCGCCCTGCTGATCCCGGATCGCAACAACCACTATAATCTCGCTATTGCCGCCTCGCTCGAGCGGGCACTGTATGCGCGCGGCAAGATCATGGTTTTGTGCAACACCGACGAGAACCCGGCGATGCAGGACGAGATGTTGCGCGAGATGCGCTCGCAGCTCGCCTGCGGCATCGTCCTGCTGGGCGCGGTGCGTAGCAACGGCCTGCGCCAGGCCATCGACACGGGCGAGCCGATCGTGCTCGTCAACCGCCGCATCCGGGGCGGCGGGGCTTGCCCGTTCGTCGGCGTCGACAACCTGCGCGCCGCGGCGGAGATCGCCGATCTGTTTGCGCGTCACCACCTTAGCGAAGTGACGGTGATCCACGGCCCGTTGTCATCCTCGGCGACGAGCGCGCGCGTGCGTGGTTTTTCCCGGCGCTTCCTCAAGCTCGATCCGGCTCACCGCATCGACTATCATCCGCTCGAGAACTTCAGCAAGGAAGCCGGCTACCGCGTGGCCAGCAAGATCCTGAAGGGCACGCCGCGTCCGAAAGCCATCTTCTGCACCAGCGACGAGATTGCCTACGGCCTGGCGCGCGCCTGCTGGGAGGAGGGCGTGCGGCCGGGCGTGGACGTGATGGTCTCGGCCTTCGACGGCAGCCCCCTGAACGAGTTCCTCACGCCCTGGCTCAACACGGTGCGGGTCGATTACGAAGCCTATGGCCCGGCGATCGTCGAATTGCTGATGCCGTATTGGGACGAGAGCCTGGCGCCGGGCAGCCTGGAGCGCCTGATTCCATATCGGCCCGGCTGGGTGGAGACCTGAGCCGGGCGCCGGCCCGATCGCTTCCGTCAGATCGCAGCCGATGCCGGCCGGTCGGGCCACGGATAGATGCGTTGCCCCTCGAAGTTGAGCTTGCGCGATAGCGGCGCCTTGGCGCCAATGTCTTGCAGCAGGCGTTCGATCGTCGCTTGCACGCCCGCCGGCCGGCATTGGCCTTCCAGCGACAGGATGAAGCGCGGCCTGTCGGTGGTGTAGACCGGATGATCGGTGGTGCGGGTGCCGAGCCGGATCATGTCGATGCCGCTTCCATGCCAGTCCTCGCCGGCGAGCAATTCCGCGACAGTGCCTGCTTCGACGGCGCTGTCGAACCGCAATACCGCGATCCAGTCGGCATCGAGCCGGCCTTGCGGCGCCAGCTCCTTGAGGCTGAGCGGATGCTGCTCGTAGATGGTGTGCGCCTTGTTGCGGCGCCTGGCGAGGATCGCGGCGGCATATTCATCGCGCGCGTTCATGCGCTGATAGCCGGCGCCCGCGAAAATCGCGTGGTTCGGAATCTCGTAGATGTCGAACAGGTTCATGTCGCCGCCGGTGGTGCGGTAGCAGGCCGAGGACTGGAACCCGAGCGGCACCAGGTCAGGCGCGTGGCGATAGGCGTACCAGTCGAGGAACGGACGGATATCGGGCTCCGCCAGATCGAGTTCCGCGGTGTAGAGAAGCGAGGCCATGACGCGGTCCTGATGATGTGCTGGAAAGGTGCCCCGGGCCGAAAGGCCGGCCCGGAGCGGCAATTGTCTTCAGCACTTCGAGCGGCGCTCGATGCCGGCCTCGCCACGCTCGCCCGGCGACACCGAGACCATCGCATCGGCGTCGAACAGGAAGTGCGACGTCTTACTGGCGCTGTAGACGCCCGAAACCGATGGCACCGACTTGGCGTTCGCCTCGATCCAGGCGGCGATGCTCGGCCCGTCCCATTTGTGGCCGTTTCCTTCGACCGCCGCCTTGAGAAGGTAGGTCGCGTCATAGAACAGCGACACGAAGGTCATCGCCGAGCGTTCGGCGCGCGCCGGGTCGGCTGCCTTGGCCTTGGCGACGAGATCGAGGAAGGCTTTCGGCTTTTCGCCGCCCTCGCAATAGGTGAAGCCGCGATAATTGGCCCCGGTCACCGTCTTGAGCGCCTCCTTGCCGGCGATTTTCTCGACCATCGGCGCGAAGGCGCCGATCGTCCAGTTGCCGGTAACCGGGATTTTCCAGCCAAGCTCGGTCAGGCTCTTGATGGCGTTGCCGCCATCCTCGCCGCTCGAGGCGAACAGCAGCAGCGTATCGGGCTTGCCACGGCGCAGCGCCAGCAGTTGCGGCGTCATGTCGGTGGCGCGGTACTGGTATTCCTGCGTGCCGGTCAGCTTGATGTTGCGGGCGGCCAGTTCCTTCTTGATCGCTTCGACGAAGTCCTTGGCCTGCGCGCCGGTATCGGAAAGGATCGCCACCGACTTGGCCTTCAGCACGTTGCCGGCTTCGGATGCGACATATTTCGCCTGCGTCTCGGCATTGATCAGCGTGCTGAAATAGTACGGCGCGGATTGCGGCGTGATCGACAGCGAGCCGGTCGAGCCGATGGCGCCGACCTTGGCCTCGTTCATCACCGGCGCGGCAGCCAGCAGAATCTGGCTGATCACCGGGCCGAACACGAAATCGACCTTGTCCTGCTGGATCAGGCGCTTGATCTCGCCGACGCCGACGGTCGGGTCGGTCTGGGTGTCGGCGACCACGATGTCGAGCTTGCGGCCGGCAATGCCGCCGGCGGCGTTGATCTCCTTGACGGCCAGTTCGACGCCGAATTGGCTGGCTTCGGATGTCGTCGAGGCGGAGCCGCCCGTCAGCTCGAGGAACAGGCCGATCTTGGCGTTCGGCTGCTGGGCGAGCGCGCCCGTCGCCGACAGGGCGAAAAGCGCCGTGGCGATGCCGGCCCGCCGCAGCCATGACGGCTGCCGTGTTGCGTAGGTTTTATCCTGTTTCATTGTTTCTCTCCCTTTTCGTGTTTGGACGGTCGTGGTCGAAGATGAGGGGTTACGGCCCGGCGATCGCCGTGAAGGTCAGCCGCGGGCGGAACAGGCGCACGCTGGTGCGGATCGGCGCCTGGTTGCGCCTCTTGCGCGCGCTGCTGCGGGCATCGCGCACGGCGCCGTCGCTCTCGAAGGCGATCTGCCCGTCGAGCGCCGCCTGCAGCGAGGGCCAGCGCAGCAGCACGAGGCAGGCCGGAATGTCGCTGCCATGCACGACGGTGAAGGCGCCGAGCGCTGTCGCGCCGGCTCTCTCCCACGCCGCGAGATCGCCGGCGAGAAACGCATCCACATCGGCCATGCGACCGTTATTGACGTGGATATGCTGCAATTCGTGCAGGCCCGCCGATGCCGGCTCGAATTCGGCGACCGGACCGGCGGCATAGGCGAGGTCGGCGCCGCCCGGTGCCCGGCCCGGCAAGGCCGCATCGAACGCCTCCCAGCCCGGCCAGCATTCGACGGCGATTGCCTCGGGCGCGACCGCGATGCGGTAGACCGGTTTCATGCCTCGCCTCCGATCATGATGCGGCGGCACAGGATGCGCGCTGCATCGAAGGCGCCATCGGCATCGGCGAGCGCGTTCTCGTGCACGCCGACGAAGAGATCGGCCGGATCGCTGCCGCAAAGCGGCGTGAGCGGGCCGATCACGGTGCGGGTGTCGCGGCGTGGCGCGCCGCGCGTGAACTCGTAGATCGCGCTGGAGGGCAGGGCGGCGGGCGCCGGGCCACGCAGCAGGATATCGTCCATGCAATCGACGATTTCGCTGCCGTCATTGGTGCTGGCGCGCAGCGCCTGCCAGGCGGGATCGACATAGAACGTCTCGAACGCACGCGCCCGCTGCGCCACGCTTTGCCAGCAATACAGGAAGATCACCGCCGGCTGGTACGGGCCGCTCATTGCCCGCCACAGCCCGACGGGCCGGGGAATGGCGTAAGCATCGAACAGGCCAAGCCCGCCGGCGGCGGGCGCGAGAATGCAGTCGAGCCCGCGCTGCAACTCCTCGCCCATCCTGCCATCCGCCACGCGGTAGGAGCGCATTTCGTAGAGTAGCGTATCCGCCATCGCCGCACTCACGAGAGGGTGGCGAGAAGGCCGGCGAGCAGTCGTCCGCGCGGCGCCATGCTCGCGACGTCGATATATTCGCCGAGCGTGTGGTAGCCGTTGCCGCGCACGCCGAGCCCGTCGAGCGTCGGGATGCCGAGCGCGCCGGTGAAGTTGCCGTCGGAGCCGCCGCCCATGCTGTGATGGGGAATATCGAAGCCGAGCGACAGGGCGACCTTGCGCGCCGTTTCGTAAAGCGCCATTGCCTTGCCATCGGGCTCCCAGACCGGCCTGGTGACGCCGCGCGTCACCTTGAACGCCACGCCGCCATGCTCGCCCGACAGCGCCAGCATCGCCGCGATGCCGCGGTCGAGATCGGCCTGGCGCTTGGCCATGCTGAGCGCCTGGCCGGTGCAGGTGGTGGCGACGCAATTGACCCATTCGCCGCCATGCACGACGCCGACGCTGAAGGTACAGTCGTCGCTCGTCATATCCTCGATGATCGGGATATGGCGCACCATCTCGCGAATGGCCGAACGGCCTTCCTTGAGCTTGATGCCGGCATGGCTCGGCGTGCCCGTCGCCTCGAGGTTGTAGCGCGCGATGGCGTAGCGCCCGGTGACGACGCCGTTATCCTCGAGGCCGGGCTCCGACACCAGCACGAATGCGTGTTTCTTCGCCTCGTCCTCGATCAGCGCGCGGCAGCTCGGGCTGCCGACCTCCTCGTCGCTGGTGAGTAGCATCGTCACCGGCAGCTTGGTGGCGATGCCGGCGCGGCCCAACTGGCGCAGCGCCTCGAGCGCGATGTAGTTGCCGCTTTTCATGTCGAGGATGCCGGGGCCGTAGCAGCGCCCGCCTTCCTGCCGCCACGACAGCTTCTCCAGCGTGCCGATCGGGTGCACCGTGTCGAGATGGCCCATGACGAGGATGCCGGGCGCATTGGAGGAATGGGGAAAGCGTGCCCGCACGCAATCGCCGAAGCCGAGGCTGCCGGCGATGCGATCGACCTTGGCGCCGGCGGCGGCAAGCTCCGTCGCTGCGATCGCCATGCAGCGGTTCACGGCCGCCGCGTCATAGGTCGGGCTTTCGCATTCGACCCATTTGCGCAATCCCTGGAGCATCGCCTTGTCGTCAAAGGGCAATTCATTGAATGTCATCGCTTGATCTCCAAAGGCAATTGCGAGGCTCCGCTGATGTCACGGCCGGTTTACCGGGCATCCCCCATATAGATCTGCCGCACGCGCGGATCGTTGCTGAGTTCGGCGGCGGACCCGGACAGCTTTTCCTCGCCGCGATCGATGACGATGGCCTTGTCGGCGATCGAGAGCGCCAGGCCGATCTGCTGCTCGACGATGACGATCGCCGTGCCGTTGCGCGCCCAATCCTTGAGAAAGGCGAGGATCGGCGGCATCAGCGCCTGGGCGAGGCCGAGCGAGGGCTCGTCGCATAGCAGCACCTTCGGCTTGGCGGCGAAGGCCTGCGCCAGCGCCACCATCTGCTGCTGGCCGCCACTCAGTTCGCGCGCCGGCTGGTGCAGTTTCTCGCGCAGGATGGGGAACATCTCGAAGGCCGGGCCTGCCAGCGTTTCGAACGAAGGCTTGCCGCCATGCATGGCGGCGCCGAGGCGGATATTGTCCGCGACGGTCAGGTTCGGAAACACGCGGTGGCCATCGAGCACGAGCCGCAAGCCGCGCCGGGCCAGTTCCTCGGGCGCCTGCCCACTGACCTCGGCGCCGTCGAAGCGCACTTCGCCGGCGGTCGGCTTGATGAAGCCCGCAATGGTGCGCAGCAGGGTCGATTTGCCGGCGCCGTTCGCACCCAGGATCAGCAGCACCTCGCCGGGCTGAAGCTGCAGGTTGATGCCGCGCAGCACCGGCACGCGACCATAGCCGGAATGGAGGTTTCGCGTCTCAAGCATTGGCGGCGCCTTCCGGCGGCGCGCCGGCGAACAGGTTGCGGACGCGTGGATCGGCGAGGATCTCGCGCGGCAGCCCGGAGGTGACGATCTCGCCGGCGTCCAGCACTGTAATCCGGTCCGCGACCTGCCAGACCAGGCCGAGATCATGCTCGATCAGCACCACTGTCCGGCCCATCTTGTCGCGCGCCATGCGCATCAGGCCGGCCAGGTCGTGGCGCTCTTCGGAGGACAGGCCGGCGGCCGGCTCGTCGAGCAGCAGGATCCTGGAATCCATCGCCAGCGCCCGCAGCACCTCGAGCAGGCGGCGTTGCGCATGCGGCAGGGAGTCCGGCAATTCCCTGCTCCAGCGCGGCCGGTATTTCTCGAGCGATTGCAGCAGCCAGGATGAGCGCCCCGAGATGCTGGCATCGGCGCCGATTTGCAAATTGTCCCAGATCGAGATGTCGTCGAACACGCGCGGCGTCTGAAAGGTGCGCCCGAGGCCGAGCCGCGCTGCGAGATAGGCCGATTTCCGCGTCGCATCGGCATCGCCGATGATGATTTCACCCTGGTCGAGCCGGGCCAGCCCCGAAATGACGTTCAGCAGCGTGGTCTTGCCCGAGCCGTTTGGGCCGACGATGGCGTGCACTTCGCCCGGTGCGATCTCGACGTCGACATCGTTCAGGGCCACCATCTTGCCATAGGCCTTGCGCGCCTTGCGGATCGTGATGCCGATCGATGTTTCGGCATCGCGGGACACGGCGGCGCTCTCGACGAGCACGGTCTTGAAGTCGATGCCGGCCATGCCGCTTCGTGCGCGGTAGCGGCGCAGCGCGCGCTGCAAGGTGCCGACGACGCCGTCCGGAAATACCAGCATGATGATCAGCGCGACGGCGCCGTAGGCAAGCAGCCGGTAGCTCGCGAGGTCGGCGAGCAGCGCGTTCGGCACGAGGTAGAGGATGGCGGTGCCGACGACCGGCCCGATCAGCCGCCCGGAACCGCCGACGATGACCGAGAAAAAGAAGAAGATCGAGAGATCGACCTTGAAGGCGTAAGGGCTGACGAACTCGATCGATGCCGCGTAGAGCGCGCCGGCAACCCCGGTGCCGATTGCGGCGATGGTGAAGGCGATGAAGCGCAGCTGGCCGGGGCTGGTGCCGAGCGTGAGCGCTGCTTCCGGGCTGACGGCGGCGACCCGCATCTTGCGCCCGAGCGCCGTGGTGCGGAACCAGGCATGGAACACCAGGCTGAGGCAGGCGAGCGCCATCGCCAGGATGGCGATCCAGTTCAGGCTGCCGAACACGTCCTCCTTGAGCGCCGGCACGGGCAGCGCGATGCCGTTGATGCCGTTGGTGATATCGCTGAAGGCGACCAGCATTTCGGGAAAGACCAGCGCCGCGCTCAGCGTGACGAAGCCGAGGTAGAAGCCCTGCACCCTGAGCGCCGGAGCGGCGAACAGCAGCCCCATGACAACCGAGGTGGCGATGCCGCTCAGGAAGCCGACGGCGAGCGGATAGCCCCACAGCCCCGAGACGATGCCGGTGATGTAGGCGCCGGCCCCGAACACGGCGCCCTGGCCGAACGAGACCTGCCCGGCATCCGACAGAAGCAGGTTTTGCAGCACGGCAACCGTGATGAACAGGCTGACGATGGTGAAGTTGTGGGTCCAGTACGGGTTGCCGAGCACGGCCGGCAGCAGCACGCTGCCGATGATGAGCACGATCCCGGTGGCCAGTTGCAGGTCGGCGGGGCGCCGGTTCGCCTCCGGCACCGGTTCTGCGCCGCCGGTCATGGCGAGCGCCGGGCCGGTCGCCGGGGATGAGTCCGTCGGGGAGATGCCGGCCATATCAGACTTTCCTGGCGGCAGGCGTCCCGAACAGGCCTTCCGGCTTGATCATCAGGACAAGCACGAGAAGGCCGAGCGTGACGGCGTTCTGGAATTCGCCGCCATAGGCAAAGGCGGTATACATCGACAGCACGCCGACCAGCGCCCCGCCGATCAGGGCGCCGGTATCGCTGCCGATGCCGCCGACGACCGCCGCCACGAAGCCGTTGGTCACGTAGGCGAGGCCGCTATCGTTGGCGATGGCCAGGATCGGCGCGGCGGTGAACCCGGCCGAGCCGATGATCAGGCCGCTGATGCCGAAGGCCAGCATTTGCAGCTTGCGGACGCGCAGCCCGGCGGCCCGCGCCGCATCGAGATCCTGCGCCACCGCGCTGATCGACAGTCCGGTCAAGGTGCGTGAATGGAACCAGCGCAGGGCCGCGTACCAGATGAAGGCGAGCACGATCACCATGATGTAGGGCGCGGGCGTGCGTGTGCCGAACACCGGGAAGCTCGGGAACTGGCTCGTGGTGAGAATCTGGCTGTTGCCCCGCAACAGCAGGATGACCGCGCTGATCAGCACCGAGACCGCCAGGGTGGAGACCAGCCAGGAATGCTGCTCGACGGATGAGCGCAGCGGCAGCAGCGTAATGTAGCCTTGCACCGTCATGACCAGGGCGAGCGCGATCGCCGCGACGGGCAGGAACAGCGCCCAGCGATAGGGATCGGGCACGTTCGGCATGTAGAGCGCGGCGATGATGCCGCCGAGCACCAGCATGCTGCCCTGGGCGAAGTTGAAAATGCCGCTGGCGCGATGCACGGCATTCAGGCTCATCGCGACCAGCGAGAACACCGCCCCCAGGCCGAGCCCGCGCACGGCGATGATGGTAAGCTCTTCCATTCAGGCTATCTCCGGAGCATCGGTCACAAGGAGAAACGCTGTCCGCGGCGTCGCCGGCGGAATGGAGCCATCGGGCCACCCTGTCGAGGGTTTGGGCTCATGTTGCGCGTGAGCATCGTCCTCGGTCCTCCCTCCGCGGTTGTTTTGACCACCGCGTTTCACCATGCGAAGCGTTTTCGAGCCTCGCCGGAGAAAGGCGCCGTTGAGAGATTCGACGCCCCGACGATGTGATCGATCGCTTGCTTTCCCGTCAGCGTGCCATATCAGGCTTGCATTGGGCAATCGTTTTCCGAACGATTCCGGCGCGTCCTCAGTGGAAACTGCGGCCGCCGTCGACGGCGAGAGCCGTGCCGGTGACGTAGGACGATTCCGCGCTGCTCAGATAAAGCGCCGCCGAGGCGATATCGTCGGGCTGTCCGACGCGCTTGATGACGTAGCGATCCGTGATCCGCGCCAGTTCCGCCTGCGGGTCGGGCGCGTTCTCATAGGACGCCCTGAACAGCGGCGTCTCGATGATGCCGGGACAGATCACGTTGGCGCGGATGCCGTCACGCGACAAATCCATGGCGAGCGCCTTGGTGAACATCACCAGCCCGGCCTTGGACGCACAATAAGCGGTGCGATGATCGAGCGGCCGCAATCCCGCCGCCGAGGCGATGTTGACGATGGTGCCGCCGGGGCCGGCGCGCCGCATATGCGGCAGGGCCGCCTGGCAGAGATGGAACGGGCCGTTCAGGTTGACGGCGAGCACGGCGTGCCATTCGGAAGACGGCATGTCCGCGAACGGCCGCAGCAGGTCGATGCCGGCCGAGTTGACGACGCCGTCGATGCCGCCCAGCGTGGCGACGATGTTGGCGACGGCGCCCTTGACCGCCGCCTCGTCCGAGACATCGGCGACGGCGCTCGTGACACCCTTGCCTAATGCCTCGGCGGCCTGCTGAAGCGCGCTCGCGCTGCGGTCGATGAGCCCGACGCGCGCGCCCTCACTCAGAAAGCGCGCGGCGATGGCCTTGCCGATGCCCGAGGCAGCGCCCGTGACGATGATGCGACGGCCTTGCAGTTTCATTTGTCGCGCTCCCTTGAAGATGTTCCGCCAGCATGACGCGAGCGGCCGAAGACAGTGTCGGATTATCGGTCAGGTTTCGCGGTGCCCGCAAGAGCGCGGTGCGGCGGATCGCGGTTCTCCCCCGCGGTTCTCCCCGGAGTTCTCTCCATAGAGATTGCGGTTGCGATAGAGCTGCCCTTGCGCAAACGTGGCGCTCGCGTTTCGCACCACGGCCGAAGGATTTGAGTCATGCGTTTTGCGGGGAAAACAGCCGTCGTCACTGGCGCCGCCGGTGGCATCGGGGCGGCGATCGCCCGGCGCTTCCTCAGCGAGGGCGCGAGGGTCGTCGCGGTCGACCGGCAGCCAATCGCGGCCGCCGAATTGTTCGGAGACCGGGTTGGGAACGTGACATCCGTCGTTGCTGACCTTTCCAGCCCGCAGGCGATCCTCGATCTCGCGAAACAGGTGGAAAGCCAGGAGAAGAAGGTCGACTTCCTGGTCAACAATGCCGGTATCGGCGGCAAGACCACGCTGGAGGAGACCACGGACGAGCAGTGGAACCTGTTCATGCAGACCAACCTGACGGCGATCTTCCAGATGTGCCGCGCCTTCCTGCCGCTGCTGCCCCGGCCGGGCGGGCGCATCGTCAATGTCTCGTCGGTGTTCGGCCTGGTCGGCTTTCCGGATGCGCTTGCCTATTCGGTCGCCAAGGCCGGCGTGGCGCAGTTGACGCGCCAGCTTGCGGCCGATCTCGCGCCGCGCGGCATCCTGGTCAATGCCGTGGCGCCGGGCTTCATCGAAACGCCGATGACGGCGCGCCGGCGCCAGGGCGATGCGCGCTACAAAATCCTGATGTGCGATGCCACGCCCGTCGCCCGCGCCGGCCAGCCGGACGACATTGCCGGCCCCGTCGCCTTCCTGTGTTCACGCGATGCCACGTTCATCGCCGGCCAGGTGCTCGTCATCGACGGCGGCTGGCTCGATACCAAATATCTCCCGCCCGATATTGCCAGCGCCGCTCCGGCCTGATCGAGGCGCTTAGGATTGTGCCGCGCCGCTGCGCGGTTGCAACACGATGCGATGCCCGGTCGCGACGGCGACGGCCGCGCGCGAATAGACCATCGGCACATAGGCGCCCTCGGCCCAGAGCGGCGCGAGGTCGCGATAATGCGGCGAACGCGGGTCGCCGGATTGGCCGGGCGCATTGATGCAGGTGCTGGCGTCCCAGTTGCCGACATCGACGACAATGCGCACGGAAGCGCCGGCAATGGTGCGGAAATCGCCCGGCCGATAGCCGGTATGCATCGGCGTCGAGGCGCTGCCGCCATGCGGGAACGGCCCGATATCGGGCGCGAACCGCGCCATTGTCTCGCCGCGAAACGACAGCGCGTGCTCGAAGAATGCGTGATGCAGGTGGCCCCATGCCCAACCGGCGGGGTCGGCGCCAAGACGCGCCGCGCAGTCGGCGAACGCTGCGGCCAGCGTCTCGCGCAGCAGCGTGTCGCGCGCCGCGATCGGGTCTGGGCCGAAGCGGTCATCCGGCGCCTCGAGGCAGCGCAGGATGCCCGCGACATCACCCGGTGCGAGGAACGCTCGCAGCGCCGGATCGGGCATCAGACGCGCGAACAGGCCAGGCTTCAGGTGCTTCGTCCACCAGAGTTCGAACAGCGCCGCCGCCGGGCTGTCGGCCGCAAGCCGCCCATCCCAGTCGCGCAACAGCGCGAAGGCGGCGCGGCTCGCGGCGTCATCCGCCACCGTGGCCAGCA
Source organism: uncultured Alphaproteobacteria bacterium (assembly GCA_937988775.1). GTDB lineage: Bacteria > Pseudomonadota > Alphaproteobacteria > Rhizobiales > Beijerinckiaceae > CALKHP01. The sequence continues at coordinate 23,004 of CALKHP010000051.1, forward strand.
CCGCGCGCAAGCGCAGCGCCGGGCGCGACAGCACGTCGGTCTGCAAGTGTCTGGCATCCTCGAGCGAATGCGCGGTCTGGCTGCCGAGCACGCCATGGATGCGTTTCGCGCGCGAATCCTCGACCCATTCGTAGCCGATGACATGCGCGAAACCATCGGGCAGGTTGTAGGCATTGGCCGAGGCGACATAGCCTTGCGGCGGATTGATGCTGCGCGGCGCCAGCGCGTGATCGAGAAAGCCCCGCCACTCGAAGCGGCCGTCGCCCGGCACTGGCAACAACCCGTCCCAGTTCGGACGCACCGGTGCCGCACCTGCTGGCGACCACAAGATGTCCCCGGCGGTATCGGCATAGACGTGGTTGCCGGAGGGTGAGAACCAGCGCGCGATCGAGGCCAGATAGCCCTCCTTGTCGGTGACGCGCATGGTGTGCAGGCTGCGCAGATAGGCGGCGGTGCCCGGCGCGCTCCACACCGTGCGCACCGCGTAGGCGCGACGGTTGGCCGGGTCCTCGAAGATTACCGGCCCGTGGCGCGTGAATTTCAGCGTCAGCCGCTCCTCGGGCTCGCCACGGATGGCGAAGCTCTCCTCGACCTCTTCCATCGCTTCCCAGCCATCGCCGTAACGGTAGAGGTTCGGGGCGCCCTCCTGCGTCTCGTAGACGTAAAGATCCTCCTGATCGGCGTAGGATATCGTCATGCTGAAGGCGCAATGCCCGTTATGCCCCATGCTGACGCCGGGCGCGGACGGCTCGCCCATGCCGATGATGTCGAGGCCGGGCGCACTCAGATGCACCAGATAGCGCAACGACGGCACGGAATGCGTGCGATGGGGATCGCTCGCCATGATCGGCCGTCCGGTCGCGGATTTGGCCGGCGACACCGCCCAGTTGTTCGAGCCCTGGAAGGCGGCCGCCGCGACGACATCGCCGAGATCGGTGACGTTCGTCCAGCGCCACGCGTCATCGCGGCCGGCTGCGAGCCTGTCATGCGAGAAGCTCACGCCGCCGGTGGCGAGCTTGTAGAGGGTGAGCACCTCGAGCGGGATCGAGGCGGGGTCGAGGCCGCCGGCCGGCGCGGGCGTGATCGCCGGCTCAAGCACCGTGCGCAACGCATTGTTGCGGCTATCCGTCCTCGCCCACAGCCGGGCGCGCAGCACCTCGGAGGCGATGTTGCGCGTCATGGCGTGACTGCGGATGCGCACCACGTCCTGCGGTGCCCAGCGCGCCGGCCGCGTGCTCATTTCGGCGAATTCCGGCGGCAGGCGCTCCGGCTCGCGCTCGCAGAGCGCGATATAGGCATTGATGCCGGCCGCGAACGCCGTGCAGATCGCCCGCGCGTCGTCGCTATAGGAGGCCCACTCCGCCGCCATTTCGCCGCGATAGAGAAACAGGCGGGAGGCGAAATCCTGCGCCAGATAACCGGGGCCGAAATCGGCTGCCAGAAGGCCAAGGCCGCGCTTGCGCCAGAGGTCGATCTGCCACAGGCGGTCGCGCGCGGCGTTGAAGCCTTGCGCGAAGAACAGATCGGCGTCGTTTCGCGCCGCGATATGGGCGATGCCCCAGCGGTCGACGCGGATCTCGACCGCATCCGCGAGGCCGTCGATGGCAATGGTTTCAACTGTTGATGACATGATCGGCAACCAGCAGGCGGACCGGCGGCGCATCGCGCCGGCGGCAGCGCTCCTTGAGGGGGTTCATTTCTTGGCGGGCAAGCACGGCCGACCGTCACGTTATACCTTATGGGACGTGCTCCGAACCCGCGATCATGTTTTTTGCGCATGATTTGCCGGGCGGGTTCGGCCATGGTCTTGGCCGAGCGCGCGCCCTTCGCGGCTCGGACGGCAAAAAGGCCCCGCCGGGGTCGTCCGGCGGGGCCTTTCTTTCTCGGCTTTCGAATTAAAGCTTTTGATTGTCGAGCCAGGAATCGACCTGCTCGCGAGCCTTGTCCTTGGCGAGGCCATAGCGCTCCTGGAGCTTGCCTTCGAGCTGGTCGCGCTTGCCATTGACCATCGTCAGGTCGTCGTCGGTGAGCTTGCCCCACTGTTCCTTGACCTTGCCCGTTGCCTGCTTCCAGTTGCCTGCAATACGATCCCAATCCATGTGATGTCCTCCTGTTGCTGGTAGAGGGACAACGGCTGGCCGGAGCAAAGGTTGCGCGGGCGCCGTGCCGGTGACATGGGGTCCCGAACCGTTGTAAATGCCGGCCTCTAGAGCAAGTTCGTCTGTTGCGAACTTGCTCCACCAACAATTTGCCCTAGGCAAGTCTGAGGTTGGCAAGTTTGAAGGACGATGCCCGCATGCGCGCGACAACCAGTCTCAAGCATATCCTCGCGCGCCGGCAGGCCGTCAGCGTCCCCGGTGCTGCGAATGCGATGTTCGCGCGCGTGATCGAGGACCTGGGTTTCGAACTGGTCTATGTGACCGGCGCCGGCATTGCCAACATGCATCTCGGCGCGCCCGATATCGGGTTGACGACGGTTACCGAAGTCGCCGCCGCCGTCGGCGCGATTGCGGATGCCGTGGCGCTTCCGCTGGTTGTCGATGCCGATACCGGCTTCGGCAACGCGGTCAACATGGTGCGCACCGTGCGGCTGCTCGAGCGCGCCGGCGCGGCCGGCATCCAGATCGAGGATCAGGTCTTTCCCAAGAAATGCGGCCATTTCGCCGGCAAGGACGTGATTTCGCAGGAAGAAATGGTCGGCAAGATCAAGGCAGCCGTCGATGCCCGCCACGATGGGGACCTGCAGATCATCGCCCGCACCGACGCCCGCGCGGTGGAGGGCATCGATCGGGCGATCGCGCGCGGCCATGCCTTTATCGAGGCTGGCGCCGACGTGACCTTCGTCGAAGCGCCGGTTTCGATCGACGAACTGGCCCGCATCGGGCGCGAACTCCCGGTTCCCCAGATCGCCAATATCGTCTTCGGCGGCAAAACGCCCGATCCGGGCCGCGCGCAACTGGCCGAGATGGGCTTTGCGGGCGTGCTCTATGCCAACGCCGCGCTCCAGGCCGCGCTCAAGGCGGCCTATGACGTGCTGGGCGCCTTGAAAAGCGAGGGTTCTCTGGCGAGCGTCACCGACCGCCTGGCCTCGTTCGAGGAGCGCCAGCGCACGGTCGACAAGGGCCGGTGGGACGATTTCGAGAAGCGCTACCGCAGCCGATCCTAGCGTCACGGATATGACCGGCGCAGCCAGCCTCGGGACGGCCTCGTTACGGCGGATAGGGCCTCGTCCGGCCCCATAGCCGTCCGGGCATGGGGCCGCCCGCCCCTCCCAAGCAAACGTTCGATAGCGGCCGGTCGTCCGGGTGAGGAGAGCCCGGCATTCGCGACCGGCGCGGCCAGTCGCAACGCGCCGTCAAAAAAATGCCTGGACGAAAACCGTGTCTTTGGCATACGATTCATTTAATGAAATTTAATTTCATCTAGTGAAATATAGAATCGGGAAGAGATGCCGGTGAGCGGTTTGTCATCCATGCGCGGAAATCCGGCAGGCGATGAGCGTGGCGATGCACCCGCCGTCATGCTGAAAGCCACCAGCCTGACCAAGCGCTTTGGCGGTTTCACGGCGCTCGACCGTTTCGACCTCTCTGTCCGGCAAGGCGCGATCCACGCCCTGATCGGGCCGAATGGCGCCGGCAAGACGACGGCCTTCAACCTACTGACCAAGTTCCATGAACCGAGCGAGGGGCACATCGTCTTCGATGGCGAGGATGTGACGGCGCTGCGCCCAGCTGCCGTCTCGCGCAAGGGGCTCGTGCGCTCGTTTCAGATTTCGGCGACCTTCCTGCAGCTGACAGTGCTCGAGAATGTACGCATCGCCTTGCAGAGGCGTGCCGGATTGGCCGATCAGTTCTGGCGCTCGGATCGCGTGCTGACGACGCTCGACGCGCGGGCGCGCGCCTTGCTGGCCGATGTCAATCTCGATGGCTTTGCCGGCCGGCTCGCCGTCGATCTCAGCTATGGCCGGCGCCGCGCGCTCGAATTGGCGACCACCATTGCCCTCGACCCCAAGATGCTGCTGCTCGACGAGCCGATGGCCGGGCTCGGCCATGAAGATATCCAGGCCATCGTCGCCTTGGTGCGCAAGGTCGCGGTCGGGCGGACCGTGCTGATGGTCGAGCACAACCTGTCCGTGGTGTCGGACCTGTGCGATACCATCACCGTGCTTCAGCACGGCAAGGTCATCGCCGAGGGCGGTTACGCGGCCATTGCCGGCGATGCGCGCGTTCGCGAGGCCTATCTTGGCACGGAGGCCGCCTGATATGGCCGCTGCCGCCGCGTTTCTCGACATCGGCGACCTGCACGGCTGGTATGGCGAGAGCCATGTCCTGCATGGCGTCACCATGGCGGTCGGCAAGGGCGAGACGATCGCCATTCTCGGCCGCAACGGCGCCGGCAAGACCTCGACCCTGCGCGCCGTCATGGGCATCCTGCGCAAGCGCCGCGGCGTCGTGCGGCTCGATGGCGCCGACCTGCTGGCGCTGCCGCCATACCGCATTCCGCGCATGGGCATCGGCTATGTGCCGGAGGAGCGCGGCATTTTCTCCTCGCTCACTGTGGAGGAGAACCTGCTGCTGCCGAAGCAGGTGGCGGAGCAGGGGCTGCCGCTGGACGAGATCCACGCGCTTTTCCCCAATCTCCACGAGCGGCGCAACAGCTCCGGCACCAAGCTCTCGGGCGGCGAGCAGCAGATGCTCGCCATCGCCCGCATTCTGCGCACCGGCGCCAGGCTGCTCCTGCTCGACGAGCCGACCGAAGGCCTGGCCCCCGTCATCGTGCAGCGCATCGGTGCCGTCATCGGCACGCTGAAGGCGCGCGGCTACACCATCGTGCTGGTCGAGCAGAATTTCCGCTTCGCCGCCAGGCTGGCCGATCGGCTCTACGTGATGGAGAACGGCCAGATCGCCGACGTCTTCGCAACCTCGGAACTCGATGCGCGCATGAGTTCCCTGCACACCTATCTGGGGGTCTGACGCCGTGGTGACGATCTTCGGCGTGCCGGCCGCAGCCCTCTACGGACAGTTGCTCGTCGGCCTGATCAACGGCTCGTTCTATGCGCTGCTCTCGCTCGGCCTCGCCGTGATCTTCGGCATGCTGAACGTCATCAACGTCGCCCATGGCGCGATGTATATGCTCGGCGCCTTCGCGGCCTGGTTCCTGCTGCACATGTTCGGCATCAGCTACTGGTGGGCGCTCGGGCTGGCGCCGATCGCGGTGGCGCTGGTCGGCGTGGTGATCGAGCGCACCACCTTGCGCCGCGTCGCCCATCTCGACCATCTCTACGGCTTCCTGCTCACGCTTGGCCTCGCCATGGTGATCGAGGGCCTGTTCCGCTACTGGTACGGCTCGTCCGGCCAGCCTTATGCGATCCCCTCGGCGCTGGCCGGCGGCATCAAGCTCCCCTTCATGTTCCTGCCGATCTACCGCGTCTGGGTCGTGGTGGTGTCGCTCGTCGTGTGCCTGGCGACCTGGCTCGTCATCGAGCGCACCCATATCGGCGCCCATCTGCGCGCCGCCACCGAGAATGCCGTCTTATCGCAGGCGTTCGGCCTCAACGTGCCGCTGCTGGTGACGCTGACCTATGCCGGCGGCGTGGCGCTCGCCGGTCTTGCCGGTGTGCTGGCCGCGCCGATCTATCAGGTCAGCCCGCTGATGGGCTCGAACCTGATCATCGTGGTGTTCGCCGTCGTGGTCGTCGGCGGCATGGGCTCGATCCTTGGCTCGATCGTCACCGGCTACCTGCTCGGCATCGTCGAGGGGATGACCAGGGTCTATTACCCGGAAGCCTCCTCGATCGTGATCTTCGTCATCATGGTCGTCGTGCTCATGCTCCGCCCGGCCGGCCTGTTCGGCCGCGAGAAGGACAGCGCCGCCAACGCCTCGCCGCCGATTGGCGCGACGCAGGCGACGGGTATGGACGACAAATGGGCGGCCATCGGCGCTCTCGGCGTCGTCGCCGCGCTGATCGCGGCGCCGGCGCTGGTCTATCCGGTGTTCCTGATGAAGCTGATGTGCTTCGCGCTGTTTGCCGCCGCCTTCAACCTGCTGATCGGCTTCGTCGGGCTGCTCTCGTTCGGTCACGCCGCTTTCTTTGGCTCGGGCGCGTATATCGCCGCCTATGCCGCCAAGGTCTGGCATCTCGATCCGCTGCTCTGCGTGCTCGCCGGCACGGCAACCGGCGCTGTGCTCGGGCTGCTGTTCGGCGCGCTCGCCATCCGGCGCAGCGGCATCTACTTCGCCATGATCACGCTCGCTCTGGCGCAGATGGTGTATTTTATCGCCCTGCAGGCGCCGTTCACCGGCGGCGAGGACGGCATCCAGGACGTGCCGCGCGGCATGCTGTTCGGCGTGCTCGATCTGCAGCACCCGGTCGCCATGTACGGCTTCGTCATGGCGGTCTTCGTGGTCGGCATGGCCGTGCTCTGGCGCGTGGTGCGCTCGCCCTTCGGCCAGGTCCTCAAGGCGATCCGCGAGAACGAGGCACGCGCCATTTCGCTCGGCTACGACGTGCAGCGCTTCAAGCTGAAGGCGTTCGTGATTTCGGCCGCGCTCGCGGGTGCGGCGGGCGGCACCAAGGCGCTGGTCTTCCAGCTTGCCTCGCTGACCGACGTCACCTGGCAGATGTCCGGCGATGTCGTGCTGATGACGCTGATGGGCGGCATCGGCACCATGCTCGGGCCGGTGGTTGGCGCGGCGGTGGTCGTCTCGCTGGAAAACGCGCTTGCCGGGCTTGAATTCCCCATCACCGTGCTGATCGGCGCGATTTTCATCGCCTGCGTGCTGCTGTTCCGGCGCGGCATTGTCGGCGAGGTCCAGCAATGGTTCGCGCGCCTGTCCAGGGTGTCGAACTGAACCAGCGGCCGGCCGGGAGCCGGTTCGCAAGCGAGGAGGAGAACATGCAGATGATGATTTCCAGACGGGCACTGTTGGCGTCGGCCGGCATTTCGCTCATGGCCGCGCGCCTGCCGGCACGGGCCGCCGATGCGCCGATCAGGATCGGCGTCATCAACGACCTGTCCGGGCCTTATTCCGATATCGCCGGCAAGGGCTCGATCGAGGCCGTACGCCTGGCGATCGAGGATTTCGGCAAGGACGCGCCCGGCCGGCCGATCGAGGTCCTCACCGCCGACCACCAGAACAAGACCGATATCGGCATCGCCATCGCGCGCGAATGGTATGACGCCAAGGGCGTCGACCTGATCGTCGATGTCGCCAATTCCGCGATCGCGCTCGGCATCCAGACCCTGGCGCGCGAGCGCAACAAGCTGGTCATCTTCACCTCGGCCGCCTCCTCGGACCTGACGGGCAAGTATTGCTCGCCCAACGGCCTGTCATGGGGCAGCGACAACTGGTCGAACGCCACCGCGCTGATGCGCCTGCTGCTGCAGGACAAGGTCGACAGCTTCTATTTCCTGACCTCCGACTATGCGTTCGGCCACTCGCTCGAAAGCGATTCACGCGCCGCAATCGAGGCCGGTGGCGGCAAGACGCTGGGCTCGACCAAGGTGCCTTTGAACTCATCCGACTTCTCGTCCTTCCTGCTGACGGCGCAGGCCTCGGGCGCCAAGGCGGTGGTGCTGGCCATGACCGGTAACGACCTGTCGACCGCGCTGAAACAGGCGACCGAGTTCGGCATCGCACCCGGCCAGCACCTCGCCACGCCGAACACCTATCTCAGCGACGTTCATGCGCTCGGCCTCGATGTCGGCAAGAACCTCACCTTCATGCAGTCCTGGTACTGGGACCTGAACGACAAGAGCCGCGCCTGGTCGAAGCGCTATTTCGAGCGCATGAGCCGCATGCCGAACGACAATCATGCCGCGCTCTACTCGGCCGTGCTGCATTACCTCGGCGGGGTAAAGACGGCCGGAAGCAACGAGCCCGCCGCCGTGCTCAAGGCGATGCGCGCCACGCCGATCAGCGACATGTTCGCGGCCAAGGCCGTGATCCGCGACGATGGCCGCGTGGTTTACGACCGCTATCTGGTGCGCGTGAAAAACCCGAGCGAGTCCAAGGGGCCGTGGGATCTGCTGCATATCGTCTCGAAGCTCGATGCCGACAAGGCGTATCGGCCGGTCGCCGATGGCGGCTGTTCCCTGGTCGCCAAGAAATAGCGCCAGGCCGGACCGGCGGCGCCAAGCTATGGGGACGGCGCCGACGCGCCGCATCCGCCGGCCCGATGGCGCGCCATGCCCTCTTGCCAGAGGCGCATGGCGCGCTTAGATTGAAACAATATTTCATTAAATGAAATAAGAGAAACCGAATGCCGACCACCTACACCGTCAGCGACCTGATTGCCGAGTTCCTCAACGCTTGCGGCGTCGACACGGCTTTCGGCATCGTCTCGGTTCATAACATCCCGATGCTGGACGCGCTCGGCCGCCATAACGGTATGCGTTTCGTGGCGACGCGCGGCGAGCTTGGCGCCGGCCACATGGCGGATGGCTGCGCGCGTGCCGCCGGCGGGCTCGGCGTGCTGTTCACCAGCACCGGGCCGGGCGCGGCCAATGCCGTCGGCGGGCTGGTCGAGGCGCGCTTCGCCGGAACACCGCTGCTGCACATTACCGGGCAGACATCGACGCGCTTCGTCGATCGCGGCATGGGCACCGTGCATGACGTGCCGGATCAACTGGGCATGCTGCGCAGCACTGGCAAGGCGGCGTACCGTATCCGCAGTGCGCAGGAGGCTTTCGGCATCCTGACCCGCGCCGCTGTCGAGGCCTTGTCGGCTCCCTCCGGCCCGGTCAGCATCGAGGTGCCGATCGATATCCAGCGCGCCACGGTGGCGCGGCCGGAGGCGCTCGACGCGTTCGTGCTGCCGCTGCCGGCGCCGCACAGGCCAGCCGAGGCGGATATCGACCGCTTGGCCGCGCAGGTGCTTGGTGCGCGCCGGCCAATGCTGTGGCTGGGCAATGGCGCCTCCGCTGCCGGTCCCGCTGCTAAAAAACTCCTAGATCTCGGCTTTGGCATGGTCACGAGTTGGGCGGGGAGGGGCGTCGTCTCGGAGGACCACCCCCAGAATCTCGGTGGCCTCAACGGCCAGGGCATGCCGCAGATCGAGGCGTTCTACGAGACGGTCGACCTGATGCTGGTCGTCGGCTCGCGGCTGCGCGGGCACGAAACCGGCGAATTCTCGGTCAAGCTGCCCAAGGCGCTGGCGCAGATCGACATCGATCCGCTTGCCGATGGCCGGACCTATGCCAATCGTTGCTTCGTGCTTGGCGATGCGGCCCTGACGCTTGAAGCGCTCGCCGAACGCATCGCCGGCAAGATGCAGGTCGAGCCGGGCTACGTGGAAGAATTCAAGACGCTCAAGCGCCGCGCCCGCGCTTCATTCCGGGCGACCCTCGGCCCCTATGCGGATTTCGCCGAGCAGTTGCGCGCCGTCACGCCGCAAGACGCGGTCTGGGCGCGCGACATCACCATCAACAACAGCACCTGGGGCAACAAGCTGTTCCCGTTGCACGATCCGCGCAGCAACATCTATCCCGTCGGGGCCGGCATCGGCCAGGGCATGTGCCTGGGCATCGGCGCGGCGCTGGCGCCGGGCGGCCGCAAGGTCGTGGTGATGACGGGCGACGGCGGATTTTTCCTCAATCTGGCGGAACTCTGGACCGCCGTGCAGGAAAACCTCGACATCACCATTCTGGTCATGAACGATCGTGGCTATGGCGTCATCCGCCACATTCAGGATGCGACGGCCGGCGGAAGGCGGCGCTTCGACACCGTGCTCGGCCCGGATATCGAGGGGCTGGCCGCGCTGGCCGGCATTCCGTTCTGGCGCGTCGACCGGCCGGAGGATTTCGGCGCGCTCGCCGCCAAGGCCATCGCCACCAGGGGGCCCACGCTGGTCGAGATCAACATGACCGCTATCGGCGACCACCCGCCATATTTCCCTTATGGGCCGAAGGCCGTTCCGGTCGACCACGATTGAAGCCGATCAGGGCCTCGCCGTTTCATCGTGATTTTACAGGGATTCCCTCATGGACTTCTCACTCTCGGCCGACCAGCAGCAGATACGCGATCTCGTCGCCAAGCTGTGCACGCGCTTCGATGATGCCTATTGGCTGAAGCAGGACACGGCGGCGGCGTTCCCGGAGGATTTCTACCGCGCCATCGCCGATGCCGGCTGGCTCGGCATCGCCATGCCGGAAGCCTATGGCGGCGCAGGCCTCGGCATCACCGAGGCCGCCATCATGATGCGTGCCATCGCTGAATCAGGCGCGGGCATGAGCGGCGCGTCGGCCGTGCACATGAACATATTCGGCCTGCAACCCGTGGTTGTGTTTGGCGCCGACGAGCAGAAGGCGCGCATGCTGCCGCCGCTGATCCGGGGCGAGGAGAAGGCCTGTTTCGCGGTGACCGAACCCGATGTCGGCCTCAACACCACGCAGATCAAGACCAGGGCCGAGAAGCACGGCGAGCATTACCGGGTCCGAGGCCAGAAAATCTGGATATCCACCGCCCAGGTCGCCGACCGGGTGCTGTTGCTGGCGCGCACCACGCCGCTCGATCAGGTCAAGCGCAAGACGGACGGCTTGAGCCTGTTCTACACCAAACTCGACCGGTCCAAGGTCGAAATCCGGCTGATTCATAAACTCGGCCGGCATGGCGTCGATTCCAACATGCTGTTCTTCGACGACATGATCGTGCCGGCGCAAGACCTGATCGGGCGCGAGGGCGATGGCTTCAGGCAAATCCTGCATGGCCTCAATCCCGAGCGCATCCTGATCGCTTCGGAAGCGGTCGGGCTTGGCTTCGCGGCGCTGCGCCGCGCCACGCAATATGCCAAGGAGCGCGTCGTGTTCGACCGGCCGATCGGGCAGAACCAGGGCATCCAGCATCCGCTGGCGCGCTGCTGGATGAATCTCGAGGCGGCCAATCTCATGGTGTTGAAAGCCGCCGCGCTCTATGACGGCAAGCAGGATTGCGGCGCGGAAGCCAACAGCGCCAAGTATCTCGCGGCGGAAGCGGCCTTCACCGCCTGCGAGACCGCCGTGATGACGCATGGCGGCATGGGCTATTCAAGCGAATATCACGTCGAGCGTTATCTGCGCGAATGCCTGATTCCGCGCATCGCGCCGGTCAGCCCGCAAATGATCATGAATTTCATCGCCGAGAAGGTTCTCGGCCTGCCGAAATCCTATTGATGCCGGCGAAGGGAACAAAGCCAGCCATGACGACGCAAGGCGCGCTTGCAGGCCTCAAGGTCATCGATCTCAGCCGGGTGCTGGGCGGGCCTTACTGCACCCAGATCCTCGGCGATCACGGCGCCGACGTCATCAAGGTCGAGCCGCCGCAGGGCGACGAAACCCGTGGCTGGGGCCCGCCTTTCCGCGACGGCGTGGCGTCCTACTATGCGGGCGTCAACCGCAACAAGCGCGGCATCGTGCTCGACCTGAAGCAGCCGCAGGCCCGCGAGGCGCTGCTCGGCCTGCTGGAGGGCGCCGATGTGCTGGTCGAGAATTTCAAGCCGGGCACGCTCGACAAATGGGGCATGGATGTCGAGAGCCTTGCCCTGCGCTTTCCCCGCCTGATCCATTGCCGGATTTCGGGTTTTGGCGCCGATGGCCCGCTTGGCGGCCTGCCGGGTTACGATGCGGCGGTGCAGGCGATGGTCGGGCTGATGAGCGTCAATGGCGAGCCGGACGGCGCGCCGACCCGCATCGGCGTGCCGGTTGTCGATCTCGCGACCGGGCTCAATGCCGTCATCGGCATCCTGATGGCCATCCGCGAGCGTGAGGTGAGCGGGCGTGGGCAGTTCGTCGAGACGGCGCTGTATGATTGCGGCTTCTCGCTGTTGCATCCCCATCTCGCCAATCATTTCATGTCCGGGCAGACGCCGCAGCGCTCAGGCAATGCCCATCCGAATATCACGCCGTATGACGTGTTCGAGACCGCCACCGTGCCGATCTTCCTCGCCGTCGGCAACGATGGCCAGTTCGCCAGGCTTTGCACTTTGCTCGGTCAGCCAGCGCTCGCCCAGGATGGGCGCTTCGCCAATAATGGCGAGCGCAACCGCCATCGCGAGGCCTTGACGCGCGCATTGACCGGGCTGCTCGCCGGCCATGATGGAGAAAAGCTGGCCGAGGACCTGATCCGGGCCGGCGTGCCGTGCGGGCCGGTGCTGAGCGTGCCCGAGGCGGTGCGCCATCCCCACACGCGCCACAGGGAGATGGTCGTGACGCGGGGCGACTACACAGGCACCGGCTCGCCGATCAAGCTCAGCCGCACGCCGGCAAGCTATCGCCTGCTGCCCCCGGCCTTGGGCGAACATGATGACGAGGTGCTGGGGCGCTCGACATAAAGCATGCCGCCGCGCCGGCGGGGGGCAATGCGACCGGGCGATGCCGGCGTGCTATTCGACCCGAAACCGGATTCTTGTCACCTTTGGAGCGACACATGCCCAGCTACGAGCCCGTGACGGCACTTCTGCGTGGCCTGAAGGTTCTTGAGGCGATCGCCGAAACAGGCGCCGCGACGATCAAGAGCCTGCATGCCGCGACGGGAATTCCGAAGGCGACGCTGGTCAGGATGCTCGAGACGCTGATCCATGCCGGCTACGTTTACAGCGCCGGCGAGCAGCCGCGTTATGCCCTGACGGCGCGGGCCTTGAGCATCGCCGCCGGCTTCGACCAGGGCCAGCATCTGCTCTCCGTCGTCGGGCCGATGCTGAGCGAATTCCAGAAGTCGCTCGGCTGGCCGTCCGATCTCGGCGTGTTCGACCGCGATGCGATGGTGATCGTCGGCACCAGCCGTCAGCCCGGCGTGCTCAGCGTCAACCGCAAGGTCGGCTCGCGCGTGCCGGCGGTGAAGACCGCGCTCGGCCGGGCCTGCCTGGCGTTCCTGCCCGATGCGCAGCGGCTCGCCGCGTTGCACGAGTTGCGGGCGCTCACCAAGGAGCCGAAGGACATCAAGCGCTTCGAGGCCGAACTGGCGGCGGTGCGGGCGCGCGGCTATGCGATGAGCAATCAGGAGAACCTGCCGAGCATCCGCGCGCTGGCGGCGCCGATTTTCGATATGTCCGGCGTCGTCGCCAGCTTGAACATCATCATCGTCGCCGAGGCGATGTCGATCGACGAATTGCAGGAGAAATACGCCGAGACATTGCTGTCGATCACCGAGAAAATGTCGGCGACCTTGCGCAAGGCTCCCATTCAGAAATAGCCGCCCATATTGCGGCTGCCGGCTCAGGCCTGGCCGGGCACCCAGTCGGCTGTTTCTTTCAGGGCAAGCTCCGCCTGCCAGAGCCCCGGCGCATCGTGGGCCGACGGCGTGCCCTGTAGCAGGCGCGCATAATCCGCGCGCGGCACGAGCCTTGCGCCCAATTGCGCGACCCATGCCGACAGGGTTTCGTGGTCTACCGCGGCATAGCCCCAGCTTTCCAGATGATGGTACAGGCTGACGATGCCGATTTTCGAGGCGTCGTTGCGGGTGTGGAACATCGACAACGCGCTGAACACCGGCCCGACCGATACGCCGAACAGCCCGCCGATCAGGGCGCCGGCGCCATCGCGCACCTCGACCGAATGCGCGTGGCCCCGGTCGTGGAGATCGAGATAGATGCGTGCGCAGCCCGGCGTGATCCAGGTGAGATGCGGGCGGCCCGGCCGCCGCTCGGCGCAGCCGCTCAGCACGGCCTCGAAAGCCGTATCGAAGGAGATGGTGACGTCGCTGGTTCTGAGCGTGCGGCGCAGGGGCTTGGGGATATGGACCTCGCCGATATGCATCACCGCCCGTTCGGCCGGCGACCACCATTTCTGCGGTCCGACATGAGCGCGGGGAAAAAACCCGCGTCGCGCCGCTGCCAGGATCGTCTCCGGTTGGCTGTCGCGCAGGAAACCGGAAAACCCTGCGCCATGGCGACCGATATCCTGCTGCGTCGGCAGCCTGACCCGGCGGGGGCGGCGGAAAATGTCGGCGAGTTCGGTAACGCGCTTGCCGCGCAGCGAATAGGCCGCCCCGAGCATGTGGCGCTCGCACCAGCGCCACGGGCTTTCATGAAGGAGTTTTGCCCGCAGTATTTTACCGTCATCCGGCAAGGGCGCCGGCTGCTTGTCGGCAATGGCATTGATCATATGGCAGTCTCGAAATCATCGGTGGTCCGATTATGGAATTCGCTTTCAATCCGAAATTTCTTTTATATTGTTTTGCACACTCTAATCCTGCCAATGTCTGAATCGGCATGATGAATGCTTACTGAATATGCCGAATAATGCCATCCTGGAGCATGGCATTGTTCCGAGGGTGATTGCGGCGCTTCTGCACGCGCGATGCAAGCCTTAGCGACGGCTGCTCGACCGCGCGATAGAACAGCGTTGCGGCCGCAAAGGCCGCGGCCAGGGCCATGGCCAGCAACACGACATCGCCGCCGGAATCGCCGAACATGCCGACCCGTCCGGCCAGCAGCTTGACCGTGGTCGCCACCACGAGAACATGAGTGAGATAGAGCGAGTAGGAGATGTCGCCGAGCCAGCTCAACACCGCATGGGCGCGCCATTTTCCGGCCGCTTCGAGGAACAGCGCGCCGCCGACGATCAGCGCCGCCGGAACGCCGTAGCACCATAGGCGCGCCCGCTCGAAAGCGTCCGGCGGATCGCCGGCGGCGAGCGCCAGGCCGAGGCCGCCGAAGATCAGCGCCGCCAGCGCCTGATGCCTGTCGGCGCGCCAGCCGGCGAGATAGAGTTCGGCGATGACGACGCCGAAACCGAACTCGACCAGCACGGCCTGCGTATAGAACCAGGCCAGGCTTTCGCCCTGCGGCAGATCGAGCAGCCAGCCTGTTGCGGCCAGCAGCACGAGCGCGAGACAGATCAGCACCGAACGCAGACGCGCGGGAAGGCCGAGCGCCACCGCCAGCAACAGGTAGAACAGCATTTCCAGCGACAGCGTCCAGCCCGGTTCGAGCAGCGGGAAGATCGAGCCGTCGCGCAAGATGGATGGGACGAAGGCCAGGGACAGCACGAGGTCATGCGGCGCCCAGGTGAAGCTGCGGAAGGCGGTGGGCGCAGCCAGCGTCATGGCCGCGATGCCGATGACGACGGCCCAATATGGGCCACCGACGCGTGCGAGGCGTCCTAGAACGAATGCGGTGCGGCCCGGCGCGCGCCGCACCGCCACGGTCAGGATGAAGCCGCTGATGACGAAGAAGATATCGACCCCGGCCTCGCCGATGCGTGTGAGATCCGCCGGGATCCAGTCGTTGCCATAGCCGGAAACGAAGGCGAAGGCATGGAACAGCAGCACGCCGAGGGAAGCGATGCCGCGCAGGTGATGAATGGAGGCGATCTTCTTCATAACCCGCATCGACGCAAAATGCATGCTGCAACGGCAGGAGCGTGAAATTCCGGCGCGCGGGCTGCGCGTGACAACGTCGGCGCGGGTGACATGCGCCGACCGAAGATCATGCCTTCTTCGGCGTTCGATCCTCGGGCCGGCCCCGCCAATGAATCCGTTTCCGCTTGCAAGTGGCGCGGCACTTATCGGCCGAGAACATCCAGGACGCGGTTCCACTGCATGCCGACATTGAGCAGCGCTGCCTTGTAGCGATGGAACGGCACCGGCTGGATCCGGCTGACGGGCAACGCGCCCGCTTCCGGTGCTCCGCCAAGCTTTCGCCCGAGGAATGCTCCGGCGCGCGTCGCCATCGCGACGCCGCGGCCATTATAGCCGACCATGACGTGCAAGCCCGGCTCCGGCTCGTGATAATGCGGCAGGTGATCCATCGTGATGCCGACCAGGCCGGTCCAGCGATGGGAAATCGGGATGCCGGCCGCCTGCGGGAAAATGCCGGCCAGCACCTTCTCCAGCACGGAGTAATCGGCGACGCGCGTCGAGGTCGCGCGTGACGATGAGAACGAGGCGCGCCCGCCGACCATCAGCCGGCCATCGGGGCTGATGCGGAAATACAGCACCAGCCTGCGGCTGTCATAGACCGTTTCGCGGCCGGGCAGCACCACGACGCCGGCCGGAAGTGGCTCGGTCGCGATCTGGAAGCTGTTGACCGGCAACAGGCTGGCGGCGAGGCCGGGGATGAGCCCGTCGCTATAGGCATTGGTGGCGATGAGCACGCGGTCGGCCAGGAGCGCGCCGCCCGGCGCCGTAACGCGCCAGCGCCCGGTGTCCCGCGCGAGCGAGAGCATGGGCGAACGCGCATGAATCCGGGCTCCGGCCACTGTCGCTGCACGCGCCAGTTCCCGCGCCAGATCAAGCGGATGCACGCTCGCGCCGCGCGGATCGCGATAGCCGCCGCGATAGCGCCGCGTGCCGACCCGGCGCTCGACGTCGCTTGCGTCGAACTCCTCGACCGGCACGCCGGTGCGCCTCAGGTCCGCTGCTGCGGCACGCACGGTCGCAAGCGCGGTATCGTTATGCGCGAGGCGGATCAGCCCGCATCGTTCGAACCGGCAGGAGAGCGCCTTCCGCGCCACCAAGTCGGCGAGAAAATCGGGCGCCTCCTGACTGAGGTGAAACAGCGTGCGGCCGGCATCGCCGAACCGCCCGGCCAGCACCGCCTCGCCAGCCTTCACGCCTGGATTGACCTGGCCGCCATTGCGGCCGCTGGCGCCGAAGCCGATGATCTCGCTCTCGAGGACCGCGACCTTGGCGCCGGCCTCCGCCGCGTGCAGCGCTGCCGACAGGCCGGTAAAGCCGCCGCCGACAATCGCGAGATCGACACGGGCTTCACCCTGCAGGGGAGTCTCCGGTGGCGGCGGCGCGGACGCCGTCGCCGCCCAGAGGCTGGGTGGCAGGCTGGTTTGCCCGCCCGTCACCACGAGCGCTTGACCGCATCGGTGAGCAACTCGTAGCCATCGGGCGTGACCAGGACGGTCTCCTCGAAATCGCCGAGATAGCCATCCTGCTGGATGGTGCGTTCGATGCACAGCACCATGCCGGGAACGATCTCGGTCGTGACGCCGCGCGCCAGCCAGGGGTCGTCCCAGCCGAGGCCGAGGCCGTGTCCCATCGCCGAGAACACGCCGTCGACCCGGAAGCCGAGCGACTGCTGCTTGTCGAGGCCGGCGGCGCCCAGGTCACCCGCCGTGGCGCCCGGGCGGATCGCGGCGAGGGTAGCCTCGATGCTGGAAATCGCCGCCTCGAACAAAGAGACCTGGCGGTTCGTGACCGGTCCGACCGCCTTGGCGCGCGCGAGGTCGAACATGTAGCCGTCGACGGCGCCCGAGATGCCGAAACGAATCCAGTCGCCTTCGGCAAGCCTCTTCGGCGAGCCCCAGGTCGGGAAATTGCTCTTGGCGAAGCGCGATGGATCACCGCCCTTGCCCGACGCCATGAACGAATTGTAGAGCACGCCGCCGGCCGGCACGAGATGCGCCAGCCCCGCCGCGACGACATCGCCATGCGAGGCGCCCGGCACCGAGGCGTTGAGCATCGCCTCGATGGTGCGCGAGCCGACCTCGGATGCTTTGCGCAACAGCGCGACCTCGCCCGGAGACTTGACCGACCTCAGGCCTGCCAGGATGTCGTCTGCCGGCTCGAGCACGAGATCGGGCAACGCGCTGCGCAGCCGCTCGGTCATGCGATAGGTCAGCACGTCCGAGCCGACGAGGCCGATGCGCGCTTTCGCCAGCCCGGCCCGCTTCAGGGCCGCGATCGTATCGTCGAGCACGAAATCGGAATAGCTCACCTTGCCGTCGGCAAGCCGGATGCGGCCGTCATCGGGCACGTCGATCAGCAGTTCCGGAGCCTCGTCGACCGGCAGCACGAGAAATGTGTGCGCGCGCGCCGACCAGTTGCCCTCGAAATCGGGAATGAAGGGGAAGGGCGTGTAGAAATTGGTCAGGTAGAGCACGTCGCCATAGCGGTCGAGCGTGCCGCCGCCGCGCGAGGCGACGAGCAACCCCGCCAGGCCGCGCTGCCTTGCTGCCGCGATGGCGCGGTGGCGGCGGGCGGAGAACTCCTCTGTAGCAATCACAGTGCTGGGCATGATGCGGATTTTCCTTTGAGAGGCTGCATGAGCAATCCGGCCGCGGCCTGGCCCGTGGCGATGGGCTCGATCTCGGGCGGTACGAAGCCGCGTTTGGCGAGGCTGTAGAGCAGTTCGAATTGCGCCAGGCTCAGGTGGAAGCCATCGACAAGCGTCCGCCGCCGGTGGGCAGCGACCTGAATCGGGTCGCACGTCTCGCGCGCGCCAAGTGCCCGGAGCGCCGGCTCCGCGTCGGCCCACGCGAGCGTTTGGCGCAGGCAGAGCACGGCAAAAGCATTGCGACCGCGCCAGCACGCCATCAGCGGCGCGACCTCTCGCGCAATCGGTGCCAGCGCCGTACCGGCCGCGAGGCCGGTCGGGATTTCGGAGCAAATGCCGCGCCACAGCGCGCCATCGCTGCCGCCGGCAAGGGTGACGTTGCCGGTGTCGACATCGATGACCGCTGTGGCAAAGCCACGCCCGGCTCCCCAGAGCGCCAGGCCACCAAGCAGGGGCGTGCGCGCACTGCCCGTGCCGATGGCAGCGCCGATGTCATCGTCGGCGCGCCCGCCGGCGAGGTCGAGCACCGCCGCACCGATAGCGAAATCAGGAAGCCCGGTGCCATCGATCGTCGTGCCGTCGCAACGCGGCCTCCCCGCGCACGGGGCATGCAACGTCTCGAGCGTCCTGTCGATCCAGCCATCGCCAACCAGCAATCCGAGCCGCACCACGGCATCCGCCGCCGCAGGGGCCAGGCCGGCGCCGAAGGCCGCGCGCGTCATCAGCTTGCGCATCTCGGCGGGAAACACCGTCAATGCGTCGTTGTCACGCGCGGCGCGCGGGCGCAGCGGCTTCAGGGTGTCGATTGCGATTTCCGGCTGGTCGACTAGGCGCTGGGGAATGATGGCTGGCGCCTTGAGCGCGTGCGATTCGGGAGCGATCGGGAAGGGCCAGCTGCCGTCGATGCCGGCGGCGACCTCGTCCGGCACGGGTGCGCCCTGCAACAATGCGCCCTTGGTCGAGCGCGGCAGGCGCGGGTCGTATTTCTCCATGCCGTAGAAGGCGAGGAGGAAGCGGCAGGCGGCAAAGGGAAGGTAATCCTCGGCCAGGCTGTCGACCCTCAACTCGGCATAGTCGAGCCCGGCAAGGGACTGGATGCGGCGCGCGAGCAGCGCGAATTCCGGGTGCTGCGCCAGGAACACGCCGGCCGGCGTCTCTTCCGGCGCGGCAGCGATAGCTTCCAGCAGCGGCGGCAACAGCCGCGGCAGGTCCATCGGGGTTTCCGTTTCGAAGCAGGTGCCGGTGCCGCGCAAGCCGCGCCGGGGCTCATAGGGCGATTCAAGCGGCGAATACCAGAA
This sequence comes from uncultured Alphaproteobacteria bacterium, assembly GCA_937988775.1. Taxonomy (GTDB): domain Bacteria; phylum Pseudomonadota; class Alphaproteobacteria; order Rhizobiales; family Beijerinckiaceae; genus CALKHP01. The sequence goes on from CALKHP010000051.1 coordinate 42,285, forward strand.
ATGCGGGCAAGGTGCCGCGCCGCCCTTGTCGAGCAGCCAGCCATAGGAGGCGCGCGCCAGGGCGGCGAGACGCCCGATCGTCATGGCGGGGTCGAGATCGGCGGTTTCGTCGGCGACGAGCCGCGCCTCCTGCTGCGCCACGATATCCGGAAACAGCTCGAGCAGCAGGCTCAGGAGCGCTTCCGCCGTTTCCGGGTGGTGCTGTGGCGGCAGGATCGCGTCGTACACTGTGCGCCAACGCGTTCCGGCCGGCGCGTTGAGCCGATCGAGCGTGGAGAGCATCGTGTCGAATTCGGCGGCGAGGCGGGCGTAGTCGCCGAAAATGGCGTTGCCGTCGCGCTGATCCTGGCGAAAATAGCGCGACGCCTTGTCGATCAGGGCTCGCAGGGCCGCGAGGCCCGCCGCATCGACCGGTCGCGCCAGCGCATCGGCGAAGGCGCTCTCCTGCGCAAGGCACCATTGATGGACGATGCGCGGATGGTTCATGATGAACGGCACCAGGCCGAGCCCGGCTGAATTGCCGAGGCCGAGATAGCGTTTGATTGCCGTATCGAGACGGGCGGCACCGGCGGAGCGCGCCGCGGCGATATGCTCGACCAGATCGAAGACGAAGCTCCGCAACATATAGGCCGCGAGAATCTGGGCGTGGTAGGTCGCGCCGAGCGGGTGCGTATCGCCGAACGCCTCGAAGGGCTTCGTGCCGAACAGGCCGTTTCCTGCGAAGGCGGTCGAGCGCAGCAGATAGCCGACGCTCGCCAACAACGCCGTGTCGGGCTGTGTTCCTGCCGCGAGCGCATCGACGACATGGTCGAAGACGCGCTCCGAGCGGTTGCCCCGGCAGAAACAGAACACATCCGCCGGGTAGCGGCCGTCATATTGCTTGGGGACCTCCCGCGCGAGCAACGCGCGTCGCTCCGCGGTCCATTCGCCCTCGCAAATCGCGGCCGATACATCCCAATTGATGCCGAAGGCGCGGTCGATCTTCTGGTCGGCCGGAAAGAAATCCGAGACGACGAAGAAGTGAAAGGCGGCCTGAGGCGTCTCGATACGGTAGAGCGCCTGACCTCGTCCTTCGCCGTCCAGTTCGAAAACGGGGCGCGTGATGCGCCAGCGCTCGGCGACCATCTTCCGCAGCAGGCTGCGCGAGAAGCTGAGCGGCGTCGCACAGGCGGCGGCGGCGCGCCATGGCGCCATCACGATATCCGCGCTTCTGCGCCCTTGCATGGGTGTCGACACAGTCACCGCAAACTTGCCCCATTGACGAATGTAATGGATTACAATTTAACTATGGCCGAGCAGACGTTGAAAATCTAGCGCTGTTTTGAGGGAGTGAACCATGAGCGAATTCATCAACCACGGCGGCCAGTCCCGGCGCGCCTTCCTGGTGGGCACGGCGGCGGCGGGTGCCGCGCTGCTCGCCCCGGCCGCCGCCCAGGCGGCCAACGAGCGGATCGTCTACGCCAACTGGGGCGGGTCCTGGGAAAAGGCGATGCGCCGCGCCTGGGCCGATCCTTTCACCAAGGAGAGCGGCATCCAGGTCGTCAGCGCCAGCGACAATTCGCTCGGGCGGCTTCAGGCGATGGAGCAGGCCGGCAAGGTCGAATGGGATCTGATGGAGGGGCTTCCCGAACTCGCTCGCGTCGGTGCCGAGAAGGGGCTGCTGGAGAAGCTGGACTTCTCCATCATCAACCGCGACGGGATCATGAAGCGGCCGGAATTCTTCAACGACTATTCGATCCCCGAGGTGATTTTCGGCCGCGTGCTGATCTACGACAAGCGCCTGCCGCAGAAGCCGACGAGCTGGGCCTCGTTCTGGGATATCAAGACGTTCCCCGGCAAGCGCGCCTTCTATAACAAGGTCGAGAGCGGTATCCTGGAGGCGGCTCTGCTGGCTGATGGCGTGCCCGCCGACAAGCTCTATCCGCTCGACGTGGACCGCGCCTTCAAGAAGCTCGCGCAGATCCGCGAGCACATCATCTGGTACACGACCGTGACCCAGAGCGAGCAGATCATGCGCGAGGGCCAGGCGACGATGGGCCTGCTCGCCGATGGCCGCGCGCTCAGCGTCAAGAGCGGCGGCGCGCCGGTCGAGGTCGCGATGGATGTCAGCCTGCTGACCTGGTCGGTCTTCGTGGTGCCCAAGGGCGCTCCGAACAAGGAGGCGGCGATGCGCTTCCTTGCCTTCGTGCTCGACGAGCACCGCCAGACGGCGATCGCAATGGCGTATAATTACGGGCCGGTTGTGCCTGCGGCTTGGAAGGCGATCCCGAAGGATCGGTATAATCTCATTTCCGGTGGCCCGGAGGCCGAGAAGACGGCGATCTTCCTGAACGCCGACTGGTGGACGGCCAATCTCCAGCCGGTCACCGAGAAGTTCCAGCAATGGCTGCTCGGCTGACGGGCGCGACGTGAGCAGGAGCCGCGATCTCGGCGTCAGCACGATGTTGCTGGCGCCGGCCCTCGTGCTGCTGGCCGGGCTTCTGGTCTGGCCGGTGGCGGAGCTGTCGTTGCGCAGTTTCGCCGATCCGGCCGGCCCGCTCGTCTTCTACGAGCGGCTCATCTCGGTGCCGAGCTATCTGCAGATCCTGCTCCGCACGTTGATGTTCAGCGCCGGCACGGCGCTGCTCTGTCTGTTGCTCGGCTATCCGGTCGCCTATGCGCTTGCCAATGCCGGGCCGATCGCACGCGGGGTGATCCTGATCGCGGTGATGCTGCCGTTCTGGACAAACCTGCTGGTGCGCTCCTACGGCTGGATCATCTTCCTCAGCCCGCGCGGCGTGCTCAATGAGGCGCTGCTGTGGCTTGGCATGATCCGGCAGCCGCTCGACCTCATCTACAACGTGCAGGGTGTGCTGATCGGCATGACGCAGATCATGCTGCCTTACATGATCCTGCCGCTCTACGCCGTGATGACCCGGCTCGACCGGCGCTTGCCCGATGCGGCCCGGAGCCTCGGCGCCGGCCCGATCGCGACCTTCTTCAAGGTCTATGTGCCGCTCACCATGCCGGGCGCGATGGCGGGTCTCCTGCTCGTCTTCACCATCAGCCTCGGCTTCTTCGTCATTCCCGCGCTGCTCGGCGGCGCCAAGGGGCTGATGATCGCGCAACTGATCGAATTCAACATCAACAGTTCGCTGAACTGGGGCATGGCCTCGGCGCTTTCCGTCACGCTGCTGGCGACGACGCTGGCGATCTTCTGGATTGGCGACCGCTGGTTCAATCTTGGCGCGATCTGGGGCATCGAGCGATGAGCCTGCGCCTGCTTGCAAGGCCGTTGCTCGGCGCCATCGTGTTCGCGGTCTGCGCCTATCTCGTCATTCCGACGCTGATCGTCGTGCCGATCTCGTTCACGCAGACGGATTACATCTCGTTTCCGCCCGAGGGCTTCTCCCTGCAATGGTACGAGACTTTCCTCGGCGCGGGGCCGTGGCGGAACGCGACGCTGAACTCGTTTCTCGTCGCCGCGATCAGCGCGCTGCTGGCAACGGTGGTCGGGACCTCGGCGGCGCTCGGGTTGCACCGCCTGCCGCGGGCGCTGGCAAGGCTGGCGATCTGGATCGTGCTGCTGCCGATGGTGGTGCCGAGCATCATCATGGCCGTGGCGCTTTACGGCGCTTTCGCCTCGCTTGACCTGATCGGCACCCGGATCGGGCTGATCCTCGCGCATGCGCTGCTGACGCTGCCTTTCGTTGTCATCAATGTCTCGGCGGTGATGCAGAAGATGGACTGGCGCATGGTCGACGCTGCCCGCAGCCTCGGGGCCTCGCCGAACAAGGCCTTCTGGAAGGTCACGCTGCCGTCGATCCTGCCCGGCGTCATTGCCGGGCTGGTCTTTGCCTTTCTCACCAGTTTCGACGAGGTTGTCGTGGCGCTGTTCGTCACGGGCATCGATTCGGTGACGTTGCCGGTGCAGATGTGGAACGGCATCCGTTTCGAGATCAGCCCTGCCGTCGCTGCGGCCTCCACGATGCTTCTCCTGCTCTCCATCTTCGCGCTGGCGGCCTATGGCGCCGCGCGCCGCGTCGGACGTTCCGCGCCGGAAGGAATGAACGCATGACCGCCAGCCCGGGCCGGATAGACGGCATCGGCGCCTCGATCCATATCGAGGCGCTGACCAAGAACTACGAGAGCTTCAAGGCAGTCGACAATATCTCGCTTGCTGTCGCACCCGGCGAATTCGTGACGCTGCTCGGATCGAGCGGCTCCGGCAAGACGACGACGCTAATGGCCGTGGCCGGCTTCGTGGCGCCGACATCCGGCACGATCCGGATCGGTGACCGGGATATTTCACGCCTGCCGCCGGAGAAGCGTGGGCTCGGCGTCGTGTTCCAGAGCTACGCATTGTTCCCGCATTACGACGTGTTCGAGAACATCGCCTTCCCGTTGCGGCTGCGGCGCCTGCCGGAAGCCGATATCCGCGCCAAGGTCGCGCGCGCGCTCGAACTGGTCGATCTCGGCCCGCTCGCCAAACGCCGCATCGCCGCGCTTTCGGGCGGGCAGCAGCAGCGTGTCGCGCTGGCCCGCGCGATCGTGTTCTCGCCGCCCGTGCTGCTGATGGACGAGCCGCTCGGCGCGCTCGACCGCAAGCTGCGCGAGCAGCTCCAGAGCGAGATCAAGCGCATCCAGCGCGATATCGGCGCCACGGTGCTGTATGTGACGCATGATCAGGAGGAGGCGCTTTCGATGTCGGACCGCCTCGCCATCATGCGCCACGGCCGGATCGCCCAGATCGGCGCCCCCGACGATGTCTATGCCCGTCCGGCTTCCCCTTTCGCGGCGCGCTTCCTCGGCGAATCGAATTTCGTACCCGTGCGCTTCCTCGGCCGCGACGGCGACATGACGATCGTGGAGACCGAAGGCGCAACACCGCAGCGTGTACAGGCGGTCGCGGGGCCGGCAGGCATCTGCGAAGGTGCGATCATCGGCATGATCAGGCCGGAAGCGATCAGGATCGACCCTGCGGACGGTGCGAGGGTTCCCGCTACTGTCGAGCGTTGCGAGTATCTGGGGCCAACCGTCCGGCTGACATTGACGACGGATTTCGGCCCGCTGACCGCGCGCCTCTCCCGCACCGATTGTCCGCAGGAAATCGCATCGGGAACGGCGGTGATTGTCGGCTGGGACGCGAAGGACATGATCCTGTTCCCGCGCGATGAAGCCGAGGATGAGCCGCGATGGTGAATGTCCTCGACGTCGCGGAACGCGCCAACGTCTCCTCGGCCACGGTGTCGCGCGTCCTGTCCGGCTCCACGCTGGTGCGCGCCGAAACCCGTGCCAAGGTGGTCGCGGCGGCGGAGGCGCTCGGATACGAGCCCAATTCCTTTGCACGAAACCTGCGCAAAGGGCGCGGCTCCTCGATCGCACTGGTCACCGGCGATATCGAGCATGGCATTTATCCCAGGCTTGCCAAACATTTGCAGCGCGAACTCGAGTTGATCAATCTCAACCTCGTGCTGTTCAACCTCGGCCACCGCCAGGAGCGCCTGCGCCATATGCTGCAACACGCCACCTCGATGGGGTTGCGCGGGCTTTTCCTCGCCTCGGCCGATATTGCCGATATGGCGAGCCTCAAGCCGCTCGTGGATCGGGCTGCGGGGAAAGGCATCGCCATTCTCAGCGTGAGCCAGCGCCTCGAAGGTTTCGGCATCGATTCGATCGTGCATGACGACCTGGCGGGCGCCGGGATGGCGGTGGAACACCTGCTCGCGCGGGGGCGCCGCGCCATCGCCTATCTCGGTCGTATCAGCGGCTCGGAGGTCGGCCGCGAGCGCTCGCTCGGCCATGAGCAGGCGCTTCTGCGGGCCGGCTTGCCGATCGATCCCGTGCTCGTCTGGGACGTGCGGGAAGGGTTCCGCAGCGAGGCCGGCTACCGGATGACCAGCGCGGCGCTGGATCGCGGCCTGCATGTCGATGCCATTGTGGCGGCCTCCGACGAACTCGCCAGCGGTGCGATCGCCGCGCTGCTCGATCACGGTTTATCCGTGCCCGGCGATGTTGCCGTGACCGGATTCGGCGGCATTAGCTGGGGCAACTATCTTCGCCCCGCCCTGTCCACGATCGATCTCGACGTCGCTGCCCTGGCGGAGCGGGCTCGCCTCTGGCTCGAAGCGCACGAAGCGGGCGAAGCGCATCCGGCGCTCGTCATGATCCGCCCCAGCCTGATCGTCCGCAGCTCGACCTGACTACAACCGCACGCCCCAATCACCAGCCCATTTCCGGATTCCTGACATGCATGAACTTCATTTCTTTATCGACGGCGCCTGGGTGGAACCGCGTGGCGGGACGCGCCTTGCGGTGATCGACCCCTCGAGCGAACAGCAGATCGCCGAGATAGCGCTCGGCACCGAGGCCGATGTCGACCACGCCGTCGCTGCGGCACGTCGCGCCTTTCCGGCTTTCGCCGCCACGACGGTCGCCGCGCGCGCCGCCCTGCTCGGCCGCATCGCCGACGGCATCGCGGCGCGCCGGGATGAACTCGCCGTCGCCATTTCCCGCGAGATGGGCGCGCCGATCACCTTCGCGCGCGACGCCCAGGCCGCAAGCGGCGTCAATCATTTCCGGCAGATGCGGGCGACGCTCGAAGCCTATGACTTCGATTGCATGCAGGGATCGACCCTGATCACCCGTGAGGCGATCGGCGTCGTCGGCATGATCACGCCGTGGAACTGGCCGTTGAACCAGATCGCCTGCAAGGTGGCGCCGGCGCTGGCCGCCGGCTGCACCATCGTGTTGAAGCCGAGCGAAATCTCGCCGCTGTCGGCGCTGATCTTTGCCGATATTCTCGCCGAGGCCGGCGTGCCGGCCGGTGTCTTCAACCTCGTCAATGGCGACGGCCCGACCGTCGGCCAGGCGATCGCGCGCCACCCCGACATCGACATGGTGTCCTTCACGGGTTCGACGCGCGGCGGCACGGCGGTCGCGGCCGCCGCCGCCGCGACCGTCAAGCGGGTGACGCAGGAGCTTGGCGGCAAATCGCCCAACATCCTGCTGCCCGATATCGATTTCGCCAAGGCGGTGCCGCCGGGCGTGGCGCGCTGCTTCGGCAATGCCGGCCAGTCCTGCAGCGCCGCGACCCGCATGCTCGTGCCCGCGAACCGCCAGGCCGAGGTTGTCGCGCTGGCGAAGGCGGCGGCCGCGAACTGGCGCGTGGGGGCGCCGACCGATCCGGAAACCACGATGGGACCGCTCGTCAGCAAGACGCAGTTCGACAAGGTCCAGCGGCTGATCGAGACCGGCATCGCCGAGGGCGCGACGCTGATCTGCGGCGGCCCCGGCCGCCCCGCGGGGCTGGAGCGCGGCTACTACTGCCAGCCGACGATCTTCGCAGATGTGCGGTCCGACATGGTGATCGCGCAGGAAGAAATCTTCGGCCCGGTTCTGGTGATCATCCCCTACGAAACGGTCGAGGAGGCGGTGACCATCGCCAACGATACGCCCTATGGCCTCTCGGCCTATGTGCAAGCCGCCGATCGGGCGGCCGCCGTCGCCGTCGCGCGCCGCATCAGGGCCGGCAACGTGCATGTGAACTATCCGGCGGTGGACCGGGGCGCGCCGTTCGGCGGCTACAAGCGCTCCGGCAACGGCCGCGAATGGGGCCGCTTCGGGCTCGAGGAATATCTTGAGATCAAGGCCGTGATTGGCGCGGCGTGAGCAAGGACGGAAAACATGACAGCAGCTTTCGCGCCGCGCACCATCACCATCGATGGGCTCGGCTTTCCCTATCCCTCGCGCGCCATGGTGGAGCGCTGGCATGCCGGCGGCGTCTCCTGCCTCAACACCTGCGTCACCATCTGGGGCAACACGCAGGAAACCCTGTCGCTGGTCGGGCGCTGGCATCGCGTCGCGGCGGAAAACGCCGATATCATGGCGCTGGCGACCTCGCCGGACGAGATCGCGAATATCGCGGCCAGCGGCCGCATCGCGCTGGTGCTCGGCTTCCAGAACACCTCGCCGATCGGTCACGATATCGAGCTGTTCCGGACGTTTCGGGAGCTTGGCGTCTGCATCATGCAACTGACCTACAACCTGCAGAACTATATCGGCGCCGGCTGCTGGGAGGAGCATGACAGCGGCATTTCCTCGCGATTCGGCAGGAAGGCCATCGCCGAGATGAACAAGCTCGGCATCCTGGTCGATCTCTCGCATTGCGGCGACCGCACCACGCTGGAGGCGATCGATCTTTCCGCGAAGCCGGTGGCGATCACGCATGGCAATCCGCGCGAATTCGTCGGCTCGTCCGGCTTCGGCACGCACCGGCTGCGCGCCACCGAGGCCATCAAGGCCTGCGCGGCGCGTGGCGGCGTCATCGGCCTCAGCCCCAACCCGCATATGATGAAGAACCGCGAGCAGACCACCGTCGCGGAGTTCTGCGACATGGTGCACTGGACGATCGATCTTGTCGGCATCGACCATGTCGGCATCGGCTCGGATTACTGCCCCGGCCATCCGCCCGGCACGCGGCGCTTCTGGCGCTACGGCACCTGGTCGCGTGACGAGATCACGCAAGTTATCGCCGAGCCGGGCGAAGCCTGGCAGGACTGGATGAAGACCGCGGCCGACTTCCAGGTGTTGCGTCACGGGCTGGAAGCGAGCGGCCTTTCGGCAGGCGATACCGACCAGGTGATGGGCGGCAATTTCCTGCGCCTGTTCGGCGAGGCCTTTGCCGCGGACCGGGCAGCTTGAGCCGCAAGGACCCTTTGCGATGATGATCGACGGCCTGCAATGCGGCTATTTCACCCGCGACGTCTTCGCGACGCTGAAGGAGGGCGGCTTCACCTGCGTCACCAGCACACTCGGCTTCTGGGAAGGCTCGCAGGCGTCGCTCGACGCGATCGGGCGCTGGCGGCGTCTGGCACGCGCCAATCAGGACCTGATGCTGATCGCCAGGACCGCGAACGACGTCATGCATGCCGGGGAAAGCGGCCGGGTGGCCATCCTGCTCGGCTTCCAGAACTCGACCCTGCTCGACGGGCGCATCGACTATGTCGAGCTGTTCGCTGAACTCGGCGTACGCGTCGTGCAACTGACGTATAACAATCAGAACGAGGCCGGTGGCTCGTGCTACGAAGAGCAGGACAATGGGCTCGCCCGTTTCGGCCGCGAGATCGTGCGTGAGATGAACCGCTCCGGCATCCTCGTCGATCTGTCGCATGTCGGCGACAAGACAACGCTCGATGCCATCGAGTGGTCGCAGAAGCCGGTGGCGATCAGCCACGCCAACGCGGCTTCGTTGTTTCCGCACAAGCGCAACAAGAGCGACCGCGTGCTCAAGGCGCTCGCCGAGCGCGGCGGCGTGATCGGCTGCGCGACCTACCGCAACATCACGCCCGAGAGCGCCTGCGCCAGCGTGCGCGACTGGTGCGAGATGGTGGCGCGCACCGTGGATATTGCCGGTGTCGACCACGTCGCGATCGGCACCGATGAAGGCCACGGCAACACGCAGGCCGATCTGGACTGGATGCGCGCCGGCCACTGGACCCGTGGCGCCGATTATGGCGCAGGCTCCGCGGCACGGCCGGGCAAGGTGGCAAAACCCGACTGGCTGCCGCGCACGAGCGAACTCGCCAAGGTTCGGCACGGATTGCTCGAAGTCGGTTTCAATGAGGCGGAACGCGACCAGATCCTGGCCGGAAACTGGCTGCGCGTCTATCGCGAGGTGTTTCCCGCGTGAGCGGGCTCGCTCTTCCCGTGCGGGGGAGTGGTGTCCTGTCCATGGTTGCTGCCGCCGCGCCGGGCAGCATGGAACGCCTTGATGGCAGCCGGAAAGCGCCGCCTGACGCGACCGCTCCAGGCTACGCCGCCTTCATCTCGCCGCGCAAATAATCGACGAAAAGGCGGATCTTCGGCGGGACCAGGCTGCCGCTCTTGTAAACCGCGTAGATCGGCGTGCCCCCTGGCGGCTCGAATTTCCGCAGAATGCGGCGCAAGCGGCCGTCGCTGATATCCTGGAGCACACGCAAATCGGTCATGCGTCCGATGCCCAGCCCGGCAATGACCGCTTCGTAATTGCCGTGGCCGCCATTGACGACGAAATTGCCCGTGACCCTCAGCGAGACAGCCTCGCCGTTGATGATGAAGTCCCAGTCGTTGGTGGCAAGGCCGAGGCGGTTCATCATCACGCAATTGTGCCGCAATAGGTCGCGCGGCACGGTCGGCTCGCCATAGGCCTTGAGATAGGATGGCGCGGCGCACAGGATCTGCCGGCTTTCGGCGATGCGGGTGATGATCAGCGCCGAGGCGGGCTGCTCCGCCCAGCGCAGACCGAGATCGTGCTCGGCGAGAGCGGGGTCGGTGAGGTCGTCGGACAGGTCCAGTTGCACCTTGATGTGGCGATGACGCCTCAGGAAGCCGGGAAGCAGCGGGATGACCTTGTGCAAGCCGATCATGATCGGGCTGGTCACTTTCAGCGTACCGCGCGGCTCCTCGCGGAATTCGCTGACCAGAAGCTCGGCTTCGGCAATGTCGGACATGATGCGGGAACTGTAGCGATAGAGCGTTTCGCCGGCATCGGTGCGGCTGATGCGCCGGGTCGTCCGGTCGAGCAGCCTGACGCAGTCCGGATTTGCGCATGCGCTGGTCGATTTCATGACCAATCTTCCCGGCGGCAAGGTCACCTTCTTGGTAGTTTCGATCCTGGCCTTCGTGGTTTTCGGCAGCATCCTGGAGGGCATCCCGGCGATTGTGCTGTTCGGTCCGCTCTTGGTCCCTGCCGCGCAATCGCTCGGCGTGCACCCGGTGCAATATGCCATCGTGGCGCTGCTATCGATGGGGTTGGGGCTGTTCACCCCGCCTTTCGGCTACGGCTATTACATGGCATGCGCCGTGACCAAGGTCTCGCCCGATATCGCGATGCGCAACATGCTGCCCTATCTGGCCGCCTTGGCGCTGGCCATCGTGATCATCGCGTCCGTCCCCTGGATCAGCATCGGCCTGCTGTGAGGCGCGGCTTGGCGGTTTGGTCTTGACATTGCGCTGCAACATATATTTATCCAACCGGATGGAAATGATTGGATAGAGCGCAATGGGCCGCCGCAGAGTCATCGATCGCGACGCCGTATTGGATGCCGCCGAGCGTGTCGTGAGCCGCAACGGCGCGGCGCGCCTGACGCTCGATGCCGTCGCCGCCGAGGCCGGCATCAGCAAGGCCAGCGTGCTCTATGACTACAAAACCAAGCAGATGCTGATCAAGGCCGTGATCGAGCGCCGGGTCCTGGCCGAGGATGCGCGCATCCAGGCGTGTATCGACCGGCTCGGGCCGGTTGCCGATGCCGCGATCCGTGGGCGCATCGCCGCCACGGCGCGCGCCATACCGGATGAGGACCGCACGGTGGCGATCAGCTTGTGCGCGACGCTGGCCCATGATGCGGAACTGCGCCAGCCGATCCAGAAACTCTATCGCGAGCGCATCGATGAAGTCCTGACGACGTCCAGCCATCCGCGCGGCGCCATGCTCGCCTTTCTCGCCGCCGAGGCGATGGTGCTGATGGAATTGTTCGGCCTGCATGCCTGGCCGGAGGCGGAGCGTGCCAGGCTTGCCGCCGAGATCGCCTGGCTCGTCGATCAGCGGCCGGCCGATCCAGGTGAGGCCGCCGTCATGGCATAGGCCGATCCCCGGCCACCAACCGCCGATTTGACCTTTTTATCCAACCGGTACCTTCCCCATGTCCCTTCGATTTCCCTTCCTGCGCCGTTGCGCGGCCGTTTGCCTTGTTGTGCTGGTGGCTGGCTGCAACGACGAAAAGACCGCCGCCGATGCCGCGCCCAGGCAGGCGCCGGCCATCGAACTCGGTACCGTCCTCGTCAAGACGGAAACGCTTGCCGTGACCAACAACCTGCCGGGGCGCATCGCGCCGACGCGGATTGCCGAGGTTCGCGCCCGCGTGCCGGGCATCGTCGTGCAGCGCGTCTTCCAGCAGGGCAGCATCGTCAAGCAAGGCGATGTCCTGTACCGGATCGACCCGGCGCCGTTCCAGGTGCGCGTCGAGAGCGCGGCGGCAACGCTCAAGCGCGCCGAGGCCGCGCAATTGCAGGCTCGCCAGCAGGCCGACCGCATCGCCGAATTGCGCGCGCGCAATGTCGCCAGCACCCAGCAGAACGAGAGCGCGACCGCAGCGCTTGCCCAGGCCGATGCCGATGTCGCGGGCGCGCGCGCCGGGCTTGCCTCGGCGCAGCTCGATCTGGAGTATTCCGAGGTCAAGGCGCCGATCAGCGGCCGCATCGGCCGGGCGCTGATCACCGAAGGCGCGCTGGTCGGCAGCGGCGCCGCCGACAATCTGGCGACCATCCAGCAACTCGATCCGGTCTATGCGGACTTCACGCAATCGGCCGGCGACCTGCTTGCCCTGCGGCGCGCGCTCAAGCGCGGCGCGCTCAGCAGCAGCGATCCGGAAACCGCCAATGTCCGGCTGCTCTTCGATGATGGCAGCGCCTACAAACATGCCGGCCAGTTGCTGTTTTCCGAGGCGACGGTCGATGCCACCACCGGCCAGGTGACGTTGCGCGGCGAATTCCCCAATCCTGACGGCGATCTGCTGCCCGGCCTCTATGTCCGCGTCGTCATCGAGCAGGGCATGCAGGCCAATGCGCTCACCGTGCCGCAGCAGGCCATCCAGCGCAACGGCAACGGGCAGGCGCAGCTTTACATTCTGAACGCCGACGGAAGCCTGGAATTGAGGCCCGTGACGGCCGGACGCGTGGTCGAGCACGGCCTTGTCATCAATGAGGGCCTGAAGGCCGGCGAGCAGGTCGTCGTCGAGGGCTTCCAGAAAATCCGGCCCGGCGCCCGCTTCACCGGCAAGCCATGGCAGCGCAGCGCCGCCGCTGCGGCTGACGCCGACAAGCGAGGCTGACCGTCATGCCGCAGTTTTTCATCAACCGCCCGATCTTTGCCTGGGTCGTGGCGATCTTCATCATGCTGGCCGGCGTGATCACCATTCCGCTGCTGCCGATCGCGCAGTATCCGAATGTCGCGCCGCCGCAGATCTCGGTGAGCACGAGCTATCCCGGTGCCTCGCCCGAGGACATCTACCAGAGCGTCACCCGGCCGATCGAGGAAGAGCTGAACGGCGTTCCCGGTCTGCTGTATTTCGAATCGACCTCGGAAGCGACGGGCCGCATCGCGCTGACTGTCACCTTCGCGCCGGGCACCGCCATCGGCGAAGCCCAGGTCGAGGTGCAGAACCGCATCCGGCGCGTCGAACCGCGCTTGCCGCGCTCCGTGGTGCAGCAGGGCATGCGCGTCGAGCAGGCCGGCAGCGGCTTCCTGATGGTGGTGACGCTGACCTCGAGCGACGGCTCGACCGACGTGGTCGGGCTCGGCGACTATCTGAGCCGCAACGTCCTCGGCGAAATCCGCCGCGTCGCCGGCGTCGGCAGCGCGCAGCTTTTCGCCACGCAGCGCTCGATGCGCGTCTGGATGGACCCCGAGAAGATGCTCGGCCTCGGCCTGACATCGGACGATATCATCGCCGCGATCCGCGCGCAGAACGCGCAGGTCGCCGCCGGGCAGATCGGCGCCCAGCCCAACCCGGTCACCCAGCAGACGGCGGCCAGCGTGTTGGTCAAGGGGCAACTGACCTCGCCCGAGCAGTTCGGCGCCATCGTGCTGCGCGCCAATACCGATGGTTCGGCGGTCCGCCTGAGCGACGTCGCCCGCATCGAGGTCGGCGGCGAAACCTATGATTTCTCGACCCGGCTCAATGGCCAGCCCAGCGCGGCGATCGGCATCCAGCTTTCGCCGACCGGCAATGCGCTGGCGACGTCGCAGGCCGTGCAGGCCAAGATGGCCGAACTGGCGAAGTTCTTCCCGGCCGGGCTGAAATACGACATCCCCTACGACACCTCGCCCTTCGTCAAGGTGTCGATCGAGAAGGTGCTGCATACGCTGGCCGAGGCGATGGCGCTGGTCTTCGTCGTGATGTTCCTGTTCCTGCAGAACTTCCGCTACACCGTTATCCCGACGCTCGTGGTTCCGGTCGCTCTGCTCGGCACCTGCGCGGTGATGTTTGTCGGCGGCTTCTCCATCAACGTGCTGACGATGTTCGCGATGGTGCTGGCGATCGGCATCCTCGTCGACGATGCCATTGTCGTGGTGGAGAATGTCGAGCGCATCATGGCCGAGGAAGGCCTGTCGCCGAAGGAGGCGACGCGCAAGGCGATGACGCAGATTACCGGCGCCATCATCGGCATCACGCTGGTGCTGACGGCGGTGTTCGTGCCGATGGCGTTTTTCCCGGGCGCGGTCGGCATCATCTATCAGCAGTTCAGCCTGACCATGGTGGTGTCGATCCTGTTCTCGGGCTTCCTGGCGCTGTCGTTGACGCCGGCGCTATGCGCCAGCTTCCTGAAGCCGGTTGCCGCCGGCCATCACGAGAAGACGGGCTTCTTCGGCTGGTTCAACCGCAAGTTCGACCGCATGTCGCATGGCTATAGCGGCATGGTCGGCGCCATCGTGCGCCGCTCCGGGCGCTATATGGCGATCTATCTCGCGCTCCTCGTCGGCCTCGGCTGGGGCTTCATGCGGCTGCCCTCGGCCTTCCTCCCGAATGAGGATCAGGGCTATCTGCTTGTCGACGTGCAGGCCCCGCCGGAGGCAAGCGCCAGCCGCACGCATGAGGTCATCCGGCAGATCGAGAAGATGGTCTCGGAGGAGCCCGCGGTCGAGCGCATCGTCGCCATCGCCGGCTACAGCTTCGCCGGCGCCGGGCGCAACGCCGCGCTCGCCTTCGTGACCCTGAAGGACTGGAGCGAGCGCGGGCCGCAGGATTCGGCGCAGGCCATCGCCACGCGCCTGAACGGCAAGATGTTCGGGATCAAGGATGCGATGGCCTTCTCGCTGTCGCCGCCGCCGATCCAGGGCCTCGGCAACTCAAGCGGCTTCACCTTCCGCTTGCAGGATCGCGCCGGTCTCGGCCAGAGCGCGCTCGCCACGGCACGCGACCAACTCCTGGCGGCGGCGGCCAAGAGCCCGGTGCTCGCCGGGCTCCGGGTCGAGGGGCTGTCCGATGCGGCCCAGGTCAATCTCGTCATCGATCGCGAGAAGGCCAACACATTCGGCGTCGCCTTCGCCGATATCAACGCGACGATCTCGGCCAATCTCGGCTCATCCTATGTCAACGACTTCCCCAATGCCGGGCGCATGCAGCGCGTGACGGTGCAAGCCGAGCAAGGCCAGCGCATGCAGACCGCCGATCTGCTGCGGCTCAACGTCCGCAACGCTCATGGCGGCATGGTGCCGTTCTCGTCCTTTGCCAGCGTCGAATGGGAGAAGGGCCCCTCGCAGGTCGTCGGCTATAACGGCTATCCGGCGGTTCGCATCGCCGGCCAGGCGGCGCCGGGCTTGTCGTCGGGCGCGGCGATCGCCGAAATGGAGCGGCTGGCGCAGGATCTGCCGCCCGGCTTCGGCTATGAATGGACCGGGCAATCGCTTCAGGAAATCCAGTCGGGCGCGCAGGCGCCGCTGCTGCTCGGGCTCAGCATCGTGCTGGTGTTCCTGCTGCTCGCGGCCCTCTATGAAAGCTGGTCGATCCCGCTCTCGGTCATCCTCGTGGTGCCGCTCGGCGTCATCGGCTCGGTCGCGGCCGTGACATTGCGCGGCATGCCCAACGACGTCTACTTCCTGGTCGGGCTGATCGCCATCATCGGCCTGTCGGCGAAGAATGCCATCCTGATCGTCGAATTCGCCAAGGACCTGCGGGCGGACGGCAAGCCGCTGCTTGAGGCCACGATCGAGGCGGCGCATCTGCGCTTCCGGCCGATCCTGATGACCTCGCTCGCCTTCACGCTCGGCGTGCTGCCGCTGGCGATCGCGGCCGGTGCCAGCGCCGCGAGCCAGAACGCGATCGGCACCGGCGTGCTCGGCGGCATGATCTCGGCCACGGTGCTCGCGATCTTCTTCGTGCCGGCCTTCTTCGTCTTCGTGATGAAGCTGTTCGGCGGTCGGCAGGTCAGGCAGGATGCGGCCGGGGAGGCGCCGAAACTTGCCAGTGCGGAGCAGCCGCAAGGCTGATCCGCGCCAACGGCCTAAAGCAGCCTGAGCGATGCCGCAGCGTGATGCGTCGGGCTGGCGCCATCAGGCGTCCTTGGGGAGGACCTGTTTGACGCGCGCGATGAACATGTGGAACTGCGCCATGTAGTTGCTCAGGAATTTTTCGGTCGATTCCACCGTGACGTCGCCGTTGTCGGCGATCAGGCCGGGCGTGAAATGGATGTAGGCTTCCGGGGCGTTCATCTGCGGCGCGTTGCAGAAGCTGAGCACGCTGCGCAGGCTCTGCTGCGCCACGGCGGTGCCGATCGCCCCGATCGACGCTCCGATGACGGCGGACGGCTTGCGCGCGAAGGAATTCTTGCCGTAAGGCCGGCTCGCCCAGTCGATCGCGTTCTTCAGCCCGCCGGGTATCGAGCGATTATATTCCGGCGTGACGAAAAGAACCGCCTCGACGGCGGCGAGCGCATCCTTGAACGCCCGCGCGGCGGGCGGAAAATCGGCATCGTAATCATAGCTGTAGAGCGGCAGGTCCCTGAAGGGGATTTCCGCCATTTCAAGCTCTGGCGGCGCCAGCTTGACGAGGGCATTGGCGAGCTTGCGATTGATCGAGCCCTTGGCAAGGCTGCCGATCAGATAGCCGACTTTATGCGTGGCCATGAAGCACTCTCCGGTTTCCCGCCGCCGCCCCGGCTAGCACTATCCACCGAACGCATGGCACGCGCCAGCCGATTTCGGCGTGGCGCCGGATGCTGGAACCGGCTTGTTCAGGCCGCCTCGCGCGTATCGCTGGCGAGATCGTGGTTCGCGGCCGCAGCCAGCGTGACCGAGGCCTTGATCGGCAGATGGTCCGAGGCGAGCCGTGCCAGCGGCGTATCATGCACCGCGACCGGGGAGAGCGCGGCCTGACGGTTGGCGATGATGCGGTCGAGCGCCAGCAGCGGGAACCGCGACGGGAAGCTCGGCGCCGTGGCGGGAAGGCGCCCAAGCGCCGTTTCCAGCAGGTTGAGTGCGGAGCGGTCGTTGACGCGCCACTCGTTGAGATCGCCCATCAGCAGCGTCGGAATGTCGTGGCTGTCGCGCATGATGTCGCAGATCATGTCGACCTGGCGCGTGCGCGAGCGGCGCAGCAGCCCGAAATGGGCCGCGATGATCCGGACCGCGCCGCCGCCTTCCAGTTCGATTTCGGTCAGGATCGCGCCACGCGGCTCCAATCCCGGCAGGCTGATCTGGCGTACCGTGCGCACGCTGCCGCGCCGGAACAGCACGACATTGCCGTGCCAGCCATGTGCCTTTGCCCGGCCGAGCACCGGTACGCGCGCAAGGCCGGTCTCGCGTTCGAGACGGTCGAGATCGAGGAGCCCGTCGCGCTCGCCGAAGCGTTTGTCGGCCTCCTGCAAGGCGATGACATCGGCGCCGATCTCGCGAATGACCTGGACGATGCGCGCAGGGTCGAAGCGCCCGTCGGTGCCGACGCATTTATGGACATTGTAGGATGCGACGAGCAGGTCTCCCCGCGCGACGCTGTCGGGCTTGAAGTTGGCGCCTGCTGGACCCCGCTTTTGTCTGATTCTCCGAAGGAGTGTGGTACGAAGGGTGATATCCAGCCTGTCCATGATGTTTTCCGTCGTGGGCGCCGACCGCCGACCTTGCCCATTTGGCCTCTACTATAACTGGGTATGGCCGAGGGTCCACGCAACCGATCGCCGCATCCGCGCCAGCCTGTTTTCAGAGGTAGGGCGAGCCGAGCCATAACACGCGGTCGACGAGCCGCGAGAGAAACGGGCGCCTGTGCAATTCGGCCAGCGTCACCTCCCTGGCGTTGCCGATCGCGCTGTCGATGCGTGCCTCGATCCTTTTGGCGAAACCGGCATCGAGGATTTCGATGTCGATCTCGAAATTCAGCCGCAACGACCGCGGGTCGAGGTTGGAAGAGCCGATGAACGCCCAGGTGGAATCGACCGCCAGCAGCTTGGAATGGTCGAACGGCCCTTGCGCGCGCCAGATGCGGCAATAGCTCCTGAGCACCTGGTTGAACTGCGCGCGCATCGCGCGGTCGACGAGAACGAGGTTGTTGGCCGAGGGCACGACGATATCGATGGCGACGCCGCGTCGCGCGGCCGTCGTCAACGCGCTGATCAACTCGCGGTCGGGCAGAAAATAAGGTGACATGATGCGGATCGAGTGGCGCGCCACGGAGAAGGCGCCCATCAGCATCTTGTGGTTGGCCTCGAGGCTGTCATCCGGCCCCGAGGGCAGGGCGCGCATCAGCATGGGGGCGTCCGGTTGCCGCGCCGTCTCGGGCGTGGCGCGCCAGGTGTCGCCGGCCAGGCGCTCGCCGCTGGCGAAATGCCAGTCCTCGGCGGCGATCGAGAAGATATCGGCGACCACCGGACCCACGATCTGGAAATGCGTGTCGCAGGCCCGGTCGGCGCCGGCGAACTCCGCCGTGAAGCCTTGCCGTATGTTCATGCCGCCGACAAAAGCCCGCGCGCCGTCGACGACCAGGATTTTCCGGTGCGTCCTGAGATTGGCATAGGGCAGGCGCAGCCCCATGATGATGCTGCCGTTGAACACATCCGTGGTGATGCCGCCCTGGCGCAGATAGCGCACGATGCTGGGCACGGAATAGCGTGCCCCGACCGCATCGATCAGCACCCTGACGCTGACGCCGCGCCCGGCCGCCGCGATCAGCGCATCCGCGATGCGCAGCCCGATCGGATCGCGGTCGAAAATATAGGTTTCGAGGATCACGCAGCGTTGCGCATCCGTGATGGCCGCGATCATCGCGGCATAAGCCTCGTCACCGCTCTCGAGCATGGTGGCGACGTTCGCCGTGCTCAGTGTGTGATGGGTCAGCCTGTCGCCCACGCGCTTGAGCGCGGCGAACTGCCGGCCGAACAGCGCGCTCACGTGGTCGTCGGTCGCGTCGAAACGCGGGTGCGCCACGACCCGGTGCCCGGTGGCCGAGCGCCCGGCCGCGACCGATCCGCGCCTGATCCGGTTGATTCCGGCAATGGCGTAAACCGCCGCGCCGACGAAGGGCGAGAGCAGGATGACGCCGACCCAGCCGATCGCCGCACGCACCTCGTCCTTCGTCATCGCCGCATGCGCCGCGGCAAGCGCCGCGAGCAGCACCGAGGCAAGCGCGACAAAATGGGGCCAGTATGTGACTAGGAAGGCGGACATGGCCTAACAGTCTAGGGAGCAGACTTCATCCTGTCATTGGCGTCGGCGCGGGCGTCCACGGGAAACATTGCGGTGGATCTGGTCTCGCACAGGGCAGAGCCGGCCAGGAAAATCCGGACAGCTCTGAAACGCGGGTTTTCAAGCGGTTGCCTGCGCTTGCACCCCGCAGCAGGACTACCTGCCTTGTCCGTTGCCCGGTTCAGCCTGCAATTTCGTGGCGCACGCGCACGAGGCTGACGATCGCGGCGAGGGCGGCGAAGACCGCGGCCAGCACCAGCGCCACCTCCGGCGCCGCGCCGAACGGGACGATCCCGAAGATCACCGCCATCGCGATGGCGCCGAGGGTCTGGCCGCTCAGCCGCGCGGTGCCCTGCATGGCGCCGGCGGCGCCGCTGCGCGCCTTGGGCGCCGACAGCA
>CALKHP010000052.1 GCA_937988775.1 uncultured Alphaproteobacteria bacterium
GCATGGGCTTGGTTGCCTTGCTTGTCCTTGCCGCCCTGCTGCTCGCGATAGCCGCCTTGACGAAGTACCTGTTCTTCGGCCGGGGTCATGTGCCGAAGTGAATCAGGCCGCTGGCGTAGAGCAGCATGCCCGCGGCCGAGGTCGCGGCGAGCGCCTGGAGCATGCCGACATTGAACCGGAAGATCGCGGCGGCAGCGGCCAGTGCGAGGCTCAACGCCCACAGGTCGACGCTGCGCAGGATCGGCGCCTCAAATGACAATCCGTAGCCGTGCACCGCGACCACCTCGCGAAACACCGTATGGAGCGCAAACCAGATCGCCAGGTTGAGGATGACGCCGACGACCGCTGCCGTGATCGCCGACAAGGCCCCGGCCAGAGCCTTGTTGCCGCGCATCGTCTCGATGAAGGGAGCGCCGAGGAAAATCAGCAGGAAGCAGGGCGCGAACGTCACCCAAGTCACGAGCAGGCCGCCAAGCGTCCCGGCAATCACCGGTGGCAGCACCCCGGCATCACGGTATGCGGCCATGAAGCCGACGAACTGCAGCACCATGATCAACGGGCCGGGCGTCGTTTCAGCCATGCCGAGACCGTCGAGCATCTCGCGCGGCTGCAGCCAGTGGAAGCCTTGCACCGCTTCCTGCGCGACATAGGCCAGCACGGCATAGGCGCCGCCAAACGTCACCATCGCCATCTTGCTGAAGAAGATGGCGATCTGGCTGTAGACGCTGGAGGGGCCGAGCAGGATCAGCAGGGCTGCCACGGGGACGAGCCATAGCGTCAACCAGACCGCAGCGGCGTTCACTGCGCCCCTCACGGACGGCTTGGCGTGTTCCGGAAGCGCGTCGCCCAGAAGGCTGTCGATCAACCCAGCCTCTCCCGGCCCTCCGTGTCCTCCACCAACTTCGAAGACCGGATTTCGCGACCGCCCCCCGAAGAACCCGATCAAACCGGCGGTCAGCACGATGATCGGGAACGGGATGTTGAAGAAGAAGATCGCGATGAAGGCCGCCGCCGCCAAGGCTTGCATCACCTTGTTC
The DNA here is from genome assembly GCA_937988775.1 of uncultured Alphaproteobacteria bacterium. Classification (GTDB taxonomy): domain Bacteria; phylum Pseudomonadota; class Alphaproteobacteria; order Rhizobiales; family Beijerinckiaceae; genus CALKHP01. Next base: position 1,038 of record CALKHP010000052.1, read on the forward strand.
TTCAGGGCGCGCTTGCCGATGCGCATGACGGCCTGGATGACGATCGCCAGCACGGCTGCCTTCAACCCGAAGAACAGGGCGGCAATGAAGCCGACATTGCCGAACAGCGCATAGATCCAGCTTAGCGCCATGATCGAGACGATGCCGGGCAGAATGAACAGGCCGCCCGCCATGATGCCGCCGCGTGTGCGGTGCATGAGCCAGCCGATATAGGTTGCGAGTTGCTGCGCCTCCGGGCCCGGCAGCAGCATGCAATAGTTGAGGGCGTGCAGGAACCGGCCCTCCGATATCCACTGCTTCTCCTCGACAAGAATACGGTGCATGACGGCGATCTGCCCGGCCGGCCCGCCGAAGCTCAGCATCGCGACCCTTGCCCAGACCCGGAACGCCTCCCTGAGTGAGATGCCGTGGACTGGAGTTCCTGCCGCCTTGCGCGGCGCAGTGACAGCATCACTCATGTCACGCTCCCGGCTTCTTGGCGGGCCAGTTATGCGTTTCGTCGGTGGCGTCCCGGCACCAGCGATAGAAGGCATCGTAGAGCGACATTCCTGCCGCGAGCTGTTCGAGATCGTCGGCATACATGCGCGATAGCCCAAGCGAGGCGGCCAGCAAGCCGGACGCCTGGGGAGCGAGGTCCAGTCTGGCCGTATCCGCCGCCCGAACAATTGTCGCGAGGCGTTTCAGCGCCTCGATGCCAAGCCCAAACTCCTCCACCATCACGTCAAAGGTGCAGGCATCGCCGCGATGACTCCAGAACACGCCTTCGATATCGAACGGCACCGCGCCGAAATGCTGTCCGACGGCCTCGACCTCGGGCGGCGCGACGTACAGGAAGATCGCCGCAGGGTCGATGAAGCGCCGGATCAGCCACGGGCAGGCGATGCGGTCGATCTTCGGGCGCGACCGCGTCACCCAGACGGTGCGCCCGTGCGCATCGCGCGGAGGGATTTTGGCGGCGGGCACCAGCGTGAGCTTGTCGGCACACCATGCGGTGAAGCCGCCTTCGAGGCTGTCGGCGGCAATGCCCGCAACCCTCAGCATCGCTGCCGTGCCCTGTGCGAGCTTCTCGCCCTTGAGGCAGGTAACGATGACCGATCGACCGGCATAGGCCTGAGCCCAGTCGGTCACAGTCGTATGCGAGCGCCTGACGGAGCCGGGGATGAGCCTTGGGTCGGCCGCGAAATCCTCGTCGGTGCGAACATCGACGATTGCCGGGCAGTGCGGGAGGCCGATGAGGCGGGCGAGTTTTTCGTTCGAGATGCTTGTGAAAGCTGACATGACGCGTCCTTAGCAGTGAGTGCTGGACGCGATACTTGGGCATGTCGCCTCGTGGGGAGATCGCAAATCCCCATGGTCACTAGCGTAGCGCAGACCCCAAGATTGGCAAGGCCTTCATCCGAAAAATGCGCTTGATTCCTATCCCCCTGGTCAGGATATAAAAGCAGCATGATCAATCCCCCACACCAGCATCACGACGATGTCGCCAAGCGGCTCAAGCGGGCTGAAGGCCACATCCGCAGCGTCATCGCCATGATCGAGGCCGGCAAGCCGTGCCTCGACATCGCCCAGCAGTTGCATGCCGTCGAAAAGGCGATCACCCAGGCCAAGAAAATCCTGATCCAGGACCATCTCGACCATTGCCTCGAGGATGTCGTCGGCGCTCTGCCGCGTGATCAGCGCGCACCGATCGACGAATTCAAGGCGATCACCAAATATCTCTGAGGCTTACCGATGCCGAGCTTCGCCGCACTGATACAGCAAGGATCGGCCCACGCCTGGTTGTTCATTCCAAGCGCCATCGTGCTCGGTGCTCTGCACGGGCTCGAGCCGGGGCATTCCAAGACGATGATGGCCGCCTTCATCGTCGCGATCCGCGGAACGGTGAAGCAGGCGATCCTGCTCGGCCTGGCGGCGACGGTTTCGCACACGATCATCGTCTGGGGCATCGCGCTCGGCGGCCTCTATATCTGGCAGGGCCTCGATGCGGAATCGATCGAGCCGTATTTCCAGCTCGTTTCGGCCGCGGTCATCATCGCCATCGCACTGTGGATGGCGCTCCGGACATGGAAGGATCAACAGTTCGCCCGCGAGGACGAAGCCGGGCACGATCACGCCCACGGGCATGGTCACCATCACGGCGAGGACCTGCGGCGCATCGATACCGGCCACGGCGTCGTGACGCTGGAGATCTTCGAGGACGGCGTTGCGCCGTGCTGGCGTTTCAGGACTGCGTCCGGCCAGCCCTGGCATGCCGCCAACGTGACCGTCGAAACCGAGCGCCCCGACGGTGTCCGGCAGGCATTCAGCTTCCGCAATCGCGGTGGTTGTCTCGAAAGTTCCGATGCCATTCCCGAACCGCACGAATTCACTGCCCGGCTTCGGTTGTCTCATGGCGATCATGGCCATGACTACGACCTGTCCTTTACCGAGGGCCATGGGCACCATGAGGGCGGCGAGCCGCTGATCGGCACGGACGGTTTCCAGGACGCGCATGAGCGCGCCCATGCCAGGGACATCGAACGCAAGTTCGCTGGTCAGCGCCAGGTCACGACGTGGCAGGTGGTCGGCTTCGGTCTGACAGGGGGGCTCATTCCCTGTCCCGCGGCGATCACCGTCCTGCTGCTCTGCCTTCAGCTCAAGCAGATTCCGCTCGGCGCCGTGCTGGTGCTGTGCTTCTCGATCGGCCTCGCCATCACGCTGGTCGCGGTCGGCATCGCGGCGGCGCTTGCCGTCCGCCACGCCACGACGAAGATGTCATGGTTCTCGACGCTCGCCCGGCGCGCCCCTTACGTGTCGAGCGCCTTGATCATCCTTGTCGGCCTCTATGTCGGCGTCCAGGGCTGGATCGGACTGGCGGCCCAGACGGCAAAGCTCGGCTGACTCAGGGAGACCACGCAGGAACGCCTCATTCACGGGGCATGCGTGAGCGCGATGATAACGATCTTCGAACTCCAGCGCTGGCTGTATTCGAGCGCCGTCGATGCGCTCAACGCCTTCCAGACGTCCGGGCTGGCGGATCTCCCCGCGTTGATCGCCCTCGCATTCGCGTTCGGGATGTCGCACGCGCTCCTTCCCGCGCCTCGCGAAGCGCCACGAAACCGCCTTCGGTCATGTCGGCAAGATGCGGGTTGGCGCACTTCTGCTCGCCTACCGTGCTTTCCCATTTCGCGCTTCGCCCATCCGGTCGGTAATCGTGGCCGGCGAACAGGCGGTCCCATTGCGAGCCGTCGGCGCGCCAGTCTTATGCTTCAGGTCAGCGCCTCGCGGGCCTGCGCGAATCTCAGGCTGACTTTCAGGCCGGGGTGCCGGTTTTCGATCAGCAGCGTGGCGCGATGGAGATCCGCCACGGCCGCGACAAGGCTCAGGCCGAGGCCGTTGCCGGGCGTGGTGCGGCTATGCTCGCCGCGATAAAAGCGCTGCGTGAGACGCGGCAAATCGTCTGGATCGACTCCCGGGCCATCATCCTGGATGCACAGGCAGGCTCCCGCCGCCGGATCGTCGCTCAGGAGCAGTTCGATCCGGGTTCCAGGCGGGGTATGGCGCAAGGTGTTCTCGACCAGGTTGGCGATCGCCTGGGTCAGCAACTCGCGATCGCCCCGGATGACGATGCCTGGCGCCACTTTTGCGATCAGCGCCCGCCCCGCCTCCTCGGCATCCGGGCCATAGGCGTCCGCCACGGTTTCCGCCAGCGCGCTCAGGTCGATCTCGGCGAAGGTCTTCGACGGCGCCGCCCCCTCGACCTGCGCGATGCGCAGGAGAGCGGCAAAGGTATCGAGCAATTGTTCGGATTCTGCGATGGCGCCATCCACGGCATCGCGATAGTCGCTCATCGACGTCGCATGCATGCGCGCGTCCTCGAGGCGCTGGCAAAGCCTGGAAAGCGGCGTCCGCAGGTCATGCGCGATGTCGCTGGATACCTGGCGCAGGCTTTCCATGAGCACGTCGATCCGGTCCAGCATGCGGTTCAGCGTGCCGGCCAGCCGGTCGAGATCGTCGCCTGAGCCACGCAGCGGCACGCGACGCGTCAGGTCGCCGCCGATGATGGCTTCGGCGGTATTGGCGATGGCATCGACCCGCCGGAGAAAGGCGCGGCTCAACAGCACGCCGCCGCCAATGCCGAGCAAAACCGCGAGACCCACCGTCCACAGGAAGGCCGTGGCAATGGCTTCCTCGACCTCGCTGGTGCGTCCGAAATCATCGCCGACGGCGAGCAGCAGGCCGCCGCCGAGATCGGCCGTCAGGGCTTGCACCTGTTCCGGGCGCCCGCCATCCTCCGAGGCTTCCGGCACGTCGATCATCGTCCAGCCGGGCTCGAGCGCCGCGACGCGCGGCAACTCGCCGGCCAGATGCACCCCTCGGGAATCCTGGATGAGATAGTCGAGGGCGCTCGCACCCTTGCCGCGCGACTGGACGACAGCAATCAGCCGATCGACGCCGCCGACGCGGAATTCCTCACGCAGAAACGCCATCTCGGTCTCGATGCGCGCGCCCATCTGCTGCTTCAGGGCCGAGCGCGCCGCCCAGAACACGGCCGCGCCAAGGACCATGGCCGAAAGCACGAAGATGACGACATAGATTGCCGCGAGCCGGAAGCTGGTGGTGCGCAGGACTCTCGGTATCGGGCCCCTTGGCATCGGAAAACTAGGCATCAGGCAGGCGCAGGATGTAGCCGTGGCCGCGCACGGTATGGATCAACTCGGGCAGGAGACCATTGCGCGACAGCTTGGCCCGCAACCGGCTGATATGCGTCTCGACAATGTTGGTTTTCGGGTCGAAGTGAAAATCCCACACGCCTTCCAGCAGCATCGTCCGGGTCACGACGCGATCGGCGTTGCGGATCAGGAATTCCAGCAGGCCGAACTCGCGCGGCTGCATCTCGACGCGCTCGCCATTGCGGGTCACGGCTCGCTTCAGCACATCGACCTGCAGGTCAGCGATGCGGAAGATCGTCGGTGCAGCGGACAAGGGAGGGCGGCGCGCCAACGCATTCAGGCGCGCCAGCAGTTCGGCAAAGGCAAATGGCTTGATCAGGTAATCGTCACCGCCCGCTTCCAGGCCATCGATGCGGTCACCCACCCCCCTCAACGCGGTCAGGAACAGCACGGGCGAACGCACGCCCGCCCCGCGCAGTGCGCGCACGAGGCCAAGGCCGTCCAGCCCCGGCAGCATGCGATCGACGACGAGCACGTCATAGGTCGCATCCATCGCCGCGATCAGGCCGTCCTTGCCGTCGCGCATATGATCGGTGACGTGGCCATGCTCGTGCAGACCGCGTGCGATATAGGCGGCGGTCTCGCTATCGTCTTCCACGATCAGGACTTTCATGGCGTCAATTCTGCCTCATCATGGGCTTTCGGCAAGCTGGAACACGTAAAAAGCGGCCGGCGCCTCCGGCTGCGGAAGCGCCGGCTTCCCCAATCAATCGCTATCGTCATCATGGCCGCTATCGGCCGTCGCGGTGACCTTGCCGGTCTGCCCGTCGACCAGCAGCGTTTGCACGCCTTTGGCGCCGGCAACCTCGACGGCGATCTGCGTGATCCCTTGCCTGTGCACGATATCCGCGCTGACGGCATGCCCGCCAGCCTGCTGTTCGGCGCTCGCGATGGCTTGCGGCAAGGTCACCTTCATGCTGGCCAGCGCCGCGGCATCCCTGGCGTCCTCTCCCTGCCTGGCGCGCTTTGCCAGTGCGGCTTCGCTCGCGAACCCGAGCACCAACAGCGATGCAAGGGCGCAAGCAGCAATGCGTTTGATCGTCATACCCGTTTCTCCTCGATAGCCATTCGCCACGGCAAGATGCCGTTGCCACCAGCGACGATAGGCGGGCCATGGTTGGGTGACCTGTGGCGCAAGCATACCGTTTCCCAACCTTCGCTGACCTTCCCTCATGGCCGGCGCGAATTCCGTCATCCGGCAGGGCATTGAGGGCAGCGCGCGCAGCGATGGTTGGGAATTCCCAATCTTCCATCCAGCGCCGTCCAAACCGGGCGGCTCCACAGTGGCGAACGGCGCGATCCCGCTCGCCTGATGGAGAACCGTTTTGACCAACCTCACCTCCACACGCCCCGGCGGCATGCTCAACAAGGTTCCCGAAGTCACGCTGGCCTTCTGGACCATCAAGATCATGGCGACGACGGTCGGCGAGACCGGCGCCGATTATCTCACCGTGCATATCGGTCTCGGCACCGCCATCACCGATGGCATCATGGCGGTGCTGCTGGTTGTGGCCTTGCTGTTGCAACTGACCTCGCGCCGCTATGTGCCGTGGATCTACTGGCTGACCGTCGTGCTGGTGAGCGTGGTCGGGACGCAGATCACCGACGCCCTCACCGACCAGATGGGGGTCAGCCTCTACGCCAGCACGGCGGTGTTTGCCGTACTCCTGATCGCGACCTTCGCCATCTGGTACCTGCGCGAGGGAACTCTTTCGATCCACACCATCTTCACCAGCCGGCGCGAGCTGTTCTACTGGTCCGCGATCCTGTTCACCTTCGCCCTCGGCACGGCTGCGGGCGATCTGGCGACGGAAGCGCTCAGCCTCGGCTTCCGGGTCGGCGTGCTGGTGTTCGGCGGCCTGATCGCGGCGATCACCGTGGTCTATTATCTCGGCGCCAATGCGGTGCTCGCCTTCTGGCTCGCCTACATCCTGACAAGGCCGCTCGGCGCCTCGCTCGGAGACCTGCTGTCGCAATCGAAGGCCTATGGCGGGCTGGGCATGGGCACCGTCGCGACCAGCGCGGTGTTCCTGATCGTCATCGCGACGCTGGTGGCGCTCCTGAGCATCGCCGAGAAGCGGCAAGCCAGCGAACAGTCACAACTGGTCCGCAACACGGTGCTGCTCTTCATGCTGGCCGTCGGAGCATGGGCCATCGCCGGACATTTTCCAGCGACGGTCGCGAGCGACCCGGCCAAGGCGGCAACGGCCGCCAAGCTTGGCGACCTGTCGTCGTTCCGGGCGATCGTCACCGACACGAAAGCCCTGGTCGACAAGGGCGATCTCGCCGGGGCCAAGACGCGGATCAAGGATCTCGAGACCGCGTGGGATGACGCGGAACCGTCACTCAAGCCACGCGCCGCTGAAAGCTGGCACAAGGTCGACAAGGCGATCGACGGTGCCCTGCAGGCCTTGCGCGCCGCGACACCCGATGGCGCTGTCTGCAAGAAATCCCTGAGCGATCTGCTTGCCGTCATGGACGGGGCGTGATCGCTGACGGCAGGCGCCGCCCGCAAGGCGCGAAAACACCTGTTGAAACCATGCCCGGCTGGTAGGCAATCTCCACGATAGCCATGGTGGCCGGGCATGGGATGGTCGATGACTAAGCTGGAACGGGCTGCCGCCTGGCGGTTCGTGGAGACTCTTCCTCCCGGGGGCATGCCTTGACCGCCATCGCCATTCTGCTTTGGGCCGCAAACCTGTTGTGCGACACGGCGGGCCAGCTCGCGTTCAAGTCGGCCTCGCTCCGGGTTGCCCGGTTCGAAGGGTTCGCCTGGTGGCTCAACCTGCTGCGGTCGCCATATCTGTGGCTTGGCGTCGGGGCCTTCGTCGTCGAGCCGTTGATGTGGCTCCGCTTCCTGTCCCTGGTGCCGTTGTCGCAGGCGGTGATGCTTGGCAGCGCCAACATTGTCGGCGTGATGATCGGCGGCCATCTGCTGTTCGGCGAGCGCATATCGCGGCAGAGGCTGACGGCGATCGGGCTGATCTGCCTCGGCGTCATTCTGGTCGGGTGGGCGGCATGAAGAACTGGCGCTTCGTGCTCGGCTTCATCGTGCTGCTGGCATTCGACACATTCGGGCAGGTCGGTTTCAAGATGGTGGCGGAACGCACCCATCCGGTTTTACCGGAACCCGCCTATCTTGTCCGCCTCGTGCACGAGCCGTGGGTGATCGCCGTGATCGTTGCCTATATCGGCGCCTTTATCGTTTATATGTCGCTGATGAAATCCGCACCGATCGGGCCGCTTTTCGCGGCGTCGCATCTGGAACTTGTCACGGTCGCCATCGTCGGCGTCGCGGTGTTCGGCGAGAGCCTCGGCCCGATGCAGATCGTCGGCTGCCTGGCGATCCTGGGCGGCATCGCCCTGCTCGCCCGCGACCAGACCGACGACGAGCGCTCCTGAATGAGCCGGGCGCTGCGATGAGCCTCGCAATGCGCGAACTGCCGCCGACCTCCGGCTTGCCGCCAAGAAGCGGTGATTTGCTTGGTCGGGGCGGGAAGGCCGATCTGGAAGCGGCGCTGGCCGCTTTCCTCTCCGCCCCGGAGACGCTCCTGTGCGCGTCGGGCTCGGCTTGCCTGGTGGTGGCGCTGTCCTGCCTGAAGCGCCGTACGGCGGCCCGCACCGTCATCGTGCCGGCCTATACCTGCCCGCTTGTCGTGCTAGCGGCGCATCAGGCCGGCTGTCGCGTGCTGCCATGCGATATCATGCCGGACGGGCTCGATCTCGACCTCGATCATCTGCGCGAACTCGTCAACGAGGACACGCTCTGCGTCGTGCCGACGCATTATGGCGGCGCGCTCACCGACGTCGACGCGGTGCGTCGCATGCTTGCCGCCTGCGCCCCGCATGTGACGATTATCGAGGATGCGGCGCAGGCTTTCGGCGCCAGTTACGACGGCCAGCCTGCCGGGACCCTCGGCGATATCGGCTTTTTCAGCTTCGCCACCGGCAAGGGCCTGACCCTGATCGAGGGCGGTTGCCTGATCGCCCGCGATGCGCAACTCCGGGCCGAACTGCGCCAGACGGCAGGGCAGTTGCTGTCGCGCGCACCGGGCTACGAAGCCTGGCACGCCTTCCAGCTGCTCTGGTATCATCTGCTCTATGCCCCGAGCGGTTTGGCCCTCGCCTATGGCCTGCCGCGCCGCTTCCACCTCGCGCGCGGGCACCCCGATAGCGCGATCGGCGACAGGAGCACCGGGACCATCGCGATGCACGGCGTCGGGCGGTTTCGCCGGCGCGTCGGCGTGGCGGCGCTCGTCCGCTTGCCCGGGCACCTGAAGCGCAGCGAAGCGAGGCTGCACCGGCTTGCCGGCGACCTCGCCCGGCGCGGCAGCGCCCTGCGCCCGCTCCTCGGCCCCGGCCACCCGACCGGCAGCTTCCTGTTCGTACAAACCGACAGCGCCGCGGCCCTGAACCGCATCCTGGCGCGCGCCTGGCCATCGCCGTTCGGCCTGAGCAAATTGTTCATGTGGGCGCTCGCCGGCTACCCTGCCCTGTCGCACCTGTTATTGCCGTCTTCGACGCCCAATGCCGAGCGCTTCGCCGCGACCACGCTGACGCTCACCACCAGCCCGTTCATGACCGACGAGGACGAGGCGGCGTTATTCGATCTGCTCCGCGAGCCGTAAAAGCGTCACGACGACACGAAGCGCCCGACCTTGATGCCGAGCTTCTTGACCCGGTGCCACAGGCTGCGCTGGCTGATGCCGAGCAGTTCGGCGGCGCGCGCCTGGACGCCGTCCGACGCTTCAAGCGCGTGCAGGATATAGTCCCGCTCCTGTTCCGCGAGCGAAGCATCGAGGTCGCGCGGAAACGCGGCGGCATGTTTGTCCTGCATGGCGGGCGCGAAGACGTAGGATGGCAGGTCGCCGATCTCGACCAGCGCGCCCTTGGAGACGACAACGGCGCGCTCGACGCAGTTTTGCAATTCGCGCACGTTGCCGGGCCAGTGATAGGCGAGCATCGCCGCCTCGGCCGCCGGCGAAAACCCGATCAGGCGCTTGCCCATCTCGGCGGCGAACCGGCCGAGCAGATGCTGGGCGAGCAGCATGATATCCTCGCTACGCTCGCGCAAGGCCGGCACGGCGATCGGAAACACGTTGAGGCGGTAGAACAGGTCTTCGCGGAATTGCCCATCGCCGATCAACGCGCGAAGGTTGCGATGCGTCGCCGCAACGACGCGGACATCGACATGCTGCGTCCGGCCGCTGCCGACCGGCTCGAAACTATGCTCCTGCAGCACGCGCAGGACCTTGACCTGGATCGAGGCCGGCATGTCGCCGATCTCGTCGAGCAGCAGCGTGCCGCCATCGGCGAGGCCGAACCGGCCCTCGCGCTGCGTGACGGCACCGGTGAAGGCGCCCTTCTCATGGCCGAACAGCTCGCTCTCGAGCAGGCCCTCGGGGATGGCAGCGCAATTGACGGCGATGAACGGCCGCTCGCGCCGCGGGCTGTTGGCGTGGATGGCGCGCGCCACCATTTCCTTGCCGGTGCCGCTTTCGCCCTCGAGCAGCACCGTCACCTTGCTGCGGCAGACCTCGGCCACCTGATGGAGCAGTTTCTGGAAGGCCGGGCTCTGGCCGATCAGCTCGTCGAAGCGATGATCGGTCTCGATCTGCTCGCGCAGGCGCCGGTTCTCCGACAGGACATCGCCGAGCCGCAGCGCGCGATGGATCGTGGCGAACATGTCATCGAGTTCGAACGGCTTCTCGATGTAGTCGAAGGCGCCCTCCTTCGCGAGCTGGACGGCATCGCGCAACGACGCATAGGCCGTCATGATCACGACCGGCAGATCGGGCCGTTCGACGCGCAGGGTGTGCAGCAGTTGCCGCCCGTCACGATCTGGCATGCGAAGATCGCTGATCAGCAGGTCGAAACTCTCCGATTGCAGCCGTTTCAGCGCGGCGGCGGCGCTCTCCTCGGCGACCGCATCGAGGCCGCGCGCGCGCAGCGCGATGGCGAGGACCTCGGCCAGCCGCAATTCGTCGTCGACGACCAGGACCCTAGGCGGCATGGGACGCCCTCGCCGGCGAAAATGCGGGGAAGCAGAGCAGGAACGTCGTGCCCATCGGCGACGACGTCACGCTGACCGTGCCGCCATGATTGACGACGATCGCTTGCACCTTGGCGAGACCGAGCCCGGTGCCGCGCGCCTTGGTGGTGAAGAACGGGTCGAAAATGCGCTCGATGGCCTCGGGCTCGATGCCACTGCCGCTATCGGCGATGGAAAGGTTCAGCATCCCGGCCTTGGCCTCACCGGAAATCGCGATCCGCCCGCCCTCTTGCATGGCATCGATCGCGTTCAGCAGCAGGTTGAGAATGACCTGATAAAGCTGGTCGCGATCACCTTCCATGAGCAACGGCACATCGCCGGCGATGCGATCGAGGTCGATATTCTTCTCCGTCATCGTGATAGCCAGCGCCTCGCCCGCGCGCGCCAGGACATCGCGCAGGTCGACCTGCTCATGCTCGCGATGGCTCGGCCTGACGTAATCGAGGATGTCGACGACGAGCCGATCGATACGCCGGACCTCGTCGAGCACGAAGCTGAGCAAGCGGTCCTCTTCCGGCCCGAGATGCGATTTCAGGCGCACGACCTCGGTCGAGGTCCGGATGATGCCGAGCGGGTTGCGAATCTCATGCGCGATCACCGCCGCCGCCTCGCCAAGCCCCGCCAGCTGCTGCTGGCGGCGCATCTCGGCCTCCATCGCGTTCAGGCGCCGCAGCTGCTCGACCATGGCGTTGAACCCGTGCGCCAGGCCGGCGATTTCGCGCCCGCCTTCCTCGGGCACATGCGCATCGTAGGAGCCCTCCGCGACGTTCCGGACGCCGGTGGTCAAATTCCGCACCGGCCGGGCGATCCTGCCGGCCACCAGAAGCGCGACGAGAAACGAAATCGCGCCGGCGAGCCCTGCAAGCGCCAGGAACAGCGTCCAGCGGCCAAGCTGCTCGAAAAGGTCCGATGTCGCGGAAAGCCCACAGGCAATCACGCCCAGAAGTCGCCCATCCGTGCCGCGCAGCGGCGCATAGGCGATGATCGCGGCATGAGACGTCGCCGTGTAGACGGTGCTCGGCGCGCCGGCGGCCAGCGCCGCGACGACGCTGCGCGGAATTTCATTATGCCCGAGGACGACATCGTCATCGACGATCCTGGCCGGGTTGCGGCCGGCCATGCGGTAGACATGCAGCGAGACCGAGGACAGGTTTCGCGTGACGCCGAACAGGCTGCGGTCGATCAGGTTGGCGACGAAAACGAACCGTGGCTGGCGGGGATCGCCGAACATGCGCACCGCGCCGATGACGAGCCGGTCCTTGTCGCCGAGTTGTGCGACGGAAATCGAGGAGCCGTTGCGCAATGGCGGCTGGTCGTTGAGCTGCACGTCGCCGACCGCGAACAGCGTTTGGCCGGTGCCGTCGAGCACCCGGACGAGATCATAGCCCGTCGAGATCAGCAGCTTGCCCAGCGGCTCCACCACGGCCGGCGAGATCGGGCCGGAGCCAAGGCTGGTATCGAGGGCCGTCGCCATGATCGCGGCCGCCTTTTCCGCTTCGTCGCGGCTCTCCTTGGTCTCACCCGACAGGAACCTCGCCGTCTCGCTGAGCCAGTTCTCGATATTGCGCTGGAAAACATCCTCGATCGCATTTGCCGCGATATAGCTCGCCAGCAGGACCGGGATCACGCTGACGGCAAGAAAAGCAAGGACCAGCCGCCACCTCAGGGAGAGGTTATTCAAGGTGGCGATCATAGCGAGCCACCATCTCGTCAAAAGCCGATCTTGAACGAATGAATGAGCGTCAGCCCGACGGTGAGCTGGTCGCGCTGGCCAAGCGTCGCCACCACGCCGCTCTTGGCGGCATCGCCAAGCAGCCGGTCATAGCGGACGAACACGCCCGTATTCCAGGCATCGTTCCAGTCATAATTCGAGGCCAGCATCACGCCGACCGACTTGATGCCGCCGCCGGGGCTGAACGCCACCACCCGGCCGTTCATGGCGGCTTCGGCGGCTGAAATGCCGAAATTCTTCTCCATGAACGCGTTGCTGCCGAGCGTCATGCGCGGTCCGAGCGAAACCTGGAAGCGGCCAAAGCGCTGCACGCCATCGAGCGAGAAATCCGCCACGAGCCCGTGATGGCCATGCAGCCCCTGCCGGAGTTCGACGCGCGCGCGCATGACATCCGCCATCAGCCAGTATTGCGCAAAGCCGCCGAGTTCGAGCGTCCAGGGAATCTTGCGCAGGCCGAAAAGGTCGTGCTCGTCGCTATAATAGCGCCCGGCCCGGAAATTCGCCACCGGCCCGAAGCTGAAGCCATCCTTTTCGACAAGCGCGTAGTCGAGGCTGTCGTCGGGGGCCGAAAAGCCGCGCGGCTCGCCGGCACGGCGCCAGCTGATGCTCGGCATGAGGCCGAGCCGCGCGCTGTTCGCGCCGTCATAGGACGGGCCGACCTGCACCGTGCCGCCGACCGAGACGATCCATTCGCCGACGGGAAGCGGATTGAACGGCGAGGCGTCGGCGGCCAGCGCGGCGCCCGGCAGGGCCAGGCCGAGCAGCGCCAGCCACAGGCCGCCGACAGCCCGACGCCACAGGCTCCTGCGCCGACTGCTCACACCCGATCGACGCGATATTCTCATGTCGTCCGGCCTTTCAGGGCTCTCAGGTCAGGGTCCATGCGGTCAAAAGGCACGAGGCGGGCAAACAGGGCGAGGCAGGCCTGCGCGACCCGGTTGCGGTGCCTGAAATAGATCGCGGAGGGCGTCAGACGGCTGCCGAGCCGCAGCTTGGCGGCATAGGCGGTCTGCCCGCTCTGCAACGCGGGCGCGCCGCTCGTCAGGGCGAATTTGACGTTCTCGATCCAGCTCAAGATATAAAGATCATGCTCGCGGGCCAGCGGATAGCGCATGCCCAGGAACTTGTCGATGACGCGGTTCTTCTCGATCAGCAACAGATTGAACGCCGCCAGTTGCTCGCCGACATAATAGAGCATCATCACCGCCCGGCTGCCAAGGGCGCGCGAGACGGCGCGAAAATAATCCGGCGGCAGGGTTTCGAGATCGCCATAATCGAACCGGCTTTGCAGGCGCGTCTCCTGATAGAGCGCGTCGATCTCGTCGGCGACATCCTCGATTTCCGTGCGCCGCTCGACGCGGATGCCGCCCGCGCCCTTGAGCTTGCGGCGGATATCCTTGCGCGTCGCCTTCGAGAGCCGCGCCAGATACTCCTCGAGCCCGCCCGAGGGCAGATCGAGCGTGGCGACCGGCAGGCTCGGCGTGCGGGCAAAGCCATGGCGCCGCAGGCAGGCGTCGAGGCGCTCCGCATCGGGCTGCGCCACATCCTTGAGCGCCACGAGGCGCGCGCCCACCGCGCGCGCCCGCGCGTCAACCGCCGCGAGGAGCATGGCGAGCACCTGCTCGCGCGCGCGCGCATCGAGATCGGGCGCGAGGCCGAGATGGCAGCGCTCGGCCAAGGGCGAGCCGAGCCCGAGCACGCGCAGGACCATCAGCCCCGGCAGGCGCCGCACCAGCCAGGCGCCAAGCGGGCGCAACCGGCCTTGCAGCGAGGAATCAAGCCGGAAATCGATCTGGAACAACGGCACGGCGGCGACCATGCGGCCGCCGGCGAAAACCGCCGCGGCCGACAAGACATAGCCGGCCCGGCCGGCCGTCTCGCAGGCGCCATAGTAAGCGTGGCTTTCGGCCTCGCCCGGGAACAGCGCCTCCCACGCGCTGCGATCAAGCGCATGCACGCCGGCCACGATGCGCGCCGTGTAGCGGCTCGCCAGCGCAGGGGCGGCCGGGCCGGCCATCGCCACGGCGCTCACGCCGCGGCTTGCCGCGCCTTGATGCGCGACTGCCGCTCGGCGGCAAACTGCACGAAGGAGATGGCGCGATCGACGACGATATCCCGCTGCCGGTCGAGGGTGACGAGATGATAGCTGTCGTCGAGCACCAGCATGTCGACAAGGCCGCCGAGCTTCTTCTGCAGGTAGATCGCGTTGCGCAGCGACGCGATGTCGTCCTCGCGCGCATGAGCGATGAACACCGGCGCGGTCACCGCGCCGAGCTGCTTGCGGACGACGTCGATCATCAGCCAGAATTGCTGCAGGGATTGCGACGGCGTGCCGAGCAGGCCGGCCTCGGCGCTGTCGCCCGAATGCAGCGCCTTGACGATGGCCGAGCGGATGCGCTGGTCCTTGACGCCGAACGGCTCATGCTCGACGAAGCGGTAGCGCTGGCCCATCGGCGTGGCGATCAGCGGCCGCAGGAAAATCCGCGTCCACGAGATCGAGAAGCCATCATACCAGAGCGTCGGCGCGAAACACAGGCAGCCGGCGATCTTGCGCGGGCGTTGCGCCGTCGCCAGCAGGCCGAGCATCGCGCCCATCGACAGGCCGCCGACGAACACCGTACCGCACATCGCTTCAAGACGCGCCAGCGCCGTCTCGACGCTGGCATACCAATCCTTCCAGCCGGTGGCGAGCAAATCGGCCTCGGTGCCGCGATGGCCGGCGAGCTGGCAGCACAGTACGGTAAAGCCCGCCTTGTTGAGGCCGCGCGCCGTCGCCTTCATCTCGATCGGCGTACCGCCGAGCCCGTGGATCAGCAGGATGCCGATGCCGTTTCCGCGCAGCAGGATGCTGCGGTCATCGGCATCGGACGGGCTTGCAAGATCATGGATCATCGGATGTGTGCTCATGGCGCGGCAAGGGCCTCAAGTGGCGTGACTGTCAGCCAAGAAGGCGGCGGAAAGACGCGATCAGGGCGGCGTTGGTGTGGGCATTGACGGCAAGGTCGGCGCTCGTGGCGGCCGGAAGCCGTGGGTGATCGACATAGGCGAGCGCCCGGCGAAACGGATCGGAGAACGCCGGCAGCGAATACTCGCCGCAGATATCGACGCCGGCGATGGCGCGCGCGCCCGCGAGACGCTCCAGCGCCAGGCTCAGCCCCTGGAGCGACATGCGGCCCTGGTCCCAGTTGGTCCGGGCCTCGCGCGGGCGCAGCACATCCTTGTCGATGGTGATGTAGAGCGGCATCGCCGGAAGTTGCGCTACGAGGTCGTCGAGGAAGTCCGGCCAGTCCTCGTCGGCGAGGTTGCGCCAGTGCAGGTGGCGGCCGTTCTGGCGCCGACCGGGGCCATCGCCATAATGCCCGAGCACGAAGGATGGCGGCCGCGCCCACGGATAGACCTCGTGGCGGCCGCGCCGGAGCGCGCCGAGCCCGGCCAGCTTCGCTTCCGGCCAGACGAAATCGTCGCTGCACGGGCCGATGGTGATGATGCGCGCGACATGCGGCAGCGCCAATGCCCGCGCCACCCAGCCGCCGCAGTTGAAACTCGGCGGAAACGCCGTCCAGTCCGGGTGGTTGTCGAAATGGATCACCGTGACCGGGCGATCGAGCCGAGCAAGCAGCGCGGCGCTCAGGTGATGGAAATCGCCCGAGCCGTAGAAGATCACCTCCGGCGCATCGCCGACCGGGCCGAGACGCTCGATGAAGCGCCTGATGCCGGCCCTGGTCGCGACGATGCGCATGCCGGGGCCCCATTTTCGCATGTCGACGGCATGCGCGCCGTTCCAGTCCGGGCCCGACGGGATCGCCGCCTGAGCGGGCAGGCTGCCATCGAGATCGATGCGCACCAGCCGCATGCCATCAGGCCGAGGCGACGCGCGTCATCAACTGGTCGAGCAGCGTCAGGGCCAAGTCGATCTCCTCATACGACATGGTCAGTGCCGGCGCGAGGGTGATGACGTTCTTGTAATAGCCGCCAATATCGAGAACGAGGCCGTATTTCCTACCGCCAACCTCCAGATCGGCCTTCATCGCCTCGTCGCACATCAGGTCGACCAGGCGCTTCGACGGCGTGAAACTGTCATGCGGCTCGCAAATCTCCATGCGCAGCGCCATGCCGAGGCCGTCGACATCGCCGACGATGCGATGCGCCTTCTGGAGCTGCCGCAGGCCGTCGAGGAAATAGGCGCCCTTGGCCGAGACCATGGTCTCGTAATCCTCTTCCTCCATCATCTTCATCGCTTCGAGCGCCACCGCCGTGCCGAGCGGATTGGCGTTGAAGGTCGAATGCGTCGAGCCGGCCGGGAAGATCGTCGGGTTGATCAGTTCCTCGCGCGCCCAGATGCCGGAGAGCGGGTTGAGCCCGTTGGTGATCGCCTTGCCGAACACGATGACGTCGGGCTGGACACCGAAATGCTCGATCGACCACAGCTTGCCGGTGCGGTAGACGCCCATCTGGATTTCGTCGACCACCAGCAGGATGCCGTATTGATCGAGCACCTTCTTGAGTTCGATGAAGAAATTCTTCGGCGGCACCACATAGCCGCCGGTGCCCTGGATCGGCTCGACATAGAACGCGGCGTATTCGGCCTGGCCGGTCTTGGTGTCGAGCACGCCGTTATATTCGGTTTCGAACAGGCGGGCGAATTTCTGCACGCAGAGATGGCCGTATTCTTCCTTGCTCATGCCCTTCGGGCCGCGGAAATGATACGGGAACTCGATGAACTGCGCGCGGTCGCCAAAATGCCCGAAGCGGCGGCGATAGCGATAGGACGAGGTGATGGCGGAGGCGCCGAGCGTGCGGCCGTGATAGCCGCCCTCGAAGGCGAACATCAGGCTCTTGCCGCCACAGGCGTTGCGCACGATCTTCAGCGAATCTTCCACCGCCTGCGCGCCGCCGACGTTGAAATGCACGCGGCCCTTGCGGTCGAACTTGCGCTCGGCATCGCGGGCGATCATCGCGGCGAGTTCGATCTTCTCGCGATGGAGATACTGCGAGGCGACCTGCGGCAGCGTATCGATCTGGCGGTGGAGCGCATCGCTCAGGCGCTTGTTCTTGTAGCCGAAATTGACCGCCGAATACCACATCTGCAGGTCGAGGAAGCGGCTGCCGTGCCGATCGAGCATGTACGAGCCTTCGCAGCCCGTGAAGATCTTCGGCGGGTCCATATAGTGCACGGTATCGCCATGCGAGCAGTAGGCGGCCTCGAGCGCCAGCAACGCCTCGTCGCTGGGATCGTGTGAAACCTGCATCGGTGCCGCGCGGGAAAGATCAAGCATTGTTGCTTCCAAGGGCAAGGTTGGAGTCGAGGATGGGGAAGCGCAGGAGCGCATCATGTTCGAGCCAGGCGATGGCATCGGCGAAAGACGCGATGGCGCGGTGCTCGTAGCCCATCTGGCGGCAATGCGCGGCAAGGCTGCCCTTGGCGAGGACGAAATCGACCCTGCCCGCCAGGCAGAAATCCGAGCGGCCGTCGCCGATCAGCACGGTGGGGAAGCGGCCGTCGATGGCGGCGCATTTGCACACGCCGCTACCGGCCTCGCAATGCGGCCTTGCATGGGGGAACAGCACCGACCAGCCGCCGGCGAGGCGCCTCAGCAGGTTGCTCCTGCGCGGCACATCCGCGTAACGCGCGCCGAGAACGGTTGCGATATTGACATCGAAACCATCCGAAATGATCTGCGCCGATGCATGCGCCCGGCGCGCCGCCGCGAGAAAGGCCGGAAAGTGGGGATCGATCTCGACCGTGGCGAGCGCGCGCCGGATATCCTCGTCGCTTGCGGCAAGCAGATTGGCTTGCCGCGCCAGGCATTCACGCGAATTGATCTTTCCTTGCGCCCATTCCTCCTCGATCACCAGCCATTCGGGGCCGGCGAACATGCGCAGGAGGAGATCGGTCGTATCGGTAAGCGCAATCGTGCCGTCGAAATCAATCAGGAACTGATAGGCCATCAAGGAATCCAGAACTAGGCCGGAAACCTCCAGCAAGCGCTATGCCAGACAGATCGCCGTTGATTCTTATGAGCTTTCAGCGATCGGTGCGCCGCGACCTCTCCAATACTCAGGGAATGCTCCAAAAATTGTAGCAACCTGCCATTGCAGTGAGACCGAAGCCTTGATCGGAGCACGGGGCCGATGGCGAGAGCGCGATTCACTGGCGTGTGGATCGCGGTCACTCCCGCAACATAGGGCAGCGGGTTCGACCGTCCCTCGGTCAGGCGATCTCGTAGACGGTCAGTTCGCCGGGAATGCCGCGCAGGGCATGGCGTTGCGGCGCGGCGCTGAGGCCGGCGCCCGCGATGAGTTGCGGCGCCTCGGGGTGGCCGAGGATCGTCTCGGTGGCGAAGATCGCGCGTGACATGGCGAGCCCCTGCACGCGCGCGGCGATGTTGACGGTCTGCCCGAAGTAATCGAGCCGGTCGTTCAGCGTCACGGCGAGGCACGGGCCCTCGTGCAGGCCGATTTTCAGGATCAGGTCGTCGGCGCCCCCATCGGCCAGGGTCCGCATCGCCTCGCGCATGCGCAAGGCCGCCGCCAATGCACGATCGGGCGAGGGGAAAGTCGCCATGATCGCATCGCCGATCGTCTTGACCACGCAACCGGTCTCCTCGGCGACAATCGTCGTGATCAGGCTGAAATGCGCCTTGACCAGATCATAGGCGACGAGATCGCCGACCCTGTCGTAGAGCGCCGTCGATCCCTTCAGGTCGGTGAACAGGAAGGTGAGACTGGTGAGCTTGAGGCGCTGGTCGATGTCGAGCGTGTCGGCCCGGTAAATGTCGTGGAAGGTCTGGTTGGTCAGCAGGCGCTTGGCGGTCAGGAACGGCCGGCGATGGCCGAGCAGGTCGTGCAGCTCGTCGCCGGCGATCCACACCGCCGGCAGGACCCGCCTGCCGGCGCGGTTGTCGAGTGTCAGCCGCAGCGGCCCGGGGCGGAGCTCCATCGTTCCCGTCGGCGCCCGGACATTGTTGAACACGAGCGTCAGTTGCTGCCGCTCGTCGGTCGCTTCGCCTTTGACGGTCAGGAATTGCGCGGCATGCGTCACCGGGTCGAAGACGATGAGAAAGGCTTCCGGCAGTTGCAGGGACAGGATGATCTTCTCGCCCGCCGCCAGTTCGACGGCATCGAGCACGATGCGGTCGAGCGCCGCCTTGAACGTGGCGTCATCCGGAAAGGCGATGCCCGAGCTCCAGAAAACCTGCCTTGTATAATCCCAGATCGGCAGCGTATCGGGATCGTGGGCACCGATGCGCCGCACGCGCGGGCTGACGGTGAAACTGACCTCGACGGTTTCATCGAGGCTCGGCTCGTAGCCGGCGGCGCACAGCGCGCAATGACAGGTGTCATGCGTGAAGGTCTTCAGGCTCGCATTGGTGTCCAGCACGCCGCCGCAGCCCGGGCACAGGACGTTCCACGACATGTCGAACAGGCCGAGCCGGGTCGCGTGGAGGAACGCGCCGATGGCCTGCTCCTCGCCGAAACCATGCTCACGCGCGAACTCGAGCACGTTGATGCGGTTGAGCTGGTGATCCGGCGCCTGCTGCACGAGGGCTTCGATGGCGGCGGCCACATGAGCGTCCGCTGATTGCTTCAACACCGAATATCGGGCTGCAATCTCGTTCATGCGACGAGTATACCCCCGTTCCGCCCGTCCCTCACCTTCTGTTTTCGAGGCCGCGCTTCAACAGCCGCCCAGCGGGCCGTTCGGCGGCTTCATACCGATTCCGCTCGCGATCATCCGGGCCGGTGTCACCTCGTCCTTTTGTGCGTCTGATCGGGCGTGCCCGACCATGCTATGGTGGGCTTGCTGGCCGACGGAGCCAGCCGGGGCCCGCGAGCCATACGGCCGGGCAACGGCAGGTAGCGCTCATCGACAGATCAAGGGGACCATCGGGGGCATCAGGAGGATGCCATGACAACCTACATCATGCTCGCCCATTGGACCGATCAAGGCATGCGCAACGCCAGGGATTCCCCCGAACGCCTGAACAAGGCGCGCCAGTTGCTGAAGGATATCGGCGGGGATTTCAAACTGTTCTTCCTCACCATGGGCAAATACGACTTCGTCGCAGTGTATGAGGCGCCAGACGATGCGGTCGCGGCACGCTTCAACCTGCAACTCGGCATGCTCGGCAACGTTCGGACGCAGACGCTGAAGGCCTTCCCCGAGCCGGCCTATCGCGAGATCATGCGCACCCTCGCATAGCAGCCGGCGTGGTTCCAGAACGGAGCATGGTGTTGACGCTTTTGGCGATTAAAGTTCTCGCCGGTTCGCGGGACAAATAGCGGTCCGCCGCGTTCCCGCTGGTCATGCAGGAGTTCGTTCCATGTTGACATCTCTCGGTCGTCCGGCGCTTGCCGCCATCGTGATTTCCCTCGCGTCCATGTCGGGCGCCTTGGCGCAATCCGCCGCACCCGCCAAGACCGCAATGACGAGCAAGGGCAAGGCCCTCGTCAACGCCAAGGGCATGACGCTTTACACATTCGACAAGGACACCACGGGCAAGTCGGCCTGCAACGGGCAATGTGCCACCAACTGGCCGCCATTGATGGCCGCTGCCGGTGCCAAGGCGCCCGCCAACTGGAGCGTCGTGAAACGCGATGACGGCTCTGAGCAATGGGCATACAAGGGCAAGCCGCTCTATGCCTGGAGCAAGGATTCGAAGTCTGGCGACGCCACCGGCGACGGCCTGCTGCAAGGCGCCTGGCACGTCGCCAAGCCTTGATGGACAATCATCCATTTCGGGAGCAGTCCAAATGGACGATGGCCGCCGGCCCGCTTAGCGAAGAGTTGCGGACCAAGGGACACGTCGCCACTAGGCCACTCCCGTCCTGTCCGGGCGATGCAATGCCCCGGCCGTAATATGGCTTCGGTGCGGCCTATGACTCGCTGTGCTGTGCTTACAGTCCTGGTGGCGTCCCTTTGGAATACCGCGTCAGCGCATGAGTGGTATCCCTGGTACTGCTGTTCTGGTCTCGACTGCCGCCAGCTTCAACCGGGCGAGTTAAGGCGCCTCCCGACCGGCTGGCTCACGCCTCACGGCGTCGTGGTGCCTTTTCACGATCCCCGCATCAAGGTGACCCCGCGCCCGCATCGCGGCGTGCATCTCTGCGAGCAGCCGGATGGCTCGGTGATCTGTCTGTATCTGCCCGAGTCGGAGGACTGAGCGAGCTTCGCGCGCCTTGGGCGTAAAGTGGGGCAGTTTGCGCACGCGCACAGAGCGCCTTGAGGCATCGGGCAGGATCGCACGGACGCCGCGACCCCTTGGAAAAACCAGCCATTTATCCGCAACCCGCCGCCATCGGCGAGACACCCCCCAGGGCCTCTGGCTCACAGGCGTCTGGCGACGATCACGAAGGTCTGGCAGCGCCGCATCAGGACAGGGAACCGATGCCCCAGGGCTTCCGCCCGAACCATGCAAAATCCGTTCAACCGGTGCGCGCGCCGGAAGACCGGCGGCCAGAGACCGTACCAATGCAATTGTTCGGCCTCGAATCCATGCGCCTCCAGCAGCGCGATCGCCTCGCCTGCTGTCATCAGCTTGTTGATCGTTCGTCCGGCGAGGCGATTGCGGACCGGATAGACCAGTCCGACCAGGCTTGCCGGGTTGCCATGGAAATTGGCCACGAGGGTGCCACCTTCGACCAGGCAGTTCCTCAACACATCGAGGACTTCCGCGCGCAGTGACGGCTCGGCGTTGAGGAAAAAGCGAAAGGCCGTGCAGACTTGCCGGTTGCCGACCGCCTCCATGGCACCGGTCCGGGTGAGGTCCGCCTCGACGAGGCGAATGCCGGGATAGCGGCTGCGGGCGAAGGCGAGCATTTCCGGCGAGATATCGACGCCGACGGCGTCGTCAAACGCCTCCTTGTGCAATTCCAGGATGCGGCCGGTCCCGCAGGCGAAATCGAGGGATCTGGTCGCGCCGCGTGCCGCCAGCCCCGCGAAGACCTTTCTGAGCAGCGGCGCCTCGATCTGCCGCCATTGCATCGCGTAAAAGCCCTCGGCAAAGGTTTTGACATAGCGCCTGCCATAACCCACGCCGGTCGAACCTTCCCGGTACGAGCCGAATGGCGGTGATGCGCTCTTCCGGCCAGTGTCCCAGACCGCCGATCGCGCCGTGCCGCCGCTGCCCGCAAAAGCGGCGAGCGATACCGCCAGACCGGGGCCGATCCGCTGACGCAGACGCATGACCGTGGCGAGGGCCAGGTTCCAGGCGACCAGGCTGGCGGCCGTTGCCGCCGCCGCTCCGGATATCCCCCAGAGGCGGTTCGCCGCGATGGTGGCGAGGATGTTCACCGTCGCTGCCACGATCAGCGTCGCGGCGGCGGCTCGCTCGTGCCCGGCCATGGTCATCAGCTGCTGCTGGGGGCCGAAGGCCGCCGCCACGATGTGGCCGATCAGGAGAATGCGGAAAGCATTGGTCGCCGACTCGAAGTCCTCGCCGAGCCAGTCCAGCATCGGATCGGCGAGCAGGAGGAGCGGGATGGCGATCAGGATCGCCGTGACCAGGGAAAATCCCGTCGAGGCGCCGAGCAGCGCCTGCAATCGAAACCGGTCGTTGCGGAGAAAAGCTCGGGAGGCCAGCGGTTCGATCAACTTGCCGACCGCGGCCAGGGGGCGTGTCGTCAGCATTGCCATGCTGAGCGCGATGCCGAAGATCCCGGCCTTGTCGATCGTTCCCTCGAAGCCGAGCACGATGACGCCGGCCCGGTTCAGGATGATCTCGGCGCCGACGATGATGGTGAGCGGGGCGATCGACGACCGCCATTCCGGGAGCGCGTAATTTGCCGCTGCCATGCGCACGGCTCGCGGCCGGACCTCGCGCAGGGCCGGTGCCAGGACCATGGCGGATAGCGCTGCTCCGACGAGAATGGAGCCCATGGCAAGCGTCGCGTCGCGGGGCCACAAATGATACCAGGCGGTCAGGAAGATCAGCCCCAGAACGAGCCCGTTCAGGACGACGCGTTCGATGGCAAGCCCCGACAGGGTGCCGCCGAAGCTGCGCGTCACGGAGCCGTCGACCAGGAGCAGCGTGATCAGGGGGGCTGCGGCGAGCCCCATCAGGCAGGTCGCGATGACTTCCTGCCGCAGATGCGCCGGATACATGGTGACGAAGGTCGCGCCGACCACGGCTGCCGCCATCGCCGTGGCAAGCGTCCTGCGGCCGGCATATTGAATCACGCCGCGCGCAAGCTCGTTCTCGTGCCGTGCCAGATAAACCGGCACAAGCCGCTGCAGCGAAACATTGAAGCCGAGTGTCGAGCCGTAGGCGACGATGCTCGCCCAGGCGAAGGCGAAGGCATAGATGCCGTAGCTGTGCGGGCCGATGACCCTGGCGGCGAGGAATTCGACCATGAAGGCAAGAAGGGCGCCCACCAGATAGGGCAGCACGGCGCGGAGCGCAGCCGGCCCGATCGGCTGCAGCAGCGCCTCCGCGGGGGAGGCCGCGGGCTGCGACCGGGGCAAGGTCGTCGCAGTTGGTTCCGAGAGTGCCGCGCGTCTTGCCTTGATCGCCTCCTCGGCGCTGTCCAGTGCGCGCTCGAGCGTCATCCCGTCGTCGAGGCGCAGGGCGACGACCGGCGTGCCATGCGCGCGCAGGAGGTCGCCGACGTGCTCGACCATGCCCGCCTCGGCGAGGTCCTCGCCGCAACCCACCTCGGGATGCGTGCCGGCCGGCCCATCGATGGCGATGACCAGATCGGCTTTCGGGACCAGTGCGAGGGCAGCGTGCAGGGCCGTATCGCTGCGATCCCGGCTGCGCATGGCGAGCAGGCCGACAGTCTGGGCGAAGCCCTGTTCGAAGATCGCAATGCCATCGCAGCGAGCCGCCGCCCAGGAGCGATCAAGGCGATCGATATGCCGGCGCAGGCCGGTGATCCGGTCCGCATGCGTCGGCGGCAGCAGGGCGATGACCTCGCGCTCCCGTCCGGGCGCGAGCCGGCGCAGGATCGAGAGAGTGGCCGTCGTGATCCGTGCAGCGATGCCGCCGGTGCCGGCTCGCGAAAATTCCCGGTTTGCCTCATCCGGCTGCCCGCTCCGTGCGCATTCCGCCGTCAGACCACTCGCGTCGAGCCTCCGGCACAGTTCACGGGCAAACATGGTCTTGCCGGCACCTGACGTGCCCAAAAGCTCGATGATCACAAGCAGATGCCTTCTGTTGGGATGTGGCGCTGCTGCAATGGGGGCCGCTGGCGGGCGACGATAACCTCCCAATCGCTACGCCTCCGGCGCTTATCGCTCATCATGCAAATGAACGATGCAGCGATCGGTCGTTGGGCTCCGGCCTCGCTCCGGCCTCGCTCCGGCCTCCCCTGCCCGCTTGGCGCGGCGGGCGGGCAAGCGCTGCAAACGCGAGGGCATCCTTCGTTCGAAGGATGCCGCGCAGAGCGTCGGCGGTTACCAAATGAAGGTCGGGTTGCGGGCTTCGAGCACCACCGGCAGGGCGCAGGGCAATATGCTGATCAGCCGGGGAGACGATCAATGTCGGGCGCCCAATCTCCACTGCCCAGCGACGATGGTGGCGATCGCTCGTCATCGGCCGAGGTCGCGCGCATCAGGTCTGTCTATGCGAAATATACCCTAAGGGATCGCGGAGATCCGGAAAGGTCGCGACGCCCCGGGCGCCAGCGCATGGTGCGCGATCGCGACATGGCCCTGTGCCGGCTGCTCGATCAGGAGGTTGTCCGGCCCCTTTCGCGCTATCGCATCCTCGACCTCGGCTGCGGGCGCGGCGATCTGATCGAGCGGCTGCAGCACTTTGGCTTTCCCGATGGGTCGCTGTCCGGGGTCGATCTGCTGCCGGATTCGCTCGCGGCGGCGGCCCGGAAATGCCCATCCGTATCGTTCATGGAAGCCAATGCGGAGCGTCTGCCGTTTCCCGGTCAGCGCTTCAATTTCGTCCTGGCATTTACCGTGTTCTCGTCAATCCTGGACCCTGTCATGGCCGGCAACGTGGCGCGCGAAATCGACCGCGTGCTCGTTCCTGACGGAGCGGTGATCTGGTACGACATGCGCTACCCCAATCCCTGGAACGGCAATATCAGGGCGATGACGAAACAGCGCATTCAAAGCCTGTTTCCCGACTATCGGCTTGAGCTGCATGCGAAAACGCTGATCCCCACCGTCGCATATCGTCTCGGACCCTTGACGAATACGCTCTATCCCGCGCTGGTGCGTTTTCCCGCTTTCCGGTCTCACTATTTCGGGCTGCTGCGCAAGCCGCCTCCGGCCGCGACATAAAGCAAAACCGACCTATGCCACGATCATCATGCGTCGCCGCGAGGCTTCACTGCACGACCGCGTCACCGCGGAACGCCGCCTCGATGACGTCGCCCGGCTCCACCTCGGTATCCTCGGTGGCCGGCAGCCGCTGCCATTGCTGGCCCGCCTTGCGGACGATGACGACTTCCGCGCGCTGGTTGATGCCGGCCGCCGGCAGGGAACTGGCATTGCCGAGCGGCCGGAGCTTCTCGCTGATCGCCTGGATCTTGATGCGGAGATCGGCCGCGTGCACATTCGCATCGCGCAGGTCGCGCAGCAGCGTGATCCGCCTCTGATTGGCGCCGCGCTCGAGCTGGCGGCCATATTCCTCGACCTGCAACTTCGTCCGCATCAACTGGACCGTGGTTTCGAGGCGGCGCGAGGATGACAGGAGCAGGGCGCGCCGGCTCTCGCTGACGCGCGTGCTGACCAGGGCGCCGTTTCCGAACAGTTTGTTGACCCGGTCGAGTTCCTGGGAATCGGCCTGCACGCCCTTTTCCTCTTCCGCTTCCCGCTGGATCAGCACGGTCACCTGTTCGCTGGCCTCTTTCCCGGCGCGCTCGAGGAAGCTTCGCTCCGAGCGGTAGTCGGCATTCGAGAGCTTGAGCGATTCAGCCTCCGGCTGTGCGACGGCAAGGGCAACCGATGCCGGCAGGGGCGAGTTCTGGGGCGGGCGTTGATCGAATGTGTCGCGCCCATCCAGCTCGGCGCGGATGCGCAGGGCGTGAAAATACTCCTTCAGGTAATCCGTCCAGAGCGCGTCGTGATCGCGCCTGAGATCGACCGGATCGAGGCCGGTCTGGCCGGCGCGGGAGCGCAGCAGGCTGAAGCCGCCGGCGACCGTGATCGCCTGCCGGATCGTCATCATGGGCCGGAACGCCTGCTGGCCCGGGGTGAGCACGTCGCCGGTGACGTAGACCGGCCGATATTCGGCGACCCAGGCGGTCACGTCGCCGGGCCTGACCACCTGGACCTGCTCGCGGCCGTCCGGCGTGCGATAGCGGAACACCTTGGTCGGGATCAGCGCTTCCATCCGGGCCTGAAACTCCGTCGCGGTCAGGCCGGCGACGATGACCGAGCCGATCGTTGGCAGGGCGACCGTGCCATCGAGCTGGATCGTGGCGCGCTGGTGCTGTTCCGGCAGTCCGGCCAGCGCGACCTCGACGACATCGCCGGGCGCAAGCCGATAGGGTTTCTCGGCATGGGCCGCGTGGCCGAGACAGACGGCCAGCAGGACGCCCGACACGAGGGCGACGAAAGAAGGCCTGGCGGCGAGCGGCAGCATGTCACGGACCTTTCGCGGATTGCCCGGAGGCGGCCTTGTCGGGCCAGTCGAGGCGGGAGACAAAATCGAAGACGGGACCACCCGGCTGCCCCCAGTTGCTCGACCAGATGATCTGCGAGCCATCGGGCGACGGCGAGGCATGGGTTTCGCTCCAGTAGTCATGCGGTGCGTTCCTGGTCTGCGCGATCCGCCTTATCTCGCCGCTGCCGTCGATCTTGAGCGCCAGGATCTCGCGCGCGAACGGCGCCCAGGCCGGGTGACGGCCGACCTCGTCGAAATCGCCGGAATAGCTCAGGAAAACCCATCCGGGCCGCTGCAGCGCTCTTAGCGAGGCGTGCTGGGCCTCGCTATAAGGCGACAGCGCGGTGACGGTGCCGTCATCGAGGCGCCGCTTGATGACCTGGAACAGGTCGGGTTCCGACTTGCTGATGCCGACATAGACTTCGTGGCCGTCGGTATCGACCGTCATGTCGCCATGGCCCGGCCGATGGTTCTCGGTCCAGCTCTGCACCAGCTTTCCCGCGACCGTGAAGATGAAGGTCTGGTTGGTCTCGTCCGGCAGGCTCTGCAGGCAGTAGACATAGTCGCCCAGCGGCGAGATGGAGCAGGCATTGTTCTTGCCAGGCAGCGTGCCGAGGACGATGTCCGGGAATTTCCTGCGTGCCGCGAGGTCATAGGCAAAGGCGACGAGAGCGCCACTTGCCGAGAGCGCACGAATGACGATGCGGTGGCCGTCGAGCGACGGATTTCCCTTGTAGGGGCCGAATTGCAGGTTGCGATGGCCCTCGGCGGTGTAGACCGGCCGTTCGAGATTGGCGCGCGGGGCCCAGTACGACACGGTCTGGCCGCTGACGCAGATCATCACCTCGGCATTGCGCGGGTGCCATTCGCATTCGCCGGCGCGCGTGCGCCGGAAAAGCGGCACATAGCTGTGCCCGTCGAGAAAACACAGGCCGTTGCAGCCATTGACGATCACCAGCAGGCTCTGGTCCGCGTTCCAGGCCTGGGCGCTCGAATAACGGTGGCTGCAATGGCCAGGGCCGCAGATGATGCCGGCGCCGAGCGGCCCCGGCTTGGTCACGCGCGTGAACGGCACACCGAAGGCCGGGTCCTTCGCGGGTTGCAGATAGGCCGGCAACGGCATGGCGACCGGTGGCGACGCCAGTTGCGCGGAGGCGAGGCTTTCCGCCGCAGCCGCCGGCCACGGCATGAGCGAGGGAGCCAGCGTGCAAGACGCGGCCAGCACGAGCGGCCCGAGCCAGGCGCGTCGCGGAGCCGGCCTCATGTGATGAAGGTCTTCTGGCGGCGGACCTTGCCTGCGCTCACGCGGCCGTGCCACCACGCGATCGTCCGCTCGAGGCCGTCGTTCAGGCTCGTGCGCGCGCGCCACCCCGTCTCGTGCGCGAAGCGGGAGGCGTCGGCGAGCAGCGCCTTGACCTCGGAATTGATCGGTCGCATGCGGGTTTCGTCATGCTGCACCGGCTTATCGCAGGCACTCAGGTCGCAGATCAGCTCGATCAGGTCCGCGACCGTCACCGCGCGCTGGCTGCCGACATTGTAAGGATGGCCATAGTCGATCCCGTCCGCACTGCCGGCGGCCATGAAGGCCGCGACGGTGTCCTCGACGAAGGTCAGGTCCCTGATCGGCGTGGTGTCGCCGACCATGATCGCCGTGCAGGCCGGGTCGAGCGCCTGGCGAATGATCGTCGGGATGATGGCCCGCTCGCTCTGGCGCGGGCCGAACGTGTTGAACGGCCGCAGCAGCACGACCGGCAGCCCGAAGGAGCGCGAAAAGGCCTCTGCCATCATGTCGGCGCCGATCTTGGAGGCCGAATAGGGCGACTGGCCCTGAAGCGGATGAGTTTCGCTGATCGGCATCGTCAGGGCGGTGCCGTAGACCTCGCTGGTCGAGGTATGGACGATACGCTCGGTGCCGTGCTGGCGTGCCGCTTCGAGCACGTTCAGCGTGCCCAGCACGTTGGTTTCGACATAGGACTGGGCCGCCGAATAGGAATGCGGGATGGCAATCAGGGCGGCGAGGTGGAAGACGATCTCATGGCCGCGCACGATGCGCCCGATGAACGCGGCATCGCGGACATCGCCACGCACCAGATTGAGTTGGCTGCGAACGGCTTCCGGCAGGTCGTCGAGCCAGCCATGGCTGTCGAAGGAATTGTAGAGGGCGAGAGCCGTCACCCTGGCGCCGTCGCGCACCAGCGCCTCAGTCAGATGGGAGCCGATGAAGCCGTCAGCCCCGGTCACCAGCACCTGTAAGCCGTTGTAGTTCATCGGTCTGTTCCCTCCGCGTTGGCTCCGCGAGCTTCGGTGATCTCTGGCCGGGCGCGGCCTGCCCGGGGACCCAGCCCGCGACGACCAGCACGCCGCGCAGCAGCCATCCGATGTCGCCGGCGAGGCTGCGACGCGAGAAATAGGCAAGGTCGAGCCGGGCCTTGGCCGGGAACAGCACCTCCCGATAGAAGCACGTCGGGTCGCTGTCGGGCGGATAGAGCCTGCCTTCGTGGCGGAACAGGACCTGGCTCGGCCCGAGCAGGCCGGGCTTGTGCTCGAGCACCTTTTCGAAGCCGTTCTGGAAGCAATCGGCGAAGGCCAGCGATTCCGGGCGTGGTCCGACGATCGCCATGTCGCCCCGCAGCACGTTCCAGAGTTGCGGCAGTTCGTCGAGCTTGGTCGCGGCCAGCAAGCGGCCGAGCGGCGTCATCCGGACGTCCCGCGCCGTTGTCAGCGGGCAACCGTCCGTACCGCAACTGGCGCTGAACTTGCGGAACTTGTACATGCGGAACGGCGCCCCGCCCCTGCCCAGGCGCGTCTGCGCAAACAGGATCGGCCGGCCGCCCTCAAGCCAGACGGCGCAGGCGATGACCGCCATCGGCAGCGCGAAGACGAGGGCGGCGCCGGCGGCGACGACGAGGTCGAAGGCGCGGCTCGCCATTGCGTTCATGCCGAACGCTGCCGGGGCGTAGCCGATCTGGGGCCGCAGGAAGGTCACGGGACGGCCTCGGCGGTCGCCTCGGCCTGAACGGCGCGCGCCAGCGTGGTTGCGACCCGCTCGACGGTCCCGGCATCCATCCGCGGATGCAGCGGCAAGGTGACCTCGCGCGCGGCGAAATCCTCGGTGCGCGGCAGGCGCACGGCCGGGAAGAGCTCGCGGTACAGCGACATGAGATGGACCGGCGTATAGTGGATCGTCGTCTGGATGCCGTTGTCGCGCAGCTTGCCGATTACCTCCTGCCGGTTTGCCCCGGCCGGCAGGACAATTGGCATGATGTGGAAGCTGGACGTCCTGGGCTGCGCGAAGGGCGCCGTCACCGATGGACAATATTCCGCGAGGGCGCGCCGATACTGCGCCACCAGAGCGCGCCGGATTTCGTTCCAGGCCGTCAGTTTCCGCAGTTGCACGAGCCCGATCGCCGCTTGCAATTCGTTCATGCGGTAATTGAAGCCGAGCATGGTGACGTCATAGGTCGGCGTGCGCGCGTTCAGGCGCTGGCGCGTGCCGCTGGTCATGCCATGCCCGCGCGCCTGCCGGATCGTCTCGAGCAGATGAGCGTCGCGGGCGATGACCGCGCCGCCCTCGGCGGTGGTCATGTTCTTGTTGCCGTAGAAGCTGAAGGCGGCGGCTTCGCCGAACGTGCCGACCTGGCGCAGCCCCGGAGCGTGCGCGGCATCCTCGATCAGCATCAGGCCCCGCTTGCGTGCGAAGGCCTGCCAGGCCTCGCGATCGGGGAGATAACCGGCGAAATGGACGAGAATCACCGCTTTCGTGCGCGCCGTGCAGCGCGCCTCGGCATCGGCGAGCGACATCAGCGGCACGTCCGCCGACTCGATGTCGACGAAGACCGGCGTGGCGCCGACATAGAGCACGCAATTGGCCGTCGCGACGAAGGTCAGGGCCGGAACCAGCACCTCGTCGCCCGGCCCGAGGCCGAGCGCGTGCAGGATGAGGTGAAGCGCCGCCGTGCAGGAATTGACGGCGACGGAATCCGCCGCGCCATGGGCTTCGGCAAAAGCCTGCTCGAAGGCCCGCACCCGGTCTCCCATGGTCAGCCAGCCGCTGTCGATGACGTCGGCGAGGGCTGCCTTCTCTTCTTCACCCACAATGGGTTCGGAGACCAGAAGCATGGGACACTCCATTTGACATCACGGATGGATCGCCGGCGCCGGCCTGGCTGAGCGTCGTCAGGCCGCGACCGGTGCGGGCGCTGCGATGTCCAGCGATTGCTCGTCCCAGGCGACGTCCTGCGCCTTGTGGAAATCCTCGACACGGCCGATGTCGAGCCACACGCCGTCATGCTTGAAGACGTGCACGGGCGTGCCGTTCTCCAGCATGCGATACATCAGGTCGTCGAAGCCAAACGGCACGCCGTGCGGGATGAAGTCGAACACTTCCGGGTCCATGCAGTAGAGGCCCATGCTCACCAGATGAGCCAATGCCGGTTTTTCCTGGAAAATCCTGACCGCGCTATCGACCTCGTCGATGACGCCGAAATCCATCTTGGTGGTCCGGATAGTCGTGGCGATGGTCACCGGGCCCGGATGGCTGCGGTGAAAGCTGGCGAACCGGCTGAGGCTGATATCGGTGAGCACGTCGCCGTTGAGGACGAGGAATGTGCTGTCGAGCTGGTCGCGCACCAGCGACAACGGGCCGATCGTGCCGAGCGGCTCGACCTCCTGGGTATAGGTGATCTTCATATTCCACTGCGCGCCGTCACCGCAGAAGCTGCGAATGAGATGGCCGAGATAGCCGGTCGTGACGAAGACCTCCTGAATGCCGTTCCGGCGCAGCCACTTGAGCAGCAACTCCAGGACCGGCCGCGAGCCGATCGGCATCAATGGCTTCGGCAGGACCGAGGTGTACGGCCGCAGGCGGGTGCCTTTGCCACCACATTGGATCACAGCCTTCATCCGAGCCTCCCATGACTGGTTGGCGGCCATTAGCCGCTCCGGCTAAATTTGATGATGAAATGTTAGGAGCGCCGTAAACCACTGTCTTCGTTCGTTTGCATGATGAGACCGGGCGCGCCGACAGAGCTCGCCAGCCACGGACAGACCGCTATCCACATGCGGCGATGCTCTTCTTCCTGGGAGCGCCCGCACGGCACGGCCGCATCCTTCGAACGTACGATGACGTTGACAGGGGGCCTGCCTAATTTCCCGTCCTGTCTCGCGTGGTGCGCGGCCGCTCAGGATGGGGAACGCAGGCGGAATGCCATCGATCAGGGGGTTCCAGGCTTGGGCGGTGAAGATCGGGCGCGGGCCTCGCGAGCCACGATATCCCTCGAGAAATATCGCGGCCATGGAGGAAAGAATGGCTAACGCCTCAATCGGGCCAACGGGCCATTTCAGTTCCAGGTTTTCGGCCAGGCTTCAACAATCCGCGCGTGTCCTCAAAAACGAGGGCGCGCGCCGATTTCTGGAACTGTCGGCCTTGTCGTTGATCGAACCGGTTCGCTCGCTGCGCCTGCGGGTCGCCGTCGCCGCCGATGCCAGGGGCGTGCTGCTCAAGATCCGGAACGGAAAGCACGGACGCGGACTGTTCATAGACTGCGGGTCAAATATTGGACAGGGATACGAGTTTTTCAGCAAATACTATAGAAAAGAGCATTTCGACTACATCATGATCGAGCCAAACAAGAATTGCATTCCCTATCTGGAAGCATTGCGCGATCGTTCCGGCGCCAATATCGACATCATCGCCAAGGCTGCGAGCGTGCGTGATGGCTTCGCCCGGCTGTTCGGCCCGCCGTCTGACCGGGCAGAGCCGATCTACGAAGGTCGCTCGATCGTTCCGGAGCACAATAACAGCCTGTACCAGACGGATAATACGGCGGCGGATATCGTGGAAACCTTCTCGCTGTCGCAGTTAATTCTGGATAAGAGCCAATTCTATGATGTCGTCATCCTGAAAATGGATGTCGAGGGAGCGGAGTATGAGCTTTTACTCGATATGATCGAAAGCAGGGCGCATCGTAAATTATACGCGGCCTATATCGAGTTTCACTCCATCTATATGAAAGATAAAGACAGAAACATAAGAAGAAAGATGGAATATGACCTGAAGAAAGACATAGGAAAAGATGATATATTACTGCGTGAATGGATATAGGGCATCTCAAATCCGTTAGCCGGGACGAACATGGCAAGAGGAAAGGGATCGCAATGATTCTGGAGATGTTCGGTCCGTCCGGGGCAGGAAAGACGACGATGGCTGCCGCCCTGGCTACCCATTTGCAGGACCTTGGCTATGCCGTGACCCCTTTCATCGGTGTCCGGGCCAATCCGCTGAAAAGAGCCGTCCTCAAGTGCCTTGCCAGCGCCCGCTTCCGGACCGCAGCCGGCCCGATGGCCGACGTGGACAGCGTGCTCAGGATCCTGCCCCCGAGGGATCGCCACTGGTTCGTCCGCATGCATTGGCATCTGGCCCTGCTCCACCGCGAGTGGTGCGCGGCTCAATCGTCCAATACGATCACCATTTTTGACCAGGGCTGGATTCAGGCGGTGACCTCGCTCGTCTTGCTGAGTGGCGAAACCGACCGTCAGCGCGTCATGCGCGCACTCGATAGCGTCTCGCGACCCGACCTGCTCATCCGGTTCGAGGCGCCAAGGGCGCTCCTCGAGGCGCGACTGCGGAATCGACGGCAGAATATCGGGGCTTTCCAGCGGCTTCTCGAGATCAACCTGCAAGACAGCCTGGACCACGTGAGCCATGTCGATCTCGTTTCGGATCTGGTCAGCGCGGCCGGGCTGCCGATGATCCGCGTCAGCAGTGTCGATGCCGAGGGCTTCAAGCTGGCCCTGGACAAGATCACAGACGCCGTGCTCGCCAGCATGCCCGCCCCGCGCCCTGACGCAAACCGCGTCATCGAAGGGCATCTCGCCGCGCTCCCGCGATGATCTCCGGCTGAAATCGTGCCGATCCGCGACATCACAGGGCCGGCCGGCCACGCCAAATCCCATGCCGCTTCGACCACAGCCAGCGCAGCATGAGTCCGCCCGTGATCCCGATCAGGCTGCCGGTCACGCTACAGGCAGCATCGACAACCCGTGGCATGCGATCGGGAACGAAATTCTGGGCCAGTTCGAAGCCGACCGCGCCGAGGCCGAGCAGCGCGAGCGATGCCGGCGCGCTCTTGCGCCCGTAGACCACGGCGAAAACCCCGCCGGCGGCCGCATAGGCGAGCACATGTTCGAGTTCGGGCGGCAGCCCGGTCCTGAACATGAGGCGCCCCGGCACGATCGAGGCGATGCCGACAACGGCAAATGCCGTCCAGGCCGCCGCCCACCCGCGTGGTCTGCGGCGCGGCGGACTTGCCGCAACCACGCCGGTTGGCTGTGGTTCGGAGCGGCCCGCGAGATTTAATCCGACACTCACGGCAGGACTGCGATACGCGCCAGCAAGGTCACCAACTCCGCCTGGCGCCGCGTCTGGGTCTTGGCGAAAACCGATGCCAGCTGGGAACGGACGGTGGTCCGGCTGAGGCGCCGGTCGCGGGCGACGTCCGCCGGTATGTCGCCGCGCGCCATCTGCAGCGCCAGACGCGTCTCGGCCATGGTCAGGCCGAACATGCGCTGAAGCATGAAAGGGTTGGGCTCGAGATGAACATCGAGGTCGACGAGCATGACCACGCTGGCGCCATCCGGCATGTCTTCCGCGATCTGGTTGAGGACGAGAGGCGCGTCATCCTTGCTCGAGACAACGACCCAGGACAAGGAGCCGAGCGAGGGGCGGTTCGGCGCGCGATCCATCAGCCGCCTGAACGCGCTCGTCAGTTGATCGAGGGTCTGGACGGTATTGCCGTCGCTGCCAAGGATTTGGCGGGCGCTGGCGTTTGCCTCGACGACTTTCCGGCGGGATTCAAGGACGAGATAGCCGCAGCCGATGCGATCGAGCATGCCCAGGACCACCGCGCCACAGTAGCTGTTTTTCGGAGCGGCGCCCGGCTGCTCCGATCCATTGTCGACTGCGGGGGGGAAAGATTTCGATGGGGTCGGCATTCAAAGCCGCAGCGGGAGGCATCGGCATCTGCCGAGACGCAGGCGTTGTGGCATATCCGGTAAGGAATGGCATAGCGGCGGCTCCTCGCGCTTCTGTAGCAACATCAGCAGCTTCAATGCCGGCGGCTCATGCGGATAGCCTGACATTCACACTAGGCGTTTTGGACTAGTCGCCTTTCGCGCGTTAAGCGTTCCCGTGCGCGCCTCGTCAGCAGGGCCGGCACCGCTGCCCGACACCCGCGCGCGTCATGAGCCCGGTGGCCGGGAAATACCGCTCGAAATATCGCTCCAGGAAATATCGCTCCAGGAACGCGTAACGCGCGCGCCAGGCACCCGGCATCATCCAAATGAATGAGGACAGTGCACGGCCTGCTCCATACCGTGATCCCGTGCCGGTCGCGTTCCGGTGAGGCGGGAGCGCGCTGGCAAGGGCCGTCGGTCGAGAAGGTTGGCCGAATACGTGTGCTCCGGGGCCAGGCCCCGGCCGTTCCAGTTCCCGGCGGGAGGCATCGAATGATGCGACATGTGCTTTGCGTCGGGGGCGAGGATCATTCGCTGCGCATCCCGTTTCTCGCGGCACTGCAGGAGCGTGGCTTTCGCATCACCGCGGCCTCGACGGGGGATGGCGCGGCTTTCCAGCGTGCCGGCCTCGCCCATCGCAGCTATCGGTTCGACCGGTTCGACAGCCGCGGCGCCGATCTCGCCGCCATCCGCCAACTCGCGGGACTGATTGCGGAAACCGGCCCCGATATCGTCCAGTCCTTCGATACCAAGCCCAACCTGCTCGCCCCGCTCGCGGCACGCGGCAAGGTCGCGGTGGTGCGCACCATCAACGGCATGGGCTGGGTGTTCTCCTCCGGCGCGCCCCGGGCTCTTGCTCTCCGGCCGGTCTACTGCGCCCTGCAATGGGCCGTCTCGCGATGGAGCGCCGCGACGGTTTTCCAGAACCGCGACGACAAGGCGTTCTTCGAGCGCCGTCATCTCGTTCGGCCGGACCGTGCGCATCTGATCCGTGGATCCGGCATCGACATTGCGGGCTTTGAGCGATCGCGTGCCGACAATGCCGCCTTGGCGGCGCTGCGACTGCAACTCGGCCTCGGGACAGCGGAAATCGTCGTCACGGTCAGCAGGCTGACGCGGCAGAAGGGCATTCCGACCTTGCTGGAAGCGGTCTCCCAGGTCAGGGCGAGGCGTCCGAATGTGCGCTTTTTGCTGATTGGATCGCGGGAAAGTGAAGGCCCGTTCGCGGTTGCCCAGGACGAGATCGACCGGCAGGCGCCGCATGTGATGGCGCTTGGGGCAAGGAGCGACGTGCCGGCCCTGCTCGGCCTTGCCGACGTGTTCGTTCTGCCGACCGAGTACCGCGAGGGCATTCCGCGCGTCCTGCTCGAGGCGGGCCTGGCGGGATTGCCGATCGTCGCCACCGACATGCCGGGTTGCAGCGATGTGGTGACGCATTGTTCGAACGGCTTTCTCGTGCCGCCGCGCGACCCCGGCGCGCTCGCCACCGCCATCCTCGACGTTCTCGCGGATCGGCGGGCCGCGCAGGATATGGGCCGTCGTTCCGTTGAACTCGTCCGGCGCGAATTCGGGCTCCCGTCGATCGTCGGGCAATACGCCGATCTCTACCGCGAGGTCCTGTCGCGGCAGGAGGCGAGGCACAAGCGCGGCGGCAATGCGCGCGCGCCGGCCCTTGAACAGGCCGGCGCGCCCCACCGTATCGGAGAAAGCGAATGATCCGCAATGCCATCCTGGCCGCGGGGGTCATATTTTCCTCCGCCTCGCAGCTCCGCCTGCCGGGCTTGCCGATCGGCATGGGCGAGTGCTGCCTCGCGCTGTGGATCGGCTTGTCGGTGGCGCGGCTTATCGCCGGGTACCCGATGGGCGCCAGCCCGGCATTGACCCGGATGAGCGTTTTCTGGGTCGCGTTCGCGCTCACCCTGAGCATCGGCGCCATCATCGGAATGCTCTTCGATTCGCAGTTCAATCTCGGCAACATGATCCACGACGCGATGGCCTATCTGCTGATCGCCTGTGTGATGATCCTGGTCTTCGTCGAGCCGGACAGCGACGGCCGCCTGCGGCAGGCGGCGTGGTTCGCCATCATCTTCGGCAATATCGGCCTGGTCGTGCAGATCGCGATCGGCTGGGGGGTGCTCCCGCGCGGCCCGCTGGAGCCATGGTACTGGGATCGCTTCCGCGGCTGGTCCGAGAACCCGAACCAGGCCGCGCTCTATTGCGCCGCCCTCGGCCCGATCGCGCTGCATCTGGCGATGAGCGCGGAAACCGGCTTTGGCCGTTTTTCCGGCTTCGCCCTGGCGATCCTGCCCGTGATCTTCGGGCGCTTGACGAAGAGCGACGCTTTCCTGATCGCGACCGTCATCGCCACCCTCTTCCTGATCGGGTTGCGGCTGCGCGCCTGGCTCGTCATGTCGGGAAGCGGCGTGCGCTACATCGCGGCGGTGCTTTTTATCCTGGCGGCTCCGCCGACCGCGATCACGTTGCTGCCTTATGCCGTCGCCACGGCGGGCGAAACGGAAGGCTTCGCCAAGAGCCTGGCCAAGGACAAGGGCGGGGACGGCACCGTGGCCACGGCCAACCTGCGTCTCCTTCTCTGGAAGGAGGCGCTGATAAGGGGTGGGGAATCGGCGTCGTTCGGCCTGGGGCCGGGGCCGCATTCCGAGCGCCCCACCGGCCCGAACCCGGGCAACAAGCCCGGCCCGTTCGAGGCGCACAGCACGCCCCTCGACCTGTACACGCAAGGCGGGGTACTCGCCCTCGCCGCCCTGGCATGGCTCATCGGCAGCACGCTGTGGCTGACGCTGCAAGCCCGGGTCGACGCGCTTTCGGCGCTGATCTGCTGCTTGTCGGTGTTCAGTTTGAGCCATTTCGTCCTTCGCCACCCGATCTTCTGGTTCGCCCTCGCGCTGTGTCTGGCCGAAGGGTGCACGCGAAGGCGGACGGCCTCCGCTCATTACGGGAGATGACAGGATGTGCGGAATTGCGGGTATCCTTCTGCCCCCCAACGCCGCCGACACCAGGGCGCTCGGCGCCATCAAGCCGATGACGGCGTCCATCCGCCATCGCGGGCCGGACAGCGACGGCTTCTGGGCTGACCACGCCGCCGGCATCGCGCTCGGCCATCGGCGTCTCGCGATCGTCGACCTGAGCGAGGCCGGCCACCAGCCGATGCTCTCAGCGAGCGGACGGCTGGTGATCAGCTTCAATGGCGAGGTCTACAATTTCGCCACGCTGCGTCGTGAACTGGAGGATATCGGGCACAGATTCCGCGGCAGCAGCGACACGGAGGTGATGCTCTGCGCCATCGAATGCTGGGGGCTGGAGCGCGCGCTCCGGCGCTTTACCGGCATGTTCGCCTTCGGGCTGTGGGACCGCGAGGCGCGCATGCTTCACCTGGCGCGCGACCGGATGGGCAAGAAACCCCTCTACGTGGCGCGTATCGGGCGCGCCCTTGTCTTTGCCTCGGAGCTCAAGGCGATCCGTGCCTTCCCGGGCTTTGAGGCCAGGATCGATCGGCAGGCGGTTGCCGCCATGCTGGCGCGCGGCGCCATGCCGGATCGCTGCTGCATCTGGCAGGATGTCTTCAAGTTGCCGCCCGGCGCCAGCCTGTCCGTGAGCGCCGACGACATGACCGGCGCACCGGGCACCGCCGCTCTCAAGGCTGAAGTCCATCAATGGTGGTCCCTGGCCGATGTGGCCGAGAGAGGAAGGAGTGCTCCGTTCCGGGCCTCCGATGCGGAGATCGTCGAGGAACTCGACGCATTGCTGCGTCTCACCGTTCGCGAGCGCATGGTCGCCGACGTGCCGCTTGGCGCGTTCCTTTCGAGCGGAATCGACAGTTCGACCGTCGTTGCGCTGATGCAGGCCCAGTCCGATCGTCCGGTGCGCACCTTCACGATCGGCTTTCAGGAACGGGGCTACGACGAATCGGCCGCGGCCGGCGACATTGCCCGCCACATCGGCACCGACCATACCGAACTGCGCCTGACGCCCGATGAAGCGCGCGATGTCATCCCCGAACTGCCGCGCGTCTGGGACGAGCCCTTTGCCGACTGGTCCCAGATACCGACCCTGCTCGTCTCCCGGCTGGCGCGCCAGGACGTCACGGTCGCGCTGTCGGGCGATGGCGGCGACGAATGCTTTGCCGGCTACGCGCGGCATTTCCTCGCGGCCCGGTTTTCATCGTTGCTCGGCATGCCGCCTTTCGTCCGCCGGACCGCGGCGGATATCCTGGCTTCCCTCGCCAATGGCGCGGGCGAGCGGCTCGTCGGGCGGCTGCCGGCGTCGGACCGGCTGCGGCAATCGCTGCGCGGCGACCGCCTGCGCCGGCTTTCCGATCTGTTTGCGGCGAATGGCGACCAGGACATCTATCACCGGCTGACGTGTGTCTCGCCACTGTCGCTGGCCCGCGAGCCGGAGGTGGCCGAGCCTGATGCTCCCGCGCTCGACGATCTTGTGTCGCAGCTCGTTTTCCGGGACATGGCGGGCTACTTGACGAGCGACATCCTGGTGAAGCTCGACCGCGCCAGCATGGCGACGAGCCTCGAAACCCGCTGTCCGCTTCTGGACCACCGCGTCGTCGAGTTCGCCTGGCACCTGCCGACGGCGCTCAAGGTGCGCCATGGCCAGGGCAAATGGATCTTGCGCCAGGTGCTGGCGCGTTATGTGCCGCCGCGCCTGTTCGAACGGCCCAAGCAAGGGTTCGACGTGCCCGTTTGTGCCTGGCTGCGGGGGCCGCTGCGCGCCTGGGCCGGCGATCTCCTGTCCGAGACGCGGCTGCGGTGTCACGATCT
The DNA here is from genome assembly GCA_937988775.1 of uncultured Alphaproteobacteria bacterium. Lineage (GTDB taxonomy): Bacteria > Pseudomonadota > Alphaproteobacteria > Rhizobiales > Beijerinckiaceae > CALKHP01. The sequence continues at coordinate 40,904 of CALKHP010000052.1, forward strand.
CCTGGATGTGGCGGCCGTCCGAGCCTGCTGGGAAGCCCATCTGAGCGGCCGCCGCGATCACGCGCTCGCGCTTTGGGCGGTCCTGATGCTTGAAGCCTGGCTCGACGAGGTCGAAGGCCCGCCGGTCTCGGCAGCGATCGAGGCATTCGAATTCGGATTGCAGGGGAGCTGATCATGGAACCTCTGACCAGCCGGGTGCAACGGATCGTCGCGACGACGCGGCCCCCGGATCTGCCGCTGCTCGAACCGATGGCGCGGACGGCGAGGCCGGCGATCGGCCCGGCGCCGGGGCAGCTGCCGATCCGGCGGATTTTCAACATCCTGTCGCGGCGGCGCTGGCTGATCCTTGCCATGATGTTGCTCGGCGGCGGCGTGATGACGATCATCGGCCTGATGCTATCGCCGACCTACACCGCGACGACGCAGATCATCGTGAACCGCCCGGCGGAAGGTTCGAATGGCCCCGCCGCAGTCTCGCAGGCTTTCGACGAGGTGGCGATCGACACCCATCTGGCGGTGCTGTCGTCCGGCGCGCATCTGCGGCGCGTCGCTGCGGCGTTGCGCCTGGCGCATGAGGATGAGGTATCGGTTTCGGGCGGGCCGCAATCCTGGTCGCATCGCATCGGCGACGAGGTCGGGGCCGCCTGGGCGGCGCTCACGCAACCTTTCCGGCGCTCCGTCAAGGATCTTTCCGCCGATGCCGCCGAGAGTGCTCTCACGCAACAGTTGAAGCGCTCGGTCTCGATCAGCCAGGAGCGGCACTCGCGCGTGCTTGCCGTCGTCGCGACGGATTCGGACCCTCGGCGCGCGGCCGAGATCGCGAACACCGTGGCGCAGGTCTATATCGAGGATGTCACGCAGCGAAAGCGCGCCGACGCGGAACAGCTTGTCGTTTGGCTCGCCAAACGTGTGCCCGAAATGAAGCAGGACGTGGCGCGGGCCGAACAGGAGCTTCAGGCCTACCGGTTGCTCCACGGCGCGGCCGTTGACGGGACCCCGGACATTACCGGGCAGCAGATTGCCCAGCTCGCCCGGCAACTGGCGCTGGCGAGGTCCGATTTTGCCGCCGCGCAGCAACGGCTCGCGCACGTCCGGGAGCTGCGCCAGAAAGCTGCGCCCACGGCAGCGCTGGCCGAGGCGCTCGGATCGGCGACCCTGGCCGAGCTTGCGCGTCGCGAGGCGGCACCGGCCATTGCCGGCCAGGCGCTTCAGCCGGAGCAGCGGCGGGAAGAGCATGCCGCAACAGAGCAGGCGATCGATCAGGCGGTCAGCCAGACCGAGGCCGAGGGCCGCATTCTCCAGGCCCAGGCCATATCCATCGAGGAGCAGCTCAAGTCCCTGAAGGCGGCGGCGAGCGAAACCGCGGCAAGCCTGTCCGGCCTGCGGGCTCTCGAGCGGCAGGCAGCGGCGGTGACCCAGCTCTACGATACGCTTCTGAGCCGCCAGCAGCACGCGAACGAGCAGGTCCAGCTCGTCCAGCCGGATGTGAGCGTGGTGTCCTCGGCCTGGCCGCCGGAGCGGCCGAGTTCGCTTCACCCGGCCTTCCTCATTCCGCCGGGCGTGATGGTGTTCGGCATTATCGGCGTCCTGCTTGCGATCGGCATCGATCGGCTTGATCACACGCTTCGCGGTGCGGACGAAGCCAGGGAGGCTCTGGCCGTGCCTTGCCTGGGAGAGGTGCCCAAGGTCGAGCCGCGTCAGGCGAAGCGCATCGAGCATCTGCTGCAATACCAGCCCATGTCGGCCTATGCCCGGGCGATCCGCTCGCTGCTGATCACGGTCCTTCCGAGAGGCTTGGGCAAATGCGCGTCAAAGATCATCCTGATCAGCTCCGCGCTTCCACGCGAAGGCAAGACGACGCTCGCAAGGAGCCTGGCGCTTTCGGCCGCGCGCCTGCGCTTGCGCGTGCTGCTGATCGATCTCGGTGAGCAGGCGGGATCGGTCGAGCGAAAGCCCGGCATCTCGGGCCGCACCGGCGCCGCGAGTGTCGATATCGTCGACGTGCTGAGCTGCGGACGGCCCATCGCGGACGCAGTCGAGCGCATTGCCGGGCTTGATGTCGACTACATCCCGCCGCCCCGGCCGGGCGGCAACCTGCTCCACTTCCTCGCCAGCCCGCAGGATCCGCATTGGGTCGACCGGTTCCGCGAAGCCTATGACTTCGTCGTGATCGACGGGCCGGCGGCGATCGACCGGCTGGAGGCGAGCTTCCTCGCCAATGCGGTCGACCAGGTCCTGCTGGTGGTGCGTTCGGCGTCGACCGGCCGGGAAATGGCGCAGAACGCATTGCGGCTCGTCGACGGCGATGCAGGGCTGGGCCTGGACGGAACGCCGCGCGCGGCGTCCGTGCTGACATGGGTCGAGGGCTGAGGGCACAACCCTAACACCGGGTGATGAGTGATGCTGACAGGCTACCAACGCAGCCCAGTTGCCCGGCTCGCCGGCAGTAGGACTCTGTCGAGCGTCGCGGTTTCTCCCGAGTCGATCACGCCGGCAGGCGGCGAAACCCCTGCGAAACGCGACGGCGAGCGCGCCGGCAACCTGTCATACGGGAGTGTCTGGGCCCTCATCGTCTATGTCGGGGGGGCCGGGCTGACCAGCATCGCCCAGTTCGAGATTGCCCGTCTGGTCGGCGTGTCGAGCTACGGGATATATTCCTATTCATTCGCCTGGGCCAGCGTCCTGGCCTATAGCGCCACCCTTGGCTTCAATGTCGCTTTGCTGCGCTTCGTGCCGGGCTATGGCGCCAAGGAACAGTGGCCGCTGGCACGCGGCGTGATCCGGTTCGCCGTCGCCTGGTCGCTTGTGGCAGCCCTGCTGGCCGCCGGAACAGGCATCGCGATCGTGGCGATCTCGTCCAGCCGGCCCTATTCGGAGCACGTTGTCAGCCTGATGATCGGCATGGCGACCGTGCCGCTGATGACGATGTATCTGATCGGCGCGACGCTGCTGCGCGCCTTTGGCGGCATCGTCTCGGCGCTGCTGCCGGAGCGCGTCATCCGGGACGCCGTCCTGCTGGCGCTTGTCGGCCTGGTGGCCATCGCGGCGACGTGGCCGTTGAACGCAACGCTGGTCATGGCGGCGCTGCTGATCAGTTCGGCGGTCACGGTCGGCGCGGTCGGGGTGTTCATGCGACGGCTCTGGCCGGCGACCCTGCGGGGCGTAAGCCCGAGCTACCTCCCGCGCTACTGGCTGGCCACCGTCTTTCCGATCATGATCATGACCGCGGTCGACACACTGATGAACCGCACCGGCGTGATGCTGCTCGGCTGGAGCGGCAACATCCGGGACGCCGGCATTTTCGCGGTCGGGTTCAACGTGGCGATGCTGCTGCTGTTGCCGCGCGTCGCCGTGAGCACCGTCTTCGCGCCAAAGATCGCCGACCTGCATGCGCGCGGAGACCAGGCCGGCCTGCAGCAGCTATTCGCGCATGCCAGCACGCTGTCCTTCGTCGGCACGGTGATGCTGGCTTTGCCGCTCCTCGTCGTGCTCGGACCGCTGCTGCGATGGTTCGGTCACGATTTCGTCGCGGCGACCCATCTCACCCAGATCCTGATGGCCGGGCAGATCTTTGCCGCGGCGGCCGGCCCGCATCAGAACCTGCTGACGATGACAGGCCACGAGCGCGCGGCTGCGGTGGTGATGATTGCCAGCGCTGTCGCCAATCTCGCTGCATGCGCCATCGGCATCGCGCTGTTTGGCGTGATCGGCGCCGCGGTGGCCAGCACGGCGGGCATGGTCCTGTGGAACGTCGCGACCGCCATTTGCATCTACCGGCGTCTCAACCTCATTCCAGGCCTCGCCGTTGCCATCGGCGGGGTGTTGCGCAGGCGACGCCTGGCCGGTTGAGCCGGAATGGCGCTGGCGTGCTGGTCGCATGCGCTCTTACGATCCTCCGGCTTGCCTCAAACGGGTTGATGACATCTGTCTCCGCTGTAGCCCGCAGCGGAAAGGTGCTGGGCAGAGCTTGCGCCACCGATGCCGCCGGCAATGATCACGACATCGCAGCGTTGTTCGGTGACGCGATCGAGACCTGCCATGGCGCTTCTCCCGAAATCAGGCGCCGATCGCCAGGCAATCCTGCCGGACGTGCTCGAGAGCCACGCGGACCAGCCTGGCTGACGCCGCCCGCGTCTTGAAGGCCGCGTGCGGCGTCAGGGTCACATTCGGCACGGCGAGCAATGGCGAGGCCGCAGGCAGCGGTTCGGTCTCGAACACGTCGAGCGCTGCATGAGCGAGCCGTCCTTCGGTGATCGCCGCGACCAGCGCGGCCTCGTCGACCAGGCCGCCACGCGCCGTATTCACCAGGATGGCACCGCGCTTCAGGCGGGCAAGCTCAGCCGCGCCGATGAAATGCCGCGTCCCGGCGGTCAACGCGAGATGGAGCGAGAGCACGTCCGCCCGCTGGAGCAGGTCATCGAGCCCGCAGCCATGTGGCGCGAGATGCGGCGGCAGCGCGCTGCGATTCCAGATCAGCACATTCATGCCGAAAGCATCGGCCATGCGCGCCAGTTCAGTGCCGATACCGCCGGCGCCGACGATGCCCAGCGTGCGGCCGGCAAGCTCCATGCCCTCGAGCGGCGACCAGATGCCGGCACGAAGGGCGCGGTCCATCGTCGCGACGCCGCGTGCGGCGGCGAGCATCAGCGCGAAGGCGTGCTCGGCAATCGAGCGGTCGCCATAGCCTTTCACGGTACGCACGTCGATATCACGCCGCGCCGCCGCCGCCAGGTCGATGTAGCTGGAAGCGCCGGTGCCGAGGAAGACGATGCTGCGCAGCTTCGGGCACGCCGCGATGAGGTCGTCGCCGAAATCGGTATGGCCGTTGAGCAGGATGCGCGCATCGCCGACCAGCGCCGGAATGGCGTCGGGCGCGGGATCGCCGAGATTGACCCTGATCGGCCAAGCGGCCGGCAGCGCTTGCTCCGCCAGGGCCTCGTCAAGAAGCTCGCGCATCAGGGGCGAGCAGTCGATGTAGCATATGGACATGGAAGCTCCTGTCGGGCCGATGCAGCGACGCTGGCGCTCAGGCAGAGGTCTGTTCGGCGCGGCGCGGCACCGCGCCTGGAGCGGCCCATTCGCCGGCGCGATGGCAGGCGACCAGATGGCCCGTGCGCAGCGCTTCGAGTTCGGGCCGGCGCTCCCGGCACAGATCGATGGCCAGCGGACAGGTGTTCAGGTAGCGGCAGCCGCTATTCGAAACACTCTGCATGCGCCGGATGTCGCCCGAATCGTCATCAGCGGCATCGAGCGTGCCGAGCAGCAGCTTGGTGTAGGGATGCAGCGGTCGCGAGAACACCTCCGCCGCCGGCCCGATCTCGACCAGCCGGCCATGATAGAGCACGCCGATACGGTGGCACAGGAAGCGCGCGACCTCGAGATCATGCGTGATGAACAGCATCGAGAGGCCGGTCTCGGCCTGGATATCCTTGAACAGGTTGAGGACACCGGCGCGCACCGAAACGTCGAGCTTGGAGACGGCCTCGTCCGCGACGATCAGTGCCGGCGCCAGCGCCAGCGCCCGCGCGATGGCGACGCGCTGCAACTGCCCGCCCGAGAGTTCATGCGGGAAACTCGATGAAAACCGTGCCGGCAGGCCAACGCGGCGCAGCAAGGTTTCGATTCTTTCCGGCAGCTCCGCCCGGCGCGCGAGGCGCTGCGTCAGCAACGGTTGCGACAGCGCCTGGCCGATGGTGCGGCGCGGGTTGAAGGAGGCGGCCGGGTCCTGGAAGATCATCTGCAGGTCGCGGCGGAACGGCTTGAGCTGCCGCTCGCCGAGTTGCGCGATGTCTCGCCCGTCGATGGTGATGGAGCCGGAGCTCGGCCGGTGCAGTCTCAGGATCGCCTTGCCCAGCGTGGTCTTGCCGCTGCCGGATTCGCCGACCAGCCCGAGGATTTCTCTCGGCCGGATATCGAGCGATACCTCGTCCAGCGCCTTGAACCACGTCCCGGCCGGTTTGCCGGGAAAGGACAGGCTGAGATCGCGGATCGCGACAAGCGCCGCCGATGGCGTCGGTTTCATGACGGCTCTTGCTCCATCTCGGCGAGGAAGCAGCGCACGGCACGGCCGTGCCGGCCGGGAAACGGCTCCGGCCGTTCGACCCGGCAACGCCCGAAGGCCTTGTCGCAGCGCGGCTCGAACAGGCAACCCGGCGGAAGCTGGCTGGGATTGGGCAATTCGCCGGCGATCTCGGCGAGGCGGCCGCCCTCACCGCGCGCCAAGGCGAGCGACGTGCGCACCAGACCTTGCGTGTAGGGATGGGACGGCGCCTCGAAAACATCCCGCGTGCGGCCGATCTCGACGATCTGCCCGGCATACATCACGGCGATGCGATCGCAGAGCGAGGCGGCCGTCGCCATGTCATGCGTGATGAACACGATCGCCGCCGAAAGCCGCCGTTGCAGATCGCGGAACAGCCGCAGGACCTGACGCTCGACCAGCTTGTCGAGATTGGTGGTCGGCTCGTCCGCCACGATCAGGTCGGGCTCCAGCGCCAGGATCAGCGCGATCAGCACGCGCTGCAGCATGCCGCCGCTGAGCTGGTGCGGGAACAGATCGATGGTTTCCTCGGCGCGCGTGATGCCGACATCATGCAGGATGGCGCGGGCGCGCTCGCGCCACGGCGTGGCAACGCTGCGCGCCTTGGCCTCGTCGGCGCGGGTGAAGATGGTGTGCAGGTGCCAGCCGATGCGCTTGGCCGGATTGAAGCTCGCGACCGGGTCCTGGAAGATCATCGCGAGGCGTGCGCCACGCAACGCACCGAAACCGTCGTCATCGAGGGTCAGGAGATCCTGCCCGTCGAACACCATGCGCTCGGCCTGGACTTCGGCATTCTCGGGCAACAGCCGGAGCAACGCCAGGCCGGTCACCGTCTTGCCGGAACCCGATTCGCCGATGATGCCGAGAACCTCGCCGCGCTCGATGGTCAGGTCGACGCCACGCACGATGCCGAGCGTGCGGCCCTGGCTGCGGAAACCGGCGGTCAGCTGCCGGATATCGACCAGGACGTCGCTCATGGCGCCGCCCGCTCCCGCAGCCGCGGATCGGTGAGATCGCGGATGCCGTCGCCAAGAAGGTTGAGCCCCAGCAAGGCGAACGAGATCGCCAGACCGCTGAAGGTCAGCACCCAGGGGCCACGGCTGAAATACTCCCGGCCATCCGCCATGATGCTGCCGAGCGAGGGCGTCGGCGGCTGCACGCCGAGGCCGATGAAGCTCAGGCCCGCCTCGAGGATGATGCCGAAGGCGACGCCGATGCTCGCCTGCACCAGAAGCGGCGCGGAGAAGTTCGGGATGATCTCGCCGACGATGATCGACAGCGGCCGTCGGCCCATCAGGCGGGCCGCCTGGACATAAGGCTCCTCCTTGATGAGCATCGTCATGTTGCGGGCGATGCGCGCGAAGATCGGCAAATAGACCAGCGCAATAGCCAGAATGATATTCGGGGTGCCGAAGCCGAGCACCACCATCAGGAACAGCGCCAGCACGAAGCTCGGGAAGGCGAACAGCAGATCGGAAAAGCGCATCAGCACAGCGTCCGTCCAGCCGCCATGATAGGCGGACAGGCTGCCCATCATGGTGCCGACAACGCTGGCGAGCGCGATGGCGCTCAAGCTGATCATCAGCGACATCCGGCCGCCGATCAGCACGCGCGTAAGGACATCGCGGCCGAAGGCGTCGGTGCCGAACGGGTGCTCGAGCGAGGGCGGCATCAGCAGGTTGACGAAGTCCATATCCTCCTCTGAATGCGGCATCAGCGCCGCACCGAGCGTGATCGCCAGGATCACCACCACGGTGATCGCGAGACCGGCGAGCGCGAGGCGGTTCCGAAGAATGGCGCCGATCTGGAATTTGCTGTTCATGAGGCGGCCATCGGTTCAGCGCGAACGCCGCGGGTCGAGACCCGTGCAGGCGATATCGACCAATAGGTTCACCAGCAGCACGATCGCGAGGAAAGTCACCATGCAGGCCTGGACGAGTGGGTAATCGCGCCCGAAAGCGGCGTCGACCATCAGCGAGCCAATGCCGGGAATGCCGAAGATGCGCTCGATCACCACGACGCCGCCGAGCACGTAGCGCACCTGCAGGCCGACAATGGTGACATAAGGGATCAGCGCATTGCGGAAGATGAAATGCAAGAAGGTGAAGGCGCGCGACAGGCCGAAGGAGCGGGCGGTCGTGACATAGGGCTGGCGGATGACCTCGAGCAGCGCGGCACGCAGCGTGCGCGCGAAGACGGCGGCCATCGGCGCCGCAATCGCCAGGGCGGGCAGAAAACTCGCATGCAGCGCGCCCAGCAGCGAATCCCCCGGCGCGACGAAGCCGTAGGAGGGAAACAGGCCGAGCCCCAGCGCCAGCCCGAGGATCAGCATATAGGCGAGGAAAAAGTCGGGCATGGAGATGCCCAGCACCGCGATGGAGGTCGCCACCATATCGGCCATCTTGCCGCGCCATACCGCCGCGACGGTGCCGAGGACTAGGGACGAGAGCACGGCAATGGTCAGCGCGTAGAGCCCGACGAAGGCCGTGGTCGGCAACCGGGAGAGAATGAGGTTGCTGATCGGCCGCCCGGAGGCGACCACGAGGGAGTTGCCGAAATCGCCATGGGCAATCTGGCCGAGCCAGGAGGCGAACTGCGTGATCACCGGCTGGTCGAGCCCGTGCTGCAGACGGAAGGCCGCGATCGCCTCGGGCGGCGCTTGTTCGCCCAACGCCGAGAGAGAGGGATCGCCCGGCGCCGCCTTCATGGTGAGGAACACGATGAACGCGCCGATCAGCAGCACCAGCAACGCGCCGAGGATGCGTCCGAACACGTAGCGCAGCGTCGGCGGTAGCGCCCACCGCCGGCCGCTGAACACGGCCGGCAGGAATCGATCGACAGCGGACAGGCTCACCCGAGCCCCACTACGCGACGGTCAGCATTGGAAACTGATCGCCATAATTGCCGTAGGGCTTCTGCACGAAGCCATCGACCTTGGCCGAGAGCAGGTTGTGGATGTTGGAGCAGAAACAGGCGATCACCGGCGCCTCCTCCATCACCAGCGCTTCCGCCTGCCGGCAGATGGCAGCCCGCTTGGCAACGTCGAGTTCACGCGAACTCGCCTCGATCAGCTTGTCGGCTTCGGGGTTGGAATAGCCGCCGAAATTCCGCCAGCCCTTGCTGTGCAGGATGTCGTACAGATATTCGTCGGCGTCGACGAAGCCGGTCCACCCCCAGACGGATGCCAGGAAATCGCCGGACTTCTGCCGCGCGTAGGCGGCGTTCGGGTCGGTGACCTCGACGGTCAGCTGCGTCCCCAGCGTGGCGTTGACCTGCGCCACGAACACCTCCGCGATGCGCTTCCACCAGCCCGAGCCCCAGGTGACGACCGCGAATTTCTGATCCTTGGCCTTGTACTTGGACTTGGCGAGCTCCGCGCGGGCGCGCTCCGCATTGAACGTCGTGACGTCGCGCGGCTTGGGATCGTGGAACGGCCCGAGCGCCGGCGGCAGGACGCCATTGGTCACGACACCCTCGCCAAACAGCACGGCCCGCACCATGGCCTCGCGCTGGAAGGCCATCGAGACGGCGCGGCGGAAATGCACGTCGTCGAACGGCGCCTTGCGCAGGTTGAGCGAGATGAAGCGCGTGTTGAGGCCCGGCTGCTTCAGGACCTTGATCGCCTTGTTCTTCTCGAGTTGCGGCACGTCGGCGAAGGGCGCCGTGCTGGTCAAGTCGATCTGGCCACCGAGCAGAGCGGTCACGCCGCTCGATTCCTCGGTGATCAGCGGCACCTCGATGGTCTTGAGGCGCGGCGCGCCGCGGAAATAGCCTTCGTGGGCCGCCAGGACCAGGCCCTGATTGGCGTTCCATTCCTGCAAACGATACGGCCCGGTGCCGATCGGCGTGCGGCCGAACTTCTCGTCGCCCATCTCCTTCACCGCCTTGTGGGGCAGGATCTGCGTGCCGGTGCGCGCATTGGTCAGGAAGGTCAGCAGCGGCGCGAAGGCACGCTTGGTGTGAATGCGCACCGTCAGCGGATCGACGATCTCGATGCGGTCGACCTCCGCCAGCTTGCTGCGGTTGGGCGAGGCGAATTTCTCGTCGAGCAGGCGCTCGAAGGAGAACTTGACGTCGTCCGCGCTCAACACGCTGCCATCGTGGAACTTGACGCCCGAGCGCAGCTTGAACTCCAGCGCGCCGCCATCGACGGCGGCAAAACCCTCGGCCAGATCGGACACGACGTTCATCTTCTCGTCGAAGGCGAGCAGACCGTTATAGAGCCCCCAGAGCACGTAATACTCAGGGATCAGCGTCGCCTTGCCGGGATCGAGCGTGTTGATGACACTGTAGCCGGTGATCCCGGCGCGCACGCGATCCGCAGCCACCGCCGGCAAGGGCCAGCCGCCAAGAGCGGTCAGCGCGACCGCTGCGCCAGTGCCCTTGAACACCTGCCTCCGGTCGAAGCGACCGCCACCGAAACCGATCATGCCATCCTCCCCTCATCTCAGCTCGGCCCATTCTTAATCAGATGCGCCTTGACATTTCGGTATACCGAGGTACGGAATTAGTCAACAAACTTTCTCAGAGACCCCGGTTCTGATGACTGATAGTACATCTCAGTGTACCGAGCTCGGCGGAGCGACGCCCGGAGTCGACCTGTCATCGCCCATCGCGCTCGAAGCGGGCGCTGTCAGCGGACAGACTTATGTCCGGCTCAAGGCGGATATCCTTTCGTTTGGTTTTGCCCCGGGCGTGCCACTGCAGGAGGCCGATCTCGCGAGCCGCTACGGCGGTAGCCGCACGCCGACGCGCGAGGCGCTACGCCGGCTGGTGCAGGAAGGGCTGATCGTCCGCAGGGGGCGCAATTACGTCGTGCGGGTGTTCACGCCGCCCGAGGTGCGCGACCTCTACGAGGTGCGCGAAGGCATCGAGAAGATGGCAACCCGGCTGGCGATCGAACGCGCCTCCAACGAGGAACTCGCCGGGCTCGACCGGCACATTGCCGCGCAGGAAGCCCACGCCGCCAAAGGTGACGCCGCCGGCTTCAACCTGCTCGATACGCGCTTTCATCTCGCGCTCGCGCATATGACGCGCAACAGGTTCCTGCTGGAACAGATGGCTCTGCTGCACGATCAGGTGATGCTGGTACGCAAGCTCGAGCTCAGCCGGCAGCAGGGCATGTTCAATGCGATCAGCGACCACCGCCGCATCGTGGGCGCGATGAAGCGGGGCGACATCGCGGTGGCCGAAGCCGAGATGCGCTACCACGTCCGCAGCGTCGTCGCGCTTTATCACGGCATCAAGGAACCGCCGCCGGGCGGTGGTGACGCCGCGCGCGAGCCGCAGGCGGCGCCGGAAGCCGGCAGCGCAGGCGAGCGCCTACGCGGCGACTATTGAGAAAAAACCATTTTCGCATCGTGCCAAAGCGATGCGTGGCAAGACCGGGAGAGAAACGTGAACATACCGCTTGATACGCTGGAGGGCCGTTCCTTCGACGTCGCCGTGATCGGGGCAGGCGTTGTCGGTGGTGGCGCTGTGCAGCATCTGACCGCCGCCGGCTATAACGTCCTGCTCGTCGACAAGGGCGACTTCGCCTCGGGCTCGTCAAGCCGTTCCTCGCGCCTGTTGCATTGCGGACTGCGCTATCTCGCTCCCGGAAAATCGATGTGGGAATTCATCCTGCATCCGACCCGCTTCATGACGGCGCTTCGCATGGCGCGCCAGGCCATGGAATGCCGGGCACAGTTCGCGCGCATGACGCCGGAGCGGGTGCGGCAGCTGACATTCTGCTTCCCGATGTACAAGGGCGGCCCCTATGCGCCGTGGCAGGTGGATGCCGCCTTCCACATCCTGAAAGCGCTCGGCCCCAAGGACGTGCCGCTCGACTACAAGCGGATCACGCCCGACCAGGTGCGCGACACGCCGCTGCTCGAATACCTGCGCGATCCCGATCAACTGATCGGTGCGGCACAGTTCCGCGAATACCAGTTCGAATGGCCCGAACGCATCGTGATGGATGCCGTGCTGCACGCGGAGCAGGCCGGCGCCACGGTGCGCAACTACACCGAAGCCGCCAGGCTCGAGCAAAACCCCGACAAGAGCTGGCAGATCCTGCTGCGCGACGCCCACAAGCCCGATGCCACGGCGAAGGTCTCGGCAAAGATCGTGCTGAACATGGCCGGCATCTGGATCGATGACGTCAATGCCAAGGCGCAGAAACCCGTCAGCCGCAAGATCACCGGCACCAAGGGCGTGCACATCATGGTGCAACTGCCGCCGCATTGCCGCGATCACGGCATCGCGACGCTGAACCGCCTGCGGGAAGGCTTCTACTGCGTCCCCTGGCGCGGCATGCATTATTTCGGCCCGACCGAAACGCTCTACGAAGGCAATATCGACGATATCCGGCCCGAGGACGAGGACATCGATTTCCTGCTCGGCGAGGCGAACCATCTGCTGCCGAAGCTCAAGCTGAAGCGCAGCGACGTGCTGTTCTCCTGGGCCGGCGTGCGCCCGCTGACCTATGACCCGGCGCTGCCGATGGGCAACCGCTCGCGCGAACTGCATGACCTCGCCTCCGAAGGCCTCGAAAACGCCTTCGCGATGACGGCCGGGCCGATCATGACGCACCGCAATGCCGGCCAGGAGGTCGTCGAGACCGTCCGCCGGAAGATCCAGCCCTCGCGCGCGCCGCGCCCGATCGATTATTCCGCCCGCCTGCCGCCCGACAACCAGAACTCGCCGCCGCTGCTCGATGATTACCCGGCGATCAAAATGTCCGACTTGCGCTTCTCGGCCGAGAACGAGCACGTGAGCGGGCTGGTCGATCTGCTGTTCCGGCGCGTCGGAGCCGGCTGGACCGCAGGCATGAGCGCGCGGCAAGCCGAGGCGGCCGCGATGCACGTCGCCGATCTGATGGGCTGGGACGAAGCGCGGGCCAGGGAGGAAGCAGCACGCTATCGCGACCATCTGGCACGCCAGCACCGCATTCGCCCCCAAGCCGCGGAATAATGTTCTTTCTGCAATTTTCAGGTGTGTCATGAACGCCTTCGCCGGAACACAGGATACGCTCCCCGCCTCCCTCTGGGCAGCAACGGCGATCGAGGCTCCGCCGACCCCACGCGCGGAAGGTCGGCAGAAGGCCGATGTCGCGATCGTCGGTGGTGGCTATCTCGGCCTGACGACGGCACTGGCTCTGGCGGAAGCCGGCACCGACGTCATCGTGCTCGAGGCGGCCGAGCCCGGCTGGGGCGCGTCCGGCAGGAATGGCGGCCAGGTGATCCCCGGCCTCAAGCTCGACCCGGACGAACTCGTGCAGCAGTTTGGCGCCGAACGCGGCGGGCGCATGGTCGCCTTTGCCGGCTCGGCTCCCGATGTCGTCTTCAGTAACATCGTCCGCTACGGCATCGACTGCCAGCCGGTGCGCAACGGCTGGATCCAGCCGGCCCACAGCGATACTTCACGCGCCTTGCTCGAGCGGCGCTGCGCCGCCTGGCAACGCCACGGCGCAGATGTCGATCTGCTCAGTGCGGACGAGACGGCCCGCCTGATCGGCACCAATGTCTATTGCGGCGGCTGGATCGACCGGCGCGGCGGCGGCATCCAGCCACTCAGCTATGCGCGCGGCATCGCCAAGGCGGCGATCGCCGCCGGCGTACGCCTGCATGGTCGCTCGAAGGTCGACGCCATCACGCGCACCGGCCGGCAATGGAGGGTGCAGACCGATGCGGCGGAGATTGTCGCGGATCAGGTGTTGATCTGCACCAATGCGTATTCCGGACGCCTTGGCGGCGACCTGCAACGCACGGTGATCGCGCCCAACAGCTTCCAGATCGCCACAAGGCCGCTTTCCGACAATATACGCCGCACGATGCTGCCCGAAGGCCATGTCGCCTCCGACGCGCGGCGCCTGCTGCTATATTACCGGATCGATCATACCGGCCGCCTGCTCGTCGGCGGGCGCGGCAGCTTTCGGAATCCGAGCCACCCGGACCATTTCAAGCACCTGAAGCGCGCGCTCGCCGCGCTGTTCCCCCAGGCCGCCGACAGCGAGATCGACTATTACTGGTCGGGGCGCGTGGCCATCACGCTCGACCACATGCCGCATCTCCACCAGCTTGGACCGGGCCTGGTCGCGGCGCTCGGCTGCAACGGACGCGGCGTGGCGCTGACCTCGGCGACCGGCCGCGTGCTGGCGCAATGGTTCCGCGATCATCGCGACGACGAACTGCCGCTTCCGTTCACGCGTGCGCGCAAGGTGCCGTTTCATGAGTTGCAGGAACTCTACGTAGCAGCAGCCTCATCCTGGTATCGGCTACGCGACTGGATGACCTAGAGCAAAATCGGATTATATGGAGTCATTCGGCTCTATATAATCCGATGAATTTGCTCGACAATTTTAACCTGGAGCAAGTTCGCAAAAGACGAACTTGCTCCAGGTGTTTAGCCCCACGGTGTGACGGCGTATCGTTATCGCCGTCAGAGAGGCACGCGCTACCGTCGATGCCGCTCTCGCCGGACTCGACCTCAGCGAGTTCGTCACCATTCCGCCTCTGCCCGACAACACGGATTGGGAGAGCTACGAGGCGGCGCGCCAGGCCTTGATTCCCAACCTGTCGCGCAGCAGGCCAGCCGCACGCTACCGCGCCTGATTTCGGATCAAGGCGTCCAGGCGCTGCCCTTGCAGCGGGAAGCCTGAGGCTCAGGCCAATTCAGAGAAGGCATGCGACCGAAGCCCGCCGCAAGCCGCATTTCTCTGACAGTGCCCGGCGGCGGGCGCGCCAACAGCCATGAGTTTTTGTCATTTTACCATGATTAAATTCTGGCTGCCCAATACGGCTTTCCCACAGCACCATGCGACAAAGGCATCGCTCCACGACAACGACAAGCCCAGCGGCCTTGAGACCAGAATGGGAGGAACAGATGATGGCATATCGTGTGCCTGTGTGCGTCGGCCGCAGCCCGCTTGCGGCACTCGCCCTGACCGTCGCGCTCTGCGGCGGCAGCCCCGCTTACGCGGAAGACCTCGGCACCTTGAACGTCATGATGAGCACGCCCGATCTCGTGCTCTACCTGCCGGCGCAGCTTGGGCCGGACGAAGGCAAGTTCGAGACTTGCGGCGTGAAGGTCCGCAACATCATGGGCTCGAGCGCCACCGTCAGCCCGAGCATTCTTTCCGGTGAGAGCGACATTGCCGTCCAGTTCGGCGGCCGCGCGGTCGGCGACATCATGCAGGGCGTGCCGGCGAAGGTCGTCGCGGCCCAGACGCCGCGCTGGGTGATGCCGCTGACGATCTCGAACGCGCTTTACCAGTCCGGCGTCCACACCTCGGACGATCTCGCCAAGCGCGTCAAGGACGGCACCAAGATCCGGTTCGGCATCACCTCCTTCGGCGCCGCGACGCATTTCTCGCTGCTGAAGGTGATCGCGAAGTTCGGCTGGACCGACGGCAAGGAATATGAGTTCGTCGCGCTGGGCGGCATCAACGAGATCGTTGCGGCGCTGCAAGCCGGCAAGATCGATGCATTCGTTTACAATCGCGACGTGGTGCAACTGGCCCAGGACAAGGGGCTCGCCCATATCCTGAATGATGACGTCGTCGGCGACTCGGTCGGCCCGACGATCAAGGAAGCCATCATGGCGAGCGACAAGCTCATCAAGGAGCGTCCAAAGGCGCTGGTGGCCTATCTCGAATGCTACTTCAAATACGTCAACGAGCTGAAAGCCGACCCGGACCAGGCGCGCAAGCTGGCAATCAGCAAGATGCGCAAGGGCGAGAAGGAACTCGACGCCAGCCTCAAGGACGACATCAAGGACTGGAGCGCCGACGGCTCGGCAACGCCGGAGCAGCTGAAGGGCCTGGCGGCGGGAGCCGTGTTCCAGAACAAGAAGATCAAGGACGCACCGGTCGAGAAGTGGTGGGTCTACTGGAAGGATCTGAAGAAGTAGGCCTGCAACACGAAGGGCCCCGGCTACCCTTTTTCCCAAGCTGGTTCGACCTGCACGCTGCTCCACGAGGGGGCAGCGTGCGCCGAAACTGAAGGAATGAGCGATTTGGCAACATTGTCGCCCGGCCGAAATCCGGCCTCAGGCCCCGCGACATTGCACGGCGGGGCAACCGCCGTGACGGCAGGCTGGCTCGTCGCGGCCTGGAACTCGGCGGCCGTGCATCGCACGACGATCCTGCTGTGCACCCTCGCGCTCTGGGAAGCGATTTCCCGCCTCGGGGTCGTCGACCCGATTTTCCTGCCCCCGCCCAGCACGATCGTGTTGGCGGTGACGGAGATATTCGACGATCCGCGCGCGGTCGCAGCCTTTCGCGTCACCGGCCTGGAACTGGGGCTTTCGTTCGTCATCGCCGCCGTCCTCGGGCTGGCGATCGGCATTCCACTCGGGCTGAACCGTTTCCTGCGCGACGCCTTCCTTCCGCCGATCCTGTTCCTGCTGTCGACGCCGAAGGCGATCTTCCTGCCGATTTTCCTGATCCTGTTCGGCATCGGCGTGGACTCGAAGATCGCCTACGGCGCGTTCTCGGCCTTCTTCTACATCGTGGACAATGTCGTCGGCGGCGTCGGGTTGCTCGAAGCCAAGCGGCGCCGGCTGGCGCGTGCCTTCGGCGCGCCGCTGCGCCACTATCTCGTCGATATCGTCATCCCGTCCGCCCTGCCCGGCATCTTCGCCGGCATGTGGCATGGGCTCAGGCAGGCGCTGGCGGCGGTCCTGGTGGCGGAACTGTTCGCCTCGGATTCCGGCGTCGGCTACATGGTCCGCATCTACACCAACCAGTTCCGCACCGACAAAACCCTCGCCCTGGTGGCGGTGGTGTCGCTGCTGGTGATCGTGGCCGGCAGCCTGTTCAACCGGCTGGAAGTGCGCATGAACCGTTGGCGGGCCGTCGCGCATACCTGAAAGCCAGCCGAACGCAGCAAGTTTGCGTGATGAGGTAGGAATCGTGTCTCAAGCGGTAATCGTCGACAAATTGAGCGTTCATTACACGATCGAGCAGCAGCCCGAGCCCATCGTCGCGTTGGATGAGATCGACCTGTCGGTCAAGAAAGGGGAGCTGGTCACGATCATCGGGCCGAGCGGCTGCGGCAAGTCGACCCTGCTGCACACGATCGGCGGCCTGATCTCGCCCACCAGCGGTTCGATCCATATCGACGGCACGCCGCTGCTCGGGCCGGATCCGAAGCGCGCGACCTTCGTGTTCCAGGAATACACCCTGCTGCCGTGGAAGAACCTGGTCGAGAACGTGGCGCTTGGCCTGAAATTCGCCGGTATCGACCGCGCGAGCCGCACGGCGCGGGCGATGGAGCAGCTCAAGCTGATGCGGCTCGAGCAATATGCCCACATGCATCCGGATCAGGTTTCGGGCGGCATGCAGCAGCGCGTGGCCGTTGCCCGGGCGCTCGCCATGGAGCCGCAACTCATCCTGATGGACGAGCCGTTCGGCGCGCTCGACGAGCAGACCCGCATGATGATCGGTGCCGAAATCTCACGCATCTTCACGCTCGAGAACCGCTCGGCGCTGTTCGTGACGCACAGCCTGGACGAGGCGGTGTTCCTGGCCGACCGCGTCATCCTGCTGACGACGCGGCCGGGCAGGATCAAGGAAGAAATCATCGTCGACGAGCCGCGCCCCCGGACACGAAAATTCCTGGAGACGCGCCGCTTCGTCGACATCCGCTCGCACCTTTTCGCATCGCTCGATGTGCCCGCCGGAGACCGGGAGGGTGCCGATACATGAGAAGGCGTATCTATCAGCTCAAGATCTGGATGGCCCAGACCGCGGTGGTGCTGGCGATCGTCGGCCTCTGGCTTTACGTCACCGGCCCCGGCGGCGTGTCGCCGCTGCTGATCGCTCCTCCCGGCGACACCTTGCAGGAACTGTGGCAACTGATCTGGTCGCCAGGCACCTGGTCGGACGTCGCCACGACAGGATCGGAAATCGTCGCCGCCGTGCTGATCGCGGTATCGAGCGGCTTCGTCATCGGCTTCCTCGGCAGCCGGACCGCCTTCCGGCTCGAGGTATGGGAGCCGTTGGTCGCGCTCGGCTACACCATTCCCTTCGTGGTGTTCTATCCGCTGCTGCTGCTCTGGCTCGGCATCGACGAAGCGTCGAAAATCGCCTTCGGCGCCCTGAACGGCTTCTTCGCCATGGCGCTCAACACCATGAAGGGCTTCAAGTCGGTCGACCAGAAACTGGTCAGGACGGCTTACGCCTTCGGCGCGACGCCGCGGCAGATCGAATGGGCGATCAAGCTGCCGGCCGCGATGCCGATCGTGCTCTCGGGCGTCAGGATCGCCACGGCGCTCGCCCTGATCACCGTGATCTTCGCCGAGATGGTCGGCTCGCGCAAAGGGCTCGGCTTCCAGCTCGCCAAGACCACCGGCACGCTCCAGACCTCGCTAAGCTATGCCTACATCATCTTCATCCTGATGTTCGTCGGCATTCTGCACGTCATCATCGAGCGCGCCAGCAGCACGCGGCGCTAGAGACACAGCAACCAACCCTATCGTCCAATGGCTTTTGAGGAGTGAAAACAGATGGATCAGAAAGTACCGAACGCCGGCGGGGCGCGTTATGAAGCCTCGGCCCAGGTCTACGCCCAACGCGGCTTCGGCACGCGCATCGGCGGCGGCAAGAATCCGGCTTTTGTCGTGGTCGACCTCGCCAAGGCCTTCACCGACACGAAGTTCAAGCTCGGCTGCAACCTCGATTCCGTCGTCGAGCACACGCGCGAAATCCTCGACGTGATGCGCGCGCGCGGCCAGCTCGTGGTGTTCCTGACGGTGGCGCTCGAGCCGGCGATGATGAAGACCATCGCGTGCCAGAAAATTCCCGCCAATTTCGACCTGCGCGTCGGCTCGCGCGAAGTCGAGATCGACGATCGCCTCGGGCGCCGGGAAGACGAAGCGGTGGTGGTCAAGCAGTATTTCAGCGGCTTCTTCGGCACCTCGCTATCGTCGCTGCTCAACGCCAACGGCATCGACACCATCCTGCTTGGCGGCACCAGCACCAGCGGCTGCGTGCGCGCCACCGCGATGGACGGCATCGCGCTCGGCTACCGGCCGCTCGTCGTCGAGGAATGCTGCGGCGACCGCAGCGTCGAGGCCCATCAGGCCAACCTTTTCGATATTGACCAGAAATACGGCGATGTGATCAGCCATGCCGAAGCGCTGAAATACGTGCGCTCGGTCTGAAGCAGGATCGGAGCCGGGCGACCTGCTTGTCGCCCGGCAGCCGCCATCCAATCGCATTTTCGAATTGTGTTGCTCGAAACGCAGCCAGGGTCCGACCCAGTTCCTTCTGCGCCCGATGAAGGCTTGATGGTGCTGTCCGATAAACCGAGCCAGCTCTTTTCACGCAAGACTGCCGCTGCGACAGCAGCCGTGAATCACATGCTAAACAGAGCGGGACTCCTTGGAGCCCGCGCCACCTAAGCCTGTTTCGTCGCGCGAATGAAGCTGGCGAACTCCTCGGTTTTTGGATTAGCGAACAGTTCCGCCGGCGGCCCCTGCTCCCAGACCATGCCCTCGTTCATGAAGATCAGCCTCGTCGAGACGTTGCGCGCGAAATTCATCTCATGGGTCACCAGGATCATGGTCAGATCGTTGCGAGCCATATCCTCGATCACGCGCAGCACCTCGCCGACCAGCTCCGGGTCGAGGGCCGAGGTCGCTTCGTCGAACAGCATCAGTTCGGGCGACATGGCGAGGCACCTGGCGATCGCCACGCGCTGCTGCTGGCCGCCGGAAAGTTGACCCGGAAAAGCATCGATCTTCTCGGACAGGCCGACCCGGGTCAGGACTTCCAATGCCAGTTCCCGGGCGTCGGCCTTCGAGACCTTCCCGGTCAGGACGGGGGCGAGCGTCACGTTGCGCTCGACCTTGAGGTGCGGAAACAGGTTGAAGGACTGGAAAACGATGCCCATGCGCTGGCGCAGCAAGCGCAGGTTCTTCATGTTCTGGCGCACCGGCTCGCCGCGAAAGCGGATCTCGCCGGAATTGATGCCTTCGAGCGCATTGATGCAGCGCAACAGCGTGCTCTTGCCGGAACCGCTGCGCCCGACAATGGCGATGATCTCGCCCGGCTCGACGGTCAGGGACACACCTTTGAGAACCTCAAGCGAACCGAAGCTTTTCCGGACATTCGCGATTTCAAGCAGCGCCATTCAATCGTCCCTCCAGGGCGCGGGCCCAATGCGTGAGCGGTAGGCAGACAGAAAAATAAATGACGGCCACGCAGGAATAAACCAGCAGCGGCTGGAACGTCGCGGCGCTGATGATCTGCCCGGCGCGCGTCAACTCCACGAAGCCGACAATCGAGACCAGCGAGGTTCCCTTGATCAGTTGCACGAGCAGCCCAACAGTCGGCGGCAGCGACATGCGGAACGCCTGCGGTCCGATGACATAGCGGAACTGCTGCCATTTGGTGATGCCGAGGCAGGCGGCCGCATCCCATTGCGTGCCTTTGACCGCCTCGATGCCGCCGCGCCAGATCTGGCCGAGGAACGACGCCGAATAGGCGGTGAAGGCGATCGAGACCGCGATCACAGGTGCTACTTCGCGCCCAGCCAGCAACGGCACGCCGAAATAGAAGAACACCAGCAGGCCGAGCAACGGAACGCCCTGCACGACCTCGATGAAGACCATGGCGATGTAACGCGGCAGGCGCCGTCTGCTGGTGCGCATCAGCGCCAGCGCAAGGCCGAGCGGGGCGCCCATCGCCAGGGCGATGACGACCAGTGCCACCGTCCACTGGAGCGCGTAAAGCAGGTAGATGAGATCGCTGCCGGAAAAAGCTCGCATGATCAGCTCCCGAGTGCCTCAATCATGCGCCGGCCAGCGGAACAGGATGCGTCCCCCGGCGGCAAACACGGTTTTCAGGATCAGCACCATCACGAGATAGATCGCACAGACGAAGGTGTAGACCTCGAAGCTGCGATAGGTGCGGCTTTCCACGAACGAGCCCATGTAGAACAACTCCTCGGCGGAAATCTGCGAGGCGATTGAGGTTCCAAGCACCAACAGAACGATCTGGCTGGTGAAAGCCGGATAGATGTTGCGCAGGGCCGGCATGCAGATGACGTGCCGGAAGACCTCCCAGCGCGTGATGCCGAGGCATTGGCCAGCCTCGATCTGGCTGCGCGGGATCGAGTCGAGCCCGGCCCGGATGATCTCGATGGCATAAGCGCCGAAATAGATGCTGAAGGCGATGGCCGCCGCATGGAACGGCGGCAGCCGCAATTCGAACGAGGGCAGCACGAAAAACACGATGAAGAGCTGGATAAGCCCCGGCGTATTCCGGATGACCTCGACATAGGCGCGCAGCGCATACTGCACCGGCCGGGGGCCCCACCGGACCCCGACGGCCCCCAGGATACCGATGATCGAGCCGAAGAACATCACAATGCACGACAGCAACGCCGTCATCAGCACGCCGCTCAGGAAGAGGTCCTGATAGTGCAGTATCTGGCTGAGGTTGAAGCCGGTCATGATGAAAACTCAGGTCCGATCGGGTTTGGCCGGCGGCCGCACTAGGGGGTGGGCACCACACCCGGCAGCGCGAACAAGCCCTGCGGCAGGGTCGCGAGATGGGCGAGCACCTCGTCGCTTTTCACGACATCGGCATATTTGGCATCCATGTCGCACAGGCTCAGCGCATGACTGGCCTGCGAACGATCGAAACAGCCATCCTCGACCACCGCGACGCGATAGTTGTGGCTGAACGCATCGACCACGGAGGCCCGCACGCAGCCGCTGGTCGTCGTGCCGGTGACGATCAGGCTGTCGACTCCGAGCAAGGTCAGGTGGGAGGTCAGCGGCGTGCCGAAGAAAGCGCTCGGCTTGGGCTTGACCACGACGATATCGCGCGGCTCCGGCGCAACCTCCCTGACGAAGGCGTTCGGATCCTCGGAGACATCGTCCCGGCCACCCCATTCGACGGCGCGGCCGTTCTTCAGGTTGCCCATGCCGATATCCCAACGATCGTCGCGATAGCCGCCGGTCGTATAGATCACGGGCAGACCGCCGCGCCGCGCGGCATCCTTCAACTTGGCAATGGCTGCAATCGCGGTCCAGGCTTCCTCGCCGCAGGAATTGCTCCAGCGCTGGATGGAGGTCAGGATCGGCTCGGGCCGATCGCCGCAAAACCCGTAGCTGACATCGATGATCAGCAGCGCCGGCCTGTTGCCGAAACCGGCGCGCACGCCGTAACCGGCGGCGGCGAACACATCCTTGTCACGCCTGGTCAGAAAACCATCCCATACGCGCTCTTCCATACCAGCCTCGTCCTGTCTTGTTGTTTTCTGTTGCAAGCCCGCAGGGTGGGGTTCCGCCAGTTTTCGGCTATCGGAACCCCGCCCTGATTCTGTCGATCGCGATGCCTAGAGCGTCGGGAACGGCTGCGGCAGCGGCTCGTCGAGCCATTTCAGCGAAAGCGCGTTCAGATCACCGCTCACCAGATTGTAGAAGATGAAGGTGTCGATCCAGCGCAGAAGGTCCGGATTGCCGTAGCGCACCGCCATGTGAGGCGGCGAGTGCCGGATGACGAATTTCGTATCGACCTCGAGCCCGGGATTCTGCTTGGCGACATGCTTGAGGATGATGCTGGCCGTGCCGATCAGATCGACCTGCTTGGCGATATAGGCGGCGTTCAGCGTCGCGTCGTCCTCGAAGCGCTTGATGCGGGCCGGCGGCAGCAGGTCGGTCAGGACCAGGTCGGATGATGAACCGCGCTGTACGCCAACGGTCTGCGTGGTGATGTCGGCGGCCGATTTGACCGTCGAGGCCTTCGGACCGAACACGCCGATATAGATCGTCGAGTAAGGCGAGCTGAAAGCGACCTGCTTGGCGCGCTCCGGCGTCGCGCCAAGGCCCGACACGATGATATCGATCTTGTCGGTCAGCAGGAACGGGATGCGGTTTGCACCGGTCAGCTGCTGCAGTTCGAGCTTCACGCCGAGTGCCTTGGCCACCATGCGGGCCACGTCGACATCCAGCCCGACAGGCTGCTGCTTCTCGTCGACAAAGCCGAATGGCGGCACGTCGAGCGGCACGCCGATGCGCACCTTGCCGGCGGCCAGTATCTCGCGAAGATCGGCCTGGGCCGGCGATGCTACAGCGAAGATGCCGCAGGCGACGGCAAGCACCTTCAAGCTGGCCTTGAGCTTCTTGAACGATCTGAACATTGAACCCTCCCCTTGACCCTGGACCTTGTATGGCCCAGCTCGCTCGTGACCGTCTCCGAGAGGCCATCGTCGCGGCCTCCAGATCACATTTTCCATTAGGCAGTTTCGCAGTTTCGAGAACCACACGTTTCGATCTTGTGCCCGATGCGCGAACATCGGGTTCGGCCCGTAGCCGCACGGCGGCAACACGCGATACTCTGGCACAAGTTTTTCTTCTACTACATCTCGTATGCCAGATTAGCCGACTCGATCCGATCCCGTTATTCTTGTCATTGAAACGATTGCGGATTCCCTAAACTTCTCGTCATGCTATGGGCATTCATAACACCCGAGAAGCGACAATTTTCTCATGTTTATCCCAAGAAAACTCAGTACAGAAAGTTGCCGCCTCCCTGCTGTAGTCGCATCCGATGAGCATCCGCGCGCTTCGCTCGCGGGCGCCGCGCGGCCACATGTGAAGCCAGAGCAAAATCGCATTATATGGAGTCATTAGACTCCATATAATTCTATGAATTTGCTCGGCAATTTTAACATGGAGCAAGTTCGCAACAGGCGAACTTGCTCTAGGTCATATCCAACGACGCCAGCCAGGTCTCGAACGCCTTGATCTTCGGCGTTCCCTTGCGATGCTCCGGATAGAGCATGAAATAGGATTGCCGCGTCTCGGCGCGCAGCGTCAGGGGCGCGACGAGACGGCCCGAGCGCAGATCGTCGGCGACGAAGGCATATTGCGCCATGACGATGCCGAGTTCGTCGATCGCCGCCTGATAGGCGAGCGCCGAATTCTCGAATTTCAGCCCGCTATTGCCATCGATATGCGGCACCTTGGCCGCCTTGAGCCAATCCGGCCAGTCATTCGGCCGGTGCAGCGAGCATAACAGCACGTGGTGCGCCAGATCGGCCGGCTCGTGCAGGCGGAGGGAGCGCTCGAACAGGCCGGGGCTGCATACCGGCAGCAGCACCTCGCCGAAAATCCGTCGCGCATGGAGCCCGGCCGGCGGCTGAGGCCCGGAATGGATCGCGACATCGACATCCTCGCGCTCGAAATCGACGCGCTGATGCGAGGTGGTGATCTGCACGTCGATATGCCGGTTCAAAGCATGGAAGCGCGCCAGCCGTGGCACCAGCCAGCGAATGGCGAAGGTCGGCGGCAGCTTCAGCCGCAAGGTGTTGAGGGAGGGCCGCCGCATCAGCGCGCGCGTGCTTTCGGCGATCTGCTCGAAAGCCGGATGGATGCCGCGATAATAGGCCTCGCCCTCCGGCGTCAGCGCGGTGCCGCGCCGCGTCCTGACGAAAAGCGTCGCGCCGAGCCACTGCTCAAGCTGGGCGACATGGCGGCTGACCGCGCCCTGCGTCACGGAAAGCTCGTGCGCGGCGCGCGTCAGGCTGCCGTTGCGGGCAGCGGCCTCGAAGGCACGCAACGCATTCAGGGGAGGTGTCGGCGCTTTCATGTCTGCCATGATCTTTTCTCATATTATCATGATTAAATTCTGGCTGCACGACAGCAAGCTCGCGCCCCTATCATCATCAAGTACGGCGCTCATATGCAAGAAAATCAGAGCGCCGCAAGAGGAGGACGAGATGAAAGCGCCTGTGAAAGCGGGCATGAGCGCCACATGTTGCGCCGGGCCGCAACGATCATGACCGCGTCTCGCCCCGTCACGCTTTTCGAGAAGATCTGGCTCGGACATCTGGTCAAGTCGCTTGACGATGGCCGCGACCTGATCTTCGTCGACCGCCACATCCTGCAGGAGACGACCAGCGCCATCGCCTTCGCCGGCCTCACGCGCACCGGGCGCAGCGTGCTGCATCCCGAGATGACCATCGCGACGCAGGACCACATCGTCTCGACGGAACCCGGGCGCGACGAGACCACCAATCCGCAGGGGCGCGAATTGCTGACCCTGATGCGGCACAACGCCTATCGCAACCGCATCCGGCATTTCGGCGTCGACGATCCGCGCCAGGGCATCGTGCATGTCATCGGCCCGGAACTCGGCGTGGCGCTGCCCGGCTGCGTGCTGGTATGCGGCGACAGCCATACCTCGACCGCCGGCGGCCTCGGCGCGCTCGGCATCGGCATCGGCACCAGCGAGGTCGAGCATGTGCTGGCGACGCAGACGCTGGCGCTGACGCGGCCGAAGACGATGCGCATCACCTACGAGGGCAAGCTTCAGCCCGGCACCAGCGCCAAGGACCTGATCCTGCGCGCCATCGGCCTGTTCGGCATTGCCGCCGGACAGGGCCACGCCATTGAATATGCCGGCGAGGCGATCGCCGGCCTGCCGGTCGAGGCGCGGCTGACGATCTGCAACATGTCGATCGAGATCGGCGCGCGGCTCGGCCTGATCGCGCCGGACGACAAGACCTTCGCCTATGTCGCGGGCCGCGAATTCGCGCCCGAAGGCGCCGTTCTCGATCATGCGCTGGCGCATTGGCGGACGCTGTACAGCGCGCCGGGCGCACGTTTCGACAAGGAATACACCGTCGATTGCAGCCGGATCGCGCCGCAGGTGACCTGGGGTACGACGCAGCAGGATGTCGTCGGCGTCGACGACCGCGTGCCGCGGGTCGACAGTTTCCCCGATGCCGCCCGCCGCGAGATGGCGGCGGCCGCGATGGCCTATATGGGCGTCGAGCCCGGCATGGCGCTCGAGGGGCTGCCGGTCGATGTCGCCTTCATCGGCTCGTGCACCAACGCGCGGCTGTCCGATCTCGAAGCGGCGGCGGCGATCGCCAAGGGCGGCAAGGTGGCGCCGGGCGTCAGGGCGATGGTGGTGCCGGGCTCGATGAGCGTCAAACGCGCGGCGGAAGCCAAGGGCCTGCACGAGATTTTCCGCCAGGCCGGTTTCGAATGGCGCGACGCCGGCTGCTCGATGTGCGTCAGCATCAACGAGGATATCGTGCCGCCGGGCCGGCGCGCCATCGCGACCTCGAACCGCAATTTCGAGAACCGCCAGGGGCCGCGCAGCCGCACGCATCTGGCCAGCCCCGCCATGGTTGCCGCGGCAGCGCTCGCCGGCCATATCACCGACATCCGCAAGGCGGACCAGCCATGAAACAGCCATTCCGGAATTTCAGCGGCATCGCTGCGGCGATGCCGGCGCCCAATATCAACACCGATGCCATCATCCCGGCCGCTTATCTGCGCACGGCAAACGCCGATCTCGGCAAGGGGCTGTTCGGCATGCTGCGCTATGACGATGCCGGCAACGAAAAGCCGGATTTCGTGCTGAACCAGCCGCCGTTCCGCGAGGCGGAGATATTGTTCGCCGGTGAGAATTTCGGCTGCGGCTCGTCGCGCGAGGCGGCCGCATGGGCGCTGAAGCAGTTCGGCATGCGCTGCGTGTTCGCGCCGAGCTTCGCCGACATCTTCTACGAGAACGCCTTCCGCAACGGGCTGCTTGCCGGCAAGGTCGCACCCGACGCGCTGGCGCGAATGGTGGCGCAGGCAGGCGGGGCCACGCCGCTCTTCGCGGTCGATCTGGCGGCGGGGCACGTTACCCATGCCGATGGCGAGCGCATGGCATTCGAGATCGCGCCGGCGCGCCGCGATGCGCTGCTGCGCGGCGACGACGAGATCGACATGACGCTGGCGCATCGCGCCGAGATCGCAGCGTTCCACAGCGCCGGCCTGGCCGAGCGGCCCTGGCTGCATGCGCCACTGGCACGAAAGGCATGACTATGCGCCGCACCACCATGCGCGAAGCCCTCGCGGCGCAGCAGCCACTGCTGTCGCCGCTGGCGCATGACGCGCTCTCGGCACGCCTGATCGAGCTCGCCGGCTTCAAGTCCTTCAATATCGGCGGCTCGGCGCTGCTCGCGGCGCGGCACGCCCTGCCCGATATCGGCCTGATCGGCGTCGCCGACATGGTCGACGGCATCCGCGATATCGCACGCGCGTCGCGCCTGCCGTTCATGGCCGATGCCGATGACGGCTATGGCGACGTCAAGAGCGTGTACCGCACCGTGCGCGCCTATGAGGAGATCGGCGTCGGCGGTTTCCTGATCGAGGATCAGGACCGCGACCGCAAGCAGCAGCGCGCCGACAAGGCGGCGGCGGTTGCCGACGAAGCGGTGATCGAGGCCAAGCTCAAGGCGGCGCTGGCGGCGCGCGCCAGCCGCGAAACGCTGGTGATCGGCCGCACCGACGCCTATGGCGCGCTCGGGCTCGACGCGGCGCTGCGTCGGGCGGATCGGTTCCTGGCGCTCGGCGCCGACGGATTGTTCATCGCCGGGCTGCGCACCGAGCAGGATTACGAGACGGTCGGATGCCGGTTCAAGGGCACGCTGCTCTCGGCCGCGATGTTCGAGGGCGGCGATACGCCGTGGCTCACCCCGGCCGTGCTCGGCGAGATGGGCTTCAACCAGGTGTCGTTTCCGGTCAGCCTGCTGTTGCGCGCCATCGCCGCGATGCACGATGGGCTGGACGCCTTGCAGGCGCATGGCGCGGGAACCACGCCGCTCGCCCCCTTCGCCGCCGCAAAAAGCGCCCGCGACACGCTCGACAAGGCCGTCGATCTCGCCGCCTGGCGGCGCATCGAGGCCGAGCATGTGCCGCGAACCGAAAGCCCGCACCGCGCCGGGCAGCCATAGACAAGAATCGCTGGGAGAAAACAACGAACGCGCGATCTAAGGGCTCATACCCGCGTGCGGCGCCGTGACCACAAGCCGGACCTAGAGCGAGTTCGTCTGTCGCGAACCTGCTCCATGTTAAAATTGCCAAGCAAATTCATAGAATTATACGGAGTCGAATGACTCCGTATAATTCTATTTTGCTCCAGGTGAAGGAGCCGCGCGCTCCACGCGTTCGAGAGGCCCCGGCGCGTCGGCACATAGCGGTGCGGTGAAGGTTTTGGCCATGATCGTCATGGCGCTCCATTCGCGTGATGGAGCCGAACGGCCACGGCAAATGCACCACCTTCTCGTCGTACCGGACGGCCGGGCGGGCGCGCCCCTCAGGGCGCTTCAGGGGCGATGGCGGCAACCGCGCTCCAGTTCTCGAAGGTCTCGTCGCCGACGCCGCCAAGCACGGCGCGAAGCCCGCGCGTCATCGGCAGCGGGCCGGACTTGTCACCGATCGACAGGGCGAGGTCGATATCCTTGCGCAGGATCGCTTGCAGGGATTCGAAACCGGCGCGGGTGCGCGCCCAGGCGGCATAGGCCTCCGGCGCGTCGCCGGCCCTGGCGGTAAAGAAGTTGCGCCCGGTGCTCTCCTCGAAAACCGGCATGGCATCGGCAAGCACAAGGCCGTTGTCGAGCGCGATGCGGTAGGCTTCCGCCGCGATCATCAGCGTGGTGATGCCGACAAGATTGTTGACGATCTTGGTGGCCTGCCCCGTGCCCAGCCCGCCGCAATGGAAGATCGTGCTGCCCATCGCCGCCATCAGCGGGCGCAACGCGTCGCAATCCTGGCGCTCGCCGCCCATGATGATGGTCAGCGTGCCCTCGCGCGCCTTGACGACGCCGCCGCTGATCGGCGCATCGACGACGCGGACATGCACGGCCTCAAGCTCGCGCTGCAGGTCGCGCACGGCTTGCGGCGCGATGGTGCCCATGATCGCGAGCCTCGGCGTCCGGCCGGCGAGGCCGGAGCGCAAGCCGTCATCGCCCAGCACGACGGCGCGCGCCTGATCGGGCGTCGCCACCAGCACGATGACGGCATCGCAATCGGCGCAATCGGCGGCGCGCAGCGCCCGGCGGGCGCCGAGGGCCGCGAAGGGCGCCCAGGCCGCATCGCTTGGGTCGCAGACGGTGAGCTCAAAACCGGCCTTGTGGATGTTCATGGCCATGGGGGCGCCCATGGCACCAACCCCGATGACGGCAACTTTCCGGATCGTCATGGCATCACCTCAATAGATCGTCACGCCGCTATCGACCGACAGGACCTGGCCGGTCACGACGCGGGATTCGCCGGAGCCGAGATAGACCGCCATCTCGGCGATATCGAGCGGCCGGCATGGCCCGAGCAGGTGCTGGGCGGCGAGCCGGCGCAACTCGTCGCGCTCACTCAACAGGCCCTCGACGCGCGGCGTCAGCACGAGGCCCGGCGCGATGGCGTTCACGCGGATGTTGTCGGGCGCGTATTCCACCGCCATCGAGCGGGTCATCGATGCCACGCCGCCCTTGGCGGCGGTGTAGCAATCGCGCTCCGTCAACGCCATCAGAGCCACCATGGACGCCATGTTGACGATCGCGCCGCCGCCGGATCTGGCGATCTCGGGAATGGCGTGCTTGCAGCACAGGAAGGTGCCGTAGAGATCGAGCTTGATGACGCGCCAGAACTCCTCGTCGGGCGCTTCGGTGACGCGCGCATCGGCGGCGCTCGACCCTCCGGCCACGTTGCACAGAATATCGAGGCGCCCGTAGCGCGCGACCGTGTCGGCGATGGCGCGCCTGACGCTCGCGGGATCGGTAATGTCGCAGGCAAGCGCCAGCCCGCGCTCGCCGGCCGAGGCTTCCGCCAGGCATTCCGCCACGGCCTCCGCCTGGATATCGGCGGCAGCGATCTGCGCGCCTTCCTCGATGTAACGCGCGCAGATCGCGCGCCCGATGCCGCCGGCCGCGCCGGTGATGAAGGCTACCTTGCCGTCAAGTCTCGCCAATTCGACCTCCCGTTCAGATCATCCAGCCAGCGCGCTCACCATCGATGATCGCCGCATCGACCTGGCGCGGCGCGAACGCATCGCCAACCACCAGCACATCGAGCCCGCTGCCATCCAGTTCCTGCACCAGCGTGTCGTTGGCGCGGTTGCCCATGGCGAGCACCACCGGGCCGTCATGGTCGATGGTCCGGCGGCGGCCGCTGAAACGGTCCTCGCACATGAGCGCCGCCGGCTCGATGCCGACCACGAAAGTCGCCGTCACCACGGCGATGCCGAGCGAGGACAGGCGGCGATAGAGCGCCGGCGCATGGTGCACCGGCAGGTTGGCGCCGGCATGCATGTGCGGCGTGACGATGGTGACGGCGATGCCGCGCTCGGCCAGCTTCTCCGCCGCCGCAGTGCCCGAGAGATGCGGGTCGTCCTCGATGACGATCACCGGCCGGGAGAACAGGTCGGGGCGCTGGAAGGCATCCCACACGGTGACGACACGATCGGCGCCGGCACCCGGGATCTCGGGCACGTCAGGCCGCAGCGAGGTGTAGCCATCCTTGCGCGGCAGCGAGCCGGTGGCGATGACGACCGCCTCGAAATCCTGCCCGACGAGCGTGGTGCGATCGGCCATCGCGCCGAGACGGATATCGACGCCGCCACGATGCAGCATCTCGATCTGCCAGCGGTGGATCTCGGCAAAGCCACGGCGCGACACGACCGAGGACGTCATCAGGTTCTGGCCGCCGAGCGCCTCGGCCTGCTCGAACAGCGTGACGTGATGGCCGCGCTCGGTGGCGACGCGCGCCGCCGCTAAACCAGCCGGCCCGCCGCCGACCACGGCGACGCGCTTCGCATGCGGCGCGGCGCGCATCTTGCCCGCGCCAAGCTGGGCCTCGCGCCCGACCGCCGCGTTATGGATGCAGCCGACGCCGCGCCCACGATCGAGGCCGACGATGCAGGACTGGTTCGAATAGGTGCAGACCCGGATGCCGACGCGGTCGCCACGCGCCGCCTTGTTCGGCAGTTCCGGATCGGAGATGAGGGCGCGCGCCATGCCGATGAAATCGGCTTGGCCGGCCGCGAGCACGGCTTCGGCATCCTCGGGCGTGGCGATGCGCGAACTGACGCAGACCGGCAGGCCGGCAACCGCCGCGCGGATCAGCCCGGCATCATCGGCGAACTGCGCCTCGGGCGCGGTGATATCGGCGATCCAGCCGGGATAATGCAACGAGGTCAGGCCGCTGACATTGAGATAATGCGCGCCCTCGGCGCGCAGGCGCGTGGCGATCTCGACCGAGTCGGCGATCTCCAGGCCGCCGACCACGCCGTCGGCGCCGTTCATGCGGACGCCGATCAGGAAGCCGTCGCCGGCTGCCTTGCGGATGGCGCGCAGCGTATCGAGGAGGAAGCGCATGCGGTTTTCGAGCGTGCCGCCATAACGGTCCGAGCGCAGGTTGGTGGCGGGCGACAGGAACTCGTGCAGCAGGTAGCCCTGCGCCGCGAAGAGTTCGACGCCGTTGGCGCCGGCCTCCTGCATGTTGCGCGCGGCATCGACCATGGTGGCGACGTATTCGTCGATGTCGCCAATGGTCATTTCGCGCGGAATCTCGCCCGTGCGCGGGCAAGGCAGCGGCGACGGCGCAAAGAGCGGAATGCCGAACTGCGTCGTGCCGGGCGAGCGGAGCTGGCGGCCGCTCGCATTGAGTTGCGACACGAAACAGGCGCCTTCCGCCCTGATCGCCTCGATCATGCGGCGGTAATGCGGCTGAAGGCTGCGGTCATTGGCAAGGTCGAGCCCGCCGAGCGGCGTCGTCTCGAGCGCGTCGCCCCAGGCGCCGAGCCTGCGCCAGGAATCCGGCATCAGGAAGTTCGACATGACGATGAGCCCGGCGCCGCCCCTGGCGCGCTCGACATGGTAGGCGATGGTGCGCTCGACCGCCGAGCCGTAGCCTGCCCCGAACATGACGGCATGCGGCATCATGGCGATGCGGTTGCGCAGTGTGACGGGCCCGAGAGCGAGCGGGCTCAGCAAACGTTGATAGCGGTCAGCGGTCATCGGATCAGTACGAAGCCTTTCCCGGGAAATCCGGCGCACGCCTTTCCCGAAACGAGGCCAGGCCTTCGACGGGTTCCGGCCCCGAGAAGCCAAGCATCTCGAGGGCAAGCGATGCGTCGAAGGTCGGCCCCGCCATGCGCAGCCAGTTGTTGAGCGCGTATTTCGTCCACTGGATCGCGGTAGGCGCGCCGTGGGCAAGGCGCGTCGCGACGCCGAGCGCCTTGTCCTGAAGCTCGGCCTCATCGACCGCCAGCGCCACGAGCCCGATCCGTTCGGCCGTCTCGCCGGTGACCGGCTCGTTCAGCAGCAGATGGTACTTGGCCTTGGCCATGCCGCAGAGCAGCGGCCAGATGATCGCGGCATGGTCGCCGGCCGCGACCGCGAGCCTGACATGGCCATCGACGAGCTTGGCGGTCCTGGCGGCGATCGGGATATCGGCGACGAGCGCGGCCGCCAGCCCTGCGCCGACGGCGGAGCCCTGGATCGCCGACACGATCGGTTTCGAGCAGTTGATGATGTTGTAGACGAGGTCGCGCGCCTCGCGCCACATGTTGGCGCGCTCCTCGAAGCTCTGGGTCAGCTTGTCGACGACAGCGAAATCGCCACCGGCCGAGAACGCCTTGCCCTTGGCGCAGAGCAGCACGGCGCGCGTTTCCTTGTCGCGATCGATGACGCGCCAGATATCGGCCAGCTCGCGATGGCCATCGGCATCGAGCGCATTCAGGCGCTCCGGCCGGTTGAGGGTCAGCCGCAGCACGCCATCGACCGGCCGGTCGCACAGGATCGATGGAAAGGCGGCATAGGCGTCGAGGGTCATGATGTCTCCGGCGGATCGCTGCGGTCAGATCGAACGGCGCGAGGTCAGGCCGCCATCGATGGTGACGATGGTCCCGGACGTGTAGGAGGACCGGGGGGAGGCAAGGAACGCGAACAGATCGGCGACCTCACGCACTTCCGCGGCACGGCCGAGCGGATAGGCGCCCAGAAGCTCGGTGTAGCGGCTCTCGTCGTTCCATTGCTCGACGGCGCGGCTCTTCATGATCTTCATGATGCGGTCGGTCGCGACCGGACCGGGGTTGACGCCGAGCACGCGGATGCCGTCATCGAGGCTGCGGCCGCCAAGCGCGCGGGTGAAGGCCATCAGCGCGGCGTTGCCGGTCGAGCCGGCAATATAGCGAAAGTCGAAATTCTCGCCGCCATTGCCGATATTGTTCAGGATCACGCCGCCACCGGCCGCCTTCATCGCGGCGTAGACGCTGCGGCACAGGTCGATATAGCCGAAGACCTTGACCTCCCAGCCCTTGCGCCAGTTTTTCGCATCGACCTGCCACAGGTCGCCGCCCGGGATCGCGCCGGCATTGTTGACCAGGATGTCGATGTGCCCGGCAGCAGTGCCGATCGCCTCGGCCGCGCCGGCAAGTGCGATGTCCTGCTCTTGAACGACGACTTCGATGGCGTGCTGCCGGCGCAACCGTTCCGCCAGAGCCTCGAGCTTGGCGCCGGAGCGCGCCACGAGGTGGAGATTGCAGCCTTCCTCGGCGAAGACCTCCGCCAGGCCGGCGCCGATGCCCTGCGAGGCGCCGGTGATCAGGACTTTCTTGCCGCGCAGTTTCAGGTCCATGGTGCCGGCCTCCTATGCCTGCCTGACGATATGCTCGATTTCGGCGATCGCTTCCGGATTGACGAGCGAGGTGAGATCGCCTGCCGGTGCGCCGGAATAGATGCTGCGGATGACGCGGCGCATGATCTTGGAACTGCGCGTCTTAGGCAGTTGCGAGACGACGAAGACGGCGCGCGGCGCGAACGGGCGGCCGAGGCGCTCCTGGATGCGCTTGGCGGCAATGGTGCGGATGTCCTCGGCAGCACCTTCGCAGGTCAGGAAGGCGACGAGCGCCTGGCCCTTGACCGCGTCATCCGCGCCGATGACGGCTGCCTCCACGACACCGTCGATCTCGACGAGGATTTCCTCGACCTCGGCCGGGCCGACGCGCTTGCCGGCGACCTTGATGGTGTCGTCGGAGCGGCCAAGCAGGAAATAATGCCCGGCCTCGGTACGCATGGCGAGGTCGCCATGGATCCACAGGCCGGGAACCGTGTGCCAGTAAGTGTCGAGATAGCGCGCGTCATCGTGCCAGAAGCTGGCGGTCATGCCGACGAAGGGCGCGCGGATCGCCAGTTCGCCGATGGCGCCGGTGAGCGGCTTGCCGGCCGGATCGACGACGTCGCAGGCGACCCCCGGCGAGCGCACATTGAAGCCTGCCGGCACGATCGGCTTGACGACGACACTGGACAGCAGTCCGCCCGAGACCTCGGTGCCGCCGGTATAGTTGATCAGCGGGCATTCCCCGCGCCCGAAATGGCGCTCGAACCAGACGAAATGCTCGGGCGCGATGCTTTCTCCGGCGGTGATGAGGATCTTCAGCGAGGACAGATCGGCGCTCGTGCTCTCGGCCTCGTTGGTCGACAGGCCACGGATCAACGTCGGCGCCGAGCCGAAATGGGTCACGCGATAGCGTTCGATCAGCCGCGCCATGCGCCCATAATCGGGATAGTTCGGCGCGCCATCGTAGCAGACCAGCGTCGCGCCGCGCAGCAGGGCCGAGCCCAGGATCAGCGATCCGGCGATCCAGCCCATATCGGCCGGCCAGCAGAACACGTCACCGGGCGCGACGTCGAAATGGATCGCGGCGTCATGGGCGATCTTGATCGGGAAACCGCCATGGACATGCACGGCGCCCTTGGGCTTGCCGGTGGTGCCCGAGGTGAAGATCACCATGAAGGGATCGTTCGGTGCCATGCGCGCCGAGGGCGGCGCGTGCCCGGCCGGCTTGAGGAGCCCATACCAGTCGAGCGTGCCGGGCCAGTCATCGCCGGCATCGGGGTCCTCCGGCGAGCGCTTGAGGATGACCGTTTCCAGCGCGGGAAAATCGCGGCGCACGGCGGCGATGGTGTCGCGCGTCGACAGGAAGCGCCCGCGACGCTGGAAGCCGGACGTGGCAATGAGGGCGCGCGCGCCGCACGGGCTGAGGCGCGCCGTGATGGCATCGAGCCCGAAGCCGCTGAACAGCGGCACGACGATCGCGCCGATATAGGACACGGCCAGCAGCGAGACCGAGGCCTCGATGCCGTTCTCCATCAGGAGCCCGATGCGGTCGCCGCGCTTCAGCCCGCTGGCGAGCAGGCCGGCAGCGAAGGCGCGCACCTCGGCGGCCAGCTCGCGATAGGTGACGCTGCGCGCCGTGCCGTCCTCGCGCTCGGCGACGATCGCCACGCGGTCGGCCGCCTCGGCATTGTCGAGGATCATGTCGACCCAGTTCAACTCGCCGCCGACGAACCATGACGGGAACGGAGCGCCGCGCGACAGATCGCAATATTGCGTGTAGTCGCGGCTCCAGCGCACGCCGCAGAAATCGACGACCTCGCGCCAGTAGGCATCGGGATCGCTGAGCGACAGGTCGTAGAGCGCATCGAAATCGGCGACGCCGAGGCGCCTGGCCAGTGCGGTGACCTGAGCGTGCTCCCGATAGGTCGCGGTCGGTTGCCAGATATTGTCCTTGTCGAGTGCCATGCTCAGATCCCCAGATAGGCCCGCTGGATTTCGGGACTGTTCGCCAGCACGCGCGCGCCATCGTGGGCAACGATGGCGCCGCCTTCCAGGATGTAAGCGTAATCGGCGACGGCGAGCGCGGTCTCGGCGTTCTGCTCGACGAGCAGGATATTGACGCCCGTACCGGCAATGTGGGTGATCAGTTCGGCGATGCGGTCGACGATGGCCGGCGCGAGGCCGATCGTCGGCTCGTCGAGCAACAGGAGGCGGGGCGCGCTCATCAGCGCGCGCGCCACCGCGATCATCTGCTGCTGGCCGCCGCTGAACGTGCCGGCGGCGGTCGAGAGCCGGTCGCGCAATTCGGGGAAGAGGTCGAGCACCTTGTCGAGATCGCGCCTGACGGCGGCCTGATCGTTGCGGGCAAAGGCGCCAAGCTCGAGATTCTCCAGCAGGGTCATTTCCCCGAACAGGCGCCGGCCTTCCGGCACGACCGACAGGCCCTTGCGCACCAGGCGGTCCGGCGACATGCCGGTGACCTCCTCGCCGAACAGGCGCACCGTGCCGGAGGCGGGACGCACCAGGCCGCAGACCGCCTTGATCAGCGTCGACTTGCCGGCGCCGTTGGCGCCGATCAGGGTGACGATCTGGCCGCTGCGCACGCTCAGGTCGACATCGTGCAGCGCCGGCACGACGCCGTAACTGGCGCTGAGCCCGGCCACGGCGAGTGGGATGGCCTCAGCTGTCATGACGGTGCCCCAGATAGGCCTCGACGACCTTGCGGTCGTTGCGGATTTCAGCCGGCGTGCCGCTGGCGAGATGCTGGCCGTGATGCAGCACGACGATCCGGTCGCAGACCTTCATCACCGCCTTCATGTTGTGCTCCACGAGCAGGATCGAACAGGCGAATTCGTCGCGGATGCGCTCGAGCACGGTCAGCGTGTCGGCGACTTCCGTCTGGTTGAGGCCGGTCAGGGGCTCGTCGAGGCAAAGCAGGCGCGGCCGCGCCGCGAAGGCGATGCCGATCGAGACGAGGCGCTGCAGGCCATGGGGCAGCGTGCCGGCCATGTTATCGAGATGGGGTGTAAGCCCGAGCATCGCAGCGGTTTCCTCCGTGCGCTCACGCCGCCTGGCCGCACCGCTCACGCCGTGGATCGTGCCGAGCAGGATGTTGTCGCGCACGCTCATGCTGCTCATCAGGCTGCCATGCTGGAAGGTGCGCACGAGGCCCATGCGGCTGAT
Source organism: uncultured Alphaproteobacteria bacterium (assembly GCA_937988775.1). Lineage (GTDB taxonomy): Bacteria > Pseudomonadota > Alphaproteobacteria > Rhizobiales > Beijerinckiaceae > CALKHP01. The sequence goes on from CALKHP010000052.1 coordinate 77,517, forward strand.
GGCGAGCGGCGACTTGCCGGTGCAGTTCTCGCCGAACACGAACAGGGTGCCGGCGCTCGGCTTGTAGAAGCCGCTGATCAGGTTGAAGGTCGTGCTCTTGCCGGCGCCGTTGGGACCGATCAGGCCAAGGATTTCGCGCGGGCGGATCTCGAGGTCGAGATCGGACACCGCCACCAGGCCGCCGAAACGGCGGGTCAGGCCTTTGGTGCGCAGAAGGACTTGCTCCGCGGCCTGCATGTCAATGCCCCTTTCGCGCGGCAAGGCGCTGGTAGCCGCGCCGCGCCAGACCGGTAATGCCGTCGGGCAGCAGCAGCACGGCAAGGATGATGGCGGCGCCGTAGAAGATGTGCTCCTGGCCGCCAAGGCCGAGGGCGAAGCTGCCGAGGGTAACGAGCAGGATCGTGCCGACAAGCGGCCCGACGATGTTGTCCTCGCCGCCGACCTTGACATAGGCGAGCGCGAAAGCCGCGACGAGGAAACTGAAATCGCCCGGGCTGATGACATTGTTGGCAAAGGCGTGCAGGCCGCCGGCAATGCCGGCGGCGAAGGACGCGATCGCGAAACAGGCGACCTTGCACAGCAGGATGTTCAGGCCGACGGTGCGCGCGACATTCTCGTTGTCGCGGATCGCAGTCAGGATCTTGCCGAAATCCGAGCGCTCCAGCACGTAGAGGGCGAAGATCAGCACGGCGGCGACCGCCATGATGAGGCTCGGCATCCAGGCGTCGAACCCGACCGGCGGGAAGATGCCGACCATGCCCGATGTGCCGCCAAGCGCCATGCTCTTCGAATAGAGAATGCGCACCGCCTCGGTGAAGGCAAAGCCGATCAGCAGGAAATACGGCCCCCTGGTGCGCAGCGTGATGTAGCCGAACACGATGCTGATGGCGGCAGCGACGACGCCGCCGAACACCAGCGCGAGCGCGAAGGGCCAATGCAGGATCGTGGTGGCGGCACCCGCCGCGTAGGCGCCGAGCCCCATGAAAGCGGCGGTGGCGAAATTCAGCTCGCCGATCAGCATTACGAAGCGCAGGCTGACCGCGACGAGCGCGGCGATGGAGATGAGGTTGACGATGCTGGCGAGATAGGGATCGCGCACGACGAACGTCACGGCCAGCGCCAGGGCGGTGCATAGCGCCCAATAGGGCAATCTGAGATTATCCATGGCCGAGCAGCCCCTTCGGCCGCACGAGCAGCACGACGATCACGAGAAGGAAGATGGCGATGGTCGCGGAGGTCGCGTCGAAATAGAAGCCGCCGACGGTTTCGATCGCGGCGACGAACAGGCCGCCCAGGATGGCGCCGGGCACGCTGCCGAGCCCGCCGACGATCACGGCGATGAACCCCTTGATGAGATAGTCCGCGCCAATGGCCGGCGAGACGATGGTCACCGGGGCGATCAGCGCGCCGGCGAGTGCCGCCAGCGCGCTGGCGATCATGAAGCCCGCGAATGCGATACGGCCATAGGGAACGCCCTGGAGCATGGCCGCCTCGTGGTCGATGGAGACGGCGCGCAGCGCCTTGCCGAGCTTGGTGCGGGTCATCGCCCAGTAGAGCAACGCCGTGATGATGACGGCCGCCACGCAGAGCGCGAGACGCTGCGCGGTGACGGGCGCGCCGAGGATCGTGACCGTGCCCGGCAGGATTTCCGGCACCGGCCGGACCGCCCCGCCGAAGACTTTCAGGAACACGCCGTCGAGCAGCAGCACCAGGCCGATCGACAGGATGAACGACCCGACCATGTCACGCTGGAAGTACCTGAAGCCGAAGACATACATCAGGAAACCGAGCACCAGCGTGACGGCCACCGCTGCCACGACCCCGAGCAGATAGGCCGGCAGGGCCGGAAGATTCCAGCCTGCCAGCAGCGGCACCGTATAGGCCACCACCAGCGCCGAAATGGCGAAGAGATGGCCGTGCGCGAAGTTGACGATCCGCATGACGCCGAAGATCAGCGTCAGGCCGAGCGAGAACAGGATGTAGACGGCGCCGATCTGAAGGCTCGTCAGGATGAGCTGTATCGCGGTGTGCATGTCAGGCGTGCCCTATCCGAACGAGCCGATCGATCAGTTGGTCGAGGCGCTGATCCGCGACAGTTCGACGAGCTTGCCGTCCTTGACCTGGGTGATGATCACCGGAAGCTCCATCTGCTGGTTGGAGCCGTAGGTGTCCTTGCCGTGGAAGCCGATCTGGCCGCCGTAGAAGGTGGTGAATTTGACCTGCGGCATCACGGCGCCGACCTTTTTCGGACCGATGCTCTGCGCCTTCTCGATGCCGGCCTTGATGGCATAGACCGAGTCGTAGAAGCCGATCTGGATCGAGTTCAGCGATTCGTGCAGCAGTTCGCGCGCCTTGGCGTTGACGGCCTTCTGGTGATCGGAGACGCCGGGGCCGTCAAAGATCACGGCGGCGCCCATATAGACGTCTTCGATCGCCTTGCCGCCGGTGACCTTCAGCGCATCGACGCCGGTGCCGACCTCGACAACCTTCACGCCCTTCCAGCCGAGCACGTCGAGTTCACGCAGCACGGTGCCGGCATCGGCCGGCGGCATGGTGCCGAGATCGACGATTTCCGGCTTCAGGGACGCGATGCGGGCGGCGATCGGCTGGAACTCCGTCGTACCGCGCTCATAGAAGTCGCTCGACAGGATCTTGACGCCGGTCTCGGTCCAGACCTTCTTCGCAACCGCCTCGGTATCCTGTCCGGTGGCGTCGTTCGGATTGAGAAGCACGACGGTCTTGGCGTCGGGATTGGCCTTGTGGACGTAGCGGATCAGCGGCGGCAGGATCTCGAACGGCGTGCTCATCTGGGTGAAGGTGAGTGGAAATTTCGGGCCCTTGATGCTGGGTCCCCATGCGGTCGTGAACAGCAGCACGCCCTGGCGCTCGGACAGCGACTGCAAGGCCTGCACCGGGGCGGTGCCCAGGCTGCCGCCAATGAATTTCACGCCATCGCGATTAAGCAGCGTCTGGGCGACTTTCGTGCCCTCGGCGGCGTTGTACTTATTGTCATAGGCGATGCATTTGAAGTCGTAGGTCTTGTCGCCTACCTTCACGCCGCCGGCCTTGTTGATCTCCTCCGCCGCCGTGTTGCACATGAATTCCGAGCCCTTGCCCCAGAGAGCGGCGGCGCCGGAAAGCGGCACGGACAGGCCGAGCTTGATCGTCTCCTGCGCCTGTGCGCCGCCGAAGGCGACGAGCAGGCCCAATGACGCGCCAAAACCGTATAATCTTGCCTTTGTTGCAATCGACATATCAGTTCCTCCACTATGTACGGGCAGTCAGCGCTGCACCTTCATGTCGCAACCGAACGGGGTGCGACGGTCGTCAGCCTTGCGATGTGATCCGGGTCGTAGCCCAGTCCGGAAAGCAGCTCCTGCGAGTGGGCGCCAAGCAGCGGCGCCGCGTGCTGCCCGGCGACGGCGGCCGCCGCCGTGCGCACGACCCTGGAAGCGATCGGCACGCTACCGCGCCCGAGATCGACCGGCTGGTCGCGAAAGAAGCCGCCGGCGGTGTTCTCCTCGGCGACGAGCGCTTCGGCCGGCGTCAACGCGCGGCAGCCGGGAATTCTCGCGGCCTCGAGCTCGGCCAGGCATGCGGCCGAGCTGCGCTGCGCGCACCATTGCGCCATCACGGCGCTCAGGGTCTCGCCATGCTCGCCGCGCGCGATGTCGCTCGCGAAGGCCGGATCGGCGAGCAGGTCGCGCCGGCCGACGAGACCCGCCCAGCGCCGGAACATGCCGTCGCCGATGACCTGGACCATGATCCAGCCGTCCTGCGTGGCGAAAAGATCGGACGGCCCGGCGATCGGGCTGCGATTGCCGATGGCGCTGCGGCTGCGCGCGCCCGCCGCCTCCTCGATCAGCATCGGGTTGGTCATCATCAGCGCCGTTCCGAGCAACGAGGCCTCGACATGCTGGCCACGGCCGGTGAGCCGGCGCTCGTAAAGCGCGGCCATCGTCGCGAAGGCGGCCGACATGCCGGCGGCATAATCGACATAGGAAACCGCCGCCCGTGTCGGCCGCTCGCCCGTGCCGGTCAGATGCATGGCGCCGCTCAACGCCTGGCCGGTGCCGTCGAAACCGATGCGGTCGGCATGGCCGCCCTCGGAACCATAGGCGGAAATCGTCGCGAGGATGATGTCGTCCCGGCAGGCCCGGAGACTGGCGTAATCGAGGCGCGCCCGGCGCAGCGCGGCGGGCGGCAGGTTGACGATCACCGCGTCGGACGAGGCGACGAGCCGCTCGAAGGCGGCGCGGCCGCGCAGGCTGTCGAGGTCGAGCGCGAGCGACTTCTTGTTGCGGTTCATCTGGAGATAAAGCGCGCCGCGCCCGGCGAGCCCGATCGGCATGACCTCGCGGTCCGGCGCACCGCCCGGCGGCTCGACACGGATCACCTCGGCGCCCTGATCGGCAAGCATCGCGGCGCAAAGCGGCGCCGCGATATAGCGGCCGAGGTCGAGGATACGCAGGCCCGCGAGGCCGACAGGCGCATCGCCCGCCGGAGGCGGCGGCGATGCGGGGGCTGTTGTCGAATACGGGTCGCTCGGCACGATCCTCGCCTCAGATTTCTGCGATTGGCACTTCCCATCGCGGGCTTCGCCGTGTTAGCCATTCTCTATAGCGAATGACATTCACGTTTTTCTGAAAGCCATTCATACATGAGCGCCACAACCGATCAAGACCTCTCGCAAAAATTCGTCGGCGCGGTCGCCAACGCGGTTTCAATCCTCAGATCGCTGTCGCAACTGAGCGAACCGGCGGGCGTGGCGGCGATCGCGCGCGACACCGGCATCAGCGTCAGCACCTGTTTCAACATCCTGCGCACGCTCGCCAGCGAGCGGCTGGTCGTGTTCGACCAGACGGCGAAAACCTACAGTATCGGCATGGGCGTGCTGGAATTCTCGGTGCCGCTACTCGGCGCCAACCAGGCCGATCTCATCCGGCCGGAACTCCAGCGGCTGTCGGGCGAGCACCGCAGCCTGATCTGCCTGTGGCAGATCACGGAAGGCGAACGCATCCTGCTCGTCGACCGCGTGTTCACCGCGCGCACCGTGCGGGTCGACATGTCGCACGGCTCGCGCTTTCCCGCCTATGTCGGGGCGATCGGGCGCTGCTACGCGGCGCTGCGCAACCTGACGCAGGACGCGTTGAAGGCACAGTTCGAGACGCTCAAATGGCAGGCGCCGCCGAGCTTCGAGGCCTATGCCGAGGATGTGCGGCGCGCCAGCGAGGATGGTTTCGCGTTCGATCTCGGCCAGCTCTTCATCGGCCTCGAGATCACCGCGTCGGTCGTCACCGACGCGACCGCCAGGCCGCGGCTCGGCATCAGCGGCATCAGCATCGCCGGCCAGCTTCCCAGAAGCGAGATCGAGCGCCAGGCGGTCGACCTGCGCGATTCGGCGGACTGGATCAGCGAAGTGCTGTTCGGCGTATCGCGCGGCGTGCGGCAGTCCGAGCGGCGCGCGGCGGCCGCGCGGGCGCGGGAGCGCGTGTCATGACCAACACGTCGCCGGCGGATGTCTGGACCTTCGACGATTTTGAGCCGGGCGCCGAACTCGGCCGGGTTTCCGTCGCACTCGACGACGCGCGCATCGCCAGCTGGCGCGCAATCTATGGCACGCCGGTCGCGCCCGACCGCGTGCCCGCCGGCATGCTGGTGGCGGCGATGATGGAGGCCTATCTGAAGGCGTTTCAGCCGCGCCCGCCCGGCAACATCCATGCCGGCCAGACGCTGGCCTTCGGCGCCAGCGCCAGGCCGGGCGACCGGCTCGAAGCGCAAGTTACCTGCCGCGACAAGCTATTCCGCAAGGAGCGCCGCTGGGTCACGTTCGGCGTCACGCTCCGCAACGGCGCGCAAGACGTGCTCAGCGGCGAAATCCGCACCATCTGGGCGAAATGAGGAGCGCACCGATGCAACCGTGCCCGAAAACCGCCTGGCCACGCGAGATCGCAGCTTTGTGCCTGCATGCCGACGCGGAGGCCGTGCGGGCCTATGCCGAGCTCACCGCCGACTTCAACCCGATCCATCTCGATGCGGAATTCGCCGGCGCAACGCCGTTCGGCGCGCCGATCATCCACGGCACCCTCGGCCTCAACCTTGCCGTGCAGGCGATCGAGCGCGCGGTCGAGGTCGTGCCGGCGGGACTGGCGATCGAGGTCCGGTTCAGCCGGCCGGTGCCGGTCGGCACCACGATCCGCGCCGGCGGCACGCTACGCGATGCGGCGACCGGCACCTACGAGATCTTCGTCGAGACGGAGGCCGGGGAGCGTGCCGTGGAAGGCACCTGCACCCTCGGCGCCCTCGGCTGATCCCTGACAAATCAAGGAGCAACACCACATGACCGACGCCGTTGACGACGATACATTCGGCCAACTCAAGGATGCCGTGCAACGCTTCGTCACCGAGCGGCTGATCCCCAACGAGATGCGGCTGGAGATCGAGGACGAGGTTCCCGAGGAAATCGTCGCGGAGATGCGGGAGATGGGGCTGTTCGGCCTGACCATCCCACCCGCCTATGGCGGCATCGGCCTCAACGCGCGCCAGGAAATGCAGCTCGCCATGATCTTCGGCCATACGGCGCTGGCCTTCCGCTCGCTGCTGGCGACCAATATCGGCATTGGCGCGCGCGGCCTGATCCTCGAGGGCACCGAGGAGCAGAAACAGACCTATCTGCCGAGGCTCGCGAGCGGCGAGCTGATCTCGGCCTTCGCGCTGACCGAGCCGGATACCGGCTCCGATCCGGCCAGCCTGACGACGCGGGCGGTGCGCGACGGCGACGACTACCTGATCTCCGGCACCAAGCGCTACATCACCAATGCCCAGCGCGCCGGGCTGTTCACGGTCATGGCGCGCAGCGAGTTCGACAAGGCGGGCGCCGATGCCATCACGTCCTTTCTGGTGCCGCGCGATGCACCCGGCCTGACGATCGGCAAGAAGGACCGCAAGATGGGCCAGCGCGGCACCACGACCTCCGACGTGATGTTCGACAATGTGCGCGTGCCGGCGAGCGCGATCATCGGCCATACGCCCGGCCGGGGCTTCCGGCTTGCCATGCGCGTGCTCGATCGCGGCCGCATCCATATCGGGGCGCTGGCCACCGGCATGATCGACCGGCTGATCGCGGAGATGGTCGGTTTCGCCAGGGAGCGGCGCCAGTTCGGCAAGCCGATCGCCGAATACCAGCTCATCCAGGCGATGATCGCCGACAGCCATACCGATTATCTCGCCGCCAGGGCGCTCGTCGAGCACACGGCGGCGCTCTACGACCGCGATGGCGCCGCCCGCACGGAAGCCTCCGCCACGAAATATTTCGCCACCGAGGCGGTCGGCCGCGCCGCCGATCGCGCCGTGCAGGTGCATGGCGGCGCCGGCTACATGAGCGAATACGCGGTCGAGCGCTTCTATCGCGATGTGCGCCTGCTGCGCATCTACGAAGGCACGAGCCAAATCCAGCAATTGCTGATCGCCCGCCAGGTCCTGAAGGGAGCTTGATCATGGCCACGACAAACATGCTCGACGGCAAGGTCGTCATCGTCACCGGGGCCGGCGGCGGCATCGGGCGCGACATCGCGCTGATGGCCGGCGCCCATGGCGCCAGGGTGGTCGTGAACGACATCGGCGCGAGCCTCGACGGCAAGGGCGAGGATAGCGGCCCAGCCGCGCGCGTGGTCGAGGAAATCCGCAGCGCCGGCGGCGAAGCGGTCGCCAATCTCGACAGCGTCGCCGATCCCGACAGCGCGCGCGCCATCGTGCGCAGCGCGCTCGATGCGTTCGGCCGCCTCGACGGCGTCGTCAACAATGCCGGCATCCTGCGCGACAGCTTCTTCCACAAGATGGCGGACGAGGATTGGGACCGCGTCCTCAAGGTGCATCTCTATGGCAGCTTCAATGTCAGCCGCGCCGCCGCGCCCGTGTTCAAGGAGCAGCAGGCGGGCAGCGTCGTGCATATGACATCGACCTCCGGCCTGATCGGCAATCTGGCGCAGGCCAATTATTCGGCGGCCAAGCTCGGCATTGCCGGGCTGTCCAAGTCGATCGCGCTCGACATGCAGCGTTTCGGCGTGCGCTCGAACTGCATCGCGCCCTTCGCCTGGAGCCGCATGATCAGCTCGATCAAGGTGGATTCGCCCGAGCAGGAAGAGCGCGTGGCCCGCCTCCAGCAGATGACGCCGGCCAAGGTCGCGCCGCTTGCCGTGTATCTGTTGTCGGAGCAGGCCAGGACGGTGAGCGGGCAGATCTTCTGCGTGCGCAACAACGAGATCCTGCTGTTCAGCCAGCCGCGCCCGGTGCGCTCGGTGCAGCGCCAGGATGGCTGGACGCCCGAGCAGATCGCCCAGCATGCCATGCCGGCGCTCGCGGCCAGTTTCCATCCCCTGGAGGTCTCGGCCGACGTGTTCTCCTGGGACCCGATCTGACTAGCCTGACCAAGCAAGCCTGACCAAGAAGGAAACCAGCCGATGCGGCGAGCAGCCATCATCAGCCCACTCCGCACCGCCGTCGGCCGTTTCGGCGGCGCATTGAAGGATGTGCCGGTCGAGCGCCTCGGCGCGAGCGTCGTCAACGCCGTGCTCGAACGGACGAAGCTCGATCCGGCGCTGATCGACGATGTCGTGTTCGCCCAGTCCTACGCGAACTCCGAAACGCCGTGCATCGGGCGCTGGATCGCGCTCGAGGCCGGGCTGCCGATCACGGTGCCCGGCATGCAGCTCGACCGCCGTTGCGGCGGCGGCCTGCAGGCGATCGCCAGCGCCGCGATGATGGTGCAGACGGGCGCAGCCGATGTGGTCGTGGCCGGCGGCGTCGAAAGCATGAGCAATATCGAGCATTACACCACCGGCGTGCGCTGGGGGACGCGATCGGGCTCGCCGGTGCTCTACGATCGGCTCGATCGCGGGCGCGAGCGCTCGCAGCCCGAACACCGCTTCGGCCCGATCTCGGGCATGATCGAGACGGCCGAGAACCTCGCCCGCAAATACAGGATTTCGCGCGAGGCGGCCGATGCCTATGCGGCGCGCAGCCAGCAACGTGCCGCGGCCGCCTGGGCGAGCGGCAAGATGGCGGCGGAAATCGTGCCGATCGCGGTGCCGCAGAAGCGGGGCGAGGCGATCGTGTTCGCCAAGGACGAGGGCATCCGCGCCGACACCACCGCCGAGACGCTGGCGCGCCTCAGGCCGGTCCGGAAGGACGGCACCGTCACGGCCGGCAATGCCGCGCAGCAGAACGATGCCGCCGCCGCCTGCCTCGTGGTCGCCGAGGATCAGCTTGCCAGGCTCGGCCTCCAGCCGGATGCCTTCCTCGTCGGCTGGGCGGTTGCCGGCTGCGAGCCGGCGGAGATGGGCATCGGCCCGGTTCCGGCCACGGAACGGCTGATGCGGCGCAGCGGGTTCTCGCTCGACCAGATGGACCTGATCGAGGTCAACGAGGCCTTCGCCTGCCAGGTGCTGTCGGTGCTGCAATGCTGGGGCGAGGTCGACCAGGCGCGCGTCAACGTCAACGGTTCGGGCATTTCGCTCGGCCATCCGGTCGGCGCCACCGGCGTGCGCATCATGACGACGCTGCTGCACGAGATGCAGCGGCGCGGCAGCCGCTACGGCCTCGAAACCATGTGCATCGGCGGCGGGCAAGGCGCCGCCGCGATCTTCGAGCGCGCCTGACGAGCCGCCGGCATAGCGCAGATGATCGATCTCGACGCGCTCGACTTCGCGGCGCTCGTCAGGCCCGGCGATCTCGTGTGCTGGGGACAGGCCTCGGCCGAGCCGGTGGCGCTGACGCGCCGCCTGATGGCCGAGCGGGCGCGCATCGGCACATTTTCCGCCTTCATCGGCATCAGCCTCACCGAGACGCCGGACCCGGCTTATACGGATTGCGTGCGGTTCAGTTCCTTCTGTGGGACGGGCACCAACCGCCGGCTCGCCGCCGCCGGCAAGCTCGATATCCTGCCGATCCATTATTCCGACCTGCCGGGCGTACTGCGCGAGCGGGTCGATGTCCTGCTGCTCCAGGTCGCCGAGCATCCCGATGGCGGCCGCTACAGCCTGTCCTGCGCCAGCGACTACGTCGCGGAACTGGTGAAGGCAGCCCGCGTGGTGATTGCCGAGGTCAATCGCCAGGCGCCGTTCACCGCGGCCGGGATCGCGGTGCAGGACATCGACGTGATGATCCGTACCGATCGGCCCGTGCCGCACATGGCACCAAGCGCTCCGGGCGCGGTGGAACGCAGCATCGCCGCCAACGTCGCCGCGCTGGTGCAGGACGGCGCCACGCTGCAATTCGGGCTCGGCGCCCTGCCCGACTGCGTCGCCGACCTGCTCAGCGACCGCCGCGATCTCGGGCTTCATACCGGCGTGATGGGCGACGGCGCCATGCGGCTGATGCAATGCGGCGCGATCACCAATGCGCGCAAGCCGGTCGAGACCGGCATATCCGTCGCGGGAACCTTGCTCGGAAGCGGCGAACTGCTTGCTTTCGCCAATCTCAACCCGGCCATCAAATTATGCCCGAACGGGTTCACGCATGCTCCGGGCGTGCTCGCGGCGCTGCCCGGATTCACGGCGATCAACTCAGCCCTCGAAGTCGACCTTTCAGGCCAGATCAACACCGAGACGATCGCCGGCCGTTATGTCGGCGCGGTCGGCGGCGCCATCGACTTCCTGCGCGGCGCGCGTGCCGCGCAAGGCGGGCTTCCCATCGTGGCCTTGCCCTCGACCGTAGAGGTGCGCGGCGAGCGCCGCAGCCGGATCGTCACGCGGCTTTCCGGACCGGCCACGATCCCAAGGGCGGACAGCGCCATCATCGTGACGGAACACGGCGTGGCGGATCTGCGCGGGCAGTCGCTGGAAGCGCGCGCCCGCAAGCTGATCGCGATCGCGGACCCGCAATTCCAGGATGCCTTGGCGGCGGCCTCCAACCTGCGTTGAACCGGCCAGCAGAGATGAACTTGCTCTAGAAGCCGACCTTGCCGGCGCCCTTCAGGGCGAGCATGGCGCGCGCCTCGTCGGGCGTGGCGACCGTCTTGCCAAGACCCTCGATGATCTTGCGCGCCATCGTCACCTGCTCCGCACTGGATTTCGCCAGCTTGCCGCGCCCGGCCCATAGCGAATCCTCGAGCCCGACGCGGATATTGCCGCCCATCGCCGCCGACATCGCCGCGATGCGCAGCTGGCTCGCGCCGGCGCCAAGCACCGACCAGACATAGTCGCCGCCGAACAGCCGGTCGGCGGTGCGGCGCATGTGCAGCACGTCTTCCTGATGCGTGCCGATGCCGCCGAGAATGCCGAATACCGACTGGATGAAGAAGGGCGGCTTGACGAGACCGCGCTCGGCGAAATGCGCCAGATTATACAGATGCCCGATATCGTAGCACTCGAACTCGAACCGCGTGTCGTTCTCGGAGCAGGTCTTGAGGATATATTCGATATCCTGGAACGAGTTGCGGAACACCAGGTCGCGGGTCGCCTCGAGCGCCACCGGCTCCCAATCGTGCTTGAACTCCTTGTATTTGTTGAGCAGCGGAAACAGCCCGAAATTGATCGAGCCCATGTTGAGCGAGGCAACCTCCGGCTTCAGGGTCGCGGCCGGGCGCACGCGCTCGTCGACCTTCATGAACGGGCTGCCGCCGGTGGTGATGTTGATCACGGCCGGCGTTTTATCCCTGACCGTGCCGACGAAGCGCTGGAAGGCTTCCGGCGACTGGTCGGGCTTGCCGTTCCCGGGGTCGCGCGCGTGCAGGTGCAGGATTGCCGCGCCTGCGGCAGAGGCTGCTTCCGCCTCGCGCACGATCTCTTCCGGGGTGACCGGCAGATAGGGCGACATGGACGGCGTATGGATCGCGCCGGTAATGGCGCAGGTGATGATGACTTTATCGGAAACGGGCATCGGCTTGTCCTTGGGTGGAGCGCATGATTGCAGGCCGCCCGCCTCAGGCGGAGGCCGAGACGTGGCTGAAGAATTCCTTGAGCCGCCCGGTGCGTGGCTGGTTGAAGATGACGTCGGGCACTTCGTCATGCAGGATACGCCCGTGGTCCATGAACACCATCCGGTCGGCGACCGCGCGCGCAAAACCCATCTCATGCGTGACGCAGATCATGGTGATGCCGCTGTCGGCAAGCTCTTCCATGACGTCGAGCACTTCCTTGACCATCTCGGGATCGAGCGACGAGGTCGGCTCGTCGAACAGCATCACCTCCGGCTGCAGGCACAGCGCGCGCGCGATGGCGACGCGCTGCTGCTGGCCGCCCGAAAGCTCGCTCGGGTATTTATGGGCCTGATCGCCGACCCTGACCCGGACCAGGAACTCGATCGCCCAGGCGCGCGCCTGCTGCTCGCTCATGCCGCGCGTCATCACCAGCCCGACGGTGCAGTTCTCGATGATGCTCAGATGCGGGAACAGGTTGAACTGCTGGAACACCATGCCGACCTTGCGCCGGATCAGCGGCACCGTGCCGAGCCGGTGGTCGACCGGGATATCGCCGACCATGATGCGGCCGCGCTGAAAATCCTCGAGCCCGTTGATGCAGCGGATCAGCGTCGATTTTCCCGAGCCGGACGGCCCGAACACCACGATGCGCTCGCCGCGCCGCACGGTGAGATCGATGCCGTCAAGCGCCTGGAACGTGCCGAAATGCTTGTGCACATCCTCGAAGGTGACGGCCGGCAGCGTGACTGAGGAAGCCTGCATGGTCATCGCCGCGCCCCGCCGGATTTCAGATGCCGTTCGAGGCTCTGGCTATACCATGAGATGCCGCCGCAGAAGAGGAAGTAGATCATCGCGGTAAAGACATAGGCCTCGACATAGATGCCGAGCCATTCGGGATCGATGATCGCGGCATTGGTCGTGCCCAGCAGGTCATGCATGCTGATGATGACCACGAGCGAGGTATCCTTGAACGCCGAGATGAAGATGTTGACCAGCGACGGAATGGTCAGGCGCAGCACCTGCGGCAGGATGATGCGGCGCATGCCCTGCCAGTAGGTGAGGCCGATCGTATCGGCCGCCTCATACTGGCCCTTGCCGATCGCCTGCAGGCCGCCGCGCAGCACCTCGGCCATATAGGCGGCGAAGAACATGATGAAGGCGATCTGCGCGCGCAGGATTTTCGACACCACCAGTTCGTCGGGCAGGATGATCGGCAGCATCAGGGCGGCCATGAACAGGATGCTGATCAGCGGCACGCCGCGGATCAACTCGATATAGGCAATGCAGATCCAGCGCACGACCGGCAGTTTCGACTGGCGCCCAAGCGCCAGCAGGATCGAGAACAGCAGCGCGAACAGGATGCCGAAGGCCGACAGCATCAGGGTCAGCGGCAGGCCGCTCCAGCGGTCGATCTCGACATAACGCAGGCCGAACACGCCGCCGGTCATCAGCACCGCACAGGCCGGCAGGGCGATCAGCCAGACGATGGCGAGCGTGCGCCCGGCATGGGGGCGGCGCCAGCGCCGCCAATCGGCGCTGAAGGCCATCGCGCCGAGGAAGATCACCATGGCGAGCAGCGCCCGCCACTGGTCGTCGTAAGGGTAGCGGCCGAAGACGATCAGCCGCGCCTTGGCGGCGATGAAGGCCCAGCACGCGCCGGAAGCCTGCGCGCAGGCTTCCCGGCCGACGTTGCCCCAGACGCTGTCGAGGATCGTCCAGCGGAAAATCGTCGGCACGATCATCACCAGGAGCGCGCCGATGATCAGCGTCAGGACGATGTTGGTCGGCGTGCCGAACAGGCCCTTGAAGACGCCTCGCGCCGCCTGTTTCAGGGAGCGCCCGCGCGGCTGGGCGGCGGACATGACGTGTTGCTGCGCCACCCTAGCCCCCCTTCGCCATGATCGATCGGTTATAGACGTTCATCAGATACGAGATGATCAGGCTGAAGGTCAGGTAGATCGCCATGATGATGGCGATGACCTCGATCGCCTTGCCGGTCTCGCTGATGATGATGGTCGCGACGCGCATGATATCCGGGTAACCGATCGCCACGGCGAGCGAGCTGTTCTTGACGATGTTGAGATACTGGCTGGCAAGCGGCGGCACGACGACGCGCAAGGCCTGCGGAAGAATCACCAGCCGCATGACCGGGCCGGGCCTGAGGCCAAGGGCGGAGGCCGCCTCGCGCTGGCCGCGCGTCACGCCGAGAATGCCACTGCGCACGTTCTCGGCGATGAAGGCGGCGGAATAGATCGTCAGGCCGAAGAAGACCGCGGTGAATTCGGGCGTGATCGAGGCCCCGCCCCTGAAGTTGAAGCCCGCAACCTTCGGCACGTCGAGGGTTGCGGTGAACGCAACCAGCACCAGCATCGCCGCCAGCACGGCGAGCGGCAGCCTGGGGTCGCGCAGGAAAGCCGCCAGCTGCTGCGCCTTCAGCGCGCGCGCCGGCCGGCGCAGCAGCAGGAGGACGAGCAGCAGCACCGCCAGCCCGCCGACCAGCCACAGATGCAGCGCGTCGAGCCGCAAGGTCGAGAAGGTGATGCCCCGGTTGCTGAGGAACAGCCCCTCGAACGGCTGCAGCGCGCGGCGCGGCGACGGGAAGGAGCGCGTGATCAGCGCGTACCAGAACATCATCTGCAGGATGAGCGGGATGTTGCGGACCAGCTCGACATAACCGCCCGACAACAGCCGCGCGAGCGGGTTCGAGGCCAGGCGCGTGATGCCGATCACGACGCCGAGAATAGTCGCGGCGACGATGCTGATGATCGACACCGCCAGTGTGTTGGCGATACCGGCATAAAACGCATCGAGGAAACTGTCGCCGGCGGCAAATCCGGTGACGCTTTCGCCCAGTTCGAACGAGGCGTTGCTCCACAGGAAGTCAAATCCCATGGTCAGGGAGTTCTTGGCGAGGTTGACCACGGCGTTGCTGACGAAAAACCACGTCGCGCCGATCAGGCCGAGCACGAGCCCGGCCTGGATCAGGACACCACGCACCGCCGGGCGCCGCCAGAACGGGGGCGCCCGGTACGTTTCGGAAGATACAGTCACCAACGATCCGCTTTCACATTGACGGTTGACTGAACGGACAGCGCGTCAGCGCCATGACGGGGCGTAGAGAAGCCCGCCGCGCTCATAGAGATCGTTCATGCCGCGCGCGATCTTGAGCGCCGATTCCGAACCGAGATGCTTGTTGTAGATCTCGCCGTAATTGCCGACGGCCTTGATGACATTGACCGTCCAATCCTTGGCCAGGCCCATCTTCTCGCCAATGTCGCCATCGACGCCGAGGAAGGTGCGCACGACCGGATCGCCCGATTTCAGCTTCTCGTCGACGTTGTCCTGCGTGATGCCGAGTTCCTCGGCGGTCACGAGCGCGAAATGCGTCCAGCGGATAATGTCGTTCCAGCGATCGTCGCCCTCGCGCACCAGCGGCGCCTCATAGGATTTGGCGATCACCTCGGGCAGGATGACATGCGCGTCGGGATCCTTGAAGCGCGAACGCGCGATGGCGAGCGAGGGCGTCTCATGGGACATCGCATCGCAGCGGCCGCTTTCGTAGACCGCCTGGACCTGCGAGGTCTGCTCGATGGCGATCGGCTTGAACTTGATGTTGTTGGCGCGGAAATAATCGGCGATGTAGCGCTCGGTCACGCTGCCGGCCAGCACGCAGATCGCCGCGCCGTCGAGTTCCTTGACGCTCTTGGCGCCAAGCTCCTTGTGCACCATGAAGCTCTGGCCGGTGTAGAAGTTCGGCGGGGTGAAGTTGACCTTGAGCTGGGTATCGCGGGAAATCGTATAGGTGACGCTGCGCGAGAGCACATCGACCTCGCCCGATTGCAACGCCGTGAACGACTGGTTGAAGGCGACCGGCGTGAACTTGACCTTGTCGCCGGCCCCGAACACCGCCGCCGAAAACGCCCGGCAATAATCGGCGTCGAAGCCGGTCCAGGCGCCCTTGTCGTTGAGGAACGAGAAGCCGGGCAGGTTGTCCGAAACGCCGCATTTGATCGCGCCGGCGCTTCTGACCGATTCAAGCGTGTCGGCGCTCGCCGGCGCGGCGAAGGCCAATGACATCATCATGCCCCCCGCGAGGCACAGAATTTTGCTTTTCATGTCGATCTCCGGTTGTCTGCTTGAAACTACGTTGCACGGAATGTGATCGGCACGCCTCGCCCCCTCGGGCATGGCGCCAGCTCTGGAAAGTCTTCGCGTCGAGGAGCCGATGACGGCGCGCCCCGATGACCCCGCAAGGGTCGGGCGCGGCGGCTCGAACTGTCAGGCTCCCCCCTCGTCGTCGCTGAACCGGGCACCACGGCCGCGATCCGGCAGGCGCACCTTCTCTGTGAAACGAATGTGATCACATTTTTATTTTTCAGGCAAGACACTTGCGCGCCCTCTCCGGATCGGGCCGATTTATCCTCATCTCGCCCATATAATTTGCAGGAACGCGCGATAATCGGCTGCTTACGGACCAATCGATGACCAAGAGCCGGCTCTTGCTTGCGGCTCTTGCTTGCGGTTCGCGCTTGATCCTATATTGTGATCACAATAAACATATGGAGACGCCTCGTGACCGACGCCAATGGATCCCGCCCGCAGACAGCAGCGCGCGGCAATGCGGCCGATGACATCGCGCGCGTCACCGGCTTCCCGGCGACCGGCACCGCGTGGTCCGAGCTTGAGCACGGGCTCAAGACCTTCAAGGGACTGGATTACGATTGGCGCGGCGGGCGCCTGCCGTCCTACACCTATTTCTACAGCGACGAGCTGCTGCGCGTGCAGATGGACGCCTACCGCCTGTATTCGGTCGAGAACGGCCTCGGCGAGGGCCGCGCCTTCCCGAGCCTGACGCGCATGCTCGACGACATCAACGCGATGGTGCTCGATCTCTTCCACGCGCCGGCCTGCGCCGGCATGACCTTCACCTCCGGCGGCACCGAGAGCCTGTTCGAGGCGGTGCGCACGGCGCGCAACTACTTCCGCGCCAACAAGCCCGGCCCCGCCAATGGCGGGCGCGAGCGCCTGAACGTCATCGCGCCGGTCACGGCCCATGCCGGGCTCAACAAGGCCGGCGAGATCATGGATATCGACATCATCCGCGTGCCGGTCGGGCCCGAGCGCCGCGCCGACGTCAAGGCGATGCTGGAATTGGTCAACGACCACACCATCATGCTGTTCTCCTCGGCGCCGTGCTACCCTTACGGCGTGTTCGACCCGATCACCGACCTTGGCGCGGCGGCGGCCGCGCGCAATCTGTGGCTGCATGTCGATGCGTGCTGGGGCGGCTTCATCTCGCCCTTCGCCAAGGAACTCGGCTATGCGATCCCGCCATGGGATCTCGCGGTGAAGGGCGTGACCAGCCTGTCTGCCGACATCCACAAATTCGGCTACGGCGCCAAGGGCGCGTCCGCGCTGGTGTTTCGCGACAGCGAGTTGAAAACATTCGAGCGTTTCGAGTTTTCCGGCTGGCCGCGCGGCACCTATGCCACGCCGTCCTTCATGGGCAGCAAGCCGGCCGGTTCGCTGGCCGCCGCCTGGGCAGTGATGCGCTATCTCGGCCGCGAGGGCTATCTGGAGACGACCAAGGCGGCGATGGATGCGACCTGCCAGCTGATCGACGGCATCAACGCCATCCCGGGCCTGCGCTGCCTGGAACCGAACCGCGAAGCCAACCTGTACGGCTATGTCTCGCAGGACCCCGATATCGACATCATCGCCGTCGCCAACGAACTCCAGGGCAAGGGCTGGCTTCCCGGCCAGTTGCGCGAGCCGCTGGCGATCCAGCAGGGCGTCAACCCGGTCCATCTGCCGGTGGTGCCGCAATATCTCGCCGATGTCGCCGCCGCCGCGAAAGCGGTGCGCAAGAGTGGCGAGCGCGGCGTTTTCAATCCTCGGACCTATTGATAAGGCGCGCGACCCGTGCCGACAGGCTACAGCATGAGCCGGTCGCCTTCGGTGCGCGACGGCCACGGCCGGAAATCGACCGGCATCCCGCACGGACGCTATTCCATCGCGCGTGGCTCCTGTGCTTCCTTGCGCCAAAGCGGCCGCGCTATTTTTCGCGGAGAACAGCGCCAACGGAGGCAAATCCCGATGCCCAGATCCAAGCCGGCGGTGAGCAGTGCCTTCTCCGCGCCGCATGCCCCTGACGCACCCGCCATGGCGTTCGCCTCGCCCTTCGCCAGCCTGACCGGCGTGACGCGGCAATCGCTGAACCAGCAGGTCTACGAATCGCTGCACCAGGCGCTGGCCAGCGGCTATTTCGCGCCCGGCCAGCGCGTGCCGTTGCGCGCCGTGGCGAGCGCGCTCGGCACGAGCACGATGCCGGTACGCGAGGCCGTCAACCGCCTGGTGGCGATCGGCGCCCTCGAACTGCTGGAAAACCGCCGCGTGCGCGTGCCTCTGGTCGGCGTCGAGCGTTATCGCGACCTGATCGCCGCGCGCTCCCTGATCGAAGCGGCTGCCGCCGAGGCGGCGGCTCCGCTCATGAACGACGCCGTGCTGGAGCAGCTGGCGCGCGCGCATCGCGAGATGTGCGAGATTTCCGCCCTGCCGCATAATGAAGAGAATGTGCGCGCCTATCTCGCGCGCAATCAGGCGTTTCATTTCCTGATCTACGGCGCGGTCGGCTCGCACGCGCTCGTCGCGGTGATCCAGTCGCTATGGATCAGGGCGGGACCATTCTTCCATATCCTGCACAAGCAATCCTCCGACTGGCGCGGCAACGACAATCACGCGCGCATCCTCGTCGCCATGCAGCAGCGCGATGGCGCCGAGGCCAGGGCGGCGGTCCATGCCGACATCGTCGGCGCCACCGACCACATCGTCGGCGACATCCTGTTCCAGGCGACCGACGATGCCTGAACACGCTTCACAAAGCCCGCTCAGGCGGTGCTTTCCCGTTTTTCACCGCTTCATAGCCATGCCACACCAGAGGTCAGTTCCATGAGCCGAAAGATCATGATCAGTTGCGCGGTCACCGGGTCGGCCGATTCGCCGGGCAAGAACCCGGCCGTGCCGGTGACGCCTGAGGCCATCGCCGCCTCGGCGATCGATGCCGCCAAGGCGGGCGCGGCGATCGTGCATATCCATGTGCGCGATCTGAAAACCACCAGGCCGAGCATGGATCTGGCGTTGTATCGCGAGGTCACCGAGCGCATCCGCGCCAGCGACACCGACGTGATCATCAACCTGACCACCGGCGCCGGCGGGCGGTTTGCCCCCGGCGAGGTCAATCCGCGCGAGGGCGCGCCCGGCACGACGCTGTCGCTGCCGCATGAGCGCACGCGCCATGTCGAGGCGCTGCGCCCGGAAATATGCAGCCTCGACATGGGCTCGATGAACATGGGCGACCAGGCCTTCCTGAACACACCGGGCCATTTGCGCGCCATGGCCAAGACGATCGGGGACGCCGGCGTGCTGCCCGAGCTCGAGGTGTTCGAGGCCGGTCACGTGCTGCTCGCCCGGCGCCTGATCGACGAGGGGCTGATCCGCTCGCCCTCCCTGTTCCAGATCTGCCTCGGCATCCTGTGGTCGCAGCCGGCCAATGCGGAGGCGATGCTTTACATGCGCAACCTGCTGCCGGCGGACGCCGTGTGGTTCGCCTTCGGCATCTCCCTGCATCAGTTCCCGATGGCGGCGCAGGCGATCCTGCTCGGCGGCCATGTCCGCGTCGGGCTCGAGGACAACCTCTATCTCGCCCGCGGCAAGCTGGCGCCAAGCAACGCCGCGCTGGTCGAGAAGGCCGCCTCGATCATCACCACGCTCGGCCACAGCGTCGCGACGCCGATCGAGGCTCGCGCCATGCTGAATATCGGCAAATAAGGTTCTGGAGGCAGTCATGTCAGATAATATGAGCAATGTCAGCATGCAGGCGGCGCTGCACGAGGCGCAGGAGAGCTTCACCGGCAGGAACCCGAACAGCCAGGCCGCCTATACCAAGGCGACGAAATCCATGCCCGGCGGCAACACCCGCACGAGCCTGTTCTATGCGCCGTTCCCGCTCGCGCTGGTGCGTGGCGAAGGCCCGCATCTGTGGGATGCGGACGAGCATAAATACACCGATTTCCTCGGCGAATTCACCGCCGGCATCTTCGGCCATTCCCACCCGGTGATCCGCGCCGCGATCGACAAGACGCTCGATGCCGGCATCAATTTCGGCGGCCACGGCCTGCTCGAAGCCGAGTTCTCGGCCACGTTATGCGCGCGCTTCCCGGCGCTCGATCTGGTGCGCTTCACCAACTCCGGCACCGAGGCCAACCTGATGGCGATCAGCACCGCGCTGGTGGTGAACAAGCGCAAGAAGGTGATGGTGTTCAACGGCGGCTATCATGGCGGCGTGTTCACCTTCCACCACGGCCATAATGTCATCAACGCGCCGTTCGATTTCGTCATCGCGCGCTACAACGATGTCGCGGCGACGCGGCAGCTGATCGAGGATAACGCAGCCGTGCTCGGCGTGGTGATCCTCGAGCCGATGCAGGGCGGCGGCGGCTGCATTCCCGCGACGCGCGAATTCCTCGCCATGCTGCGCGAGGTGACCAAGGCGCATGGCATCACGCTGATCTTCGACGAGGTGATGACCTCGCGTCTCGGCCCGGGCGGCCTGCAGGGCGAGCATGGCATCACGCCGGACATGACCACGCTCGGCAAATATATCGGCGGCGGCATGAGCTTCGGCGCGTTTGGCGGTTCGGCCAGCATCATGAGCCATCTCGACCCGCGCCAGCCGCATTCCATCCCCCATGCCGGCACGTTCAACAACAACGTGCTGACCATGGCGGCCGGCCTGACAGCGATGACCAAGATCTACACCAGCGACGCCGTCAGGACGCTCAACGATTTCGGCGAGGACACCCGCAACAAGCTGAACGCGCTCGCCAGGAAGCACGGCGCGGCGATGAGCTTCTCCGGGCGCGGCTCGATGATGAACGTCCACATGATGACGGGCGAGATCAGGAACGTCGAGGATGCCGCGCGCGGCAGTACCGAACTGCGCGACCTATTCTTCTTCGACATGCTGGAGCGCGGCATCTACCTCGCGCGGCGCGGCATGATCAACCTGTCGCTGGTGCACGAGAAGCACCATGTCGAGGCGCTGCTGGCGGCGGTCGAGGATTTCATCGCCACGCGCCGGCCGCTGCTTTCCGGCAAGGCCGGTTAAGCCAACCACCACGCCGCGCCGCCGCTCCAACGGCGGCGCGGACGCAGTTGGGTAAAACGACTCCTACTCCCAGCTTAGCGCGCCGCCATTCTGGTATTCGATGACGCGGGTCTCGAAGAAGTTCTTCTCCTTCTTCAGGTCCATCGCCTCGCTCATCCACGGGAACGGGTTGGCGGTCTCGGCAAAGACCGGCGCCAGTCCGAGCTGGGCACAGCGCCGGTTGGCGATAAAATGCATGTATTGCTCGCAGAGAGCCGCATTCAGGCCGAGGAAACCGCGCGGCATGGTCTCGCGGCCATAGGCGGCTTCCAGTTCGGCGGCTGCCGCGATCATCGCCCTGATTTCATCCTGGAAGGCCGCCGTCCACAGATGCGGGTTCTCGGCCCGGATCTGGTTGATGACGTCGATGCCGAAGTTCAGATGGATCGATTCGTCGCGCAGGATGTACTGGTACTGCTCGGCGATGCCGACCATCTTGTTGCGTCGGCCAAGCGACAGGATCTGCGCGAAGCCGGTATAGAACCACATGCCCTCGAAGATGACGTAGAAGGCGACGAGGTCGCGCAAAAAGGCCTGATCGGCCTCGGGCGTACCGGTGACGAAATCCGGGTCGTCGAGATGCTGCGTGTGCTTCAGCGCCCAGGCCGCCTTGTCGGTAATTGACGGCACCTCGCGATACATGTTGAACAATTCGCCCTCGTCGAGGCCGAGGCTTTCGACGATATACTGGAAGGTGTGGGTGTGGACCGCCTCCTCGAAAGCCTGGCGCAGCAGGTACTGCCGGCATTCCGGGTTGGTCAGGTGGCGGTAGATCGCCAGCACGATGTTGTTGGCGACAAGGCTCTCCGACGCGGCGAAAAACCCCAGATTGCGCTTGATGGCATGGCGCTCGTCCTCGGTGAGCCCGTCGCGCGATTTCCACAGCGCGATATCGGCCTGCATCGAGACCTCGGTCGGCATCCAGTGATTGTTGCAGCCGGCTAAGTATTTCTCCCAGGCCCATTTGTATTTGAGCGGCAAAAGCTGGTTCACGTCGGCGCGGCAATTGATCATGCGCTTGTCGTCGACCGAAACCCGGCCTCCGGCGCGGTCGATGACCCCGAGGCCGGTGGCTTCGGCGGCGGAAACGGGATGATGAGCGGTCGGGGTTTCAGGTCTGGCATCGGACCAGTCGAGCATTGTCATGATAGTTTCCTTCCCGCTCACTGGCAGGCTTCGCAGTCGGGATTGTCGAGCGAGCAGGCGCTCGGGATGGCGGCACCATTGCCAAGCGGCATATCGACGACGATCGGCGCGACGGGGGCGGCTGGAGCCACCGCGACGGCATTCAGCTTGCCATCCGTGCCTTTCAGCGTCGATTTCTCGACATGGGTCGCCGACAGCGCGCGCAGGTAATAGGTCGTCTTGAGGCCCTGCCGCCAGGCGAGCCGATAGGCTTCATCGAGCTTGCGGCCGGAGGCCTCAGCGACATAGAGATTGAGCGACTGGGCCTGGTCGAGCCATTTCTGGCGCCGGCTAGCGGCCCGGATCAGCCACGCGGTGTCGATCTCGAAGGCGGTGGCGTAAAGCCGCTTGAGATCATCCGGCAAGCGGTCGATATGGCTCACCTTGCCGTCGTAATATTTCAGGTCCGAGACCATGACCTCGTCCCACAGGCCGCGCGCCTTGAGGTCATGCACCAGCCTGGCATTCACCACGGTGAAATCGCCGGACATGTTCGATTTCACGAACAGGTTCTGGTAGGCCGGCTCGACCGATTGCGACACGCCGACAATGTTGGAGATCGTCGCCGTCGGGGCGATCGCCATGCAGTTCGAATTGCGCATGCCGATGGTCTTGACGCGCTGGCGTAGTGCTTCCCAGTCCATGGTCGCGGAATGGTCGAATGCGACATCGCCGTCGCGGGCCTCAGCAAGAATAGCGAGCGAATCGAGCGGCAGGATGCCCTTCGACCAGAGCGAGCCCTCGAAGCTCGCGTAACGGCCGCGCTCGGCGGCGAGGTCGACCGAGGCCGAGATGGCGTGGAAGCTGATCGCCTCCATCGAACTGTCGGCGAAGGCGACCGCCTCCTCGGAGGCCGCCGGCAGGCGCAGCGCCTGCAATGCATCCTGGAATCCCATTAGGCCAAGCCCGACCGGACGATGGCGCAGGTTCGAGCGGCGCGCCTCGGGGATGGTGTAGAAATTGATGTCGATGACATTGTCGAGCATGCGCATCGCGGTCGCGACCGTGCGCGCCAACCGTGCCTGATCGAGACCGCCTTCCGCGACATGGGCCGCGAGGTTGACCGAGCCGAGATTGCACACCGCGACCTCGTCGGCCGAGGTGTTGAGCGTGATCTCGGTGCACAGGTTCGAGGAATGCACCACGCCGGCGTGCTGCTGCGGCGAGCGCAGGTTGCAGGCATCCTTGAAGGTGATCCAGGGATGGCCGGTCTCGAACAGCATGGTCAGCATCTTGCGCCACAGGTCGAGCGCCGCCACGCGCCGGAACACCTTGATCTCGCCGCGCGCGGCCCTGGCTTCATAGGCCTCATAGGCGGCCTTGAACGGCTTGCCGTAGAGATTGTGCAAATCCGGCACCTCGTCCGGCGAGAACAAGGTCCACTGGTCGCCGGCTTCGACGCGCTGCATGAACAGATCCGGCACCCAGTTGGCGGTGTTCATGTCATGCGTGCGGCGGCGGTCGTCGCCGGTATTCTTGCGCAGGTCGAGAAACTCCTCGATATCGACATGCCAGGTCTCGAGATAGGCGCAGACCGCGCCCTTGCGCTTGCCGCCCTGGTTGACGGCGATGGCGGTGTCGTTGGCGACTTTCAGGAACGGCACGATGCCCTGGCTCTCGCCGTTGGTGCCCTTGATATGGGCGCCGAGGCCGCGCACCGGCGTCCAGTCATTGCCGAGGCCGCCGGAATATTTAGCCAGCAATGCATTATCCTTGACCGCCTTGAAGATGCCGTCGAGATCGTCGGCGACCGTGGTCAGGAAACACGACGAAAGCTGCGGCCGCGTCGTGCCGGCGTTGAACAGCGTCGGCGTCGAGGCCATGAAATCGAACGAGGACAGCAAGCGGTAGAATTCGATGGCGCGTGCCTCGCGGTCGATCTCGCGCAGGCTGAGCCCCATGGCGACGCGCATGAAAAACGCCTGCGGCAGTTCGAAGCGCTGGCCCCGGACATGTAGGAAATAACGGTCATACAACGTCTGGAGGCCGAGATAATCGAATTGCAGGTCGCGCTCCGGCGCGATGGCAGCGGCGAGCCGGGCAAGGTCGAAACGGCCAAGCTCGGGGTCGAGCAGTTCATGCACGATGCCGGTCCTGACGTAGGCGTGCAGATACTCGCCGTAGCGCTCCGCCATCTCGGCCTGCGTCGCCTGCTCGGGCCGGCCGGCGACGAAGCTGAGCGTCTCGCGCCGCAATTTGTCGAGCAGGAGCCGGGCGGAAACCTTCGCATAATTCGGCTCGGTCTCGACCAGCGTGCGCGCGGCCAGGATCGGCGCCTGCGCCAACTCGTCAAGCGAGATGCCGTCATAGAGATTGCGGCACGCCTCGCTCAGCACCGCCTCGGGCGAGACGCCCTCGAGTCCGGCGCAGGCCTCGCGCACGACAGCCTCAAGCCGCGCGGCATCGAGCGGCACGAGTGCGCCATCGGCCTGTTTCATGCGCAAGGCCGGCGCAGCGGCGGTTTTAACCTCGGCCTGCGCTTTGGCGCGCTCCTTGGCGCGCTCCTCGCGATACAGCACATAGGCGCGCGCGACCTTGTGGTGCTCGGAGCGCATCAGCGCCAGTTCGACCTGGTCCTGCACATCCTCGATATGGAAGGTGCGGCCGGCATCGGCGCGCCGCGTCAGGCTGGCGACGATCTGCCCGCTCAACCCGGCGACGATGTCGTGGATGCGGCGCGACGCGGCCGCGCTATTGCCCTCGACGGCGAGGAACGCCTTGGTCAGCGCGATGGCGATCTTCGACGCATCGAACGGCGTCACCGCGCCGTTGCGGCGGATGACCTGATAGACGGGCTCGGCCGGCGACGTCGCTGTCGGCACGGCGAGGTGCGGCGGGGTTTGCGTGGTTTCGGTGGCGAGGGACATCGGCGTTCAAACCCCAGTTGCTGGGGGCAAAGGCCGAGCGGTATCGCGGGCGGGATGCCGTGACGAAAACGCCGGCGACCCAAAGCGACCCACCGGGACACCCCGCCCGTGGACTTGTCTGGTGTCGCGGCAGGTCTCCTGGCTCACGGGTCGTCGCTCGCGCCCTGTCTTCCCAAGGCCTTCGCGGGCCTCAGTGACGTAGGTTGGGCGTCAGAACTCACCGTTTACAGTTGCGGGGGCAGCGCCGGCATCGCACCGGCTTCCCTCTTAGCTCTCGCTTCTTGACGATTCGAGAGACCGTGACAGCTATATATAGCGGTCAACGGCTCGCGCATGTCAACAGCTTGTAGCGCGAATTCCGTTGCCAGCGAAAGCGGGGGCGATCAGCGGCCAGCGACCTCGGTGACGACCTCGTCGAGCGCGCTCAGGAACAGATCGGCGTTCTCCTTCGAGAACACCAGCGGCGGCCGGATCTTGAGCACGTTGGCCGCGGGGCCGGCGGCGCTGATCAGCACGCGCCGGGCGCGCAGGCCGTTGACGATGCGGGCGGCTTCCTCGGTCGCGGGCTGGCGCGTCTCGCGGTCGCGCACCAGTTCGGCGCCGACGAACAGGCCGGCGGCACGGATATCGCCGAAGAAGGCATGACGCTGCGCCAGCGCCTCAAGCCCCTGGCGCAGATGCGCGCCCACCGCCGCAGCGTTGGCGATCAGCCCCTCGCGCTCGATGACGTCGAGCACCGCCATGCCGACTTCCGCCGACACGGCATTGCCGCCGAACGTGTTGAAATAGCGCAGGCGCTCGCCGAAGCGCGCCAGCACTTCGGGGCGCGCCACCATGCCGGCCATCGGATGGCCGTTGCCCATCGGCTTGCCCATCGTCACGATATCCGGCACCACGCCATGGCGCGTGAAACCCCACATGCCGCTTCCCGTACGGCCGAAGCCGGGCTGGACCTCGTCGGCGATGAAGATGCCGCCGGCCGCGCGCATCACGGCTACCGCCTCCTGCAGGAAGCCCGGCGGATCGGCGAACACGCCGTCGCTGGAAAAGATCGTATCGACGATGAGCGCCGCCGGCTTGATGCCGGCCGCCCGCATCTCATCCAGCGCCTGACGGACATGGCCGGCAAAGACGCGGCCGATATCCTGGCCCGGATTGCGATAGGCATCGGGCGCCGGCACCTTGCGCACATGCGCGCCGAGCGCCATGGCAGGCCCGAGCGAGGGCGACATGCCGGCAATGGCGTCGGTCACGCCGTGATAGGCGAAATCGGTGATGATGAAGCCGGTGCCGCCGGTATGGGCCTTGGCGACGCGGAACGCTAGATCGTTGGCCTCGCTGCCGGTGCAGGTGAACATGACATGGCCGAGTTCGGCCGGGAAATAACCGAGCAGCCGCTCGGCATAATCGAGCACCGCCCCGTGCAGGTAGCGCGTGTGGGTGTTGAGCGTGGCGGCCTGGCGCGCCAGCGCCGCCACGACATGGGGGTGGCAATGGCCGACGGAGGCGACGTTATTGTAGACGTCGAGATAGGCGTTGCCTTGCCGGTCATAGAGCCAGACGCCGTCGCCGCGCACGAGATGCACCGGATCGGCATAGAACAGGCGATAGGCCGGGCCGAGCAGCCTCTCGCGCCGGGCGATCATGTCGCGCTCGTATGCGGCGACCGCGTCGGCATGAGCCGGGTCATAGGCATTGATCATCGTCATTATCGTCACTCCATGCCGCAGGCGCGGCGCAGATAGCCCTGCGCATCGGCGCGGTTCAGCGCATCGCAACGCGCCAGGCTCGCCCATGCGCGCCCGGTGTTGCGCAGAATGTAGGTCTCGTTCTCGGGATAGCGCGCGGCGCGCCAGCCGGAGATCGCCACCGTCAGCACCATGCGCGTGGTGATCAGGTCGAACAGCAGGTCGAGTTCCAACGGCTCGAGCGGCAGGAGGCCGTGATAGGCCGCGAGCAGTTCGGCGACCGGCTCCAGCGGATGCCCGGCGGCGGAGAGTTGATAGGCCGCGGTCACCGCAATGCTGTTGACGAGGGGCGCGTGCACCATATCCCCGAAATCGATGATGCCGGCGATGCGCTCGTGATCGTCGGGCGCGACCAGCACATTATGCGGGTTGAGATCGTTATGGATCACCTGGGCGCGCAACGACGGCAGCACCGGCAGGACATGGGCCTCGAAACGATCGAGCACGCGGGCCGCCAGGGCGCGCTGGGCTGGATCGCGCATATGCACCAGCAGGCCGCGCAGGCCGCTGGCATGTTTCATGTCCCACATCAGCTCATGGCCGGCAGCCGGGTGGAAGAAGCCACGCAGCGCCATATCGAGACGGGCCGCGTGGCGCCCGAGATTGCTTCTCAGGCCGAGGCTGGGAGCGACCTTGTGCATCGGCTCGCCCTGCAGGAAGCTCAGCACGCGCACGACGCGCGGCGCCTCGCCCGCCAGCAGCCATTCCACCGCGCCGGTGCGCGTCGGAACGACGCGCGGCACCGGCAGGCCCGGATCGACGGCGGCAATATGCATGAGCGCGCGGCTCTGGAAATCGATCACGCGCCGGTCCTCAGCGGGATTGGCGACCTTCAGCACGTAATGCCGGTCGCCGTCGCGCAGGTGGAAGTTGCGATCCCTCTCGCCGGAGAGTTCGCGTGCCGTCGCGACGAGCCCGAAAATCTCGTCGGCAATGGTCTCGACCTCCGGCAGGGTCAAGGCGGGCGACAGGGTGTCGAGCACGGAAATCGGGTCAGCGACCTGGATCGTCGTCATTTACGAAACAGTCCTCGCAATGGAAGCCGCGACGGCCTCAGCCGTCGGCCCTAATCAGGATGCCGCTGTTGAGGATGACGTCGCCGCCATCGAGAATATCCTCGCGGATGGTATTCTTGGCTGCGAGGCAATCGTGACGTCGGATGGCGGCGATCACGTCGTAATGATGCTCGATCATGGTGCGCCCGCCGCCCTCATAGGCGGCGGCGATCACCGGCCCCATCTGCAGCCAGAGGTTTTGCAGGATGCCGCGCAGGATCGGCATGTCGGCAATGTTGGCGAGCTCGAAATGGAAGATCTGGTTGATCTCGGTGGCGCGCGTGAACTTGCCCTGCGCCAAGGCGCGCTCGTTATCCTCGGTCAGCCGCTCCAGCCGCTCGATATCGGCAAGCGTGGCATTCCTGGCCGCACCTTCCGCCGCGAGCCCCTCGAGCTTCAGGCGGATCATGCGGATTTCCAGGTAGCGATCCTGGTGCAGCATCGGCACGCGGATGTCGCGCGGGCTCTTCAGCGACAGCACGCCCTCATGCACGAGGCGCAGGATGGCATCGCGCACCGGCGTGACGCTGGTGCCGAGCTGCTGCGCCAGATCGCGGATCTTGAGGCGGTCGCCCGGCTTGAGCGCGCCCTTGATCAGCGCCCCGGCAATATGCTGGTAGATGCCCTCGCCGAGGCTGTTGTGATCGGCCGTCCTGACATCAAAATCCACGGCCGGATTCCGCCAGATTTGTCATCGTTGCCACCCTCTCAGAAAGCGCACAGCAACTCGATACGTGTCACGGCGCGTTGCCGAGCAGCCCGTCGAGGAACTGCGACAGGCAATCGCCGATCACCGAAACCTGATAGCCGCCCTCCTGCACGATGACGGTCGGCAGGCCGGCCGCGCGCACGCGTTCGCCGATGCCGCGAAAGCCCTCGGTCGAGACGTCGAGCAGACCGATCGGGTCCTCGCGGTGGCTGTCATAGCCGAGCGCCACGACGAGCGCCTCGGCCCCGTAGGCGCTGATCCTGGCAAGCCCGTCATCGACCGCCTTGTGGAAGGTGGCGTCATTCGCCTTGGGCGCCAGCGGCAGGTTGACGTTGAAGCCCTCGCCCGCGCCATGGCCGTGCTCGTCGGCATAGCCGATGTAATACGGATAATAGGTGTTCGGATCGACATGGATCGACACGGTGAGCACATCGGCGCGGCGGTAGAAGATCTCCTGCGTGCCGTCGCCGTGATGGGCATCGACATCGAGCACGGCGACCTTGCCATAGCGGGTACGCAGGCGCTCGGCGACGGTGGCGGTGTTGTTGAGATAGCAGAAGCCGGTGGCGCGGTCGGCGCGGGCATGGTGGCCGGAGGGCCGGCACAGCGCATAGGCCGAGGCCGCGCCGCCGATCACCGCATCGGCCGCCGCGACCGCTGTATGGTTGGAGCGGATGGCCGAGGTCCAGGTGTTCGGGCCGATCGGCACCGCCATGTCGCCGAGATAGTAGCCGGCTTGCGCCACGATCGAGTTCGAGCGGCACGGCGGGCGGTGCTGCCGGTCCGGCGCGCCGTTCCAATAGGGCGAGACGTTGGGCAGCACTTCGGGGCCGGCCTCGGGAACCTGCCGCCAGCGCTCATAGGCGCCTTGCAGGAAATCGAGGAAGGGCTTGGTATGCACGGTGAGCGCCGGCGCGGTGCCGAAATCTTCCGGCTGCTCCGGCCTGATGCCGCGCTTGGCCAACGCGCCGAGCAGCGCCTCGGTGCGGCTCGGCAGGTCCTTCGGCTCGCGAATGCGGCCGACCTGCATGAATTGCTGCGGGTCGTGCAGGCCCTGGTCCGGATGAAAGAATGCGCGCATCGTGGCTTGCTCCAGTCGTATCGTGTCTCTAGGCGGCGGCCTTGGCGAGCGCTGCCGCCCGCACCGCCGAAAGCGTCGTATCGGGCGTGATGCCGTCCGGGTCGTAACGGATTTCGATCAGGGCCGGCATCGATTCGCGATCGGCAAAGCCAAGCGCCCGCTCGAAGGCCGGCATGAAGTCGCTCGTGCGCTCGACCGTCTCGCCATGGCCGCCATAGGCACGCACCAGCGCCGCGAAATCGGGGTTGGTCAGCGACAGGCCGAAGACGCGCGCCGGATACTCGCGCTCCTGATGCTGGCGGATGGTGCCCCACATGCGGTTGTTGAACACCAGGATGACGATGCCGAGCTTGTTCTGGGCGGCGGTGCCGAGTTCCTGCATCGTCATCTGGAAGCAGCCGTCGCCGGCATAGCACAGCACCATGCGCTCGGGAAAAGCGCTCTTGGCGGCGATCGCCGCCGGCAGGCCGTAGCCCATGGCGCCGCAGATCGGCGAGGCTTGCGTGCCGGGGCCGGAGAATTGCAGGAAGCGGTGCGGGAACAGCGCGAAATTGCCGGCGCCGAGCGTGATGCAGGCATCCTTGGGCAGGCGCTCGCGCAAGCCGGCCGAGATTTCGGCGAGGTTGGTGTCGCCCGGCATCGGGCCGGGCTCGAGCGTGGCGCGATACTCGGCATTGGCGGCTTCAGCCGCACCGGCCCAACGCGGACGCGCCTTGGGCGACAGGCTTGCGACGGCGGCGGCGAAGCCGGTCGGATCGGCGACCATGGCCAGTTCCGAGCGGTAGACGCGGCCAAGCTCGTTCGGATCGGGGTGGATATGCACGAGCTTCTGGCGCGGCACCGGGCTGGTGACGTGCACATAGCCCTCCGTCGTCGGCTCATCGAGGCGCGTGCACACGGCGATGACCAGGTCGGCATTCTCGATGCGCTTTGCCAGCTTGCTATCCATGCCATAGCCGACATGGCCGGCGAAGTTCGGGTGGCGGTTGTCGAAACATTCGAGCCGCCGCCACGACACGCCGACCGGCAGGTCGTAGCGCTCGGCAAAGCCCCGCATGCGGGCGAGCGCTTCGTCGTTCCAGCCGGCGCCGCCGACGATCATGACCGGGCGCTCGGCCGCCTCGAGCAGGCTCTCGAGGCGTGCGATCTCGGCCGGCGCCGGGTGCGGGTGGGCGCGCGGCGCCGGCATCACGTCGGCAACCTCGGCCTTGCCCCACAGCGTATCCTCGGGCAGCGCCAGCACAACCGGGCCGGGCCGGCCGCTGCGCGCGACCTGGAAGGCGCGGGCGACGAATTCGGGAATGCGATCGGTGCGATCGATGCTCGCGACCCATTTCGCCATCGGGCCGAACATGCGGCGATAATCGACTTCCTGGAAACAGTCGCGCTCGACGGTATCCGAGCCGACCTGGCCGATGAACAGCACCATCGGCGTGCCGTCCTGAAAGGCTGTGTGGGCACCGATGGCGGCATTGCTGGCGCCGGGGCCGCGCGTCACGAAGCACACGCCGGTCTCGCCGGTCAGCTTGCCATGGGCTTCGGCCGCATAGGCTGCACCCGCCTCCTGCCGGAACGACAGCGTGTCGATCCTGTCGCGG
Source organism: uncultured Alphaproteobacteria bacterium (assembly GCA_937988775.1). Classification (GTDB taxonomy): domain Bacteria; phylum Pseudomonadota; class Alphaproteobacteria; order Rhizobiales; family Beijerinckiaceae; genus CALKHP01. Next base: position 108,882 of record CALKHP010000052.1, read on the forward strand.
TTCTCATAGAGCGCGTCGATGCAGGGCAGGAAGCTCTCGCCGGCCACCATGAACACGCGCTTGACGCCGTTCAGCAGGAGGTGCTCGACGAGGATATCGCCGCCGGAGCGGGGGGCCGTGTCAGTCATTCAAGTCTCCTTCGGGCGCCTCTAGAGCACCGCGAGGCGTGGATTCCAGTGCGAGCCGGGGATGGCGGCGATCAAGGCTTGCGTATAGGCGTGCCGCGGTGCGTCGAAGACCTGCTCGGGCGGGCCGTATTCGACGATCTCGCCGCGATACATCACCGCGATCCGGTCGCAGATCTGCGCCGCGATGCGCAAATCGTGGGTGATGAAGATGATGGCGATGTTCAGCTTGTTCTGCAGGTCCTGCAGCAGGTCGAGCACCTGCGCCTGCACCGAGACATCAAGCGCCGAGACGCTTTCATCGGCCACCAGCAATTCCGGTTCTAGCGCCAGCGCTCGCGCAATGCCGACGCGCTGGCGCTGGCCGCCGGAAAACTCCTGCGGGTAACGGTCGAAGGCGGAGACTTCCAGCCCGACAAGGTCGAGCAATTCGCGCGCCTTGGCCTCCGCCTCGGCGTAAGGAACGCCATTGGCGACCGGGCCGTCGGTCAATATGCGCCCAACGGTCTGGCGTGGATTGAGCGAAGCGAACGGGTCCTGGAACACCATCTGGATATGGCGGCGCAGCGGGCGGAAGGCGCTCGCCGAGAGCGGCACCAGATCGCTGCCGCGAAACAGGATTTCGCCGCCGTCGATCTCCGTCAGCTTGAGCAGGCAGCGCCCGAGCGTCGACTTGCCGGAGCCGGACTCGCCGACCACGCCGAGCGTCTCGCCGCGCCTGAGCGTGAAGCTGATATCGTTGACCGCCTTGACGATGCGCGGCTTGGAGAACAAGCCGCCGCCGCTGCTATAGACTTTTCGTAGGCCCTTGACCTCGAGCAGCATCTCGCCATCGACCTCGGCCTTGGCGTCGGCCGCGTCACGATGCGGCACCGCCGCGATCAGGCGCCGCGTATAGGGGTGTTGCGGCCGGTTCAGCACGGCATCGGCCGGGCCCTGCTCGACGATCAGGCCGCGCTCCATGACCACGACGCGGTCGGCAATGTCGGCGACGACGCCGAAATCATGGGTGACGAACATCACGCCCATGCCCTTGGCCTGCTGGATCTTGCGGATCAGCTCGAGGATCTGGGCCTGCGTGGTGACGTCGAGCGCCGTGGTCGGCTCGTCGGCGATGAGCAGCGCCGGCTCGAGCGCCAGCGCCATGGCGATCATCACGCGCTGGCGCTGGCCGCCGGAGAGCCGGAACGGATAGGCGCCCCGCAGGTTGGCCGGGTCGGGCAGGCCGACGAATTCGAGCAGGTCGAGCACGCGGCGGTTGCGGGCATCGGCGCTTTTCTCGCCATGGACCTGGAGAACCTCGGCGATCTGGTCGCCGACCTTCATCAGCGGGTTGAGCGCCGAGAGCGGCTCCTGGAACACCATCGCCATGGTGCGGCCGCGCTCGGTCTCCAGTTCGGGCTCGCGCATGGCGAGCAGGTTCTTGCCGCGAAACAGGATCTCGCCATTGGTCGGCGTCAGGTAATCCGGCAGCAGCCCCATGATGGCATTGGCGGTCAGCGACTTGCCGGAGCCGGATTCGCCGACGATGCACAGAATCTCGCCGGCGTTGAGGTCGAACGAGATGTTATCGACGGCGAAGGCGCGGTCGAGCCCGGCCGGCAGCGGGATCGACAGGTTGTCGATGCGCAGGAGCGGCGTTGCTTGAGCAGTCATCTCAGCCCTTCCGTCCGCGCAGATGCGGGTTCATCGCGTCGTTCAGCCCCTCGCCGATCAGGTTGATGGCGAGCACGGTGAGCAGGATGGCGACGCCGGGGAAGAAGCTCATCCACCACGCCTCGCGCAGCATGGTGCGCGCCGCGCCGATCATGAAGCCCCAGCTCATCATGTTGCGGTCGCCGAGCCCGAGGAAGGACAGCGAACTCTCGGTCAGGATGGCGGTGGCCACCATCAGCGAGGCGGTGACGATGATCGGCGAGATGGCATTGGGCAGGATCTGCGTGAACATGATGCGCGGCCCGCTCTGGCCGATGACCACCGCCGCCTGCACGAATTCGCGCGAGCGCAGGCTGAGGAACTCGCCGCGCACCAGCCGCGCCACCGGCGGCCACGACACCACGGCGATCGCCAGCGTGATCGAGACGATGTTCGGGTTGAAGATCGCCACCAGCACGATCGCCATGGCGAAGGCGGGGATGGTCTGGAAGAACTCGGTGAAACGCATCAGGATGTCGTCGATGCGGCCGCCATAGAAGCCGGCAAGCGCGCCGATCGACACGCCGATCACCACCGCGACCGCCGTCGAGACGATGCCGATCAGCAGCGAGACGCGCGCGCCATAGGCAAGGCCGGCGGCGATATCGCGGCCGAGCATGTCGGTGCCGAAGGGAAAGGCCGGGTTCTCGGACGGCGAAAGCAGCGGATCGCCGACGCTCTGCCATGGGCTGACCGGGAACAGCAGCGGCGCGGTGAGCGCCACCACCGCGACGATGACCAGGATGGCAAGCCCGATCAGGGCGCCGTAATTCTGGGCGTAGCGCTTGAAGAAAGTCATGGCCCGCCTCCTCAGTTCGCCGCTTCGATGCGCGGATCGACGAAGCGATACATCAGATCGGCGATCAGGTTGACGATCACCACCACGGCCGCCGTCACCAGGAACACGCCGAGCAGCACCGGATAGTCGCGCTGCAACAAGGCATCGAACATCAGGCGGCCGATGCCGGGCCAGGCGAACACGGTCTCGGTCAGCACGGCGCCGCCGACGAGCTGGCCGGCCTGCATGCTGGCGAAGGTGAACACCGGCAGGATGGCGTTGCGCAGCACGTGCCGGCGGATGACCTGCGCCTTGGGCACGCCCTTGGCGCGCGCCGTCTTGACGAAATCGAGCGCCATGACCTCGAGCATCGAGGCGCGCGTCAGGCGGGTGTAGACGGCGGTGAAGAACAGGCCGAGCGTCACGGTCGGCAGCACGAGGTGATGCGCGATATCGGCGGCGCGCGCCCAGCCGGTATAGCCGGTGCCGATGCTTTCCATGTCGAAGGGCGGCAGCCAGTCGAGATGCAGCGAGAACACCAGCACCGCCATCAGCGCGATCCAGAACAGTGGCGTGGCGTAGAACACCAGCGCGCTCGTCATCACCAGGCTGTCGGCGATCGAGCCGCGCTTGTAGGCGGCGATGACGCCGAGCGCGATGCCGAGCACGAGCGAGAACACGAAGGCGCAACCGGTCAAGAGCAGCGTCGCCGGCAGCCGCTCGAGGATCAGCGTCATCACCGGCACCTGGTTGCGGTAGGAGAAGCCGAGATCGCCGGTCAGCACGCCCTGGAGATAGGTCCAGAGCTGCCAGTAGAGCGGCTGGTCGAGGCCGAATTGCGCCCTGAGCTGCGCGATGTATTTCGCGTCGCCCGCGCCCGCCTCACCCGCCAGCACGGAGGCGGGATCGCCCGGCGCCATGTGGATCAGCATGAAGTTCAGGATCACGACCCCCAGCACGACGAGGATCGCCTTGAGCAGGCGCTGGAACAGGAAATCAAGCGTTTTCAAACGTATTCTCCCCGGCGCCGCCCATCGGCGGGCGGAGCCGGCCCGAAGGTCGACCCCGCCACGCGACGCGGCTGTCGTCCGGCGCGATTATTTCGCGATCCAGACCTCGTCCATATACTGGTTGAGGCCGATGCCGGTCTTGACCAGGTTCTTCACCTTGTTGCGGTAGATGGTGACGTTCTGCATCTCGTAGAGCCAGCCGAGCGCCACATCGTCGACGATGATCTTCTGCGCCTCGGCATAGGCCTTGGCGGCGACGTCCTGGCTGACGGCGCCGGCGGCGAGGTTGAACAGTTCATCGACCTTCGGGTTGATGTAATGCTCGTTATTGCCGTAGGGCGTGCCCTTGATGATGTTGTTCGACAGATAATGGCGGGCGACGCCAAGCGCCGGATCGCCATACTGATACGTGAAGTTGAAGCTCAGGTCGAAGTCGAAATCCGACATCTTCTGCGACCAGCCGCCGGCATCGACGCCGGTGATGGCGATCTTGAAGCCAAGCTGCGCGATCTGCTGCTTGATATATTCCGCCATGCGGTCCCAGGCCGCGCCATAGGGCAGCGGCATCAGGCGAATACTGTAATCGGCCGGGTTGACCTTGGCATCGGCGAGCAGCTTCTTCGCCTTGGCCATGTCGAACGGATAGGCCGGGACATCGCTCGAATAATACAGCGTCGTCGAGGCGAACGGGCCGGTGGCGACCTTGCCGAGGCCGAAGAAGATATTCTTGACGATGAATTCGCGATCGATGGCGTGCATGATCGCCTTGCGCACGTTCTTGTCCGAGAACGGCATGGTGCGCTGGTTCATTTCCATGAACACGAGCGGCGCGTAATTCTCCCAGCCGCTGGTGGTGTTCTCGACATCCTTGAGCTTGACGAGCCGGCGGACCTCGAAACCTTCGACATCGCCGCCGCGCAGCACGTCGACGGTGCCCTTCTCGAAGGCCACGGCGCGCGAGGCGGAATCGGGAATGATGCGGAAATACAGCTCGTCGAGATAGGGCTGGCCCGGCTTCCAGTAATCCTCGTTGCGCACGAGGTGGATGTAGGAGCCGCGCTTCCATTCCTTCAGCTTGAACGGGCCGGTGCCGATCGGCGTCTGGTTGGCCGGGTTGGTGCGGTAATCCGTGCCGTTGTCATAAAGATGCTTCGGGATGATCGGGAACGAGCTCAGCTCGAAAGCATGCAGGAAGGCCGAGAACGGCTTCTTCAGCTTGAACACGACCTGGTTCGGCGCCGGAGAGGTGATGCTCTCGACATAGGTCGTGGCGATCAGGCGCCAGCGCGGATGCGATTCACGCAGGAACTTGTCGGCGGTGAACACCACGTCGTCGGCGCTGAACGGCTTGCCGTCATGCCATTTGACATTGTCCTGCAGCGTGAAGGTGTAGGTCAGCCCGTCCTCGGCGACGACCCAGGACTTGGCCAGCGACGGCAGGGGCTTGAGGTCGGTGCCGTAGGTCAGCAGGCTCTGGTAGATCTGGCCGCCGACATAGAGCGTCGGTCCCTGCGTGTTGAGCCCGACCATCAGGATCGGCGGCTCGGGCTGCGCGATCATGTTGAGCACGCCACCCTTGACCGGCGTTTCCTGCGCCACCGCGCCAACCGTGCCGGCCAAAATCAATCCGGCCGCGCCCGTCAACATGCTGCGCCTGTCAATCACCACCATTACCATTCTCCTCCTCGGGGACAGTGTTTTTCAGAACCGGAATGCGGCCGCCTTCCGAAAACTCCGGACGAAAGCCAAATCCCAGTACATTCACGATATTTCAGACAAATAGACTTTAATTTTCGAGAAAACTCATGACAAACCCAGGCAATCTCCAGAAAACGGACAGCACAACTGGCTCGCGTTTTCAGCTGAACTCGCTGAAAACACGCCACACGCCGACGCAAATCCGCCGCCGTCATCTCACGATACCTGATGGAATCTTTGCCTGATCTTTTCGCGCCAGGCTGGCCCCACGGCGGGCGATTATGATGCATCTAAATTTTCAGTCAAGCGCCCTGTGTCGGACATGGCGCGAAATCGGCTTATGCCGGGCCGGCTTCCTCGGCATAAGCCAATGACTCTATTCACTTATTCAAGGAGCAGTTAAATTCAGCGCCGGCTGTAGACATCGTCGAAGCGCACGATATCGTCCTCTTCGAGATACGATCCGGTCTGGACCTCGATCAGTTCGAGCGGGATGCGGCCGGGATTAGCCAGGCGGTGCTTCTCGCCGAGCGGGATATAGACTGACTGGTTTTCCGGCACCGAGCGCACCGTGTCGCCAATGGTGATCTCGGCGGTGCCGCGCACGACGACCCAGTGTTCGGCGCGGTGGTGATGCAGCTGCAGCGACAGCTGCTCGCCGGGATTGACGACGATGCGCTTGACGCGAAACCGGTCGCCGCGATCGATATCCTGATAGCGGCCCCACGGCCGGAAGCTCTGGCGATGCTCGCGCGCCGTGCGCTCGCCGGCGCGATCGAGCGCCTCGACGAGCCCCTTGACCTCGTGGGCAGCATCGGCCGCCATGACCAGCACCGCATCGGCGGTTGTCACCACCACGACATTGTCGAGGCCGATCACGGCGGTCAACGGACCGTCGGAGCGGATATAGGAGCCGCGCGTGCGCCGCAGCGCGACATGGCCGACCGCCGCGTTGCCGGCATTGTCGAGGCTGCCCGCCAGCCTGACCGCATCCCAGCTCCCGACATCGCTCCACGGGAAGCCCGCCTCCACGACCGTGGCGTTCAGCGTGTTCTCCATCACGGCGTGATCGATCGAGATGCGTGGCGCGGCGGCAAACGCCGCCTCGTCCAGCCGGATGAAGCCGATATCATGCGTGCGCCCGGCAACCGCCGCTGAGGCCGCAGCATGCACGGCCGGTGCGTGCGCCTGCAACTCCGCGAGCATGACGTCGGCGCGGAACGCGAAGTTGCCGCTGTTCCACAGGAAGCCCTCGGCGACGAAGCGCGCGGCACTCACCGCATCCGGCTTCTCGCGGAAGCGCGCGATGTGAAACAGGCGCTCCCCTTCGGCCAAGCCCTTCTCGATATAGCCGTAGCCGGTATCGGCATGGTCCGGCCGGATGCCGAAAGTGACGATGGCGCCACGCGCGGCGGCGGCCCGCGCCAGCGCGCAATCGGCCAGGAAGGCTTGCCCGTCGTCGACAACGTGATCAGCGGCGAGCGCCAGAAGGACCGCCTCGCCGGAGCGCTCGGCGGCCAGCGCCGCCGCGACCGCGATGGCCGGCGCGGAATCGCGCGCCGCCGGCTCGAGCACGATATCGACCGCAATGCCGATCGCCTCGGCCTGCCGACGCGCGAAGAAGCGGAAATCGGTGTTGGTGATGACCAGCGGCCGTCCGAACGAGGGCTGGCCGGCGACGCGCCGCAACGTGTGCTGATAGGTCGATTCCGCGCCGATCAGCGGCAGGAACTGCTTCGGCATCGCCTTGCGCGACAGAGGCCACAGCCTCGTGCCCGAACCACCGGCGAGGATGACGGGTATGATCTCGGCCACCGACACGCCCTGCCCCCCTTGCAACCGGAACCCGGAGCTTCCCGGTTATAGGCGCAGGCGCGGCGATTTTCACGCGCCATGATAGCGAAAAATGCCCTGCCGGGCCGCGCCCGTGGCCAGCAGCATCAGCGCCATGCAAGCGGGCGGAGCGCGGCATGGCGATAACGCCATGCCGCCTGGCGTCAGCCTGTCACGGTTTCGGGCTCACACGCCGCGCCACACCGGCTTGCGCTTGTTCAGGAAGGCTTCCATGCCCTCGCGAAAATCCTCGCTGGTGTAGCACATCACGATGAGGTCCTTGTCGTCCTCATCGGGCCGCAGGTTCTGGCCGATGCGACGCAGCGCCTCCTTGGTGGCGCGGATGGTGAGCGGCGCGTGGCCGGCGATGGTGCGGGCGAGTTCCTCGGCGCGCGCGTGCACGGCGGCGGCATCGGGCAGCACCTCGCTGACCAGGCCGCTCGCCAACGCTTCGTCGGCATTCATCAACCGGGCTGTGAACACGATATCCTTGACCTTGGCCGGGCCAAGCAGGGCATAGAGCCTGGCGTAATTCGCCATCGACAGGCAGTTGCCGAGCGTGCGCGAGATCGGGAAGCCGAAACGCGCATCGGCGGTCGAGATGCGCATGTCGCAGCACGCGGCGATGCCGAAGCCGCCGCCGGTGCAGGCGCCGGCGATCGCAGCGATGATCGGGATCGGGCAGCGCTCGATCGTGGTCTGCACCTTGTCGCCGCGCGCCTCGTAGTCGAGCGCGTCCTGCGCCGTCTTGAAGGCGCGGAACTGCGAGATGTCGGTGCCGGCGGCAAAGGCCTTCTCACCGGCGCCGGTGATGATCAGCACCTTGACGCCGTCAGCGTTGGTCTTGCTGACCTCGTCGCAGATTTCCGCCAGCCGCGCATACATGGCGAAGGTCATGGCGTTGCGCGTCTGCGGTCGGTTGAAGGTGATGTAGCCGATACCGTCCCTCACCTCGTAGAGCAGGTCTTCGGTGGTTGCTTGCGTATCCATGGGGCATGTCCTCAGGGTTTGATGGAGCCGCGACGGCTCAGACGACGGGGATCATCTGCAGCGGATCGAGTTCGAGCCAGATCGTCTCGCCGACCTCGAACACTTCGGACGGCACGGCGGCGACCCGCAATTCAATGCTGCTATTGGCGGGCGCAACGATGTAATCCCACGATTCTCCAAGATAGGCGCGTTGCTTCATTTCGCCACGCACGACGCAGTGCTGGCCGGCCTGCGGCTCGCTGCGGTGGATCTTGACGCTTTGCGGGCGCACCGAGAGCAGCGTGGCGCCGCGCTCGGGCAAATCTTCCTGGGCGAAGATGCCGCGCGGCATCGTGAAACCGTCGAAGGCGATGTCGGCGCCGTCGCAGGTGCCTTCGACCAGGTTGGTGCGGCCGATGAAGCTGGCGACGAAGCGGGTCTGCGGCCGGGTGTAGAGCTTGTAGGGCGCGTCGATCTGCTCGATGCGGCCCTTGTTCATCACCGCGATGCGGTCCGAGGTCACCATCGCCTCGCTCTGGTCATGGGTGACATAGACCGTGGTGAAGTCGAACGCATCGTGCAGGCGGCGGATCTCGAAGCGCATCTCCTCGCGCAGGTTGGCGTCGAGATTGGAGAGCGGCTCGTCGAGCAGCAGCACGCGCGGCCGCACGACGATGGCACGCGCCAGCGCCACGCGCTGCTGCTGGCCGCCGGAGAGTTCCGCCGGGTAGCGGTCGATCAGATGCGCGAGTTGCACCGTATCGAGCACCTCCTTGACCTTCTCGGCGATGGTCGCCTTGTCGAATTTGCGCAGATGCAGGCCGAAGGCGACATTCTCGCCGATCGTCATGTTCGGCCAGATGGCGTAGCTCTGGAAGATCATCGACATCTGGCGCTTTTCCGGCGGCAGGCTGGTGACGCTGGAGGAAATCTGCTGGCCGTCGAGATTGATCGTGCCGGCGGTCGGCTTGATGAAGCCGGCGATCATGCGCAGCGTCGTCGTCTTGCCGCAGCCGGACGGCCCGAGCAGCGAGATGAACTCGCCCGGCATGATCTTGAGGTGCAGGTCCTCGACCGCCGTATAGGTGCCGAAGACACAGGTGATGCTGTCCAGCAGCAGGCGCGGCTGCGCGCTGGCGGCATCGGCTTTGGGGGATGTGACAGGCTGGTTCATGATTTTCTCAACAGGAAGTCGCGACCGAGCAGGCGATAACCGACCATGACGATCAAGATGGTGACGCCGAGCAGGAAGAAGCCGAGGGCGGCAAGGACCTCGAAGCTGCCATTCTCGCTCAGATCGAGGATCATCACGGAAATGACGCGCGTCTTGGCGGTCACGAGGAAGATGGCGGTGCTCAGTTCGCGCGAGGCCGGGATGAACACCAGCAGCCACGAGCCGACCAGGCTCTTCTTCAGCAGCGGCATCACCACCTTGCGCACCGCCACCGCCCGGCTGCCGCCGAGAATGCGCGCCGCCTCCTCCATCTCGGGATTGAGTGATTTCAGCCCGGCCATGCAATTGGCATAGGCGATGGGCAGGAAGCGCGTCGTGTAGCCGAGCACCAGGATCAGCGCCGTGCCGTACAGGGCCAGGGGCGGCGGGGCATAGACCGCATAGAAGCCGATCGCCAGCACGATGCCGGGCACCACCAGCGGCGCCATGCACAGCGCCGTGAGCACGTTGCCGAACGGCACCAGCTTGCGGTTGACGACATAGGCGACGATGAGCGCGAGCGCGACCGCGACGAAGCCGGTGGCGGCCGAGTAGGTGAAGGTGTTGTAGATGATCTGCCGGCTCGAGGCTTCGCTGAACAGCAGGTAGAAATTGTTCAGGGTGAAGTTCTCGGTCGAGAAACCGAGGCCCCAGGCCCGGCTGAACGCCGCCTGCGCCAGCGCCGCGAACGGCAGGAACACCGCCAGCGCGCAGACGAGGAGGCAGAAGCCGAACATCGGCCAGCGCCAGCGCCCGAGCGGCACCAGTTGCCGGCCGGCGCCCTTGCCGGTCAGCGAGACATAGCCCTTGCGCCCGAGCACGAGGCGCTGCACGCCGACCATCGCCACGGTGATCAGGATCAGCGGCACGGCATAGGCCGCCGCCGTCTCGGCGCGCACCGGGAACTCGAAGAACTGCCACAGCTGCAGCGTCATGATGTTGAGGCGGGCCGGCAGCGCGATGACCGCGGGCGTGCCGAACAGCGCCACCGTATCGAGGAAGACGATGATCGAGCCGGCGAGGATCGCCGGCATGACCAGCGGCAGCGTGATCTTGAAGATGATGCGGAACGGGCCCATGCCGAGGATGTTGGCGGCCTCCTCCAGTTCGGTGGAGACGCGGTCGAGCGCATCGGCGGTGAACACGAAGATATAGGGGAAGGAATACAGCGCGGTGACCAGGACGAGGCCCTGCATGCTGTAGACGTTGAACAGCGTGCCCGGCCCGCCAATGGCCGCCCAGGCCTGGTTGATCCAGCCGGCATTCGGACCGGCGAGCAGGATCCAGCCGATCGCGCCGAGATAGGGCGGCGTGATGAAGGCGCCGAGGATCGTGGCGCGCACCAGGCCCTTGCCGGGCATGTCGGTGCGGGCGATGGCCCAAGAGATCGGCACGGCGAAGATGATCGAGACGAACACCACGCCGACGCCGTAGATCAGCGAGTTGACGAAGCCGGCCAGGCGGCGCTCGTTGCTGAACGCATCGACATAGTTGCTCAGCGTGAACACGCCGGTATCGACCTTGCGGAAGCTCGAGATGAGCAGTTCCGCGTTCGGCGCGACAACCAGGAAAACCAGGATCAGCGTCGCGACGATCCAGACCAGGGAGGAAAGCTCGAAGTTGCGCAGCCGCATCATGAGGGTGCTGGTCGGAGTCGGTCGCCCAGTTCGCGGCACTTGCGTGGGCGTTATGATTGTCATTTTGCCACCATCGGTCGGTTCAGTCGAACGGGGCGGCAGAATCCTGCCGCCCCGCGAGGCTCATGCTCGTGCTTCACATGCCGAAGGTATCGCGCCATTTCTCCTTGTTGCCCGGCAGTTCCTTGGCGATCTTCTCGGGCGTCGGCGCGAAAAGCTCCATGTCGGCCAGCGACTTGCCGCCTGCCGGCGGCTTGACGTCGGCGCGCAGCGGCCATTCGAAGTTCTTGGCGAGAATCTCCGAATATTCCTTGCTGGTGAGGAACTCGAGGAACAGCTTGGCGGTGTTGGGGTGCTTGGTGTCCTTCAGGATGGCCGAAGGCGAGATCACCATCAGCGTGCCCGAGCTCGGGAAGACGATGGCGAGCGGGTTGCCCTTGTCGGCGCTGCGCGCGGCGGTGCCGGGATTGCCCATGCCGATCGAGCGCTCGCCGGAGTTGAGCACGGTCACCGCATCGTCGATCGAACGGCCGATCTGCGGGTTGAGCGCGTTCAGCTTCTTGAAGAAGTCCCAGCCGTAGCGCTCGGCCATCGCCACGGTCCAGACGCCGACCATGCCGGAGAAGTTCGGGCTGCCGAAGGTGATCTGGTCCTTCCATTTCGGATCGGTCAGGCCGGGCCAGTCGGTCGGAACGTCGGCCGCCTTGAGCTTGCTCGTATTGTACAAGATGGCCGCGAGTCCAACCCAGCCGGTGTGGTAATAGCCGTCGGGATCGACGTTGCGGATCGCCTTGACGAGATCCTTCTCGCCCTCGGGCGTGTATTTGAGCAGCTCGTCCTTGCTCTTCAGATAGCCCATATGGCCGACATCGGTGGTGGTGAAGACGTCGGCCTGGGCCTTGCCGGCCTTGAGATCCTGCAACAGGCGCTGGAAGGCGACCTGCGCCGTGGTCTTGATCGGGCTGAGCTTCAGGCCGGGATATTTCTTGGAAAAGGCGTCGCCAACCGATTCGTCGAGCTGCTGGTTCAGGATCGCCGTATACCAGGTGATCGGGCCGGATTCCTTCTTGGCCGCCTCGTAGAGCTCTTTCTGGTGCGGGGTCATTTCGCTCTGCGCCGATGCGGCGCAGGGCAGCAGCACCAGGGCCGAGGCGGCGAGAAATGCCGGCAACAGCGCCGTCTTGAGTGTCATCTTCATCATCTTTCCTCCCGTTTTACAGTGTTTGCCGTGGTCCGGTTCTCTGTCCGGTCATGAACGGCGTTGCGCGTCAGCCTTTCGCCGTGCGGTCTCCGTTTTTGTGCGCGGCGTCGGTTTCAGGGCGAGGCGTGCTGGCCTCGAAACGATCCATGCCGCGCCGGATATGCGCCTCGCCGGCCTCGCGTGCCCGCGCGACATCGCCGGCCGCGATGGCGCGCACGATGTCGGCATGCTCGGCGTTGGAGGCTTTCATGCCCTCGGGCGATACCAGCGAGCGGCGGCGGAACAGGTTCAGTTCCTGCCCGAGTTCGTCGCAGATGCGCACGGCGCGGCGGTTGCCGCCAAAATCCATCAGCCTGGCGTGGAATTCGAGATTGCCGGTGTAATAATCGGCCGCGTCGCGCGCGGCCTGCGCCGCGCTCATGCGCTTGATCAGGTCGCGCAGGATCTTGATCTGATCGGTGGTGGCATGCTGCGCGAGATGGGCGCAGGCATAGCCGGTGAGCGCGATGCGGACCTCGTAAAGCTCATGCGCCTCGCCGGCGCTGATCTTGCGCACGAAGGAGCCCTGATTGACCACGGTGACGACGAGGCCGCCGCGCTCGAGCCCGCGGATCGCCTCGCGGATCGGGCCACGGCTGATGCCGAGCCGCGCGGCGAGCGCCAGTTCGTTGAGGTGTTCGCCCGCCTTCAGCTCGCCATCGACGATCAGGCGTTCGATCGCCTCGCCGGCCAGCGAGGCAAGCGTGCGCGTTCGCAGGATATCGAGCGCTTCGAGGGCCGGTGCGATCATGGCGCGATGATGGCGGGCAGATTCATGAGTGTCAACACTATACAAATATTGCAGACAATCTACATTTGTCGAAAATCGCCATCGCCACAGGAGGAAACATCATGGTTCGCGCGTCGTCCGCTCTCGCCCGCTTCAAGGTTCTCGACCTCACGCGGGTGCGGGCCGGTCCGACCTGCGTGCGCCAACTGGCCGACTGGGGCGCCGACGTCATCAAGATCGAGCTGCCGCTGGCGCTGGAGGACCCCGATCCGATGGGGGGCCCGCGCGGCGGGCCGGACTTCCAGAACCTGCATCGCAACAAGCGCAGCCTGACGCTCAACCTGAAGGAGCCGGAGGGGATCGCGATCTTCAAGCGGCTCGTGGCGGATGCCGACGTGGTCGTCGAGAATTTCCGCCCCAACGTCAAGCGCAAGCTCGGCATCGATTACGAGGCACTGTCGGCCATAAACCCTCGGCTGGTCTACGGCTCGATCTCCGGCTTCGGCGATGACGGCCCCTATGCCGACCGGCCCGGCTTCGACCAGATCGCGCAGGGCATGGGCGGGCTGATGTCGATCACCGGCGAGCCCGGGCGCGGGCCGATGCGCGTCGGCATTCCGATCGCCGACCTGTGTTCCGGCATCTTCGCGGCGCAGGGCATCCTGGTGGCGCTGCTGGAACGCGAAACCAGCGGGCGCGGCCAATGGGTGCGCACCTCGCTGCTGCAGGCCCAGACCTTCATGCTGGATTTCCAGGCGGCGCGCTGGCTGATGGCGCAGGAGGTGCCGGGCCAGGCCGGCAACAACCACCCGACCAGCATCCCGACCGGCGTGTTCCGGACCAAGGACGGCCATATCAACATCGCCGCCTCCGGGCAGCATATGTGGGAAAGGCTGGCCAAAACGCTGGGTGCGGAGCGCTGGATCACCGATCCGCGCTTCGTCAACAGCGCCCAGCGCAGCGAGCATCGCGACGCGCTGCAAGCGGAAATCGAGGAGCGCACCACGACCGAGAACAGCGCGGTGTGGATCGAGCGCCTCAATGTGGCGGGCGTGCCGTGTGGGCCGATCAATTCCATCGACCAGGTCTTCGCCGACGCGCAGGTCAAGCATCTCGGCCTTGCGCAGGAGTTGGCCAGCGACGGCCAGGCGCCGGTCAGCTATGTCAGCCAGCCGATGAAGCTCAGCCGCACGCCAAGCAAGATCGTGCGCCACCCGCCGGAGCAGGGCGAGGATACCGATGCGATCCTGGCGGAACTCGGCTTCACGCCGGCGCAGATCGCTGACGCGCGCGCCAGAAACATCGTCTGAAGCAACGGGTCCCCGCGGCGCTCGCATGGGAGCACCGCGGGGACCGGCACCAAAGGACAAAAAAGAACGGCCGCCCCGATGCTCTCGGGGCGGCCGTTCTATCTTGATCTCGTCTTATCTTCGTCCGGCGAAGGATCAGGGGAGGTCGATCGAGATCGCCTCACGGCCCTTCGGCGTCTCGACGACGCGCATCGACACGCGCTCACCCTCGTTGAGGGCGCGCAGGCCGGCACGCTCGAGCACCGAGATGTGGACGAAGACATCCTTGCCGCCGTCTTCGCCAGCGATGAAGCCGAAGCCCTTCTCGCCGTTGAACCACTTCACCGTGCCGCCGAGTTCCACCGCGGTCGAGGGATCGACAGCGCGCCGCTGCGGACGCGGGCTGTCGAAGCCGCCGCTGCGGCCGCCGCCGAAGCCGCCACCACCGCCACCGAAGCCGCCGCCGCCGAAACGGGGCTGCTCGACGACCGAGCTTTCGTCGACTTCAAGCACGCGCAGGACCTGGGGACCTTTCTGGCCCTGGCCGACCTGCACCTTGAGCTTGGCGCCGGGGCCAACGGTTTCATGGCCAGCCGCCTGGATGGCGCCGATGTGCAGGAACGCATCACCGGAACCGTCAGCCAGTTCAACGAAGCCGAAACCCTTGTCTCCCTTGAACCATTTGACCGTTGCGTCGACCGCAGGGCCTGAGGGAGGCGTCATCATGTCACGACCGCCGCCATCGAACGGGCGTGGTGCCCGTGGTGACCGCGGAGCAAAACCCGACGGTCCGTCATCGTCAAATCCGCGCCTTCTCGGCTCACGGAAATCACCTCTACCACCTTTGCCCTTCATCTTAATCCTGTATTCCAGCCACCCGTCGATCCCTGCTGGCGATCTATCCGTCTGGCTTGCCGTGCTACTGTTGACGTTGCGCAGATGCCACCGCTGTTGTACATTTTGCCCAAGGGCCTAATGTGGTCTTTATCGAAGACAACTCTCGGTTTCATCCGGCGCGCACAATAACAGCATCGGCGCTGATACAGAAGCTGTTTTGCTGGCCGAAACATTAAATCGATAAAAAATTCTGAACGACGGCCTTGCCATTGCGTGAGCCGCGGCCAAAATCGTCGGGCATCCCTGTTTTCCCTCCCCGCCCCGGAGCGCCATCCGGGGCCATCCCTGCCGATCTCGCGAAACGGACACCATGGCCGAACCGCTCCAAGCCACCACCGAACGCACCGCCGTGCCGGCCTTCGATCTCGTCATTTTCGGCGCCAATGGCGATCTCGCCATGCGCAAACTGTTCGTGGCGCTCGCCGCGCGCGACCGGGAGGGCGTGCTGCCGCCCGAAAGCCGCATCATCGGCGTGGTGCGCCAGAAGGCGCAGTTGAAGACGCTGCCGGAAACCATCGCCGCCAGGCTGCACGAGAGCGGCTTCGACAAGGACGAGATCAAGCGCTTCATGGGCCGCATCGTCGTGGCGGAGACCGATGCGACCAAGCTCGAGACCTACGAGGCGCTGAAGCACGCGCTTGGCAAGGCCGAGCGCGTGCGCGCCTTCTACCTGTCGACGCCGCCGGACCTGTTCATCCCGATCGTCGAGAATCTCGGCAAGAGCGGCCTGGCCGTGGGCGACGCCCGCGTCATCATCGAAAAGCCGATCGGCCGCGATCTCACCAGCGCACGCGCCATCAACGATGCCCTCGCCAAGGTGTTCACCGAGAAGCGCACCTACCGGATCGACCATTATCTCGGCAAGGAAACCGTGCAGAACCTGATGGTGATGCGCTTCGCCAACACGCTGTTCGAGCGCTCGCTGTCGAGCCGCGACGTCGATCATGTCCAGATCACCGCCGCCGAGACGGTCGGGCTCGAGAGCCGCGCCGGCTATTATGACGGCGTCGGCGCCTTGCGCGACATGATCCAGAACCACGTCATGCAGCTCCTGTGCCTGTTCGCCATGGAGCCGCCGAACACGCTCGATGCCGAGGCGGTGCGCGACGAGAAGCTGCGCGTGCTGAAGGCGCTCAAGCCGATCGCCGGCGGCGAGGTGCAGCGCCAGACCGTGCGCGGCCAGTATTCGGCCGGCTCGATCGACGGCAAGCCGGTCAGGGGCTACACCGAGGAACTCGGGCGCGCCAGCAACACCGAGACCTTCGTGGCGCTGCGCTGCGAGATCGAGAACTGGCGCTGGGCCGGCGTGCCGTTCTACCTGCGCACCGGCAAGCGGCTCGCGGCGCGCTATTCCGAGATCGACGTCACCTTCAAGCAGGTGCCGTTCTCGATCTTCCGCAGCGCCGACGGCCACGATCCGTTGCAGCCGGACCGGCTCATCATCCGCCTGCAGCCGAACGAGGGCGTGCAGTTCCAAATGATGATGAAGGTGCCGGGCTCGGGCCGGCTCAAGCTGGTGCCGCGCATGCTCGACCTGCGCTATGCCGAAGCCTTCAACGAGCGCACCCCCGATGCCTATGAGCGGCTGCTCACCGACGTGATCCGCGGCGACCAGACCCTGTTCATGAGCCGCCACGAGGTCGAGGCGGCGTGGCGCTTCGTCGATCCGATCCTCGACGCCTGGCGCCAGGCGAGCGACGTGCTGCCGCGCTATGCCGCCGGCAGTTTCGGGCCGAGCCATGCCTTCGGCCTGATCGAGCGCGACGGGCGGAGCTGGGTCGACCCCGACCTCCCCGCCTGAGGTGCGTTTGCACGCCAGGCGGCCGGCCACGGCACGGTTTCGTTGCAACGCAGCTTGCCTGGCCCGTCTGCTTGCTGCATCACGGCATGGTGACCTGCCGCCTCCTTGCAGAGGCCGTCCGGGAGAGGCCGCTTGATCGACATCGCCACGCGCGTCTGGAACCACACCTGGAAGATCGACCCGATCATCCGCTCGGTGCTGGATACCGATTTCTACAAGCTGCTGATGGCCCAGACCATCTTCCGCCGCCACCGCGACGTCGCCGTCCGTTTCGGGCTGATCAACCGGACGCAAAGCATCCGCGTCGCCGATTTCATCGACGAGGGCGCGCTGCGCGAGCAGCTCGACCATGTGCGCACGCTGGCGCTGTCGCGCGGCGAATCGACCTGGCTGCGCGGCAACATGTTCAACGGCCGGCGCCAGATGTTCGCGCCGGATTTCATGGCCTGGCTCGAAGGCTTCCGTTTCCCGGCCTACCATCTCGAGCAGCGCGACGGCCAGTACGAGCTGACCTTCGACGGCCCGTGGATCGAAACCACGATGTGGGAAATCCCGGCGCTGTCGATCATCAACGAATTGCGCTCGCGCGCCATCCTGAAAGGGCTCGGCAAGTTCGAATTGCAGGTGCTCTATGCCGGCGCGATGACGCGGATCTGGGAAAAGGTACAGCGCCTCAACGCGCTTGACGACCTGCGCATCGCCGATTTCGGCACCAGGCGCCGGCACGGCTTCCTGTGGCAGGACTGGTGCGTGCAGGCGATGCAGGAGGGCTTGCGCGAAAAATTCACCGGCACCTCGAACTGCCTGATCGCCATGCGGCACGAACTCGAGGCCATCGGCACCAACGCGCATGAATTGCCGATGGTGTATTGCGCGCTCGCCCGCAGCGACGCGGAACTGGCGCAGGCGCCGTACCGGGTGCTGCAGGACTGGCAGGCCGATTACGACGGCAACCTGCGCATCATCCTGCCCGACACCTACGGGTCCGAAGGTTTTCTGGAGAAGGCGCCGGCCTGGATCGAGCAATGGACCGGGGTGCGCGTCGATTCGCAGGAGCCAGTTGCCGGCGGCGAGCAGGCGATCGCGTGGTGGAAGGCGCGCGGCCAGGACCCGACCCAGAAAATGGTGATCTTCTCCGACGGTCTCGACGTGCACGAGATCGAGCGCATCTACCAGCATTTCCACGGCAGGGTCCGGCTCGGCTTCGGCTGGGGCACGCTGCTCACCAATGATTTCCGCGATTTCGCGCCCGACGGGCTGCTCGATCCGATCTCGATCGTGTGCAAGGTCGTCTCGGCCGATGGCCGGCCGGCGGTGAAACTCTCCGACAATCCGACCAAGGCGACCGGGCCGGCCGCGGAAATCGCCCGCTACAAGCGCGTCTTCGACGTCGGCGCGCAAAGCTCGCTGCCTGTACTGGTCTAAATGGTGGACCGGTCTTGCCAAGGGCGGTCCGGGCCGTCACAACTGCGGCCCGCGTCAGGCAGATCAGACAAGAAGGACGAACGCCAATGAACACGCGCATCGATCGACGGACCGCACTCGGCACGGCTCTTGGCGGCCTCGCCGCCGGCATTGCGGGCCTGGCAGGTCGGCCGGCGCTGGCGGATGGCGCCCCGATCAAGATCGGCGAACTGAACTCCTACTCGCGGCTGGCGGCGTTTTGCGGCCCGTACCGCAACGCGATGCAACTGGCGCAGGACGAGATCAACGCGGCCGGCGGCATCAAGACAATCGGCGGCCGGCCGCTCGAATTCGTGTTCCGCGACGACGGCGCCTCGCCGGGCGATGCGGTGCGCGCGGCGGAAGAACTTCTCACGCGCGAGAAGGTGGTGATGCTGGCCGGCACGTTCCTGTCCAATGTCGGGCTGGCGGTCGCCGATTTCGCCAACCAGCGCAAGACGCTGTTCCTGGCGACCGAGCCGCTCAGCGACGCGATCACCATGGCGCAGGGCAACCCGTATACGTTCCGGGTGCGGCCGAGCACCTACATGCAGACCAAGATGATCGTCGAGGCGGTCAAGGGCCGGGGCATCAAGCGCTGGGCGCTGGTGGCGCCGAATTACGAATACGGCCAGTCGGCGGTGGCGAATTTCAAGAAGCTGATGAAGGAGGCCGTGCCCGGCTTCGAGGTCGTGAGCGAACAGTTCCCGGCCTTCGGCAAGATCGATGCCGGTGCGACCGTCGGCGCGCTCGAACAATCCAAGCCCGACGCGATCTTCAACGTGCTGTTCGCGGCCGACCTCACCGCCTTCGTGCGCGAGGGCAACACGCGCGGCCTGTTCGAGAACCGGCTTGTCGCTAGCCTTTTGTCAGGCGAACCGGAATACATGCTGCCGCTCGGCGACGAGACGCCAGAGGGCTGGATCACCACCGGCTATCCGTGGGACCAGATCACCAATCCCAAGCATCAGGCCTTCGTGAAGGCCTATCAGGCGAAATTCAACGACACGCCGCGCCTCGGCTCCCTGCTCGGCTATGTCGTGGTGCATATGATCGCCGCCATGCTCGAGAAGTCGGGCTCGACCGAGACCGACAAGATGATCGCGGCGCTGAGTGGCCTGACGGTCGAGACCGTGGCCGGGCCGGTGACGATGCGCGCCCTCGACCACCAGTCGACGCTCGGCGCCTGGGTCGGCGAAACCACGCGCAAGGGCCGCACCGGCTCGATGAAGAACTGGAAATACGAGGACGGCGCCAACTACATGTTCCCGGAAGCCGAGGTGAAGGCCGCCAGGAAGGGATGACGGCAAAAGCCTATCCTGTTCTTCGGCCAGGGTACGCAACCGCACACGCAACCTCACCCTGAGCTTGTCGAAGGGTGTTCGTTCAAGCGCCTCTCTGGATCATCCTTCGACAAGCTCAGGATGAGGAGGAGGGTGAAAGGAGTTCCGGGCGAGGTGCCCGGAACCGGCGACATCGCAATAGCCGGTATCCCATGGATCTGCCCTTCCTCGTCACCCAATCGTTAAGCGGGCTCGCCAGCGCCTCGTCGCTGTTCATCATCTCGTGCGGGCTGACGATCGTGTTCGGCGTCACCCGCATCGTCAATTTCGCGCATGGCTCGTTCTACATGCTCGGCGCCTATCTCGCGGTGTCGATCGTCCCTCGCCTGCTCGACCTGCATTATTCGCTGCCGATGTTCCTCGCCGGCATCGTCGCGGCGGCGGTCGTGGTCGGGCTGGTCGGCGTGGTGATGGAAGTGGTGCTGCTGCGCCGCATCTACCGGGCGCCCGAACTGTTCCAGTTGCTGGCGACCTTCGGCGTCGTGCTGGTGATCGAGGATCTCGTCGTCACGTTCTGGGGCCCGCTCGACCTGATGGGCGCGCGCGCGCCCGGCATGCGCGGCGCGGTCGACATCCTCGGCAACCGTTTTCCCGTCTACCAGCTTTTCCTGATCGGCACCGGCGTGCTGGTGCTCGCGCTGCTCTGGCTGCTGATGCATCGCACGCGCTACGGCGTGCTGGTGCGCGCCGCGACCCAGGACCGCGAGATGGTCGGCGCGCTCGGCGTTAACCAGGCGATCCTGTTCACCGGCACATTGTTCCTCGGCAGCTTCCTCGCGGGGCTTGGCGGCGCGCTGCAATCGCCGCTGATCGCGGCCAATTCGCACATGGACATCGCCATCATCGCCGAGGCTTTCGTCGTCACGGTGATCGGCGGCATGGGCTCGGTGCCGGGCGCCTTCCTCGCCGCGCTGCTCATCGGCCAGTTGCAGGCGTTCGGCATCCTGATCGTGCCCAAGGCGACGCTGGTGCTGGTCTTCGCGCTGATGGCCGTCGTGCTGATCGTCAAGCCGTGGGGCCTGCTCGGCCGGCCCGAGGCGCCAGCCACGCGGGCGGCGCCGGAAGGCATCGCCAACCTGAAGCCGTTCGGCCGGGTTGAACGGATCGCCGCCGTGCTGGCGCTTGGCGTCGCGCTGCTGCTGCCTGTGTTCGGCGATGCCTATCTGGTCAAGCTCGGCACCGAGATCCTGATCTTCGCGCTCGCCGCCTTCTCGCTCAACCTGCTGCTCGGCAATGGCGGCATCGTCTCGTTCGGCCATGCCGCCTATTTCGGCATCGGCGCCTATGCCGCCGGCCTGCTCGCGATCAGGCTCGGCATGGCGATGCTGCCGGCGCTGATGCTGGCGCCCATCGTCGCCGGCCTGTTCGCGGCCCTGTTCGGCGTGTTCATCGTCAGGCTGAGCGGCATCTATCTCGCCATGCTGACGCTCGCCTTCGCGCAGATCGCCTATGCCGTCGCTTTCCAATGGGTCGGCCTGACCGGCGGCGATAACGGTATCCTCGGCATCTGGCCGCCGGACTGGGCATCTGGCCGCACCGCCTATTACTATCTGGTGCTGGTGTTTGCGGTGGCGGCGATCGCGGCGCTGCGCCACGCGATCTACGCGCCGTTCGGCGCCACGCTGCGCGCGGCGCGCGATTCGGCCGTGCGCGCCGATGCGATCGGCATCGACGTGAAGCTGTATCGCCTCGCCGCCTTCGCGCTGGCCGGCGCCGCCGCCGGGCTTGCCGGCGCGCTTTATGCCTTCGCCAACGGCTCGATCGACCCAACGCTGCTGGCGATCCCGCTCTCGATCGATATGCTGGCCATGACGCTGGCCGGCGGCATCCAGACGGTGATCGGGCCGCTGGTCGGCGCGGCCGCCTTCCACACCGCCAAGGACTTCTTCATGCCGCTGACCGATTACTGGCGGCTGCTGCTCGGCCTTGCCATCATCGCCATGGTGCTGGCCGCGCCGCAAGGGCTCGCCGGCGGCTGGGCCAGGCTGCGCAGCCGCTTCAGCGGAGCGCCGGCATGAGCCTGCTTATGGTCGAGGGGCTCGACAAGGCGTTCGGCGGCGTGATCGCGGCGCGCGCCGTGAGCTTCGCGCTCGAGGCCGGCGAGTTGCTGGCGGTGATCGGCCCGAACGGCGCCGGCAAATCCACCGTGTTCAACATCATCGGCGGCCAGCTCAGGCCGGATGCCGGCCGCGTCGTCCTCGCCGGCGACACCATCACCGGGCTCGCGCCGCGCGCGGTGTGGCGCAAGGGGCTCGGCCGCACCTTCCAGGTCGCGCAGACCTTCATCTCGATGAGCGTCACCGAGAATGTGCAGATGGCGCTGATGAGCTGGCACGGCGAGGCCGCCAGCCTGACTGCCAGCGCCGCCGGGCTGCGGCGCGCGGAAGCGATCGGCCTGCTCGGGCTCGTCGGCATGGCGGAGGCAGCCGATCGCCCGATCAGCGCGCTCGCCTATGGCGACGTCAAGCGCGTCGAACTGGCCATCGCGCTCGCCGGCGAGCCGAAGCTGCTGCTGATGGATGAGCCGACCGCCGGCATGGCGCCCAAGGAGCGGGCTGCGCTGATGCAGCTCGTCGCCGGCCTCGCCCGCGAGCGCAAGATCGGCGTGCTGTTCACCGAGCATGACATGGCGGCGGTGTTCGGCCATGCCGACCGCATCCTGGTGCTGATGCATGGCGAGGTCATCGCCAGCGGCCCGCCCGACGCGGTCAGGCGCGACCCAAAGGTGCGCGACGTCTATCTCGGCGAATCCGGCCTCGCAGCGGCGAATGCCGCCGGAACGGCGCCATGACGGGCGACGCCTTGCTCGCGGTCTCCGACCTGACCGCCGCCTATGGCGAGGCCGAGGTGCTGTTCGGCCTCTCGCTCGAACTCCATGCCGGCGAGGCGGTGGCGGTGATCGGCCGCAACGGCGCCGGCAAGACCAGCACGCTGAAGCGCATCATGGGGCTGCTGCCGGCGCGCGCCGGCACGGTGCGCTTCGCCGGCCACGACATCACGCGGCTGGCGCCGTACCGCATCGCCCGGCTCGGGCTCGGCTACGTGCCCGAGGAGCGCCGCATCTTCACCGACCTGACCGTGTATGAGAATCTCGAGGTCGGCCGGCGCGCGCCGCAGGCGGGACGAA
Organism: uncultured Alphaproteobacteria bacterium; assembly: GCA_937988775.1. Lineage (GTDB taxonomy): Bacteria > Pseudomonadota > Alphaproteobacteria > Rhizobiales > Beijerinckiaceae > CALKHP01. The sequence goes on from CALKHP010000052.1 coordinate 131,710, forward strand.
GCGCCTGGACGCCTGAGCGGCTGTTCGCGCTGTTTCCCAACCTCGCCGCCATGCAAGGCCGGCGCGCCAGCGCCATGTCCGGCGGCGAGCAGCAGATGCTGACCATCGCGCGCACGCTGATGGGCAACCCGCGCGCCATCCTGCTCGACGAGCCGTCCGAGGGGCTGGCGCCGGTGATCGTCGAGCAGATGGCGGCGGCGATCAACGACATGAAGCAAAGCGGCGTCGCGGTGCTGCTGTGCGAGCAGAACCTGCAATTCGCCACCGCGATCTGCGAGCGCGCCTATATCATCGAGCGCGGCGAAATCCGCTACTGCGGCACGACGGCGGAACTCGCCGCCGATGCCGGCCTGCGCGAGCAATACCTGACGGTATAGCAGCCGTGCGAAAAGAGCGGCTCACAACCGGATATCAGCCTTGCCAGCGCGCCGCGCTGCGGCGATCCTCGCCATATCGGATGGGGCGGAGGCGGGCATGACGAGGCATATCGCGGTTCTTGGCGCGGGCATTGTCGGGGTTTCGAGCGCGCTCGCATTGCAGCGCAAGGGTTTCACGGTCACGCTGATCGACCGCAAGCCGCCGGGGCGCGAAACCTCCTACGGCAATGCCGGCATCATCAGCCGCGGCTCGATCATGCCGTTCAACAATCCCGACCTGTGGAAAGCCCTGCCATCCTATCTCGGCAACCGGCATCCGGCGCTGCGTTACCGGGCCGGCTACCTCGCCGCCAACCTGCCCTGGCTGGCGCGCTTCCTCGGCAACGCCACGGCCGCGAGCAGCGCCCGGCGCGGCGCGGCGCTGAACACGCTGATCGCATCGGCCATGGACCTGCATCGCGGCTGGATGCACGAGGCAGGCGTCTCGCACCGGCTGCGCGAAACCGGCTGGCTGAAACTGTGGCGCGACGAGCGCTCGCGCCCCGAGGCGGAGGCCGCCAGCCGGGCGCTGCAAAGCTTCGGCCTGCGCGCGCCGATCCTCGACAGGCAGGAGATTTCCGGGCTCGAGCCCGATCTGGCGCCGGTGTTCTCGGTCGGGCTGCTGCATCAGGATACCGCCTCCGTCGACAGCCCCGGCAACGTGACCGCCGCCTATGCCGCCCTGTTCGCGCGCCAGGGCGGCACGCTGCGCCAGGACGCCATACTGGGCCTTGAACAGCAGGGCGAGGGCTGGCTCGTGCGCCTCGACGGCGGCGTGCTCGCGGCCGATGCCGTGGTGATGGCGCTCGGGCCGTGGTCGGCCGAGGCGCTGAAGCCGCTCGGCTACCATGTGCTGCTCGCCTTCGAGCGCGGCTATCATCAGGAGTTTGCGCTGCCCAAGGGCATGAAACTGTCGCGCCCGCTTTACGACAGCGACCACGCCTATGTGCTGACGCCGATGGAAAATGGCGTGCGTGTCACCACCGGCGTGGAACTGACCGATCGCGATGCGCCCTCGAACCTCACCCAGCGCGACCTGGCGGTCGCCGCGGCGCGCGAGATCTTTCCGTTCGAGGCCGCCGTGGCCGAGCCGTGGCGCGGCGCGCGCCCGACCCTGCCCGACAGCTTGCCGGCGATCGGCAAGGCGCCGCGCCATGCCAACCTCTATGTCGCGTTCGGCCATCAGCATATCGGCTTCTCGACCGGGCCTTCGACAGGCACGGCGATCGCAGCCCTGGTCGCGGGCGAGGCGCCGCCATTCGATCTCGCCGCCTTCGCACCGTCGCGCTACCTCTGAGAGGGCGCGAACACGCCGGCCGACACTTGACAAACCGGCGACCGGCGGGCGCTGTGCAGCATTATTGTCAATTTGTTGCCTGCCATGTCCGGTCTGATTCTCCTCTCTACCCAGGCGTTCCTTTATTTCGGCGTCATGGCCGTGCTGTTCCGGCTGCGCCACCTGATGGGCCTCGGCGTATTTCTGTGCGCGCTCGGCGTCATGCATTTCCTCGAGACCTATCTCGCGGCGGTGTTCTTCATTCAACTGCCGTTCGGCCTGATCTCGCCCGGCTCGACCGTGCTGTTCTCGGGCAAGCTCGCGATCATCCTGCTGCTTTACATCCGCGAGGATGCCGAAACCGTGCGGCAACCGATCTACGGCCTGCTCGTCGGCAACCTGCTGATGGTCGCGCTGGTGCTGACGCTCAGGCTCTACGGCCCGTCGGCGCCGCTGCCGGGCTACAATCCCGACCTCACCCTGATCGACCAGCTCGGCGTGCTGATGATCTGGGGCACGACGCTGCTGTTCATCGATTCGGTGGCGCTGATCCTGCTTTACGAACGCCTGCGCCGGCGCCTGCCCGGGCCGCCCGCGCTGCGGTCCTTCGTCAGCCTCGCCGTGATCCTGACCTTCGACCAGGTCGCGTTCTTCACCGTTCTCAGCGCCATGACCGGCACGCCCGCGACGGCGCTGGTCGGCGGCTGGATCGCCAAGATGGGCGCAGCGGCGGTGTACAGCGCCATGATGGCCGCCTATCTGCGCTTCTTCGAGCGCGACCCGCTCACCCTCCCGGTGCGCAGCCTGCGCGATGTGTTCAGCGCCCTCACCTACCGCCACCCTCGCAACGAGCCCTCCGGCCGTGATGCCCCCACCGGCACGCTCGCCGGCAAATGCCTCGAGACGCTCGGGCAGGCGAGCCTGCTGCGCGGCCTCGCCAGCGGCAAGCCGGTCAGCATCGAGATCGTGGCCATCGACCGCTTCGCGGAGACCGTCGCCGCGCGGGGGCCTGCGGTCGCCGATGACGTGCTGCGCCATGTCGCCGACCAGATCCAGCGCGCCACCCGCGAGGGCGACCGGATTTTCCGCCATGGCGAAGGCGGCTTCGTGGTGCTGTGCGAGAGCATGCCGCACGATACCGCGCTCGCCCATGCCGAGCGGCTCGGGCGGGCGGTGCGCGAGCATGGCGGCGCGCCCGCGCCGACCGTCAGCATCGGCATCGCCACCTACCCCGACGATGCCGGCAACATCCTCGCCCTGCTGCGCCATGCGCAGGCGCATCTCGAGGCGGCGCAGCGCCTCGGCGAGGGCCGGATCGTCGGAAACCGCAGCGGGTTTGCCGCTCAGGCGCCCTCGTAGAGCAGGCGGGCGCGGATGGTGCCGTCAAGGGCGCGGATATCCTTCAGGATGTCCTTGGCGGCGGCACTGGTCTCGTCGGTCTCCATCACCACGTAGCCGATCTCGCCATCGGTCTGGTAATATTGCGCGGCGATGTTGACATGGCGCGCGGCGAAAACCTCGTTCAGGCGGCGCAGCATGCCCGGCACGTTGCGCTGGACCTGGATGAAGCGGCTGCCGCCGGCGCGCGCCAACAGTTGCACCTGCGGGAAATTGACCGCGCCGACCGTGGAGCCGACATCGGAATAATCGATCAGCTTGCGCGCGACCTCGGCGCCGATGCGCTCCTGCGCCTCCTCGGTCGAGCCGCCGACATGGGGCGTGAGGATGACGTTGGACAGGCCCTGCAACGGCGAGACGAAGGCTTCCGCATTGGAGGCCGGCTCGACCGGGAACACGTCGATGGCGGCGCCCGCGACATGGCCCGAACGCAGCGCCTCGGCGAGCGCATCGAGATCGACGACGCGGCCGCGCGAATTGTTGATGAGATAGGCGCCCTTCTTCATGCCGGCCAGTTCGGCGGCGCCGATCATGCCGGTGGTCGCCTTGGTCTCGGGCACGTGCAGCGACACCACGTCGCTGGCGGCGAGCAGCGCCGCCAGACTCTCGGCCGGCTCGGTGTTGCCATGGCGCAGCTTGTCGGTCTGGTCGAGATAGATCACCCGCATGCCCATCGCCTCGGCGAGGTTCGAGAGCTGGCTGCCGATATTGCCGTAGCCGACGATGCCGAGCGTCTTGCCGCGCACCTCGAAGCTGCCGGTGGCGGATTTGTCCCAGCCGCCCTTATGCGCGGCGCGCGAGCGATCCGGGATGCGCCGGAGCAGCATGACGATCTCCCCGATCACCAGTTCGGCAACGCTGCGCGTGTTCGAGAACGGCGCGTTGAACACCGGGATGCCGAGATCGCGGGCGCCCTGCAAGTCGACCTGGTTGGTGCCGACCGAGAAGCAGCCGACGGCGAACAGCCGGTCGGCCCCGGCCAGCACCTCGCGCGTCAGCCGCGTGCGCGAGCGGATGCCGAGCACATGCACGCCGCGCAGCGCCGTGCGCAGCGCGTCGGCATCGAGCGCCTTGGGCAGCCGCTTCAGGTTGCTGTAGCCGGCCTGCACCATGAGATCGGCGGCGGAATCGTTGACGCCCTCGAGCAGCAGGACCTTGATCCTGTCCCGGGGCAGCGAGAGGCGTTCGGCAATCTTGGTCATGTCCATGGCGGCTTTGGCTTGAGCGGCGTTGCGGGAGGCCGGCAGGTTTAATCCTGCTGCAGCGCAACGTCCAGTGCGGCCAAGGCTGTCACATCGCCGTCAGGCCGCCATCGACGACCAGCGCCTGGCCGGTCATGAAGCTGTTTTCGGGCGAGGCCGCGAACAGGATCGCCTGCACGACCTCGGCGGGCGTGGCCAGCCGCCCCATCGGGATGGCGTTGGTCAGCTTCGCCTTGGCCGCCGCCGGATCGTTGCTCGGGCCGAGCACGGTATCGGCGACCATATGCGTATCGGCGAAGGACGGGCAGATGGCGTTGATGCGCAGCCCCTTGCGGGCATATTCGATCGCCGCCGAGCGCGTCAGCCCGATCACGGCATGTTTGGACGCCGCATAGGCGGCAAGCGTCGGCGCGCCGCCAAGGCCAGCCACCGAGGCGATGTTGACGATGGCGCCGCCGCCGGCCTCCAGCATGGCCGGGATTTCGGCGCGCATGGCGAAAAACGTGCCCATCAGATTGATGCGCAGCATGCGCTCCATGGTCGGCGTATCGATGTCGGCTAGTCTCAGCTTGCCATGGGCGACGCCGGCATTGTTGATCGCGATATCGAGCCGGCCGAAGCTCTGGCGCGCCAGGTCCACCAGCGCCGGGGCGGTCGCCTCCTCGCCGATATCGGCGGCGCGACCGACCGCCTCGGCGCCGAGGTCGCGCAGGGCGGCGATGGTTTCGGCGAGCCCCTCGGCCAGAATGTCCGTGACGACGAGGCGGGCGCCTTCCTCAGCGAAACGCTCGGCGGCAAGCCGTCCAAAGCCGCGCGCGGCGCCGCTGACGAGCACGACCTTGCCGGCGAAGGCGCCGCTCATCGCGCCCTGCCCTCGACGAGTTCCATCGCCATGCCGGCCAGCACCGGCACGGCCTCGCCCATCTTCAACCCGCGCTCGGGGTTGGACGAATTGCCGTCGAGCGCGCGCTTCATCACGCCTTGCAGGATGGCGGCGAGGCGGAAGAAGCTGAAGGCAAGGCAGAAGGTCCAGTCCGGAATGCCGGCGAGCCCCATGCGCGCGCAATAGCGGGCGACGTATTGCTCCTCGGTCGGGATGCCGGCGGCGGCGCGGTCGAGATCGCCAAGGCCCCGGAACGTGCCTTCGTTCGGCAGGCGCCACTGCATGCATTGATAGGCGAGATCGGCGAAGGGATGGCCGAGCGTCGAGAGTTCCCAGTCGAGCAGCGCGAGCAGTCTTGGTTCGTCTGCTGCGAAGATCATGTTGTCGATGCGATAATCGCCATGCACCAGCGCGACGCGCCCGTCATCTTCCGGCAGCGCCTCGCCGAGCCAGGCGATCAGCCGGTCCATGGCGGGCACGGGTGCTGTTTCGGAGGCGCGGTACTGGTCGCTCCAGCGCGCGAGCTGGCGCGCGAAATAATTGCCGGGGCGGCCGAAATCGCTCAAGCCGGCGGCGGCGATATCGACGCTGTGCAGGCTGGCGAGCGCGGCATTCATGGCGTCGTAGATCGCGGCGCGGCCGCTCACCGTCTCGTCCGGCAGGGCCGGGTCCCACAACACGCGGCCGGTGACATGCTCCATCAGGAAGAAGCTGGTGCCGAGCACATGATCATCCTCGCAGATGAGCAGCATGCGCGGCACCGGCACGGGCGTGTCGGCGAGCGCCTTCATGACGCGGTATTCGCGCTCGATGGCATGGGCCGATTTCAGCAGATGTCCCGGCGGCTTGCGGCGCAGCACGTAATTCGCCGCCGGCGTCCTGACCAGATAGGTCGGGTTCGACTGGCCGCCGGCGAACTTTTCCGTGTTCAGCGGCCCGGTAAAACCATCGAGATGGCGGCTGAGATAGGCCGCCAGCGCTGCTTCGTCGATGGTGCGGACATCGTCCATGGCGCGCTCTAGCGGTTCGCGTAGCGCTTGAGCTCGGCGCGCGCCACCTGGCGGCGATGCACGGCATCCGGCCCGTCGGCGAGGCGCAGCGTGCGCACATGCGTCCACATGCCCGACAGCGGGAAATCCTGGCTGATGCCGGCCGCGCCATGCATCTGCACCGCCTCGTCGATGACCTTGAGCGCCATGCGCGGCGCCACGACCTTGATCTGCGAAATCCACGGCGCCGCCTCGCGCGGGCTGGCATTGTCCATCATCCACGCCGCCTTCAGGCACAGCAGGCGGGCCTGCTCGATCTCCATGCGGCATTCGGCGATGATGTCGTAATTGGCGCCGAGCTGGGAAAGCGGCTTGCCGAACGCCTCGCGCTGCACCGAGCGCCGGCACAAAGCCTCGAGCGCGCGCTCGGCATGGCCGATGGCGCGCATGCAATGGTGGATGCGCCCAGGCCCCAGCCGCCCCTGCGCCACCTCGAAGCCGCGCCCCTCGCCGGCGATCATGTTGGCGGCCGGCACGCGCACGTTCTCGAAGCGGATATGCATATGGCCGTGCGGCGCATCGTCCTGGCCGTAAATCTCCATCGGCCGCAGTACGGTGAGGCCGGGCGTCGCCGCCGGCACCAGGATCTGCGAATGGCGCTTGTGCTTGTCGGCGTCCGGATTGGTGCGGCACATCACGATATAGATGGCGCAACGCGGGTCGCCGGCGCCCGACGCCCACCATTTCTCGCCGTTCAGCACCCATTCGCCGCCCTCGAGCCTGGCATCGAGCGCGATGTTGGTGGCGTCCGACGAGGCGACATCGGGCTCGGTCATCAGATAGGCGGAGCGGATCTTGCCGTCCATCAGCGCATCGAGCCAGGCGCGCTTCTGCGCCTCGGTGCCGTAGCGCTCGATCACCTCCATGTTGCCGGTATCGGGCGCGGAGCAGTTGAACACCTCGGCGCCGAGCCGCGACCAGCCCATCTCCTCGGCGAGATAGGCATATTCGACGGTCGTGAGGCCATAGCCCTTGTCGGAGCGGGTCAGCCAGAAATTCCACAGGCCGCGCTCGCGCGCCTTGGCCTTCAGCCCATCGAGAATCTCCAGCTGCCGGGCGGTCAGCGTGAAGCGGCCGCCCTTGTCGATCTCGGCCTCGTAGTCGTGCTCCAGCGGCGCGACCTCGTCGCGCACCATGGCGCGGACCTTGTCCCGCAGCGGCGCGACGCGTTCAGAAAGCCCGAGATTCATGCTATTTTCCTCTCCTCAGTGTCAGGGTTCGCCATCAGCGACAGCGTCAGCCACTCGGCCGTCAGGGCCGGGCGGTCCTTGTCCTTGATCTCGACCGTCACGATATGGCGCAGCATCCATTGGCCGGGGGCGCGCTCGCTGACATCGAGCAGCTTGAACAGCGCGCGCACGGCATCGCCGGGGCGCACCGGCTCGACGAAGCGCACGCGCTCGAAGCCGTAATTGATCGCCATCAGCCGCCCGCGCAACTGCGGCAGCGTCTCGTTCGCCATGCGGCTGAGCAGCGACAGGGTGAGGAAGCCATGCGCGACCGTACCGCCGAACGGCGTCTCGGCGGCGCGCGCCGGATCGACATGGATGAACTGGCGGTCGAAGGTCGCTTCCGCGAAGGCATCGATCATCCCTTGCGAAATCTCGATCCAGCTCGAGGGCTGGCGGATGCCGCCGACCTGCTGGCGCAACGCATCGAGGCCGATACTCATCCCGCCTGGCATCTTACTCCCCGCTGAACAGTTCGTGGCCTGTCTGCACGCTGACGCCGCCATCGATCGGCAGCACGGCGCCGGTAATGTAGGCGCCGCCCCGGCCACACAGATACAGCAGCGCGCCGGCGATATCCTCCGGGCGGCCGATGCGGCCGAGCGGGATCGTCTCCGCCACCCTGGCGCGGCGCGCCTCGTCGGCGGTGGCGAAAGCCGTCATGCGGCTGCGGAACGGGCCGGGCGCGAAGGCATTCAGCGTGACGTGACGGCCGGCGAGCTCCTTGGCGAGGATTTTCGTCATGTGATGCACGGCCGCCTTCGAGGCGGCATAGGAATAGGCGCCGTCACCGAGCGGCGCCGTGCCCATCACCGAGCCGAGATTGATGACGCGGGCCGGGTCGTCGGCCGTGCCGGTCTTCTCCAGCAGCGGCAGCAGGTCGCGCGTCAGCGTGAACATGCCGGCGACGTTGAGGCTCATGACCTTTTCCCAGGCGGAAAACGGAAACGTCTCGAGCGGCTCGCCCCAGCTGCGGCCGGCATTGTTGACCAGGATATGCAGCTTGTCGGTACGCGCGCCGACGGCCTTGACCAGCGCCGCGATGCCCTCTTCCGTGGCGACATCGCCGACGAAGCCCTCGGCGCTGCCCGGCGCACCGAGCCCGTTCAGTTCCGCGGCGACGGCGCCGCACACCTCGCCCTTGCGCGAGGCGATCAGCACGCGCGCGCCGGCCTGCACCAGCGCCTCGGCGCACATGCGGCCGATGCCGCTGGCGCCACCGGTGACGAGCGCCGTCTTGCCGCCGGCCGAGAACAAGGTTTCCAGAAAGCCCAACGCCGCCTCCACATGTCGCGGGGCTCGCGCCCGCAATCCGGCGCTACTGTTCGGCGATGGCCGCCGGCCTGTCCAGCGCCAATTGCCGTTGCCGTGCGCCACATCACATGTTTGGGACCCCATCACATCATTACGCTCATGGGGGGCACAGTTTTTTTGGCGGGACAGCGACGCGGCTTGGCGATAGCCTGCCGCACCACCCGATCCATATGCCGCGCCATATGCCGACCATCATCACGCAAGCTGGACTATCATGACCCGGAATTTCGAGGCTCCCGTCCGTTCGTTCTCCGCCACCACCAACGGCATGGCGGCGACCTCGCACATGCTGTCGACGCTGGCAGCCGTCAACATCCTGCAGGATGGCGGCAACGCCATGGATGCCGCGATCGGCGCCTGCGCCGTGCAATGCGTGGTCGAGCCGGGCTCGACCGGCATCGGCGGCGACTGTTTCGCGCTGATCGCGCCGCAGGGCAGCGACAAGGTCGTCGCCTTCAACGGCTCGGGGCGGGCGCCCGCCGGCGCCTCGGCCGCCAAGCTGCGCGCCGAAGGGCTGACGGCGATACCGCGCCAGTCGCCGCATGCCGTCACCATTTCCGGCGCGGTCGATGCCTGGGCGCAGCTCAATCGCGACCATGGCCGCAAGAGCCTCGGCGACATCCTGCAGCCGGCGATCCGCCTGGCGCGCGACGGCTATGCCATCACGCCGCGCGTCGCCTTCGACTGGGCGAGCCAGGAAAGCCTGATGCGCGGCGACGCCGATACCGCCGCCGTCTTCCTGCCCGACGGCCGCCCGCTCAGGGCCGGCGAGAAGCACCGGCAGCCGGCACTCGCCGCCACGCTGGCGCGCATCGGCGAAGAGGGGCCGGATGCGTTCTACAAGGGCGCGGTGGCCCAGGAGATCGTCGAGAAGCTGCAACGGCTCGGCGGCTGCCACACGCTGGCCGACTATGCGAGCGCCAAGGGCGAATACGTCACGCCGGTGAAGACGAATTTCCGCGGCTACGACGTGCACGAATGCCCGCCCAACGGCCAGGGCATCATCGCGCTGATGATCCTCAACATCCTGTCCGGCTATCACGGCGAGGGCGATCCGATGTCGGCCGACCGGCTGCATATCGAGATCGAGGCGGCGCGCCTTGCCTATGCGGTGCGCGACGCGGTGCTCGGCGATCCGGCGACGACGAAGATGCCGGTCGAGTGGCTGCTGTCGCGCGAATTGGCCGACGAATTGCGCGCCCAGATCGACCTCAAGGCGCGCATCGCCACGCTGCCGCCGGTGGTGGTGCCGCAGCATCGCGACACGGTGTATATTTCGGTGGTCGACAAGGACCGCAACGCCGTCAGCTTCATCAACTCGCTGTTCAACATCTGGGGCAGCGGCATCACCGCGCCCAAAAGCGGCGTGGTGCTGCAAAATCGCGGCCAGGGCTTCAACCTGATCGAGGGCCACGCCAACGAACTCGCCGGCGGGCGCCGGCCGATGCACACCATCATCCCCGGCATGCTGACCAAGGGCGGCCGGGCGATCATGCCGTTCGGCGTGATGGGCGGCGCCTACCAGGCGACCGGCCACGCACATCTTCTGAGCAAGGTGTTCGATTACGGCATGGACCTGCAAGGCGCCATCGACCTGCCGCGCGTGTTCCCCAGCCTGGTGGACGACACGGTCGAGGTCGAGAATACGCTGTCGCCGGAGCTGTGCGCCGAACTCGACCGGCGCGGCTTCCGGACGGTGCCGGCGGGCCGGCCGCTCGGCGGCGCGCAGGCGATCTGGATCGACTGGGAGAACGGCACGCTGACCGGCGGCTCGGACCCGCGCAAGGACGGCTGCGCGATGGGATACTGACGCCTTGTATCAACCTTTGTGGCGCGGTCCATTGTTCCTTGTGATAATGGACCGGCTGTTGATCGCATGAGCCAGTTACGCAACTAATGCGGCAAGCGCATGGGGGGAATGCACCCCGCGCATTGGCAGCGAAGGTTGGAACTTGGCTCATCCGGAGCAGGACATCATCCTGGAAACCCGCAAACTCGTGAAGGAGTTTTCGGGCTTCGTCGCAGTGCAGGACGTGTCGATCAAGGTCAGGCGCGGCGAAATCCACGCCCTGATCGGCCCGAACGGCGCCGGCAAGACGACATTCTTCAACCTGTTGACCAAGTTCCTCGCGCCGACGCGCGGCGGCATCTTCTATAACGGGCTCGACATCACCTATGACAGCCCGGCGCAGACCGCGCGGCGCGGGCTGGTGCGCTCGTTCCAGATCTCGGCCGTGTTCCCGCATATGAGCGTGCTGGAAAACGTGCGCGTCGCGCTGCAACGGCCGCTCGGCACCGCCTTCCATTTCTGGGCGCCGGAGGCGAGCCTGGCGCCGCTGCACGCGCGCGCCGAAGCGCTGCTCGAGGCGGTCGGCCTCGCCGAATACCGCGACGCCCACACCGCCGACCTGTCCTATGGCCGCAAGCGCGCGCTCGAACTCGCCACCACCCTGGCGCTCGATCCGGAACTGATGCTGCTCGACGAGCCGACGCAGGGCATGGGCCACGAGGATGTCTCGCGCGTCACCGACCTGATCAAGAAGGTTTCCGCCAACCGCACCGTGCTGATGGTCGAGCACAATATGAGCGTGGTGTCCTCGATCGCCGACACGATCTCGGTGCTGCAGCACGGCACGGTGATCGCCGAAGGGCCCTATGCCGAGGTCTCGCAAAACCCGCAGGTGATCGAGGCCTATATGGGCTCCTCCTCCGCCACGCTGCAGGGAGCCCATTGATGGCCCGGGAGTTGCTGAGGATTGCCGGGCTCAATGCCTGGTACGGCGAATCCCACATCCTGCACGGCGTCGATCTCGCGGTCAGCGAGGGCGAGGTGGTGACGCTGCTTGGCCGCAACGGCGCCGGGCGCACCACGACGCTGCGCGCCATTGTCGGCCTGACCGGCTCGCGCCGCGGCTCGATCCGCATCGGGGAGACCGAGACCATCGCCATGGCCTCGCACCGCATCGCCCGCCTCGGCATCGGCTACTGCCCGGAGGAGCGCGGCATCTTCGCCTCGCTCACCACGCAGGAGAACCTGCTGCTGCCGCCGCGCATCGCTGAGGGCGGCATGCCGCTCGACGAGATCTACGCGATGTTCCCGAATCTCGCCGCGCGCGCCAAGAGCCCCGGCACGCGGTTATCAGGCGGCGAGCAGCAGATGCTGGCGCTCGCGCGCATCCTGCGCACCGGCGCCAAGCTGCTGCTGCTCGATGAAATCTCAGAAGGGCTCGCCCCGGTCATCGTCGAGAAACTGGCCGAGGTCATCCTGGCGCTGAAGCGCAAGGGCTACACGATCGTGCTGGTCGAGCAGAATTTCCGCTTCTCCGCGCCGCTCGCCGACCGCTTCTACATCATGGAGCACGGCCGCATCGTCGAGGGGTTCGCGCAAGGCGAACTCACGGCGAAGATGGGCATGTTGCGTGAGTTTCTCGGTGTCTGACAACCAAATCAGTGGAGGAAACAACGATGACATTCAAGAAGACAGCATTGGCGCTCGGGCTTGCCGTATCGGCATCCCTGTTCGCGCTTTCGGCCCATGCGGCCAGCGACAAGGTGGTGATCGGCGATATCGATGACATGTCCGGCCCCTATGCCGACGTGATCGGCGCCGGCGGCGTCGAGGCGATCAAGATGGCGATCGCCGATTTCGGCGGCTCGGTGCTCGGCAACCCGATCGAGCTTCTCACCACCGATCACCAGAACAAGCCGGATATCGGCGCCTCGAAATTCCGCGAATGGGCCGACCAGAGCGGCCTGACCATGGTGCTGGGCGGCTCCAATACCGGCGTCAGCATCGCCATGAGCCGGGTGGCCTTGCAGAAGAAGATCCCGTTCATCGCCATTGGCGCGGCCGGCGCCTCGCTGACCACCGGCCCGGACTGCACGCCCTATTCGGTGCATTACGCCTATAACACCACCTCGCTCGCCAACGGCACCGCCAGCGCCATCGTCAAGAGCGGCGCCAAGAACTGGTACTTCCTGACCGCCGACTACGCGTTCGGCACGCAGCTCCAGGAAGCCGCGACCAAGGTCGTGACCGCCAATGGCGGCAAGGTGCTGGGCTCCGTGCGCGTGCCGCTCGCCACCACCGACTTCTCGTCCTTCCTGCTCCAGGCGCAAGGCTCCGGCGCCCAGGTGCTCGGCCTTGCCAATGCCGGCACCGACTTCACCAATTCGCTGAAGGCGGCCAACGAGTTCGGCATCACCAAGACCATGAAGCCGGCGGCGCTGCTCGCCTTCCTCAGCGACATCCACTCGCTCGGCCTCAAGACGGCGCAGGGCCTGATCTTCACCACGAGCTGGTACTGGGACCAGAACGACAAGACGCGCGAGTTCTCGAAGCGCTTCTTCGAGAAGACCAAGAAGGAGCCGGGCGAGAACCAGGCCGCGGTCTATTCGGCGACGCTGACCTACCTGAACGCGGTCAAGGCCGCCGGCACCACCGACGGCGACAAGGTGATGGCCGAGCTCAAGAAGGCCAAGATCAACGACATGTACACCCAGGACGGCTACATCCGCCCCGACGGGCTGATGATGCACTCCATGTTCGTCATGCAGGTCAAGACGCCGGCCGAATCGAAGGGCGAGTGGGACCTGTACAAGCCGTTCAAGACCCTGACCGCCGAAGAGGCGTTCGGCCCGCTCTCGGAATCGGCCTGCCCGTTCCTCAAGAAGTAAGCCATGCCGGCGCCGGCGGCACCTGTTGCCGCCGGCGCCGGACGCGCCTCGCAAACCAAAGCAAGCCATGACGACAATCTTCGGTCTTCCCGTCAGCGTGATCCTCGGCCAGCTCATGCTCGGCCTGGTCAACGGCTCGTTCTACGCGCTGCTCAGCCTCGGGCTGGCGGTGATCTTCGGCCTGCTCGGCGTGGTGAACTTCGCCCATGGCGCGATGTATATGCTCGGCGCCTACGCGGCCTATATCGCGCTCAGCGTGTTCGGCATCAATTACTGGGCCGGGCTGATCGTGGCGCCGCTGGTGCTGGCGATCCTCGGCATCATCATCGAGCGGCTGATGCTGACGCGCATCTACAAGCTCGACCAGCTCTATAGTTTCCTGCTCACCTTCGGCCTCGCCCTAATCGCCGAAGGGCTGATGCGCCAGCAGTTCGGCTCGTCCGGCCAGAGCTATCCGGTGCCCGCCGCCCTGCAGGGCGTGTACAATCTCGGCTTCATGTTCCTGCCGGTGTACCGGGCCTGGGTCATCGTCGCCTCGCTGACGATCTGCTTCGTGACCTGGTTCACCATCGAGCGTACCTCGCTCGGCGCCACCTTGCGCGCCGCGACCGAGAATGCCAGCCTCGTGCAGGCGTTCGGCGTCAACGTGCCGGTGATCGTGATGCTGACCTATGGCGCCGGCACGGCGCTTGCCGCGCTCGCCGGCGTGCTGGCGGCGCCCGTGGTGCAGGTCAATGCGCTGATGGGCTCCTCGATCGTCATCGTGGTGTTCGCGGTGGTGGTGATCGGCGGCATGGGCTCGATCCTCGGCTCGATCGTCAGCGGCGTCGGGCTCGGCCTGATCGAGGGTTTCACCAAGGTGCTCTATCCGGAAGCCTCGAACATCGTCGTCTTCGTCATCATGGCCCTGGTGCTGATCTGGCGGCCGCAAGGCCTGTTCGGGAAGAGCTGACAGATGCGCCCCTCAACCATCATCTACGCCCTCACCCTCGCCTTCCTGCTCGCCGCGCCGGCGATCGGCCTGTACCCTGTGTTCATGATGAAGCTGTTGTGCTTCGCGATGTTCGCCTGCGGCTTCAACCTGCTGCTCGGCTATGCCGGCATGCTGTCCTTCGGCCATGCCGCCTATTTCGGCTTCGCCGCCTATATTACCGGCTGGTTCGCCACGGCGCTCGGCTGGCCGACCATGCTCTCGGTCGTCGTCGGCGTTCTGGCCTCGGCCCTGCTCGGCCTGGTGATCGGCGCGCTGGCGATCCGGCGCAGCGGCATCTATTTCGCCATGATCACGCTGGCACTTGGGCAACTGGTGTATTTCATCTGCCTGCAGGCGCCGTTCACCGGCGGCGAGAACGGCATCCAGGGCGTGCCGCGCGGCTCGCTGTTCGGCGTGATCGGCCTGCAATCCGACATCACGATGTATTATTTCGTGCTGGTGATGTTCGTCGCGGTGTTCCTGTTCATCCAGCGCATCGTGCATTCGCCGTTCGGGCAGGTGCTGAAGGCGATCCGCGAGAACGAGCCGCGCGCCATCTCGCTCGGCTACGACGTCAACCGCTTCAAGCTGCTCGCCTTCGTGCTGTCGAGCGCCATAGCGGGGCTTGCCGGCTCGCTGAAATGCCTGACGCTCGGCCTCGCCACGCTGTCGGACGTGCTGCAATGGACCTCCGGCGAGGTCGTGCTGATGACGCTGCTCGGCGGCACCGGTACCTTCCTCGGGCCGGTGGTCGGGGCCGGCGTCGTGGTGACGCTGCAGGAATACCTGTCCGATATCGTCGGCGCCTGGGTGACGGTGATCATCGGCGCGATTTTCGTCGCCTGCGTGCTCGCCTTCCGCAAGGGGCTGGTCGGCGAGATCGAGGCCTGGCAGCAGCGCCGCGTGGCGCGCCGGGCCGGCGCCGCCGTCAAGCCCGAGGCCGCGCCCGAGGCGAGCGCCGCCACACGCTAGCCAGAGTTAGGCGGACTTCTTCGCCACTGGCGGGATGTCGTAGGCGGTGGTCGCCTTGATACGCTCCATGGCGAAGCGCGAGGTGACGTTCTTGAGCGGAAACGCCGCGATCAGCCGCTTGTAGAACTGATCGTAGGCCGCCATGTCGGCGACCACGACGCGCAGCATGTAGTCGACATCGCCGGCCATGCGATAGAATTCCATCACCTCGGGCAGTTCCGAGACCTTGCCGGCGAAATTCTCGAGCCACTGGCCGGAATGCTGGTCGGTCTCGATCTGCACGAACACGGTCAGGCCGAGCCCGACCATTTCCGGCGAGACGAGCGCGACCCGGCGCAGGATGACGCCGGCCGCCTCGAGCTTCTGCACCCGTTTCCAGCACGGCGTCTGCGACAGGCCGACCTGATCGGCGAGTTCCGCGATCGAGATGTTGGCGTCCTTTTGCAGGGCGACCAGAATCTTGCGGTCGATGGCATCCATGGACGGTCCTCGCGCCAGATCGTTTCATCAGGGCAGGTTCGCCCGGTGCGACCTTGCTCCAGCCATAATTTGCTCGAGGCCGTGCCGGCGGCCGCATATTTCACTTACATAATATGGCACGGATAATAAATACCAATTATTGAATGTATATCTTCCCGCCCGAACGGGAACCACCAAAGGCTTGGCGCGCAAGCCGCACCGGACATGCCGGGCAAACCGGCGCGATCATGGCGCGTGAACTGACCTGGCATGATCCGATTTTGCATCGGTGCGGTGACCGCTGACTAATATTGATCGAGTGCATGCATTTAATTCGCGCGATCATGCGTTGACGCGCCTCGCCGGCACGCTATTCGTCGGGAGATCATGCGCGATGCTATTCCCATATCCGGCCCCGACTCGCCCTATTCCTGGATCAGGCTGCTCGGCGCCCTGCTCGTCGGCACCGTCACCAGCGTCGGCATGTGGTCGGTGGTGGTGGTGCTGCCGGCGGTGCAGGACGAATTCGGCATTGCCCGCGCCGATGCGTCGCTGCCCTACACGCTGGCCATGGTCGGGTTCGGCTTCGGCACCATCCTGATGGGCCGGGTCGCCGACCGCGTCGGCATCATCATCCCGATCATCGCCTCGGCGATCTGCCTGTCGCTCGGCTTCATCGTGGCGGGCTTCGCGCCCAGCCTGTTGTGGTTCGCAATAGCGCATGGCGTGCTGATCGGCGTCGGCACCGGCGCGAGCTTCGCGCCCCTGATGGCGGATATCTCGTTCTGGTTCATCAAGCGGCGCGGCCTCGCCGTGGTGGTCGCGGCCTGCGGCAGCTATCTCGCCGGCGTGATCTGGCCAATGGTGCTGCGCTACTCGATCCCGGCGGTCGGCTGGCGCTATTCCTACATCGCCATCGGCATTTTCGTCATCGTGTCGGTGCTGCCGCTGACGCTGATGTTCCGGCGCAAGCTGCCGCAAGCCCATTTCGCGGCCGCCGACAGCGCGATGATGGCGGCGCGCAGCAATCTCGGCGTGTCGCCGCGCACCCTGCAGATCCTGCTGACGGTGGCGGGTTTCGCCTGCTGCGTCGCCATGTCGATGCCGCAGGTGCATATCGTCGCCTATTGCGGCGATCTCGGCTACGGCGTGGCGCGCGGCGCGGAAATGCTGTCGCTGATGATGCTGCTCGGCATCGTCAGCCGCATCGGCTCCGGCTTCCTCTCCGACCGGATCGGCGGCGGCAAGACGCTGCTGCTCGGCTCGCTGATGCAGGGCGCCTCGCTGGCGCTGTACCTGTTCTTCGACGGGCTGTCGTCGCTCTATATCATCTCCGGCATATTCGGCCTGTTCCAGGGCGGCATCGTGCCGATGTACGCGGTGATCGTGCGCGAGTTCCTGCCGGCGCGCGAGGCCGGCACGCGCATCGGCATCATCATGACCTCGACGCTGTTCGGCATGGCCTTCGGCGGCTATTTCTCTGGGGTGATCTACGACGCGTTCTCATCCTACCGCATCGCCTTCCTGAACGGCATGCTGTGGAACCTGCTCAACCTGTCGATCGTCGGCTGGCTGCTGCTGCAACGGCGCGCGGCGCCACCGAAGGTTGCGGCGCAACTTCCGGGGTGACGCGGCCCGTCATGGTGCTAATCTGGCGCGCATGACGACATCCGGCATCAAGGCTTCCAGCGCCAGGGATTCCACGGTCAAGGCCTGCGGCCTGACCGTGTTCGAGACGGCGATCGGCCCATGCGGTCTCGCCTGGTCGGGCGAGGCGATCGTCGCGACCGCGCTGCCCGAGGGCGATGCGGCTGGGACGCGCCAGCGCCTGATGCGCCGTGTCCCCGAGGCGGTCGAGACCAGCCCTCCTCCCGCCATCGCTGCCGCCCGCGACCGCATCATCGCCCTGCTCGAGGGCGGGCGCGACGATCTTGGCGACGTGCCCCTCGACATGGCCGCGGTGCCGGAGTTCAACCGCAAGGTCTATGCGATCGCCCGCGCCATCCCGCCCGGCGAAACGCGCACCTATGGCGAGATCGCGCGCCGGGTCGGCGGGCTCGAGCAATCGCGCGCCGTCGGCATGGCGCTCGGCCAGAACCCGTTCCCGATCGTCGTGCCGTGCCACCGCGTGCTCGGCGCCAACGGCAAAGCCGGCGGCTTCTCCGCCGATGGCGGCGTCGAGACCAAGCTGCGCATGCTGTCGATCGAGCGCGCGCAAACCGGCAGCGAACCGTCGCTGTTCGCGGCGTTGCCGCTGGCGGTAGCGCCCAAGCGGCGGCGCTAGGCTCCCCTCACCCGGCGCTTCGCGCCACCCTCTCCCGCTCGCGGGAGAGGAAAGCTGCAGCCTTCTCCCGCGCGCGGGAGAAGGTGCCGGCAGGCGGATGAGGGCCAGCTAGCAAGGCAGCCCGCAAGCGGCCATGATCGTTGCCCTGACCGAGTCCAGGTTCTTGGAAACATCGACGTTCCAGATTCGCAGCACACGGTAACCATGCTGGCGTAGCCACGCGTCGCGGCGCAGGTCGCGCCCATTCTCGAAATGCTGCGAGCCGTCGACCTCGACGATCAGCATGTGCTCGACACACAGGAAATCGGCGATGAACGGGCCGACCGGCACCTGGCGCCGGAATTTCAGGCCGCCAAGTTGCCGGTCGCGCAGGCAGGCCCAGAGTGTCCGCTCAGCGTCAGCCGATTGGCGGCGCATCGTGCGGGCATGGGGCAGCGATTTTGCGGGGATTTCGTCACGCATACTTCCCTCACCCGGCGCTTCGCGCCACCCTCTCCCGCGCGCGGGAGAGGGGAATGGTAGCCTTCTCCCGCGCGCGGGAGAAGCTGCCGGCAGGCGGATGAGGGGCGCTTACGTCCCGGCCAGCGTCAGCGACATGCCGAGGCGGGCGCGGCGCTTGAGCCATGGGCTCGGGCGGTAGCGCGGATCGCCGTAGAAGGCGTGCATCGCCTCGAGGATCGCCAGGATATGGCCCGCCCCGAGCACGTCGCCGAAGCCGAGCGGCCCGTGCGGATAGCCGAGGCCGAGTTCCACGGCGCGATCGATATCGGCCGGCCGGGCGATGCACTGCTGGGCGATGTCGCAGCCGATATTGACGATGCAGGCGAGGATGCGCTGCGCGATGAAGCCGGGGCTGTCGGCGATGACGCTGACCGGCGTGCCGTCCTTGGCAAGCCAGCCATGGGCTTGCGCCAGCAGGTCGGGCCGGGTGATCGGCGCATGCATCAGCGTGCGGCGGCCAGCGAAACGGAACAGCGGATCGACCGCGACGCAGCGCGCAGGATCAAGATGCTCGTGCAGCGCGGCGGTGGTGGTGTCCTCGCCGAACGGCGTCAGCACGATCAGCGCGTCCTCGAACGGCGAGGCGCCGGTTTCGACATGCGCGCCGGCATCGGTGAGGATGCGGCGCAATTCGGCAGCTTCGGGAAAGCGCGGGCTGACCCAGACCGGCGCCGGCTCGCGCGGCAGGGCGGGAGCCCTGCCCTCGGGTGGGCGCTGGATGCGGCCATCCTGATAGGCATAGAAGCCGCGCCCGGTCTTGCGGCCGAACAGCCCGGCGGTGACGCGCTGCCCGGTGAGCGGCACCGGCCGGTAGCGCGGCTCGTCGTAATATTGCCGGTAGATCGATTCGATGACGGCATGCGACACGTCGAGCCCGGTCAGGTCCATCAGTTCGAACGGCCCCATGCGAAAGCCGGCCGCCTCGGTCATCACGCGGTCGATGCTGGCAAAATCCGCCACGCTTTCCATGACGATGCGCAGCGCCTCGGTGCCGTAGCCGCGCCCGGCATGGTTGACCAGGAATCCCGGCGTATCGGTTGCCCTGACCGGCTGATGGCCAACGCGGCGGGCGACCGCCTCGAGCGCATCGATGACGGCCGCATCGGTCAGCACGCCGCCGATCACCTCGACGAGCTTCATCAGCGGCACGGGATTGAAGAAATGGAAGCCGGCGACGCGCTCCGGGCGCCGCGCGGCGGCGGCGAAGCCGGTCACGGACAGCGACGAGGTGTTGGTGGCGATGATGCAATCGTCGCGCACGCTTTTTTCCAGTTCGGCGAGCACGGCATGCTTGACCTCCATGCGCTCGGCGACGGCCTCGATCACCAGGTCGCAGGCCGCCAGCCCGCCATAACCGTCGGCCGCGCCGATGCGGGCGCTGGCCGCCGCCGCGTCGCCGCTCGATATCTGCCCCTTCTCGGCGCGGCGGCCGAGCATCCGGCCGCAGAAGGCGATCGCCTCGGCCACCGCCTCGGGCCGGGCATCGGCGAGCAGCACGCCATAGCCGGCCTCGGCCGCGATCTGGGCGATGCCGCGGCCCATCACGCCGGCGCCGACGATGCCGATCACGGCAATCTCGCGCCCAGCCTCGCTACTGCCCGTCCCGTCCATGCCCGTCTCCCTGTCAGCGCCCGACGAAGCGCGGGGCGCGTTTCTCGATGAAGGCGCGCATGCCCTCCTTCTGGTCCTGGGTATCGAACAGCAATTCGAACGCGGTGCGCTCCATGGCGAGCGCCGCGCCAAGCGGCATGTCGGCGCCGGTCAGCACCAGTTGCTTGATCCTGCGCGCCGCGATCGGCGGCATTGCGGCGATGGCGCGCGCCAGCGCCAGGGCGCGATCGAGCACCTCGTCATCGGGCACGACCTCGGAGACCAGCCCCATGCGCTCGGCCTCGATGGCGCTGATCGGCTCGCCGCTCAGCAGCATCTTCATGGTCTTGAACTTGCCGACCGAACGGGTCAGGCGCTGCGTGCCGCCGGCGCCCGGCATGATGCCGACCTTGATCTCGGGCTGGCCGAAGCGGGCGCCGTCGCCGGCGATGATGATATCGGCATGCATGGCCAGTTCGCAGCCGCCACCGAGCGCCCAGCCGTTCACCGCAGCGATCAGCGGCTTCGGGCAATCGCGCAGCACCTGCCAGATGGCATCGGAGCCGCGCAGCATCATCTCGGAGGCGCCCGCATCGGCCATCGCCTTGATGTCGGCGCCGGCGGCGAACACTTTTGGCGTGCCGGCGATGACCAGGCAATGCAGTTCCGCATCATGCGTCATGGCGGCGACATGGGCCGCGATCTGCTCGCGCACCGCCATGTTCAGGGCGTTGCGAGCTTCCGGCCGGTTGATGCGCAGCAGCGCGATGCCACCGTCGAGGCGCTCGTAGAGCGTTTCCATGCTGACTCCCAAGAGTTGTGTCCGTTCGGATAGTAGCCTCTCGCCCGGCGCGGCGGAACCTCAGCCTTGCGCGGCCCGCTCGAGCAAGGCGACGAAGCGCGCCACGCCATCGGCGGCACTGCCGTCGTTGGCGATGTCCAGCACGGTGACGCCGGGCGGCAGCGCCGCCGTGACCTCGCGCGCCAGGCGCGCCGCCACGGCCGCGCCGCTTTCGCGGCCACGCGCCGCGATGCGGCCGGCACGCGCCTCGCGCGCGGCGCTGACCGAGACCATGGCGAAGCGCGGCACATGGCGGGCAAGCTCCGCCACCACGGTGCGCGAGCCGTTGGCGACGACGTGGCGCCCGGCCGCGAGGTCGTCGGCGAGCGCGCGCGGCAGCCCGTAATGCAGGCCATGCGCACGCCAGGTGACGAGGAAGCCGCCCTCCCGCTCGCGCACGGCGAATTCGGCCTCGCTCGCCGCCTCATGCGCCTCGCCGCCGGCATCGGCCGGCCGCGTGATGACGCGCCGGGCGAAGACGTAACCGCCCGAGGGGCCAAGTGCGGCGCGCGCGCCGTCGATCAACGTGTCCTTGCCGACGCCGCTCGGGCCGACGACGAAGAAGAAAATTCCGGGCCGGGATGTCATTTCAGGCGGGTTCCTCGCTGGCGCAGTGCCAGAAGCAGCCGATACCGGCTCTTCGACACGAAAATGCGTCAAACCAAAAGACGGCCCGAGCGATAGCGGCGGCGGCCGGCCTGTCAAGCCACTCTACGGCGCGTGCCGGAAGGCCGAGGGCGCGCGCCCGGTGCGGCGGCTGAAGAAGCGCGAGAAATAGGCCGGATCGCGAAAGCCGAGGTCGAAGGCGATCTCGGCGACGCTCAGCGTGGAGTAGATCAGCGCGCGCTTCGCCTCGATCACCAGCCGGTCCTGGATGACGTCGATCGCCGGGCGGCCGGCGGCGCGCCGGCAGGTATCGTGCAGCCGGTCGCGGGTGATCGCCAGCGCCTCGGCATAATCGGCGACGCTCCACTGCTGCCGGTAATGCTGCTCGACGAGCTTGCGGAAGGCGCGGAACAGCGCCGCCTGGCGATCGTCGAGGGGGGTATCGGCCACCGCCGCGCCGATGCGGGCGAGCGCCACGAACACGAGATCGAGATGCGCCGCGACCGCCGCGCGCGCGCCGCGCTCGGCGAGGCCGATCTCATGCAGGATGGCCGCGAAGCAGCGCTCCAGCGCCGGCGCCGTCTGCTCGGCCGCCGGCAGGCCGGCCGCGAGCGCGCGTTCGGCGATCGGCTGCAGGTCGCGGCTCGTCTCGCGCGCCAATGCACCGGCGAGAAAATCGCTCGCCACGGTGACGACATAGCCATCCGTGCCCGGCCGGAAGGTGAATCCATGCACATGGCCGGCCGGAATCCATAACAGCCACGGCGCCTCGAACGGGATCTCGCGGCCTTCGAGCGAGATCACGCCGCCGCGCTCGGTGAACAGGAAGGCCTGCGACAATTCCGGATGGCGGTGGCTGGCGATGGTCCAGCCATGCAGGGGCGCGCGCGCGCCGATGCGCTCGGCATGCAGGAAGCCCGGCACCGGATCGAGGAGCGGGTCGCCATAAAGGTCATAGACCCTGATGCCGGACGGGGCCGGATTCGACATGGATTTCAGCCCCTCCCCCGCCTGGCGCCGCTGTTGCTTTCCCACAAATCTGCTTGAATCCGGCAACTCTGTCCATGGTCGTGCGCCGCGCGCCGATCCTACAAAGGGACTATGGGAGACAAGGCATTGCGCACGCAGGTGGCGATCATCGGGGCCGGGCCGGCCGGGCTGCTGCTCGGACAGTTGCTGCATGTCGCCGGCATCGACACGATCATCCTCGAACGGCGCAGCGGCGATTACGTGCTGTCGCGCATCCGGGCCGGCGTGCTGGAACAGGGCACGGTGGCGCTGCTCGAACAGGCCGGCGTCGCCGCGCGCCTCCATGCCGAGGGCCTGCGCCATGACGGGTTCAACCTTGCATACGATGGCGCGCGCCACCGCATCGATCTCGCCGGCCTGACCGGCGGGCGCCACGTCACCATTTACGGCCAGACCGAGATGACGCGCGACCTGATGCAGGCGCGCGCGGCCTGCGGCGCACCGAGCCTGTACGAAGCGGCGGAGGTGCATCTCGCCGATTTCGACAGCGCGCATCCGCGCGTCACCTGCCTGTTCGAGGGCCAGCGCATCGAGATCGCCTGCGACTTCATCGCCGGCTGCGACGGCTCGCATGGCGTGTCGCATGCCAGCCTGCCGGCCGCGGCGCTGAGCCTCCATGAACGGCATTATCCGTTCGGCTGGCTCGGCGTGATGGCCGACGTGGCGCCGGTCTCGGACGAGTTGGTCTATGCCAGCCATGAGCGCGGTTTCGCGCTGTGCTCGATGCGCTCGGCCCATCGCAGCCGCTACTATCTGCAATGCCCGCTCGGCACCGAGATCGCCGACTGGCCGGATGCGCGTTTCTGGGACGAGTTGCGCCAGCGTCTCGACCCGCAAACGGCGGCGGCGCTGGTCGATGCGCCCTCGATCGAGAAATCGATCGCGCCGCTGCGCAGCTTCGTCGCCGAACCGATGCGCTTCGGCAGCCTGTTCCTGGCGGGCGATGCCGCCCATATCGTGCCGCCGACCGGCGCCAAGGGGCTGAACCTCGCCGCCAGCGACGTGCATTATCTCGCCGAGGGGCTGATCGGGCATTATCGCGAGGGCAGAGCGAGCGGGCTCGAGGCCTATTCGCAGCGCGCCCTCGCCCGCGTCTGGAAGGCCGAGCGCTTCTCGTGGTGGATGACCTCGCTGCTGCATCAGTTTCCCGACAGCAGCCCGTTCGACCGCAAGATCCAGGCCGCCGAGCGCGCCTATCTCGCCGGCTCGCGCGCGGCGATGGCAGCGCTGGCCGAAAACTATGTCGGCCTGCCGTTCTGATATTTCGAGACGCCAGAGAGCCTGACCGAAGCTCCGTCTTCCGACAAACCGCACCTCACCCTGAGCCCGTCGAAGGGTGTTCCAGTGCGCGCGGGAATTTTCCTTCGACAGGCTCAGGATGAGGAAGGAGCTTCAAAGAGCTCCTGAGGCCAGCGCAAAAATAATCTCCGCTTCCCCTGAACCTTTTTCCCGGCCGGCGCGACCCATGGACGAAAGGCGGATCGGCCGCCTTTCCAGGGAGTTCAGGAGACGTGCCATGTTCAAGATTGTTTCGAAGAAGATGCTCGGCACCGCGATCGTCGCCGGTGTCATGGCGATCGGCCTTGCCGCCGCGAGCGGCGCCGCGCAAGCCAAGCCCGGCCATGGCGGCCATGGCGGCCACGGCGGCGGCTGGAGCCACGGCGGCGGTCACGGCCATGCCGGCTGGGGGCATCGTCGCGGCCATCGCGGCTGGGGCTGGGGTCCGCGCCACTTCGTCGGCTACGGCGGCTGCTACACCCGGCCACGCTTCGACTATTACGGCAATTATATCGGGCGCGTGCGCGTCTGCCGGTGACAGCGGCCATGGTCCGGCTCCACGCCTCGAGGCTTGCCCCGATGCGGAGCCGGGCCCTCGCGCTTGACGTTTCGGCCCGGGCAGAGAACTCTCTGGCGACCACCGGAGAAACTGCCACCATGTCAAGCGCGGCAGCGAGCGACGACGAGGCCCTGATCCGCCGCATCGCCGCGGGCGACAAGCTCGCCATGCAGGTGCTGTTCGGCCGCTACCAGGTGAGGATTTTCCGCTTCCTGTTGCGCTTCGTGAAGGACGAGGCCGAGGCGGAGGACCTGATCAGCGAGGTGTTCCTGGACGTATGGCGCCAGGCCGGGCGCTTCGAGGCGCGCTCCAGCGTCTCGACATGGCTACTCGGCATCGCCCGTTTCAAGGCGCTGTCACTGGTGCGCAAGCGCCGCGACGACAGCCTCGACGAAGAGCACGCCGCCGGCATCGCCGACACGGACGACACGCCTGAGGTCGCGCTGCAGAAAAAGGACAAGGGTTCGGTGCTCCGGCAATGCTTGCACAAGCTGTCGGCGGACCACCGGGAGATCATCGATCTCGTCTACTACCACGAGAAATCCGTGGAGGAGGTGGCTGAGATCCTCGGCATCCCGGGCAATACCGTCAAGACGCGCATGTTCTACGCGCGCCAGAAACTCTCCGAGATTCTTCGACACGCCGGTGTCGACAGGGGTTGGCCATGAGCACGACATTGGACCACAAGGAGATCGAGGAACTGCTGCCGTGGTACGCCGCCGGCACGCTCGACGCCGATGAGGCGCAGCAGGTGGCGGAAGCGCTCGCCGGCGATCCCGAACTGCGCCGCAGGCTGGCGCTGACCCGCGAGGAAATGGGCGAAGCCGTGCTCGATGCCGAGTTGCTCGGCACGCCCTCGCCCGGAACGCTCGACAAGCTGATGGCGCGCATCGAGGCCGAGCCGGCGCGCCGCCCGCGCCGCGCCGCCGGCCTGCTCGACATTGGCGGGCGGCTCGCCGCCTGGCTGTCGCCGCCGGCGCTCGGCTGGGCAGCGGCTGCGGCCGCGCTGCTGGTGGTGGCGCAGGCAGGCTTCATCACGGCGCGCTTCGTCGCCCCCGAGCCGGCACAATACGGCACCGCCTCGGCGCCCGAGGCGACGGCCGCCGGCCATTTCGCGCTGGTCGGATTCCAGCCCGGCGCCACGGCAGAAGCGATCGGCCGGGTGCTCGAGACGGCGAAAGCCAGCATCGTCGACGGCCCGAGGCCGGGCGGGTTGTACCGGGTGCGCATCGGCGCGGCCGGCATGGCCAAGGCCGATGCCGACAAGATCATCGCCGCGCTCAAGGCTCAAACCGGCACGGTGCGGCTCGTGCTGCCGGCCGAGTAAGCTCGTCCTCGAAGGGAGGCCACGATGAACGCGATGCCCCGCCCCGCCCGGTTCGGCCTGCTGCTCGCCGCCGGCGTGTTCCTGGCCGGCCTGTGGGCCGCACCGCCCGCCGCCGCGCAGCAGCAGCCCGGCGCC
Organism: uncultured Alphaproteobacteria bacterium; assembly: GCA_937988775.1. Classification (GTDB taxonomy): domain Bacteria; phylum Pseudomonadota; class Alphaproteobacteria; order Rhizobiales; family Beijerinckiaceae; genus CALKHP01. Next base: position 157,708 of record CALKHP010000052.1, read on the forward strand.
TATTCCCGGCAACAGATGCCGCAGTCGCGCAATCCCGGAGGCCCGGGTCCCGGCAACCGCGGCCCCGGCGGCTGGCATCCCGGCGGCATCGGCATCGGCATCGGCGTCGGTGCGCTGCTGCCCTATCTCGTGCCGCCCCGGCAGGCCGCGCCTTACCAGGAGCCGGTCTATCTCGATGATGACGAGGACGACATCGCACCCCGCCGGCACCGCCAGCCGAAGGCCGCGCACCCCGCCAAGCGCCCGCCGAAGCGCCCGCCGGCCACGGCTGCGCGCGGCGGCCGCCCGAGCGGGCTGCCGCCGGCCGGCGAAACCCGTTTCGTGCCGGATGAGGTGATGTTCGAGACGCGCGCCGGGCTCAAGCCGCAACAGCTCGATGCCCTGATGCGCCGGCAGCGGCTGACCCGGCTCGCCGAACAGCGCTTCGGCCTGCTGAACGCGACCATCCACCGCGCCCGCATTCCGGCCGGACGCAGCGTGCGCGCGGCGCTGACCGCCTTGCAGCGCGAGCGCGGCGTCAGCTTCGCGCAACCGAATTATATCTATACGTTGCAGCAGGCGGCGGAGACCGCCTCCGCCGTGCCGGCGACCGCGCCAAAACCGCCCGAGCTTCTGCCGCAATATGCCGTCGAAGCGCTCGACCTTGCCGCCGCGCATCGCATCGCCAAGGGCGGCAAGGTGCTGGTGGCGCTGATCGATTCCGGCGTCGATACCGGCCATCCCGAGCTTGCCGGCGCCATCGCCGCCAGCATGGATGCGCTGGAAGAAGCCAGCATCGCTCCCGATACGCATGGCACCGCGATGGCCGGCGCCATCGTGGCGCACCAGCAGATGCGCAGCGTCGCGCCGGAGGCCGAATTGCTGGCGGCGCGCGCCTTCGGCGGCGCCGCCGCCAAGCCCGGCGCGCAGGGCACGAGCTACCACATCCTGCGCGCGCTCGACTGGGCGCATGAACGCAAGGCGCGCATCGTCAACATGAGTTTCGCCGGGCCGTCCGACCCGCTGCTCAAGCGCATGCTGGCAGCCGCCAGCAAACAGGACATGATCCTGATCGCGGCCGGCGGCAATGCCGGACCGAAGGCGGCGGCGCTCTATCCGGCAGCCGACCCGGCGGTGATCGCGGTCACGGCGAGCGATGCCGAAAGCCGGCTGTACACGATGGCCAATCGCGGCAGCTACATCGTACTCGCGGCCCCCGGCGTCGACGTGCTGGCGGCAGCGCCCCATGCGGCCTACGATTTCAGCACCGGCACCTCGATCGCCACCGCGCAGATCAGCGGCATCGTCGCGCTGATGCTGGAGAAGCGGCCCGACCTCTCGGCCGCGGCAATCCGCAAGGCGCTGATCGGCTCGGCCAAGCCCCTGGCCGACAACGCCAAGGTGCTGCAGGCCGATGCCGCCGGCGCGCTGAAGGCGATCGGCGCCGCGGTGCCGTAAGGCAAGGCGGGCGAGGCTGCCCGCCGCGCCCGCTTGCCAATGATCGTTATATCCGGCAAAAACGAACGGTCTCGTTCGCCCGGAGAAACCCCGTATGACCTGCTCCCGCCGCCTGACCCTCTGCTCGTTCGCCGCCGCCACGCTGATGGCGCTGGCCAGCGCCGTGCCGGCCTCGGCTGCCGACGCGCCCAAAACGGTGGTTTTCGCCGCCGCCAGCATGAAAACCGCGCTCGATGCCGTGATCGCCAAGTGGTCGGCGGAAACCGGCAAGCAGGCGACGGTGTCCTATGCCTCGTCCGGCGCACTCGCCAAGCAGATCGAGCAGGCAGCACCGGCCGACATCTTCATCTCGGCCGATCTCGCCTGGATGGACTGGCTGCAGGAGCGCAAGCTGATCCAGGCCGCGAGCCGCGACACGCTGCTCGGCAACGCGCTGGTGCTGGTCGCGCCCGCCGACAAGGCGGCGCCGTTCACGCTCGCCAAGGGCGCCGATCTCGCCGGCGCCGCCGGCGACGGCAAGATCGCGGTATGCACGGTGACGAGTTGCCCGGCCGGCAAATACGCCAAGGAAGCGCTGAGCAATCTCGGCATGTGGAGCGCCGTCGAACCGCAGCTCGCCCAGGCCGACAATGTGCGCGCCGCACTGGTGCTGGTCGCCCATAGCGAGGCGCGTTTCGGCATCGTCTATGCCACCGACGCGCGCGCCGAGCCGAAGGTCAAGGTCGTCGCGACCTTCCCCGAGGCGAGCCACAAACCGGTCGCCTATCCCGTGGCGCTGACCGCCAGCTCGAAAAACCCGGACGCCGCCGCGCTGATCGCCTATCTGCGCACCCCCGAGGCGAAGACGATCTTCGAGGGCCAGGGCTTCACAGTACTGCCGAAAATGCCGTAAAGCCGGCGGCGATGTTCGCCCGCGAAAGAGCCTGGTTGCCGTGATCGCCCTGTCGCCCGAGGAATGGACCGCCGTGCGGCTCTCGCTGCTCGTCGCCTTCACCGGCACGCTGGCGAGCCTGCCGCTCGGCATTTTCGTCGCCTATGCGCTGGCGCGCTGGCGCTTTCCCGGCAAGATGCTGCTCAACGGCCTCGTGCACCTGCCGCTGGTGATGCCGCCGGTCGTCACCGGCTACCTGCTGCTGCTCAGCTTCGGCCGCAACGGCCCGGCCGGCCGCTTCCTCGACGAGGTATTCGGCATCGTCATCGCCTTCCACTGGACCGGCGCGGCGCTCGCCGCCGCGGTGATGGGCTTTCCGCTGATGGTGCGCGCGATCCAGCTCTCGTTCGAGGCGGTCGACACAAGGCTCGAGGATGCCGCCGGCACGCTCGGCGCCGGCCAGCCATGGCGCTTCCTGCTCGTCTCGCTGCCGCTTGCCCTGCCCGGCGTGCTCGCCGGCGCCGTGCTCGGCTTCGCCAAGGCGCTCGGCGAATTCGGCGCGACGATCACCTTCGTCTCCAATATTCCGGGCGAGACGCAGACGATTTCCTCGGCGATCTACAGCTATATCCAGCAGCCGGATGGCGATGGGCCGGCCTTCCAGCTCATGGTGATCGCCATCGCCATCGCCATGCTGGCGCTGATCGCCTCGGAACTGCTGCAACGCGCCGCGCTGCGCGCCCGGAAGCAGCCGGCATGATCGAGGTCGCGCTCACGCAGCGCCTCGGCGCCTTCGCGCTCGACGTCGGCTTTACGGCCGGCGCCGGCATCACCGCGCTGTTCGGGCCGTCAGGCGCCGGGAAATCCGCCACCATCGCCGCCATTGCCGGGCTGTCGCGGCCGGCACGCGGGCGGATCGCCATCGACGGCACGGCGCTGCTCGACACTGAAAAGCGCGTCTTCGTGCCGAAGCATCGCCGCCGCATCGGGCTGGTGTTCCAGGATTCGCATCTGTTCCCGCATCTGAGCGTGCGCCACAACCTGCTGTTCGGGCGCTGGTTCTCGCCACGCGACGCGCGCGGCATCGCGCTCGCACCGGTGATCGCGGCGCTCGGCATCGGCCATCTGCTCGGGCGCCGGCCGGCGACGCTGTCGGGCGGCGAACGCCAGCGCGTGGCGATCGGCCGGGCGCTATTATCCTCGCCCCGGCTGCTGCTGCTCGACGAGCCGCTCGCAGCCCTCGACCGCGAGCGCCGGCTCGAGATCCTGCCGCTGATCGAGCGCGTGCGCGACGAGTTCGGCGTGCCGATGATCTATGTCTCGCATGCCATGGAGGAGGTGGCGCGCCTCGCCGCCGACGTGGCGATGATCGAGAATGGCCGCATCGTCGGCCAAGGCACGCCAAGCGCGGTGTTCGGGCCGCAGGCGGCCTCCGTCGGCGAGGACCGTTTCGCCAGCGCCTCGGTGCTGAACGCCACCGTCGCCGGCGAGGATGATGCCTACGGCCTGACCGAACTCCGCCATCCGGCCGGGCGCATCTGGCTGGCGGAGCGCGGCGGCGCGCCGGGCCGGGCGGTGCGCGTCGTCGTGCACGCCACCGACGTGACGCTGGCGCTGGCCCGTCCGCAGCAGATGAGCGTGCGCACGGCGCTCTCCGGCACCATCGCCGCGATCACCGCCGGCGGCGGGCCGCTCGCCAGCATCGCCATCGCGCTCGATGGCGGCGACCGGCTCGCCGCGCTGGCAACGCGCAAGGCCGTCGCCGAGCTCGGCCTGAAGACCGGCGATGCCGTGTTCGCGCTGATCAAGACGGTGGCGCTCGACGAGCGCATGATCGGGTGATGGCCGGGCCCCGGATCAAGTCCGGGGCAAAACGCGCGGCGAAACGCAACCGTCTTGTGCCGGGCTTGACCCGGCATCCAGCCGGCCAAAGGCGCGACGCTTGACCATCCTTCGACAGGCTCAGGATGAGGGAGAGGGCACGTCCCGAAAGGCAAACCCCGCGAAACTTGCGCGGGCATCGCGCAATGTCCGCTTCTCGACGGCGCGATAGGCCGCGACCAGGCGCCGGCCGGTCTCGGTCACCTGCGCGCCGCCGCCTTTGGCGCCGCCGGCGGCGGCGATCACCACCGGTTCGGCGAACATGCGGTTGAGCGCATCGACGAGCAGCCAGGCGCGGCGATAGCTCATGCCCATGGCGCGCCCGGCCGCCGAGATCGAGCCGGTGGCGATGATGCCTTCGAGCAGCGCGATCTTGCCCGGCCCGAGGCGCCGGTCCGGCCCGAAGGCGAATTGCAGCGAGGGCCGGATCTCCGGCGCCGCCTCCGTCACGGTTTTCGCGTCGCTGCTCATGGCCTGAGCATGGCGCGAAGCGGGCCGGCCGGCAATGGGGCCACTACCGAACGGCCGTCATGTCGGGTGCGGGCCGTCCCTCGCGGCGGCAGGCGGCGGTGAGCGTATTGGCCATCAGCATGGCGATGGTCATCGGGCCGACGCCGCCCGGCACCGGCGTGATGGCGCGGGCATGATCGGCCGCCTCGGCGGTCGCCACATCGCCGACGAGCCGCGTCTTGCCCGCGCTTTTGTCCGGCGCCGGCACGCGGTTGATGCCGACATCGATCACCACCGCGCCGGGCTTGACCCAGTCGCCGCGGATCATCTCGGGCCGGCCGACCGCCGCGACGAGAATATCCGCGCGCCGGCACACCGCATCGAGCGCCCGCGTGCGCGAATGCGCGATGGTGACGGTGGCGTTGTGCCGCAGCAGCAACTGCGCCACCGGCTTGCCGACGATGTTGGACCGCCCGACCACCACCGCCTCGAGCCCGGACAGATCGTCGCCGAGCACCGAGGCGATCAGCAGCAGGCTGCCATAGGGCGTGCACGGCACCAGCGCCTTGTCGCGCGCGCCGGCGCCGAGCAGGCCGACATTGACCGGGTGGAAACCGTCGACATCCTTGGCCGGATCGATCGCCTGCAACACGCGCTCGGCGTCGACCTGCGCCGGCAGCGGCAATTGCACCAGGATGCCGTCAATGGCCGGATCGCGGTTGAGCCGGTCGACCAGCGCGAGCAGGTCTTCCTCGCGCACCGTCTCCGGCAGGTCGTGCTGCACGGAATGGAAGCCGCACGCCTTGGCGCGCAGGCCCTTGTTGCGCACATAGACCTGGCTCGCCGGGTTGTTGCCGGCCAGCACCACGGCGAGGCCGGGCGGACGGCCGAGCACGCTGGTGAATGCCCGCGCCCGGTCGGCGACGAAGCTCGCGACCCGATCGGAAAATGCCTTGCCATCGATGATTTGAGCCGTCATCCGCGCATCGCCCTCGCCGTTTCTGTTGAGCGCCTTCACTCCACCGGCGAACGAGGCAGGTCAAGGGCAGGGTCGTCGCGCCCGGTGTTTTCGCGGCCACGGTGGCGAGAGCCGAAAACATTGCAGCCGTCATCGGACGGCTTGTCCGGCCGATCCCGATTGGAAAGATGCCACGTATATCAACGCTCTTGCCCCGGCCTTGAGCCGGGGCCCATCGGCGGCCGGATATGGGTCCCGGATCAAGTCCGGGACAAAACCAGTTGCGATGTTCAGCCCCAGACCTCGCGCGCCGTCTCGACGATCATGGCGAGCTTGGCCCATTGCTGCTCCTCGGCCAGCACATTGCCCTCCTCGGTCGAGGCGAAGCCGCATTGCGGGCTCAGGCAAAGCTGTTCCAGAGGGGCGAATTTCGCGGCCTCGTCAATGCGGCGCTTGATGGCATCCCGGCTTTCCAGTTCGCCGGTCTTTGAGGTGACGAGGCCGAGCACGACATTCTTGTGGCCTTTGGGCAGGAAGCGCAGCGGCTCGAAGCCGCCGGCGCGCTCGCTGTCCCATTCCATGAAATAGCCGTCGACCGGCATGGTGTTGAACAGGATGTCGGCGATCGGCTCGTAGCCGCCCGACGCCACGAAGGTCGAGCGGAAATTGCCGCGGCACAGATGCATGGTGATGGCGAGATCGTCCGGCTTGTCCTTGAGCGCGGTGCGCACCATGCCGGCATAGATCTCGGCCTGCTTCTCCGGCACGTCGCCGCGCGCCGCCAGCATGGCGCGCTGCTCGGGATCGCAGAGATAGGCAAACGAGATGTCGTCGAGCTGCAAATAGCGGCAGCCGGCCTCGTAGAACGCCTTGACCGCCGCCGCGTAAGCCAGGCCGAGGTCGTGATAAAACCCCTCCATATCGGGGTAGACGCCCATGTTGATCATCTTGCGCCCGCCGCGATAATGCAGCATCGACGGGCCGGGAATGGTCATTTTCGGCGTTCGGCTGGTGTTGGCCTTCAGGAACTTGAAGTGCTCGAGCATCGGGTGGCCGGAAAAGCCGATCTTGCCGGTGACGCGCGGCGCCTGCGCCTTGGTCTCGACGCCGGCGAATTTGATGCCGTGCTCGACCGCGACCATCTCGACGCCATCGAGCCCGCCGAGAAAGTCGAAATGCCACCAGGCGCGGCGGAACTCGCCGTCGGTGATGCCTTGCAGGCCGATCTCCTCCTGGCGTTTGATCAGCTTGCGGATTTCCTCATCCTCGACCGCCTTGAGGCTGCCCGCATCGATCTCGTTCCTTTCGCGGCGGGCGCGCGCCTCCTTCAGGCGGGCGGAGCGCAGCAGGCTGCCGACCTGGTCGGCGCGGAAGGGTGGCTTGGTCTTGGCGGTCATGGTGGGGTCCTTTCGATTGCTTGCAAGCGCTCAGCGCGTGAGTTTGCTCCTTCTCCCCTTGCGGGAGAAGGTCCCGGCAGGGGGATGAGGGGTGTAGCCTCCACAATGCGCAGGCTCTCCCCTCATCCGGCGCTTCGCGCCACCTTCTCCCGCAAGGGGAGAAGGGAAAGATTTCCGCCGTCGCACGTCACCTCGCCCCCGCCGGGCGCGCCACGCCGAGATGGGCTTCCAGCGCCGCCGGGTCGGCGCGCAGCGCGGCGCTGGAGGCGGCGTGCACGATGCGGCCACGGTCGAGCACGATGGCGCGGTCGGTCATGCCGAGAATCTTGCGGGCATGCTGCTCGACGACGATCAGCGCCAGCCCTTCCTCGCGCGCCACCAGCGCCAGCGAGGCGAGCAGTTCCTCGACGATGATCGGGGCCAGCCCCTCGGTCGGCTCGTCGAGCAGCAGCAGCTTCGGGTTGGTGACGAGCGCGCGGGCGACCGCCAGCATCTGCTGCTCGCCGCCGGAAAGCTGGTTGCCGAAATTGGCGCGGCGCTCGGCGAGGCGCGGAAACAACCGATAGACGCGCGCCAGCGTCCACGGGCCGGGGCGCGCGACGGCGCTCATGTTTTCTTCAACCGTGAGCGAACGAAAAATGTTGCGTTCCTGCGGCACCCAGCCGATGCCGGCGACGGCGCGCAGATCGGGCCTCGCCTTCGTGATGTCGCGGCCCTTGAGGCTCAGCGTGCCGGCGAAGCGGCGCGTCACGCCGATCAGGCTGTTGACCAGCGTGGTCTTGCCGGTGCCGTTACGGCCGAGCACGGCGAGGCGTTCGCCCTCGGCAAGCGTCAGGTCGAGCCGATCGATGACCACGGCCTCGCCATAGCCGGCGCTGAGCCCTGACACTTTGAGCAGTTCAGGCATCGTCGCCCTCGCCGAGATAGACGGCGCGCACTGCCGGATCGGCCGCGACCTCGGCCGCCGTGCCCTCGCGGAACAGCGCGCCCTGCACCAGCACCGAGATGCGCTCGGCGAAGCTGAAGACGAGGTCCATGTCGTGCTCGATGAGCAGCACCGAGACATCGCGCGGCAGGGCGGCGACGGTGGCGAGCAGGTCGTGGCGCTCGGCTTCGGGCACGCCGGCGGCGGGCTCGTCGAGCAGCAGCACGCGCGGGCGGCAGGCGAAGGCGACGGCGATCTCGAGCAGGCGCTGCTTGCCATAGGGCAGCTCAGCGGTCTTGCGGTCGAGCACGTCGGTGAGGCGAAAACGCTCGGCGATCCCGATCGCTTCAGTGACGAGCGCCGGGCGTGCGCCGAAACGCCGCCACCAGTCCGCCCCGCCGCCGAGGCGCTCGGACACGGCGAGGCCGATGGTTTCGAGCGGCGTCAGCCCGGCGAAAAGCTGGTTGATCTGGAAGGTGCGGGCAAGGCCCCGGCGCACGCGGGCATCGGGTTGAAGCGTGGTGACATCGGCGCCTTCGAGCAGGATTTTTCCCTCGCTCGGGCTGAGCACGCCGGTCAAGAGGTTGATGAAGGTGGTCTTGCCGGCGCCGTTCGGGCCGATCAGCGCGTGGCGCGCGCCTTGCTCGAGCCGGAACGACACGGCGTTGGTGGCGACGAGCCCGCCGAAATGCCGGGTCAGGCCAATGGTTTCGAGCACGGCGGCCATCAGCGCGCTCCCGGCAGCAGGCGCGCGAAGGCGCCGAGGCGCTTGGCGAAACGCTCGCGCCCGACCAGCGTCAGCACCACGAGGGCGAGGCCGATCCAGAAATGCCAGTATTGCGGCGTCAGGCTGGCGAGCTGGTCCTGCGCCAGCACGAACAGCGCCGCGCCGATCATGCCGCCATAGAGATAGCCGGTGCCGCCGATCACCAGCATCAGCAGCACATCGGCCGAGCGGTTGAAATCGAGCACGTCGAGCGAGACGAACTGCGTGGTTTGGGCCAGCAAGCCGCCGGCAATGCCGGCATAGATGGCGGCGAAGGTATACATCGCCACCAGCCGCCGGTTGACCGGCACGCCGACGGCCCGCGCCCTGAGCGGGTTGTGGTGCAGCGCCGTCACCGACAGGCCGAAGGGCGAGTGGACGACGATGCGCGCCAGCACGAACAGCACGAACAACACGCAAAGGCTGTAGGCGAAGGCGACATGGCCGAAAATATCGAACGCGTAGCGGCCGAGCACCGGGCCGACCGCCATGCCGCTGAACCCGTCGGTGCCGCCGGTGAGCCAGGCCGCCTTGTTGGCGATCTCGGCCAGGATCAGCGCCACGCCGAGCGAGACCATCAGCCGGGTGAGATCACTGCCGCGCAGCAGCAGGAAGCTTGAAGCGAAGCCGACGACGCCGCCGGCGAGCCCGGCAGCGGCGAGGCCGAGCAGCGGATCGCCGGTGACGAATTTGGTCATCAGCCCGGCGGCATAGGCGCCGACACCGAAAAAAGCGGCATGGCCGAGCGAGACGATGCCGGCGAAGCCGAGCACGAGATCGTAGGACAGCGCGAACAGCGCCTGCACGGCGATACTGTTGAGGATCAGGTGGCGCTCGGGCAGCAGGAACAGCGCGGCGAAGGCGAGCGCCCAGAACAGCCACTCGGCCGGCCGGATGCGGGCGCGGCGTCCCAAGAGGCGCGCGGCATCGGCCGCTGGCTCGGGCAGGCTCACGCGTTGCCCCGCGCGAACAGCCCTTGCGGCCTCAGGATCAGCACGGCGATCATCACGCCGTAGATCATGAAGGCGCCAAGCTCGGGCACGTAATATTTTCCGGCGACATCGGCGACGCCGAGCAGGATCGCGGCGACGAACGGGCCCATCATGCCCGAGGTGCCGCCAACCGTGACGACGATCAGGAAATAGATCATGTATTTCAGCGGGAAGGTCGGGTCGATGCCGAGGATATCGGCGCCGAGCGCGCCGCCGAGCCCGGCCAGGCCGGAGCCCATGGCGAAGGTCAGCGCGAAGATCGCATTGACGTTGATGCCGAGGCCGCGCGCCACGCGCGGATCGTCGACCGCCGCGCGCAGGCGGCTGCCGAAGCGTGTTCTGGTGACGATATAATGCAGGATGGCGACCAGCACGGCGCAGACCACGATCAGGAACAGGCGGTAGACGCCGATATCGAGCGCGCCGAGATGCAGCCGGCCGCTCAGCATCGGCGGCAGGTAGATCAGCTGCTGCTGCGAGCCGATCACGTAATCGGCGGCGGCGACCGCCATGAACACCAGCCCGATGGTGAACAGCACCTGGTCGAGCGGGCTGCGGTCATAGAGATGGACATAGAGCGTGCGCTCGAGCACGGCACCGAGCGCCGCCGCGACGATGAAGGCGAGCGGCAGCGTGGCGAGGAACGGCACGCCGTAATCGTTCATCAACAGCACGGTGACATAGCCGCCGACCATCGCGAACACGCCATGGGCGAGGTTGACGAAATTCATCAGCCCAAGCGTCACCGACAGGCCGCAGGCCAGCACGAACAGCACCATGCCATAGGCGACGCCGTCGAACAGGATGGTCAGCATTCAGGCCGATCCAAAGACGGCATCAGATAATGCCCTTCTCCCGCAAGGGGAGAAGGGGAGCCTCGCGAACGTCAGCACCAGACGTGACACCGTCGCCTCAGTTGCCATCCGGGCTCGGCGGCACGACGTCGGGGATCTTGTCGAACTCGATATTGTAGAGCTGGCCGTCGACCTTCTCGACCTTGCGGACATAGACGGTCTGGATGATCTCGCGCGTTGCGGGATCGATCTTCACCGGGCCGCGCACGCTGGTCCAGCTCGCGCCCTTCATGGCGTCGACCAGCGCGGTGCCGTCGGTCTTGCCGCCGGTCTTCTTCAGCGCCTCGTAGATCAGGTGCATGCCGTCATAGCCGCCGACGGCCATGAAGTTCGGCCGCATCTTCGGGTTGGCCTTCTCGAAGGCGGCGACAAACGCCTTGTTCTCGGGCGAGGGGTGGGCGGCGGAATAGAAATGCGTCGTCACCATGCCGAGCACGCTGTCGCCCATGTCGGGGAGCTGGTCGTCATCGGTGACGTCGCCGGTGGCGATCACCTTGATGCCGGCCTTGGTCAGCTCGCGCTCGGCGACCTGCTTCATCAGCGCCGCGCCCTGGCCGGAGGGCACGAACAGGAACAGCGCGTCGGGCTTGAGGTCGCGCACCTTCTGCAGGAAGGGCGCGAATTCCGGGTTGCGCAGCGGCGCGGTCAACTCGCCGGTGATCTTGCCGCCGGCCTTGGTGAAGCGGCCCTTGAAGGCCTTGGCGGCATCGATGCCGGGGCCGTAATCGCTGACCAGCGTGACGACCGTCTTGATGCCGTTCTTGGCGGCCCAGTCGGCGAGCGGCACCGTCGTCTGCGGCAGGGTGCAGCTCGTGCGCACGATATAGGGCGATTTCTGGGTGATGATGGTGGTCGCCGCCGCCATGACGATCTCGGGCACCTTGGCTTGCGTCGCGAGCGGCGCGACGGCAAGCGCCAGCGGCGTCAGGCCGAAGCCGGCCAGCACGGCGACCTTGTCGTTGACGATCAGCTCCTGCGCGAGGCGCTTGGTGACGTCGGCGACGCCGGTATCGTCCTTGAGGATGACCTGGACCTTCTTGCCGGCGACGCTGTCGCCGTTCTGCGCCATGAACAGCTTCACGGCGGCATCGATCTGCTTGCCGGTCGAGGCGGACTGGCCGGTCATCGGCAGGATCAGGCCGATCTTGACCGTGTCCTCGGCATGGGCGGCGCTTCCCAGCAGCGGCAGGCTCGCCACGGCGCCAAGCCCCTTGAGCATGGTTCTTCTGTGCATGATCTCTCCCTCCGGTTGGCGTGAGCCTACGGCCCCCGCGCGAGTGCAACCATGGATTCTTTCGTCTCATGCTTGCATGAATCTGGCGGACACTAGCTGGAGGAGCGGGTCGGCGCAAAGCGCAAAACGGCGGCTTTGTCTTGACGCTGCGCCCGCCCAGGCTGCACAAGTTGGCGCATGATCATTGCAGTCGACGGGCCGGCAGCTTCCGGCAAGGGATCGCTCGCAGCACGGCTCGCCGCGCATTACGGCCTGCCGCATCTCGATACCGGCCTGCTCTACCGCGCCGTCGGCCTGCGCGTGCGGCTCGAGGGCTTGCGCGCCAACGATACCGATGCCGCGATCTCGATCGCCGAGAGCTTCGATCCGGCCTGGCTGCATCACCCGGAATTGCGCAACCGCGAGGCCGGCGCCATGGCGAGCGCCATCGCGGTCATCCCCGGCGTGCGCAAGGCGCTGCGCGACTACCAGCAGCATTTCGCCATGCAGGAAGGCGGCGCGGTGCTCGACGGCCGCGATATCGGCACGGTGATCGCGCCGATGGCCGAGGTCAAGCTGTGGGTGACGGCCGATGCGGCGGTGCGCGCCGGACGCCGGTTTCGCGAGCTGGTGGCGCGCGGCCAGCATGTCAGCGAGGCCGATATCCTCGCCGACCTGATGCGGCGCGACGCCAATGACGCCCCCAACATGGTGCCGGCGGCGGACGCGGTGACGATCGACACCAGCGCCATGGATCTCAACGCGGTGTTCGCGCGCGCCGTGGCCATCGTCGAGGAGCGTGCGCGAGCCGCGCTGGCGGGAGACGGCGTGCCGTCCTGCTGAACCACGCCGGGGCTAGCTGAACCTGCGCGCCGCCTACGCGCGAGCCCGCGCAGGCGGGTGCTTGTGGAATGCCCGATTTTCCGTTATGGACCCGGCATTCCTCGCGATCCTCGCCAGGCATGCCGGACGAAACCGTCCGCGCATGTCTTTTTGAGTTCCCGCGAGGAACAGAACCACCGTCCGCAATCGCTGGTTCGAACCGTCGGCGGGCACTCTTTTCGAGGGTGCTTCCAGCTCCAGGCCAGGAGCACCGGCGTTTGCGGATGCTCTGAAATTCGATGTTGCCGACCATGCCGGGGCTGGCCGCCCGATCATCTGGAGTTTCAATGCCCGCAACCCAAACCCGTATGCCGACCCGTGACGATTTCGCCGCCATGCTCGACGAGAGCCTCGGCGGCTCGGACATGATGGAAGGCTCGGTTGTCAAAGGCACCGTGGTCGCGATCGAGAAGGATCTCGCGGTCATCGATGTCGGACTGAAGACCGAAGGCCGCGTCGCCCTCAAGGAATTCGCCGGCCCCTCGCACGAAATCACCCTCAAGGTCGGCGACGAGGTCGAGGTCTATCTCGAGCGCATCGAGAACGCGCTCGGCGAGGCGGTGATCTCGCGCGACAAGGCGCGCCGCGAGGAAAGCTGGGTCAAGCTCGAGAAGGCCTTCGAGAATAACGAGAAGGTCGAAGGCATGATCTTCAACGCGGTCAAGGGCGGCTATACGGTCGATCTCGACGGCGCCGTCGCCTTCCTGCCGCGCTCGCAGGTCGATATCCGCCCGATCCGCGACATCGGCCCGCTGATGGGCATGCCGCAGCCGTTCCAGATCCTGAAGATGGATCGCCGCCGCGGCAATATCGTCGTGTCGCGCCGCACGGTGCTCGAGGAGACCCGCGCCGGACAGCGCCAGGAGCTGGTGTCGAACCTCGAGGAAGGCCAGGTCATCGAGGGTATCGTCAAGAACATCACCGATTACGGCGCCTTCGTCGATCTCGGCGGCATTGATGGCCTGCTGCATGTCACCGACATCGCATGGCGCCGCGTCAACCACCCGACCGAGGTGCTGACCGTCGGCCAGCAGGTCCAGGTCAAGATCGTCAAGATCAACCAGGAAACGCACCGCATCTCGCTCGGCATGAAGCAGTTGCAGTCCGATCCGTGGACCGAGATCGGCGCCAAGTACCCGATCGGCGCCCGCTTCACCGGCCGCGTCACCAACATCACCGATTACGGCGCCTTCGTGGAGCTGGAGCCGGGGATCGAGGGCCTGATCCACGTCTCGGAAATGTCGTGGACCAAGAAGAACGTGCATCCCGGCAAGATCCTCTCCACCTCCCAGGAGGTCGAGGTTCAGGTGCTCGAGGTCGATACCGCCAAGCGCCGCATCTCGCTCGGCCTGAAGCAGACCATGGGCAATCCGTGGGAGAACTTCATCAACGCCCATCCGATCGGCAGCGAAGTCGAGGGCGAGGTCAAGAACAAGACCGAGTTCGGCCTGTTCCTGGGCCTCGAAGGCGATGTGGACGGCATGGTCCATCTCTCCGACCTCGACTGGCATCGCCCCGGCGAGCAGGCGATCGAGGACTTCAAGAAGGGCGACATGGTGCGCGCCCAGGTGCTCGACGTCGATGTCGAGAAGGAGCGCATCTCGCTCGGCATCAAGCAGCTTGCCGGCGACCCCTTCGCCGATGCCGGCGAACTCCGCAAGGGCCAGGTCGTGACCTGCGAGATCGTCGAGGTCAAGGAATCGGGCCTCGAGGTCAAGATCTCGGGTACCGACCTCACCACCTTCATCAAGCGCTCGGAACTGGCGCGCGAGCGGGCCGACCAGCGCCCCGACCGTTTCGCCGCCGGCGAGAAGGTCGATGCGCGCATCATCATGTTCGATCGCCGCGCCCGCAAGGTGCAGGCCTCGATCAAGGCGCTCGAAATGGCCGAGGAAAAGGAAGCCATCGCCCAGTTCGGCTCGCAGGATTCGGGCGCTTCGCTCGGCGACATCCTCGGCGCCGCGCTCAAGAAGGCCGCTCCCGAAAAGAAGTAGGCGGACGCGCCTCGCGCGCGTTCCTTCAACGCACACGAAACCCGCGCGCGAGCGCGGGTTTCTTTTTTCAGCCCTGCGCCCTTCTCCCGCCTGCGGGAGAAGGTGCCGGCAGGCGGATGAGGGAGCCATTGGCGCCAGCCTCGGCCCCCCCTCACCCGGCTGCTGCGCAGCCACCCTCTCCCGCTGGCGGGCGAGGGAATCCCGGATACAAGGAGCGAGTTCATGACCGCCACCGCCATCGGCGTCGATTTCGGCACGACCAACAGCGTCGTGGCGATCGCGGATGCGGCGGGCGGCGTCACGGCGCGCCGGTTCCCGACGCCGGCCGGCGCGGTCGAGGCCTATCGCTCGGCGCTGTTGTTCTATCGCGAGGGCCGGCCGCCGCATGCGACGATCGCGCATGTCTCAGGCCCCGAGGCACTCGACCGCGCGCTCGACATCACGGGCGAGCATCGTTTCCTGCAATCGCTGAAAACCCATCTTTCAAGCAAGGCCTTCCAGGAAACGCGCCTGTTCGGCAAGCGCTATGAACTCGAGGACCTGATCGGCACCTTCCTCGCCGATATCCTGCCCGAGGGCGCGGCCGGCGTGCCGATCGTCTCGGGCCGCCCGGTGGTGTTCGCCGGCGAACGCCCGGATGAGGCGCTGGCGCTCAAGCGCCTGAGCGCCGCCTACAAGCAGGCCGGCGTCGCGCAGCTCGACTTCGCCTATGAGCCGCTTGGTGCCGCCTACTGGTATGCGCGCGACCTCAAGCGGCCCGAAACCGTGCTGGTGGCGGATTTCGGCGGCGGCACCAGCGATTTCTCGGTGATGCGCTTCGATCCGACCGGCGGCCGCCTGCGGGCCGAGGCGCTGTCGCATGCCGGCGTCGGCGTCGCCGGCGACAGTTTCGATTTCCGCATCCTCGACCATGTCGTGGCGCCGCGCCTCGGCAAGGGCACGCGCTATCGCTCGTTCGGCAAGCTCTTGCCGATGCCGGCGCATTACCACGCCGCCTTCGCGCAATGGCACCGGCTGTCGCTGCTCAAGGCGCCCGGCACGCTGAGCGAGTTGCGGCGCCTCGCGCGCGACGCCGAGGCGCCGGAGCTGATCGAGGCGCTGATCGCGGTCATCGAGCATGATCTCGGCTACGCACTTTATCTCGCCGTCTCGGCGCTGAAACTGAAGCTATCCTCGGCCGAGCGCGCGCCATTCCGCTTCGCGGCCGCCGATCTCGCCATCGAGGCCGAGGTGACGCGCGCCGATTTCGAAACCTGGATCGCCGGCGATCTCGCGCGCATCGCCGGCGCCGTCGATCTGGCGCTTGAACGCGCCGCGATCGCGCCGCCGGCGATCGACGCGGTGTTCATGACCGGCGGCACCTCCTATGTTCCGGCGGTGCGCGCGTTGTTTGCGACACGTTTCGGACATGAGCGGCTGCATTATGGCGATGCGTTCAACTCGGTCGCCAGCGGCCTGGCGCTGATCGCGGCGGATGCCGCGCGCATGACGCCATAACGCTTTGCTCTTCCCCGGACCGGCGGATGAGGTTAATCAGGCCCTGAAAGGAATTCGCATGCCTGTCGACACCGATCTCCTGGTCGATCGCCGCCGCATCAGGCGCAAGCTGACCGCGTGGCGCGTCGCGGCCTTCGTGCTGGCGGCGGTCGCGATCGTGGCGCTCGGCCTCGCCTTCGGCGGCCGCGCGCTGATCGAGGCGCAGCGCACGCATATCGCGCGCATCAGCATCAGCGGGTTGATCACCGGCGATGCCGCGACGCTGAAGCTGCTCGAAACCGCCGCCGAATCGCCTTCGGTCGCCGGCGTGGTGCTGGCGGTCAACTCGCCAGGCGGCACCGTGTCGGGCTCGGAGGCGCTGCATGACGCGATCCGCAAGCTCGTCGCCGCCAAGCCGACGGTGGCGACGGTCGATTCGGTCGCGGCATCGGGCGGCTACATCGCGGCGATCGCCACCGACCACATCGTCAGCCGCGGCTCGTCGATCGTCGGCTCGATCGGCGTCATCGCGCAATATCCGAACTTCACCAAGCTGCTCGACACGGTCGGCGTGCAGGTCGAGGCGGTGCGCTCGACGCCGCTCAAGGCCGAGCCGGACGGGCTCGGGCCGACGCCGCCCGAAGCGCGTGCCGCGCTGCAGGCGACGGTGCTCGACAGCTATGCCTGGTTCAAGCAGCTCGTACAGCAGCGCCGCCACCTGAACGACGCCGAGCTGGCGGCGATTTCCGACGGCCGCGTCTTCACCGGCCGGCAGGGCCTGCCGCTCAAGCTCGTCGACGAGATCGGCGGCGAGGACAAGGCGATCGCCTGGCTCGTCAAGGAGAAGAAAGTGCCGAAGGACCTGCCGGTGCGCGACCTGAAACGGCCCGAACGCGGCTATCTGCGGCTGCCTTTCAGCGCCGCCGCCGATCTCGCCCGCCTCGCCGGCTTCGGGCGGCTCTCCGACATGCTGGCGCGCCCGGCCCGTGCGCTCGATGTCTCGACGCTTGACGGGCTGCTGGCGCTCTGGCAACCTGCGCCATAAAATAGAAGCATAATCAACACCATACTGTTGGGCCACGGTTTCAGCCGGGCCGCTCTCCTTCCCCCTTTCGAGGCGACCGATGATAAAGTCCGAACTTGTCCTGAAGATCGCGGAGCAGAACCCGCATCTCTACCAACGTGACGTCGAGAACATCGTCACGGCGATCCTCGAGGAGATCACCAAGGCGCTCGCCAACGAGGACAGGGTGGAGTTGCGCGGCTTCGGCGCGTTCTCGATCAAGCGGCGCACGGCGCGGGTCGGCCGCAATCCGCGCACCGGCGCCCATGTCGAGGTCAGCGAGAAGATCGTGCCCTATTTCAAGACCGGCAAGGAAATGCGCCTGCGCCTCAACAAGCTGCCCGTCACGGCGCGCAAGGCGGCAAAAGCGGCCAAGGCCGACGCCTGAGGAGCCTGATCGATGCGGAAAACCCTGCGCTGGGTCATCCTGGTCCCGGTCGGCATCGTCCTGCTGCTGCTGGGGCTGGCCAACCGCGAGCCGGTGCTGCTGTCGTTTGATCCGTTCGGCGGCGCGCCCGGTCTCGGCGTCACCGTGCCGCTGTTCATCGTCATCATCGTCTCGATCATGGTCGGCGTGCTGATCGGCGGCATCGCGCTGTGGATCAACCAGGGCCGGCATCGGCGCAGCGCGCGCAGCCTCAGGCGCGAGGCCGAGCGGCTCAGGCGCGAGGCCGACACGTTGAAAGCCAACGCCTCCGAACGAACCGGCGTGCCGATGCCGCTGCTGAGCCGGCGCGGCTAAGGGAAAGATACATGAACGTCGCATTTTTCGACGAGGAGGCGATCGACGCCGCCCTCGATTTCAAGTTGCTGGTCGCAGAACTGAAAACCGCCTTCGCCGGTTCCTTTACCGTGCCGGTGCGCCATCACCACACCATCGACCATGCCGGCAAGGCGGAGGCGACCCATCTGCTGATGCCGGCCTGGACGGATGGCGCGGCGCCTGAGACGCTCGGCGTCAAGATCGTCAACGTGTTCCCGGACAATGGCAAGACCGGCCTGCCGAGCATCCAGGGCATCTATGTGCTGATGTCGGGCGAGACCGGCGTGCCGCTCGCCGTGATGGATGGCGCGCGCCTGACCGCATGGCGCACGGCGGCGGCCTCGGCGCTCGCAGCCAGTTTCCTGGCCGCGCCCGATTCGCGCCACCTGCTCATGGTCGGCACTGGTGCGCTGTCGCCCTTCGTCATCCGCGCGCATGCCTCGGTGCGCCCGATCGACAGCGTGACAATCTGGGGCCGCGACCCCGACAAGGCGCGCAATATCGCCGACGAACTCGACGAGGATGCGTTCGCGGTCGGCATCACCGAAGACCTCGAGCAGGCGGTCGGCGAAGCCGATATCGTGTCCTGCGCCACCCTGTCGCAGACGCCGCTGGTGCATGGCGCCTGGCTGAAGCCCGGCGCGCATCTCGACCTGATCGGCGCCTTTCGCCCGAACATGCGCGAGAGCGACGACGAGGCGGTGGCCCGCGCCCGGCTGTTCGTCGATACACGCGACGGCGCGCTGAAGGAGGGCGGCGATATCGTCATCCCGCTCGCGCAAGGCGTCATCACGGCCGACAAGGTCGAGGCCGACCTGTTCGACCTGTGCCGCGGCACCGTCGCCGTCCAGCGTGCGCCGCGGGATATCACGCTGTTCAAATCGACCGGCACGGCGATCGAGGATCTCGCCGCCGCCGCGCTGGTGTGGCGGAAATCGGGGCTGGGCTGAGCCGTGGCCGGCCTGCTCGCCAAGATTTGCGGGCTCTCGACGCCTGAAACCATGCGTGCCGCGATCGCTGCCGGCGCCGACATGGTCGGGCTGGTGTTCCACCCGCGCAGCCCGCGCTACGTCACGCCGGAGGCCGCGCGCATGCTGGCGGAGCTGGCGCGCGGGCGGGCAACCATCACGACCCTGCTCGTCGATCCGGACGATGCGCTGCTCGATACGGTATTGCGCGCCACCGAACCGGACCTGCTGCAACTGCATGGCGGCGAGACGCCGGAGCGCGTCGCCGCGATCAAGCGTCTCACCGGCCGCCCGGTGATGAAGGCGCTCGGCATCGCCGCCGCCGCCGACCTGGCGCGGATCGCGCATTACCGCGATGTCGCCGACCGGCTGCTGCTCGACGCCAAGCCGCCGAAGGATGCCGCCTATCCCGGCGGGCACGGAAAACCGTTCGACTGGAGCGTGCTCGACGCGGTCGACCCGACGCTGCCCTTCATGCTGTCGGGCGGGCTGACGCCGGCCAATGTGGCAGAGGCGATCCGCCGCGTGCGCCAGGGCGGCGCGCGCCTTGAAGGGGTCGACGTCTCGTCCGGCGTCGAAAGCGCGCCGGGCATCAAGGACGAAGCGGCGATCCGCGCCTTCATCGCCGCGGTGCGCGACATAGAACGGTTGTGATCGCGGCGGACGACCGCTAAAGATCGGCGAAGTTTCCCACGACCTCATCCTGAGCCTGTCGAAGGATGATCCAGCCCGCGCCCGACCAACCATCCTTCGACAGGCTCAGGATGAGGGTATGGTGAAGCGGGTCATCTTCTAAATGCGGACCAGCCATGAGCGCCCAGCAGAAACCCAATTCCTTCCGCGCCGGCCCGGATGAAAACGGCAAGTTCGGCATTTTCGGCGGCCGTTTCGTCGCCGAGACGCTGATGCCGCTGATCCTCGAGCTGGAAGCGGCCTATGGCGCCGCCAAGGCCGACCCGGCCTTCCAGGCCGAGATGAACGGCCACCTGAAGGATTATGTCGGGCGCCCATCGCCGCTCTATTATGCCGCGCGGCTGACCGAGCACCTGCGCGAGGTCTCAAGCCGCACCGGCGGCACGGGCGGCGCCAAGATCTACCTGAAGCGCGAGGAGCTGAACCATACCGGCTCGCACAAGGTCAACAACGTGCTCGGCCAGATCATGCTGGCGCGCCGCATGGGCAAGCAGCGCATCATCGCCGAGACCGGCGCCGGCCAGCATGGCGTGGCGACCGCGACGCTATGCGCGCGGTTCGGGCTCGACTGCGTCGTCTATATGGGCGCGGTCGACGTTGCCCGCCAGGCGCCGAACGTGTTCCGCATGCAGATGCTCGGCGCCAAGGTCGTGCCGGTGCAATCGGGCTCGAAGACGCTGAAGGACGCCATGAACGAGGCGCTGCGCGACTGGGTCACCAACGTTGCCGACACATTCTACTGCATCGGCACGGTCGCCGGCCCGCACCCCTATCCCGGCATGGTGCGCGACTTCCAGTCGATCATCGGCGAGGAAACCCGCACCCAGATGCAGGAGGCGGAGGGCCGGCTGCCGGATTCGCTGATCGCCTGCATCGGCGGCGGCTCGAACGCCATGGGCCTGTTCCACCCGTTCCTCGACGACCCGTCGGTCGAGATCTATGGCGTGGAAGCGGCCGGCCACGGCATCGCATCCGGCCTGCATGCCGCCTCGCTCACCGGTGGCAGGCCTGGCGTGCTGCATGGCAACCGCACCTTCCTGCTGATGGACGATGACGGCCAGATCAAGGACGCGCATTCGATCTCGGCCGGGCTCGATTACCCCGGCATCGGCCCGGAGCATTCCTGGCTGCATGATATCGGCCGCGTCACCTACCTGTCGGCGACCGATGACGAGGCGCTGGCGGCGTTCCAGGTGCTGTCGAAGCTCGAGGGCATCATCCCGGCGCTGGAGCCGGCGCATGCGCTCGCCCGCGTCATCGAGATGGCGCCGCAGAAGCCGCAGGACCACCTGATGGTCGTCAACCTGTCGGGGCGCGGCGACAAGGACGTGCCGCAGGTCGCCGAGATGCTCGGCGACACGCTGGCATCGGCCTGACGGGCGCCGCCAAACCCCTGCCAATCCCCTGCCAATCCCCTCCCAATCCCTTGCGGAGCATGCTAACACGCGCGCCATGAGCACTCGTATCCAACAGCGTTATGCGGCCTGCGCCGGCGAAGGCCGCGCGGCGCTCGTCACCTTCATCATGGCGGGCGATCCCGATCCCGTCGCCTCGCTCGCCATCGTCAAGGCGCTGCCCGCGGCCGGCGCCGACATCATCGAACTCGGCATGCCGTTTTCCGATCCGATGGCGGACGGGCCGGCGATCCAGCTTGCCGGCCAGCGCGCGCTGGCCAGCGGCATGAGCCTGCACCGCACATTGCAACTGGTGCGCGATTTCCGCACCGGCGACGACGCCACGCCGATCATCCTGATGGGCTATTACAACCCGATCTACATCTATGGCGTCGACGCCTTCCTCAAGGATGCGGTCGAGGCCGGTGTCGACGGGCTGATCGTCGTCGACCTGCCGCCGGAAATGGATGACGAACTGTGCCTGCCGGCGCTCGCCGCCGGCGTCAATTTCATTCGCCTGGCCACGCCGACCACCGACGACAAGCGCCTGCCGACGGTGCTGAAGAATACCTCGGGCTTCGTGTATTACGTGTCGCTGACCGGCATTACCGGCATGGCGATCGCCAATTACGACGCGGTCGGCGAGGCGGTCGCCCGCATCAAGCGCCATACCGACCTGCCGGTCGCGGTCGGCTTCGGCGTCAAGACGCCGGAAAACGCCGCCGCGATCGCGCGCGCCGCCGATGGCGTCGTGGTCGGCACCGCGCTGATCGATGCCGTGCGCGCCTCGCTCGACAGCGACAACCGTGCCACGGAAACGACAGTTTCAGCCGTCAGCACTCTGGTGAAAGCGCTGAGCGCCGGTGTGCGCAGCGTCAAGCGGATGGCGGCGGAGTGAGCAACATGAACTGGATCACCAATTACGTTCCGCCGCGCATCCGCAGCTTCCTCAAGCGCGACACGCCGGAAAACCTGTGGATCAAATGCCCCGAGACCGGGCAGATGGTGTTCCACAAGGATGTCGAGGCCAATCTCTGGGTCATTCCCGGCTCCGAGCACCATATGCGGCTCAACGCCAAGGACCGGCTGGCACTGACCTTCGACGACGGCGCCTATGAGGATATCGCGCTGCGCGACGTGGCGCTCGACCCGCTGAAGTTCCGCGACGAGAAGCGCTATGTCGATCGGCTGCGCGATGCGCGCACCAAGACGAGCATGCAGGACGCGGTCAAGATCGGCGTCGGCGCCATCGAGGGGCTCGAGGCCACGGTCGGCGTGCAGGATTTCGCCTTCATGGGCGGCTCGCTCGGCATGGCGGCGGGCGAAGCGCTGATCACCGGCATGCAGACGGCCGTCGAGCGCAAGCTGCCCTTCATCCTGTTCGCGGCCTCGGGCGGCGCGCGCATGCAGGAGGGCATCCTGTCGCTGATGCAGTTGCCGCGCACCACCGTCGGCGTGCAGATGCTGCGCGCGGCGAAGCTGCCCTATATCGTCGTGCTGACCAACCCGACCACCGGCGGCGTCACGGCGTCCTACGCCATGCTCGGCGACGTGCATATCGCCGAGCCCGGCGCGCTGATCGGCTTTGCCGGGCCGCGCGTCATCGAGCAGACGATTCGCGAAAAGCTGCCCGAGGGCTTCCAGCGCTCCGAATATCTGCGCGAGCACGGCATGGTCGATCTCGTCGTGCACCGGCGCGACATGCGCGCGACGCTGGCGCGCATCTGCCGGCTGCTCACGAAACAGGCCGCGCCGGACGCAGCGTGAAACCGCTCCCGCTCCATTCCGAGGCGATGATGGCGCGCTTCCTGGCGCTCCACCCGAAAAAGATCGACCTGTCGCTCGACCGCATGTGGCATGTGCTGGAGCGGCTCGGCAATCCGCAGAACGCGCTGCCGCCGGTGATCCATGTCGCCGGCACCAACGGCAAGGGCTCGACGATCTCGTTCATGCGCGCCATGCTGGAGGCGGCCGGCAAATCGGTGCATGTCTTCACCTCGCCGCATCTGGTGCGCTTCCACGAGCGCATCCGGCTTGGCGAGCGCGGCAAGCCCGGCCGGCTCGTCAGCGAGGAAAAGCTCGTCGATGCCTTCAGCCGGGCCGAGATCGCCAACGGCCAGCAGCCGATCACCGTGTTCGAGATCACGACCGCCGCGGCTTTCCTGCTGTTCAGCGAGCACCCGGCCGACGTGCTGCTGCTCGAAGTCGGCCTCGGCGGGCGCTATGACGCCACCAACGTCATCGAGCGGCCGCTGGCCAGCGTGATCACGCCGGTATCGCTCGACCATATGGAATATCTCGGCGACACGATCGCCAAGATCGCGCTCGAGAAAGCCGGCATCCTGAAACCGGGCGCGCCCGGCATCATCGCGGCCCAGAGCCTCGAGGGCCGCATGGCGATCGAGCGCGAGGCGGCAAGGCTCGGCGCGCCGCTGATCATCGGCGGCCAGGATTTCGGCACGCATGAAGAGGCCGGCCGCCTCGTCTACCAGGACGAGCACGGGCTGATCGACCTGCCGCTGCCGCGCCTGCTCGGGCGCCACCAGCACGACAATGCCGGCACGGCGATCGCGGCGCTGCGCACCGCCTTCGGCCCCGGCTTTCCGCTCGCGGCGATCGAGAAAGGCGTGCCGCAGGCCGAATGGCCGGCGCGCCTGCAGCCGTTGTCGCGCGGCCCGCTCGTCGATCTCGCGCCGGCCGGCGCCGAACTCTGGCTCGATGGCGGCCACAATATCGATGGCGGCCGCGTGCTCGCCGCAGCACTCGCCGAATTCGAGGAGAAGTCGCCGCGCCCGCTGGTGATGATCTCAGCCATGCTGGTGACCAAGGATGCGATCGGCTTCTTCTCATCCTTCAAGGGGCTGGCGAAGCAGATCTCGGCCGTCACCATCCCCGGCCATGAGGCGATGCGCGCGGCCGAAGACGTGGCGGCCAACGCGACGCTCGCCGGGCTGTCGGCCAGCACGAGCGCCTCGGTCGAACAGGCGCTCGCCACGCTGGCGCGCCAGCAATGGCCGGTCGCGCCGCGCATCATCATCTGCGGCTCGCTCTATCTCGCCGGCGAGGTGCTGCGGCTCAACGGCAACGAGCCGGTTTAAAGCGGGCGCTGACGGCTGGGTCCCGGCTCAAGGCCGGGACAAAATCCCGCGAGAAACAACGGCCGTCTTGTGCCGAGCCTTGATCCCACCCCCAGTGTCGTTCCCGCGAAGGCGGGAACCCAGAACCGCCGGCGTATGCGGCTCCTGGATTCCCGATCGACCTGACGGTCGTCGGGAATGACACTGATAACAATACGCCTTTCTGAAGCGGGATCGGCCGGTCGAGCCGGCCGATGACGGCTGCGGTGGTGGGCGTTGTTTTCTCCACCGTCATGGGCGGGCTTGACCCGCCCATCCCGACGCGAAACCCGCAAACGCCACAGCCCAAACAAAAAGGCCCTCCGGAGGAGGGCCTTGGCGTTCTGAAATCGCTCCAGCGTTCAGATCGAGGACGAGATCCACTTCGACAGGTCGCCCTTCGAGGCGGCGCCGACCTTGGTGCCGGCGACCTTGCCGTCCTTGATCACCATCAGCGTCGGGATCGAGCGGATGCCGTATTTGGCGGCGACTTCCGGGTTCTCGTCGACGTTCAGCTTGGCGATCTTGACCTTGCCGGCCATGTCGGTGGCGATTTCCTCGAGCGCCGGCGCGATCATGCGGCACGGCCCGCACCACGGCGCCCAGAAATCGAGCACCACGGGGGTCGGCTCGCCGAGCACGGACTTGTCGAAATTGGCATCCGTCGCGGTAATGATGGCGTCGCTCATGACGAAAAACTCCTTCGGGCGCACGCATCACGCGCCGCCGCTTCACCTACTAGCTATGGAGAGCCGGCGGGCGCGTCAAGGTTCTCCCGCGGCGCCGCGCGTGTTCTCCCGCACGCTTCCAACCAGATGTAGTGCGGCGTCAAGCGAGGCACACGATATCTCGACAATCTCCGGCAGTGCCGTCCAGATCACGATGCAGCGAACCGGCCGGCCGGGCTGGAGCTTGATCAGCAGGGCGCGATAGGCGGCAAGCTGGGCGAGGATCGCCGGCGGCATGGCGGCGCGATCGCGCGGCGGGCGCCCGGTCTTGAAATCGGCGATCAGCACCGCATCGGGCAGGATGGCGAGCCGGTCGATCTGGCCATTGACCGCGACCAGGCCACGGGCCCCAAGATCGATCTCGCCGGCGACCGCGACCTCAGCGCGCGAGCCCGGCCCGAACAGCGGCGCGGCCTGCGGATGCGCGAAGAGCGCCAGCACGGTCTCGACCAGGCCGGCAGCCGCCTCGGCCAGGCCCCAGCGCTCGAGCAGCGCCACGCCGGTGTCGCGGCGGCGTTCGGGCGGCACGTTCGGCAGCAATTCGAACAGCCGGTGCAGCGCGATGCCCTGCCTGCGCGCCGCGCCATCAACCGCAACAGCACCCGCCGGCAGCGTCGCCGCCTCGCCCGCCAGCAGGCGCGACGGGCTGAGCGGCGGCGGCGCCATGTGCTCGCGCGGCGCCGGGCGCGCGAGCCAATCCGGCAAAGCCGGTTCCGGCGGGGCAGGCTTGGCCGGCGCCACGCTTTCGGCCGGCGCAGGCTCGGGCGCGGCGCGGCGCCATTGCAGCACCTCGCCCTCGCCGTCTTCCGCCGCGACCTGGTGCAGCAGCCCGGCGCCGCCGGCCTCGTTCAGCGCGATATCGATCAGATTGTACCAGACCGGGGCCTTGACTTCGCGCTTGCCGTGATAGCCGGCCACGTAAAGCCGGTCGCCGGCCCGCGTCATGGCGACATAGAGCAGGCGGCGATATTCGTCCCAGTTCGCCTCGCGCTGGCGCAGGCGCTCGGCCTGCACGGGCGCGGCATCCTCCTTCGCGCCCGGCGCCCAGACCGGCAGCATGGCGCCATCAGGCCCGGCCAGCCCGAGCAGGGGGCTGTCATGCTGGGCCATTGGCTGGCTGAACGTGTCGGCGAGGAACACGACGCGCGCCTCCAGCCCCTTGGCGGCATGCACGGTCATGACGCGCACCGCGTCGCCGGCGGCATCCATGTCGCGCTTGACGGTGCGGTCCTCGGCCTCGATGCGGTCGAGGAAGCCGCGCAGCGAGGGCGGCGCCTTGAGGCCGTAGCCCTGCGCATCGGCGAGGAACACGTCGATCGCTTCCGCCGCATCGAGGCCAAGGCGGGCGGTGAGGTCATGGCGGCCGCGATCGCGCCCGAGCACGGTGGCATAGAAGGTGAAGGGGTCGGCCTCGCGCGCCAGCGCGCGCCAGCGTTCCAGCCTGGCCGATACGGCACGGTGGCGCGGCTCATCGGAAGCCGCCAGCGCCGCCCACAGGCTCGCCTTGCGGCCGGGCGCGAGCGCGATCAGGTCATTGTCGTCGAGGCCGCAGAACGGCGATTTCAGCAGCGCCGCCACGGTCAGGTCGTCCTCGGGCAGCAGCATGGCGCGGCCGAGCGCCATCAGGTCCATCACCGCGATATGATCGGCGAGCTTAAGCCGGTCGGCGCCGGCGACGGGCACACCCTCGCGCTTCAGCGCCCGGATCACCGCCTCGAAGAAGGCATTGCGGCGCCGCACCAGGATCATCACGTCGCCGGCGCAGATCGGCGTGCCGTCATCGGCGTAACGGTCGCCACGGGCGAGCCAGCCGGCGATGCGGCGCGCGATGCGGCGCGCGAGCAGCACCAGCGGCGCCGTTTCGAGCGGCACGTCGATGCCCTCGTTCGAAAAGCCCTCTTCCGGCTCCTGCGGCACGACCGGCGGCCACAGTTCGACCAGGCCGGGCGCCTTGCCGCGCGCGCTGTCATGGGGCGGCGGCAGCAGGCCGAGCGAGGACAGGCCGCGACTGCGCTCGGCATCGCCGAACACGCGATCGACGGCATTGAGCACATCGGCGGTCGAGCGGAAGGACAGTTTCAGCTCGAGATCGGCAAAGGCCTCGCCGCCATGCTTCACGGCGGCACGGAAATGCTGGCGCGCGGCGTCGAACTCGCGCGGATCGGCACCCTGGAACGAGTAGATAGACTGTTTCTCGTCACCGACCGCGAAAACCGAGCGGTGCTGGTTGCCGGCGCCCTCGCCGGCAAAGAATTCGGCGGTCAGCGCCTTGAGGATCGTCCATTGCAGCGGGCTGGTATCCTGCGCCTCGTCGACGAGCAGGTGGTCGATGCCGCCATCGAGCTTGTAGAGCACCCAGGCGGCGTCGGCGCGCTCGAGCAGCGTGGCGGTGCGCGCGATCAGGTCGTCGAAATCGAGCCAGGCGCGGCGGCTCTTCTCGGCCTGCATGCGGGCGGCGACCGCCTGGGCGAGCCGGAACAGCGCCTTGCTGCGCTCGACCGCAGCGGCGGCGCGGCGCGCCTCGAGCAGCATCACCACGCGCGCGGCTTCGTGCTCGAGCTGTTCGGCGAGCGCCGGGTTGGCCTTGGCGACCGCCTGCGTGACGAGGCTTTTGCGCGCCTCCAGCTTGGCGGTCAGGAAGATGGCGCGATAGGCCGCCGCCTCGGCCGCGACCTCGTCCGGCACGGTGCTGGCGACAAGCCGCGCCGCCAGATCGAGATCGGTCTTTTTCCCGGTTTCTCTGACCAGCGCGGCGATGTCCGTGCGCGCGTTGCGCACGATGCCCGCGTCCAGCGTGGCGCGGTCGATCGCGGCGACGGTCTCGTCCGCGCCGAGCCCTAGCGCATGACGCAGGCCCGCCGCATAAGCGTCCTCGTCCGGCCGGCCGGCAAAGGCCGGCACGGCGCGTGCGATGAGCCCGTGCAGGGTGCCGAGCGTGGTTTCCTCGGCGACGCGGGCCAGCGCCAGGCCGAGCGGCCCGTCCGGCGCGCGCAGGGCCGCGCGCATGGTGTGGTCCACGGCGCGGGCCAGAAGCGCGGCGGCATCGGCCTCGTCGAGCACGGTGAAGGTCGCCGGCACGTTGGCCTCGAGCGGGAAGACATGCAGCAGCCGCTCGCAGAAGGCGTGGATAGTCTGGATGCGCAGGCCGCCCGGCGTCTCGACAGCGAGCGCGAACAGGCGCCGCGCCAGCGCCAGCCGCCAGGCTTCCGGCGCGCCACCGGTCAGGCCGGCGATCTTTTCGGTGAGCGCGGCATCGTCGAGCGCCACCCAGGCGGCAAGCTCGGCGAAGATGCGGTTCTGCATGTTGGCGGCGGCCGCCTTGGTGAAGGTCAGGCACAGGATACGGGCCGGATCGACATTTTCCAGCAGCAGCCGGATGACGCGGCGCGTCAGCACATAGGTCTTGCCGGAACCGGCATTGGCCGAGACCCAGACGGAGGAGCGCGGATCGATGGCGCTGTCCTGCAAGGCCTTCGTATCGGCCGGGATGACGAAGCGGCCATCGCTCATGCCTCGCCCTCCTCGCCATCGTCATCGGCGGCACCCGCCGTCTCCGACCATTCCTTGACGCGGGCGAGATGGTCGTAATCGCCGAATTCCTGGCGCTTGCGCGGCATGCGCCGCGACAGGTAACCCTCGGCCGGGTCGCGGTAGCGCGTCAGCGTCTCGATCAGCTTCGCCAGATGCGCCTCGCACAGCGCCTGCAAGGTCTGGTCCTTCGGCTGGATGGCGCGCTCCTCTCCGCCGGCGCCACGGCCGGACAGCCGGAGATAGATCAACTCGGCGACCTCACCGGCCGGCACATCCTTGAAGGCGCCGCCGGCGATCATCGCCGCTTCGAGGGTGAGCTGCGGCGAACGCCCGGTGACGACCTCGGCGACACCCGGCGGCATGCCGGTCTTGTAATCGATCACGGCGAGGCGGCCGTCGCGCATCAGGTCGATGCGGTCGGCCCGGCCGGTGAGCCGGAAGGCGCTTGCATCGCCGAGCGTCAAGGCGAGCGCGCCGGAAATCTCGACGCTGCTGCGCATGGTATCGGCGGCGCGCGCCTCCTCCCAGCCGGCGAGCCAGGCGGCGATGCGCAGGTAGCCCGGCCACCAGAAACCGGCAACCTCCGGATCATCCATGAACGGCGCGAACACGGTGCGGCCGGCGGCGAGCAGGCGGGCATGGCGGTCGCCATCCGCATCCGCACGCATAGAGGCGTGCAGCGCCTCATGCACGAGATTGCCGCGATCGGCCGCTGTGAAGCCGGGCGCAAGCGCCTCGAGGGGGGCGAGATCGAGGATATGGCGGGCGAAGATGGCATAAGGGTCGCGGTACAGCGTCTCGATGGCGGTGACCGACAGGCGCTGCGGCCGCAAAGCCAGCGGCGGCGTCGGCGCCGGAATCGCCCTCGCCCTGGCCGCTGCCCGCCACGTCATGTGGCCGGTCGAGCCGGCGGGCGAGTGCCAGCGTCGCCGCGCCACGCATGCACGCAGGGTCGATATGCGCACCGCAAAACGCCGACAGTCGCTGCAGGAAGCGCGCCGGCACGCTGGGTGCGCCCTCGACGCGCATGGCGCGGGTCAGCACGACCTCTGGCGCGCCGAGCCCTTGCGCGAAATCATGCGCGGTCTGGCCCAGCCGGCGCTCGGGCGGATCGAGGCCGAGTTCGGCGCGCATCTGCCGGTTGAGGAACACGTCGTTGCGCGCCGCCGGCGGCCAGGTGCCCTCGTTCAGGCCGCCGAGCACCACAAGATCGACCGAGAGCAGGCGCGCTTCCAGCAGGCCGAAAATGCGCAGGCGCGCATGGCCACCGCCGCGCGGCGGAATGGCGACGCCGGCCAGCAGCGCATCGAGCAGGCCACCAAAGCTGCCCGGCGCCAGCACCAGCCCGCAGCCGCCGGTCTCGACGATCTCGTCAAGCCGCGCCAGCAGGGCGGCGCCATCCGGCCGGGCGGCGAAGTCATGGTCGGCGGCCTCGCGTTCCGTCAGGGCGGCGACGCTATCGCCGAGCGCGCGCGCGCCATCGTGGATCGGGCACTCGGCCGCCAGAGCCGTGGCCAGCGGCGCCAGCGCGGCGGCAAGACGCTCGAGCAGCGCTCCGGCCGCGGCAAGGCGGCCGGCGTCGATGCGGCGCAGTGGCGCCGGGCTGCGGCCATCGACGGCGCGCGCGCCGGCGCCCCCGAGCGCGACGCTGAGGCCGGCGAGCCCCGGTTTCAGGCGCTGGCCGCGCAGCACGGCGATTTCGAGCGCGGCGCGGGCGGCCGCCAGACGCGCCGGCGGCCAGCCGAGCGCCAGATCGCGGTGGGCAAGCAGTTGCACCAGCGCGCCCGCCGCGAAATCGCTCTCGACCACGGCGAGCGCGAGGCGGGCGAGGCTGCCGGCCGGGCTCAGCGCCAGATCCGCGCCGGCGCTATCCTCGGCCGCGATATCCCAGCGCGCCAGTTCGCCGGCGACGCGCCGGGCAAGCTGGCGGTCGGGCGTGACCAGCGCCGCGGTGCGGCCGGCATGTTCGAGCGCGCCGCGCAGCGTCAGCGCGATCGCCAGCGCCTCCTCATGCTCATCCGTCGCCTCGACCAGCGTGACGCCGGCCAGCGCCTGCGTGAAAGTCTCGGGCGCGATGCGCGTGCGTGCCGCCAGCCAGTCGTCGGTGCGCTCGGCCGGGCGCAGCGCCTGCGATACGATCGCGGCGCGCTGCTCCAGCGCCATCGGCGGCCAGCCGAGCACGCGCACCGCGCCGCGCGGCACCTCGAGCCGGTCGATCAGGCGCTTCAGCGCCGCCTGCGGATGGCCGGCGCGCCCTGCATCCATGCCCTTTTCGTCGCGTCCGCCGACTGCCTGCCAGCCGGCCTCGTCCAGCGCCGTATCGAGGCCGGGCAGCACGACGGCGCCGGCCGGCAGATGCGCGATGACCCGCATCAGCCGGGCCGTGGCGGGGATCGAGCCGGTCGAGCCGGCGACGATCACCGGCGTCATGGGCGGATTGGCGCTCAGGCGCTCGGCCTCGGCGGCGAGCAGCGCGTTCTGGCGCGCCGCTGCCTCCTCGAGATGCTGCTCGGCGAGATGGCGCGGCCAGGTCTCGCTGACGATGGTCAGGAAATCGGCGGTCAGACGCCAATAGGCGTCGTGATCGGGCGCAAGCGAGGCAAGCCGCGACCACGGCACGCCGGACAGGATCAACTCGTCAACAAGGCCAGCAAGTTCGCCGGCAAGGCCGAAAGCGTCGCCAAGCGTCGCGCCCACCGCCAGCGCCTCGGCGCTCTCGCGGCCGGGCACGGCGAGGGCGCGTTTGACGCCGGCGCTCCAGGCGGCGGTCAGTCGCGTCAGGTGGAAGCGCCGTTCCAGATCGGCGAGCGCGTGCGGGGCATCCGCCAGCCCGGCCGCATCGTCGAGCAGCAGCCCGTCCTCGATCTCGCTCAATCCGCCGAGCGGCCGGATGCGCGGCAGCAGCACCGGCCGGCCGGCGGTCCTGGCGAAGGCGGCGCGCAAACCCTGCGCCGCGCGCCGCGTCGGCACGTAGATCACGGCATCGGCGAGCGCGAAAGCGTCGTCGCGCAACGGCGCCGGCAGGCCGAGTTTCCCGTCGAGCAGGGAGGTTGCCAGCACGTCGAGGAAATCGACGCCGGCCGGGATCGTCAGCAGGTTGGCGCTGGGGCGCAGGCCGCTCACAACACGTGGTCGGCGATGCAGGCATTGGCCTCATCGACCGCCGCCGGCGTGCCAACATGCATCCACCAGCCGTCGAGGCGCAGGCCGAACAGGCGGTTGCGGGCGATGGCCTCGTCGAACAGCCGGTTGAGCGAGAAGCGCTCCGGCATGGCGGCGAACAGTTCGCGCTTCCAGATACCGGCGCCGGCATAGGCAAACGGCGTGACCTCGCCCGGGCGCGGGCGCCGGAGCCGGCCGGCCTGGTCCATGGCGAAATCGCCGCGATTGCCCCAGCCGACCGAGGTCGTGGTCGGGGCGAGCAGCAGCAGGATATCCATCTCGTCCGGCTGCCAGGCCTCGATCAGCAATTCGAGATTGGAGCGCGGGCCATCGACCCAGATCGCATCGGCATTGAGCACGAAGAAGGTCTCGCCGAGTTGCGGCAGGGCCTTCAGCACGCCGCCGCCGGAATCGAGCAGGCGCGCGCGCTCGTCGGAAATGGCGATGGCCGGCCGCTTGCGCGCGGCCAGATGGGTTTCGAGCATATCGGCGAGGTAATGCACGTTGACGACGGCGCGCGACACGCCGGCATCGGCGAGCTTGTCGAGCAGGATGTCGATCATCGGCTGGCCGCCGACCTCGATCATCGGCTTCGGACGATCGTCGGTGAGCGGGCGCATGCGCGTGCCCAGTCCCGCCGCCAGCAGCATGGCGCTATCGATTGCCACGGGATTGTCGATGGTCATGGGGCGTCACGTCTCGGCCGGCGGCTCGAAGAGGATCGGCAGGCATTGCTCGTACCAGGCCTTGAGCGCGGCGAGATCGGGATGGGCAAGGCAGCGCAGGAGATACTGCTCCACGCGCGGCAGGTGTTCGAGATACTGCGATTTGCCGTCGCGCACCTGAAGCCGCGTGAAGATGCCGAGGATTTTCGTGGCGCGCTGGGCGCCGAGCGCGGCATAGGCGGTGGCGAAGCGCGACAGGTCGAAGCCCCCGTCCTGCGCCTGCCGGGCGCGCGCATATTGCGTCAGCAGTTGCAGTTCGAGGCGCGGATCGACGGTGACGCGCGCATCCTGCAACAGCGAGACGACATCATAGGCCGGGTGGCCGATGACGGCATCCTGGAAATCGAGCAGGCCGATGCGCGCCGTGCCCTCGCGCTCGGGCAGCCACATCAGGTTCGGCGAATGGTAATCCCTGAGCGTCCAGCTGCGCTCGCCCTCGACGATCTCGGAGAGCAGGCCGCGCCACAGGTTGACGAAAGTGGCGCGCGCCGAGGAGGAGATGTTCTTGCGCGCGATATGCGGCAGGTACCAGTCGGGCAGCAGCTCGACCTCGATGAGCAGCGCGTCGAGATCGTAGGGCTGGATGGTGTAATCCGCCTCGCCCGCGACCGGCAGGGTCGCCGGCTGGTCGAGCCCGTGCAGCTTCGCCAGCAATGCCGTCGCTTCCTCGTAGCGCTCGGGCACCGGCGCGCCGGCCTCGGCGATGAAGGCATCGCCGAAATCCTCGATGATCAGCAGGCCGGTCTTCAGGTCGGCGGCACGAATGGCCGGGGCCGAGAAGCCGCGCGCCGCCAGGCCGCCCGCCATGGCGACGAAGGCGGTGACATTCTCCGCCAGCCGCGCGATGGTGCTGTAGGACTTGCCCATCCTGATCGGCGGCCCGTCGGGCGCGGGCGGCGAAATCATCATGATCGCGGTCTCGCCGCCACGCGCCAGGCGCTCGTAGACGCGGTGGCCGGCATCGCCGGTGACATGGGCACGGTCGGCGCCGCGCCAGTCCGCCTGGTCGAGGATGCGGTCGATCGCCTTCATCGTCTGCACGCGGGCCGCGAAACTGCCATGGCCGGTGACGACGAGCACGCGATGCTCGGCGCCCTCCTCCGGCTCGAGGATCAGCGCCAGGTCCATGCGGTCGGGCGCGAGTGCGCTACCGGCGCGATCCGGCCATTCCACCAGCACGAGCGCGCCGTCGGCGGCCTCGTCCCAGCCGAGTTCCACCAGTTCGGAGGCATGCTTGATACGGTAGAGATCGGCATGCACGACGCGCATTCCCGGCGCGTCATAGACCTGCATCAGCGTATAGGTCGGGCTCGGCACCTCGAGGGTCGCATCGTCGAGCAGCGCGCGGATCATGGCGCGCGCCAGCGTGGTCTTGCCGGAGCCGAGATCGCCCGACAGCGTGACGAGGTCGCCGGGGCGCAACGCGCCGACCAGTTCCTGCGCCACCGCTTCGGTGGCGGCGAGGCTGGAGAGATCGACGACCCAGCTTGTCTCCCGCGAGGGCTGGGGGCGAGGCTCTTGCGCCATCAAAAATCCTCTCAGGCGGCGGCGCGGGCGGGTTCACCGCCGCTGATGGGAAAACGGCAGGTGACAGTGGTGCCCTGCCCCTCGACGGAATCGAGCGCCACGGTTCCCCCATGAAGCTCGACGAAGGAGCGCACGATGGCAAGCCCCAACCCGGCCCCCTTGTTGGCCCGCCCGATGGTATGCGTCTCGAAGCGCTCGAACACCTTCTCGATGATCTCGCGCGGGATGCCGCTGCCGTGATCGGACACTTCCAGCAGCACGGACCCCTGCTCGGCGCGCGCCTCGACCCGCACCGTCTGGCCGGCCTGCGAATAACCGATGGCGTTTTTCACCAGGTTGAACAGCACCTGCCGGATGCGCTTGCCATCGGCGACAAAGCGCGCGGCGGAGGGATCGATCCTGACCGCGACCTCGACATGGGCGCTTTCGATGCGCTCACGCAGGCCGGCAATGGCGGCATCGACGGATGCTTGCACGTCGACCGTGTCGAAATCGAGTTCGACGCTGCCGGCATCGATATTGGCGAGGTCGAGAATATCCTCGACCAGCGCCTTGAGCGTCTCGGAGGAGGAGGCGATATGGCTCAGATACTCGGCCTGCGGCGCGGTCAGCGGACCGGCGGCGCCGGCGGCGAGCGCCTCCGAGAAGCCGGTGATGTTCTGCAGCGGCGTGCGCAGCTCGTAGGACACGGTCTGCACGAAGTTGTTCTTGATCTGGCCGGCCGCCTCCAGCGCATCGTTGCGCTCCTTGAGCATGCGCTCGGCATGCACCGAATCCGACACGTCGGCGAAGGTGATCAGCGTCGCGCCATCCGGCAGCGGCGCGGTGGCGCAATCGATCACCATGCCGTCGGCGCGCTCGGTGCGCTGCGTCATCGGCTCGCGCGCATCCTGCAGGCCGGTCACCGCCTTGAGGATCGCGGCCCAGACCGGATCGGCGGCATGGGCCGCGCCCGAGCACGCGATCACGGCGTCGATATGCGGGTTGCCCGCCAGCTTGGCCGGATCGATGGCCCAGATGCGCGCGAAAGCCGGGTTGGAGAGCTTCAGCCGGCCATCGGAGCCGAACACGGCGACGGCCTCCTTGAGCGTATCGAGCGTTTCGCCCTGCACGCGGGAGAGCGCGTTGACGCGCGATTCGAGATGGAAGCGCTCGGTCACGTCATCGAACAGATAGGTGACGCCGCCCTGCGGATTGGGGTTGGTGACGACGCGCAGGGTGCGTCCGTCCGGCAGGTACCACCAGTTCTCCAGCGTATCGAGCGTGTGATAGCCCTCGAGCACGGCACGCTTCCAGCCACGGAAATCGGCCTGTTCGGGCAGGCGGCGCTCACTGCGCAACCGGTCGAGGATCTCGCCGTCGCCGGGCCGCGCCGCCAGGAAGGTGGCGTCGAGCTGCCACAGCGCGCGGTAGGCCTCGTTGTAGAATTGCAGGCGCTGGGCAGAATCGAAGATCGCCACCGCCGCCGGAAGCTGATGCAGCGTGCGGACGTGGTTCTCGATCTGGCTGGCGAGGCCGAGCCGGATCGCCTCGCGTTCGGTGATATCGGTGGCGATACCGCCGCTGCCATGCTCGAGCGCCACGTCGACAATATCGAAAACGAGCTTGTCGCCGCCGGCGACGGTGGCGGTGCGGCCCTTGAACGGCGCGCCGGCCGCGCGCAACTGGGCCGCCTCGGTGCGCGTAGCGATATCGACCAGTTCCGTGCCGTGCTCGACCGCGACCGCAGCGCTCGCCGCCTCGACGGCGCGGGCGTAGGCGGCGTTGACCCAGCTCAGCCGGCCATCGGCGCCACGCAGCCAGAGCGGCTGGGGAATGGCATCGAGCAGGCCGTTCAGCCCCGCGACCTCGCGCTGCAAGGCCTCGAAGCGATCTTCCAGTTCGGCAAGCGCGGCGCGCTCGGCCGTCAACTCGCGCAGGCGCAGCAGCGCCCGGCCGGCGAAGGTCAGCCCCTTGATATCGATATAGCGCCCGGCCGTGGTTTCCACCGTCATGGCGAAACCCTCGCCCTGGCTCTTCAGGCGATCGACGGCGTGATCGAGAGCGCCGGCCTGCGGCGCGGGCAACCAGCTTCCGAAGCCGAGCAGGCGGCGCGGAATCGCCAGGCCAAGCACGCCCAGCACATCGCCAATGATCTCCGGCTCGGCCTCGCGGCCGGACCAGGTGACGAGAATTTGCTGCTCGGAGGCGAGAATCAGGTCGGCGCGCTCCTTCTCGAGCGAGAGCTCGGCGATGCGCGCCTTCTGCCGGGCGTCCTGCGCGACCCATTTATGGCGGCCGCGCACATGGACGATCGCGGTCGTGGTGGCGAACACCACCAGCCCGACGAGGCTGAGGCCAAGCACGCCCTGGTGATCGGGATGGGTCAGGGCGGCGGCATCGAAACCAAGGCGCAGGCCGAGGCTGTCGAGCCCAGCCGCATGCGCCGCGGAGCCGGCCGCCGCCAGCGTCAGCCCGGCCGGAAGCAGGCGGCGCAAGGACAAGGCCGCCCGATGCGCCACGGTTTTCGAATCTGGCCGCCCGGGAGCGCGCCGCTCGCCCATCAACCCGCCCTCTTGTCACCAGCCCCAAGCGCCGCCCGCGCCGAATCACCCCGCGCCGGCACCGCCTCGAATCAGGCTCACCATACCTTTCGCCCGACTCAGTCAGGAAGTGGTTAATGCCGGCTTAATCGAAGAAATTTCCGGCGATTCGGGGCGATTCAGCGCAAATCCACATCTAGCGGGCGACGGCGGCCCAAGCAGCTATATGTAGACGCGCAGACAAAAAGGCCCCGGCATGCCGGGGCCTCTTCGCGTGTCTGTCTTTGCACTCCGCCTCATCCTGAGCTTGTCGAAGGATGGTCCGGAAAGCGCCAGGCTGGAGCATGCTTCGACAGGCTCAGCATGAGGGGGAGTTTAAGCGGGAGTTCAGAAAACTGACGCGCCTGCTCAGTAGCGGTAGTGATCGGCCTTGAACGGGCCTTCCTGCTTCACGCCGATATAGTCGGCCTGGTCCTTGCGCAGCTCGGTGAGCTTGACGCCGATCTTGGCGAGGTGGAGGCGCGCGACCTTCTCGTCGAGCGCCTTCGGCAGCACGTAGACCTCGCGCTTGTACTTGCCGTCCTTGTTGTTGGCGAACAGCTCGATCTGGGCCAGCGTCTGGTTGGTGAAGGAGGCCGACATCACGAAGGAGGGATGGCCCATGGCATTGCCGAGATTCACCAGGCGGCCTTCCGACAGCATGATGATGCGGTGGCCGTCGGCGAACTCGATCTCGTCGACCTGCGGCTTGATATTGGTCCATTTCAGGTTCTTCAGCGAGGCGATCTGAATCTCGTTGTCGAAATGGCCGATATTGCACACGATGGCGCGGTCCTTCATGGCGCGCATGTGCTCGATGGTGATGATGTCCTTGTTGCCGGTGGCGGTGACGAAGATGTCGGCCTGGGGCGCGGCATCCTCCATGGTCACGACCTGATAGCCTTCCATCGCCGCCTGCAGGGCGCAGATCGGGTCGATCTCGGAGACCATGACGCGGCAGCCGGCCTGGCGGAGCGAAGCGGCCGAGCCCTTGCCGACGTCGCCGAAGCCGGCGACCATGGCGACCTTGCCCGACATCATGACGTCGGTGCCGCGGCGGATGCCGTCGACGAGCGATTCACGGCAGCCATAGAGATTGTCGAATTTCGACTTGGTGACGCTGTCATTGACGTTGATGGCCGGCCACAGCAGCGTGCCGGCCTTCTGCATGTCGTAGAGGCGGTGCACGCCGGTGGTGGTCTCTTCCGAGACGCCCTTGATGCTCGCGGCGATGCCGGCGAAATAGCCCTTGGGCTTGTCCTTGAGCTGCTTCTTGATGAGCGCGAAGAACACTTCCTCTTCTTCCGAGCCCGGCTTGTCGAGGAAGGCGGTGTCGCCGTTCTCGGCGCGCAGGCCGAGATGGACATACATGGTGGCGTCGCCGCCATCGTCGAGGATCATGTTCGGGTGCAGGGCTTCGCCGTCCTTTGCGCCGTGCCAGTCGAACAGCCGGGCGGTATAGTCCCAATAATCCTTCAGCGTCTCGCCCTTGACCGCGAAGACCGGGATGCCGGCGGCGGCGATGGCGGCGGCGGCGTGGTCCTGCGTCGAATAGATGTTGCACGACACCCAGCGGATATCGGCGCCGAGCGCCTTCAGCGTCTCGATCAGCACGCCGGTCTGGATCGTCATGTGCAGCGAGCCGGCGATGCGCGCGCCCTTGAGCGGCTGCTTCGGGCCATACTCCTCGCGCGTCGCCATCAGGCCGGGCATTTCCGTTTCGGCGAGCGAGAGCTCCTTGCGGCCGAAATCGGCCAGAGTGATATCCTTGACGATGTAATCGGTGGCAGACATGGCGCTCTTTCCGGGCTTCGTGGGGCTGTTGCGGGAGATCGGCCGCGTCTATAGCAGCGCGCCACGCCGGACGCAATAAAGACATAAGGATTTCTTTATATCGCTCTTGCCGCCTTATGACGGTCGCGACAACACATAGGCGAGCGCTGAGAGCATGATCAGGCCGACCAGCGCGCCTGTAACCGGGCCGGGCCGGACGGCCGCAAGAAACAC
Source organism: uncultured Alphaproteobacteria bacterium (assembly GCA_937988775.1). Taxonomy (GTDB): domain Bacteria; phylum Pseudomonadota; class Alphaproteobacteria; order Rhizobiales; family Beijerinckiaceae; genus CALKHP01. Next base: position 196,042 of record CALKHP010000052.1, read on the forward strand.
CAGGAAGCCGCTCGCCACGCCGCCAAGCGCCAACGCTTTCGCCTTGCGCGGAATTGCTCCACGCGCGCGCCATTGGGCGAGAACCGGGCCGAAGCGCGGATGGCGCAGCAGCCAGGCCTCGAATCGCGGCGAGGAGCGCGCGAAGCAACCGGCAGCCAGGATCAGGAAGGGCGTCGTCGGCAGCACCGGCAAAAAAGCGCCGATAAAGCCGAGCGCGATACAGGCCAGCCCGAGGGTGAAATACAAGGCACGCATCAGCCCGGCCGCCGAAGCGCTATTCGTCCTCGCCGAAGCGGTTCGAGATCAACTCGGTCAGGGCATCGAGCGCCTCGTTGGCATCCGCCCCCTTGGCGACGAGCACGACGGTGGTGCCGAGGCCGGCGCCCAGCGTCAATATGCCCATGATCGAGGTGGCGCCGACCGTCTCGCCGCAGCGCGTGACGGTGATGGCGGAACTGAAACGCTCGGCGCATTGCACGAATTTGGCCGTGGCGCGCGCATGGAGGCCCTTGCGGTTGACGATCAGGACCTCGCGCATCTCCGCGCCGTCTGGGACGGGGGCCGGCGGGCAATCGTCGTCGAAACCGTCAGACAATCCGGGTACGCCTGGCTCTACTTTCCGGCGAGCACGCGGCTCGCGACATTGATATATTTGCGCCCGGCATCTTGGGCCTGAACCACGGCGTCGGCAAGAGGGCTTTCGCCGCGCACGCTGGCGAGCTTGATCAGCATCGGCAGGTTGATGCCGGCCACGACCTCGACATTCGAGCCGTTCATCGCCGAAATCGCCAGATTCGACGGCGTGCCGCCGAACATGTCGGTCAGCAGCACGACGCCGGCGCCGGTATCGACATTGTGGATCGCTTCCACAATGTCGCCACGGCGCAATTCCATATCGTCATCAGGGTCGATGGTGATCACCTCGACCTGCTGCTGAGGACCGACCACATGCTCGAGGGCTGATCGAAATTCTGCTGCCAGGCGTCCATGGGTCACGAGGACCATACCGATCATAGTGAAACCTTGCTTTCGACGGGCACATCCCCGCCCATGGGGTCGCCTATCTTGTGCAGCGCGAAGAAAAATTCAAGCGAGCAACCCGCGACATCGCGCCATCCTGTTTATAATAGCCCTGAAACCAAAAAGTTTCCACTCGCTCAATCAGCCAATTGTCGCGGTTGACGGGCAGAAACGGCAGCAAAACGCCCGTGACGGCCTGCTGCAGGGCGGCCGGTTCCGGCAGGCGCGCCGGCACCTCCTCGACCAGCTCGATGACGGCGCGCAGCACGCAAGCGCGCTCATGCGCCACCGGCACGAGGCCGAGGCCGCGCATTTCGAGGCTGCCGGCGATGGCCGGATGCGGCATTGCCACCACGCGCCCGGCCATGGGCGCGACGCGCACGCGGTCGTCGGCGACATGGGCGGCGAAGCGCCCGGCCGCCTGCCAGCGCGCGACGAGGCCATGCGCGAGCATCGACTTGCCGGCGCCGCTCGGCCCACGAATCAGCAGCCCGCCGGCGCCGAGCAGCACGCAGCTGGCATGCAGCGTTTCGCTCAATCCGGCACGCTCACGCTTCCGTCGCTCATGCTTCGGTCCTGCCGGCGAGCGCGGGGAGCGTGACGACGAAACGGGCGCCGAGCACCGCGCTCGTGCCCTTGCGCGTGCGGTTCTGGGCCACGATACGGCCGCGATGCGCCTCGACGATCTGGCGCGAGATCGACAGGCCGAGCCCTGAATTCTGGCCAAAGCCCTGATCGGGCCGATCGGTATAGAAGCGCTCGAAGATGCGGGTCAGCGCCCGTTCCGGGATGCCCGGCCCGTCATCGTCGACGATGACCTGCACCATGTCCGCGCTGCGCGAGCAGGTGACGCGCACCGAGGAGCCCGGCTCCGAGAACGAGCGCGCATTGTCGATCAGGTTGTTGAAGACCTGGCCGAGCCGGCTGTCCTGGCCCATGACGAGATAGGCGTCGTTGCCGAGATTGGACGGCTTGACCACGAGCACGATCGAGACGCCGCATTCGCGCTTGAGGCCATTGGCGACCGAGACCACGGTTTCCAGCACGCGGGCGACATTGACCGGCTCGGCATCGAGGCGGCCGAGTTCGGCATCGAGGCGCGAGGCATCGGAAATATCGCTGATCAGCCGGTCGAGCCGGAGCACGTCGTGCTGCACGACGGCGAGCAGGCGGGCACGCGATTCCTCGTTGCGGGCGAGCGGCAGCGTCTCGACGGCGCTGCGCAGCGAGGTCAGCGGGTTCTTCAACTCATGCGCGACATCGGCGGCGAAGCTTTCGATCGCCTCGATGCGGCCGTAGAGCGAGCGCGTCATCTCGCGCAGCGCCACCGAAAGATGGCCGATCTCGTCGGAACGCGCCGAATAATCCGGGATTTGCAGCCGGAGCCGGGTCTTGCCGCCGCGGCGCATGCGCTCGGCCGCATCGGCCAGACGCCGGATCGGCTCGGCGATGGTGCCGGCAAGCAGGATCGACAGCACCAGGATCACCACCGAGGCGATGCCGAACACCAGCAGGATGCCCATGCGCTCGCGGGCGATGACCTGGTCGATATCGCCTTCCTGGGTCGAGAGCAGCAGCGCGCCGCGCACGATCTTGAAACGCTGGATCGGCACCGCGACGAAGACGAAGGTCTGGCCCTTGGAGTTGATGCGCACCACGGTGGCGGTCTTGGCCTGTTGCAGGGCGCGCATCACTTCCGGGTACATCTTGCTGGTCGAGAGTTCGTCCGAGACCGGCAGTTCGACCCGGCCGAAACGGCGCTTGAAACTGTTCCACGAGCGCTCGAGCAGCGTGGTGCCCTCGCTTTGCAGCGGCGGCAGGTCCTGGCGGCGGATATTGCCCCGGAAGAAGAAATCGCGCGAATCGACGAGCAGGTTGCCGTCGCGGTCGAAGACGCGGGCGCGCGTGCGCGTCGGCGTGACGAGCCGGCGCAGGATCGGCGCGACACGCTCCGGGTTGAGCGAGAATTCGAGCGCCGAGTTGAAATCCTCCGGCGTCTGCGCGGTCTCGCCGGCCTGCAATTGCAGCAATTTGTCGATGTCGAGCGTGACGGTATCGCCCTCGACCGTGGCCGAGGCCGCGACCGCGCCGGCGATGATCTCGCCCTGGATCAACAGGCTCTGCACGCGGGCATCGATCAGGCCCTCGCGGGTCTGGTTCAGCCACAGGAAGCCGACCAGCATGGTGATCAGGCCGGCCAGGTTCAGGACGATGATGCGCCGCGTCAGACTCGAGGACAGGCCGCGCACCAGGATGCGGGCCATGCGCCGGATGCGGAGCCAGACGCGCACGCCAAACGGCTTGCGGGCCACGACGACCGGTTCGACCGTCTCGGCCTCGACGAAACTCTCGGTATCGGGCGGCGGGCGGTCGAGCATGGTCTCCTTCGCCGGTTTTGCGCGGTCAGTCTTCCTTGAAGCGGTAGCCGACGCCATACAACGTCTCGATCATCTCGAAATCGTCGTCGACCTGCTTGAACTTCTTGCGCAACCGCTTGATGTGGCTGTCGATGGTGCGATCATCGACATAGACCTGATCGTCATAGGCCGCATCCATCAAGGCGTTGCGGCTCTTCACCACACCCGGGCGCTGCGCCAGCGCCTGCAGGATCAGGAACTCGGTCACGGTCAGGGTAACCTGCTCGCCCTTCCAGGTGCAAGTATGCCGCTCGGGGTCCATGCGCAACTGGCCGCGCTCCAGCGCGCGCGCATCGCTTTCCTTGGTCGGCGCGGCATCGCGGGCGCCGGCCCGGCGCAGCACCGCCTTGACGCGCTCGACGAGCAGGCGCTGCGAGAACGGCTTGTGGATGAAATCGTCGGCGCCCATCTTGAGCCCGAACAATTCGTCGATCTCCTCGTCCTTCGAGGTCAGGAAGATCACCGGCATGTCGGATTTCTGGCGCAGGCGGCGCAGCAGTTCCATGCCGTCCATGCGCGGCATCTTGATATCGAAGATCGCGAGATCCGGCGGATTCTGGCGCAAGCCATCGAGAGCCGAGGCGCCATCCGTGTAGGTCTGGATGCGATAGCCCTCGTTTTCCAGGGCGATCGAAACAGAGGTCAGGATGTTGCGGTCATCGTCGACAAGGGCGATCGTGGGCATGAGTCACTCTAAAACGTTACGGATGTCGCGGACTTTAGAACAAACGCAGGCCAGATTATGGCAAGGCACAATAGCACGATTTGCCTTCGCCGCGAGAGCGCGATAAATCGCCCCTCACAATGGCTCTCGAACCGATCCGTCCCACCGACGATACCGCCCGCGCCACGGCGCGCCGCCTGCTGCGCATCACCGCCGCCGCCTCGCTCGGCACGCTCGACGCCGAGGGTTTTCCGGCCGTCACGCTGACCACGATGGCGACCGCGTTCGACGGCACGCCGCTGCTGCTGGTCTCCGGCCTCTCGGCCCATACCCGCAACCTCAAGGGCGATACGCGCGTGTCGCTGCTGGTGGCGCAGACCGGGCGCGGCGACCCGCTCGCCCACCCGCGCATGAGCGTGTTCGGCCACGCCGAAATACTGGAGCATGCCGAGGCCGAGCGGCTCGGCTTCACGCGGCGCTATCTGGCGCATAACCAGAAGGCCGCGCTTTATGTCGGGCTGCCGGATTTCCGCTTCGTGCGCATCAATATCGCGCGCGCCAGCCTGAATGGCGGCTTCGGCAAGGCTTACGAACTGGTGCCGGCCGACCTGCTCTGCGACGCCGCAGCCAGCGCCGATCTTGCCGCCACCGAAGCCGACGCCATCGCCCATCTCAATGACGACCACGCGGAAGCGCTCAGCCTCTATGCCGAGCGCTTCTGCCGCATGGAAAGCGGGCGCTGGCGCGCGACGGGGCTCGACCCCGAGGGGCTGAACATGCAGGCCGGCGACCAGCGCGCCCGGCTCGCCTTCCCCGCGCCGGTGCATGACGGCACAGCCCTGCGCCACGTGCTCAAGCAACTGGCGATGGAGGCGCGCGACGCCGCCTGATGCGGCGCGGGCAGGCCAATCCGCCCATCCGGGATCAAATTGTTTGCCCGGCCGTTCTTGTCGCAGCCATCTGAGCGCCGGAATCCCGGTCCAGACTTGCAAGCGAGAACCTTAGCATACCCGCCGGCGTGGAGCCCGAGCCACGACCGGCGTTCGACAACGCTCCATTCGGGCAGGGACAGCGCAACAAAGGAACCCCTCCATGAAAAGCGTGGGCGAATACAACAAGGCGCATGGCGCGGAAACCTTCGGCTTCGCCGATCCGGCCGCTTTCCATTACAATCTCGAGGCGCCGGCACTTTACGAGGAGGCGCTTGCCCGTGGCGAGGTCACGCTGGCGCAGGGCGGCGCCATGGTCGCCGATACCGGCGCCCATACCGGGCGCTCGCCCAAGGACAAGTTCACGGTGCGTGACGCCACCACCGAGGATGCGCTGTGGTGGGAGAATAACAGCGCCCTGTCGCCGGAGCAGTTCCAGACCCTGCTCGCCGATTTCAAGGCCCAGACCAAGGGCAAGGAATTGTTCGTGCAGGACCTTTACGGCGGCGCCGACCCGGCGCACCGCGTCAAGGTGCGCGTGATAACCGAGTTCGCCTGGCATTCGCTGTTCATCCGCAACCTGCTGATCCGCCCGGCGCGCGAGGAGCTTGCCGGCTTCACGCCGGAACTCACCATCATCGACCTGCCCTCGTTCAAGGCCGATCCGAAACGGCATGGCTGCAACAGCCAGACGGTGATCGGCATCGATTTCACCGCCAAGATCGTGCTGATCGGCGGCACGAGCTATGCCGGCGAGATGAAGAAATCAGTATTCACCTACCTGAATTTCGTGCTGCCGGCGAAGGGCGTGATGCCGATGCATTGCTCGGCCAATGCGGGCGAGGATGGCGACGTGGCGATCTTCTTCGGCCTGTCGGGCACCGGCAAGACGACGCTGTCGGCTGATCCCTCCCGCACGCTGCTCGGCGATGACGAGCATGGCTGGAGCGGCAAGGGCGTGTTCAATTTCGAGGGCGGCTGCTACGCCAAGGCGATCAGGCTGTCGCGCGAGGCCGAGCCCGAGATTCATGCCACCACCGAGCGTTTCGGCAGCGTGCTCGAAAACGTCGTGATCGATCCGGTGACGCGCGCGCCCGATTTCGACGATGCCAGCAAGACCGAGAACACGCGCGTCGCCTATCCGATCGACTTCATCCCCAATGCGAGCGCGACCGGGCGCGCCGGCCACCCGAACAACATCATCATGCTGACCTGCGACGCGTTCGGCGTGCTGCCGCCGATCGCCAAGCTCGACGGCGCGCAGGCGATGTATCATTTCCTGTCCGGCTACACCGCCAAGGTCGCCGGCACGGAAAAGGGCGTCACCGAGCCGCAGGCGACATTCTCGACCTGTTTCGGCGCGCCGTTCATGCCGCGCCACCCCTCCGCCTATGGCAATCTCCTACGCGACCTGATCGCGCGCCATCATGTCGATTGCTGGCTGGTCAATACCGGCTGGACCGGCGGCAAATACGGCACCGGCCGCCGCATGCCGATCCGCGTGACGCGCCGCCTGCTGGCGGCCGCCCTCGACGGCTCGCTGAACCGGGCCGATTTCCGCACCGATCCGTATTTCGGCTTCGCGGTGCCGACCTCGGTGCCCGGCGTCGAGCCGCATATCCTGTATCCGGTCAAGACGTGGAGCGACAAGGCGGGCTTTGCCGAGACGGCGCGCAAGCTGATCGCCATGTTCAACGAGAACTTCGCCAAGTTCGAGCGCCATGTCGACGCCGAGGTGATCAAGGCGGCGCCCGCCATGCAGTTCGCCGCCGAGTGATCGGGGCCACCGGGCGCCCCCTCGCCTCACCATGAAGGCATGAGGATGTAGGGTGGGCATGCACATGCCCACGCCAGCGGCGCCTTTCCGAAGCGGGATCGGCGGATCAAATCCGCCGATGACGGCTGAAATGTTGGCGCCTTCCTCTCCACCGTCATGGGCCGGCTCGACCGGCCCATCCCGATCCGAAAAGCGCGGCGTTTCCCTGGGCCCCGGATCAAGTCCGGGGCAAGACCATGAGGCAAACGGCCGTCTTGTGCCGGGCTTGACCCGGCACCCAGCCTCCCCCTCAGCGCTCTTCCATATCGGCATCGGCGGGCCAAATCCGCCGATGCCGGTGGACAGAGGGCGCCCTCACTCGAAGAAGATCAGCGTCACGACCACGAACAGCGGCAGCAGGATGCAGGCCGACCACGCCATGTAGCCGAAGAAGCTCGGCATGGCGACGCCGCGCTCGCGGGCAATGGCATAGACCATGAAATTCGGCGCGTTGCCGATATAGGAATTGGCGCCCATATAGACGGCGCCGAGCGAGATCGCGGCCAGCGTCATGGCGCCATGCGTCATCAGCGTCTGCGCCATCTCGGCCGCCGGCACGCCGGCACCCGCCATCTGGAAGAACACCAGATAGGTCGGGGCATTGTCGAGGAACGAGGACAAGGCGCCCGACGCCCAGAAATAGGCGGCGTTGTTGGGCGAGCCGTCGGCATGGGTGACCAGCGCGACGAGCGGCCCGAAGCTGCCGTCCCTGCCGGCCTGAAGCATCGCCATGACCGGGATCAGGCAGATGAAGATGCCGGCGAACAGCTTGGCGACCTCGACGATCGGCCCCCAGCTGAAGCCGTTCGCCGCGCGGTCACGCGCCGGCGTCCAGCGCACCGAGGCGATGGTGACGCCAAGCAGGATCACGTCGCGCAAGGCATTGGCCCATTTGATCTCGAAGCCGGCGACATGCATGCCGCCGAGATCGACGAGCGCGCTCATCAGGATCGCGGCGATGATGACGAGGATCAGCGCCATGTTGACGCCGCCGCGCAGCCGGACCGGGCTGTCCGGCGTCGGATCGCCGCGCCGGATGCCCTCTTTCCTATAGAAATAGCGGTCGACGGCGAAAAACAACGCCAGCAGCACGACGGCCGCGAACACCGTCTCGTGGAAGAGATGCGTCGTCGTCCAGAAGAAATCGACGCCGCGCAGGAAGCCGAGGAACAGCGGCGGGTCGCCGAGCGGCGTCAGGCTGCCGCCGATATTCGACACCAGGAAGATGAAGAACACCACGACATGCACATTGTGGCGGCGGTTGTCATTGGCGCGGATCAGCGGCCGGATCAGCACCATCGAGGCCCCCGTCGTGCCGATCAGGCTGGCGAGCACGGTGCCGATGGCGAGGATCACGGTGTTGGCGACCGGCGAGCCGTGGATATTGCCGCTGACCACGATGCCGCCCGAGGCCGTGAACAGCGCCAGCAGCATCAGGATGAAGGGCACGTAATCGAGCAGCGCGGTATGCAGCAGCGCCGTGCCGGCAATGTCGAAGCCGCTCGCCGCCAGCAGCGGCAGCAGCACGCAGGCCGACCAGAACGCCGCGATCTTGCCCTGGTGGTGCTCCCAGAAATGCCCCGCCAGCAGCGGCAGCAGGGCGATCGACAACAGCATGCCGACGAAGGGCAGCGCCCAGGGAAGCCGCAGGGCGGCGCCATCGAGCCCCTCGGCCATGGCGGGCATCGTGCCGGCGAGCAGCAGGATGGCGGGCAAGGTCGCCCGTTTGAAAATGCGATCGTGGCTCAAAACCGCCCCCCGGTCGGCGCTTGGGCGCACCGCTGTTGCTTCGTTCCTGTTCGCTTATCGGCCAAAGGAACCGGGCTTGTCCACGCTCGATCGCGCGGCGCATTCAGCTTCTCTTCACCATCCGCCGTGATACTTCGATTCCGGCGCCGTCGGGCGCAGCCCAAAACAGCGCGGATGACGCCGATGTGCCGCTGGATCGCCTATATGGGACGGCCGGTCTATCTCGAGGATGTGGTCACCAAACCGTGCCACTCGCTCGTGCACCAGTCGCTGCACGCCTCCGAGGCCAAGACGAGCACCAATGGCGACGGGTTCGGCATCGGCTGGTTCGGCGAGCGTGACGAACCGGGCCTGTACCGCGAAATCCGCCCGGCCTGGTCGGACGAGAACCTGCGCTCGATCTGCGCGCAGGTGAAGGCCGGCCTGTTCTTCGCCCATGTGCGCGCCTCGACCGGCACGGCGACGACGCGCGCCAACTGCCATCCGTTCAGCCATGCCGGCCAGTTGTTCATGCATAACGGCCAGATCGGCTGCTACGATCGCTTGCGCCGGCGCATCGAGAACCTGATCCCCGACGCGCTCTATGGCGCGCGCGCCGGCACGACCGATTCCGAGGCGCTCTTCCTGCTGGCGCTGGCGCGCGGCGGCGCCGCCGATCCGGTCGGCGCGATGGCGGCGACGCTGGCCGAGGTCAAGGCGCTGATGGAGGCTTGCGGCATCTGCGAGGCGCTGCGCTTCACGGCCGCGTGGAGCAATGGCCGCGATCTCCATGTCTTCCGCTGGGCATGCGATGCCAAGGCGGCGACGCTGTACTGGCGCGAGACGGCGGAGGCGCTGATGGTGGTGTCCGAGCCGCTCGACGACCTGCGCGCGCAATGGCACGTCGTGCCGCAGGACCATGTGCTGATCGCCAGGGCCGGCGAACCGGTCCGGCTGGCGCCGTTCGCGCCGGCGCACGAGGCGGCCGCGGCTTGAGGCCTCAGGAGCCGGCCTTCTCGCGCTCCGCCACCAGTTCCGGCGGCCGCTCCGCCGTCAGCACCGGCTCGTTTTCCTTGGCCGGGCCGGCTTCCTTGGCAGGGCCTGCCGCTTCCTTGAGCGCGGCCTTGGCCGGGCCGGCGATGTCCTTGGCCGGGCTCACCACCGCGAGCGGCACGATCTCGGCCTTCATGCGGCGAAACACCAGCATCTTCGACGAGACATAGATGCGCTTGCGGCTCAGCCAGCCATCGGGCTCGGAGGTATGGAACTCGTCGACGGTGACGAACTCCCAGCCCTCGGCCGCCTCGCGATTCATGATGTCCTCGAAGGCCTTGACACCGTGATCGCGATCCTTGGCCCGGCGAACGGAAACCACGGTGGGGCCGGCGACGCATTTATATTCGTAGGACATGAGCGGACTCGAGATCTAGAGAGGGCGGATTATACGTCCGATTCGGGGTTACGCCGAAATGCACTTCCCGCGAAGACATGCGAGAAAACGAGATGAATGAGCAGCCGACCTGCCAGAGCGAAATGTCCTGATTATGGCCGAAACCATGCCACGGCGCGCGCGATTCGTCATCGTCGACTGGGCGCGCGGCGCCGCCCTCCTCGCCATGGCGCTCTATCATCTGTGCTGGGACCTGAGCTTCTTCCGGTTTCTCGATGTCGACGTTTCTGGTTCGCCTGGCGGACGGGCATCCTCGACCGCGATCGCCGGCTCGTTCCTGACGCTGGTCGGCATCTCGCTGGTGCTGGCGCATGGCTCCGGCATGCGCTGGCGCGCGTTTCTCACCCGGCTCGCGGTGCTGATCGCCGCCGCGGCCGGCGTCACGCTGGCAACCTATGTCGCGATGCCCGACGGCATGATCTATTTCGGCATCCTGCATTCCATCGCGGTCAGTTGCCTGATCGGCCTGATCTTCCTGCGCGCGCCTTGGCCGCTGACGGCGGTCGCGGCGCTGGCCTGCTTCATTGCGCCGCATATCTTCCGGGCCGAGATGTTCAACGGCTTCGGCTGGATCTGGCTCGGGCTCGCCACCGAGGTGCCGCGCACCAATGATTACGAGCCGCTGCTGCCGTGGCTCGGCTTCGTGCTCGCCGGCATCGCCTTCGCGCGCGCGATGCCGCCGGCGCGCTGGCCGGCCTTCGCGGCGCAGGGGCGCATCGGACGGTTGTTCGCCTTTCTCGGCCGGCACAGCCTCGCCTTCTATCTGATCCACCAGCCGGTGCTGTTCGGGATGGTGTGGCTCGCGGCGCAGATCATGCCGATGCGGGCGCCCGTCGCGGCCGAGGCCCTGTTCAACACGCAATGCAGCGCCGCCTGCCGGCAATCGGGCGAGGACGCGGCGACCTGCACCAATTATTGCAATTGCGTCAGCGGCGCCGCGCGCGCCGACGGCATCTGGAACGCGCTGATCAGCAACCGCCTCGACCAGGGCGGCCGCCAGAAACTCGACAAGGCGATCGAGGTTTGCAGCCGCTGAAGTGCAATCGAGGCGCGCCTGTCATTGCCGCGCAGGCGGGAAGGCCAGGCAAGATCGCTCGCCGCCCATTGGCATGGTGGTTGCGCCTTCGGGTACAGGGAGCAGCAAAGCGTGCCATCACGGCTCGTTCTGTGCCGTTCGGGAACAGGCCCCGCTGGAGATGAGCCATGGCACTGCAAGCCACGACTGGCGCGCGCGTCGACTGGGTGGATTACGCCAAGGGCTGGTGCATCGTCCTGGTGGTGATGATGCACTCGACGCTCGGCGTCGGCGATGCCATGGGCAGCGAAGGCTGGCTGCACCATTTCGTCGAATGGGCGCGGCCGTTCCGCATGCCGGATTTCTTCCTGGTCGCCGGGCTGTTCCTGCATCGCACCATCGACCGCGACTGGCGCAGCTATGGCGATCGCAAGGTCGTGCATTTCCTGTACTTCTACACCGTCTGGCTGCTGATCCAGGCCGTGCTGAAGCTGTGGCCGCATGATGCCGCCGGGTTTGGCGACGCGCTGACGCTGTTCGGCGGCCGACTCGCCTGGGCCTATGTCGAGCCGTTCAGCACCTTGTGGTTCATCTATCTGCTGCCGGTATTCTTCATCGTCACCAAGCTACTGCGGCGCGTGCCCGTGATGCTGGTGCTGGCGGCGGCTGCCGGCTTGCAGATGGCGCGCATCCACACCGGCTACACCATGGTCGACGAGTTCACCGACCGTTACGTGTATTTCTTCGCCGGTTACGCGTTCTCGGCGCGGTTCTTCGCCTTTGCCGCCTGGGTTCGGGCCAAGCCTGCCGCAGGCATTGCCGGCCTACTCGTCTGGGGCGTTAGCAATGGCGTGGTCGTGGTCGCGGGCTTTTCGCTGCTGCCCGGCGTGTCGCTGCTGCTCGGCTTCGCCGGCGCGCTGGCCGTGATCGCCTTCGCGGCGTTGCTGTCGCGCCGCGACCTGCTGCCGCCGCTGCGTTATGCCGGCGCCAACTCCATCGTCGTCTATCTCGCCTTCTTCCTTCCAATGGCGGCGACGCGCGTGATCTTCATCAAGTTCGGGCTGGTCGGCGATGTCGGCACGCTCTCGCTGATCGTCACGGCGGTCGCGGTCGTGGTGCCGCTGCTGCTGCATCTGGCGGTGCGCAATACGAGGGCGCGCTTCCTGTTCGAGCGCCCGCAGGCTTTCAGGCTCGAGCGTCAGCCGGCCAGGCTTTTGCCTGCGGAATAAGCGGCGCGCGGCCTATGCCTTGGCGGCGCCGTGCACTAGATTGCCGCCATGTCAGACGCAGCCCCCCCGCCAAGCCCGCTCAAGCCCGGCGACCACCTGTTCCTGGTCGACGGCTCGTCCTTCGTCTTCCGCGCCTATTTCCAGTCGATCAACCAGGACCGGAAATACAATACGCGCTCGGACGGGCTGCCGACCGGTGCGGTCAGGCTGTTCTCGACCAAGCTGCTGCAATTCATCCGCGACGGCGCGCTCGGCATCAAGCCGACGCATCTCGGCATCATCTTCGACAAGTCGGAGAACTCGTTCCGCAAGGAGCTTTACCCGCTCTACAAGGCCAATCGCAGCGATCCGCCCGAGGATCTCGTGCCGCAATTCCCGCTGATGCGCGAGGCGGTCAGGGCCTTCGGCATGATCCCGGTCGAGCAGGAGGTCTATGAGGCCGACGATCTGATCGCGACCTATGCCCGCCAGGCGCGCGAGGCTGGCGCCGACGTGCTGATCATCTCGGCCGACAAGGACCTGATGCAGCTTGTCTGCGACCACGTCGCGTTCTTCGATTTCGAATCCGGCATTCCCGGCAAGCCCGGCCATCGGCCCGAGCGGCTGTTGACCTTCGGCGGCGATTTCTCGCGCTGGGGCGTCGCGCCCGACAAGATCGGCGACGTCACCGAAAAGTGGGAAGGCCAGCCGCCGGCCAAGATCGTCGATATCCAGGCGCTTGCTGGCGATTCGAGCGACAACGTGCCGGGCGCGCCCGGCATCGGCGTCAAGACCGCCGCGCAGCTCATCGCCGAATATGGCGATCTCGACACGCTGCTGGCGCGCGCCGGCGAGATCAAGCAGCCGAAACGGCGCGAGACGCTGACCAACCCCGAGATCGTGGCGCAGGTGCTGCTGTCGCGAAAACTGGTCAAGCTGGTCGAGGATGTCGCCGTCGAGGTGCCGGTCGAGGCGTTCGCGGTCAAGGCGCCCGATACCACGCGGCTGGTCGGCTTCCTCAAGGCGATGGAGTTCACCACCATCACCCGGCGCGTCGCCGAGGTTTATGGCGTCGACCCGGCCGCGATCGCGCCCGATGAGAGCCTAATGGGCAGCGCTGCCAAGGCGGCGCTCGAAGCCGCCGGCGCCGAAGCGTTCGATCTGGCGGCGCCCGCGAGCGAAGCCGCGCCGGCCAAGCCCGTCGCGCCGCCGACCGATGCTGGTGAGGCCGGCCCGGCCGGGCTCGCCGCAGTTCGCGCCGCCGAGGCTCAAGGCACCAAGATCGATCACGCGGCCTATGAATGCGTCATGAGCCTCGAACGGCTCGATGCCTGGATCGCCGCGGCTTACGAGGCCGGGATCGTCGCCATCGACACCGAGACGACGGCGCTCGATGCCATGCAGGCCGACATGGCCGGCTTCTCGCTGGCGACCGCGCCCGGCAAGGCGTGCTACGTGCCGCTGATCCACAGGCAAGCCGGCAACGACGACCTGTTCGGCGGCGCGGAACTGGTCGCGGGCCAGATCCCGGTGGCCGAGGCGATGGCCCGGCTCAAGCCGCTGCTCGAAGATCGGAGCGTGCTGAAGATCGGCCAGAACCTGAAATATGACTGGCTGGTCTTTGCCCGCCACGGCATCGAGGTTGCGCCAATCGACGACACCATGCTGCTGTCCTATGTGCTCGACGCCGGCAAGGGCGGCCACGGCATGGACGAATTGTCCGAGCGCCATCTCGGCCACAAGCCGATCGCCTTCAAGGAGGTCGCCGGCAGCGGCAAGGCGATGATCAGCTTCGACCGCGTCGCGCTCGACAAGGCGGTCGGCTATGCGGCGGAAGATGCCGATGTCACGCTCAGGTTGTGGCGCGTGCTCAAGCCGCGCCTCGTCGGCGAGCGCATGGCGACCGTGTACGAGACGCTGGAGCGGCCGCTGGTCGAGGTGCTGGCGCGCATGGAGCGGCGCGGCATCAGCATCGATCGCGCCATCCTGTCGCGGCTCTCGGGCGAGTTCGCGCAGGGCATGGCGCGGTTGGAAGCGGAGATTTACGAGCTGGCCGGCGAGCGTTTCAACCTCGGCTCGCCCAAGCAGCTCGGCGACATCCTGTTCGGCAAGATGGGCCTGCCCGGCGCGCGCAAGACCGCGACGGGCGCGTGGTCGACCGGGGCGCAGGTACTCGACGACCTCGCCGAGCAGGGCCATGAGCTGCCGGCCCGCATCCTCGAATGGCGCCAGCTCTCCAAGCTGAAATCGACCTATACCGATGCGCTGCCGGCCCATGTCAACCCGGAGACGAACCGGGTGCACACCTCCTACTCGCTGGCGAGCACCACCACCGGGCGGCTGTCCTCGAACGAGCCGAATTTGCAGAACATCCCGGTGCGCAACGAAACGGGCCGCAAGATCCGCACCGCCTTCGTGGCGCTGCCCGGCCACAAGCTCGTCTCGGCCGATTACAGCCAGATCGAGCTGCGCATCCTCGCCCATATCGCCGACATTCCGCAGCTCAGGCAGGCGTTTGCCGACGGTATCGACATCCACGCCATGACGGCGTCGGAAATGTTCGGCGTGCCGGTCAAGGATATGCCGAGCGAGGTGCGCCGCCGCGCCAAGGCGATCAATTTCGGCATTATCTACGGCATTTCCGCCTTCGGGCTCGCCAACCAGCTCGGCATCGAGCGCTCGGAGGCCGGTGCCTATATCAAGAAGTATTTCGAGCGCTTTCCCGGCATTCGCGGCTACATGGACGCGACGCGCAAGCTCGCCCACGCGCAAGGGTTTGTCGAAACCATCTTCGGCCGCAAATGCCATTATCCGCAGATCGACAGCAAGAACCCGTCCGAGCGCGCCTTCCTCGAACGCGCCGCGATCAACGCGCCGATCCAGGGCTCGGCCGCCGACATCATCCGCCGCGCCATGACGCGCATGGATGCGGCACTCGAGCAGGCGGGCTCAAGCGCGCGCATGCTGCTGCAGGTGCATGACGAGCTGATCTTCGAGGTCGAGGACGGCGATGTCGCCAATGCGCTGCCGGTGATCACGCGCGTGATGGAGGAGGCGCCGCTGCCGGCGCTGCAACTCGCCGTGCCGCTCAGGGTCGATGCCCGCGCCGCCGGCAACTGGGACGAGGCGCACTGAAGCGCCGGACGGGTGCACCTCTGGATTCCCGCCTGCGCGGGAATGACAGCGTGGAGGAGGCCGCTCTCAGGCCTTGTCCGGCCGGCCGGCGATCACGGTCAGCATGTCGCCGTTGCCGAGCAGCCGGGCGCTGGCGCGCTTGATGTCGGCGAGGCCGAGCGCATCGACGAGCGCCGGATAGCGCTGCGGGAAGTCGATCGGCTGGCCGAATAGCTGGATCGACAGCAATTCGCCGGCGATTTTCGACGAGGTGTCGAAGCGCAGCGCGTAGGAGCCCATCAGATATTGCTTGGCCTTGGCGAGTTCGTCCGCGCTCGGGCCGTCGGCGGCAAAGCGCGCCACCTCGCCCTTGATGATGGCAACCGCCTCATGCGCGCGCGCGTTGCTGGTCGCGGTATAGGCCATGAACAGGCCGAACTGGCGCAAGGGCTGCAACCAGGACTGCACCGAATAGGCGAGCCCCCGGCTCTCGCGCACCTCCTGCCACAGCCGCGAGGTGAAGCTGCCACCACCCAGGATATGGTTGCCGACCGCGGCCGCGATGAAATCCGGATCGTCGCGCTTGAAGCCGGGCGAACCGAAGCGGATCGTGCATTGCGGCACGTCGATATCGACGATCTTGGTCTCGCCGAGACCGGCAAAGCGCGGCGCCGCCAGCGCCGGCGCCTCGCCGACCAGCGGCATGGCGCCGAACAACTCATCCAGCCTGGCGGCAAGCGTCGCCTCGTCGATGGCGCCGACCACGGCGATCTTCAGGCGGTCGCGCCGGAACAGTTCGGCGCGCCGGGCCAGCACGTCCTGGCGCGAAATGCCCGGCACGGTGGCGAGATCGCCATCGGCGGGACGGGCATAGCCATGGGCGCCGAAGGATGCGGCGAACCAGGTCTTGGCCGAGACGGCGCCTGGATCCTTGAGTTCGTGCTTGAGCCCGGCAAGGGTCTGGCCGCGCACGCGCTCGACCGCCTCGGCGCCAATCTCGGCCTGGTTCAGCGCCAGCCCGAGCATCTCGAAGGCGGCATCGCGGTTGCGGGAGAGCGTGCGCAAGCTGCCGGCGAACGAATCGAGCCGGCCCGAGAACGACAACTCTATCGCGAGATCGTCGAGCCGCTGATGGAAGGCGATGCTGTCATAGGGACCGGCGCCTTCGGTCAAAAGCTCCGAGAGCAGGCTGGTGACGCCGGATTTGGCGGCAGGCTCGTCGGCGGCGCCCGAGGTGAAGGCGAACTCGACCGCGATCACCGGGACGGCATATTCCTCGACCAGCCAGGCCTCGATGCCCTTGGCCGAGACGACGCGCCGCACGTTGCTGCGGGCGGAGGCGCTTGCGGGCGCGGTGCGATGGATGTCGTTCATGCCGCGACCTCTGCTTCCGGCACCAGCCAGCCCGTGACCGAGCGGCGCAACTGCAACCATTTGGTGGCGGCCTGCCTGATCTCGCCGGCGCTGACGGCCTCGATACGGTCGGGCCACTCGCGGATGTCGGCGACGGTGCCGCCGATCGCCAGTTCCGAGCCGTAGATGCGCGCCATCGAGGACTGGCTGTCCTGCGCGTAGATCAGGTCGGCGACGAGCCGGGTCTTGGCGCGCTGCAATTCGACGTCGGACACCTCCTCGCGCGACAAGGTGGCGATGACGCGGTCGATGCCGGCCTCGAGCTCGTCGAGGGAGACCTCCTCGGCCGGCACCGCCTGCACGGCAAGCTGCGACATGTCGCGCGCCGAGGACATGTACCAGGCGCCCGCATGCACGGCGCTGCCCTCCTGCATCACCAGCGTCTGGTAGAGGCGGCCGGTTTCGCCGCCGCCCATGATCTGGCACAGCACCTCGAGCGCATAGGTCTCGGCGCCCTCGCCCCGGCTATGCGGCGGCACGAGATAGTTGCGCGTCACCATCGGCTGCTCGACCTTGCCGTCGGCCAGCGTGACGCGGCGGGCGGCGCGCGGCTCCGGCTCCTGCGGCCGGGCGCGCACCGGTGCCGCGCCGCGCGCGGCGATGCGGCCGTAGCTGTCGCGGGCCAGCTTGTGCACGGCCTCCGCCGTCACGTCGCCGGCGACGACGAGGATGGCGTTTTCCGGCGTGTAGAAGCGGTCGTAATAGGCGAGCGCGTCCTCGCGGCCGAGCCCCTCGATCTCATGCTGCCAGCCGATGATCGGCAAGCCGTACGGGTGATGCAGGAACAGCGTCGCGGCCATCGTCTCCGACAATTGCGCCGAAGGGTCGCTATCGGTGCGCATCTTGCGTTCCTCGAGCACGACGCCGCGCTCCGGCGTCACCTTGTCGTCGGACAGCACGAGGTTCTTCATGCGGTCGGCCTCGATCGCCATCACCGTCGGCAGGTGTTCCCTGGCGACGCGCTGGAAATAGGCCGTGTAATCGTAGCTGGTGAAGGCGTTGTCCTGGCCGCCAAGCTCGGCGACGATGCGCGAGAAGGCGCCGTCCGGGTGCTTCTTCGTGCCCTTGAACATCAGGTGCTCGAGGAAATGCGCGATGCCGGACTTGCCGACCGGATCGTCGGCCGAGCCGTTGCGATACCACACCATATGCGTGACGACGGGGGCGCGGTGATCGGGGATGACCACGACCTCCATGCCGTTCTCGAGCATGAAATGCCCGATCTCGGGAGTCGCGTGTGTCGCCTGCGCAGGCGCGGCCGTATCCATGAGGCGTCCCCCGGACCAATGCGGTGAAATAAGGAGAGTGACCGGCCAAGAATGCCGGGAAAGCAGGCGCGGGGCAAGCGGCCGGATGGCCGGCCAGAGCAAGTTCGTCTGTTGCGAACTTGCTCCATGTTAAAATTATCGAGCGAATTCATCGAATTACATAGAGTCGAACGACTCTATGTAATTCGATTTCGCTCTAGAGGCTACTCTTTCATCTGGCCGGTGATATATTCGCGCGCATTGGCCTCGTTCGGGTCAAACTTGTTCGGGTTGCTGCGCGTATAGACGTAAGGCGCCTTGCTCGACGGCATGCGCACTCCGGCCGGCGGATCGGTCAGCGATCTGCGCGGCGGCTCGGTGCCCGGCACCAACTTGTCCGCATCGACGTCGTTGGTGCGCATCGAGGTCAGCAGATCGGGCCTGATCCATTCCTCGCGCGAACTGTCGCCCTTCATCATATGCGGCTCGTTGGCCCCCGCCTCGCGGTTGGCGAGACGGCCTTGCGAGCGCATCTCGTGGCCGGACAGCGGCGCGCCCTGGCGGCTGTCGCCATAGACGCCGTCATCGACGCCGCGCGGCTTGCGCGCTTCCGCCGCGGCGCGGTTTTTGGCCACCACATCGGGGTCGCGCGGCCAGTTGGCGACGCGCTGCTCCACCGGCGCTTCCGGCGGCGACAGCTTGTAATCCTTGGGCAGCACGAGCGGCGCGCGTTCGCGATACTCGATCTCGTCCTTCTGTTCGGAGGTCAGGCCGAGGATATTGGTGATGCCGCGAAAGGTTTCGGACTGCGCATGGGCCGGCGCGGGCGCGACGGTGAGCGCCATGGCAAACGCCATGCCGCCGGCAGGAAGGATCAGTTTGTAGAAGGTCACACGGCCCTCCCGGTTTGAAAGATCGATCGGCCCAGAAACACGATGATCAGGGCAATTCCGGGGCGTTGCCGCCCCTCGGTTTGAGGGAGTCATACAGGAGGACGATGACGCCGACAACGATTGCCGCATCGGCGATGTTGAAGATCGCCGGCCACAGGAACAGTTTCAGGTCCAGCCTGATAAAATCGAACACCGCGCCATAGGCGATGCGGTCGATGGCGTTGCCGAGCGCGCCGCCGACGATCAGGCCGAGGCCTAGCGCGACCAGCACGTCGCGCGTGCGCCAGAGCCACACCGCCAACCCGGCCGAGGCGACCAGCATGAAAGCCGTCAGCCCCCAGCGGCCGATATCGCCCTCCATCTGGAACATGCTGAACGAGATGCCGCGGTTCCAGGTGAAGACGAGATCGACAAACGGCGTGAAGCGGATCGCCTGTCCCGGCAGCAGCGCCAGACCGAACAGCACCCATAGCTTCGACGCCTGATCGGCGGCGAGCGTCAGCAGCAATGCGGCAAGTCCGAGCCGGCGCGCGCGCGTCACAGCCGGCCCGCCGCGCGCAACTCGCGCAGCGCCTGCGCATCGCGCGGCGTGACGTCCGGGAATTCGGCATCGCTGCCCACAGCGCTGGAAATCTTCCACGAGCGGGCGCATTTGCGGCCCTCGGCCAGGCGCGGCGCGACGGCGACGCCCGCCACGTCATCGAGGCGGAAGGCTTCCGCCGGCCCCTCGCCGGCGACGACCTCGACGCCGGAGGTGATGGCGATCTCGGCGAGATCGACCCGGGCGAGCAGCGCGCGCAGGTCGGCATCGGCGACATACACGACCGGCGCCGCCTCGAGGCTCGAGCCGATGCGCTTGGCGGCGCGTTCCAGTTCGAGCGCGCCGGTGACGACGCGGCGCACGTCGCGGATGCGCTCCCAGGTCGCGGCAAGCGCCTCGTCGCGCCAGGCGGCGTCGATGTCCGGGAAGGTATGCAGGTGCACGCTGTCGGCCTCGTCGCCATGGCGGGCGAGCCAGGATTCGTCAGTCGTGAACACCAGGATCGGCGCGAGCCATTTCACCATGGCGTCGCACAGGATATCGACCACGGTGAGCGCGGCGCGCCGCGTTTGGCTCGAGAGCGGATCGCAATAGAGCGCGTCCTTGCGGATGTCGAAATAGAACGCCGACAGTTCCGTGTTCATGAAGGCCGACAGCACCGAGACGACCTTCTTGTAGTCGAAGCCGGCATAGGCCTCGCGGATGGTCTGATCGAGTTCGGCGAGCCGGTGCAGCATCAGCCGCTCCAGCTCCGGCATATCGGCAAAAGCAACGCGCTCGGCCGTGTCGAAATGCGCCAGCGTGCCGAGCATCCAGCGGATGGTGTTGCGCAGCTTGCGGTAGGTCTCGACGAAGGTCTTCAGGATCGCCGGGCCGATGCGCAGATCATCGGAATAATCGGCCGCCGCGACCCAGAGCCTGAGGATATCGGCGCCGGAATCGGCCATCACCTTCTGCGGCGCCACGACATTGCCGACCGATTTCGACATTTTCTGGCCCTTCTCGTCCAGAACGAAACCGTGCGTCAGCACCACGTCATAGGGCGCGCGCCCGCGCGTGCCGCAGCTTTCGAGCAGCGAGGAATGGAACCAGCCGCGATGCTGGTCGGAGCCTTCGAGATACATCACCTCGTCGGCGCCGCCATCGACGATGCGGCGGATGCCGGCAAGCCCCGGGAAATGCACCGGGTCCTCAAGCGTGAAGGCATGCGTCGAGCCCGAATCGAACCAGACATCGAGCACGTCGTTGATCTTCTCCCAGCCGGCCGGATCGTAATCGGGCGCGAGGAAGCGGGCGCCGTCGGCGTCAGTGAACCAGGCGTCGGCCCCTTCCTTGGCGAAAGCCTCGGCGATGCGCGCGTTGACCGCGTCATCCTTGAGGATATCGCCCTTCTTGACGTTGCCGTGATCGGCGCGCGCCACGAACACCACGATCGGCACGCCCCAGGCGCGCTGGCGCGACACGACCCAGTCGGGCCGGTTCTCGATCATGCCGTTGATGCGGTTCTCGCCCGCCGCCGGCACCCAGCGCGTATCAGTGATCGCCTTGAGAGCCCGGCCGCGCAGCGTATCGCCCGCCTTGCCCATGATCGGCTGGTCCATGGCGATGAACCATTGCGGCGTGTTGCGGAAGATCACCGGCTTCTTCGAGCGCCACGAATGCGGATACTGGTGCTTGAGCCGGCCGCGCGCCACCAGCGTGCCGGCGGCGGCGAGCGCCTTGATGACGGTGTCGTTGGCATCACCCTTGGCGCCATCATCGGTGATGACCTGATGGCCGGTAAAGCCGGGCGCCTCCTCGGTGTAGCGGCCGTCGGGGCCGACGGTATAGGGGATTTTCGGCGCGATGCCGTGCGCGACCAGGTATTTGCCCGAGGCCATCCACAGGTCGAAATCCTCGCGGCCATGGCCGGGCGCGGTGTGCACGAAGCCGGTGCCGGCATCGTCGGTGACGTGATCGCCCTCGAGCAGCGGCACATGGAAGCCGTAGCCCGGCATGGCATCGGCGAGCGGATGGGCGCAGATCAGGCCGGTCAATTCGGCCGGCGTCACGTCGCGCACGCGCTCATACGCCTCGACCTTGGCCGCCTTGAAGACGTCGGCGGCAAGCGTATCGGCAAGCAGATAGGTCGCGCCGACCTTGGCCCAGTTGGTCTCGGGCGCGCCAGTGACGCGGTAGAGCCCGTAGGACACGCGATGCGACCAGGCGATGGCGCGGTTGCCCGGCATGGTCCACGGCGTCGTGGTCCAGATCACGACGCGGGCGCCGGCCGCGATGAGAGGGGCCGCGCCCGGCCCGGACAGGATCGGGAACGCGACATAGACGGTATCTGAGGTATGGTCGTGATACTCGACCTCGGCCTCGGCCAAGGCGGTGCGCTCGACGACCGACCACATCACCGGTTTCGAGCCGCGATAGAGCTGGCCGGTGGTGGCGAAGGTCATGATCTCGCGGGCGATCTGGGCCTCGGCGGCGAAGCTCATCGTGGTGTAGGGATGGGCCCAGTCGCCGGTGACGCCGAGGCGCTTGAACTCCTCGCGCTGCACGTCGAGCCAATGCTCGGCGAAGGCGCGGCATTCCTGGCGGAACTCGACGACCGGCACGTCGTCCTTGTCGAGGCCCTTGGCACGGTACTGCTCCTCGATCTTCCACTCGATCGGCAGGCCGTGGCAGTCCCAGCCCGGCACGTAGTTGGAATCCTTGCCGAGCATCTGCTGGGAGCGCGTCACCATGTCCTTGAGGATCTTGTTGAGCGCGTGGCCGATATGGATGTTGCCGTTGGCGTAGGGCGGGCCGTCATGCAGCACGAATTTGGTCCGGCCGGCCGCCGTCTCGCGCAGGCGGCGATACAGGTCCATCTTCTCCCAGCGCGCGAGGATTTCCGGCTCCTTGTGCGGCAGGCCGGCGCGCATCGGGAACGATGTCTCGGGCAGGAACAGCGTCTTCGAGTAATCGAGGGCGGCGGAGGTGGCGGTCTCGTTCATGGCAACAGGCACTCGATATCATGAGAAGCAGGCCGCGCTTTCGGCGCGGCGGTTCGATCGCGGCAATCAGGACCCGGAGCCGGCGCGAGCCTTGGGCTCAGCGGCCGTCCGGGCGCCTAATTCGCGTGAAACCAGCGTGCAGCGTCGAAGAAACGGACATGGCCGCCTCATAGCAAGGCGACGCCATAGAATAAAGCGAAAGCAGCACGCGCCGGCGCGAGAGTTGACCCGGCAGTTAACCCGGCGCGGCCCCGTCACGCCGTGAGCAGGCGGCGGGCCAGCGCGCTGTCATCGTCCATCTGGCGCACCAGCGCCGCGACATCGTCGAATTTCCGTTCGCCGCGCAGCCATGCCACGAAGGCGATGTCGAGCGTGCGGCCATAGAGATCGCCGGAAAAATCGAACAGATGCACCTCGAGCAGCGGAGCGCCGTTGTCGAAGGTCGGCCGGCGGCCGAAGCTCGCCACGCCATCGATGGTGGCACCATCCAGTCGCGCGCGCACCGCGTAGATGCCGTGCGCCAGGCCGCAGGCGGGATCGAGCGCCAGGTTGGCGGTCGGGTAGCCGAGATCGCGGCCGCGCTTGTCGCCGTGGCGCACCTGCGCCCGCACGAACCATTCATAGCCGAGCAGCGCGTTCGCCGCCGCGACCTCGCCGGCGGCGAGATGCCGGCGGATGGCGGTCGAGGACACCGGCGCGCCCTCGGCCGCGAGCGGGGCGACGACCTCGACCGCGAAACCATAGCGCTCGCCGGCCTGCTTGAGGAAGTCCGGGCTGCCGCTGCGGCCCTTGCCGAAGTGGAAATCATGGCCGATGACGATGCTGGCGACATCAAAGCGCGCGACCAGCACGTCACGCACGAAGGCTTCCGCGTCGCGCCCGGCAAGCGCCGCGTCGAAGGTCAGTTCGATGAGCAGCATCACGCCGAAGCGCGCGGCGAGCACCGCCTTCACCGCCGGCGGCGTCAGGCGGAACACCGGTTCGCCACGGTGGAAGAAATCGCGCGGATGCGGCTCGAAGGTCAGCAGGCCGAAGGGCCGGCCGAGCGCATCGGCGCAGGCGGCCGTGGCCGCGAGCACGGCGCGATGGCCAAGATGCATGCCGTCGAAATTGCCGATCGCCAGCACCGGCCGGGCCAGGTCCACGGGGAGATCGGCAGGATCACGCAGGATGTGCAACGTCATGAATGGTCCAAAATCGCCTTGAATGCCTGTCTCGGTCCGGAATGCGGCGCGGTGCCCGTCAAGCTGACCGGCCGCGTCATTAACGGCTTGGCAACCGCCCCTGCCTTACGGTGCGCGCCAGTTAAATTCAATCATCCCCGCTACGCATCAGCCAACGGGCTCAGAAAGAGTCCGCGCCAGAAAACGCAAGCGAACGGGGAGAAGACGAGGTGGGGTGATGGCGATTGATACGTCCATGTCGATCCTGGTGGTCGATGACTATCAGACCATGATCCGCATCATCAAGAACCTGCTCAAGCAACTCGGCTTCGACGATGTCGACGATGCCAGCGACGGCGCCGAGGCGCTCGGGAAAATGCGCCAGAAGCGCTATAATCTGGTGATCTCCGACTGGAACATGCAGCCGATGACCGGCTACGAGCTGCTGAAGCAGGTGCGCGCCGATGGCGGCCTGCGCCAGACGCCGTTCATCATGGTCACCGCCGAATCGAAGACCGAGAACGTCATCGCCGCCAAGAAGGCCGGCGTGAACAACTACATCGTCAAGCCGTTCAACGCGCAGACGCTCAAGACCAAGATCGAGACCGTCTGCGGCGTGTGAGGCGCGGACTGATTGCCAGGTCCCCCAATCCCATCTCTCAAACCCGACCTCATCCTGAGCTTGTCGAAGGATGTTGAGTCCGGCGCTGTCTGGCGCCAACTGGACCATGCTTCGACGAACTCAGCATGAGGGTTCAGGGCCACCAGCCAGCTTTCGAAACGGCCTCACCAGCGCAGGTTGCGCATGATGAAATCCGGCTGCGCGCTGGCGCTGCCGAGGAAGTCCTCGACCATGTCGGGCGCCAGTTCGCCATCGCCGCCAAGCAGTTCGGCCGCGTGGATGCCGGCGGCGATGAAGGCGACCGGGATGCCGACGCCCCTGGCGCCGGTAACATCGGTGCGGATGGCATCGCCGAGCGCCAGCACGCGCTCGGGCGCAACCGTGCCGCCACGCAAGGCCGCGGCGACCGCGAGCGCCTTGTGATAGATCGGCGCGTGCGGCTTGCCGGCATAGATCACCGCGCCGCCGGCCCGGGCATAGGCATCGGCGATGGCGCCGGCGCAATAGATCAGCCGGTGGCCGCGCTCGACGACGAGGTCGGGATTGGCGCAGATCATGGTCAGGCCGCGCGCCCGCATCACGGCGATCGCCGCGCGGTAATCCTCGGGCGTCTCGGTCTCGTCGTCGAGCAGGCCGGTGCACACCACGTAATCGGCGCCCTCGAGCGCGACACGGGCGAGCCCGTCGCCGAACATCGGCGTATCGCGCGCCGGGCCGATATGGTGCAGGCTCTGGCCGGCGCGTTCCGCCATCAGGTCCATGGTGACGTCGCCGGAGGTGACGATGGCGTCATATGCCCCGTCCGGCACGCCGAGCGTGGCCAACTGGCGCACGACCTCGGCATTGGGCCGCGGCGCGTTCGAGACGAGCACGACGCGGCCGCCGCCGGCGCGGAAACGCACGAGCGCGTCGCTCGCGGCGGCATAGGCGCGCACGCCGTTATGCAGCACGCCCCAGATGTCGCATAGCAGCACGTCGAAACGCGGCGCCAACGGGGCGAGGCCGTCGGCGCGCGGCGCCAGACTGGTCTTGGTCATGAAGGATGATCCATCGGCGTCGTGAAGGGACAGGGCTTAGCCCTAAACCGAGGCGCGGCGCAACAGGCTGCGGAACGAGGTGCGCTCCGGCGGCTGGCTTTCGGCTGCTGCGCTCGCCGCAGCCGGCGCGGCCTGCCCGAGGATTTCCGGGCGCACCTGGCGCGGCGTCGAGAACAGGTCGCCCTCGGCGAGCGGCACCACGAAATCGAGCAGGTCGAGCACGCTCTGTTCGGCGCTGATGCCGTCGGCGATCAGCGAGATGCCGTGGCGGGCGAGGAACCCTCCGAGATCGGCGGCATGGATTTCCAGCAATTCGCCCGGCTCCTGCCCGGCCTCGATCAGCCGGGCGGCGGCGGTCTTGACGAAGCGGATGCCGCGCGCCGCCAGCGCCTCGGCATCGAAACGCAGGTCGGTCGCCTCGCACAGGCCGATGCGCACGCCGCCGCGCGCGATCTCATCAAGCGTCGCCGCCTCGATCGGCCCGAGGCTGCGCAACGCCGCCTGCGGCAGCATCAGCACCAGCGAGGCCGCCGTCTCGGGCTCCTCGGCCACGAGGCGGCGCAGGCTGGCGGAGACATCGGCATCGGCAAGCCCGGCCGGCGTCAGCACCGTCATCACCGTCGCGTCACGCCCGCGCTGCCGGAACACGCGCACCAGCCCGATGGTGCGGGTGATCGCGGCACGGTCAAGCCGCGCGGCAAGGCCGGTGGCAAGCGCCGCATTGCGCAGGTCGCCGGCGGAAAGGCCGCGCCCGGCCGCCTCGAGCGGACGCAGCGTCGCCTCATAGGCGCGCGTCTTGCGCTGCGGCAGGCTGACGATCGGCTGCAGGAACAATTCGAGCGCATCGCCGAGAATGGCATCCTTCATCAGGCGCAGGTTCGGCGCCGGCACCGCTACCGGCTGCGGCCAGGGCGCGGCGTCAGCCAGACGCGCGATGCGGGCCGGGCGTGGCGGCGCTTCCGGCGCGGCCGGACGTGGCGGCGCGGCGTAGGGAGCGGCAGCGGCCGGCGCCGCAACCGGCGCAAAGCCGGGCCTGGGGGCGGCGACGGGCGGCGCGACGGCACCGCCCTCGAGCACGGCAAGGCGTTGCGCCAGCGCGGACACCACCTCCTCCTGGCCGGAGACGACCTCGGCCAGTTCCCGCAGCAGCGTCCCGGTCGCCTCGACATCGATGGCGTTGGCCGGGCGCGGCTCGTCGGCGAGCCGGCGGGCATGCTCGATCAGCAAGGCGAGCTTGGTCTCGCCGTCATGCTGGCGGCGCTCGCTCAGGCGAAGCCGGTCCGCGACCTCGGCCAGTTGCCGCCGCATCGCCGCCTCGCCGCGCTGTGTCGCGACGATGAGCCAGGCGAGCCCGAGCGCGAGTGCCGCAACCACGCCGACCAGCACCGCCAGGCCGGGCGGCTGGTGCAGCACTGCAATCCCGACATAGGTGAGCGCGCCAAATGCAGCCAGCATGCCGGCCGCCATGAAAATTCCATTCTCTCGCCGCATCGGAGACAGCCCCTTGCGCGAAGGCGCCTTGTGTTCATCGCTGGCGATTCGCAATGTGACAGGATAGTGGTGAACCGGCCCGCCCGCGAGAGGCGAGCTGCGGCTTTTTCGGATTGGCGGGAGACAATGCCCAGGCAAATCAACCCGAAGCACATCCTGCCCCCGGGCTCGCGCTACAGCCACGGCATCATTCACAGCGCCAGGGCGCGCCGGCTGGTGATTTCCGGGCAGTTCGGCGCGCGCGTCGACGGCACCGTGCCCGAGGACCTGCGCGAGCAGGTCGCCATCGCCTTCGACAACCTGCTCGCCGTGGTCGCCGAGGCCGGGCTCGCCCCGACCGACCTGATCAAGATTTCCGCCTATTGCACCGAGCCCCATGCGGTGCGGGCGTTCCGCGAGGTCCGCGACCGCAAGCTCAGCGGCCATGCGCCGGCCTCGACCTATCTCGAAGTCGCCGGGCTCGCCATGCCGGGCCTGAAATTCGAGATCGAGGGCGAGGCGGTCTCGGAGGAGCCCGACCTGCTGTTCGAGGATTATCACGAACGGGTCGGCGCGCCCGAATGGAGCGGCAAGCGTTAGGGAGGGCGCGCGGTAAGCGGCTGAAATGCCTGGAGGCTGCGCCTGACAGTTCGATTCCGGTGATGCGGGACATCAAAGGAAGCTGTTTTTCGCTTCGTGCGATCCCTGCTATGCCTCTGACAACAATGGAGGATTGACCATGGCCAATGCGACCCGCCCGATCGAGACATCGAGCCTTCCCAACGATCTCGAAGCGTTCTGGATGCCGTTCACCGCCAACCGCGCCTTCAAGGCGAAGCCGCGCATGATCGCCCGCGCCAAGGATTTGCACTACTTTACGCCCGAGGGCCGGCCGATCCTCGATGCCACCGCCGGGCTGTGGTGCTGCAATGCCGGCCATAACCGCGCGCCGATCGTCGATGCGATCCAGAAGCAGGCGGCCGAGCTCGATTTCGCGCCGACCTTCCAGTACGGCCACCCGAAGGCGTTCCAGCTCGCCTCGCGCATCGCGGCGCTGGCGCCCGGCGATCTCGACCATGTGTTCTTCTGCAATTCCGGCTCGGAAGCCGCCGACAGCGCGCTGAAGGCGGCGCTCGCCTACTGGAACATCAAGGGCCAGGGCCAGAAGATGCGCCTGATCGGGCGCGAGCGCGGCTATCACGGCGTCGGCTTCGGCGGCATCACCGTCGGCGGCATCGTGCCGAACCGCAAGTTCTTCGGCACGCTGCTCGCCGGCGCCGACCACCTGCCGCATACCTATGACCGCGAGCACCAGGCCTTCTCGAAGGGCGAGCCGGCATGGGGCGCGCATCTGGCGGACGAACTCGAGCGCATCGTGCAGCTGCACGACGCCTCGACCATCGCGGCGATGATCGTCGAGCCGATGGCCGGCTCGACCGGCGTGCTGCCGGCGCCGCAGGGCTACCTGAAGCGCCTGCGCCAGATCTGCGACAAGCACGGCCTGCTGCTGATTTTCGACGAGGTCATCACCGGTTTCGGCCGCCTCGGCACGGCCTTCGCCGCCGAGCGCTATGGCGTCACGCCCGACATCATCACCTTCGCCAAGGGCGTGACCTCGGGCGCGGTGCCGATGGGCGGCATCATCGTGCGCAAGGAAATCTACGACACGTTCATGAACGGGCCGGAGCACGCGATCGAGTTCTTCCACGGCTATACCTATAGCGGCCACCCGCTCGCCGCCGCGGCCGGCCTCGCCACGCTCGACCTCTATCGCGACGAGGACCTGTTCGCGCGCGCCAAGGCGCTCGAGCCGAAATGGGCCGATGCCGTGATGAGCCTGAAGGGCACGCCGGGCATCCTCGACATCCGCTGCGTCGGCCTGACCGCCGCCTTCGACATGGCCTCGAAACCCGATGCCTACGGCCTGCGCGGCTACAAGGCGATGGATTATGCCTTCAACGAGGAGGGCATCATGCTGCGCTATACCGGCGAGACGATCGCCGTGACGCCGCCGCTGACCATCGAGGACAAGCATATCGACGAGATCGTCACCAAGGTGAAGCGCTCCATCCAGCACGTGATGCAAACGCACTGAGCCTGATCCACTGACACTCGGCCATTGACCGGCATGCCGGCTGTGGCAATCTGGGGCGGGTGCTGCGGCATCCGCCCCATCCTTTTCTGACGGGTCCGCCCTCCCACCCGAAAGACGTCGCATGCAATCCGATCTCGCCATCGCCCGCGCAGCGGTCATGCAGCCGATCGCCGCGATCGCCGACCGGATCGGCATTCCTGAATCGGCGCTGCAGCCCTACGGGCGGTATATCGCCAAGATCGATGCCGCCTATCTCGCAGCCCTGCGCGAACGGCCTCAGGGCAAGCTGGTGCTGGTGAGCGCGATCAGCCCGACGCCGGCGGGCGAGGGCAAGACCACGACCACGGTCGGGCTCGGCGACGCGATGAACCGCATCGGCCGCAACACGGTGATCGCGCTGCGCGAGCCGTCAATGGGCCCGGTCTTCGGCGCCAAGGGCGGCGCCAATGGCGGCGGGCGGGCGCAGGTCGTGCCGATGGAGCAGATCAACCTGCATTTCACCGGCGATTTCCACGCCATCACCGCGGCGCATAACCTGCTGGCCGCGATGATCGACAACCACATCTACTGGAGCAACGCGCTCGGCATCGACACCAGGCGCATCGCCTGGCGCCGGGTGATGGACATGAACGACCGGGCGCTGCGCTCCATCGCCGCCGGCCTCGGCGGCATCGCGAACGGCTTTACGCGCGAGACCGGCTTCGACATCACCGTCGCCTCCGAGGTGATGGCGATCTTCTGCCTCGCCCGCGACGCCGACGATCTCGCCGCCCGCCTCGCCCGCATCGTGGTGGCCGAGACGCGCGAGCGCAAGCCCGTCACCGCCGCCGATCTCAAGGCGGTCGGCGCGATGTGCGCCCTGCTGGCGCAGGCCCTCCAGCCCAATCTGGTGCAGACGCTCGAGGGCAACCCCGCGCTGCTGCATGGCGGGCCGTTCGCCAATATCGCGCATGGCTGCAACTCGGTGATCGCGACGCGCGCCGCGCTTGGCCTCGGCGATTACGTGGTGACGGAAGCCGGTTTCGGCGCCGATCTCGGCGCGGAGAAATTCCTCGACATCAAATGCCGCCAGGCCGGGCTGAAGCCTGCCTGCGCCGTGGTGGTGGCGACGATCCGGGCGCTGAAGATGCATGGCGGCGTCGCCAAGGGCGACCTTGCCCGCGAGGACCTGAGCGCGCTCGGGGCCGGGCTCGCCAATCTCGGGCGCCATGTCGGCAACCTGCGCAAATACGGCCTGCCGGTCGTGGTCGGCATCAACCATTTCGCGAGCGATACCGAGGCCGAACACGCGCTGCTCGAGGAAATCTGCGCCCGCGAATACCACGTCAAGGCGATCACCTGCCGGCACTGGGCCGAGGGCGGCGCCGGCGCCGAGGCGCTGGCGCGCGAGGTGGCGGCGCTGTGCGACAAGGACGAGGCGCATTTCCAGCCGCTCTATGCCGATGCCCTGCCGCTGGCGGAAAAAATCCGCACCATCGCCCGCACCATCTACGGCGCCAGCGACATCGCGCTGTCCGACAGCGCGGCGCGCCAGCTCGCCGCCTTCGAGCGGGCCGGCCACGGGCGGCTGTCGATCTGCATCGCCAAGACGCAATATTCGTTCTCGGCCGATCCGACGCTGATGGGCGCGCCGAGCGGCCATATCCTGCCGATTCGCGAGGTCAGGCTGTCGGCCGGCGCCGGTTTCGTGGTGGCGATCTGCGGCGACATCATGACCATGCCCGGCCTGCCGCGCGCGCCCTCGGCCGAGAGCATCCATCTCGATGCCGACGGCCATATCGAAGGGCTGTTCTGACAGTTCCTCGCCTTGTCCCGGCCTTGAGCCGGGACCCAGACGGCCAACATCTCGTTTCCCTGGCCCCCGGATCAAGTCCGGGGGAAGACGTTTGCGCTTGTCATTCCCGCGGAGGCGGGAATCCAGAGCCGCCGCGTAAACGGCCCCTGGATTCCCGATCGCGCTGACGCGCGTCGGGAATGACACTGGTGACAGTGAGCCTTTGCGAAGCGGGATCGGCGGATCAAGTCCGCCGATGACGGCTGCAATGTTCGCGCTCGCTCCTCCGCCGTCATGGGCCGGCTTGACCGGCTCATCCCGATGCGAAAAGCGCGCCATCGCCCGGCCCTGCCTTAACGTGCGGACGAGACGGGCGCCCCTTCCGATTCGGCGATGACAAAACCGAGCCCGCGCGCTAAGCGAAGCGCCATGTCCGATACGCTCAGCAAACTCGCCAAGACCCTGCCCCGCCTGCCGCGCGGCTTCATCGATCACGGCCCGGCCGCGCTTGGCGCGCAACGCCGCATGCTGGAGACGATCCGCGAGGTCTACGAACTGTACGGTTTCGAGGCGGTCGAGACGCCGTTCGTCGAATATACCGAGGCGCTCGGCAAGTTCCTGCCCGATACCGACCGGCCGAATGCCGGCGTGTTCTCGTTCCGCGACGATGACGAGCAATGGCTCAGCCTGCGCTACGACCTGACCGCGCCGCTCGCCCGCCACGTCGCCGAGCATTTCGACCGGCTGCCGAAACCGTATCGCAGCTACCGCGCCGGCTATGTCTTCCGCAACGAGAAGCCCGGACCGGGGCGCTTCCGCCAGTTCATGCAATGCGATGCCGATACCGTCGGCAGCGCCTCGCCGGCGGCCGATGCCGAAATCTGCATGATGGCGGCCGACACCATGGAGCGGCTCGGCATCCCGCGCGGCGCCTATATCGTCAAGGTCAATAACCGCAAGGTGCTCGACGGCGTGATGGAGGCGATCGGGCTCGGCGGCGAGGCCAATGCCGGCCGCCGCCTGACCGTGCTGCGCGCCATCGACAAGCTCGACCGGCTCGGCCCCGACGGGGTGAAACTTCTGCTCGGGGCCGGCCGCAAGGACGAGAGCGGCGATTTTACCAAAGGTGCCGGGCTCGATGACAGCCAGGCCGCGACCATCCTCGCCTTCACGAGCGCGCGCGCCGGCGACAACGCCGCCACGATCGCCAATTTGCGGACGCTGACGCTGGCGGGCGCTGGCGAAGAGGGTATCGACGAACTGGCGCAGATCGCGGCCCTGACGGCCTCGTCCGGCTATGGCGAGGACCGCGTGCTGATCGACCCGTCCGTGGTGCGCGGGCTCGAATATTACACCGGCCCGGTGTTCGAGGTCGAACTGACCTTCGAGGTGCGCGACGAGGATGGCCGCAATGTGCGCTTCGGCTCGGTCGCCGGCGGCGGGCGCTATGACGGGCTCGTCGGCCGCTTTCGCGACGAGCCGGTGCCGGCGACCGGCTTCTCGATCGGCGTGTCGCGGCTCATCGCGGCGCTGACCCATCTCGGCAAGGTCAGCACCGAGGACGAAACCGGCCCGGTCGTGGTGCTGGTGATGGATCGCGATCAGGCCGCCAGCTACCAGAAGCTCGTCGCCACGCTGCGCCAGGCCGGCATCCGCGCCGAGATGTATCTCGGCGCCGCCGGCATGAACGCGCAGATGAAATATGCCGACCGGCGCAATTCGCCCTGCGCGGTCATCCAGGGCTCGAACGAGCGCGCGGCGGGCGAGGTCCAGATCAAGGACCTCAAGCTCGGCGCGACGCTGCGCGCCATCAAGGATCGCAGCGAATATCTCGCCCAGCAGGCGGAAGCGCAGTTCTCGGTCAGGAGCGAGGATCTGGTGGCCGGCGTCAGGCGGGTTTTGGCGCGCAAGGGCTGACGGGCGCAAGCAATCGCCTGGGCCCCGGATCAAGTCCGGGGCAAGACGCGCGAGGAAACTGAGCGGTCTTGTGCCGGGCTTGACCCGGCACCCAGCCTCGACCGACCGCGCCTCACCAACCGTCATGGGCCGGCTCGACCGGCCCATCCCGATACGAAAGGCGCGGCGGCTCAGAAACCGTAGGCGAGCTTCGCCTTGACGATGTGCTGCGAGAAATCGCTCAGGTCGAGATTGCCGGGCACGCCTTTCGCCTTGCCGGAAAGCTGGATATCCCAGGCGGCCGAAAGCGCCAGGTCCTTGGTCGCCTGCCAGTAGATGCCCGGCCCGGCATAGGTGGCATAGCCAAGTTCGTCGCCGAAGAACACGGCGTCATAGCGCCGGAAATGGTCGAGTTCGGCGCTGATGAACACGCCGTCAATGATCTGATAGGCGAGCGAGGCGCCGATGCGCAGCGTCGAGGCGCGCGCATAGCCCGACTTGAACAATTGCGGCATGTCGGTCCAGTTCGAATCCATGCCGAGATTGAGCGCGCCATACAGCTTGCCGGCGATCAGCTCCTTGTCGAGGAACAGGCTGTAGACCGCGTCCCAGCTGCTGTCGGAGCGCAAGCCCGGCGGGCCATAGAGGCCGCCGCTCAGCGCCGCGCCCTGCAAGGCGAGGTCGAAGGTCGCGCCGACGCCATGGGTATCGCGGCCGAGGAATTTGTATTTCACCTCGATGCCGCCGCCATATTGCGACCCGTGCAGCGCGTTGAAGCCATAGGCTTTCGAATTGGCCGCGCCGGCGAACAGGTAAGGCCCGATCTTGACGCAGGGGAAGGCGCCGTAGGACAGCTGCGCCGTGGCGAGATGGCCGTCGGCGCTGCCGTTGCGCGCACCGAAACTGCCGCCATAGGTCAGCGAGCCGGACAGCGCGCCGACATCGTTGACATCGGAGCCGGTGTTGAAGCCGAACACATCGGTGGCAAGGCCGTTCTTCTCGAGGCAGGCGGTGGCGGCGACCGGCGCCGGGGCCGGCTTGTGGATCGGCAGGTCGGCGGCCTGCGCGGAGGAGATCAGGGCGAGCGTGGCGATCGAGGCGGCGATGAACTTCATGGGGGGTGCCCTTCGGGAGGAATATCCGCCGCGAAATTCCTCCCGGCGCCGGCGCTTGTCACGTCCATGATTTATGCTTTTGGCCCAAAAAACCGGCATATCCGCGCATTGCCGGCGGATGTTGCAAATCAACACCTTGATCGGAATTGCTCGAAACACCGCATTTGCGGCTGCTCGCTTCGCGGCAACAGGGCTCGTAAACGTTGTTTCACCGGAACAGTCGCATCGCGCGCCCGTCTTTGCTAAGAACCGCGCGATCAAGGGGTTTTCATGCTCAAGACCAAGCAATCGCGCGAGGCGGCGCTGGCGGCATTGTTCGAGCCGACGGGCTATGGCCGCGCCGACCCGGCGCTGCTGCAGCCGGCCGACAGCTTTCTCGAATTGTCGGGCGAGGATATCCGCCGGCGCCTGTTCCTCACCTATGACGGCACCGGCCGCGAATATTGCCTGAGGCCCGAGTTCACCATTCCGGTGGCGCGCGCCTATCTCGCCGACATGCCGAAGGCGATGCCGGCCAATTACTGGTATTGCGGCCCGGTTTTCCGGCACCGGCCGCAGGGCAGCGGCGAGTTCCTGCAAGGCGGCATCGAATCGCTCGGGCGTACGGATCGTGCCGCCGCCGATGCCGAGACGCTCGATATCGCGTTGCAGGCGTGCCGCGCGCTCGGCGTCGCCGCACCTCAGATCGCGCTCGGCGATGTCGGGCTGCTCGACGCGGTGCTTGCCGGGCTGAAACTCCCGGCCGATACCATGCGCCGGCTGCGGCGGCGGCTCGCCGGCGGCCAGCCGCCGGCGGCGCTCCTCGATGCGCCGGAGGGCGACACGGCATCGAGCCTCGGCGGCTATGCCGGGCTGCTCACGGCGCTCGAAGGCGTCGACAAGCAGCAGGCGCAGGCCTTCGTCGCCGATGTGCTGTCGATCGCCGGCTTGCAGAATGTCGGCGGGCGCAGCGTCAGCGACATCGCCGAGCGCTTCCTCGCCAAGGCGGGCCAGAACGGCGCGGCCCTGTCGGGCGAGAACGCGGCGCTGATCGGCGATTTCCTAGCGCTGAGCGGCCACCCGGACGAGGTCTCCGCCAAGGCGCGCCGGCTCAGCCAGGATGCGGGCCTTGCGATCGACGCGGCACTCGACGAATTCGACACCCGCACCGGCTTCATGGCGGCGCGCGGCATCGATATCGAGGCGCTCAAGGTCGCGACCGCCTTCACGCGCAACATGGATTATTATACCGGCTTCGTGTTCGAGATGACGGCGCCGGGCCAGCCGGCGACGCTGATCGCCGGCGGGCGCTACGACAACCTGCTGACCCGCCTCGGCGCGCGCGAGCCGGTGCCGGCGGTCGGCTGCGCCATCTGGGTCGAGCGCTTCGGAGAAACGGCATGAGCGGCGCGGGCAACGGCAAACTCATCCTTGCGGTGCCGTCCAAGGGGCGGTTGCAGGAGAACGCCGCCAATTTCTTCGCGCGCGCCGGGCTGGTGCTGCAACAGGGCCGCGGCAGCCGCGACTATAGCGGCAGCCTCGCCGGCGTCGCCGATGTCGAGGTGCTGTTCCTGTCGGCCTCCGAGATCAGCGCCAAGCTGGCGGCCGGCGGCGCCCATCTCGGCGTCACCGGCGAGGACCTGATCCGCGAGAGCATTCCCGACGCCGACGCCAAGGTCGAGCTGCTGACGCCGCTCGGCTTTGGCCAGGCCAATGTTGTCGTCGCCGTGCCGCAGGCCTGGATCGACGTGCGCAACATGGCCGATCTGGAAGATGTCACCGCCTCGTTCCACGGCCGCCATGGCCGGCGCATGCGGATTGCCACGAAATACCTGAACCTGACGCGCGACTTCCTCGCCCGCCACGGCGTCAGCGATTACCGGCTGGTCGAGAGCCTCGGCGCGACCGAAGGGGCGCCGGCCTCGGGCGCGGCCGAGTTGATCGTCGACATCACCACGACCGGCGCGACGCTCGCCGCCAACGGGCTCAAGGTGCTGGAGGACGGCACGATCCTGCAATCGGAGGCCAATCTCGTCGCCTCGGTCGGCGCCAACTGGACGCCGAAGGCGCGCTGCGCCGCCCGCGCCATTCTCGCACGCATCGCGGCGGAGGAACGCGCCCGCACGCAGCGCGAGGTGCGGGCACGCTTTCCCTCCGGCACGATGCCGGCGCTCGCGCAGCAGGCCGGCACGCATTTCGGCGCCGTGGCGCTGCGCACCGAATCGTGCGGCGATCTGGTGCTGCATGTGCCGCACGGCCGCGCCGCTGATCTCGCCGGCTGGCTGATCGAGCAGGGCGCGGACACGGCCATCGTCACCAGGCTCGATTATGTGTTCTCGCGCCAGAACCCGCTCGACGAGAAGCTGACCGCCCGTGTCGGCTGACGCCGCCCGGCCGGGCTGGATCGTGGCGCAGCGATGACTTATCCTGGCGCGATGACACGCTATGTCCTCCTCCTGGCGCTGGCGGCCGGGCTTGTTGCGCCCGCCCTGGCGCAGGCCGCGCCGCGCAAGGCGCCGCAAAAGCCGCTCAAGCTCGATCCGTTTCCGATCGGCCAGTCGTTTCGCCTCGCGAGCATCAACGGCAAGGCGGTCAGCGGCAACCTGACGCTCAGGGTCGACGACACGTTTCGCGGCAGCGGCTCGAGCGGCTGCAACAGCTGGTCGGCGGCGATGTATCCGCTGAAGAACGGCCGGCTCGCCATGGGCCCCGTGGCGATGACCAAGCGCGCCTGCCCCGGCCCGGTCATGGCGCTCGAGCGGCGCTATCTCTACGCGCTGCATTCGGGTTTGCGCTGGTCGACCCCGCCCGGCGCGCTCGTGCTCAAGGGCGCGGCCGGCACGCTGCGCTTCGAACGGGCGTATTGAGAGCGGCAGGCAGAGCTTCCTTCGCCTCCCCCTTGTCCCGGCCTTGAGCCGGGACCCAGCTTTGCCTGCAAGCGTCTCGTTTCCATAGGCCCCGGCTCAAGGCCGGGGCGAGACGGCCAACGCTTCACGCGCTGGCGGGCGCCAGTTCGCGCGGCGTCGAGATGCCATCGTCGCCGGGCCGGAGGTCGACGCGGCGCTGGTGCAGATCGACCAGCGTGCTGCGATGGCCGATCGAGACGATGGTGGTCTCCGGCAGCATCTCGCCGATAGCCTGGTAGATCGCCGCTTCCAGCGGCTCGTCGAGGGCCGCCGTCGCCTCGTCGAGGAAGAGCCAGTCCGGCTTGGCGAGCAGGGCGTGGGCAATCGACAGGCGCTGCTTCTCGCCGCCCGACAGGCGCTGCGCCCACAGGTCCTCGTTGTCGAGTTCGGCGACGAGATGGCCGAGCTTGACCGCCTCGAGCGCGGCGCGCACCGCCGCGTCGTCGAACGCCTTGCTCGCTTCCGGATAGGTGACCGCCTCGCGCAGCGTGCCTTGCGCGATATAGGGCTGCTGCGGCAACAGCAGCACGGTCTTGCCGGCCGGCACGGTGATCTGGCCGCTGACGAACGGCCACACGCCGGCAAGCGCCCGGAACAGCGTCGACTTGCCCGAGCCGGACGGGCCGGTGACCAGCGTGCGCTCACCGGCCCGGAAGGTGAATTCCGGCACGGTGGCGATGGTGCGCCCGTTGGGGAGCTTGAGCGCCAGATCGCTGATCGCGACATGATCGGCCGGGCCCTGATGCGGCTCGGGCTGGGCGGCGCCGATGGCATCGGCCCGGCGCATGCCGTCATTGAAGGTGGTCAGGCGGTCGATGATCGCCTTGTAGGCGGCCAGCGTCTGATACGAGGTGATGAAGAAGCTCATCGCGCTGTTGACCTGCCCGAAGGACTGCGCGCCCTGCTGCAACTGGCCGAGCGTGATCTTGCCAGCGAGGAAATACGAGCCCGTCAGGATATAGGGGAAGGCGACGCTCATCTGCTGCCACGAGAAGGTGAAGCCGACGAGCTTCAGGCGCCGGATCAGCAGCGCGATGAAGTTGTCGACGATATCGCCGAAGCGGGCGCGCAGGCGCTTCTGCTCGGCTTCCGCGCCCGAGAGCAGCGCGACCTGCTCGCCATATTCGCGCAAACGGGCGAGCGCGAAGCGGAAATTCGCCTCGACGCGCTGGCGCAGGAAGTCGAGCCGGATCAGCGGCCGGCCGATGAGGTGGGTGAACAGCGTGCCGATGATGGCATAGGCGAGCACGACCCAGACCAGGAAGCCGGGCACGACGACATTGGTGCCGGGGAAGACGAAGCCGCTCGAAATCTCCCACAGGATGACGGTGAACGAGACCAGCGTCGCCAGTTGCGCCAGCAGCCGCGTCGAGAGCGCCATGGTCTGCGAGATGAAACTGTCGACATCGTCGGCGATGCGCTGGTCCGGGTTGTCGGCGGCAAGCCCGAGCAACTGCATGCGGTAATGCGTGCCGTCATTCAGCCAGCGCGAGAAATAATTGCGGCTGAGCCAGGTGCGCCAGCGAATCTGCAGCATGCTGTCGCTCCAGATGTCGAGCATCTGAGAGATGATCCAGCACACCAGCAACGGCACGAAAACCGACCACATCTGGAACCAGAACGCGGCCGCATCCTTCGATTGCAGCGCGTTGAACAGGTCGCGATACCAGATGTTCAGCCTGATCTGCATCGCCACCTGGATGAAGTTATTGGCGATGATGAAGCCGATCAGCGCGCGCGCGGCAGCACCCCGGCTCGGGAAAAACCGGCTCAGGCGGCCGAAATCGCCCGTGTCCTTCTCGGGCGCGTCGAAATACGGGTCGGTCAGGCCCATCACGGTACGGATCAGCGGGATGAAGGACACGCCATAGACGATGGCCGCGAAACCGACCGCGGCCGAGGCCATGAAGGGCGGCGGCAACAGCGCCATCACGCTCGATGGCAACATGTGGATGGCGCCGAGATAGCTCATCAGCGCCAGGAACATGAAGCCGAGCGCGTACATCACCACGAAGACCTTCAGGAAGGTCGAGATCGGGCGCGACGCCCACACGATGCCGGCGAGGATCAGGCCGGAGACCGGCACGTAGAATGGCAGGCTGCCGCCGTCCCAACTGAACACGCCAAGCAGGATCGACAGAATGGCGGTGACCAGGGCGACGATCTGCATGCGGGGTAACCTTAGGCGCGCGGGGAATCACATTGGAAGCCGCTAATTAGGCGTAAATCGGTCGAATGCCCAGCCACGAACGCAACAAGGCCGGACGGCCCGCTCCGGCAAGGAGGGACCGCCCGGCCACGCTTGATGCATGCAAGGACGCTGTCAGGCGGTGCGCGCGCGCAAGTGATCGAGCGACCAGCCGCCGGCGCCATGCGCCATCAGCGTCAGGAAACCGCCGGCGATGGTGAGGTTCTTCCAGAAATTGATCATCTGGCCCTGGCTGGCCGGATCGAAGTGGAACAGATAGCCGGCGATGACGCAGAATCCGGCGAGCAGCAGCGCGGCAAGGCGGGTCCGGTAGCCGAACAGGATCAGCAGGCCGCCGCCCAGTTCCGTCAGGATGACGAGCGGCAGCAGCCCGCCGGGCAGGCCGGCCTTGGCCATATAGGCGGCGGTGCCGGCGTAACCGGCGATCTTGCTCCAGCCGCTGGTGATGAAAATCAGCGAGAGCAGCATGCGGCCGGCCAGCGAGGCGGCGCTTGTCACGGTGGTGTGGTTCATTGCGCGTGTCCAGTTCAGGTGGGGCGGCCCCCGGCCGCCTGTTGCTTTCACCCTGCTAGATAGGGCATTTGTGCGCTGCACAAAACCCCGGCCGGCGAAAACCGGGCTTTGCACGCCTGCAAACGCCTCGCGCCGGCAACAAAAAAGAGGCCGGCGAAACGCCGGCCTCTCATTATGCTCTTGGTGTGGATGGACTTCTTAGAAGTCCATGCCGCCCATGCCGCCGCCGCCCGGCATGGCCGGCGGGGGATCCTTGCGCGGCAGCTCGCCGATCATCGCTTCCGTGGTGATCATCAGGCCGGCGATCGAGGCCGCATCCTGGATCGCGGTGCGCACGACCTTGGTCGGGTCGATGATGCCGGCCTTGACCATGTCGCCATACTGGCCGGTCTGGGCGTCGTAGCCGTAGGCGTAGTCCTTGGCCTCGATCAGCTTGCCGATGACGACGGCGCCGTCATCGCCGGCATTGTCGACGATCTGGCGGGCCGGGGCGACGATCGCCTTGCGGACGATCTCGACGCCGGTCTTCTGGTCGTCATTGGCGGTCTTGATCTTGCCGATGGCCGCGAGCGAGCGCAGCAGCGCCACGCCGCCGCCCGGCAGCACGCCCTCTTCCACGGCCGCGCGGGTCGCGTTCAGGGCGTCGTCGACGCGGTCCTTCTTCTCCTTGACCTCGACCTCGGTCGCGCCGCCGACGCGGATCACCGCGACGCCGCCGGCGAGCTTGGCCAGGCGCTCCTGGAGCTTCTCGCGATCGTAGTCCGAGGTGGTCTCCTCGATCTGCGCCTTGATCTGGGCAACGCGGCCCTCGATGTCCTTCTTCTTGCCGGAACCATCGATGATCGTGGTGTTTTCCTTCTCGATGCGCACGCGCTTGGCGCGGCCGAGATCCTTGATCGTGACGTTCTCGAGCTTGATGCCGAGATCCTCGGCGATCATGGTGCCGCTGGTCAGGATGGCGATGTCCTCGAGCATCGCCTTGCGGCGATCACCGAAGCCCGGCGCCTTGACGGCGGCAACCTTGAGGCCGCCACGCAGCTTGTTGACCACGAGGGTGGCAAGCGCCTCGCCCTCGATGTCCTCGGCGACGATCAGCAGCGGCTTGCCGGTCTGGACGACGGCCTCGAGCACCGGCAGCATGGCCTGGAGCGACGAGAGCTTCTTCTCGTGGATGAGGATGTAGGGGTCCTCGAGCTCGGCGATCATCTTCTCGGCGTTGGTGATGAAATACGGCGACAGGTAGCCGCGGTCGAACTGCATGCCCTCGACGACGTCGAGCTCGGTCTCGGCGGTCTTGGCTTCCTCGACGGTGATGACACCCTCGTTGCCGACGCGCTGCATGGCGGACGAGATCATCTTGCCGACGGTGGCGTCGCCATTGGCCGAGATCGTGCCGACCTGGGCGACTTCGTCGTTCGAGGTGACCTTCTTGGAGTTCTTCTTGAGGTCGGCGACGATGGCTTCGACGGCCAGATCGATGCCGCGCTTGAGGTCCATCGGGTTCATGCCGGCGGCAACCGCCTTGACGCCCTCGCGCACGATCGAGGCGGCGAGCACCGTCGCGGTCGTGGTGCCGTCACCGGCGTGGTCGTTCTGCTTCGAGGCGACTTCGCGCACCATCTGCGCGCCCATGTTCTCGAACTTGTCGGCAAGCTCGACTTCCTTGGCGACGGTGACGCCGTCCTTGGTGATGCGGGGAGCGCCGAACGACTTGTCGATCACGACGTTGCGGCCCTTCGGACCGAGCGTGACCTTGACGGCATTGTTGAGAACTTCCACGCCGCGCAGCATCTTGTCGCGGGCGTCGGTGGAGAATTTTACGTCCTTGGCAGCCATGGATCAGGCCTCCGTTTGAACTGGTATGAGGGTGTTGAAATCAAAAAGAATGGGCGTCGATCAGCCGATCACGCCCATCACGTCGGATTCCTTCATGATCAGGAGGTCCTGACCGTCGATCTTCACTTCCGTGCCGGACCATTTGCCGAACAGAATCTTGTCGCCCTTCTTGACGTCGAGCGGAACCAGCTTGCCGGCCTCGTCGCGCGCGCCCGAGCCGACGGCGATGATCTCGCCTTCCTGCGGCTTCTCCTTGGCGGTGTCGGGGATGATGATGCCGCCCTTGGTCTTCTCTTCGCTGTCGAGACGGCGAACGACGACGCGGTCGTGCAGAGGACGAAACTTCATGGTTTCCTCACATGTTGCGACGCACGGATCAGGCCGCGCGCCGGTGAAGGGATAACGGATAGGCTCGCTGGCACTCACCCTGGGAGAGTGCCAGAAGTGGACCGGAGATAGGAATTGAGGCCGCTGGAGTCAAGGGTTTTCGCGGACGGCCTGCGGCCAGCGCGGGGACGATGGTTAACCCGCGCGGTGCGGCTGGCCGGTGCGGCCGCCATGCGCCGCTGGTAGCACGGCAAGGCGCAACTGGCCAGCATGGCGGCGGCCGGGAGCGCGGCGCCTTATGGATTTGTAAAGCGGCCCGCCTGCATTGTCGCAGCGGCTCGCCATGTGGCCGATGGATCGGCAAGGCCCGGCCAGAACAGTTTTTCGTCAAGGGCCAGGGCCGAACACGACACGCAATGCTGGTTCTCGTCACATTCATCGTCAATGCCGGCTTCAACTTCGCCCTCGGCCTGCTGGTGGCGCATTTCCTCGGCCCGGCCGATTTCGGACGCTATGCCTTCGCGCAGGCGATCGGCGTGCTGATCAACGTGACCTTCATCGACTGGGTCAAGCTGAGCACGACGCGCTTCTATTCGCAGAAGACGCGCGCCGCGCGGCCGAGCCTGCGCCGCACGCTCGATGCCGGCTTCATGATCTCGTCGCTGATCGTGTGCGCCGCCAGCACGATCTGCCTGGTCAGCGGCGTCGATTTCGGCGTCTCGACGGCGCTCGCCGCCATGGTGCCGGCGATGGCGATCAGCTACGCGCTGTTCGACTATCACACCGCCATGACGCGCGCGCTGTTCAACGATCCGCTCTATGCGACGATCGTCGTCGGCAAGAACCTGTTCTCGCTGGTGCTGACGGTCGGCGGCGCGTGGTATTTCCGCGATCCGGTGATCGTGCTCGCCGGCCTGTGCCTGAGCCAGGTCATCGCCTGGCTCACCGTGCGCAAGCCGCTGGCGGAGCCCGGCCCCGGCGGGCCGCCGCTGCCCTCGATCGCCGTCAGCCTGCTCGCCTATGCGTTGCCGATCGTGCTCGCCAACGCCTTTTACCAGATCGTGCCGATCTATAACCGGGCCGCGATCTCGATAGCGCTCGGCGTCGCCGAAATGGGCCAGTATTCGCTGGCCTTCGACATCAGCACCAAGCTGTTCTCGACCATCGGCTCGGCCTTCGACATCCTGCTGTTCCAGCTTGCCGTGCGCATCCATCACGAGCGCGGGCTCGCCGCCGCCAGGGAGCAGCTCTCGCATAATCTCGGCATCCTGATCGGCGCCATCGTGCCGCTCGGGCTCGGCCTGTGGTTCGTGTTGCCGAGCCTCGACGCGATCTTCATCCCGGCCGAGTTCAAGGGCGTGTTCTCCAATTATGTCGCGCAACTGATCCCCGGCCTCGCGGCGCTGTCGCTGATGCTGTTCGGCTTCAACCCGGTGCTGCAGATCCGCGACCGCACCTATCCGATCATCATCGCCGGCCTCGTCGGCATCCTGGCCGACATCGCGCTGATCTACCGGCTCCCGGCCGGCGCGCCCGGCACGGCCTACGCGCAGGCCCAGACCATGGCGATGGTGCTGGCGCTCGCCGTCACCATCGTGTTCGTGTTCGCGATCATGCCGGTCCTGCCGCGCATCCGCGCCATGATCGGCTGCCTTGCCGGCCTCGCCGCCATGACGCTGGTGCTGTGGCCGCTCAGCGGCCTCACGCCCGGTTTCACGGCGCTGGCGATCTCGGGCGCACTCGGCGCGAGCGCCTATCTCGCCATGCAATATCTGTTCAATGCCGGCGATCTGCGCATGATGCTGGCGAGCCGGCGGCAGACCGGCTTGCCACCGCAAGACCGAAACGGTCCGTAAACCACGTCGATCACGTTTGCATTTACCATCACCTGCTCAAGTCAACACTCGGTCAAGCATAGCGAGACGAAGCTGGCGGCCGCGCCGCTTTTCCACGCGCAAACCCGGGCGATGCTGGCACTTCATTAAAGGGCTGCGGCCACTCTCGCCGGCGCAACGGCGCTTTCCATCGCGCCAGCCTTTGCAGGTCCTGTCATCGATCGAGAGTCTTCGTAATGCACCCTGGATATTCCTGGCCGAGATATTCCTGGCTGAGCGCCGCCGGCACCGCCCTGATGCTGCTTGGCGCCCCCGTCATGGCGCAGCCGGCCGCGGCCGGCCAAGGCGGGCTCGGCGGCGGTTTCATCGAAATGCTGTTCAGCGCGCAGAATCCCAACCCGCAAACCCGGGCGGAAACCCGGCGCCAGATTCGCGCCGCGCCGCCGGCGACGCGCGCCTATTGGGGCAATGCCGGTTTCAACACCCCGGAAGAGCCGGAGGCTGCGCCGCAATTCATCGAGCGCGTGCCGGCGGCGCGCCCGGCCGAACGGCAGGCGTCGCTCGGCGCCTATCCGGTCGAGCGCGGGCTCGATCCCATCTATCGCCGGCAGGAAGTCGCCTATGACAGCCGCCAGCCGCCCGGCACCATCGTCATCGATACGCCGCATAAATTCCTGTACCTGGTGCAGGGCAACGGGCGC
The DNA here is from genome assembly GCA_937988775.1 of uncultured Alphaproteobacteria bacterium. Taxonomy (GTDB): domain Bacteria; phylum Pseudomonadota; class Alphaproteobacteria; order Rhizobiales; family Beijerinckiaceae; genus CALKHP01. The sequence goes on from CALKHP010000052.1 coordinate 239,959, forward strand.
GCGCTGCGCTACGGCGTCGGCGTCGGCCGGCCCGGCTTCAAATGGGCCGGCACCAAATCCGTGACCCGCAAGGCCGAGTGGCCGGGCTGGACGCCGCCGGCCGAAATGCTGAAGCGCCGCCCGGACCTGCCGCGCCACATGGTCGGCGGCCCGGCCAATCCGCTCGGCGCGCGCGCCATGTATCTCGGCTCGTCTCTCTACCGCATCCACGGCACCAACGAGCCCCACACCATCGGCACCAACGTGTCCTCGGGCTGCATCCGCCTGCTCAACGCCGATGTCATCGACCTGTATAACCGCGTCAAGGTCGGCACCAAGGTCGTGGTGATGTAAGCCTCAGGCCGGCCCTTCACGGCCGACGGCGGCGGCCGATGGGGCTTTCCCTCTCCATAAACGCGACCTCATCCTGAGCTTGTCGAAGGATGGTCCAGAGGGCGAGGAAACATCCTTCGACAAGCTCAGGATGAGGTCGCGTTTGTTGTGAGACGGAATTTCGGGCTCCGACTTCCGATATTCCGACTCCCGATATGAGGCACAGGGTGTTTCCGCACATGACAAGGCCGGGCGTTTGCCCGGCCTGTTCCGTTTACGGGTGCGATTGCCGCGCTCAGGCCCAGTCGTCGCCGCCGTCGTCGAAGCCGCCATCATCATCGAAGGACGCATCCTGCTGGGCGTCCTGGTAGGCATCGTCGGCCGCCTGCTGGCGGTCGAGATCGGCATCCTGCTGCGCATCCTGATAGCCGTCATCATAGGATTGCGCCGGCTGATCGCCCTTGCCGTTCAGCGCGTCGCCGAAGGTCGAGCTATCGAGCGCGCCGGCAGCCGGCGTCGCGGCATGGGCCTGACCACCGCCACCGAAGGCGTTCATCAGCACATTGCCGAGCATCATGCCGCCCGCCACGCCGGCCGCGGTGGTCGCCGCCGTGCGCAGGAAGCCGCCGGCGGCAGGCGCCTGCTGCTGGCCCCAAGGACCAGGCTGGCCACCGGGCTGGCCGCCGGGTTGGCCGCCAAACTGAGCCGCCTGAGGCGCCGCCTGCTGGTTCGGCGCGTAACCGGCCGATTGCGGCGGCATGCCGGAGGGCCGCTGCGGCGCGGGTGCGCTCGCCCCCCCACCGAACAGGCCGGACAGGAAGCCGCCCGATGGCTGCGGCCTGCTCTGCTCGGCTTGCGCCTCGCGCAGCCGGGCCTGCAACTGCTCGACCTGGGCCTGCAGGTTGGCGACCGCCTGCTCATGGACATAGAGCGATTGCGCCATGACATAGGGCGCATGGGGCTGGCTGACGACCTGATCGGCGATGAAGCGTTCCGCCTCCGGATCGCGCGGAGCGTCGCCGGCCTGTTTCAAGCGTTCGAAAATTCCGGTAATGACGTCGCGTTCCTGCGGGGTCATTGCACCATTCTCCTGCCGTTCGGGCGCCGGAGGAACTCCGGCACTGGGACGTTAGCTGGGGATTGTGGCGCGATTTGTCAGCGGCGGCGAAGGTGAATTATTTGTCATCTTCGCGCCGCTCCGCAGGGCGGGGTCGGCGGATCAACTCCGCCGCTGACGGCGGCAAGGCTCGCACGTCCCTCTCCACCGTCATGGGCCAGCTCGACCGGCCCAGCCCGATGCGAAAAGCGCTGCGCTCGCCGCCCGTGCGTCCTTACGCGATCAGCTTGTAAGCCGGCACGGTCAGGAAGTCCTCGAACTTGGCCGCCAGCGACAGGGTGCGGAACAGGTCGATCGCCTCCGGGAAGCGGCCCTTGGCGTAATTTTCCGCCCCGACCTCGCCCTTGACGCGCTCCATCTCCTCCTTGAGGCAGCGCTCGAACAGTTCCGGCGTCGCCTTGGTGCCCTGATCGAGATCGAGCCCGTATTTGACCTGCTGCCAGATCTGGGCGCGCGAAATCTCGGCGGTCGCGGCATCCTCCATCATGTTGTAGATCGGCACGGCGCCGCGCCCGCGCAGCCACGCCTCGATATATTGCACGCCGACGCGGATATTCTCGCGGAAACCGGCCTCCGAGCGCGTGCCCTCATGCACCTCGAGCAGGTCCTTGGCCGTCATCGCCACGTCCTCGCGCAGCTTGGACAGTTGGTTGGCCTGCGGCATCAGCCGGTCGAACACTTCCATCGCCACCGGCACGAGGTCGGGATGGGCGACCCAGGTGCCGTCATGGCCATCGCCCGCCTCGCGCTCCTTATCGGCGCGCACCTTGGCGAAGGCGGCCTCGTTGGCGGCCGGATTGTTCTTGACCGGAATCTGCGCCGCCATGCCGCCCATGGCGAAGGCGCCGCGCCGGTGGCAGGTCTTGATCAGCAGCAGGCTGTAGGCGCGCAGGAATGCCTTGCCCATCACGACCTGGCCGCGATCGGGCAGCACATAGGCCTGGTTGTTGGCGAGCTTCTTGATGAACGAGAAGATGTAGTCCCAGCGGCCGCAATTCAGGCCGACGATATGGTCGCGCATCTCGAACAGGATCTCGTCCATCTCGAACGCCGCCGGCAGCGTCTCGATCAGGATCGTCGCCTTGAAAGTGCCGACCGGCAGAGCGAGCTTCTCCTCGGCATGTTCGAACACCGCGTTCCACAGCCGCGCCTCGAGATGGCCCTCGAGCTTGGGCAGGTAGAAATACGGCGCGGTGCCCTTGGCCTGCATCGCCTTGGCATTGTGGAAAACATAGAGGGCGAAGTCGAAAAAGGCGCCGGAAACCGGCTCGCCATCGACGGAAAGATGGCTTTCCTCGAGGTGAAGCCCGCGCGGGCGCACCATCAGCACGGCCGGGTTCGGCTTCAGCTTGTACTGCTTGCCGCTCACGGGATCGGTAAAGTCGATCCGGCCGGTCCACAAATCCTTGAGGTTGATCTGGCCGTCGAGATTATTGGCCCAGGTCGGCGAATTGGCGTCCTCGAAATCGGTCATGAAGACTTTCGCGCCTGAATTCAACGCGTTGATCACCATCTTGCGGTCGACAGGCCCGGTGATCTCGACGCGACGGTCGAGAAGATCGGCCGGAATCGCGCCGACCTTCCAGTCGGCATCGCGCACCGCCTTGGTCTCGGGCAGGAAATCCGGCGTCTTGCCGGCGTCGAACTGCTTCTGGCGCTCGGCGCGCAGGTTGAGCAGCGACTTGCGCGTCGGGTTGAAGCGGCGCTGGATCTCGGCCACGAAGCCAAGCGCCTCGGGCGTCAGGATTTCCGCGTAACGGGCCACCATCGGGCCGGTGATCGCGACGCCGGGCACGGTATTCTGGGTGTTGCTCATGGTCATCCTCCGGTTTTGCCAGAGGCTAGCCCACGCCCTGATCTTTCTCCATAGACAAAAATAATCTTCACTTATGCCAATATGGAAACAATCAATGCCTGATGGAGCGAACCGCTTCGGCGAGGCCATACGCCGCGGCTTGCGGGTCCGGCTGGCCGCAGATCGCCGAGACGACGGCAACGCCATCGGCGCCGATGGCGATCAACGGCGCGACATGCTGCTCCTGGATGCCGCCGATCGCCACCACCGGCAGCGGCGAGGCCAGCCGGCGCGCCGCGAAACCGCCAATGCCGAGCGGCTCGGCCGCATTCGGCTTGGTGCGCGCATCGACCGCGAAGATCGGGCCGATGCCGAGGTAATCGACGAGCGCAGGATCAGCGGCGGCGATCTCATCATGCTCGCGCGCCGACAGGCCAAGGATCAAGTCCGGGCCGATCAGGGCGCGGACGTCGGCCGGCGCCATGTCGGACTGGCCGACATGCACGCCATCGGCATCGGCTGCGAGTGCCACGTCGATGCGGTCGTTGACGATCACCGGCACGCCGAGCGGACGCAATGCCGCGACCAGCGCGCGCGCCTGCTCGACGAGCGCGCGGCCACCGGCCTGGGTATCGCGCAGTTGCACGATGCCCGCGCCGCCATGGACGGCGGCCAGCGCCGTCTCGACAAGGCCGAGGCCGGCGCACAGACGCGGGTCGGTGACGAGATAAACCGAGAGATCAAGGCGCTTACGCAAGGCCCGTCACCTCGCCGATCTCCACTTCCGCCGCGAGCGCATCCGGCTCGAGCCGGTAAAGCCCGTCGATGAAGGCGGTGCGGAAGCTCGCGGGGGCATCGGACTGGCGCGCCGCGTGCGCGCCAACGACACCGAACATCGCCAAGGCCGCGACGGCCGCCTCGAGCGGGCTGTCGGCGACGGCCGCGAAAGCGGCGACCGAGGCGCTGAGCGAACAGCCGAGCGCGGTGACATAAGGCATCACGGCAGCGCCGCCGGCGACGGTCAGCATCGTCGCGCCGGCGGCGACATAATCGGTCTCGCCGGTCATCGCCACCACGCTGCCCGACAGGCGCGCGAGGCTGGCGGCATCCTTGGTCGCGGCCTTCGCCGTCATCACGGTATCGACGCCGCGCGAGCCGCCAAGCGCGCCGCCGAGCGCGGCAATCTCGCCGGGATTGCCGCGAATGATCGTCGGCTTCAGATCGACCAGGCCGCGCGCGGCGGCAAGCCGGAACGGCGTCGCGCCGCAGCCGACCGGATCGAGCACCCAGGGTTTTCCGAGGGCGTTCATCTTGGCGGCGGCAAGCCGCATCGCCTTGACGGACTCGACCGAGAGCGTGCCGATATTGGCCACAAGGCCATCGGCGACGGCGGCGAAATCCTCGACCTCCTCCGGCGCCATGATCATCGCCGGCGAGGCACCGAGCGCCAGCAGCACGTTGGCGGAAATATCCATTGCCACGGCATTGGTGATGTTGTGGACGAGCGGGCGCTTGTCCCGCAACAGGCTAAGCAGATCACCGCAACGCCTGGCCGATACCGCCATCGAAAAATCCCCCCGTGCCGCCGTGTTTCAAAAACCGGGACGGCTTTAGCATGGCTGCCGTGGCAGGCGAAATCGCTAGAGCAAGTTCGTCTGTTGCGAACTTGCTCCACCCATAATGTGCTCTAGCCGCATGCCAGCATCCCGGTTTAGTCGCGTGTCTCGACGAGCGCACCCCAGCCCCAGCGCAGCAGCGGCAGCACATTGCCGGCAAAACGCACGATCGCATCCGCGAAAGCCGGCGTCTCGACCAGCGCCGCCTCGACCGGCAGGCGGGTGAGGAAGGACTTGCGCCGGATCGCGGCGGCGAGGTCGGGATCGGTGACGGCATCGAAGCCGCGCGGCAGGCGCGTCAGCATCTCGGCCTCGGCCAGCGCCAGACCGGCACCGGAAAGTGCCGCCAGCATGGCACGATATGCGGCCGGGTCGCGCTGGATAGCGGCGCGCAGCCGCGCCAGAACCGGCGGATCGGGCCGGAAGAAGCCGGCCGCCAGAAAGCAGCCCTTTGGATCGACCTGGATATACAGAATACCGGGCTCGAGCCTGGCGCCGGTGCGCGACAGCGTGCCGCCGGCATGGGTCTTGTACAGGTCCCTACTCTTCGAGAAGCGCACGTCGCGGTTGAGGCGGAACAGCGAGCCCTTGCGGCTACCCTTGAGCGGAATGCCGGCCTGCTCGAAACGCGCGCTCAGGTCCTCGATCAGGTCGCCGAAGGGCTGCTTGACCTGGGTTTCGTAGAGCGCCCGGTTGTCGTCGAACCATTCCTTCGACTGGTGGAAGGCGAGCGCCTTGAAGAATGGCAACGCCTCGGGCCCGAAACCAACGAACGCCATCGCGCTCACTCCGCTGCCTGCAACAAGGGGCGAGGCGCGGCAAATTCGGCGGCGGCGAGCGCCGGCGGCAGCGGCCCGCCGGTTGCCCAGTCGACCAGTTCGACGGTGTGCAGGATCGGCGTCGCCGTGCCGGCCGCGGCGAGTCCTTGGCCGATCTGGGTGATGCAGCCGATATTGCCGGTGGCGATGACATCGGGCCTGGTGCGGCCGATATTCTTGACCTTGCGGTCGCGCAACTGCCCGGCGATTTCGGGTTGCAGGATGTTGTAGACGCCGGCGGAACCGCAGCAGATATGGCCTTCCGGCACGTCTTTCACCGTGAATCCGAGGCTTTTCAGCAGTTTCTTCGGCGCATCCGTGATCTTCTGTCCGTGTTGCATCGAGCAGGCGGAATGGTAGGCGACGGTCAGCGGCGGCGCGGTCGACGTGCCAAGATCAAGGCTTGCGAGATATTCGGTGATGTCCCTGGCCAGCCCGGAGACGCGCGCCGCCTTTTCCGCGTAGGCGGCATCCTCGCGCAGCATGAAGCCGTAATCCTTGATCGTGGTGCCGCAGCCCGAGGCGGTGATGATGATGGCGTCGAGCCCCTTACCGTCAATCTCGGCGCTCCAGGCATCGATGTTCGCTTTCGCGAAGGCGAGGCCGGCCGCCTCCTCGCCCATGTGATGCACGAGCGCGCCGCAGCAGCCCTCGCCCTTCGGCAGCACGACCTCGATGCCGAGCCGGTTGAGCAGCCGGATGGTGGCATCGTTGATGCCGGGATCGAGCACCGGCTGGGCGCAGCCGGTGAGCAGCGCCACCCGCCCGCGCCGCCCGGATACGGGGAAGCTCACGCCCGGCACGGCAGCGGAGCGCGGCGGGAGATGGGCAGGCGCCAGCGCCAGCATGGCGCCGAGACGGCCGCCAACCACTGGCAAGCGCCGCAGCAACGGCGCCAGAGGCCGGCCGAAAAACGCGCCGACCAGCGCCGCGCGGAAACGGCCCGGATAAGGCAGCACGCGCTTCAGCACGCCGCGCAGCAGCCGATCGTGCCAGGGCCGGCGATAGGTGTCGTTGATATAGGCGCGCGCGTGATCGATCAGGTGCATGTAATGCACGCCGGACGGGCAGGTCGTCATGCAGGACAGGCACGACAGGCAGCGGTCGAGATGCGTCACCACGTCCGGCGTGGCGGGCCGGCCGTTCTCGAACATGTCCTTGATCAGGTAGATGCGGCCGCGCGGGCTGTCGAGTTCATCGCCGAGCAGCAGGTAGGTCGGGCAGGTCGCGGTGCAGAAACCGCAATGCACGCAGGTGCGCAGGATCTTTTCCGACGATTGCATCGCCGGATCGGCAAGTTGTTCGGCCGTGAAATTGGTCTGCATGACGCGCCCCTCAGCCCCCTGCCTGCCACGTCTTGATCGCCTCGATCGGATAAAGCAGCATGATGACGTTCAAGGTCAGGTTGTCGCGGATCAGCCAGGCGCAGACGATCTCCATGCCGATCACCGCCACGACCGACAGCCAGACCGGCGACAGCCGGGCAATGGCGAAGCCGAGCGCCATGGCCAGCATGTCCGAGACCGAGTTCAGGATGCTGTCGCCGAGATAATCGCGCGCCACGGTCGCGGTGCGGTAGCGCTCGATGATCAGCGGGCTGTTCTCCAGCATCTCCCAGCCGACCTCGACGAGCGTCGCCGCGACCAGCGCCAGCCCAATCGAGAATGGAACGCGCCGCCAGCGCGCGATGAGCCAGCACGCGCCATAGAACAGGAAGCCGTGGATGATGTGGCTGAACGTGTACCAGTCGGTGATGTGCTGCGAGCCTTCCGGCCCGTTCGGATCGCCATACCAGACCTTGATCGTGCCGCACGGGCAGATCGGGTTGCGGCCGATCAGGAACTGGATCAGCGCGGCGGCGATGATGATGCCGCCGGCGATGGCGATGCCGGAATGAAGCGACAGGCCGCGCCGGGGCGGGGCCAGGGAGAGATCGGCGCTCATGGTGTCGTTCTATACCCCCGCATGCATCAGGCCCGGATTGAGAACGCGGTCGGGATCGAAGCTTGCCTTGATGCCAGCGACGATGCGGGCGAGCCCCGGATCGGGCGGCGTGAACACGGCGAGACGGGCGCGCAGCGTGTCATCGGCGCGCACCAGCGTGGCGTGGCCGCCAACGGCGGCGACGGCTGAGCGCACCAGGTCGGCGCCGGCATCGCCGACGGCGGGAAGGCCGAGCCAGATCAGGCCGCCGCCCCAATCGTGCAACGCCCGGCAGGCGCCGATCGCCGCCATGACGCGCGGCGCCTGCGAGGGCGCCACCGAAATGCGCCACACCGCCTCGTCACGCGGCGCCACGAGCGGCGTCACGTCGCGCACGGCGCGCCACAGTGCGGCATGGTCCTCGCCACGCAGCATCGTTGCCGGCGCCTTGCCGGCAACGAGCTTGCGCAAGGCATCGAGCCGGTAACGAACAGAGCTTTCAAAGCCCTCGATACGGATCAGCGTGCGGGCCGGCCTGTCCTCGAGCCCGTGCGGGAGATGGGCCGCGCCGGTGACCTCGTAAGGCGAGCCGAGCGCGGCCGACAGTGCAGCGACGGCCCCGGCGGTATCGAGCCCTTCCAGCACCAGCGTGCCGCCGGTCTCATAAAGCGGCAGCACCTTGAAGATCACCTCGGTCAACACGCCGAGCGTGCCGAAGGCACCGGCCTGCAGCTTGACGAGATCGAGCCCGGTGACGTTCTTCATCACGCGGCCGCCGCTCTTGATCGCCTCGCCGCGCCCGTTGACGAAGCGCACGCCGATCAGGCTGTCGCGCGCGGCGCCGGAATGAATGCGGCGCGGCCCGGAGACATTCGCCGCCGCGACACCGCCAATCGTCGGCTCTCCCGCCGTGCCGAGCAGCGGCCGGTGATCCATCGGCTCGAAGGCGAGCATCTGGCCTTTTGCCGCGAGCGTGGCCTCGATCTCGGCGAGCGGCGTGCCGGCGCGCGCGCCGATCACCATCTCGGCCGGCTCATACAAGGTGATGCCGGTGAGGTTTGCGAGCGAAAGCGTTTGCGCCATTTGAGCCGGGCGGCCGATCGGCCGCGTGCCGCCGCCGCGAATGGCGAGCGGGCGGGCCGCGGCGCGGGCGGCGTTCACGGCGTCGGCGACCTCGGCTTCGGTGGTGGGGGCAAGGGCGGTCATGCGCCGGCACCCCTCATCCCCCTGCCGGGGCCTTCTCCCGCAAGGGGAGAAGGAAGAAGCCGCGCCGTCATAGTCTTCCATCCAGCGGGAACACCTTGGCCGGGTTGAGCAGCCAGGCGGGATCGAACACGGCGCGGGTGCGCATCTGCTGGGCGAGGTCGGCCTCGTTGAACTGATGGCGCATCAGGTCGCGCTTCTCGATGCCGACGCCATGCTCACCGGTGAGGCAGCCGCCGACCTCGACGCACAGCTTGAGGATATCGGCGCCGACGGCCTCGGCCTTGGCCGCCTCGCCCGGATCGTTGACGTTGTAGAGCACGAGCGGGTGCAGGTTGCCGTCGCCGGCGTGGAAGACGTTGGCGACACGCAGGCCGTAACCGGTGACGATCTCGTCGATGCGGGCTAGCACGAGCGGCAGTTGCCCGGTCGGGATGGTGCCGTCCATGCAGATATAGTCGGCGATGCGGCCGGTGGCACCGAAGGCCGATTTGCGGCCCTTCCAGATCGCCGCCGTCTCCATGGCGGATTTCGATTCGCGGATCGTCTTGACGTGGTGCGCCGTGGCGATCTCGACGATGCGGGCGAGCGTCTCGTCCATTTCGGCGTCGGAGCCCTCGACCTCGATGATCAGCAGCGCCTCGACATCGAGCGGATAGCCGGCATGGGCGAAGGCCTCGCAGATCTCGATCGCCAGCTTGTCCATGTATTCCATGGCGACCGGCACGATGCCGGCGGCGATGATCGCGGCGACGGTCGCCCCCGCGTCGCCCGCGCTCTCGAAGCCGAACAGCACCGGACGCGCGCCCTCGGCCGCGCGCAGGATGCGCACCGTCGCCTCGGTGACGACGCCGAGCTGGCCCTCCGAGCCGCAGACGAGGCCGAGCAGGTCGAGCCCACCGGCATCGAGATGGTCGCCGCCGAGATCGACGATGGTGCCGTCGAGCAGCACCATGCGCACGCCGAGCAGGTTGTTGGTGGTGACGCCGTATTTCAGGCAATGCGCGCCGCCGGAATTCATCGCGACATTGCCGGCAATGGTGCAGGCAAGCTGCGAGGACGGATCGGGCGCATAGAAGAAGCCCTCCGCCGCCACCGCCGCCGAAATGCCGAGATTGGTGATGCCGGCTTGCACGCGCATGGTGCGGTTGGCGAAATTGACCTCGAGCACGCGGCTCATCTTGGCGACGCCGAGCACGACGGCATCCTCCTGCGGGATGGCGCCGCCGGAGAGCGAGGTGCCGGCGCCGCGCGGCACGACCGGCACGCCATGGGCGTTGCAGAAGGCGAGCACCGCGCTCACCTCCTCCGTGGTGCGCGGCAGCGCCACGGCGAGCGGCACGCGGCGATAGGCGGCGAGCCCGTCGGTCTCGAAGGCGCGGCGCTCATCCGCGGCGGTCACCAGGCATTCGGGCGGCAGCAGCTTGGCCAGCCCGGCGATAATCGTCGCGCGCGCGGCGAGAATTTCAGGCTTTGGCTGCGGAAAGGCGATGGCGTCCATGGCTCTCCACCGGTCCGGCCGGCATCATCGGTTGCTCACGCTATAGGGTAATCCCGCCCGGCTTGAAATCCAAAGCATGCGGCAGCATTATTTCCCCTCCGGAAATAATCCTTCCACATATGGTGCGCTATCCATGGACAGGCTGGCTGAGCTCGACATTTTCTGCCATGTCGTCAGCGCCGGCTCGATGTCGGCGGCGGGGCGCGAACTCGGCCTATCGCCACCGGTGATCTCCAAGCGCATCAAGCGGCTCGAAGAGCGCCTCGGCACCCGCCTGCTGCAACGCACGACGCGGCAGATCGCCCTGACCGAGACCGGGCGCGGCTTCTACGAGCGCGTGGTGGCGATCCTCGCCACGGTCGACGAGGCGGAAGCCTGGGTATCGCGGCGCTCGGAAGTGGCGCGCGGCCTGTTGCGCGTCACCGCGCCGACCTCGTTCGGCCGCATGCATATCGCGCCGCATATGCGCGGGTTCCTGCAACGCTATCCCGAGATCACGCTCGAACTGGCGCTGTCGGACAGTTTCGTCGATGTGATCGGCGACGGATTCGACCTCGCCATCCGCATCGCCGACCTTGCCGATACCAGCCTGGTGGCGCGGCGACTGGCACCGAACCACCGTCTGCTGTGCGCCACGCCCGACTATCTCGCCGGCCACGGCACGCCGGCCGCGCTCGACGACCTCGCCCGCCACGCGCTGCTGCTGCATGGCGGCGACAGCTGGAAGCTCGAGGGGCCGGACGGGCCGGTCAGCGTGCGCGTCGAAAGCCCGATCCGCACCAATTCGAGCGAGGTGGTGCGCGAGGCGGTGCTGGCCGGTATCGGCATCGCGCTGCGCTCGACCTGGGATGTCGGCCCCGAACTGCGCGAGGGCCGGCTGGTGCGCGTGCTGCCCGAGTATCACGCCACCAGCCGCGTCGCGGTGCATGCCGTCTATCCCTCGCGCCGGCACCTGGCGCACAAGGTGCGGGTGTTCATCGATTTCCTGGCCGCGCTTTACGGCGCCGAGCCGTATTGGGACCGCGGCCTCGCCATGCCTGGCCGGCTCAACAGCGACGCTGCGACAGTGTGAACGGTTGGCATCACCGCCAGATTTGACTAGTTCCAGTGTCCATCGGGCGGATGGCACTTCCGCTCATCTGGAGGGGTAAGATGTTCAAGACCGCACTCGCTCTCGCAAGCCTGATCCTGATGACCGGCGGCGCGCTCGCCCAGGATGCGGCGGCAGGGGAGAAGGTCTTCAACAAATGCCGCGCCTGCCACCAGGTCGGCCCCAATGCGCGCAACGCCGTCGGCCCCGAACTGAACGGCGTGATCGGCCGCCATTCCGGCGCGGTCGAAGGCTATAATTATTCGGCCGCCAACAAGAATTCCGGCCTGACCTGGGACGAGGCGACGTTCACCGATTACATCAAGCATCCGCGCGTCAAGATTCCCGGCACCAAGATGGCCTTTGCCGGCCTGAGCAGCGAAAAGGACATCACCAACCTGATCGCCTATCTCAAGCAGTTCGACAAGGACGGCAACAAGAGCTAACCCGGTTCAGCCGTCAGCCTTTCATGGGGACTGGACGCGCACACGCAATCGGCATGACAATGGCGGCCCGGGGCGGTTCGCCCGGCGGCCGTGGGGAGAGTTTCGTTGAGCGTTGAGGGGCAACCGCGCGTCGGGCTGTTCGTGACCTGTCTGGTCGATCTCATCCGCCCCAGCATCGGCTTTGCCGCCGCCAAGCTGCTGGAGGATGCTGGCTGCCGCGTCGAGGTGCCGGCGCAGACCTGCTGCGGCCAGCCAGCCTTCAATGCCGGCGACCGCGACACGGCGCGCGCCATCGCGGCGCAAACCATCGCCGCCTTCGAGCCCTATGACTATGTCGTGGCGCCGTCCGGCTCCTGCGCCGGGCAGATCAGCAAACATTACCCGGAACTGTTCGCCGGCGACCCAAATCTCGCGCCGAAGGCCAATGCGCTCGCCGCCAAGACCTACGAGTTGATCTCGTTCCTGACCGACGTGCTCGGCGTCGAATCGGTGAAGGCGCATTTCGACGGCACCGTCACCTATCACGACAGTTGCTCCGGCCTGCGCGAACTCGGCATCAAGGCGCAGCCGCGCAAGCTGCTCGGCTCCGTCGCGGGGCTGTCGCTGGTCGAGTTGCAGGAGAGCGAGGTGTGCTGCGGCTTCGGCGGCACGTTCTCGGTGAAATACGGCGAGATTTCCGACAAGATCGTCAGCGAGAAGACCGCCCGCATCGGCAAGACCCATGCCGCCACGCTGCTTGCCGGCGATCTCGGCTGCCTGATGAACATGGCCGGCAAGCTCAAGCGCCAGGGCAGCGCCGTGCAGGTGCGCCACGTCGCCGAGGTGCTGGCCGGCATGACCGACGAGGCGCCGATCGGCGAAGGAAAGCAATCCGCATGAGCGCCGTCTCGACATCACCGCAGTTCAAGCGCAACGCCCATGAGGCGCTGCGCGACGCCAACCTGCAGCAGGCGCTCGGCATGGTCCGGCTCGGCTTCATCGACAAGCGCCAGGCGGTCGTCGACAAGTTGCCCGAATTCGATGCGCTGCGCGACAGCGCCCGCGAGATCAAGAACCATACGCTGGCCCATCTCGACCTTTATCTCGAGCGCTACGAGAAGAAGGTGCAGGAGGCCGGCGGCCAGGTGCATTTCGCCCGCGATGCCGAGGAGGCGCGCGGCCTGATCCTCGAGATCTGCCGCAAGGCCGGCGCGAAAACCGTGACCAAGGGCAAGTCGATGATCTCGGAAGAGATCGGCCTGAACGCGCATCTCGAAGCCAATGGCGTCACGCCGGTCGAGACCGATCTCGGCGAATATATCATCCAGTTGCGCAACGAAGGGCCGAGCCACATCATCGCGCCCGCCGTGCATCTGACGAAAGCCCAGATCGAGAGCGATTTCCGGCGCGTTCACACCCATCTCGATCCCACGCGCGACCTATCGGAGCCGCGCTCGCTGCTCACCGAAGCGCGCGGCGTGCTGCGCCAGAAGTTCCTGGCCGCCGATGTCGGCATTACCGGCGCGAATTTCCTCATCGCCGAGACCGGCACCTCGATCATCGTCACCAACGAGGGCAATGGCGACCTGACGCAGACGCTGCCGAAGGTGCATATCGTGCTCGCCTCGATCGAGAAGATGGTGCCGACGCTGGAGGATGTCAGCCAGATCCTGCGCGTGCTCGCCCGCTCGGCGACCGGCCAGGAGATGAGCGTCTACACGACGTTCTCGACCGGCCCGCGCCGCGCCGGCGACCCGGACGGGCCGGAGCAGTACCACGTCGTCATCCTCGATAACGGCCGCTCGAACATGCTCGGCGGCGAGTTCCAGGACATGCTGCGCTGCATCCGCTGCGGCGCGTGCATGAACCATTGCCCGGTCTATCACGCGGTCGGCGGCCATGCTTACGGCTGGGTCTATCCGGGACCGATGGGCGCGGTGCTGACCCCGACCCTGATCGGCGTCGACAAGGCCGGCCACCTGCCCAACGCCTCGACCTTCTGCGGGCGCTGCGAGAGCGTGTGCCCGATGAAAATCCCGCTGCCGAAAATGATGCGGCACTGGCGCGAGCGCGAATTCGAGCGCCACCTGATGCCGGCGCCGATGCGCTACGGCCTCGGCCTGTGGGCGTTCTTCGCCAGACGCCCGGCGCTGTACCGTTTGACGACGCGTGCCGCGATGTGGAGCCTCTCGAAGCTCGGGCGCAGCAAGGGCCGCTTCAAGAGCCTGCCCTTCGCCGGCGGCTGGACGAAATATCGCGACTTCCCGGCGCCGCAAGGCGACACGTTCCAGGCGCAATGGGCCAAACGGAAGCGCGCGGCATGACGAGCGCCCGCGACGATCTGTTCGCCAACCTGCGTCGCTCGCTCAGCGTGACCGGCACCGAACGCATCCGCGTGGCCGAGGTCGAGGAACGGCTGGCGGAGGCACCGCTCGGCGTGATCCCGGCGCGTGGCCAGCTTGATGCCGCCGGCCGGCTCGCCCTGTTCAAGGCGATGGCGGAGGCGGCCTCCGCGACCGTGACCGAGGTCGAGAGCCCCGAGGCCGTGCCGCAGGCGGTCGCGGCCTATCTGCGCGACCACAACCTGCCCGCCACGCTGCGCATGGGCAGCGACCCGCGCCTCGCGGCGATGCCGTGGCGCGACACCAGCCTCGAGATCGCAAGCGGGCGCAGCGACGGCCACGACCTCAACGCGATCAGCCATGCGTTCGGTGCCGTGGCCGAAACCGGCACGCTGGTGATGACGTCGGGCGCCGACAACCCGACGACGCTGAACTTCCTGCCCGACAACCATATCGTGGTGCTCAGCGCGGCCGATGTCGGCGGCGATCTCGAAAGCGTCTGGCCGAAGCTGCGCAAGGCCCTCGGCAAGGGCGCGATGCCGCGCGCCCTCAACATGGTCACCGGGCCGTCGCGCTCGGCCGATATCGAGCAGACGCTGTTTCTCGGCGCGCACGGGCCGCGCAGCCTGCATATCGTGCTGGTCAAGGACGCCGCTTCGGCCGGCTGAGGTTTTCCGACGATTTTCCCTTGGCAAGCCGTGAGGCTGCGCCGATGCTGGCGGCGCTCCGCCATGGGCTTTTGCCGCCATGGCGGAACGGAACGCGCATCAGACGCGTTTCAATCCAAGGAACAAGCCACGGAGGATTGTCATGAGCGAAGTCCCTGAAAAGCCGGTTGAAAAGCATGCGCTGATCCCGAGCGACCAGGTGACCGGCACAGTCGTGAGGCGTCCCAACGGCGACAAGATCGGCACGATCTATCGGCTGATGATCGACAAGCGCAGCGGGCAGATCGCCTATGCGGTGATGAGCTTCGGCGGATTCCTCGGCCTCGGCGAGGATTATTATCCGGTGCCGTGGGCGGCCCTGAAATACAATGTCGAACTCGATGCCTACGAGGCCGACATTCCGGAAGACCGCCTCAAGAGCGCGCCGCACAAGGCGATCGCCGACGATTTCGACTGGGGCAATCGCGACTGGAACCGCAGCATCTACGACCATTACAGCATCTACCCGTACTGGACGATGTAGCGCTGCCTCCAAGGACGGCCTGCGCCCCGCAAGAGACGTGGCCGGCCTGACAATATCGCGTCTTTGGACGCTCGCGAGGCGGATTCGGGTCGGGAGATTGCCGCTCGGGCGCACTCCCGGCCCGAATGGCTTATTCTCGCGTCAAGCCAAGGTCGGTCAGCACCGCGATGCCGCCTTTGGCGAATTGCGCGGCATAGGCGCTGGCTTCACCCGGCTTATCCCAGACCGGCGTGATGCCGCGCTTCTTCATCATCTCCTGCACCTCCGGCCGGGCCTGCGCCCGCTCGGCGGCAGCATAGAGCTTGTCGCGCACGGTCTTGGGTAATCCGTTCGGGCCGACGAAGGCAAACCAGTTGGCGTATTGCCAATCGACATTGGCCTCCTTGGTCGTCGGCACATTCGGGAAAGGTTGAACGCGCGTATCGGTCATCATGGCGAGCGTGCGCACCTTGCCGGCCTCGAGCAGCCCCTGCGCTTCGACCGGCGAACCGGTGAACATGGTGATGCCGCCGGACATCACGTCCTGCAAGGCTGGGGCGCCACCCTGGCTCGGCACCCATTTGACGCGGTTGGCATCGATGCCGGATGCCTTGAGCAACCCGCCAATGGCCACATGCCATGAGCCGCCGGTTCCCGAGCCCGACGCCGACAAACTGCCGGCCGGCCTTTCCTTGATGGCATCGAGCAACTCGCCCAGCGACTTGTAGGGCGAGGATGCAATGACCGTGACGCCGGCGGGGAGAATGGCGAGGCGGGAGAACAGGTCAAAATCCGCCGTCGTCATCTTGGCCGTGCCGAGAGCCTTGTAGAATGCGATCTCGGGGCTGGCGACGCCGAGCGTATAGCCGTCAGGCGTGGCGGTCATGATGGCGGTGTGGCCTGCAACGCCGTTGCCACCCGGCCGGTTGACGATATTGACCGGCTGACCGATCTCCTGCTCGAACCCCGACGCGAAGATGCGCGCCACGGCATCGGTGCCGCCGCCGGCCGCCCACGGCACGATGACGGTGATCGGCCGCTCGGGGAACTCCGCCTTCGCGGTGCCCGACAGCGCTATCAGCGCGCTGACAGCCAGCGCGACTTTCGAAAATAGTCTCATTGTCCCTCCCTGCATACTGTATTCAGACAGCATGCAGGGCACCCTAAAGGCGGCGCCAAAGCCGGTCAAGCATGCGGAAACGGGCCTCGAACGGGCAGAAAACCGCAGGGTCCCGGCGTTGGAAGACGCCGTGCGCAAGGCCGGATGTAAATGACGGCGGACTCAACTCGGCGTGAGCAGCTAAACTTCAGCCATTATTAAGCATCACGGGTGAGGCTGAAAAGCCACGGCCGGCGCGATGCATCGCGCGGCGGACCGGTGTATAGAATGCACCATGCGATTTACTCTCGACCTCTCGGAACCGATGGCTGACCTTACCTTCTTTTCGCGCGCCGCCATGATGCGCCTTGCAGTTGCCGCCGGGCTCGTTCTGGTAACGACAGCGTCGCAGGCACAGGCGCAGGACGCGATCGGGACGCCCCCCACCGTGCCGCAGGGCAGTTTTGCGGCGCCGGCTGCGCCAGCCCCGGCCGCACCGGCTCCCACGGCCACTCCGAGTGCCGCGCCGGCCGAGGGCGTGGCGCCGGCCAAGGCGGCCGAGCCGGAAAAGGCAGCCCCCGTCAAGGCCAAGGCGAAGCCGAAGACCAGGCGCGCGGCGGCGCCGGCCGCGATCGCCCTGTCGCAGGACCCGCAGCCGAGCCTGACGCCGCAGACCTATGAACGCACCTTGAAGGCGGCGGCGCGCTATCAGGCCATCGTCGCCAGCGGCGGCTGGCCGGTCGTGCCGAAGACGGCGAAATTTGCCCCCGGCGCCACCGGCAAGGCCGTCGCCATGCTGAAGCAGCGCCTCGCCATCGAAGGCGACCTGCGGCCCGACGAAGCGCTCGGCGACAGTTTCGACGCGGCGACCAAGGCCGCCGTGCAGCGCTTTCAGGTCCGGTACGGGCTGGCGCATAACGGCATTGTCGGCCCGGCGACGCTCGCGGCGATGAACGTCCCGGCCGAGACCCGCCTGCACCAGCTCGAGGCGACCGTGCAGCGGCTCGCCACCAGCCGCTTCCCGTTCGGCGAGCGCTACGTCGTGGTCAACATTCCGAGCGCCTCGGTCGAGGCGGTCGAGAACGGGCGCGTGTTCCGGCGCTACACGGCAGTGGCGGGCGACCCCGAGCATCACTCGCCGGTGGTCGAGACCAAGATCACGGCGATCAACTTCAACCCGACCTGGACCGTGCCGACCTCGATCATCAAGAACGAGATCATCCCCAAGATGCGCAAGGACAAGGGCTATCTCGCCCGGCAGGGCCTGACGCTGCTCGACCGCGAGGGCAAGGAGGTCAGCCCGGCCAGCATCGACTGGAGCGGCAATGCCGCGCTCGGCTACACCGTGCGCCAGCCGGAAGGCGCGCGCAACGCGCTCGGCCAGATCCGCATCGACATGCCCAACAGCATGGCGGTCTATATGCACGACACGCCCGGCAAGCACGCCTTCAGCCGCGCCGACCGTTTCCTGTCGCATGGCTGCGTGCGCGTCTCGGATGTGCGCCAGCTCGCCACCTGGCTGCTGGACGGCTCCAATCCGGGCTGGAACCGCAGCCGCACCGACGAGGCCATCGCCATCGGCGCGCGCAAGACCGTCAACCTCAATACGCCGGTGCCGGTGATCTGGGTCTATCTCACCGCCTACCCGCTCGCTGATGGCACGGTGCAGTTCCGCGACGACGTGTACAAGCTCGACACCACCGGTGCCTCGCCCGGCCAGCCGCCGCTCGCCAGCGCCACGCCGACCGGCGGGCTCTGGTAGCGCGATGAGCGGGCGGCCGCTCCAGAACCGGGTGACGCCGTTCGGGGAGTTGATCGCGACAGCCTCGCGCGGCACGCTGTTCGGCAATCGCGGCGGCCGTTTCCACAAGGGCGCGGAAGAGCTCGGGCAGCGGCGCCATGCCAGCCGGCAATGGATTTGCTGCCAGCTTGCCTTCAAGCAGCGTCAGCGCACGGTGTGGCAGACCGGCTATACGGAACTGTTCTTCCTCGACGAGGTGACGGCATTCGCTGCCGGTCATCGGCCGTGCTTCGAATGCCGGCGCGTCGACGCCGAGCGTTTCGCGGCAAGCTGGCAGCAGGCCAAAGCCGCCGCGCGCCGGCCGCGCGCCCCCGAAATGGACGTGGTGCTCGATGCCGAGCGCCGCGAGGGGCGGGCCAAGCGCCGCCATATCGCCATGCTCGAAACGCTGCCGGATGGCGCCATGATCGCCGAGGGCGATGTGGCGCTCGCGGTGCGCGGGCACAGCCTGCTGCCCTGGACACCGGCGGGCTATCTCGCCCCGCGTCCGCGCCCCGGCTGCGGCACGGTGGTGCTGCTCACGCCACCGGCGACCGTCGCGGTGCTGCGCGCCGGCTACCGGCCAGCCTGGCACGAAAGCGCGGGATTATCCAATTCAACCTCATCCTGAGCCTAACTCGCCCTCATCCTGAGCCTGTCAAAGGATGCTCGAATGTAGCGCTGGACTGGACCCTCCTTCGACAAGCTCAGGATGAGGGCGAGAGTGAAGGCGAGACAGAAGCGAAGAGCCGCTCAGCCTTCCCGCAGCTTCATCATCGCCTTGTAGGCCGGGCGCGCGGTCGATGCCGTCAGCCAGGCATCGACATGCGGGGCGGCGGCGAATAGTGCCGTGGCGGCGCGGGCATAGAGCACCACGCCCGCGACATTGATGTCGGCAACCGTGAAGCGCCCGCCGACGAGGTGGCCGTTCCTGTCGGCCAGCGCCCTGTCGAGCACCGCGAACGGCGCCTTGAGCGCCGCGATCGCGGCATCGGCCGCCGCCTTGTCCTGCTTCTCGGCCGGGGCGGCCGGCCCTTTCTGCAACACGCACAGCGCGTTGACCTCGCATTCATTGGCCGCCCAGAGCGACCACATGGTGATCAACGCCTCTTCCTCGATGGTCTTCGGCCCGAGGGCGCCGCCATATTTGCGGGCGAGATGCTGGTTGATGGCGAGCGATTCCCACAGGATCAGCCCGTCATCGTCGATGGCCGGGATATGGCCGTTCGGGTTGATGGCGAGAAACGCCGCATCGCGGCAAACGGTCTGGTCCGGCTTGGTCTTGTTGTAGAGCTGCACGATATCGACATGCTCGAAGGGCACGCCGATTTCCTTGAGCAGCCACAGGTTGCGCGAGGCGCGGGATTTGGCGGTGCCGTAAATCTTCAATGTCATCTGGCTTGGTCTTTCATGGTTTCACGGGCAATGATGAGACGTTGCACCTCGGAAGTGCCTTCGTAGATGCGGGTGATGCGGGCATCGCGCGCCAGCCGCTCGACGCCGTAATCGGCGAGGTAGCCGGCGCCACCATGCAACTGGATGGCGCAATCGGTGCAGCGCTGAGCTGCCTCCGAAGCGAACAGCTTGGCCATGGAGGCCTGTTTCGCATAGGGCTCGCCGCGATCCTTCCTGGCCGCCGCCGACAGGATCAGCAGCCGGGCTGCCTCCATATCGACTTCGCGATCGGCGATCATCCACTGGATGCCCTGGAAATCGGCGATCGCCTGGCCGAACTGCCGGCGCTCGCGCACATAGGCCTTGGCCTGGTCCATGGCGGCGCGCGCGATGCCGAGCGACAACGCGGCGACGCCGATGCGGCCACCGGCAAGCTCGGCCACCGCGGTGCGGAACCCGTCATTCTCGCGCCCCATCAGCGCCTCGGCCGGCACGAAGCAGTCCTTGAAATGCACCACGTTGGTCGCCGAGCCGTGCTGGCCCATCTTGCGCTCGGCCTTGCCGATCTCGAGCCCGTCGCTCGCCGCCTCGACCAGGAAACAGGACAGGCCCTTGCCTTTCGCCGCCGCCGGATCGGTCAGCGCCCAGACCACGAACAGCCCGGCATAGGCGCCAGAGGTGATGTAGAGCTTTTCGCCGCTCAGCCGCCAGCCATTGCCGTCGCGCAGCGCGCGCGTCTCGATGGCGGAAGGGTCGGAGCCGGCGCCGCTCTCGGTCAGGCAGAAACCGGCGGCCGGGTAGGTGCCGTCGGCGATGCGCGGCAGGTAGGCCTGCTTCTGCGCCTCGGAACCGACCGCCTGGATCACTTCCGCGACCATGTTGGTGACCGAGGTCGTGACCGCCGTCGAGGCGCAGCCGTAAGCCAGTTCCTCGATGGCGAGCGCGAAGGCAACCGTGCCGGCCTCGCTGCCGCCATGGGCGCTCGCGACATTCAGGGCCATGAAGCCGTTATCAGCGAGCGCCTTGAGATTGGCGAGAAATGCCGCACGACCTTCGCCGCGGTCGAGCGCGTCGGCCAAGGGCGCAAGCCGGTCGGCGGCGAATTTCCGCGCCGTATCGCGGATCATCGCCTCTTCGTCGCTGAGTTCGAACTGCATGCCCTGTCGCGCTTCCTCGGAACCGACGATAGCAGGCCGCCCGGCGCTGGCAAGAACCCGTTCGGGTCACGTTTCCATGAGCGGCAACCCGCTCAATAACTCGGCCAGTTGCCCGGCGTCATCAGTTCAAGCAAATGGCCGTCGGGGTCGCGGAAATACAGGCTCGTGCCGCCGCGCGGCCATGCGGTGCGGCCCTCAACGGCGACGCCCTTGTCCGCAAGCGTCGCTTCCCAGGCGGCCAGTTCATCGGCGGCGATGGCAAAGCACAAATGCAACGGCCCGGAGCCGTCATGGGGCGGGATCGAGCCGTTGGCCTGCACCTGCGTCTTGAGGCAGGAGCCGCGCTTGAACAGCAGCAGCACGTTGACGCCGCCAATGTCGAAGGCGGTCAGCACCTTGGTCTGGAGCATCGGCGCGAGGCCAAGCACGTCGCGATAAAAGCCGGCGGCGCGCTCCAGATCATCGACATAGAGCGCGCTTTCGACGATGCGGTTCAGGCGCGGCACCGGCCGTCCTCCTGTCAGGTGGGCGGCCTATTCGGCCAGCACGCGCGTCGGCGGAAACGTCACCTCGACCAGCGTGCCTTCCCTGGGCTTGGACTGGATCGACAGGTTGGCGCGGTTGGCTTCCGTCAGCGCCTTGGTCAGCGGCAGGCCGAGGCCGGTGC
The DNA here is from genome assembly GCA_937988775.1 of uncultured Alphaproteobacteria bacterium. Lineage (GTDB taxonomy): Bacteria > Pseudomonadota > Alphaproteobacteria > Rhizobiales > Beijerinckiaceae > CALKHP01. The sequence continues at coordinate 261,369 of CALKHP010000052.1, forward strand.
CGCTGCGCGGATGGCTCGTCGGCACGCGGCGGAACGGCTCGAGCGCGGTCTGGATATCCTTGTCGTTCATGCCGACGCCGGTATCGCGCACCCGGATCACCGCCTCGCCGCGATCGGTCAGCGCCGTCGAGACGATGACCTGCCCGCCGGCATCGGTGAATTTCGAGGCGTTCGACAGCAGGTTGAGCACGATCTGGCGCACCGAGCGCTCGTCGGCGACGACGCGCGGCAGGCGCGGCGCCAGATGCGAGCGCATGATGACGTGATCGCGGTTGGCCTGCGGCTGCATGATGGCGATGCAGCCGGCGACGATGTCGTTGAGATCGACGCTGGTGAAGGCCAGTTCCATGCGGCCCGCCTCGATCTTCGACAGATCGAGCAGGTCGTTGATCAGGCTCATGACATGCTGGCCGGAGACGTGGATGTCGCTAAGGTATTCCTTGTAGCGCTCGTTGCCGATCGGCCCGAGCTGTTCCTGCTTCATCACCTCGGCAAAGCCGATGATGGCGTTGAGCGGCGTGCGAATCTCGTGGCTGATCTTGGCGAGAAAATCCGATTTCTGCGCGCTGGCCCGGTCGGCCTGGCGCTTGGCGTCGGTCAACTCGGCCTCGGCGCGCTTCCAGTTGGTGATGTCGCGCAACACGGCTGCGAATTTCGGCTCGTCGCCATCGGCGCTGACGCGGCCGATGGTCATGAACAGCGGGATGCGGCCACCCTTGCGCTCGCGCGCCATGACCTCGCGCCCGTCATTGAGCAGCGTCGCGACGCCGTTCGCCTTCAGCCCCTCGAGATAATCGAGCGCCGCCGGGTGGCTTTCGGGCGAGAGCAGCATGGTGAAACTCTCGCCGGTAATCTCGTTCTGGTCGAAGCCGAACAGCGCTTCCGCCGAGCGGTTGAGACCGAGGATGCGGCCGCGTGCATCAAGCGTGATGATGCCGTCGGTCGCGGTATCGAGAATGGCGCGCGCCTCGCGGTTCTCCCTGAGGCGGGCGGCCAGTTCGAGTTGCAGGCTGTCATGGCCCGGCAGGTTCTCGACCTCGACGGCGCGCCGGAACAGCATGGCGGTGGCGGGAGCCCCGGCCCAATCGACGCTCTGCACGGTGACATCGGCCGGGAAACTGGCGCCATCGCGGCGCCCGATCATCACGCGCCCGGCGCGCCCGGCATCCGTCGCACGCCCCTGGAACAACCGCGTCACGCCGTGCTCGCGGATGATCTCGCCGACATCCTCGAAGCCGCTCAGCGTCAGGAAGGCCTGGTTGGCATAGATCGGCGCATCGCCGCGCAGCACGAGCACACCATAGGGCAGGCGCTCGAGCAGCAGCCCGGCCGCGTTGATCAGCGGATCGGGCAGCGTGCGCTCGACCGGCGCGGCCGGGGCCGGCGCCGGAACGGACGGCGGAGCAGCGGGCCGGACCGGGGTGACGGTTTCAGGAAATTCGGCAAGGGGCGCCTCGTCCGACACCACGACGTCCGGCAAGGCATCTGCCAACAAGGCGGTTTCCGGCGCCACGCTTTCCGGCAAGCTATCTTCCGGCAAGGCGGTGTCGGCCCCGGCAGGGGCCGGAGCGGCCTCCTTGAGCGCGACAGTCGCCGCCGTCTCATCCGGCAGGCGCGCGCCGAGCACCTTGGCGATCTCGCGGAACGCGTTGCGCTCGGCGCTCGACAGGTTCGAACTTTCGACGTCGCGCGGCGCGGCACTGGCCGGCGAGACGCGGAACGGCACAATTTTCGGACTGCCGAGATGCGCGCCAACCGTGGTCGTCAGCCGGGTCAGCGAAACGACCTGATCCGGCACCGTCGCCGCAGGCAGACGCGGCGCCTCGGGCGCGGCAGGCGCCGGCTCCGGCGCGGGTGCCGCAGGCTCAGACGGAGAGGTCTCCATCTCGACTGGCTCGAGCGCGGCAAGCGCAGGCTCCGGCGCGGGTGCCGGAGGCTCAGACGGAGGGGCCTCCATCTCGACTGGCTCGAGCGCGGCAAGCGCAGGCTCCGGCCCGGTTGCCGGCGTTTCAGGCGGAGAGGTCTCCATCTCGACTGGCGCAGGCGTGGCAGGCACCGGCTCCGGCGCGGGTGCCGGAGGCTCAGACGGAGAGGTCTCCATCTCGACTGGCTCGGGCGCGGCAAACGCAGGCTCTGGCTCGGGTACCGGCGTCTCAGACGGAGAGGTCTCCCGTTCGACCGGCGCAGGCACGGCAAGCCCAAGCGCCGACTCGGTTGCCGGCGTGTCAGACGGAGAGGTCTCCAGTTCGACCGGCTTGGGCGCAGCAAATGCAGGCTCTGGCTCGGGTACCGGCGTCTCGGACGGAGAAGTCTCCCGTTCGACCGGCGCAGGCACGGCAAGCCCAAGCGCCGACTCGGGTGCCGGCGTTTCAGGCGGAGAAGCCTCGATCTCGACCGGCACGGGCGCGGCAAGCGCCAGCGCCTGCTCCGGCTCGGTTGCCAGCGTTTCTGGCGAAGAGGTCTCCAGTTCGACCGGCTCCGGCGCGGCAAGCGCAGGCTCCGGCTCGGGTGCCGGAGTTTCAGGCGGAGAAGCCTCCATCTCGACCGGCTCTGGCGCCTCAGGCGCCGATTCCGGCTCGATTGCCGGGGTTTCAGCCGGAGAGGCTTCCATCGCGACTGGCGCCAGCGCCTCGGGCTCCGCGGCCGGCCCGGCTTCGGACTGCGACAGGTCAGGCCCGCCGCCCGGCCGAGGCCCGATCGCCGTAACTTCTTGCGGCGCCTCCAGGGCTGGCGCTTCGGCGTGCTGGTCGACATCCGGCGTAGCATCGCGCTCCGGCGTCAGCGCGGCCTCGGGCGCCCGCCACGCGCGGGCGGCAACCTCACCCATGCGCTCGAGCCGGAACAGGCCGAAGCCGCGAAAACCGGAAAAGCGCCGCTCCAGGTCGAAGGTCGGCATGGCCGACAGTTCGATCGGCAGCGGCACGGCGACGCCCGGCATGTGCCAGCCGACCTTGACCGCGCTCCAGGTGGTGGTGGTCGAGAGGAAATGCGCCAGATCATCCTTGCCGTCGATCTCGCAGGCGTCGAGCACCTTGTCCCAGGTCCGGCCGATCAGGCTTGCCGCCTCAAGCCCGGTCGCCTCGGCGAAAGCGGGCGAAAGCGTCGTCAGCCGGCCGGCGCCATCGCTCGACCAGGTGAAGCGCAGCGCGCGGCGCTCGCCCGGTTCACGATAAAGCCAGTTGGGACTGGCCGGCTTGCGGCGCCCGAAAGGCGCCGGCTTTTCCACCGGCGCCTCGTCACCGTCCGCCTCGGACGTCACGACGAGCCGGGGCGCGGCGAAGCGTGGCGCCTCCGGTGCGGCCGGCGCTTCGGCCTGCCGAACCTCCGGCTCCTCCGCCGTCTCCTCCTCGGCCGGGCCGATATCCTCGGGCGCGGTGACGCGCATGCCGAACGCGGCGACCAGCAGGCCGTAACCGCCATCCCGCAGCGCGACGAGCTTGCAAAGGCAGGTCAGGATTTCCGAGCGCGCGTCAAAAAAGAATTGCAGCCGTTCGAGCCGGGGCGGCGCCTCGGGGCGCATCTGCCGGCCGAGTTCCGCCAGCCGCTGCAGGCCGGGCGCCGCCGCGCCGAATACCTGGCCGCGCAGTGTCTCGAGGTCGCGCACGCCCGACAACACCAGTGCGCCGCGCGAGGCCCACAACACGCGTCGCGCATCGCCGTTCCACAGCCAGACCGGCGAGCGCGCGGGGTCGAAGCCACCGGGCACCGGTGCGGCCAAGAGGCTGTCGAGGGTCTGGTTGGTCATGCCGTCCCGTTCTCGCTTATCCCGCTCCGCGCGCATGGGCCTCCATGCGACGCATCGGAATGGTCCGCAGCCGCCGGACCGTCATCGTTAACAACTTACTAATATCGTGGCGCCGCACGCGGGTCCATGTCGCGACCGCCGCTACCCACCGGGGACTGCGTTTAGCGTTAACGCCGGCAAGCGTGGCGCCATGTCTTATTGTGCGTCGCAAAATTATATTGCATTGCACAACGAAACCTCGTATAGCACCGGTCATCCTCACCCGCGAGCAATCCGGTGAGACATGCGACAACGCGAAAGGAACCAAATCATGGCAGTTGCGAAGAAGGCCGAGTTCGACGCCACCGTGCAGAACACCAACGTGCAGGATGCCACCGCCCCGCTCAAGGCCGTGCAGGAGCAGGTTCGCGTGCTGACCGAGACGTCGCTGGAGCGCGCCAAGGAGCAGTATTCGACGGTCAAGAAGGCCGCGGAAGACGCCACCGGCCGGCTTGAGACCTCGTTCGACGCCTTCACCAAGGGGCTCGTCGCCTTCAACACGCAGGCCATCGAAGCGCTGCGCGTCAATACCAATGCTCATTTCGACCATATCGCCAAGCTGCAGACCGTGCGCTCCTTCGCCGAAGCGATCGAACTGAATGCCGCCCATGCCCGCAACCAGATCGACGCCGCGATCGCGCAGGGCAAGCAGTTGCAGGGTCTTGCCCGCAAGGCCGCCAGCGACGTCGCCGCGCCGGTGCAGGCGAGCTTCTCCGCCAAGTAATCGCCGCAAGAAATTGCCGGGCAGGCGCCAGCGAAATGCCGGCGCGTCGCCCCATCGAACGCCCCGGCCACGGCCGGGGCGTTTTCTTTCGCCGGCCACCCTTGAATTCGCCGGCATTCGCGGCTAGGTTCCGCGCCGCTTCAGTGCAGTCGTAGCTCAGTTGGCTAGAGCGTCGGATTGTGGCTCCGAAGGTCGCCGGTTCGAGCCCGGCCGACTGTACCATTGAAGCTTTCAATAAAATCAATAGTTTAACCGATCACCCTCGGGAGCATTTTCGACATTTCATGTCGCGTCATGTTGCAACTGATTTCCATTGATTTTCAACGGGGCTCGCCTGTTAGCGGCGAATCCATGCAACATGAAACGCAACATGGGAGGCGCAGAATCCCCCTATAACTTCCTGCGGATTGATGCCCAACCGATCGGCCCAGCCGAGGAAAAGGTTGGGGATGGAGATGAACGTCACATTTCCATCGTCGCTCGTCGGCGCCCCCCCCAAACATCTTGCTGTTAAGATCGCTGGAGTCGCAAGAGCGCTACGATTGTACATCCCCGCACGATACCTTGTGCACAATGTTGATCGGTGATGAAATATCTTGTTGAGTCGCATTGGGGGAACGGATCTTGACACGAGAACTGAATGATAAACGGCGCCTTCTAGGCGAAAGCTGGCCCGGTTCAGCACCGGTCCCGACACCGACCACCGAGAAGAAATCGTGGCCGCCGCAGGCGCCCGCACCGCAGCCAAAGCCTTCCACCACGACAACGACCACGAAGACGAAATAGGTGAAGGATGACTACGCGGAACCCTCAGACGGGCTGGCCACCACAGGCACCAGTGCCAACTCCACCGCGCCCGACCAAATAGCATTCAAGCCGCACGAATATCGCCTGGCAACGGAAGTGCTCTATCATGGTGCTCGCCAGCACTTTTTGATGGGCTGCCATCGTTGGGCGATGTTCTGCACCATCTTGTTCGGGGCAGGCGCGGCATCAACGTTCTTTTCGCCGGCCTTTTGCGGTCTTGCTGCAGTTATGTTCGGCGCGGCCGACATCGCGTTCGACTTCACCGGCCGCGCTCAGATCCACGCCACCTTTCGACGCCTATATCTTGAGCTCGGCCGCAAGATTAAGCGCGGCGAGATTCCCGAGTCCGAATTCGAAGCGGAATGGATGCTAATCTCGACCGATGAGCCGCCAGTTTACCGTTATGTCGAACTGATCGCAGCCCAGAATGCGTGCGCAGCATTTCGTGCGAAGTACAACGGCGACAAAATCACGTTCCTTTGCCGCCTCTTTGCGCACTTTTACCGCGGGTAATTCGCCAACTTCGACTCGAGCCCATATCGCTTCACGAGCTTGTCCATTTTGGTGAGCTGCGCGCGAAACTTCGCTGCTTCGCGCGGCTTGCCGGCCGCCTCAGCCTCCGCGACATAACGGCGGGCATCGTCACGAAGACGGACCGTGCTTCTCGCGAGTTGCCGAGCCATGATCTCTCGTTGGATAGGGTCCATGTTCGTCTCCGACTTGCGAGCACAACGTATCGTGATTCTGTTGAAGGGACCTATCGCTCGACAAGTTGGCGGCGTTCGAAGCGGACCGTTTGGGCAAGGCGAGGGAGGGAATGATGAACGATGACCGTCGAACCGAGATAGAGTTCGAGAGCGCTCGGTTGGAACATGCAACCTCCATCAAGCAAATGGAAACCGAAACCAACATGATCGCCGGCTTCGCAAATGCCGCGATGCGCGCGCCGGCCCTCGCCGCCGCGGGAGGAATTGCGGCCATGCTCGGGTTTTATTCAGCCAATGCAAGCGTGCTTCGAGGCACCCCGGCTGTCGCAAGTTTCAATTGCGCCCTGATCTGGTTCTTCGCGGCGATTCTAGCCTGTGTGATTGCGCCGGGTGCGGCATATTTTTCGCAAGGCTTTTTCGCTTCTTCCCGAGGTGCGCAGACTCATCATTTTGACCGGCCGTTTGTACGCGACACGTGGAAATCAAAAGCGCTACGCTGGGCCGGCACCTTTTTTCAGATCTGCGCAATTTGTCTGACGCTTTGTTCGATGATCGCGCTTATCGCCGGGGGAATCGCCTTCATCGATGTCGCCGACTTTGCCGCGCGTCGGTAGCTGTTCTAGCCTGGAACGCTGCAACGGCTGCCCATCTCGCCCTTTTCCGAAAGGGATCCATGCAGCCCGGTCCGCGATGTCGAGGCTCGCGAGCCAGGCATCCACCTCGAGACAGATTGACGCTCTGCCATGCAGGCTTATTCTCGCGTCAGCTCAGGATGGGTGGATATTAAGATGCTACGGTTTTTTATGGGCTTAATCATAGGGGCCTTGGCTGCCAGTGCCGGCGGCGCAATCGGAGGAGCCTTCGATCCTGTCTACGCCAAGGTAAATACGAACGGCATGCTCAAGGGCTATATTGTTCAGGACAAGCGCGGTCGGGTTGTCTGCAAGGATCCTATGGTTCAGCTCCATTTTCGCGGTCCTGAAAGCTACATCAACTGCCGATGACGTCTGAGGCACCGGACGCCGGCGCTTTTGCTTTTCTGGAGTTTCGCCAGACGCGCTGATTGCCGCTGTAGCGGTTATTCTCCCTTTGGAGTTTCAGGCAATCCCTTGATGCTCGATCGCATCTCCCCCCTTCCACATATCGACTCGACAGCTAGGCTGCTCCTTTGATGCTTCATATGGCCGTGTTCGACTATTCGGGCATTGTGGAAACACGGCTGTAGAGTATCGTCTACTCGTCGCCGGGGGGAGACGCCATGAGCTTTTTAACCGACGCGGAAGCCACGAGCCTGCGCCTGGCCCGCATGAGTTTGCACATTGTCAGCGATGACGAGTTCGTTCCGGAGCCTGAATTCGATATTGAGCACGATGACTTTCTGCTCGACCGCGTTCGTGATGTTGCGTCTGCGAGTGTCTATCGCTTCGAGGAAGTCTCGACCACCCGCGACGTGATCGAGCAGATTGTTCGGCGCGACGTCGGTTTCGAGGAGGGGGCGCAAGCGCTTGCCCGCGAGTTCTGTCGATTCCACCGCGGCGGCACTCGCGACGGCGCTTTTTTCGTATTTGAACTCGGCGTCGACAATCCGAACACGCAACTCTATGCCCTGATAAAGTATGATTACGGCCAAGCCTTGGAGTTGGTTGAGCGAGAAGGCCACGCCGGCCTTCGCCGGATCATCGAAGCCTTTGTCGGCGACAAGACCGCCATACAGAAATCCGCGTTGGTCCGCGTGGTCAATGGAGCGGCCAAGGCGGCGATTTCGACCCGTGACCGGATGGGCCGCCCGACGCCCGAGCTCACAGACTACTTCATCCGCTACCTTCAGGTGACGCGCGACCGCACCGACGGCGAACTCACTACGGCAGTAAAGGAGGTGGTGCGTACCGCACTTGAGGACCACCGCGAGTTCCTGCCACCCGGCGGCGTCGCGCCCGCGGTATCGAGGGCTCTGGAGGTGCTTCGCAACACCGAGGCAGTGACCGAAGACGTTGTGAGCCACGCTGTCTGGATGGGCGCCGGCCAACCCACCGACGACCAGGTGCGAAATTCGCTCAAAAAATCCGTGAGCCGACTTGTGAAGCGCAAGAGGTTAGCCGGTGTCACATTCCCGCCAGACGGAAGTCAGCTTGGACGTCCGATCACCCGGGTAGTGCGCACGGAGGAAGGCGTCACCATCCACTATAACACGGGGCTGGAAGGGGGAGCCGTACGTAAGGTAGACACAGCTGACGGAGCAACCCAGTTTATCGTCACCACGAGAAAATATATCGATGGCGTCGCCTCTGAAATCTCTGGCCGTCGCGGTTGACAGGTTTGACACACAAGGCCTTGCGACGACCACGGAAACACCCACTGCGCTGACGATCGCCGCGCTAGGCCCGGCGGAAGCTCAGGCGCTGACCCCATTGCTGGCGGCTCTATCTTGGCCGTGGGGGATTGTGGACAGCGCTGGCGAAATCGCCGATTTAGCAGCGCTTACGGCAGACTACGCCCCATTCATCGTCACCGTCGAAAAACCAATCATTAACGGAGCACTTCCGGTCGTCACACTTTGTGGACTGCGCGCTTTCCTGCTCGAGGAACGGTCGGATCCTGTGTGGCATGTGGCCAACCTCACAACTCCATTCGCGACGATGGCGACCGACTTCCGTCCTTGGGGGACGATGGAGATCTTCAGCCCAGCCGCCCCGACCAAGAGCCCACGAGAACTGGTCAGGGAGAACAACATCCCGCCACACGCGCCGGCTGATGTTCGGATTTGGATGCTGCGGGGGCCCGCGAGTAAGGAACAGTGGGCTGAAGCCGTGTTTCAGGCCTTCGCCGATCTTTCCGCTCAGGCGCTGATGCGAGCCTTGGCGGGAGAAATCAAAGCGGATGGCAGCCTCCATTTTAAGGGGCCACCTCTCACCCAATTGAGCAGGCCACGAAACGGCGCCGCCAAAGAGCTCAACCTGCAAGGCTACAACGACCTTAGGGACGCCGCCGCTTGGGTCTACGAGAATGGGGTCGAGGCGGAGCGCCGGCACGGTCTTTTCACGGCGGAACTTGGCGCAACTCATCCGCGTGTTGCGATCGCCCCGCTCGCATTTCGCCGCACCGCCTCCAACGTTTTGCAGGGCGCGAGGCTGGCTTACCAACTCAGTCTATCAGACCTCACCCGGGAGGCGATCAAAGCCCAGGGGGATCTCCGGAAGGCTGTTGCTGACGACACGGCGAAGCTCGCTGACAATACGCGGCAGATCGCCACCTCAGTCGCGGCGGCGCTCGCAACTTGTGTCGGGCTGATTGTGACGTTGCCCCGTTGGCTTAATCCAGTTTGAAGTAGGCTCTGGCCCCACGACAA
>CALKHP010000053.1 GCA_937988775.1 uncultured Alphaproteobacteria bacterium
TGACGCTCGATCTCCATGCCGGCCAGATCCAGGGCTTCTTCGACATCCCGACCGACAATCTCTACGCGCAGCCGACCATGGTGCAGGACATCAAGGCGCGCATGGACCTGTCGAACACCATGGTCGTCTCGCCGGACGTCGGCGGCGTGGTGCGCGCCCGCTCGCTCGCCAAGCGCATCGACGCGCCGCTCGCCATCGTCGACAAGCGCCGCGAGCGCGCCGGCGAGAGCGAGGTGATGAACATCATCGGCGACGTCGCCGGGCGCACCTGCATCCTGATCGACGATATCGTCGATTCGGGCGGCACCTTGTGCAACGCCGCCGACGCGTTGCTGGAGGCCGGCGCCCGCGAGGTCTACGCCTACATCACCCATGGCGTGCTGTCGGGCGGCGCGGTGGCGCGCATCACCGCCTCCAAGCTCAAGGAACTGGTCGTCACCGATTCGATCCAGCCGACCGAGGCAGTGCGCGTCGCCCACAATATCCGCGTCATCTCGATCGCCACGCTGATGGGCGAGGCGATCAAGCGCACCGCGAGCGAGGAAAGCGTCTCCAGCCTGTTCAACTGAGGCGCACCTCAGGCGACCCTGCACTCATTGGTTCGGCCGCTCCCGGATGATCGCGCCGGTCTTGGCGTCGGCGTAGAACTTCATCCGCTTGCCGTCGCGCATGCCCTTGCCCTCCCATTGGCCATCATCGGCGCTGATCTCCGAGATCAGGCTGTAGCCGGCCGCCTCGAGTTTCTTGGCCACCTGATCGATCGGCATCCACTCCGGGCCGATCGGGTCGGCAAGCGCGCCCGCGCTGCCGGAACAGACGAGAATGATGGCCAACAGGCCGGCTTTGCCAATCATGGGATGTCCTTCCTGATGCCGCCGGCACTGTTGCCGGCGCCTTGAACACGAACGGCAACGGTCTAGATTGGTTCCCGGGCCGCGTGGTCCGTTTTCGATACAAGGCTATTTCCGTGGATTATCGCAAGCTCGGCCGTAGCGGCCTCAAAGTATCTCCGATCTGCCTCGGCACCATGATGTTCGGCGGCCGCACCGACGAGCCGACCTCGGCCCGCATCATCGCCAGCGCCGCCGATTCCGGCATCAATTTCATCGATACGGCCGATGTCTATAATGGCGGCGTCTCCGAGGAGATCACCGGCCGCGCCATCAAGGCCGATCGCGCGCGCTGGGTGCTGGCGACCAAGCTCGCCAACGCCATGGGCGAGGGCCCGAACGAGCGCGCCCTGTCGCGCAAATGGGTGATGCAGGCGGTCGAGGCCAGCCTGAAGCGGCTCGGCACCGACTATATCGACATCTACTACCTGCATAAGGAGGATCACGACACGCCGCTGGAAGAGACCGTGCGCGCCATGGGCGACCTGATCCGCGCCGGCAAGATCCGCTATTTCGCGGTGTCCAACTATCGCTCGTGGCGCGTCGCCGAGATCTGCAATCTCTGCGATCGGCTCGGCATCGACCGGCCGGTGGCGAGCCAGCCCTATTACAACGCCATGAACCGCATGCCCGAGGTCGAGCACCTGCCGGCCTGCGGCTATTACGGCCTCGGCGTCGTCAGCTACAGCCCGCTGGCGCGCGGCGTGCTCAGCGGCAAATACGATCCGAAAGCGCCCCCGCCCAAGGATAGCCGCGCCGGCCAGAATGACCGCCGCATCATGCAGACCGAATGGCGCCCGGAATCGCTGCGCCTCGCCCAGAAGATCAAGGCCCATGCCGAGGGGCGCGGCATGACCGCCGGCCAGTTCGCGCTCAACTGGGTGCTCAACAACCGCCTCGTCACCGCCGCCATCGCCGGGCCGCGCACGCAGGAACAGTGGCAGGATTATCTCGGCGCGCTCGGCAAGCCGTTCACCGCCCGCGACGAAGCCCTGATCGACCGCCTCGTCGTCACCGGCCATGCCTCGACGCCGGGCTACAACGACCCGGCCTACGCCATCGAGGGCCGGCTGCCGCGCAACGCGTGAGTGTTTACTGCCGCGAAACCACAATGTCATTCCCGCAAAGGCGGGAATCCGGAACCGCTGGCGTAAGCGGCCTCTGGATTCTCGATCGCGCTGACGCGCGTCGGGAATGACACTGAGGGATCGTCGGGCCCGCTCATGCCGATTGTTGCCATTTGGCATCAAATACATTATATAATGCCAACATGATCACGCCCCACAACGCCCTGCCCGTCGATACCGCACCGCGCGACTTTGCCGGCGGCCCGATCAGCGACGCCGAGGCGGCGGCGATGTTCCGCGCCGCCGTAAAACTGTTCGCGCTGTGGCAGGTCACCGACGAGCAGGCCGGCACCTTGCTCGACATGCCGCTGCGGACCTACCGGCGCTGGAAGGCGGAAGGGCCGGGGCGCAGCCCGCGCGACGGCAAGGCGCGGCTTTCGAACCTGATGGGCATCCACAAGGCGCTGCGCCTGATCTTTCGCGAACCGCAGCGCGGCTATGCCTGGGTGCGCGCACCCAATGCCGCGTTCGGCGCCCGCAGCGCGCTCGACGTCATGCTTGGCGGCGAATTGACCGACCTGATGCGTGTGCGCCGCTATCTCGACGCCGAACGCGGCGCCTGGTGAACGATCCGGCAGCGCCGCCGCTGGCCGGCATCGCCTGGCATGGCGCGGTGCGCATCATCCGCAGCGTCTTCCCGCCGATCGACCTGTTCGAGGATATCGCCGACCCGGCCGACTGGCCGCTGATCATCGCCGGCGAGCAGAAGACCAATCCGCGCCTGATGGAAACCATCGGCACGCTCGACCTCGTGCCGCCCGAGCGCCGCGTCGCCGGCGCCGGCGCCAGCCTGCTGATGGCGCCGTTCACCCATGTCAGCCCCGACCGGCCGAGCCGCTTCAGCGCCGGAGGCTACGGCGTGCTCTATGCCGGCGACCGCTTCGAGGTGGCGCTGTTCGAGACCATCCACCACCACGCGCGTTTCATGGCGGCAACCGGCGAGGCGCCGGGCTGGACCGCGCAATTCCGCGAAATCCTGCTCGATATCGAGGCGGAGCTGCACGACCTCCGCGCCGAGCCCGACCGCTGGCACGACGTGCTCGCTCCGGACGATTATCGCGCCGGACAGGCGCTCGGCCAGCAACTGCGCGCGGCGGGCTCGGAAGGCGTCGTGTTCCCGAGCGTACGCCACGCCGGCGGCCAATGCGCCGGGCTGTTCCATCCCGATTGCGCCGCCAACCCCGTGCAGGCCCGCCATCTCGACTACCACTGGGATGGCGCGCGCGTCGATTTCTACCGCGATGCCGGCACGGGCCAGGTTTTCCGTATCGTATAAGGCCGTTCCGGATCGCGTGGAGCCGGCGCGCCACGCGCCTCGCGACGAACCTTGCGCTTCGGCGCGCGCGCGTGTAAGGAAACGGGCGTTCCGCCCGACCCCCCTGGAGGCAGCGGAACCTCCCGAAGAGCCGCATTGGGCGGCTTTTTCATTTGAAGGATGCCTAAAATGGCAATCAAGCAGCTCGAGGCCAAGCGCCGCGAGCGGGCCGGCAAGGGGGCCGCCCGTGCAGTCCGTCGTGAGAACCGCGTTCCGGCGGTCATCTACGGTGCCGGTCAGCCGCCTGTGTCGATCTCGCTCGACTACAACACCACCAACAAGCTGGTTTATGCCGGCCGGTTCCTGACCACGCTGTTCGAGATCGATGTCGAGGGCGAGAAGCTGCGCGCCCTGCCGCGCGACTACCAGCTCGATCCCGTCACCGACAAGCCGATCCATGTCGATTTCCTGCGTCTGGTCTCGGGCGCCACGGTGCGCGTCGAGGTGCCGGTGCACTTCATCAACCAGGATATCTCGGTCGGCCTGAAGAAGGGCGGCACGCTCAACATCGTGCGCCATACCGTCGAGATGACCGTGCCGGCCGACAACATCCCGAGCGGCATCACCGGCGACCTCGCCAAGCTCGACCTCGGCGAATCGCTGCATATCTCGGCCTTCGCCATCCCGGAGGGCTGCACGCTGATGATCACCGATCGCGACTTCACCGTCGCGACGATCGCCGTGCCGTCGGGCTACAAGGAAGCCGAGGCGGAAGAGGCAGCCGCCGCCGCGACCGCCGAGGCGGCCCCTGCCGCCGCCCCCGCCAAGAAGTAAGCTCGCTGGCGCCAGCCGGCTGGTCATGCAAGGCCGGGGCATGTCCCCGGCCTTTTTGTTTGGCAGGTGAGAAGCAAGCCCCGGGAAACCGATCGTCCCATGAAACCAATCGTCCCATGAAACTGATCGTCGGCCTCGGCAATCCCGGCGCGCGCTATGCCGGCAACCGCCACAATATCGGCTTCATGGCGCTCGACGAACTCGCCCGCGTGCATCGCCCGCCATCCTGGCGCACGCGCTTCCAGGGCGAGGCGACCGGCCTCGATTTCGCCGGCGACAAGCTGCTGCTGCTCAAACCCCAGACCTTCATGAACGAGAGCGGCCGCGCGGTCGCCGAAGCCGCGCGCTTCTTCAAGATCGCGACCCGCGACGTCATCGTCTTCCATGACGAACTCGACCTTGCGCCGGGAAAACTGCGCGTCAAGCTCGGCGGCGGCAATGCCGGCCACAACGGCCTGCGCTCGATCACCGCCCATATCGGCAACGACTACTGGCGCGTGCGCATGGGCATTGGCCATCCCGGCGACAAGGCGCTGGTGCATGCCTATGTGCTCAACGATTTCGGCAAGGCGGAGCGGCCCTGGGTCGAGGATCTGTGCCGGGCCTGCGCCGACCATCTGGCGCTGCTCGTCAATGGCCAGGACAGCGCCTTCCTCAGCAAGGTGCACCTCGAACTGGAAGCCCGCGGCCACCTCGATATCCGCCGCCCCGGCGAAGCGGGGTAAATCCGTCCCGGCCGGAGTTTGCTTGCCTTCATCGCCATTGCCCCGCATAGCTCGGGCGCCCCCTCACCTGACGAGATGACACCACCATGGGTTTCAAATGCGGAATCGTCGGCCTGCCGAATGTCGGCAAGTCCACCCTGTTCAACGCGCTGACGCAGACCGCCGCCGCGCAGGCCGCCAACTATCCGTTCTGCACCATCGAGCCGAATGTCGGCGATGTCGCGGTGCCCGATGACCGGCTGGAGAAGCTCGCGGCCATCGCCGGCTCGAAGGAGATCATCCCGACGCGGCTGACCTTCGTCGACATTGCCGGGCTGGTGCGCGGCGCCTCGAAGGGCGAAGGCCTCGGCAACCAGTTCCTCGCCAACATCCGCGAATGCGATGCCATCGCCCATGTCGTGCGCTGCTTCGAGGATGGCGACATCACCCATGTCGAAGGCAAGATATCGCCGCTCGACGATATCGAGACCATCGAGACCGAGCTGATGCTCGCCGATCTCGACAGCCTCGAAAAACGCATCGTGCCGCTCGAGAAGAAGGCCAAGGCCGGCGACAAGGAGGCGAAGGAGCTGTTCTCGCTGATGGATCGCTGCCTGAAGCTGCTGCGCGACGGCAAGCCGGCCCGCCTCGCCGAGGTCTCCAACGAGGAGACGCGCGACTTCGCCATGCTCGGCCTGCTCTCGGCCAAGCCGGTGCTCTACGTGTGCAATGTCGAGGAGGCAAGCGCCGACAAGGGCAACGCGTTTTCCGAGACGGTCAAGGCGCGCGCGGCTGAGGAGGGCGCCGAGGCCGTCGTCGTCTCGGCCAAGATCGAGAGTGAGATCGCCGTGCTGCCCGGCGACGAGCAGCGCGACTATCTCGAGGCCGTCGGCCTCGCCGAGCCGGGGCTGAACCGCGTCATTCGCGCCGGCTATGCGCTGCTCGGCCTGATCACCTATTTCACCGTCGGCCCGAAGGAGGCGCGCGCCTGGACCGTCGGCAGCGGCACCAAGGGGCCGCAGGCCGCCGGCGTCATCCATACCGATTTCGAGAAGGGCTATATCCGCGCCGAAACCATCGCCTATGCCGATTACATCGCCAACAAGGGCGAGGCCGGCGCGCGCGAGGCCGGCAAATTCCGCCTCGAAGGCAAGGATTATGTCGTCGCCGATGGCGACGTGATGCATTTCCGCTTCGCCAACTGAGCCGCGCCGGGCCGCGCCTCACGACGATGTTCGACCGCTATCTCAGCCGTTGGAGCCTCGTTCCGGACGGTGTGCCCATCATCACCCGTGGCAGCCATCTGCTGCCGGTGCGCTGGCGCGGCCGGGCGGCCATGCTCAAGCTCGCCCATGGCAGCGATGAGCGTCTCGGCGCCGGCGTGCTTGACTGGTGGGGCGGGAACGGTGCCGCGCAGGTTCTCGCCCGCGACGACGCGACCGTGCTGATGGCGCGTGCCGAGGGCACCCGTTCGCTCACTCGCATGGCCAGCGCCGGCGCCGATGACGAGGCGACCCGCATCCTGTGCGCCGTGGTGGCGCGGCTGCATGCGGCGCGCCCGGCGCCGCTGCCGCAACTGGTGCCGCTTCCGCAATGGTTCGCCGCGTTATGGCCCGCCGCCGCGACCCATGGCGGCCTGCTCGCCCGCTGCGCCGCCAGCGCCAAGGCCCTGCTCGCCGCCCCACACGATACCAGCGTGCTGCATGGCGATATTCATCATGCCAATGTGCTGGATTTCGGCGCAGGCGGCTGGCTCGCCATCGATCCGAAAGGGCTGCTCGGGGAACGCAGCTTCGATTTCTGCAACATCTTCACCAATCCCGATCTCGAGGACCCATCGCAGCCGGTCGCAACCGACCCCGAGCGCTTCCAGCGCCGCCTCGCCATCGTCAGCGACACGGCGGGCCTCGACCGGACGCGGTTGCTGCGCTGGATTCTCGCCTGGACCGGCCTGTCCTGGGCGTGGTTCCTGTGCGACGATGCCGACGTCGCGATCGACACGCGGATTGCCGAGCTGGCGGCCGCCGAACTCGACCGATAGCCCGCCGATTCCGTGGGGAAGCGCACATCCGGCCGATCAGCCCGCCGTCCACGCTTCCCCCCCGGCGCGCGAGACGCTATCACCGGCTCGGTATTCGCCGGAGATTGCTCGTGCCCTCGATTTTCTTTGAAGATTTCATCCCCGACAGCAGCGCGCCTTACGGCTCGATGACGGTTTCGCGCGAGGAACTCATCGGCTTCGCGCGCCAATTCGATCCCCAGCCGATGCATACCGATGCGGAGGCCGCCAAACACAGCTTTGTCGGGCAGTTGATCGCCTCGGGCTGGGGCACGGCCGCGCTCAACATGCGCATGATGTGCGACGATTTCGTGCTCGAGAGCGCCTCGATGGGCGGCCCCGGCGTCGACGAGCTGAAATGGCTGAAACCCGTGCTGCCCGGCGACACCCTGACCGGAGTGCGTACCGTGCTCGCCGCCAAGCCATCCTCGTCCAAGCCCGATCGCGGCATCGTCAAGCTCAAGACCGAACTCACCAACCAGCGCGGCGAGCGCGTACTGGAACAGGTCAATGTCGTGATGATGGGCCGGCGCGGCACCGAACCCGTGATGTCGCCGGCGGCAAGCCGCGCCGGCCGCCCCCTCGTCAGCCCGCCGCCGCTGACGGCGGCGCGCCCGACGCCGTTCCTCGAGGACCTCGTAACCGGCGAGCCGAACGTGCTCGGCTCCTTCACCTTCGACGAGCCCAGCGTGCTGCGCTTCGGCCGCGCCTATGATCCGCAGCCGTTCCACACCGATCCGGAGGCGGCCAGGGCGAGCTTCTTCGGCGGGCTGATCGCCTCGGGCTGGCACACCGCCGCCGGCTGGATGCGCACGATGATCGATTTTCGTCGGCGCTGTGAAGCGATGGCGCGCGATAACGGCCTGCCTTGCGCCGAACTCGGCCCCTCGCCCGGCTTTCGCGACCTGCGCTGGCTGCTGCCGGTCTATGCCGGCGACACCATCACCTACACCACCGCCATCGCCTCGGCCCGCCCCTCCGCCTCGCGTCCCGGCTGGGGCCTGGCGACGCAGCACAATACCGGCGTCAACCAGTATGGCGACACGGTGTTCGAGTTCACCGGCGCGGTGTTGTGGCAGCGCCGGCCGGGCGCCTGACCCCGTCGGATCGGCCTGAGCACCTGTCATCCGCGAATGGCGCTGATATCGATCCCGACGGCCAGAAGGGTCTTTCGGGCGGCGCTCAATGCCCCTCGAAGGCGACCAGCGTCCGGACCGGCACGCCAAGCGCCTCGATCTTCCGCACCCCGCCGAGAGCCGGCAGGTCGATGACGAAACAGGCGGCGATCACCTCGGCGCCAAGCTGTTGCAGCAACTGCACCGCGCCAGTCGCCGTGCCGCCGGTGGCGATCAGGTCGTCGATCAGGATGACGCGCTCGCCGGGCCGCACCGCGTCGCGATGCATCTCCATCTCGTCGAGCCCGTATTCGAGGCTGTAGGCCACCGAAACAGTCGCGGAAGGCAGCTTGCCCTTCTTGCGGATCGGCACGAAACCGGCCGACAATTGATGCGCCACCGCGCCGCCGAGGATGAAGCCGCGCGCCTCGATGCCGGCGACCTTGCCGATGCGCGCACCCGTCCACGGCCGCACCAGATCATCCACCGCCTGCCTGAACGCGGCCGCGTCGCCGAGCAGCGTGGTGATATCGCGAAACAGGATGCCCGGCCGCGGATAATCGGCAATCGTGCGGATGTTGGCCCGCAGGTCCTTGCTCATGCCAGCCTCCCTTGACGCAGCAGGATACGGCGAGCCGGCAGCATAAGCTGCAAGAAATCTCTATGAAAAAGCCCCAAGAAAAAGGCCCCGGTCAGGGGCCTTGTCTCTCTGTGTCGGAGCTTAGTGCGCCGCGCTCCACACCTTCTTCTTGGTATAGAACAGCAGCAGCGACAGGATCACGAGATAGATCATGACCGTGAAACCGGTCCGCTTGCGCTCGGTCTGGGTCGGCTCGGCCGCCCATTGCAAGAAGGCGGTGACGTCCTTGGCATATTGCAGGATCGTCGTCGGCGTGCCGTCGGGATAGTCGACCTGCCCATCCTGAAGCGGCTGCGGCATGGCGATCTTGTGGCCCGGCATGATGCGATTGTAATGCACGCCCGGATCGATGTGGAAACCGGCCGGCGCGTCGGTATAGCCGGTCAGGATGCCGACGATATAATCCGGCCCCTGCTCCTGATATTGCGTGAAGATATCGAACAGGAACGTCGGGAAGCCGCGCTCGTAGGTGCGTGCCTTGGCGAGCAGCGACATCTCCGGCGGATGAGCGCCGCCATTGGCGGCCTTGGCGGCGTTGTCGTTCGGGAACGGCGGCGGGAAGTAATCCGAAGGCCGTGCCGGACGCTCGACGACGTCGCCGGCCTCGTTCGGCTCGGCATTGACCTTGTATTCGGCCGCGAGCGCCTTGACCTGATCCTCGGAGAAGCCGGGGCCATCCGGCTGCGCCAGGGCACGGAACGGAATGTGCAGATCGTGGCAGGCGGCGCAGACCTCGCGATAGACCTTGAAGCCACGCTGGAGCTGCGCCTGGTCGAACTTGCCGAACGGGCCGGAGAAGCTCCAGCTCTGGCGATCCGGTTTCACCTGTTCCGCGTGGCCTTCGTCGGCGGCAAGCGCGCCTTGGCCGAACGACAGGCCGGCCACGATGGCAAATGCGGCAAGGTGTTTCGCGATGGTCATGGAAATTTCCCTACGATCCGTGGCGGCCGGGCCGCGCTTAGCCCTTGATCTGTGGTTCGGCATGAGCGCCCGTCGGCGTGACGGCCGCATGCCCCTTCAACACCGAATCGGCGATCGAGGCCGGCAGCGGCAACGGTTTCTCCACCATGCCCAGCACCGGCAGCACGATCAGGAAATGCGCGAAGTAATACGCTGTCAGGATGCGGCCGAGCCCGGTCATGTCGAGCACGGTGTTGCCACCGATGCTGACCACCGGCGCGTCCGGAAGCTGCCCGCCGACATAGCCCAGCATGATGCAGGAGAAGCCCAGCACCCAGAAGAACACCTTGTAGGCCGGCCGATACCGGGTCGAGCGCACACGCGAGGTGTCGAGCCAGGGCAGGAAGGCCAGGATGCCGATCGCCGCGAACATCGTCAGCACGCCGGCGAGCTTGTCCGGAATGGCGCGCAGCATGGCGTAGAACGGCAGGAAGTACCATTCGGGCACGATATGCGGCGGCGTCTTCAGGGCATCGGCCGGAATGTAGTTATCGGCATGGCCGAGGAAGTTCGGCTGGTAGAACACGAACCACATGAAGACGATCATGAACACCGACAGGCCGAACATGTCCTTCACGGTGGCATAGGGCGTGAACGGCACCGTGTCCTTCTCGACATTCTTGACGTCGACGCCGTCGGGATTGTTCTGGCCCACGACATGCAGCGCCCAGATATGCAGCACCACGACGCCGGCGATCATGAACGGCAGCAGATAATGCAGCGAGAAGAAGCGGTTCAGCGTCGGATTGTCGATCGCATAGCCGCCCCATAGCCAGGTGACGATGCTCTCGCCGACGATCGGGAAGGCCGAGAACAGGTTGGTGATGACGGTGGCGCCCCAGAAGCTCATCTGGCCCCA
>CALKHP010000054.1 GCA_937988775.1 uncultured Alphaproteobacteria bacterium
CGCGCGAGATCATCGCCGACAGCGTCGAATACATGGTCAACGCGCATTGCGCCGATGCCATGGTGTGCATCTCGAATTGCGACAAGATCACGCCCGGCATGCTGATGGCGGCGATGCGGCTCGACATTCCGGTGGTGTTCGTCTCCGGCGGCCCGATGGAGGCCGGCAAGGTCAACCTGCGCGGCAAGCTCAAGGCGGTCGACCTGATCGACGCCATGGTGGTGGCGGCCGATGATGGCTACAGCGCGGAAGAGGTCGAGACCGTCGAGCGCTCGGCCTGCCCGACCTGCGGCTCGTGCTCGGGCATGTTCACCGCCAACTCGATGAACTGCCTCACGGAAGTGCTCGGCCTGGCGCTGCCCGGCAATGGCACCACGCTCGCCACCCATGCCGACCGCGAGCGGCTGTTCGTCGAGGCCGGCCACCTGATCGTCGACATCACGCGCCGGCGCTACGAGCAGGACGATGACAGCATGACGCCGCGCAAGATCGCGAGCTTCGCGGCGTTCGAGAATGCCATGACGCTCGACATCGCCATGGGCGGTTCGACCAATACCGTGCTGCACCTGCTGGCGGCCGCCAACGAGGGCGGCGTCGATTTCACCATGGCCGATATCGACCGGCTGTCGCGGCGCGTGCCGGTTTTATGCAAGGTCGCGCCCTCGGTGGCCGACGTGCATGTCGAGGACGTGCACCGGGCCGGCGGCATCATGGGCATTCTCGGCGAACTCGACCGCGCCGGCCTGATCAACACCGATGTCGGCAGCGTGCACGCCGAGACGCTCGGCGCCGCGCTCGCGCGCTGGGACGTCAAGCGCACGGCGGCCGAGAGCGTGGCGACCTTCTTCCGTGCCGCGCCCGGCGGCGTGCCGACGCAGGTCGCCTTCAGCCAGAACCGGCGCTGGGAGGAGCTCGACCTCGACCGCGAGACCGGCGTGATCCGCGATTTCGAGCATGCTTTCTCGAAGGATGGCGGCCTCGCCGTGCTTTACGGCAACATTGCCAAGGATGGCTGCATCGTGAAGACGGCCGGCGTCGATGCCTCGGTGCTGACCTTCAAGGGGCCGGCGCGCATCTTCGAGAGCCAGGACGCCTCGGTCGAGGCGATCCTCGGCGGCAAGGTCAAGCCGGGCGATATCGTGCTGATCCGCTACGAGGGGCCGCGCGGCGGGCCGGGCATGCAGGAAATGCTGTATCCGACGAGCTACCTGAAGTCGAAGGGGCTCGGCAAGGTGTGCGCGCTGGTCACCGACGGCCGCTTCTCGGGCGGCTCGTCCGGCCTGTCGATCGGCCATGTCTCGCCGGAAGCGGCAGCCGGCGGCGCCATCGGCCTGGTCGAGGAAGGCGATACGATCGAGATCGATATCCCGAAGCGCTCGATCCATCTCGCGGTCGATGACGCGGAGATGGCGCGCCGCCGCGAGGCGATGGTCGGCCGGGGCAAGGCGGCCTGGAAGCCGGCCAACCGGGCGCGCAAGGTCTCGATGGCGTTGCAGGCCTATGCGGCGCTGACAACCAGCGCGGCGCGCGGCGCGGTGCGCGACGTCGAGCAGCTTCACGCCGAGCGCTGAGCGGCCGGCAGGCCCAGATCTCCGGCAATCGTTGAAATAGCGCGCCGCGGACCGGCTTCGAGGTCCGCGGCGTTTTGCTTGCCGGCGGGCCATGGCGGCCTTCGACTTAAGACTAATTGCTGCTCCCTGCCGGCCCGGGAGCCTCAGTATATGCTTTCCCGATTCATTTTCCTTGTGCTAGCGTCGTGGCCATAACGGGCCGGGACGACGCTGCGTTTCGGTAAAAAGACAAAAGATAACAGGAACTTGCGAACTGGAGAGGAATGCCATGAACGAGCAACGACTGCGCGGCCTGATCGAGCGCGTGAAAAGCGGTGACATGTCGCGGCGTTCTTTCGTCCGCAAAATGCTTGCCGTGGGTCTGACCGCGCCGATGGCCGGCATGATGCTGAGCCATAACGGCGTCGCCTGGGCGGCCGAGGAGGCCTTCACCTACAAGCCGACCAAGGCCGGCGGCGGTGGCCCGCTCAAGTTGCTGTTCTGGCAGGCTCCGACCCTGCTCAACCCGCATTTCGCCGTCGGCACCAAGGATCAGGAAGCCTCGCGCGTGTTCTACGATCCGCTCGCCGGCTGGGACAGCGACGGCAATCTCGTGGCGGCGCTGGCCGCCGAGATTCCG
Source organism: uncultured Alphaproteobacteria bacterium (assembly GCA_937988775.1). Taxonomy (GTDB): domain Bacteria; phylum Pseudomonadota; class Alphaproteobacteria; order Rhizobiales; family Beijerinckiaceae; genus CALKHP01. The sequence continues at coordinate 2,191 of CALKHP010000054.1, forward strand.
ACCGTCGAGAATGGCGGCCTCGCCAAGGACGGGCTTTCCGTGACCTGGAAGCTGCGCAAGGACGTGAAATGGCATGACGGCCAGCCCTTCACCGCCGATGACTGCGTCTTCAACTGGGAATATGCACGCGATCCCGGCACGGCCGCGGTTTCGGTCGCGACCTACAAGGATGTCACGGTCGAGAAGATCGACGATCACACCATCAAGGTGATCTTCAAGAAGCCGACGCCGTATTGGGCCGATGCCTTTGTCGGCATTCGCGGCATGATCATCCCGAAGCACCTGTTCGCCGACTACAAGGGCAGCAAGTCGCGCGAGGCGCCGAACAACCTGAAGCCGGTCGGCACCGGCGCCTATAAATTCGTCGAATTCCGCCCCGGCGACCTGGTGAGGGGCGAGCGCAACCCGAATTACTACAAGCCGAACCGGCCGTTCTTCGACACGATCGAGATCAAGGGCGGCGGCGATGCCGTTTCCGCCGCGCGCGCCGTGTTGCAGACCGGCGAATATGACTACGCCTGGAACCTCCAGGTCGAGGACGAGATCCTCAAGAAGCTCGAGGCCGGCGGCAAGGGCAAGGTCGCCATTGCCGAGGGCGGCGATATCGAGTTCATCGCCATCAACCGCAACGATCCGTGGACCGAGGTCGACGGCGAGCGCGCCAGCATGAAGAACCCGCATCCGACGCTGCGCGACAAGGCGGTGCGCGATGCGCTCAATCTCGTCGTCGATCGCGGTGGCGTCGAGAAATACATCTATGGCCGCACCGGCGTGGCGACCGCCAACTTCCTCAACAACCCGAAGCGCTTCCGCTCGGAAAAGACCAAGTGGGAGTTCAACGTCGACAAGGCGATCAAGATTCTCGAGGATGCCGGCTGGAAGAAGGGCTCCGACGGCGTGCGGGCCAAGGACGGCAAGAAGCTGTCCTATGTCTACCAGACCTCGATCAACGCCCCGCGCCAGAAGACCCAGGCGATCATCAAGCAGGCCGCGCAGAAGGCCGGCATCGCCATGGAGCTGAAATCGGTGCCGGCCTCGGTGTATTTCTCGTCGGACGTCGGCAACCCCGACACCTATACGCATTTCTACACCGATCTCGAGATGTACACGACGACGATGAGCGAGCCCGATCCGGCCCTGTTCATGAACCAGTTCTGCTCGTGGGAGGTCTCGACCAAGGAGAACAAGTGGCAGGGCCGCAATATCACGCGCTGGCAGAATGCCGATTATGACAAGGCCTATCGCGACGCCGAGGGCGAACTCGATCCGGTCAAGCGCGCGGGGCTGTTCATCAAGATGAACGAGTTGCTGATCGGCGACGTGGCGGTGATCCCGATCGTATACCGGCCGCGCCCGGCCGGCCTGAACAGCAAGCTTGTCGCGCAACTCAGCGGCTGGGACAACAATACCTGGATGGTTTCCGACTGGTATCGCGAGGCCTGAGGCGGATTCGCCTCGGGTTTTATCTTTCGGGATCGGTTCATGGGAAATTATCTGATCCGGCGATTGTTGATCGCCGTTCCAAGTCTGCTCGGCATCAGCATCGTGATCTTCACGATCCTGGCGCTGGCGCCGGGCGACCCTTTCAGCGATCTTGCGACCAACCCCAGCATCCCGCCTGCGGTCCGCATGGCGTTGCGCGCCAAGTTCGGCCTCGATGACCCGGTCATGGTGCGCTATCTGCGCTGGCTCGTCGCCATGTTGCAGGGGGACTGGGGCTTCTCGCTGGTCAGCCGGGTCGATGTCGACACGCTGATCTGGCAGGCCCTGCCTTCGACGCTCTATGTCATCGGCCTGTCGCAGGTGCTGGCGCTGATCGTGGCGCTGCCGGTCGGCATCCTGTCGGCGATGCGGCCCTATTCGATCTTCGACCAGATCGCCAACACCTTCGCCTTCATCGGCTTCTCGCTGCCGACCTTCTTCACCGGGCTGCTATTCATCCTGGCGTTCAGTATCAAGCTGCACTGGCTGCCCTTCGTCTACCAGGCCGAATTGCCCTATCACGGCTGGCAATGGCTGTGGGAGCAGTTCAAGCAGTCGATCATGCCGATCATGGTGCTCGGCCTGTTCCAGGGCGCGTCCTGGACACGCTATGTCCGCGCCTCGGTGCTTGACGTGATCCAGCTCGATTATGTCACCACGGCGCGCGCCAAGGGCCTGCGCGAGCGCGTGGTGATCCTCAAGCATGTCGTGCGCAACGCGCTGATCCCGGTGGTGACGCTGGTGGCGCTGCAGATTCCGGCGATCTTCGGCGGCGCCATCGTCACCGAGCAGATTTTCCGGGTGCCCGGCATCGGCTCGCTGCTGATCAACTCGATCCTTGCCAACGACACGCCGGTGATCATGGCGGTGACCTTCGTGTTCTCCTGCCTCGTCATCCTTTTCAACCTCATAGCGGATTTGCTGTATGGCTGGCTCGACCCTCGCATCGCCTTCCGCTGAGCCGCTCGACGGCCGGCTCGGCAAGCAGGTCACGCCCGCGCAGGAGGCGTGGCGGCGCTTCCGTCGGCACAAGCTGGCGGTGCTCAGCTGCTTCATCCTGCTGCTGATGGGGCTTGGCGTGATCCTCGGGCCGACGCTGTGGCCGGTGGCGATCAACGATATCGACTTCAGCGCGCGGCTGGCCGAGCCGAGCCTCGCGCACCCGTTCGGCACCGACGATCTCGGCCAGGACCTGCTGGCGCGCATGATCTATGGCGGGCGCATCTCGCTGGCGGTCGGCCTGGCGGCGATGATGGTCTCGGTGATCGTCGGCACGCTGGTCGGGGCGATTTCCGGCGTGGCGCGCGGCAGCGTCGACGCGGCGCTGATGTGGCTGACCGATCTGTTCCTGTCGCTGCCGCAATTGCCGCTGCTGCTGCTGGTGATCTACCTGTTCCGCGACACGCTCAAGGAGTGGGTCGGGCCCGAGGGCGGCATCTTCGTGCTGATCGTCGTGGTGATCGGCGGTTTCCGCTGGATGCCGGTGGCGCGCCTGGTCCGGGCGCAGTTCCTGTCGCTGCGCGAGAAGGAGTTCGTCGAGGCGGCGCGCGCGCTCGGCGCCTCGACGCCGCATCAGGTCATCCACCACATCCTGCCGAACGCGCTCGGCCCGGTGATCGTCGCCGGCACGATCGACGTCGCCAATGCGATCATCGCCGAATCGACGCTGTCCTTCCTCGGCCTCGGCTTCCCGCCCGATATCCCGACCTGGGGCCGCCTGCTCTACGACGCCAAGGATTATCTCGATACCTCGCCGCATTGGGCGCTGTTCCCGGGCGCGGCGATCTTCCTGGCGGTGCTGGCGATCAACTTCATTGGCGATGGCCTGCGCGACGTGCTCGATCCGCGCCGGGTATTGTAGCGGCAGGGCGAAGGCATCAGGAGAGCATGAGCGCAATACGTACGATTGCCGTGATCGGCACCGGCACGATCGGCGCTAGCTGGGCGGCGCTGTTTCTCGGGCATGGCCATGACGTGATCGCCCATGATCCGCGCCCCGGCAGCGCGGACGATCTGCGCATGACGGTCGCGCGCCTGCTGCCGGATGCGCGGCCGCGCGTGCCGGTAGCGCAGGGCGCGCTGAGCTTTGCGGCAAGCGCGGAGGAGGCGGCCGGGCGCGCCGACCTGATTCAGGAGAACGCGCCGGAGCGGCCCGATATCAAGGCTGACCTGATCGCGCGCCTCGAGGCCGCGATGCCGGCGCATTGCCTGATTGCCTCGAGCACGACCGCGTTGACGCATTCGGTGATCACCGCGAAGGCGAAAAATCCCGAGCGCATTATCGTGGCGCATCCGTTCAATCCGCCGCATCTCGTGCCGCTCGTCGAACTGGTCGGCAAGAGCCCGGACAGTCCTGCCATCAAGCGCGCCTATGCCTTCTACCGCGCGCTCGGGCGCGAGCCGGTCGTCCTGAAGAAGGAGGCGGTCGGCCATCTCGCCAACCGGCTCCAGGCGGCGCTGGTGCGCGAGGCGCTCTACATCTTGCAGGAAGGCATTGCCGATATCGCCGAGATCGACAAGGCGGTGAAATTCGGGCCGGGCCTGCGCTGGGCGTTCATGGGGCCGTTCCAGACCTATCACCTCGCCGGCGGCGAGGCCGGCATCCGGCATTACATGGAACACCTGCTGCCGAGCCAGATGCAGCGCTGGGCGGCGCTCGGCACGCCGGTGATGGACGCAAGCTTCATCGCGCAGGTGGTCAGCGGCGTCGAGGCGGCAACGGGCGGCCGGCCGGTGGCCGAGATGGCCGCCGAACGCGACCACGCGCTCAAGGCGATCATCGCGGCGCTGGCTGGGCAGGGCGACGGCGAAACCTCGGATCAACCGGGCTCCTCGGTCAGCAACTGACCGATCGCTGCGCCGACGCGCAGGTCGTCGATCTGGCCGAAATGATGCAGGCGGATGCGGCCCGCCTTGTCGATCAGGATCAGGCTCGGCGTGCCCTGCAAGCGATAGGCCTGCATGGTGAGCGGGATCGGATTGCCGTCGGGATCGGCCTGATCGATGCCGACCGGAAAGCCGAGCCGGTATTCGTGCAGGAAAGCCTGCAGCGCCACCGGCCCCATGGCGTCATGGTGCTCGAACACCGTGTGCAGGCCGATCACCGTCAGCCGGTCGGCCGGGAAGGCGGCCCGGATCGCCTTGGCCTGCGGGATGCCGTGCGAGACGCAGCCCGGGCACAGCATCTGGAAAGCGTGCAGCACGGTGACGGAGCCCTTCAGGGCCGCGAGCGTGAGCGCTTGCTTGGTGTTGAACCATTGGCTGACGTGCCAGTCGGGTGCTTGGTCGTGAAGTGTCATCTGGGTCATGTCCTGTAGAATGCATCGTTCTACCATGGCCCCGATCGCAGCTGATTTCACGCGTCATCGCGAAAGGAGGCCCGCAGAGCGCGGGCCTCGTCGCTTCAGAGCGGGGGCAGGTTGCGCGTGTCGCGCAAGGCGTCCTGCGTCGGCGTGGAGGCGCTTTCGTCGAACCTCTTCCAGCCATCCGCTTCGTAGTCGGTGCGGCGCTGGGTGACATCGGCGGATTTGTGCTCGGCGATGATGGCGCGCGCATTGGCAACCAATGCATCCTCGACTTTCGCCGTGACCAGCGTGCCGCCGCGGCGAATGCCTTCGGCATAGACATGGGCTTCGTCTTCGGGAACGCCCGCCTCGGTCATGGCGCCGACAATGCCGCCGGCCGCTCCGCCGACGACCGCGCCGGTGACGGCGCCTGCGGCGGTCGCCGCCAGCCAGCCGGCCGCGACGACCGGGCCGACGCCGGGGATGGCCATCAGCCCGAGCCCGGTCAGCAGCCCGCCGATGCCGCCGACGGCGGCACCGACACCGGCGCCGGTCTCGGCGTCCTCGACGGCTTTCGATGTGTCGTTGCCAGCATCGTTCACCCTGGCGCGACCATTGTCGTTATTGGCCAGAATGCTGATGTCGCTGCTCGGAATGCCGGCGCGCTCCAGCGCGTCGACCGTGGCGGAGGCGTCGTCGTAGCGATCGAACAGGCCTGTTACCGTGGTTGTCATGGCTTGATCCTTGATTGTCGGTTGCGGGAGACTTGCTGGGGTCGCTTGCTGAAGTCATTTGCTGGTGACGTTGCCCTGATAGTCGAGCATCACATCGACGGTGGTGCCGTCCTTGGCGGCCTTGCCGACCCAGATGCCCTTGTCGTTCTTCACCAGATCGGCGACGGCGGTGAAGCCGGCATCCTCGATGCGATCCTTGGCCTGCGCCTCGGTGAAGCTGTTGGCGCCGGGCACGGGAGCCTGGGTATTTGGGGCCTGAACATTGGGCGTGGCGGGGGCCACGGCGGGCGTCTGGGACTGGGCCATTGCGGCCGTGCCAAGTGCAGCGACCGCGAAAGCGGTCAGGATGGTTCGTTTCATGGTGAGCTCTTTTCCAAGTTTCTGCGCGCCACGGCTGTGACGGCAGATCGGGTTCGTGATGAATGTGGTCGGTGCCGGACAAAGGCCCGCGTGGTTCGCGAGCCCTGTCGGCGGTGTCAGGCCGCCTTGGTCTTGCCGCCGGCCATGGCGCTGCTGTTGACGGATTTTTCGGCGATCCGGCTCAGCAACGCGTCGGCCTTCTTCTCCTCCTGGAGCGTCTGGTCGAGCAGCTTGGCCGCATCCTTGATGCCGAGTTGCGTCGCCCAGGCCTTGAGCAGCCCATAGCGCGCCATCTCGTAATGCTCGACGGCCTGGCCGCAGCCGATCAGCACGGCGTCACCCGCTTCGGTACTGCCGAAATCCTCGAGATATTCTTCCATCTCGGCGGTGATGCCCTGCATCGCTTCGCAGGTCTTGGCGCGCGCCGGCCTGCCGATGATCTCGAACACCTGCTGCAGGCGCTCGACATGGCCTTCGCTCTCGACGCCATGGGCCTGGAAGGCTTTCTGGAGTTCGGGCGATTTCGCCGCCTTGGCCGATTTCCTGCAGGCTTTCACGGCCTGCTTCTCGGCCCAGTACATGTCCTTGAGCGTCTCGTAGAATGCGTCGGAAAGCGTCTTTTCCGTAGCCATTGAAGTTCTCCCAGGGGGTGGTGAACCCCCAACCCGAAGGAGCAACTGTCGGCGCGACGGCACTGTTCCATGGCGATCTTGCGCGATCTCGCGGCGTGTTTTGCGTGAGCCGTGCGCTCAGGGCCCGAGGCGCCGGAGCACGTCGAGCAGCTCGGTGACCTTGCGGCGCTGCTCGTCCTGGTCGCCGGAGGTGATCGCGTGCTCGACGCAATGGGCGACGTGATCCTTCAGCACCTCTTCCTCGACCCGTTTCAGCGCGGCGCGAACCGCCGCGATCTGGGTGACGATGTCGATGCAATAGCGGTCCTCGCCGACCATGCGGCCGATGCCGCGCACCTGGCCTTCGATGCGGTTCAGGCGTTTCGTACAAGATGCCTTCGTCTCGATCTGCATGCTTGCCATATACCCATGGTGGGTATAGAAAGCAACGCAATTAGATACCCCATGTGGGTATATGAAACGGAGCCTGCCAATGTCCTCGCCAGCCGATCACGCCCACCATCAACATGGCGCGCATGCCTGTTGCGGCGCAGCCCATGCCGCGCCTGCGGCGGACGGCAAGGTCAAGGACCCGGTTTGCGGCATGAGCGTCGACTCGGCGACGGCGAAGCATCGCGCGACATTCGCGGGCGAGGCGTATTATTTCTGCTCGGCCGGTTGCAAGACCAAGTTCGAGGCCGACCCGAAGCGCTATCTGGAGCCGGGGTCGCGACCGCCGGAAGCGCCGGTTGCGGCCGGGACGGAATTCACCTGCCCGATGCATCCGGAAATCCGCCAGGTCGGACCGGGCTCGTGCCCGATCTGCGGCATGGCGCTCGAGCCGGTGCTCGTCACCGCCGAGGCGGCGCCCAATCACGAACTGGCCGACATGACGCGGCGCTTCTGGATCGGGCTCGTGCTCGCCCTGCCGGTTTTCGTGCTCGAAATGGGCGGGCATCTCGTCCCGGCGCTGCATCATGTGGTGCCGCCGGCCCTGTCCGGCTGGATACAACTGATCCTGGCGACGCCGGTCGTGCTATGGGCCGGCTGGCCGTTCTTCGAGCGTGGCTGGCGCTCGCTGGTGACGCGAAACCTCAACATGTTCACGCTGATCGCGCTCGGCACCGGCGTCGCCTGGGGCTACAGCATGATCGCCATGCTGGCCCCCGGCCTGTTCCCGCCGGCGTTTCGCGGAGCAGATGGCATGGTGGCGGTGTATTTCGAAGCCGCTGCCGTGATCACCGTGCTGGTGCTGCTTGGCCAGGTGCTCGAACTGCGCGCCCGCGACCAGACCTCCGGCGCGATCCGCGCCCTGCTCAACCTGGCGCCGAAGACGGCGCGGCGCATCGCCGACAATGGCGATGAGGCCGAGATTGCGCTTGACCAGGTGCAGCAGGGCGACCGGTTGCGCGTGCGCCCCGGCGAGAAGGTGCCGGTCGACGGACGCGTCACGCAAGGGCGCTCGAGCCTCGACGAAGCGCTGGTCACCGGCGAATCGATGCCCGTCACCAAGAGCGAGGGCGACACCGTGATCGGGGGCACGCTCAACCAGACCGGCGCGCTCGTCATCATCGCCGAGAAGGTCGGCCATGAGACGATGCTGGCGCGCATCGTGCAGATGGTCAGCGAGGCGCAGCGCTCGAAGGCGCCGATCCAGCGCCTTGCCGACAAGGTCGCCGGCTGGTTCGTGCCGCTGGTGATCGCGGTGGCGCTGATCGCCTTCGCCGCCTGGGCGCTGTTCGGTCCGGAGCCGCGCTTCACCTATGGGCTGGTGGCGGCGGTCGCCGTGCTGATCATCGCCTGCCCGTGCGCGCTCGGGCTGGCGACGCCGATGTCGATCATGGTCGGCGTCGGGCGCGGCGCCGGCATCGGCGTGCTGATCAAGAATGCCGAGGCGCTCGAGCGTCTCGAGAAGGTCGATACGCTCGTCGTCGACAAGACCGGCACGCTGACCGAGGGCAAGCCGTCGCTGACCGAGCTGATCGCGGCGCCGGGCTTCGAGGCCGACGCCGTGCTGCGCCTCGCGGCCGGCGTCGAGCGCGCCTCCGAGCATCCGCTCGCCGAGGCGATCGTGCGTGCGGCGCGAGCGAAGCAACTGCAACTGGCCGAGGTCGAGGATTTCGATTCCCCGACCGGCAAGGGCGTCAAGGGCGTCGTCGAGGGCCGCAAGGTCGTGCTCGGCAACGCAGCGTTCCTGAGCGAGATGGGCGTCGATGTGGCGCCACTGGCCGCCAAGGCCGATGCGTTGCGCGGCGAAGGGGCGAGCGCGATCTTCGCCGGTATCGACGGCCGGCTTGCCGGCGTGCTGGCGATCGCCGACCCGATCAAGGCGACGACGCGCGACGCCATCGCGGCACTGCGCGACGAGGGCATTCGCGTCGTCATGCTGACCGGCGACAACCGCACCACGGCGGCGGCGGTCGCGGCGAAGCTCGGCATTGCCGAGGTCGAGGCTGAAGTGCTGCCGGAGGCGAAGAGCGCCGTCGTCGCGAAGCTGCAGCGCGAGGGTCGCGTCGTCGCCATGGCGGGTGATGGCGTCAATGATGCGCCGGCGCTCGCCGCCGCCGATATCGGCATCGCCATGGGCGCCGGCACCGATGTCGCCATCGAGAGCGCCGGCATCACGCTGGTCAAGGGCGACCTGATGGGCATCGCGCGGGCGCGGCGCCTGTCCGAGGCGACGATGGCCAATATCCGCCAGAACCTGTTCTTCGCCTTCATCTACAACGCGGCCGGGGTGCCGATCGCTGCCGGCGTGCTCTATCCGGCGTTCGGCCTGCTGCTGTCGCCGGTGGTCGCGGCCGCCGCCATGGCGCTGTCATCGGTCAGCGTCATCGGCAATGCGCTCAGGCTGCGCGCCAAGGCGCTGTAGGGGTCCGCCGGTCAATCGCAGCGCCAGTCGGCGTCGGTAATGCCGAGCTGGCTCTTCAAGGCGGCCTGCCCCTTGGGCGTCGCCTGAACGGCGCGCGAGCCCGGAACGCGCCGCAGCCAGCCATGGCCGCACATCGTGCACAGCAGGCGCACGCCGAGCGGCCCGGCAAGGTGGTGGCTGCGCTCGGTCCAGTCCAGGCATGGCCGTGCGAGGCCGCGCCGCGTGGCCTTGATGGCGGGGACGTCGAGCCCGATGCCAGCGAACCAGGTCGTGCCGGCCGCGGTCACCGCGAAACGCTGCTCGGGCGCGTCGATGATGTACCGGCGCTCGCGCAGCGCGTTGGTGAGCGCGACGCCGAGCCGGCCCGCCAGATGATCGTAGCAGCAGCGCGCGTTCCTGAGCGCGCTCGCCTGGGCGGTCGGCGCCTTGCGCCTGACCGGCCCGGTTGGCTGGATGACCGCCAGTGCCTCGATGGCGTGGGAAACATGGCCGCCGGCGAGGCGATAGTAACGGTGCCGGCCGGCCGTCTCGAGCGCGAGCAGGCCGCCATCGAGCAGCTTGCCGAGATGGGAACTGGCCGTCTGCGCCGTGATGCCGGCGGCATAGGCCAGTTCGCCGGCCGGTAGGGCGCGCCCGTCGAGGAGCGCGGTCAATATCGACATCCGGGCAGGATCGGCGATCAACGACGCGGTGCTCGAGACGTTTGCAGTTTGCGACATGGCGCTCTCCTTGAGCCTCTATATAGGCCGGATTCAGCCGCGATGCTTCGATGCCGCTCGAAACGTCAGGCTTGATGGCGCCATGGCGTCATGGGCCCGAAATGCCGTGCAACAGGGTGGCGCCAAGGCCGGCCTGTCGATAGTGTAACCGCGATTACGGCCCAGGCTTTCCGGTAATCTGCGGCGACGAATGACCTTCCCACCCTTTCATGAGCGCCAATCGCATGCGCGCTGAGCCCGATGCCGGGCCGCCGGCCGAGGCGGCGCCGAAGCCGGGCGCAATGCCGCTCTGGGTGCTGGCGCTTTCGACGACGCTCGGCATGCAGACGGTGGCCTCGTTCCTGGACCAGAGCCTGCCGATCATCGCGCCGCTGCTGACGGCGGGAGCGGGCATCGCGCCCGAGCGTATCGGCAATATCTCCTCGCTGAATTCGCTCGGCACCGTGCTGTTCCTGCTGTTCGGCGGGCCGATCCTGGCGCGTTTCGGGCCGATCCGCATGTTGCAGGCCGGCGCGCTGATGGCGGTGTGCGGCCTCGCCGTCGCCTCGACCGGTTGGTGGCCGACGCTGATCGGCGCGGCGCTGGTGATGGGCGCCGGCTACGGCCCCTCGCCGCCGGCCGGCAGCCGCATCCTGGCCGCGACCGCGCCGCCCCGGCATCGCACGCTGATCTTCTCGATCAAGCAGGCCGGCGCGCCGTTCGGCGGCGCGCTTGCCGGGCTGATCCTCGCGCCGGCCGCCGCCCATTGGGGTTGGCCGGCGGCGCTTGCCGTCGCCATGGCGATCGGGCTCGGCGCGGCGGCGCTTATCGCGCCGGCCCGGCAGCGCCTCGACATCGAGCGCGAGCCCGAGCGGCCGATCGGGCCGCGCGAACTGTTCGACCCGCGCAAGGTCGCCGCCCCTTTCGCGCTGCTGCGCGGCAATCCGGTGCTGCTGTCGATCACCGGGCTCGCCTTCTCCTTCGCGGTGGTGCAGGGCTCGCTATTCTCGTTTTCCGTGACCTACCTCGCGACCGACAGGCACATGGCGCTGGCGACAGCCGGCTTCGCTTATGCCGCGATGCAGTTTTCCGGCGTGTTCGCGCGCATCCTGCTCGGCTGGCTCGCCGACCGCACCGGCCGCCCGGCGCATAATCTCACCGTGCAGGCCTTCCTCGCCGCCGCCATGGTCGTCGCCTATGGCTTCCTGCCCAATGGCGTGGCGTTGCTGCCGGCGGCCGCCATCGGCGCGGCGACCGGCTTTTTCGCGGCAAGCTGGAACGGCATCTACCTGGCCGAGATCGCCCGTCTCTCGCCGCCGGCGCGCATCGCCGAGGCGACGGCGAGCAGCACGGTGGTGGTGTTCCTGGGTTACGTTTCCGGGCCGTCGATCTTTTCGTTGCTCGTGACGTGGTCGGGGGAATATCGGTTGCCATTCATGGTCGTCGCCGCGCAACTTGCGCTGATGGCCGTGGTGCAGGCGGCAATCCTGATCCGCAGGACGCAAGCGCGCCATTGAAGCCCCGAGGAGTTGACCATGCAGGATGACCTGAAGCCCTGGCTCGATGCGCATCACGCCGAGTTCACCGCCATACGGCGCGATATCCATGCCCATCCGGAACTGGGCATGGAAGAAGCGCGCACCTCGGCGCTCGTCGCCGAGAAGCTGCGCGGCTGGGGCGTCGAGGTGGTGGAGAAGGTCGGCCATACCGGCGTCGTCGGCATCATCCGCGGCAAGCGCCCCGGCCAGCGCGCCATCGGGCTGCGCGCCGACATGGACGCGCTCGCCATCCACGAGCAGACCGGCCGGTCCTACGCCTCGAAACATGACGGCAAGATGCATGCCTGCGGCCATGACGGCCACACCACCATGCTGCTCGGCGCGGCGCGCTACCTGGCGGAAAACCCTGATTTCGGCGGCACGCTGCACCTGATCTTCCAGCCGGCCGAGGAGGGCAGGGGCGGCGCGCTCGCCATGCTGGCGGACGGGCTGTTCGAGCGCTTTCCGTGCGATGCGATCTATGGGCTGCATAACAGCCCGGGCATGCCGGTCGGCACCTTCGCGACCTGCGTCGGGCCGATGCTCGCCGCCGCCGACCATTGGCACGTGACGTTTCGCGGCCCCGGCGGCCATGGCGGCGCGGCGCCGCATCTGGCCATGGACATCACCTATGCGCAGGCGCATTTCGTGCTCGGCCTGCAAGGCATCGTCGGGCGCAACGTGCCGCCGCTCGACACGGCGGTGATCAGCGTCGGCCATATCGCCGGCGGCGCGCTGGAATCATGCAACGTCATCCCGTCCGAACTGGTCGTCGGCGGCACGGCGCGCAGCTATGCGCCGGAGGTGCGCGACCTGATCGAGCGCCGTATCGCCGAACTCGCCGAGCTGACGGCGCGGAGCTGGGGCTGCACGGCCGAATGCCATTACGAGCGCGGCCCGCGCGCGCTGATCAACAAGGCCGAGCAGGTCGAGGTCGGCCTTGCCGCGGCGCGAGCGGCGGTCGGCGCCGACAGCGTCAAGGACCGGCTGCGCCCGACGACGGGCGGCGAGGACTTCGCCGAAATGATGCATGTGCGCCCCGGCGCCTTCATGCGCATCGGCAATGGCGTCGCCGCCGACGGCAGCTTCCATGGCCTGCATACGCCGAAATTCGATTTCAACGACGCCATCATTCCCGATGGCATCAGCTACTGGGTCAATGTCGTCGACCAGGAACTGGGCTCCGGCTGGAAGCAACCGGCCTGAGGCCATCGGGCAAACGCGATGATCGGAACAGGAGACAAGTTCATGCCGGACCGGATTTTGATTTGGGGCGCGGGCGCTATCGGCGGCACGGTCGGCGCGTTTCTGAAACGGGCGGGCCACGACGTGACCTTCGTCGATATCGAGGCCGGCCACGTTGCGGCGATCCGCGATCCCGGGCGCGGTCTGAGCATTACCGGCCCGGTCGAGGCGATCACCGTCACGGCGCCCGCTTTCACGCCGGACGAGGTTTCGGGCAACTGGCAGCATGTCTATCTGTGCGTGAAGGCCCAGCATACCGAGGCGGCGGCCGCGGCGCTGAAACCGCATCTGAGCGCCGACGGCTACGTGCTCTCGCTGCAAAACGGGTTGTGCGAGGAGATCATCGCCGGCGTCGTCGGCAAGGAGCGCACCGTCGGCGCCTTCATCAATTTCGGCGCCGACTGGCACGGGCCGGGCGAGATCCTCTACGGCAATCGCGGAGCCTTCGTGATCGGCGAGCTGGACGGGCGCATCAGCGATCGGCTCAAGGCCCTGCACGCCGTGGTCAGGGATTTCGAGCCCGACGCGATCATGACCGAAGACATCCAGTCCTATCTCTGGGGCAAGCTCGGCTATGGCGCGATGCTGTTCGCGCAGGCGCTCGGCCAGCTCGGCATCGCCGATTGCCTGGAACGGCCCGAACTCCTGCCGCTGTGGCGCAAGCTCGCCGGCGAGCCGAATGCGGTCGCAGCTAAACTCGGCATCCGGCCGCGCGGCTTCAACGGCTACGATCCCGCCGCCTTCATGCCCGGCGCGAGCGAGGAAGACGCGCGGAAATCGGTGGCGGCCATGGTCGCCTTCAATCGTCCCAATGCCAAGACGCATTCGGGCATCTGGCGCGATCTCGCCGTGCGCAAGCGCCGCACCGAGGTCGATGTCCAGATCAAGCCGATCGTCACCACCGGCGCGCGTCTCGGCGTCGCCTGCCCGGCCACCGCCAAGCTGGTCGCGATGATCCATGAGATCGAGGACGGCAAGCGGGCGATGGTGGACGACAACCTGCTCGAGCTTGCCCGCGCCTGAGCGCGGCGCCCGCCGGCACGGGTGGGCCGCGACTATTCGGCCGCGTGCCGGGTCCGGAGCTTGTCGCCTGGCTCAGGATCGGCGAGGGCTTCCGGCGCCTTGCGGCGATGCTTGCCGGACACGAAATCCGACAGTTGGTCGAGATAGAGATAGACCACCGGCGTCGTGAACAGCGTCAGCACTTGGCTGACGAGCAGGCCGCCGACCATGGTGTAGCCGAGCGGCTGGCGGATTTCCGCGCCGGTGCCGGTGCCGAGCATCAGCGGCACGCCGCCGAGCATGGCCGCCATCGTCGTCATCAGGATCGGCCGGAAGCGCAGCATGGCGGCGCGCCGGATCGCGGCCTCGCTGGACAGCCCGCCGTCGCGCTCGGCGACGATGGCGAAATCGACCAGCATGATGCCGTTCTTCTTGACGATGCCGATCAAGAGAATGATGCCGATCAGCGCGATCAGGCTGAAATCGTAGTGGAAGAGCAGCAGCGTCGCCAGCGCCCCGACGCCCGCCGAGGGCAGGGTCGAGAGGATGGTGAGCGGGTGGATATAGCTTTCATAAAGAATGCCGAGGATCAGGTAGACCACCACCAGCGCGGCCAGGATCAGCAGCGGCACCGTGGCGAGCGATTGCTGGAAGGCCTGCGCATTGCCCTGGAACGAGGTCACCAGCGTCTGCGGCACGCCGAGATCGGCCTTGGCCTTCTCGACGGCATCGGTGGCCTGGCCGAGCGCCACGCCCGGCCCGAGGTTGAAGCTGATGGTGATGGCCGGGAACTGGCCCTGATGGCTGATCGAGAGCGGCTGGATCGGCACCGTGGTCCAGCGCGCCAGGGCCGAGAGCGGCACTTCGGCGCCGGTGGTCGGCGATTTGATGTAGATCTTGCCGAGACTGTCGATGTTGTCCCGGAATGCGGGCAGCACCTCCATCACGACGTGATAGCTGTTGAGCTGGGTGAAATATTGCGCGATCTGGCGCTGGCCGAAGGCATCGTAGAGCGTGTCGTCGACCAGTTGCGGCGAGATGCCGAAACGCGCCGCATTGTCACGGTCGATCGACAGGGTCAGCGTGGTGCCCTCGCTCTGCTGGTCGGTGGCGACGTCGCGTAGCTCCGGCAGCGATTGCAGCTTGGCGAGCACCTTGGGCGCCCAGCTGTTCAATTCGGCGAGATTGCCGTCCTGCAGCGTGAATTCGAACTCGGTGCGCGAGGTGCGGCCGCCGACGCGGACATCCTGCGCCGCCTGCAGGAACAGGCGGGCGCCTTCGACCTTGTCGAGTTTGGGGCGCAGCCTGGCGATGATCTGGAAAGCGTCCGCCCGGCGCTGGTCGCGCGGCTTCAGCGTGATGAACATGCGGCCCGAATTGAGGGCGTTCGAGCCGCCGATCGACATCGCCACGCTGGCGACGTCCGGGTCGGCCTGGACGATGGCGCCGAGCGCTTCCTGGTGGCGCTCCATGGCCTTGAAGGACACATCCTGCGCCGCCTCCGAGATGCCGATGATCAGGCCGGTATCCTGCTGCGGGAAGAAGCCCTTCGGAATGATCATGAACAGATAGACCGAGAGCGCCAGCGTGGCGAAGAACACGCATAGCGTGATGAAGCGATAATGCAGCACGATGTCGAGCCCGCGCCCGTAGGCGCTGAGCAGGCCATCGAAGCCGCGCTCGCTCAGCTTGCAGAGGCGGCCATGCCTGACGGCGCCGCGCGGCCGCAGGAAGCGCGAGGCCATCATCGGCGTCAGGGTCAGCGAGACGAAGGCCGAAATGGCGATCGTCATCGCCAGCGTGACGGCGAATTCGCGGAACAGGCGGCCGATAATGCCGCCCATCAGCAGGAGCGGGATCAGCACCGCGATCAGCGAAATGCTGATCGACAGGATGGTGAAGCCGATTTCGCCGGCGCCCTTCATGGCGGCATCGAACGGGCGCAAGCCCTGCTCGAGATAGCGGGTGATGTTCTCGAGCATGACGATGGCGTCGTCGACCACGAAGCCGACGGCGATGGTCAGCGCCATCAGCGACAGGTTGTCGAGCGTGTAGCCGACCGCCCACATCAGCGCGCAGGTGCCGAGCAGCGCCAGCGGCACCGTGACGCTCGGGATGAAGGTCGCCCACAGGCTGCGCAGGAAGATGAAGATCACCATCACCACCAGGACGATGGTCAGCAGCAGCGTATATTGCACGTCCTTGACCGAGGCCCGGATGGTCTGGGTGCGGTCGCTGAGCGTCGAGACCTTGATCGCCGGCGGCAGCGCGGCGGTGAGGCGGGGCAGGGCGGCGTTGATCTTGTCGACAGTGTCGATGACGTTGACGCCCGGCTGCTTGAAAATCACCAGGAACACGCCGCGCTTGCCGTTGGCCCAGGCGGCCTGGGTGTTATCCTCGGCACCGGCCACCGCGCGGCCGATATCGCGCACGCGCAACGGCGCTCCGTTGCTGTAGGACAGGATGACGTCGTTCCAGTCCTTGGCGGCGGTAAGCTGGTCGTTGGCGTAGATGGTGTAGTTGCGGCTGGCACCGTCGAAATTGCCCTTCGGGCTGTTGACGGTGACGACCGAGAGCTGGCTGCGCACATCCTCCAGCGACAGGCCCTTGGCGACGAGCTTGGCCGGGTCGATCTGCACGCGGATCGCCGGTTTCTGCTGGCCGCCGATCAGCACCTGCGCGACGCCGGAAATCTGGCTGATCTGCTGGGCGAGCTGGGTGTCGACGGCATCGTCGACCTCGGTCAGGGGCAGGGTGTCGGACACGGCCGAGAGCAGCAGGATGGGCGAATCGGCCGGGTTGACCTTGCGATAGGTCGGCGGGCTCGGCAGGTTCTTCGGCAACTGGCCGCCGGCGGCGTTGATCGCGGCCTGGACGTCGTTGGCGGCGGCATCGATGCTGCGGTTGAGATCGAACTGGATGACGATGGTGGTGGCGCCGAGGAAGCTGTTCGAGGTCATCTGGGCGACGCCCGGAATCTGCGCGAACTGCCGTTCGAGCGGCTGGGCCACCGAGGAGGCCATGGTTTCCGGATTGGCGCCGGGCAATTGCGCCGAGACCTGGATGGTCGGAAAATCGACCTGCGGCAGCGGCGCCACGCCAAGCAGCGGATAGGCGGCGATGCCGATGAGCAGGATGCCGACCATGACCAGCGAGGTCGCGACGGGGAAGCGGATGAACGGAGCCGAGATGCCGCCTCTTGCGTCGCTCATGTCATGGCGCTCCCGTGACGGCGGAGGCGGTTTTTGGCGCTTCGCCGACCAGCGCGCCGGGATGCACGCGATACTGGCCCTCGACGATCACCGTCTGGCCGGCGGTCAGCCCGTTCTCGACCAGGGTGCGGCCATCGGCCGACTGACCGACGCTGATCTTTTGCAGTCGCGCCTTGTTGCCGGCATCGACGGTATAGGCATAGAGCCCGTCCGGCCCGTGCTGCACGGCATCGTCCGGGATGGTCAGGGCGTCGGGCACGGTGCGCAGCAGCATCCGCGTCGCGACCGAGAGCCCCGGCCACAGCATATGGTCGGCATTGGCGAAGGTCGCCTTGAGGCGGATGGTGCCGCTGGCGGTATCGACCTGGTTGTTGACGGTTTCGAGCGCGCCGGCGGCGAGCTTGCGGCGGCCGTCGGAACTGTAGGCGACCACCGGCAGCGCGCCCTTCGCCTGCGCGGTGTTGATGTCCTGCACAAAGTCTTCGGGCGCGGTGAAGATCACGGCGATCGGCGCGATCTGGGCGATGGTGACGATGCCGGTCTGGCTGGCGGCGTTGACGATATTGCCCTGGTCGACCTGCCGGAATCCCGCAAGGCCGGAGATCGGCGCCGTGATGGCGGTGTAGCCAAGCTGCGTGCTGGCGCTGTCGATGGCGGCCTGGTCGGCGGTGATCTGGGCGGTGAACTGCTGCACCAGCGCGGCCTGGGTATCCTTCTGCTGGCGTGAGGCGAAATCGCCGAGATTGGCGTAGCGTTGCAGGTCGAGATTGGCGTTGTGGAGGCTGGCCTCGTCCTGGGTCTTCTTGGCCCTGGCCTGATCGAGCGCGGCCTGGAACGGGCGCGGATCGATCTTGGCCAGCAGCTCGCCCTGTTTGACGATCTGGCCTTCCTTGAAGGCGATCTTGTCGATCTGGCCGTCGACCCGGCTGCGCACGACCACGGTATTATAGGCCTGCACCGTGCCGAGCCCGTTCAGATAGACCGGAAACGGCGCCGTCTCGACGCTGCCGAGCGTGACCGGAACGGGCATTTGCGGTGTGGCTTGCGCCCGCGGGGCGCTATCGCGGCCGAAGCCGTCGAAATGCTGCCATGCGGCGGCGGCCAGCAGCGCGAACAGCAGCAGCAGCATAAGCGGCCGGGGCCGAAGCATCCTGTATTTGTTGACCTGGCTCGGCATCGTTTTTCTCGATGACTGTCCGGTCTTGCGGCCTGATCCTGCTTCAGGCGCAACCGGTGCAGCCGGCGGCGCGTCGAGCCCGGATTGCCAGCCCGGTGCAAGCGAGAATGATTGCCCCGGCCGCGCGGTTCCCGTGACCACGGCTACGAACTAGGCCGATCCTGTTGCGGTGCAACTTACCGTCTCGTAATTTCGTTCACGTGGCGGTGAGCGGCGGGTGTCCGGCGGCGATCGTCGTGCCGGACGAGGGGGCCGCTGCACCGGAATTCCCGAACCGCGTCATGCTTAGCGGAAAAGACTTTGTCGGGATGGCCTCACGACAGCCAGGAAATCCGCCCGGTGGTGATATCATGCATCGCGGCGGCGATTTTCAGGCGGCCGGTCTGCACCAGTTCCGCCAGGATCGGGCTGCGCCTGGTCAGGCTCTCGGCGGTCAGGCGGGCATTGGCTTCCGCGACCTTCTGAACCAGCGGCTCATTATGCGAATCGCGCTGGCCATCCGACGGGGTCAGCGTCGCGAGTGCCGGCGCGAAATTCTCGAGCAGGGCGGTGATGTTGCCGAGCTTGACGGCATCGACGGCGCTTTTGACCGCGCCGCACGCGTTATGCCCGAGAATGACGATCACCTTGGCGCCCGCGACCTTGGTGGCGTATTCGAGGCTGCCGATAATATCGACATTGACGATATTGCCGGCCACGCGCGCGCAGAAGATATCGCCGATGCGCTGATCGAAGACGATCTCGGGCGGGACGCGCGAGTCGATGCAGCCGACGATGGCCGCATGGGGCGATTGTTGGTGCGCGGTGTCCCTGACTTGCGCCAGGAGATCGCAATTGACCGACGTCCCGCTCGTGAAGCGCTGATTGCCGGCCTTGAGCCGCGCGATTGCGTCATCGGGCACGGTTTCGCCCTGGCGCGCGGGGGTGAAGACGGCGCATTCGGTTGTTTGCGCATGCGCGGCGGTGGCGATGAAAGGCAGGCCGCCCAGCGCGCATCCGCAAAATCCGCGTCGTGTCAGCATGTTCATCCCCCAACCCCGTTCGCGGTGTTTTCCGGACGCTAGCCGCTCATTCTCAAGTTTGCGTAAACCGGTGCTGTTCACCGTGGCGATAAACGATGCTCAGGATATTTCAGCCGGCGCGCTCGGCGATGGCGGTGCCGGCGGCCCAGCCCGACGACCAAGCCCATTGGAAATTGTAGCCGCCGAGCCAGCCCGTCACATCGACGACCTCGCCGATGAAGTAGAGACCGCCGACGGCTTTCGTCTCCATCGTGCGTGAGTTCAGCCCCGCCGTATCGACGCCGCCGAGCGTCACCTCGGCGGTGCGGTATCCTTCCGATCCGCTGGGCAGCACTTCCCAGCCGTGCACGATGGCGGCGATCGCGGCGAGCTTCCGGTCGCTCGCCGCGCCGATCGGCCCGTCCCAGCCATGCGCCTGCGCGAGATAGGCCGCGAGCCGTTTCGGCAGGATGTCGCCAAGCGCAGTGGCGATGCTCCGGCGGCCATTCTCCTGCTTGGAGGCGCGCAGGGCCGCGAACATGTCATGCGCGGGCAGAAACGCGATGCTGATCGGCGCCTTCTCGCGCCAATAGGATGAAATCTGCAGGATCGCCGGGCCGGACAGGCCGCGATGCGTGAACAGCAGCGCCTCGTCGAACGCCGTCCTGTCGCACGAGACGCGCACCTCGGCGGCGAGCCCGGCCATGGCGCGAAACCCCGCCAGCATGTCCTCGCCGAAGGTCAACGGCACCAGCGCCGGACGTGTCTCGGTTAGTGCCAGGCCAAACTGGCCGGCAATCTGGTAGCCAAGGCTGGAGGCGCCCATTTTCGGAATGGATTTTCCGCCCGATGCGACGACGAACTGCCGGCAGCGGATGTTGGCGGCGCCATCGCCGCCGAGCGTGAGCGCAAAGCCGTCTTCGTTGCGAGCGAGGCTTTCCAGCGTCGTCCTGAGGCGCAGGTCGCAGGCGGCGCGCGCCATCTCGTCGAGCAGCATGGCGATGATATCCTTGGCGGAATGATCGCAGAACAGCTGCCCGAGCGTTTTCTCGTGATAGGCGATGCCGTGCTTTTCCACCAAAGCCACGAAATCGTGCTGGGTGTAGCGGCCAAGCGCGGATTTCGCGAAATGCGGGTTGCCGGAGAGGAAATTCAGCGCGCTCGTGCCGCGATTGGTGAAGTTGCAGCGCCCGCCGCCGGAAATGCGGATTTTCTCGCCCGGCGCCTTGGCATGATCGAGGATCAGGACACGCCCGCCGCGCGAGGCGGCATGGATGGCGCACATCATGCCGGCGGCGCCGGCGCCGAGGATGACGGTGTCGAAAGTCTCTATCGGCATCGAATGCTGCCAGGCTCCGAACCAGCCCGGACTGGTATTGTGCGAGGGTTGCCGGGTCGTATCGCGTTACGCGCGCGTCATCAAAGGGAAATGCGCGCCGATGCTCGCCGCCCCCGAGAAGCTGCTATGAAGGGCATCTCCGATTCTCCCTGCCGAGCCGATGACCGCCACCGCTCTCGAAATCCTCAAGACCGTCTACGGCTACGATGCGTTCAGGGGACCGCAGGCCGAGATCGTCGCGCATGTCATTGGCGGCGGCAACGCTTTCGTGCTGATGCCGACGGGCGGCGGAAAGTCGCTGTGCTACCAGATCCCCGCCATCGCCAGGCCCGGCATGGGGCTGGTCGTGTCGCCGCTGCTGGCGCTGATGGCCGACCAGGTGGCGGCCTTGCGCCAGGCGGGCGTGAGGGCGGCCGCGCTCAACTCGGACCTGCCGGCCGAGGAGCGGCGCGCGCTGTGGCGCGCCATCCATGGCGGCGATCTCGACCTGCTCTATGTCGCGCCCGAGACGCTGCTGCGGCCGGCCGTGCTGGAGCGTCTAGCTGGGGTGAAGCTGTCGCTGATCGCCATCGACGAGGCGCATTGCCTGTCGCAATGGGGGCATGACTTCCGCCCGTCCTACCGCCAGCTCGACGCGCTTGTCGGGCGCTTTGCCGACACGCCGCGCATGGCGCTGACGGCGACCGCCGACGAGCCGACGCGCGCGGAAATCCTGTCGCACCTCGCCATCGCCGAGGCCGACGCCTTCATTGCCGGGTTCGACCGCCCCAACATCCGCTACGCCATCGAGGAAAAGGACAATCCGCGCGCGCAACTGAAGGATTTCCTCAAGCGCCACGCGGGCGAGAGCGGCATCGTCTACTGCCTGTCGAAACGCAAGACGGAGGAAACCGCCGCTTGGCTGCGCGACCAGGGCTACGACGCGCTCACCTATCACGCCGGCATGGACAAGGCGTCCCGCGAGGCCAACCAGATGCGCTTCCAGCGTGGCGAGGCGGTCGTCATGGTCGCCACCATCGCCTTCGGCATGGGCATCGACAAGCCGGATGTGCGCTTCGTCGCCCATCTCGACCTGCCCGGCAGCATCGAGGCCTATTATCAGGAGACGGGCCGTGCCGGGCGCGACGGCCTGCCATCCGACACGCTGATGCTTTACGGCCATGGCGACATCGCGCTGCGCAGCCGCTTCATCGAGGAGTCGGATGCGCCCGACCAGCGCAAGCGCATGGAGCGCCAGAAGCTCGACGCGCTGCTCGGGCTGGCCGAGACGGCGGGCTGCCGGCGCCAGGCGCTCTTGTCCTATTTCGGCGACCATTGCGCGCCATGCGGCAATTGCGACACCTGCGCCGCGCCGCCGGAGCTGTTCGACGGCACGATCGCCACGCAGAAGGCGCTGTCATGCATCTACCGCACCGGCGAGCGCTTCGGGCAGGCCTATATCGTCGACGTGCTGCTCGGTGCGGACAATGACCGCATCGTGCAGTTCGGCCATGACCGCATCTCGACCTTCGGCATCGGCACCGAGCATGACGGCCGCATGTGGCGGGCGATCCTGCGCCAGCTAATCGCGCTGCGCCTCGTCGATGTCGATCTTGCCGGCCATGGCGGCCTGTCGATCGCGCCGGCCGGCCGCGATTTCCTGCGCGATAAGCCGGTGCTGATGCTGCGCGTGCCGACGGCGCCGCGCGCCCGGCGCGACAAGGCGGCGCGCAGCGCGCCGCCGCCCGCCGTCAATGACGGGGATCATGACCTGTTCCAGGCGTTGCGGCAGAAGCGCATGGAGATGGCGCGCGCCCAGAACGTGCCGCCCTATGTGATTTTCCACGACAAGACGCTGATCGCGCTGGCGACGGCGCGCCCGACATCGCGCGCCGAGATGGCGCATGTGCCCGGTATCGGCGACGCCAAGCTCGACCGTTACGGCGCGGCTTTCCTGGACGTGATCGCCGCGCATGCATGACGGGATGGCCGGCGCGGTGGCGCAAGGCAGGACGCGGCAGTCCCTGTTCTAATGGTGGCCGCCGTGATCGGGGTAGGTGTATCCGGGCAAGCCTTGCAGCGCTTTCGGGAAGCGCAGGCCGTCGACGCTGCCGTTGAAGACACGCACAGTATTGCGGCCGGTATGTTTGGCGAGATACAGGGCCGAATCCGCTTCGGCCAGGGCCTGTTCCAGCCCCTGAAACAACGTGCGCTTCAAAAGCGCCACGCCGATGGAGGCGCTGACATCGATTTGCACGTTGCCCCAGGATACCGGCGCGCACAGCTCCCGGCGCGCCCTCTCCATGATCTGCGAGAGCTGCGCCCGGCCAAGCGGGGCATGCAGCAGGGCAGCGAATTCATCGCCGCCAAGCCGGCAGATCAAGATCGCGTCATTGAAGATCCGGCCCAGCCGCGCCGCGAATTGCCGCAAGCATTCGTCTCCGGCCAGGTGGCCGAAGCGATCGTTGATCGCCTTGAAGTGATCGAGATCGATCAGGACAAGTGCCGCGACCGATGCCTCGTCGATATCCCGCCTGATCAGATCGTTGCAGCGTGCCTCGAACACGCGGCGATTGGCCAGCCCGGTCAGCCAGTCGTGCTCGGCCAGTTGCCTCAGGCCGTCCCACAACTGCTTTTCGTGGGTGATGTCCTGCTTGGCGCCGAAAATGCGCACGGGACGCCCTTGACGATAGACGGCCTGGGCGGAGAGGCGCATCCAGCGCGATTCATTGCCAGCCGTGCGGATATTGGCGTCAAGCACGAAACTGATCGCCGTGCGCAGCGCTTCGGCGCGCAGGCGCTGCATCTGCCGCCGCGACTCGTCGAAATACATCTCGACGGTCGATGGCCTGTGCAGGGTCGAGCCGCGCGCGAGCCCGAACAGGTCGTAGACCGCATCCGTCCAGGTCAGCTCCTCATGTTTCAGATCGCACTCCCAGGCGCCGATTTTTGCGAGCTGCGACGCCTGATCGTAGAGCCTCTTGTAATCCGCCATGGAGCCGGGCTCGGGCCGTGAAAGGGCACTGGTCTTCATTGTTCGGTCCGGTCGTCTTGCGCGAGAGCCATATGCGACCGGCATCCTAGTGCCGAAAAAATTAACCAGACATTGAACCCAATCGCGATTCCTGCGGATATCCGACACGCCGCCGGGTCATGGCGCACCCGGCCGACCGGCGAGGCCGTTGCCGATCGGCCGGGCACGCGGCGCCTTATTTGGCGCGCGGCGTCCCGACATTGCCGATGAGCTGCCCCGGCGCAACGTAAGCATGTTCGGTCTGGCGCAGGACGTAGCCCGGCATCGGGCTCTTGATCTCGCGTGGAGCGGCATTGGCGCCGGCGGTCGGGTGCAGCACGGCGACGACCGTATCGGTGGTGACCTCGTCGCCCAGGCTCACCCGGTGCTCGACCAGGCCTGCTTCAGCCGCCAGATACTGCCCCTCGGGGCCGGCGCTGAAATGTACGCCGTCGAACGGGGCGGCCGGCAGCACCGGCTTCAGCACGCCGAAGGCCGCGAGCGCGCGCAACAGGCCATCCTCCATGATGCGGAGTTCGGCCGTCTTCATGCGCCCGCCGCCGCCCTCGACCTCGATCGAGGCGAGGTTGGCTTCCTTGGCCGCGCCGCATGCCGTCTCGCGGATGCCCTCGACATGCTGCACGAAGCGATAGCCCCAGGCCTCCATCAGCCGGGTCAGCTCCGCGTCGTTCACCACGCTCGAGGGGGTCGTGAAGCCGAACA
>CALKHP010000055.1 GCA_937988775.1 uncultured Alphaproteobacteria bacterium
GCGGCTATCGCGAGCAGCAGGGCGGCAAGGACAAGCAAGGCAACCAAGCCCATGCCGATCATCATGCCGCCATTCATCATCATTCCACTCATCATCTGGGTCTCCTTTGTTAGATCACTCGGCCGCCTGCTTGGCCCCGATTGCGCTGGTTGCGGAGCGCGGTAGCCGCCAGCCTTTGACGAGCCCATAGACCGCCGGGATGACGATCAACGTCAGCAGGGTCGAGGACACCATGCCGCCGATCATCGGCACGGCGATGCGTTGCATGACTTCGGAACCGGTGCCGGTGCTCCACAGGATCGGCAGCAGGCCAGCCATGATAGCAACGACGGTCATCATCTTTGGCCGGACCCGGTCGACCGCGCCGAGCATGATCGCCTCGTGCAGATCGGCAAGGGTGATCGGCTTGCCCTCGGCAACCCGTCTGGCGCGGATCTCGATCAGCGCGTGGTCGAGATACATCAGCATGACGACGCCCGTTTCGGCGGCGACGCCGGCGAGCGCGATGAAGCCGACCACGACCGCAACCGACATGTTGAAGCCGAGCCACCACATCAGCCACAGCCCGCCCACAAGCGAGAATGGCAGCGACAGCATGACGATCAGGGTTTCGGTCAGGCGCCCGAAATTCAGGAAGAGCAGCAGGAAGATCGTCAGCAGCGTGATGGGGACGACGACCTTCAGCCTCGCCGTGGCCCGTTCCAGATATTCGAACTGCCCGCTCCACTGCACATAAGTGCCCGGCGGGAAATGCACGTTATCGGCAACCGCCTTTTGCGCCTCGGCGACATAGCCGCCGAGATCGCGGTCATGCATGTCGACGAAGATATACAGGGCCAGTTGCCCGTTCTCGGTTCTGATCGAGGTCGGGCCGCGCGCAAGCTGGGCCTTGGCGACCTCGCCGAGGGGCACGGTACCGCCGCCCGGCAACGCGATCAGCACATCGCGGGCGATCGCCTGCGGATCACTGCGCAGGTCGCGCGGATAACGGACATTGACGGTGTAGCGCTCCCGGCCCTCGACAGTCGTCGTGACGGCGTCACCGCCGAGCGCCATCGAGATGGTGTCTTGCAGGTTTCCGATCGTCAATCCGTAGCGGGCGAGCGCGTCCCGGTCAGGCACGATGTCGAGGTAGTAGCCGCCGATCACACGCTCGGCATAGGCGCTCGAGGTGCCGGGAACATTGCGCATGACAGCTTCGATCTCGCGTGCGACCGTTTCCATCTCGCCGAGGTCCTTGCCGAGCACCTTGATGCCGACCGGCGTGCGGATGCCGGTGGCGAGCATATCGGTGCGGGCCTTGATCGGCATGGTCCAGGCATTCGAGACGCCGGGGAATTGCAGGGCCTTGTCCATCTCGGCGGTTAGGCTCTCGATGGTAACGCCGGGCCGCCACTGATCCTTGGGCTTGAGGTTGACGATCGTCTCGAACATCTCGCTCGGCGCCGGATCGGTCGCGGTGTC
Organism: uncultured Alphaproteobacteria bacterium; assembly: GCA_937988775.1. GTDB lineage: Bacteria > Pseudomonadota > Alphaproteobacteria > Rhizobiales > Beijerinckiaceae > CALKHP01. The sequence goes on from CALKHP010000055.1 coordinate 1,465, forward strand.
GGCCCGCCCGGCCTTGCCATAGACGGACGCGACCTCCGGGAAGCCCTTGATGATGCGGTCCTGCATTTGCAGCAATTGCGCCGCCGCCGTCACCGAAATTCCCGGCAGGGTCGTGGGCATGAACAGCAGGGTGCCCTCGTTCAGCGATGGCATGAACTCGGTGCCGAGCTTTCCGAGCGGCCAGGTGCTTGCCCCCAGTATCGCGATCGCCAGCACGATCGTCAGCAGCTTGGCCTTGAGCACCAGGCGGATCAGCGGCCGGTAGACAAAGATCAGGGCGCGGTTGATCGGGTTCCTGTGCTCGGGGATGATCTTGCCGCGCACGAACAGGATCATCAGCACCGGCACCAGGGTGATGGACAGGATGGCGGCGGCCGCCATCGAGAACGTCTTCGTGAAGGCGAGCGGGCCGAACAGCCGCCCTTCCTGCGATTCAAGCGTGAAGATCGGCATGAACGACACGGTGATGACGAGCAGGCTGAAGAACAGCGACGGCCCAACCTCGCGCGCGGCCTCGATCAACACCTCGGCCCGCGGCTTGCCGGGGGCGGCACGTTCGAGATGCTTGTGGGCATTCTCGATCATGACGATGGCGCCGTCGATCATGGCGCCGATGGCGATCGCGATGCCGCCAAGGCTCATGATGTTTGCGCCCAAACCCAGCAGGTGCATGGCGCCGAAAGCCATCAGGATGCCGACCGGCAGCATCAAGATGGCGACGAGTGCACTGCGGATATGCAGGAGGAAGACGATGCAGACGAGCGCCACGATGAGGCTTTCCTCGAGGAGCGTGTGCTTCAGCGTATCGATGGCGGAGTTGATCAGGTTGGAGCGGTCGTAGACCGGCACGATCTCCGTGCCCTTCGGCAGGCTCGGCATCAGGGCGGCGATGCGCCGCTTGACGTTGTCGATGACATCAAGCGCATTGGAACCGGAGCGTTGCAGGACGATGCCGCTGGCGACTTCGCCTTCGCCATTGAGTTCGGCAATGCCGCGTCGTTCGTCCGGCCCGATCTCGACACGCGCAACATCCCGCACCAGCACCGGCGTGCCGTTATCGGCTTTCAGGACGATGTTGCCGATGTCGTCGACGCCGCGCAAATAGCCCTTGCCGCGCACGATGAACTCGAAGCCCGACAACTCGATGGTGCGCCCGCCGACATCAGTATTGCTGGCGCGAATGGCCTCGCGAACCTTGTCGAGCGTGATGCCGAGAGCGCGCATCCGCTGCGGATCGACGATCACGTTGTACTGCTTGACGAAGCCGCCGACGCTGGCGATTTCCGCCACGCCTTCGGCTTTCGCGAGGCCATAGCGTAGCGCATAGTCCTGCGTGGTGCGCGTCTCGGCCAGGCTCTGGTTCTCTGCCGTGACCGCATATTGATAGACCCAGCCGACGCCGGTTGCATCGGGGCCGAGCGTCGGCGTGACGCCGCTCGGCAGGCGTTTGGCGGCAGCGTTCAGATATTCGAGCACGCGCGAGCGCGCCCAGTAGATGTCGGTGCCATCCTCGAAGATGATGTAGACGAAGGAGACCCCGAAGAACGAAAATCCGCGAACCGCCTTTGATCTCGGCACGGTCAGCATCGCGGTCGTGAGCGGGTAGGTGACCTGGTCCTCGATCACCTGTGGCGCCTGGCCGGGGTCTTCGGTGTAGACGATGACCTGCGTGTCGGAGAGGTCCGGGATCGCATCGAGCGGCAGATGCTTGAGCGCATAAAGCCCTCCGCCGACCGCGAACAGGCTTGCGATCAGTACCAGCACGATGTTGCGGGCCGACCAGGCGATGAGGGAGGCGATCATTTGGCATCTCCCAGCGCGGTCAGGCCCTGGAGCGCGGCTTTCAGGTTGCTCTCGGCATCAATCAGGAAATTGGCGGACACCACGACCTTGTCGCCTTCGGAGACCCCCTCGCGGATTTCCGTGCGCCCGGCGCCGCGCTGGCCGAGCTTGACCTGGCGGGGCTCGAAACGGCCGTCTCCCTTGTCGAGCAGCACGACCTGTCGCTCGCCGCTGTCGATCACCGCGCTCTCCGGCACCGTCAGGACCGGGGTATCGGAGCCGGTGGCGATCCTCGCATCGACATACATGTCGGGCAGCAGCACGCCGTCATGGTTGTCGAGTTCGACCCGCACCCGTCCGGTACGGGTCTCCTTGTTGATTTGCGGGTAGATCAACGAGACCTTGCCCGTGAATGTCGTGCCCGGCATGCCGCGCGGAGTCAGCGTGACACTCTGGCCGAGCCTGACACGAGCGAGGTCGCGTTCGGAGATGTCGATGAGCGCCCAGACCACGGACGTATCGGCGATGCGGAACATGACGTCGCCGGGCGCCGCCCTCATGCCGTTGACGGCCGCGCGTTCCAGCACGACGCCATCTTGTGGTGCGGGCCAGGTGACGGCGATCGGCAGGTCGCGCGTTTTCTCGATCGTCTCGATAACGCCCTCCGGCATGCCGAGATTGTCGAGGCGGCGCCTTGCCCCCTTCATCGCCTGGCTGCCAAGTTCGCCACCCGCCGCCGACCGCAACGCCGAGAGATATTCAGCCGCCGCGCTCGACAGGGCCGGGCCGTAGACCTTCATCAACGGCTGACCCTTCCGGACCACCGACCCCGTGGTGACATTCGCGACCGATTCGATGAAAGCTTCGAAACGCAACGCCACGACCGAGATGAGGCGCTCGTCGAGCTGGATCGTTCCGGGAGCACGCAGCGGCATGCTCAGCGACCCGCGTTCCACCGGTTCCGAACGCACGCCGGTCTTCTGGATCCTAACGGGGCTGATCTTGACGCTGCCGTCGTCGCTGTCCTCGCCCTCGTAAACGGGCAGGTAATCCATGCCCATCGAATCCTTCTTCGGGGTCGGCGAGGTGTCCGGCAAACCCATCGGATTGCGGTAGTATTTGATCTTGCGCTCCGGTTGCGCGGTGACGGAAGGCGACGGTTCGGAATCCTCGAAACTCATCTCCGCGCTCTCCGGCACCGGACTGTAGGCGCGGCCGTCCGGTGTCTTCACAGGCGTTGCCGAGTAGGAAGGCTTGCCATCCGGGTCCTGGTAATAGATCACCCGCCCCGGCGACTGCGTGGCCGCAGGCATGGCGGCGCTCGTCCTTGTCAAAGAGGTTGGCCACAGGTCCGGCCGTCCGGCCGCAAACCCGCCGATCCCCGCCGCCATAACGGCAACGGAGACGACGAAGCCCCGAGAGATCGGGCTCATTTCCTGGCCTGGATAACCAGCTTGCTTTCGAGCGTGCCGGTCTCGCCCTGCACCTTGGCGCCGAGCGACA
>CALKHP010000056.1 GCA_937988775.1 uncultured Alphaproteobacteria bacterium
GTTCTTCAGCAGGCCGACGAGGTTCGGCGCGCGTTTCTGGCCGGGCGCGATCTGCACCACATCGGCATTGCCGTCGCCCCATGACAGTTGCACCACGCACAGCCGGTCGCGCAGCGGATTGAGGCCGAGCGTCTCGGTGTCGATGGCGAGTTGCGCGTTGCGTGCGATGCGGTCGGGCAGGTCGCCCTGGTGATGGCGGATGGTCAAGGGCGTGTCCCTGGCATGAAGGCGGGTTTTGGCGGCGCGCCTTGGGGGCGTCGCATTGAGGTCGCAGTGCCATCGCATATTTTACGTGCGAATCAAACGGCGATGCCCGAGACTCCTGAATTCAGGCAGCCGCCAGGGAACGATATCGCGGCGGGACTGTTCAGGCTCGCGAGAAGCAGAGGAGACGCTGCATGCGGCGCTGTTACGACCCGCGCGACCCGGCGCAATCCGAACGTGATCCCTCGAGCTGGCGCCTGAGCGATAACCCGATCCTGGTCGCGGCGGCCGAGGTGTCGGAATCCGTTTCGGCCGCCCGGATCGACTGGCCGGCGATCGCCGCCGATGCCGATGATTTCGAGCGCCAGATCCTCAAGCGCGACGCCGGGCTGCCGCGGGCCGCGCCTGCCCGTGCCGCCGCGCGGCGCTCCGGTTAAGGCCGATCGACCGGAGATTTCGCCATGAACCGCGTGCTGCTGCCCGTCGCCGCGTTGCTCTTCGCCGCCGGTTTCACCGTCGCTGGCGCCGAGACGCTGCAAGGCAAGGCGGCGTTCGGCGACTGGCGCCAGGACAGGCCCGGCCAGTCGCGGCTGATCCGGCCCTCGGATTTGCCGCCGCCCGGCGCGACGCGCTCGGCCAGCGCCTCGCCGGGCGTGATCCAGCCGCCGGCGGGCGCGATGCCGCAGGTGCCGGCCGGTTTCAAGGCCGAACGCTTCGCCGCCGGTCTTGTCAATCCGCGCGTGCTGCGCGTGGCGCCGAACGGCGACATCTTCGTGGCCGAGACCGCCGCCGGGCGCATCCGCGTGCTGCGCGCGCCGGACGGGGCGGCGCATCCAACGCTGACCGAGACCTTCGCCACGGGCCTCGATGGCCCGTTCGGCATCGCCTTCTATCCGCCGCAAGGCGAGGCGCGGTTCGTTTATGTCGCGACCGAGAACGCCGTGCTGCGCTTCGCCTACCGCGCCGGCGACATGAAGGCGGCTGGCCGGCCCGAGATCGTAGTGCCGCAGCTTTCGCCGGAAACCGGTGGCCATTCGACGCGCGACATCGCCTTTTCCGCTGACGGCAAACGCATGTTCGTCTCGGTCGGCTCGGCGTCGAATGTCGCGCAGGGGCTGCCCCGCCGTTCGGTGGAGGAGGCGCGGCGCTATGAAAGCAGCCGGGCGCCGGGCGCGCTCTGGGGCGATGAGACCGACCGGGCGCTGGTGCTCGCCTTCGACCCGGACGGCAAGAACCGGCGCATTTTCGCGACCGGCATCCGCAATTGCGTCGGCCTTGCCGTGCAGCCGGCGGGCGGCGCGCTGTGGTGTGCCACCAACGAGCGCGACGGGCTCGGCGACGACCTGCCGCCGGATTACGCCACCAGCGTGCGCGAGGGCGGTTTCTACGGCTGGCCGTGGTACTATATCGGCGCCAACGAGGACCCGCGCCACCAGGGCGCCCGGCCCGACCTCAAGGACAAGGTCAGCGTGCCCGACGTGCTGATCCAGCCGCATTCGGCACCGTTGCAGATCACCTTCTATCAGGCGCGCGCCGGTGCGCCCTCGGCTTTCCCGGTCGCTTACCAGGGTGCGGCATTCGTGACGCTGCACGGCTCGTGGAACCGCGCCCGGCGCACCGGCTACAAGGTGGTGCGGCTCGAGATGCGCGACGGCCGGCCGACCGGCGCTTACGAGGATTTCCTGACCGGTTTCGTGCGCGGCCCGCGCGAGGTCTGGGGCCGGCCGGTCGGCATCGCCGTCGCCCATGACGGCGCGCTGCTCGTCTCGGAGGACGGCAACGACACCATCTGGCGCATCGCGCCGCACTCCTGAGCGGGGCGCGCGCTCAGTCGTCGTTCTCGGCGTTCAGCCCTTCCGGGCGCAGCCCGTCGTCGAACGGCGCCGCCTCGATCCTGTCGACGAGGTTGAGCTGTTCGGCCGCGGCCTGTGCGAAAGCGCGCGCATCGACGTCGAGCGCATGGTCGTAATCGTCCTTCTCGCCGGCCACCGCGCCGAGCAGCTTGCGGTCGCCGATCATGAAGGTCAGCGCCGCGGCGCGCATCTTGTGCCTGACCCGGATCATGTCGGGCCGGGCTTCCTCGACGGTAAAGTCACTATCCATGGCGCCATCCCCGCTTGGGTTGCGTTTTCAACACCAACGCGGCAGGCGGGTTTTTGCTCCGGCTTTTTCAGCCGGCCGCGAAAGCCTCGCCGATGATGGCGCGCGCCTCGTCCTGGATTTTCGCCAGATGCGCCGCATCACGAAAACTCTCGGCGTAGATTTTGTAGACCTCTTCCGTGCCGGAGGGCCGGGCGGCGAACCAGCCGTTCTCGGTGGCGATCTTGAGGCCGCCAAAGGCCGCGCCGTTGCCGGGCGCCTTGTCGAGCACCGCGAGGATCGGTTCGCCGGCAAGCTCGGACGCGGTGATCCTTTCCGGCGTCAGCCCCTTCAGGATCGCCTTCTGCGCCGCCGTGGCCGGCGCATCGACGCGGGCATAGAGCGGCGCGCCAAGCTCGGCCGTCAGCCCGTCATAGAGCTTGCCCGGATCGGCGCCGGTCTTCGCGGTGATCTCGGCCGCGAGCAGGCCGGGGATCAGCCCGTCCTTGTCGGTCGTCCATACCGTGCCATCGCGGCGCAGGAACGAGGCGCCAGCGCTTTCCTCGCCCGTGAAGCCGAGCGAACCGTCATGCAGGCCGGCGACGAACCATTTGAAGCCGACCGGCACTTCCGACAGGGGGCGCCCGAGTTTCGCCGCCACCTTGTCGATGATCGCGCTCGAGACGATCGTCTTGCCGACGCCGCTTGCAGCCGCCCATTGCGGCCGGTTGGCGAACAGATAGGCGATCGAGGCGGCGAGGTAATGGTTCGGGTTCATCAGGCCGCTGCCCGGCGTGACGATGCCGTGACGGTCGGCGTCGGTATCGTTGGCGAAGGCGATGTCGAACTTGTCCTTCAGGCCGATCAGGCTCGCCATCGCATAGGGCGACGAGCAGTCCATCCTGATCTTGCCGTCCCAGTCGGCGGTCATGAAGCCGAAAGTCGGGTCGAGCGCGTCGTTCACCACGGTGGCATTGAGGCCATAGCGCTCGATGATCGGCTGCCAGTAGCCGATACTCGCGCCGCCGAGCGGATCGATGCCGATCGAGATGCCTGATTCGCGGATCGCCGCCATGTCGACGACCTGGTCGAGTTCGCCGACATAGCCGGCGACATAATCATGCCGATGCACGCTCGGCGCTTTCAGCGCGCTCTCGTAGGGCATGCGGCGCACGCCGTTCAGTTGCTCGGCGAGCAATTGGTTGGCGGCCTTCTCGATCCAGCCGGTGGCATCGGTATCGGCCGGGCCGCCATGGGGCGGATTGTATTTGAAGCCGCCATCCTCGGGCGGATTATGCGAGGGCGAGATCACCACGCCATCGGCGAGGCCGCTGTCGCGACCGCGATTATGGCCGATAATGGCATGCGAAATCACCGGCGTCGGCGTGAAGCCGTCATTGGCGTCGATCATCGTGATGACGCCATTGGCCGCGAACACCTCGAGCGCCGTGCGCATCGCGGGGCGCGACAGGGCATGCGTATCGATGCCGAGATACAGCGGCCCGTCAATGCCGGCCTTGCGGCGATAGTGGCAGATCGCCTGGGCGATCGCCACGATATGCGCCTCGTTGAACGAGCGGTTGAGGGCCGAGCCGCGATGGCCCGATGTGCCGAAGGCAACGCGCTGGCCGGCATTGGCCGGGTCGGGCCGCTCATAATAGGCCGTTTCGAGCGCGCCGAGGTCGAGCAGATCGGCAGGCGCAAGGAGCTTGCCGGCCAGCGGGTTGATCGTGGTCATCGCATGCCTTTCAGCGCAGGGGGGGGGATCAGCGGACGAACTGGTCGACGAAATCCTTGCCAAGCCCGGCGTCGCTATAATGCTTGCGGCACATCTCGACCTTGGTGAACACGTCCTCGTAGCCGGTCTGTTTGCCCCACGGATCGACATAGATCATCGCGCCGGTGATGTGGAACAGCGTGATCATTTCCGGGCAATCCTCCGGCACCACCAGCGTATGCGTCTCGCCCGGCGGCTCGAACACGTAGGAGCCGGTCTCGGCGACCCAGTCATGCTCGAGATAGTGCCAGCGCCCGCGCAGCACATGGCCGTGCACGGGGGCGGGGTGGCGGTGGCGGCTGAGAATGCCGGCGCGGCGCACGCGCAGCAGGTTGACCCAGTAGCCCTGGCTGACATTCAGGCATAGCGGCCGGAACCAGACATTCTCCATCTGCGGCACCCAGAGCCGCTCATCCTCCGGCAGCACCGCCGGCACGACGATCTCGGTCTTGGCTTCGGGCGGAAACGGCAGTTGATACGGCATGCGCCGCGTATCGGCATCGGACATCGAAAACCCCCTTTTACGGTTCAAGCGATCAGGTAGCCGCCATCGACGGGCAGGATCACGCCGGTGACGAAAGCGGCAAGCGGCGAGGCGAGGAAGCAGGCCGCGCCCGCGACATCCTCCGGCGTGCCCCAGCGCGCCATCGGTGTGCGCGCAAGGATCGCGGTCTCGCGATCCTTGTTGTCGCGTAGCGCCTGTGTCAGCGGCGTGGCGATCCAGCCGGGCGCGACCGCGTTGACGCGGATGCCGTCCGGCGCCCAGCCGATGGCGAGGCTCTTGGTCAGTTGCGCGATGCCGCCCTTGCTGGCGCTGTAGGCCGGCCCGAGCCCTGCGCCGAAGAAGCTCAGCATCGAGGCGAGATTGATGATCGAGCCGCCTTGCGCCTTCAGTTGCGGGCGGAAGGCGGTGCAGGTGCGCATCGTGCCGGCGAGATTGACGTCGAGCACCTGCTCGAACGTCTCAAGCTCGTATTCGGCGGCGCGGCGGATGATGCCGGCGGCATTGACCAGGATGTCGAGTTGCTTCGTGCGGCCGGCCAGTTCGGCGACGGCTGCGCTGTCGGAGACATCGAGCGCCGCGAAATGGAGCGGCCCGAAATCGCGGCCGGCATGGCTCGGCAGGTCGGCGATCGTCACCTGTGCGCCGGCTTCTGCCAGCCCGCGCGCGATGCCGGCGCCGATGCCGCTGGCGCCACCCGTCACCAGGGCGCTCGCGCCGGAAAGATCGATGGTCAGCGGCATGGGGTGTCTCCTTGGGGCGGGCGGTTCGGCGGGCGGTGCCCGGTGCCGGATCGAGACCTATCAGGCGGTGGCATGGTCATACAATAACTGTTCGGGCAGCACATGGCTGAGGTCGCCGTTGCGCTGGACCCTGAGCCGGCCGAGCCCGAGCCAATGCGCCATCAGGCCGAGTTCCGCCAGCAACGGCTCGCGCAAGCCGTCGGGCCGCTCGCCGGGTTCGCGATGGGCGGCCTGCACCACCAGCGTGCCGCTGGCGCGCTCGGCCTTGAGGTCGAGCCGGGCGACGATGCGGTCGCCGAGCAGGAAGGGCAGCACGTAATAGCCGTGCTGGCGCTGGGCGGCGGGCGTGTAGATCTCGAGCTTGAGGCGCACGCCGAACAGGCCTTCCGTGCGCTCGCGCTGCCAGACGAGCGGATCGAACGGCGCCAGCAAGGCGCGGCCGGCGACCTTGCGCGGCATGCGCGCGCCACGGCTGAGATAGGCCGGCTGGCGCCAGCCGGCGACGGTGACCGGCACGAGGTCGCCGCTCTCGACCAGGCTGGCGACGGCGACCCGCGCGTCAGCGACGTCGAGCCGGAAATAATCCCTCAGGCAGCGTTCGGTCGCGACGCCGAGCGCGCGGCCCGCCACCGCCACCAGCGCGCGCTGGGCGTCGGCCTCGGAGGGCGTCGGCGTCTCGAGCACGGGTTTCGGCAGCACGCGCTCGCTCAGGTCGTAGACGCGCTCGAACGTGCCGCGTCGCGTCCTGGTGGTGACGATGCCGGCCCAGAACAGCCATTCGATGGCGCGCTTGCCCTCCGACCAGCCCCACCAGCCGCCCTCGCCCTTGTGCTGATGCGTGAGTTCGCCGGCCGAGAGAGGCCCGCGCGCCACGATATCACGACGCACCGCCTCGATCAGCTCGGGTCGTTCGCGGCCGAAACGCGCCAGCCCGCCATAGATGCCTCGGCCTTGTGCGGCGCGCGCCATGCGCCAGCGCAGCAGTGGTTGCAGCGCCACCGGCAGATAGGAGGCTTCATGGCCCCAATATTCGAACAGCACCCGGCGGCGCCCGTCATAGGCGAGGCGGGCGAGATCGGCGATGTCGTAGCGGCCGAGCCGCGCGAAACCGGGCAGCGTGTGGGCGCGGGCGATGACGTTGACCGAATCGATCTGCACCACGCCGAGCCGCTCGACCATGCGCCGCAGCGCGGCGCGTCCCGCTTCGCCGGCGGGGCGCGGCCCGCCAAGCCCCTGCGCGGCGATGGCGATGCGGCGTGCTTCCGCCAGCGACAGGCTGTTCGAGCGCCGTGGCGCCGGCAGATCCGGCAGATCGCCCGGGAGTTCCATCGTTTCGCCCGGCCTCAGCGCCGGCTGAGGCCGTCGCGCAGTTTCTGGAAGCGCGGCAGCAGCGCGTCGCGCTCGACGGCCTTGCCCATGGCGACGACGCGGAGATAGCCGTCCTTGTTGAAATGCACCGACTGGAACACGATCACCAGGCTGCCATCCTCGGCCGCGCGCGCTGTCGCCACCACGGTGCTGACCTGCGCGTCGCCGCTTCCGGTCAAGTCGTCGGTCTCGATGCGGACGTCGCGCAATTGCGGCAGGCTGGCCAGCGCCCGCTTGCCGAAACTCTCGCGCTCGCTGGCCTTGATCGGAGAGAAGGCGCTCGCCACCACCACGGTCGGCTGCTCGACCGAGCGCACCGTATCCTTCGGTCCCTCGGTCAGCAGCGCGGCATTGCCGGCAAAGCTGCGCACGAAGCGAAAGCCGCCGAGATCGGCGATCTTGAAGGGCAGGCTCGCAAGCTGCTGCTTGGCCGGGAGCGGCGGCCGCACGGTATAGCTCGCCAGCGTCTTCTTGATCGAGGCCTCGGGGATGGTCGTCTTCTGGCCTTGCGGGATCTGGACGGTGACCAGCCCGGTCAGGTCGTCGCCACGCGCCAGCAGCATGTAGCGGCGCACGGTGGCGGCCGGCGTCTTTTCCTCGGCGACGACGTAGACGTTGTCGGCGCGGATTTGGGCGAGCTTGCCCTTCTCGATCAGCCTCAGCCCATCGCGCTGCAGCACCTGGGTGGCGAGCGTCGTCGAAAGTTCCTGATAGGCCTCCTTCGGCAATTCGTTCAGCAGCACGACATTGGCGGTGCCGGTCTCGTCGAAGCCGGAAAAGCGCTTGGCGGGCTGCATGCCCTCGGGCGGCGCGAGGCCGATGCGCGAACTGCCCGGATAGACGACATTGGCCGCATCGGCACCCGGCGCGGCACAGGCGAGCGTGGCGGCGATCACGAGCGTGAAGAGCAGGCGTTGCAACATGAAACCCTTCCGAGGAAAACGAGCAGGCCGCAAAACGAACAATCCCCCGGGATTGGCGCGGTCAGGCGGGCGATACCCGCCGCAGGGTCAGGTTGATGCGCCCGCCCTGCGGCAAAAGCGTGGACGTGCCGGCATGGATCCGGTCGATGCCATGGAAGCATAGGCGCGAGGCGCCGCCCATGACAATGACATCGCCGCTTTCGAGCCGGATCGAGCGCGTCGGGCCGCGCCGCTCGGTGCCGCCAAACCGATAGAGCGCGCTGTCGCCGAGCGAGATCGACACCACGGGCGCGGAAAACTCCTGCTCGTCGCGGTCCTGATGCAGCCCCATGCGGGCGCTGGGCTCATAAAAATTGATCAGGCAGGCTTGCGGGGCGAGCGCCGTGCCGGCCAGCGCGTTCCAGCATGCGGCGACCGCTTCCGGCATTGGCGGCCACGGCGTGCCCGTCGCCGGGTGCGTCGCCTGATAGCGGTAGCCGTCGATATCCGAGACCCAGCCGAGCGGGCCGCAATTGCTCATCCTGACCGAAAACGCCTTGCCGGTGCGCGGCATGCGCGGCGTGAACAGCGGCGCCGCCTTCAGCACGTCGCGCACCGCCTCGACCAGCGCCACCTGCGCCGCCCGGTCGAAAAAGCCCGGATGATGGATCAGGCCGGGGGCGAGTTCCAGCATCGGCATGCCTCAGGCGAGCACGTCTTTCGCGGCGATGGTCGAATCGGCGTTGAGCCGATAGACGATCGGCACGCCGGTGGCGAGTTCGCGCTTGACGATCTCCTCGCCGGTCAGGCCCTCCATCGCCATGATCAGCGCGCGCAGGCTGTTGCCATGGGCTGCCACCAGCGTGCGCTTGCCGGCGAGCACCGCCGGCAGGATGCGGTGGATGTAATAGGGCAGCACGCGTGCCGCGGTATCCTTCAGGCTCTCGCCGCCGGGCGGCGGCACATCGTAGGAGCGGCGCCAGACATGGACCTGCTCCTCGCCCCATTTCTTGCGCGCGTCATCCTTGTTGAGGCCCGACAATTCGCCATAGTCGCGCTCGTTCAGCGCCTGGTCCTTCTGGGTTTCGAGCCCGCTCTGGCCGAGGTCGCCGAGGATGATGTCATTGGTCCTCTGGGCGCGCGACAGCACCGAGGTGAAGGCGATATCGAAGGCGATTGCCTCCTGCTTCAGGCGGGCTGCGGCGGCATGGGCTTCGGCGACGCCCTGCTCGGTCAGTCCGGGGTCCTTCCAGCCGGTGAACAGGTTCTTCAGGTTCCATTCGCTCTGGCCATGGCGGCAAAGCACGAGGAGGCGCTCGCTCATCGGCAGTCCTTTCAGTGTCTTCAGCGGTCGAGGTGCCGGATCGCCAGCACCCCCATGTGGAAGGAGACCAGTCCGCCGATCACGGCCGGGTCGTGATTGATGCCGCAGCGGGATTGCAGCGCCCAGCCGACCCAGGCGGCGACCGTGGCGACGACCGCGAGCAGCGCGGCGTTGCGGGCGCTGTAGGGCGGCAGCATCAGGCCCCGATCTCGAGCACGTCGGCCATGGAGTAGCGGCCGGGCGGGCGGCCCCGCGTCCACAGCGCCGCCTTGACGGCGCCCTTGGCGAACAGGCCGCGATCCTCGGCGATATGCCGGAATTCGATGCGCTCGCCATCGCCGGCGAAGATCACGCTGTGCTCGCCGGTCACCGTGCCGCCGCGCAGCGAGGCAAAGCCGATATGGCCGGGCTGGCGCGCGCCGGTAATGCCGTCGCGGCCGCGCTCGGAATGCGCCTCGAGCGCGATGGCGCGGCCCTCGGCCGCCGCCTCGCCGAGCAGCAGCGCCGTGCCGGACGGCGCATCGACCTTCATGCGGTGATGCATCTCGACGATCTCGATGTCGAAGCCCTCGTCGAGGGCGCGCGCCGCGCGCCTGACCAGCGCCGCGAGCAGGTTGACGCCGAGGCTCATATTGCCGGCCTGCACCACCACCGTGTCGCGCGCGGCCTCGTCGAGCACGGCGTGGTCCTCGGGGCTGAGCCCGGTCGTGCCGACGACATGCGCAATGTGATGGCGGGCGGCGAGGCGCGCGAACTGGCGCGTCGCGGCCGGGGCGGTGAAATCGAGCACGGCATCGGCGGCGGCGAAGGCGCTCTCGACATTGTCGGAGATCGCCACGAGTGCCTTGCCGCTGCTGGCGAGCAGGCCGGCATCCTGGCCGAGCGCCAGCGAGCCCGGCTGTTCGAGCGCGCCGCTGAGCTGGCAACCCGGCATCTCGTGGATCGCCTTGACCAGCATGCGGCCCATGCGGCCGGCGGCGCCGACCACGACCAGGCGCATCTCGCTCATGCCGTTCTCCTCAAGTCGCGACGGCTAGGGGCCGTCATAGCCTTCGATGATGATCAGGTTCGCTGCCGAAACGGGTTTGCGCAGCGCCAGCACCTGTTGATATTCCGGCGAGTTGTAGCAGTCGAGTGCCGCTTGATAGCTGGCGAACTCGATCACCACATTGCGGGCACGGCATTGGCCCTCCTTGAGCGTCGCGGGGGCGCCGCGCACCAGGAAGCGGCCGCCGAATTTCTTGAACACGGCGCCGTTGGCCACGACGTAGCTCTTGTAGCCGTCCTCGTCATAGACATCGACGCTGGCGATCCAATAACCCTTGGGCATGGTCAGGCTCCTTCCACGGCGACCATGTCGCCGACCGAGATGCCGGCGCGGTGCTTGAGCGCCTCCTGGTATTCGGGCGAGCGATAATAGGCTTTCGCCTGCTCGAAACTGTCGAATTCGATCACCACGTTGCGGGCGCGCGCCTCGCCCTCGAGGATGTCCATCGACCCGCCGCGCACCAGGAAGCGCCCGCCATGCTTCTTGCAGGCTTCGCTCGCCTTGGCGGCGTAGACCTTGTAGCCCTCCGGATCGAGCACGCTCAGCCGCCCGATGACATACCCCTTCGGCATGGTGTTTTCCTCTCCGCTGGATGGGCGCGCCATGGCTGGCGCCTTGAGCCGGGATATACGATGTGTCGGCCGGACAGAAGCAAAACCCGCCGATGACGCGCTTGAAATCCGTCAGGCGCCGGTCAGGCCGCCCCGGCGATCTCGGCGGCGATGGCGCGCGCTGCCGCCGCCGGATCGGCGGCCGCCGTGATCGGCCGGCCGATCACCAGCGCATCGGCCCCAGCGGCGATCGCCGCGGCCGGCGTCATCACGCGCTTCTGGTCGCCGACGGCGCTGCCGGCCGGCCGGATGCCCGGCGTGATCAGCTTCAGGCCGCCGCCGATCGTGTCGCGCACCGCGCCGACGTCGGCGCCCGAGCAGATCAGGCCGTCGGCGCCCGATTCGAAGGTCTGGCGCGCGCGCCGGCGCACGAGGTCGCTGACGCCGAGCCCGTAGCCGGCGCTGGCAAGGTCGCCGTCGTTCATCGAGGTCAGCACGCTGACGCCGAGGATCTGCAGGCCCGAGGCGCTGCGCCCGGCGACGGCGGCGGCGAGCGTCTGCGGATAGGCATGCACGGTGAGATAGGTCGCGCCCAGATCGGCGACCTGACGGGTCGCCTGCTCGACGGTGTGCGGGATGTCGTGCAATTTCAGGTCGAGGAACACCTTCTTGCCGGCGCGCACGAGCTGGCTGACGAAGGCGAGGCCGCCGCCATAGGTCAGCTCCATGCCGATCTTGTAGAAGGTCGCGGCCTCGCCGAGCCGCTCGACCATGGCGGCGGCCTCTGGCACGCTCGGCAGGTCGAGCGCCACGATCAGGCGGTCGCGCGGGTCAGCGGTCATGGCGGGCTCGATATCAGGCGTGAGAGGAGTTCAGGCGGCTTGGTCGCGGGCCGGCTGGCGGTAGACCCAGACGCGCGCCGGCGGCAGGTTGAACCACACCATGCCGCTTGGCTGCGCCTGGAAATCGGCGCCCTTGAGCGGCACCGGCGAACTCGGCATGTAGGTGAACTGCACGAAGGGCGCGTCGGGGCGCATCAGCGTGAACGCTTCGTGCAGCAGCGCATTGCGCTGCGGCTCGGGGCGGGTCAGCAAGGGCAGGCTGGAGACGACCGCCGCCGCCGGCTGGCCGGCAAGATCCCCGAGCGTGGCGCGCATGGCATAGGCATCGCCCTGCACCACCGTGACGGTCGGGAAGCGCCGACGCAGCAGCTTGACGAAATCCGGGTTGAACTCGATCAGCACCAAGCGCTCGGGCGCGATGCCGCGCCGGATCAGCGCTTCGGTGACCGGGCCGGTGCCGGGCCCGAGTTCGATCACCGGGCCGGGAAGCGCCGGATCGACGTAATTTGCCATGGTGCGCGCCAGCATGCGGCCCGACGGCGACACGGCGCCCGTGGCGCGCGGCCGCTCGAACCACGAGCGCAGGAAGCGCGCCTCGTCGCCGATCTGTCGCTCGAGGTCGGCTTTGTTCTTCTTGGCGATCGAACCGAGGTGGAATTCGGGCACGAGAATGGACCCTCTCCGTTTGGAAGGCTACGCATGATAGCGGGCCGTCATCGCCAGGCAATGGCGCGACGGCAACACCTCTGGCACGAAAGCGCGCCTATTGCAGCAGCATTACGACGCGCCGCCGAAGAATTCGCGCACCTTGGAGAAGAAGCCGGCGGCTTCCGGATTGGTCTGCTGCGAGGATTCCTGCTCGAACTCGGCGAGCAGCTCGCGCTGGCGTCGCGTCAGGTTCTGCGGCGTCTCGACCAGCGCCTGGATGTAGAGGTCGCCGACATCGCGCGAGCGCAGCACCGGCATGCCTTTGCCGCGCAAGCGGAACTGCTTGCCCGATTGCGTGCCTTCGGGAACCTTGACCTTGGCATCGCCGCCATCGACCGTCGGCACGGTGATCTCGCCACCGAGCGCCGCCTGCACCATCGAGATCGGCACGCGGCAGAACAGGTCGGCGCCGTCGCGCTGGAAGAACGGGTGCGGCTTCAGCGACAGGAAGATATAGAGGTCGCCGCTCGGGCCGCCGCGCACGCCGGCCTCGCCCTCGCCGGCCAGCCGGATGCGGGTGCCGTCCTCGACGCCGGCCGGAATGTTGACCGCAAGCGTGCGCTCGCGCGTGACACGTCCGGCCCCGGCGCAGGAGGCGCACGGGTTGTCGATGACCTCGCCGCGCCCCTGGCAGGTCGGGCAGGTGCGCTCGATGGCGAAGAAGCCCTGGCTCGCGCGCACGCGGCCCATGCCGCCGCAGGTCGCGCATTTCTTCGGCTTCGAGCCGGCCTTGGCGCCGCTGCCGCCACAGGCGTCGCAGGTGATGGCGGAAGGCACCTTGAGGGTTTCGTTCTTGCCGGCGAATGCGTCCTCGAGCGTGATCTCGAGATTGTAGCGCAGGTCCGCGCCGCGATTCTGCGTCGCGCGGCCGCCGCCACGGCGCCCGCCCATCATCTCGCCGAACAGGTCGTCGAAAATATCGGCCATCGACGAGCCGAAATCACCCGAGAAGCCGCCGGCGCCCGGCCCGCCATTCTCGAAGGCGGCATGGCCGAAGCGGTCGTAGGCGGCGCGCTTCTGCGGGTCGCCGAGCGCCTGATAGGCTTCGTTGAGTTCCTTGAAGCGCGCTTCGGCCGTCTTGTCGCCGGGATTCTTGTCGGGATGGAACTTGATCGCCTGCTTGCGGAAAGCGGCTTTCAGTTCGGCTTCGTCAGCGCCCTTCCCGACGCCGAGGATTTCGTAATAATCGCGTTTCGCCATCGTGAGCGTCGCCCCTGTCGCCTGAACCCCCGGCCCTTGCAGGCCGGAGGTTCAAAGGTCACTTCACGCGCTCTTCTTGTCCTTGCCGTCGACTTCCTTGAAGTCGGCGTCAATGACGTCGTCGCCGGCGCCATCCTTCTTGGCGTCAGCCTCGGCGGCGGCTTCGCCGGCGGCCGTTTCCTGCGCCTTGTACATCGCCTCGCCAAGCTTCATCGAAGCCTGCATCAGGTCCTGCGTGCGCGCCTGGATCATCTCGAGATCATCCTTGGTCAGCACGTCGCGCAGCGCCGTGACGGCGTTCTCGACCGCTTCCTTGTCGGAGGTCGAGATCTTGTCGGCATGCTCGGCGAGCGACTTCTCGGCGCTGTGCACCATGGCCTCGGCGTTGTTCTTGGCCTCGACCAGGTCGCGGCGCTTCTTGTCCTCCTCGGCATTGGCCTCGGCTTCCTTGACCATCTTCTCGATCTCGGAATCCGACAGGCCGCCCGAGGCCTGGATGCGGATCTGCTGCTCCTTGCCGGTCGCCTTGTCCTTGGCCGTCACCGAGACGATGCCGTTGGCGTCGATGTCGAAGGTGACCTCGATCTGCGGCACGCCGCGC
>CALKHP010000057.1 GCA_937988775.1 uncultured Alphaproteobacteria bacterium
GCCTTCTTCACGTCATCCACGAGGTCGTAGATGATGTTGTAGTAGCGGATCTCGAGGCCGGCGCGCTCGGCCGCCTCGCGCGCTTCCTTGTGGGCGCGCACGTTGAAGCCGATCAGCACCGCACCGGAGGCGTTGGCGAGCGTGACGTCGGATTCGCTGATGCCGCCGACGCCCGAATGCAGCACGCGGGCGGCGACCTCGTCGGTGCCGAGCTTGTCGAGCGAGCCGAGGATCGCCTCGACCGAGCCCTGCACGTCGCCCTTGATGACGAGCGGGAACTCGCTTTTGCCGGCCGCCTTGATCTGGCTCATCATGTCGGCGAGCGTGCGGGTCTGGCCGGCGCCGCGCGCCGCCGCCTGGTCGCGCTTCTGGCGCAGGCGGTAATCGCTGATCTCGCGGGCACGCGCCTCGTTCTCGACGACGGCGACGCGGTCGCCCGCCTCGGGCGCGCCGTTGAAGCCGAGGATTTCGACCGGCACCGAAGGACCGGCCTCGGTGATCGTCTTGCCCTGGTCGTCGATCAGGGCGCGCACGCGGCCCCATTCGGAGCCGGCAACGACGATATCGCCGATCTTCAGCGTGCCGCGCTGCACCAAGACGGTCGCGACCGGGCCACGGCCGCGATCGAGCTTGGCCTCGACGACCGAACCCTCGGCGGCGCGATGGGGATCGGCCTTGAGATCGAGCAACTCGGCCTGGAGTTGGATCATCTCGAGCAGCTTGTCGAGATTGGTCTTCTTGGTCGCCGAAACCTCGACCTCGATGGTCTCGCCGCCAAGCGATTCGACCTGAACCTCGTATTGCAGCAACTCGTTGCGCACGCGCTCGGGCTTGGCTTCCGGCTTGTCGATCTTGTTGATCGCCACGATCAGCGGCACCTTGGCCGCCTTGGCATGGTTGATCGCCTCGACGGTCTGCGGCATGACGCCGTCATCGGCGGCCACGACCAGCACGACGATATCGGTGACCTTGGCGCCGCGCGAACGCATCGCCGTAAAGGCGGCGTGGCCCGGCGTATCGATGAAGGTGACCTTGCCGCCGAGCGGCGTGGTGACCTGGTAGGCGCCGATATGCTGGGTGATGCCGCCGGCCTCGCCCGAAACGACATTGGCGTGGCGGATGGCATCGAGCAGCGAGGTCTTGCCGTGATCGACATGGCCCATGATGGTGACGACCGGCGGGCGCGGCTCGAGCGCGCCATCGGCGTCGGGCGAATCGAACAGGCCCTCCTCGACGTCGGATTCGGCGACGCGCTTGACGGTATGGCCCATTTCCTCGGCGATGAGCTGGGCGGTATCGGCATCGATCACATCGGTGATCTTGTGCATCTGGCCCTGCTTCATCAGCATGCGGATAATGTCGACGCCACGCTCCGACATGCGGTTGGCGAGTTCCTGGATGGTGATGGTCTCTGGAAGGATCACTTCGCGGAACACCTTTTCCTTCTGCTCGGCATGGCCACCCTTCATGCGCTGCACGCGGCGGCGGAAGGAGGCGACCGAACGGGTGCGCTCGTCCTCGCCCTGCGTCGCGGTGGTGACGGTCAGGCGGCCACGGTTGCGCTCGGCGCCCTTGACCGGCTTGGCGACCACGACGGTGCGCATCGGCGGCAGGCCGCCGGGACGGCGCGGACGCAGCGCTTCGCCGGCGTCATCGGTGCGGGGCGCGGCCGGGCGCACGGATGCGCCGGTCGCCTCGCGCGCGCCGGCGGCAGGTGCCGCGGCCGCGGGGCGCGCCACCGGCTCGCGCGGCTGGAAGCCGTAGCGCACGGTGCCCTGGGGGGCGGCGGGCTTGGTCGGACGCTCGAGACGGCCGGTCGGCCGCAGGGCCGGGCCATCGGCGCGGCGCTCGACGACGGCGCGCGCCACCGGCTCGGGTTCGCCGAGCTGGCGAGAGGCGGCCTCCTGCGCGCGCTGCTTGACCTGCGCCTCGATGCGGCGGCGGCCTTCCTCTTCCTGCTTGCGCGCCTCGGCGGCCTCGCGCTCGCGGCGCTCCTGCTCATCGCGGATCGCGCGCTGGCGTGCTTCCTCCTCCTGATGGCGGCGGTCTTCCTCCTCGCGGCGCCGCGCATCGGCGAGCGCCTGGGCGCGCGCCGACTGCTCGTCGCTCGACAGGGTACGCAGCACGATGCCGGCCGGCCGCGAGGGCGAGACCGGCACTGGCGCGCGCGGCGCCGGCGCTGCGGGCGCCGGGCTCAGCGTTTCGCGCGGCTTCTCGCCCGGCGACAGCACGCGGCGCTTCACCGTCTCGACCACGACCGCCTTGCTGCGGCCATGGGAGAAGCTCTGACGCACCACGCCCTGCTCCGGACGCTTGAGGCTCAAGGTCTTGCCGGAATTCACGGAAAGCGTCTTGTCGCCGCTGGTCTTGTTATCACTCATTCTCGATCGGTTCCTACGAATCCTCAGGCCCGCGCTGGAGCAGGTCCGCCAAATGCGTGGCCAGCCGGTCCCAAATCGCCGGATATGCCCCCCATCCGGTAATTTGCCAGCCCTCGGCATCGCTTGACGAAAGCGTCGCCCGCCGCACCCGCATGTGCGACGGCGTGTATGACATTTTCCCGGCCCAAAGCCAAACTCAATTGCGCCGCGCTGAAAAGCTCGACGACAACGGGCCTTGCCTCGCCGTGCAGTGCGGCGGCGAGCCTGTCCAATTTGGCGCGGCCATCGGGCGCGCCGTCGGAGGCCTCTATCCTAGCCGAAAGCTTCGCCTCACGCAAAGCCGCCGCGATCTTGGCGAAGCCGCAGGTGATCAGGCCGGCCTTGTTGGCCATGGCGAGGCTCTGCAGGCACGCGCTGACCTGGAGCGCGTCGACCAGCGCCGGCAAATCCTCCGGCAGCTCCACCGGACGCTTGAACGCCCTGGCGAAAGCCCTGGTCCTGACCGCCGTCGCGACGGTCGCGGCCTCCGCCGTCAGCCAGACGCCCCGGCCCGGCAGGCGGTGCCTGAGATCGGGCGTGACGCAGCCGGCGGGATCGAGCACGAAGCGCAGCAGATCAGAGATCGGCCGCCTGTGCCGTGACACAGCGCACTGGCGCACCGGCCCCGTATCGCCGTCGACATCCTCAAGCTGCCGCCTGTCCGCCAAACCATCATCCCTTCCCGCCCCGTCCCGGGCGTCCACCCAGCCACGTCACGAGGCGTGCGGCGCTTCTGTCGCGCCAGCCTCTTCAACGGCCGGTTCGCCTTCGGCCACCTCATCGGCGACAGGCGCTTCCTCGATCCAGCCCGCCTTGACGCGGGCCGCGGTGACGATCGCCTCGGCCTCTTCCTTCGACAGCTCGAAATCCTTCAGGATGCCGTCGAAACGCTGGACCTCGCCGTTCTTGCGCTCGGTCCAGCCGATCAGGTCGTCGGTGGCGCAGCCGGCGACATCCTCGACGGTCTTGATGTCGTTCTCGCCGAAGGCGACCGTCATGGCGCTGTTGACGCCGTCGATCTCCTTGACGGCATCCTCGACGCCGAGCTCGATGCGCCGGGCGTCGTTGGCCGCCTCGATCATCGCCAGATGCTCGCGGGCGCGGTTCTGGATCTCGCCGGCGGTCTCCTCGTCGAAGCCCTCGATGCCGGCGACTTCCGCCGGCTCGACATAGGCCAGTTCCTCGACGGTGCGGAAGCCTTCCGAGGCAAGCAGCTGACCAACGACCTCGTCGACGTTCAGCGCGTTCATGAACGAGGTCGAGCGTTCGGCGAATTCCTTCTGGCGGCGCTCGGATTCCTCGGCCTCGGTCAGGATGTCGATGTTCCAGCCGGTGAGCTGCGAGGCAAGCCGCACGTTCTGGCCGCGCCGGCCGATGGCGAGCGAGAGCTGCTCGTCGGGCACCACGACCTCGATGCGCTCGCTATCCTCGTCGAGCACGACCTTGGCGACTTCCGCCGGCTGCAGCGCGTTGACGATGAAGGTGGCGATATCCTCCGACCACGGGATGATGTCGATCTTCTCGCCCTGCAACTCGCCGACCACGGCCTGCACGCGCGAACCGCGCATGCCGACGCAGGCGCCGACCGGATCGATCGAGGAATCGCGGCTGATCACGGCGATCTTGGCGCGCGAGCCCGGATCGCGCGCCACGGCGCGGATCTCGATGATGCCGTCATAGATCTCCGGCACTTCCTGCGCGAACAGCTTGGCCATGAACTGGGGATGGGTGCGCGACAGGAAAATCTGCGGGCCGCGCTGCTCGCGGCGCACGTCGTAGAGATAGGAGCGGATACGGTCGCCGGGGCGGAAAGTCTCGCGCGGGATCAGTTCGTCGCGGCGCAGCACCGCCTCGCCACGGCCGAGATCGACGACGACATTGCCGTATTCGACACGCTTGACCTGGCCGTTGAGAATCTCGCCGACGCGGTCCTTGTATTCGTCATACTGGCGGTCGCGCTCGGCGTCGCGCACCTTCTGCACGATGACCTGCTTGGCCGACTGCGCCGCGATGCGGCCGAAATCGAACGGCGGCAGCGGCTCGGCGATATAGTCGCCGACCTGGGCGGCCGGGTTGCGCCGGCGCGCATCGGCGATGTCGATATGGATGGCGTTGTTCTCGATCTCGTCGACGACGAGCAGCAGGCGCGACAGCCTGATCTCGCCGGTGCGCGGATTGATCTCGGCGCGGACCTCGGTCTCGCTGCCGTAGCGCGAGCGCGCCGCCTTCTGGATGGCGTCCTCCATGGCGGTCAGCACGATCTGGCGATCGATCTGCTTCTCGCGGGCGACGGCGTCGGCGATCTGCAACAGTTCGAGCCGGTTTGCACTAATGACCATGGTCGATCCCTTTTTTCAGTCCCTGAAAACCGTGGGCGGTGTCTGCTTTCGATATCAACTCGGGCTCTGTCGCTTCGGCTTGGCGAAGCGACCCGGGCCGCGGCTCGGCCGCTTGCCGGCGGCCGGCGCCACCGGCTCCTCCGCAAGCGCCGGACTTTCGGCGGCCTCGGGCGCCTCGTCGGCGTCGCCGTCCGGATCGCCCGCGCCACGCAACGCCTCCTTGCCACGGCGCAGCGATTCCCGGATCAACTCGTCCGAGAGCACGAGCCGGGCTTCCGCCATCTCGTCGATGCGCAGCAGCGCGGTATCGGGCTGGCCTTCCTTGACATCGAGCAACGCGATCTCGGCGACGCCATCCGCCATGCCCTCGATCACGCCGCGAAAGCGCTTGCGGCCGGCGACCGGCACCGCCATCTCGATCTTGGCCTCATGGCCGCGCCAGCGCTCGAAATCGCTGGCGCGCACCAGCGGCCGGTCGATGCCGGGCGAGGACACTTCGAGCGCGTAGGCGCGCTCGATCGGGTCCTCGACATCGAGCACCGGCGAGACGGCCTTGCTGACGGCCTCGCAATCCTCGACGCCCATGGTGCCGTCCGGCCGCTCGGCCATGATCTGCACGGTGGCGCCGTTGACGCTCGACACCTTCACGCGCACGAGCCGGTAGCCGACATCCTCGATCACGGGCTCAAGCAGCCGCGCGATGCGCGCCGCGACGCCCTGCTCGAGGATCAGACGGTTTTCCTGTGTAAGGCGGCTTTCCTGCACCATGAAGATGCGCGACCCCTGACCGTTAAAACGAAAAGAGCGGGCCCCGCAGGACCCACTCCACCATGTCCTTATCGGACGACAGCAATGAGTGAATGCCTTCGATATAACGAATTCCGAAGCCTCCTTCAAGGGTTTCCGTCGAAACCCGCAAATCCGCTCGACTTGGCATGCCGCCATAAGCGCTTTCTTCACCTGTTTGCGGCATGACCCATTGGAACAAAGGTGTGGGTCCGGGCCGCCGGCAGCCGCCAGCCTCTGTTCTTGAATCTGCCGTAGCGGCAGCCGGGCGTTTACTTGGGGTGGGGAGAGGTCATGTCGCTGCAGGCGCGTCATCTCATCGAGGAAGTCGAGACGGAACTGGCAACGGCCTCGCCCGACCGGCGGCTCGACATGCTGCGCCGCGTCACCGACCTGTGCGTCAGCACGGCGTCCACGCTCAGCGACGACAAACTCTCGACCTTCGACCACATCATCACCTGGATGGCGCATGACATGGAGTTCCGCGCCCGGCTCGAATTGTCCGAGCGGCTCTCGACGCTCGAACGCGCGCCGCGCAAGATCCTCAGTGATCTCGCCGCCGACGAGGTCTACGAGGTGGCGAGGCCGATCCTGGAAAACTCCAAGGCGATCGCCGAGGACGTGCTGGTGCGCATCGCGGAAGCGGGCGACGAAAGCCGGCTGATCTCGATCGCGCGCCGCGCCACCGTGTCCGAGCGGCTCTCCGACGTGATCGTCAAGAACGGCGGCTCGGTCTCGGTGCAGGCGGTGGCCGATAATCGCGGCGCGCGCTTCTCCGAATATGGTTTCAACCGCCTGGTCGAGCGCGCCGACGGGGATATGCGGCTGCAATCGATCCTCGCCAAGCGCAGCGACCTGCCGCCCGAGGTCGTCGGCCGCCTGACCGAGCAGGCGAAGCAGCGCGCGGCGCAATCGCTCGGCCGCAGCCTCGGCGACGCGCGGCAGGGCGCGGTCGATGCCGCAATCGACGGCATCGCGGCCGAGATCGTGCGCAACCAGAACGCCGCCGCGCTGCTGACCGAAAACGACGAGGCCGAGCGCGAGGTGACCGCGCTATGGGAAAGCGGCAAGCTCGACGAGGCCAGGATCGTCGGCTGGATCGCGGCCGGCGAGATCGGCCACGCGCTCTACGGCCTGCGCCGGCTGACGCGGCTGCCGTTCTCGACCATCAAACAGGCCTTCCACGCGCCAGTGACCGATCCGCTGCTGTTCATGGTCAAGTCGGTGCCGCTCGCGCTCGACACCTATCACCAGTTGCTGGCGGCCAAGATCGGCTACCGGCCGAGCGAGGCGCAACTGGTGGAGGAAACCCGCAATTACGAATTGCTGTCCGTCGCCACCGCGCAGCGCACCGTGCGCTTCATGGCGGCACGCAGCGCCGCGATCGCGGCCTGACGGCCGATGGCAGGACAGAGCGCCCGGACCGTTGCCGCGCCCGAGGGCGCCATCGTGCTGCTTGACGAACTCGACCTGGCGCTGCGGCGCCAGCCCGATGACGGCGCGCCGGCGCGCATGCTCGGCGATCTCACCACCTTGTTCATCCGCCATGCCGCCGGGCTTGGCGAGGACCAGGTCGTGGTGTTCGACAATATCATCGTGCGGCTCGCCGACGTGGTCGAAATCCCGATCCGGGCGCTTCTGGCCGACCGGCTCGCCGGCTTCCCGAACGCGCCGCTCAGGCTGATGCGCAAGCTCGCCTATGACGAGATCGTCGTGGCGCGCCCGGTGCTGCTGCGCTCGCCGCGCCTGAACGAGACCGACCTGGTGTCGGTGGCGCTGACGCGTGGCCTCGCGCATATGGCGGCGATGGCCGGGCGGCCGCAGCTTGCCAGCATCGTCACCGATGTGCTGGTGCTGAGCGGCGAGACCGAGGTGATGCGGGCCGTCGCCGCCAATCCGGGCGCAACATTCTCGGCGCGCGGCCATGCGCTGCTCGTCGAGCGCGCCGGCCTCGACGCCACGCTGCAAGCGACGATGCGGCGGCGCGCCACGCTGCCGGAGAGCGCCGCACGCGGCGCGGCCAAACGCCGCCCGCTCGACCGCAACCGTTTCACGGCCGCGGCAGCCGCCATCGCCCGCCTGTTCGCCGAGAGCCGGCTTTCGGAGCCGCAAATCCACGCCTGGGCCAGCGAAGGCCGCCTGGAAGAGGTGATCTGCAGCCTGGCGGCGCTTGCCGACCTGCCCATGCCGCTGGTGATGCGGGTATTCGCCCTCAACGACGAGGCACTGCTGCTGGCGATCGCGCGGCGGCTCGATTTCGCGCACGACACGGCGACGGCCCTTGGCGCCCTGCTCGCCGGAGAGGGCCAGAGCGCGGCCGAGAGCGCCGCGATCGGCCGGCGCTACGCCGCCATGACGACAGTCGCCGCCGAACGCGCCCTGCGCTTCACGCAAATGCGCGCCGGCGCGCACCACGCCTGAGCATCCGGATCAGCGCCGGATGAAGCGGAGATAGCTCGAGCGCCGCCCCTCGCGGATCGCCTTCTTCTCATAGCGCGTCGGCTGCCAGCCGTCATAGGGCAGGCGCCAGTCATCGGCCCGTTCGGCCGGCCAGTCGAAAGCGGGCGCGGCGGCAACGGCGCGCAGCGTCCAGGCGACGTAATCGTCGATATCGCTGGCGAAGCGGAATTCGGAAGCCGGCCGCAGGGCGTGCGCCAGCATGTCCAGCCGCTCGGGCGAGACGAAGCGGCGCTTGTTGTGCCGGCGCTTCGGCCATGGATCGGGATAGAGCAGGAAGGCGCGGGCGAGCGAAGCCTGCGGCAGGCGTTGCAGCAGGTCGACGGCATCGCCATCGTGGATGCGGATATTATCGAGGCCGCGCTCCTCGATGACCTGAAGCGCCTTGGCGGCGCCGTTGATGAACGGCTCGCAGCCGATCAGGCCGATATCGGGGTGGCGCTCGGCCTGAAGCACGAGGTGCTCGCCGCCGCCGAAGCCGATCTCGAGCCAGACCGCGCTGACCGGTCGCGCGAACAGCGCCTTCAGGTCGCCGAGCGGCCCGGCCGGCACGCGCAAGCGCGGCAGCAGCGTCTCGAGCCGGCCAAGCTTGGCCGGCGAGAGCTTGTGTCCGAGCCTGCGGCCGAACAATGCGCCGCTATGGCTTGGCGCATCGTCATCGTGACGATCCGCGCTCAGGCCGCGACCGCCTTCTTGATCGCGTCGGCGAGGTCGGTCTTCTCCCAGGAGAAGCTGCCGTCACGGCCGGCCTTGCGGCCGAAATGACCATAGGCTGAGCTCTTGGCGTAGATCGGCTTGTTGAGGCCGAGATGCTCGCGGATGCCGCGCGGCGTCAGCCGCATGACCTTGCGCAGCGCCTGCTCGATCCGCTCCTCGTCGACCTTGCCGGTGCCGTGCAGGTCGACATAGATCGCCAGCGGCTCCGGCACGCCGATGGCATAGGCGAGCTGGATGGTGCAGCGCTCGGCGAGCTTGGCGGCAACGACGTTCTTGGCGAGGTAGCGCGCGGCATAGGCAGCGGAGCGGTCGACCTTGGTCGGGTCCTTGCCGGAGAAGGCGCCGCCGCCATGGGGGGCGGCCCCGCCATAGGTGTCGACGATGATCTTGCGGCCGGTCAGGCCGGAATCGCCATCCGGCCCGCCAATGACGAACTTGCCGGTCGGGTTGACGTGCCAGACGGTGTCCTTGCCGACCCAACCCTCGGGGAGCGCCTTGAGGATATAGGGCTCGACCAGCTTGCGGATGTCCTTCGAGGTCAGCGTCTCGTCGATATGCTGCGTCGACAGCACGATCTGCGCCACGCCGACCGGCTTGCCGTTCTCGTAGCGGATGGTGACCTGGCTCTTGGCATCGGGGCCGAGCATGCCGAGTTCGCCGGATTTGCGCGCCTTGGTGATGTCCTCGAGGATCTTGTGGGCGTAATAGATCGGCGCCGGCATCAGTTCCGGCGTCTCGCGGCAGGCATAGCCGAACATGATGCCCTGGTCGCCGGCGCCTTCCTCGTTCTTGGCGCCGGTATCGACGCCCTGCGCGATATCGGCCGACTGGGCGTGCAGCAGCACGTCGATCTTGGCGGTCTTCCAGTGGAAGCCAGCCTGTTCGTAGCCGATCGCCTTGATCGCCTTGCGGGCGGCGCGCTTGACCTTGCTTTTCAGCGTCTTGTCATCGAGCGAGGTGCGGACCTCGCCGGCGATGATGACGCGGTTGGTGGTGGCCAGCGTCTCGCAGGCGACGCGCACGGCGGCGGCGTCCATGCCGGATTTCTCCGCCTCGCGGAAGAAAAGATCGACCACCTCATCCGAAATCCGGTCGCAAACCTTGTCGGGGTGACCCTCGGAAACCGATTCACTGGTGAAGAGATAGTTCTGGCGCACCATCGTCAACGATTCCACTTCGAACATGTCAAGCCGGTTCCGGCCGCGCAAGCGCCCCGATGAAGGGTGTTTGTTAGACAGTTCGATTTCGTTCGGTCAAGCGGATTCGGCGAACATGTTCGCTTTACAGGACTACCGTGTCCGCCACCGGCGGCTTGCCGGCATCACCGGCCAGCGCGGTGACGAGGTCGACGATGCGGCGGCGCACCGCCGGGTCGGTAATCGCCATGAAGGCGCGGTTGAGCTGGATCGCCTCGGGCGTACCGAGAAACTCCGCCATGTACTGGCTGTCGGCGCCATCGCTCATGCCGGCGGCCGGCGTGGCGAGGCCGGGCGCCCCCTCGAAGAAATAATTGACCGGCACGGACAGGATCGCGGCGATCTGCTGCAGGCGGCTGGCGCCGATACGGTTGGCGCCCTTCTCGTATTTCTGGACCTGCTGGAAGGTCAGGCCGAGCGCCTCACCGAGCTTTTCCTGGCTCATGCCGAGCAACATGCGGCGTATGCGCACACGCAGGCCGACATGCTTGTCGATGGGGTCGGGCGACTTGCTTACCACCAGCAGTTCCTCTTTCGGTTGAGTCGTACCCTATTCTACACGTAGGGCGAGTTGACGCAACGTCAGCACGCCGAGCAGCAGCAGCGCCATCATGCCGGCGAAAACCAGGCCGCCAAGGCGCGCGAACAGGGTCGGCGCGAGCGCGCGCGGCAAGCCGGCATCGAGCACGGTGCGGGCACCCAGCGTCGTCCGGTGCAGCACGCGGCCATAGGCATCGACAACGCCGGAAATGCCGGTATTGGCGGCGCGCACCAGCGGCACGCCCTGCTCGACGGCGCGCAGGCGCGCCTCGGCAAAATGCTGGTACGGCCCGAACGTCTCGCCGAACCAGGCATCATTGGTGACATTGATCATCACGCCGGGCCGGCCGGTGCCGCTGGTGAGTTCATAGGGAAACACCGCCTCGTAGCAGATCAGCGGCAGCACCGGCGGCAGGCCCGGCACATCGAGCAGGCGCCGCTTCGGGCCAGCCTCGAAATCGCCCGGCTCCGGCACGAACTTGCGCAGGCCGAGCGCGCTCAGCAGCGGCTCGGCCGGCAGGTATTCGCCAAAGGGCACGAGATGCACCTTGTCGTAGCTCTGGGTGATGACGCCATCGCTATCGACGACCTGCAACGCGTTGAAATAGCGCGGCAGGCGCTTGCCGGGCCGGGGCGGCTCGGTGCGCACCGCGCCGGTGATGAGCGTGGTGCCCGGCGGCAGGAAGGCGCCGATCTCGGCCAGCGCGCGCGGCTCGTTGGCCAGGATGAAGGGAAACGCCGATTCCGGCCAGATCAGGTGCGTGACATCGCCAATGCCGGAGGCGCCGGGCGCGGTGGCGCGGTCGGACAGGCTGAGATAGGTCGAGAGCGTCGCCTGGCCGCTGCCCGGTTTCAGCTTGTCGCGCTCGGAAATATTGGCCTGCACGATCCTGAGCTTGACGCCGGGCACCAGGCCGGTTTCGGCATTGCCGAGCCGGATCGTCCCGAAGGCGACGATGACGGCAAGAGCGGCCAGCGCCAGCACGGGCAGGCTCCAGCGGGCGCGGGCGCTCGCGCCGGTGGCGATCACGGCGGGCGCCGCGAAGATCAGCAGCGCCAGCACGTTCAGCCCGTCGAGCCCAATGAGGGATGCGACCTGCGCCGTGACATCGAAGGCGCCGAAAGCCTGGCCGAACAGGTTCCACGGGAAACCGGTCAGGATGTTGCCGCGCAGCCATTCGACGGCGGCCATGGCGAAGGCGAAGGCGAGGATGCGCCCGGCGCCGGGCATCCACAGGCAGCGCGCCAGCGCGAAACCGACGGCATGAAACAGCGCCAGCCCGGCCGGCAGGCCAATGACGCCGAACGGCATCAGCCACAGGAACTGGTCGGTCTCGACCAGGAAGGCGGCGCCGAGCCACCACAGCCCGGCGAGAAAATAGCCGAAGCCGAAGCACCAGCCGATGGCGCCCGCCATGCGGATCGCCGGCCAGTTCAGGCCGCGCTCGCCCGGAATCGCGCTTTCGACCGCGCCGTCGATGAGCCAGATCGCCACCGGAAGGGACAGGCCGAGCGCGACGATCAGGTCGAGCGGCGGCATCGCCGCCGCCGCGAGCGCGCCGGCGAGGAAAGCGATCAGCGCCCGCTTCCAGCCCGACGACAGCATGACGGCGTGGGCGACCTGGATCATGCGGACGGGGTTTCGCTGCCGGTCGGCATGGCTGGATACGCGCCGCCCGCAGGCGGTGCCAAAGGCTGTTCGGCCGGCGGGCGGGGCCGGATGCGCACGCGCTTGACGCGGCGCTGATCGGCATCGACGATCTCGAATTCGAGATCGCCCGGACCGGCGATGCGTTCGCCGAGCACCGGCACGCGGCCGGCTTTCAGCACGATCAGGCCGCCGATCGTATCGATGTCTTCCTCGATATCCTCCTCGCGCAACGCCACGCCGAGCGCCTCGGAGGCTTCGTCGAGATCGATGCGGGCATCGGCGACCCAGGCGCCATCGGCGAGCTGCTGGATCATCGGCCCGTCGGCATCGTCATGCTCGTCCTCGATATCGCCGACGATGACCTCGACAATATCCTCCATCGAGACGAGCCCGTCGGTGCCGCCATATTCGTCGATGACCAGCGCCATATGGGTGCGCGTCGCCTGCATGCGCACCAGCAGGTCGAGCGCCGGCATCGAGGGCGGCGCGAACAGCACCGGCCTGAGCAGCTTGGCGCTGGCGAGCGGCTGGTCGAGGGCGATGGTCAGCACGGCGCTCGATACGGCGGGCGCCGCCACCTCGGTGCGCCGGCGCCGGCGCTTGCCGGCCTCCGCATGGGCGGCGAGATGATCGAGGAAATCGCGGATATGCACCATGCCCTTGGGATCATCGAGCGTCTCGTCATAGACCGGCAGCCGCGAGTGGCCGGCGGTGCGGAACACGCCGAGCAGTTCCCCCATCGAGATGGTGGCCGGCACGGCGATGATATCGGCGCGCGGCACCATGACGTCCCTGACGCGGATCTGCCGGAAGCCGAGCACGTTCTTGAGCAGCGCGCGCTCCTGCGCCGAGAAATCCGCCGTATCGGCCTGATCGGCGAGCGCCTCCTGGATGTCCTCGCGCGTCGAGGCGCCATGGCGCAGGCCGAGCCGCGCGAACAGCCGTTCGAACCAACTGTCGCCTGCGCTATTGCCGGTGTCGCCGTTGCTCATGCCGGCCTCGCCATGTGCTCGGGCGCCGGCTCGGCGTAAGGGTCGGCAATGCCGAGATCGGCGAGGATCGCCGTCTCGAGCGCTTCCATGCGCTCGGCCTCGGCGTCCTCTTCGTGATCGAAGCCGAGGAGATGCAAAAAACCATGCACGATCAGGTGGGTGGCATGGGCCGCGAAGGCGATGCCCGCCTCCTGCGCCTCGCGCCGCACCGTCTCGCAGGCGAGCACGATGTCGCCGAGCGCCGGAGCTTCAGTGAGGCGATCCGGGCTGACGCTCTGGAACGACAGCACGTTGGTCGGTGCATCCTTGGCACGCCATTGCCGGTTGATGGCGCGCACCGCCGCATCGTCGGTCAGCAGGATCGAGACGACGGCACCCGGCTTCAGGGCAAGCCCGGCCCGGCCGGCCGCTGCGGCGAGCGCCGTTCGCGACAGCTCTTCCCAATCGGTGTCGGCCGGCCAGTCGCCGGCGGACTGATCGAGATCGAGCGACAGCTCGTACATTGCCTTTGTCATCAGCTTGCCCGCGGCGTCCGGCTCGCCTTCTCGTAGGCGGTGACGATGCGCCGCACGAGGTCGTGGCGCACCACGTCGGCATCCGAGAAGGCGACATGGCCGATGCCCT
This sequence comes from uncultured Alphaproteobacteria bacterium, assembly GCA_937988775.1. Lineage (GTDB taxonomy): Bacteria > Pseudomonadota > Alphaproteobacteria > Rhizobiales > Beijerinckiaceae > CALKHP01. The sequence continues at coordinate 13,723 of CALKHP010000057.1, forward strand.
CGACGCCATCGAGGATCGCCACCGCCTCGACCAGGCCGGATTTCTGGCCGGGCGGCAGGTCGATCTGCGTCGGATCGCCGGTGACGATCATGCGCGAGCCCTCGCCGAGGCGGGTCAGGAACATCTTCATCTGCATGGTGGTGCAGTTCTGCGCCTCGTCGAGCAGGATGGCGGCCTTGGTCAGGGTGCGCCCGCGCATGAAGGCAAGCGGCGCCACCTCGATCTGGCCGGTTTCCATGCCGCGGGCGAGCGCCCGCACATCCATGAAATCACCAAGCGCATCATAGATCGGCCGCAGATACGGGTCGACCTTTTCGCGCATGTCGCCGGGCAGGAAGCCGAGGCGCTCGCCGGCCTCGACCGCCGGGCGCGACAGCACCAGCCGCTCGACATGGCCCTGCTCGAGCAGTTGCACGGCATGGCCGACGGCGAGCCAGGTCTTGCCGGTGCCGGCCGGGCCTTCCGCGAACACCAGCTCGTCACGGCGCAGCGCGCGCAAATAGGCATCCTGCGCCGCGTTGCGCGCCCTCACCGGGCCGCGCTTGCGCGTGGCGATCTGCTCGAAGGCGGCGGGCGCTTCCTTGGCGCGCGGGAACAGCGAGCCCTGCAGCACGCTTTCCTGGATGGCGCCATCGACCTCGCCGAGCGAGATGGTGTGGCCCTGGCCGACGCGCCGGTACAGGTTCTCCAGCACGCGCCGGCCCTGCTCGACGCCCTCGCGGGCGCCGCGCAGCACGACATGGTTGCCGTTGGCGGTCGCCTGCACGCCGAGGCGGCGCTCGAGATGGGCGAGATTCTGGTCGTAATGGCCGTAAACCAGGCTTGCGAGCTTGTTGTTCTCGAAGGCGAGCGTGACCTCACCCTCGTTGCCCTGGCCCGCATTGGCTTGATCGTTCAAGGAAGTCCTCCGCTGGCCAGCGCCACGGCGGCCGGCCGTGATCCGCTGGCATGAGTGGCCGCGCCGTGCCCGATCAACCGGCCGGACAGGCTGTTGGCGATCTGGCCCTCGATGCGCACGGCGACGATATCGCCGACCAGCGCCGGCGAGGCGTCGAAATGCACCGGCTGGAGATAGGGCGACTTGCCGGTGACCTGGCCCGGATGGCGGCCCGGCTTCTCGACGAGCACGGCGAGCGTGCGGCCAATGGTGGCGCGGTTGAAGGCGGTCTGCTGCGCGAGGATCAGCGCCTGCAAGGCGTGCAGCCGCGCGCTGGCGACGTCATCCTCGACCTGGGCCGCGCGTGTCGCGGCCGGGGTGCCGGGGCGCCGGCTGTATTTGAACGAGAAGGCGGCGGCGAAGCCGATCTCCTCGACCAGCCGCATCGTGTCATTGAAATCGGCATCGCTTTCGCCGGGGAAGCCGACGATGAAATCAGACGACAGCGCGATGCCGGGGCAGGCCGCCCGCACCTTGTCGATCAGGCGCAGATAAAGCGCGCGGTCATGCTTGCGGTTCATCGCCGCCAGCATGGCATCCGAGCCCGATTGCACCGGCAGATGCAGGTAGGGCATCAGTTGCGGCAGGTCGCGATGCGCGGCGATCAGGTCATCGCCCATGTCGCGCGGATGGCTCGTCGTGTAGCGCAGCCGGGCGACGCCCTCGATCGAGGCCGCCGCCTCGAGCAGGCGCGCCAGGCTCCACAGCCGGCCGTCGGCCGCCTCGCCGTGATAGGCGTTGACGTTCTGGCCGAGCAGGGTGATCTCGCGCACGCCCGCCTCGCTGAGATGGCGGATTTCCTCGAGGACCTTTTCCGGCGGGCGCGAGGCTTCGGCGCCGCGCGTATAGGGCACGACGCAGAAGCTGCAGAACTTGTCGCAGCCTTCCTGCACGGTGACGAAGGCTGTGTGGCCGCGCGCCCGGATGCGGCGGCTCTGAGGGCGCGGCAGCGCGCCGAACTTGTCGTCGACGGGAAACTCGGTATCGACCGGGCGGCGATGCTGGGCGGCTTGCGCCAGCATTGCCGGCAGGCGGTGATAGCTCTGCGGCCCGACCACCAGATCGACAGCCGGCGAACGATGCAGGATTTCGGCGCCCTCGGCCTGGGCGACGCAGCCGGCGACGGCGATCGTCGTCTCGAGCCCGGCTTCGGCGCGCTCGCGCTTCAGCACGCGCAGCCGGCCGAGTTCCGAATAGACCTTCTCGGCCGCCTTTTCGCGGATGTGGCAGGTGTTGAGCACAACGAGATCGGCCTGATCGACCGCCTCGGTTTCGTCGTAGCCCTGGCCCGCCAGCAAATCCGCCATGCGCGTGGCGTCATAGGCATTCATCTGGCAGCCGTAGGACTTGATCAGAACCTTCTTGCGCACGGTCTCGTCTCGCGCCTCGTGCTGCTGCGCCTGTGCCGTCTCTTGCGCGGTCGTCATACCCACCCGGTTCTCGTCCAAGTCCGATCCTGCAATGCCAGTTCCTGCAATGCTAAGTCTTCTCATAGTCGGTTTCGCGGGCGGACGGAATAGCCATCCTGTCCGGCCCGTCTCAGGCGGCCGGCACGCGCCCGGTGCGGGCGGCGGCGTCAAGGGCGCGGATGCGCGCCTCCGCCATGCGCGTCACCGCCTTGCGGTCGCCCGCCGCCGCATAGGAGACCGGTTCGCCCCAGCTCAAGGTGACGTCGAGCGGGCCGGCACAGAGCAGGTCGGCGAGATGCGGCAGCAAGTCCATGTCGCCATACCAGGCGATGGCGGGCCGCTCGGTGCGCGTCACCGGCAGGCCATGGCGGCGCGTATAGGTCACAGCGAGCGGCTGGATATGGACGGGGGCGCCATCCGCGCCGGCAACCGCAGCGCCGGCCGCGCCGATCAGCGCCGAGCGGAACGGCAGCACGCGGTTGGCATCGCTGGTGGTGCCCTCGGCAAACAGCACGATCGGATCGCCGGCGCGCAGCCGGCCGGCGATCTCGGCATTGACCTGGCCCGTATCGCTGCGTTTCGCCCGATCGACGAAGACCGAGCGCTGCAGCCTGGCGAACAGGCCGAAGAGCGGCCATGTCGCCACTTCCGACTTGGCGATGAACGACACCGGCAGGCCGGTGCTGAGCACGGTGATATCGAGCCACGAGACGTGGTTGGAGACGATGAGCAGCGGCCGCGTCGTGGCGGGAGCGCCGACATGGCGGATGCGCACGCGAAACACGCGCGCGACGTAGCGATGGAAGCAGAGCGGCAGCCGGCGGTAGCCGAACCGCGCGCGCAGCGCCAGCCATTGCAGCGGGATGCCGAGCCCGACGGCCGGGGCCAGCGCCAGCAGGATCCAGCCAAGGCGCACGCGCCGCGCCAGTTGATCGGCCGTCACGCGAGCCTCTCGCAGCACAGCACCAGCGCATCGGCGCGGGCGCCGTCGGCATGCTGATAATAGGCCCAGCGCCGGCCGACCTGCACGAAACCGGCCCGGTCATAAAGCGCGCGCGCCGGCTGGTTGCCGGCCTCGACCTCGAGGCAGAGGCGGTGGATGCCGCGCGCGGCCAGCGCCGTCTTGTGGCGGGCGAGCAGGTCCTTCGCCAGGCCACGGCCACGGCTGGCGGCATCGACGGCGATCGACAGGATTTCCGCCTCGTCCAGCGCCAGCCGGCTCAGCACGAAACCGGCGACGCGCTCCTGGCGGCCGGCAATGACGACATGGGCCAGCACGGCATCGTCGGTCAGGAAGGATTCGAACTCGTGCTCGGACCAGCCGCGCGCGAAGGCCTGGCCATGCAGCATGGCGCAGGAGGCGGCATCCTCGGCCTCGGCGAGGCGGATATCGCGGCCGCCGCCGCTGAACAGGCCTGCCAGCATCAGCGCCTCGGCAGCGCGGCCGCTTCCTGCGGCGTGGCATTGGCCTTCTTGATGTAGAGCGGGCGCGGCAGCGCCTCTTCCGGCTGGGCGGCGGCGCCGAGGCGGGCGACCCAGGCAATGTCGGGGGCAGCCTGCGTATCGGCGACCACGGCCGAGACGCCGAGCGACCAGGCTTCGAGCGCCAGCAACGGCGCGCCGGAGCCGACGAGCCGCACCGGACCGCTGCCGATGGCGCGCGCCGCCTCGCGCAAGCTCAGCGCGCGCGGCGACACCATGGTGCGGCCGCCCGGCGCAAAGACCTGGAAATAAATCTCGCCATGGCGGGCATCGATCGCCACCGCGACGATCGAGGAATCATTGGCGGCGATGAAGGGCGCGGCATAGGCCGACAGCGTCGAGACGCCGACGACCGGCACCCCGCGTGCCAGCGCGAAGCCGCGCGCGGCGGCGATGCCGATGCGCAGCCCGGTGAAGCTGCCGGGGCCGACGGTGACCACGACACGCTTGAGATCGAGCCCGGCCGGCTCGGCACGCGCGAGCACGCGGCCGATCAGCGGCACGAGCGCCTCGGCATGGCCGCGCTCCATCGCCATCGATTCGGCGGCGATCTCGGTGCGGGTGTCGCTGTCGAACAGGCCGGCCGCCGCGGCGCCGAGCGAGGTGTCAATGGCAAGAATATGCATCGCGTCGGCTATGACCCCGGGTGGTGTTCAGACTGCCTCGACCGCCTGCACGTCGGGCAGGAAATGCCGCAGCAGGTTCTGGATGCCGTGCTTCAGCGTCGCCGTCGAGGACGGGCAGCCCGAGCACGAGCCCTTCATGGTGAGGAACACCGTGCCGTCGCGATAGCCGCGGAAGGTGATGTCGCCGCCATCGCCCGCCACCGCCGGGCGCACGCGCGTGTCGAGCAGTTCCTTGATCGTCGCCACCGTCTCGGTATCGGCCTCGTCGAAGAACTCCTCGCCATCGGGTAGTTCCGGGCCGCGATCGGTGAGGATCGGCTGGCCGGACAGGAAATGCTCCATGATGGCGCCAAGAATGGCGGGTTTCAGGTGCTGCCACTCGCCGTCGCGCTTGGTGACGGTGACAAAATCCGAGCCGAAGAACACCGCCGTCACGCCATCGATGATGAACAGGCGGGCGGCGAGCGGCGAACGAGCCGCATCCTCGGCGTCGCGGAACTCGGCCGGCTCGCCCGGCAGCACGTCGCGGCCGGGCAGGAATTTCAGGGTCGCCGGATTGGGCGTGGCTTCGGTCTGGATGAACATCGGCTTAAATCCTCGCGATCCGGATTCAAGGTCCGGCGTGAAAGATGTCTTTCCCGTTATGTCGGCGCGCAGCCCGGCAAAAGCAAGGCCAAAGCACGGTGGCGTGACGTCAGCGCGCCCGCAGAAACCCGACGATGTCCTTGACCGCATCCATGGTGACGGTGGCGATGTCGCGCGCCTTGGCCGAGCCGGTGGCGAGCACGCCGTCGACGAAGCCCGGATCGGCCCGCAGGCGGCGCATCTCGGCCGACAAGGGCGCGAGCGCCGTCACCGCGACATCGGCGAGTTCGCCCTTGAAGGACGAGAACTGCGCGCCGCCGAAGCGATCGAGCACCGCCTGGCGCTCGATGCCGGCAAGGGCCGCGAACATCGTCACCAGATTGTCGGCTTCCGGCCGGCCGGCAAGCCCGGCCGTCTCGGAGGGCAGCGGCTCGGGATCGGTCTTGGCCTTGCGGATCTTCTGCTGGATGGTGTCGGCATCGTCGGTCAGCGTGATGCGCGAATAGGCCGACGGATCGGATTTCGACATCTTCTTGCTGCCATCGCGCAAGGACATGACGCGCGGCGCCGGGCCCTGGATCAGCGGCTCGGTGATCGGAAAGAACGCATCGCCATGGCCCTCGGCGGCGATCTGCGCGGCGAAGTCGTTGTTGAACTTCTGCGCGATGTCGCGCGTCAGTTCGAGATGCTGCTTCTGGTCCTCGCCGACCGGCACGTGCGTGGCGCGATACAGCAGGATATCGGCCGCCATCAGGTCAGGATAGGCGAACAGGCCGACGGAGGCGTTCTCGCGATCCTTGCCGGCCTTCTCCTTGAACTGCGTCATGCGGCTGAGCCAGCCCATGCGCGCGACGCAGTTGAACACCCAGGCGAGTTCGGCATGGCCCGAAACCTGGCTCTGGTTGAAGATGATCGCCTTCTTGGGATCGATGCCGGCGGCGAGATAGGCGCTCGCCACCTCGCGGATGTTGTTCCTGAGTTCGGCCGGGTCCTGCCACAGCGTGATGGCATGCATGTCGACGACGCAATAGATGCACGGGTATTCGTCCTGTAGCGGCACGAAACGCCGGATGGCGCCGAGGTAATTGCCGAGATGCAGGTTGCCGGTGGGCTGGACGCCTGAAAAGACGCGCGGCGTGAACTGGGCCATGTTTGAGAACCATCCGAGAAACGACGAAGCGTGGCTTTAGCGCGGTTTTTCCCCGGAGGGAATGTCTGCGCCATGCCGCCGGGCAAAGCTGGCGCGCAGCGCGTTGATATCGAGCACGCCGAGGCCGGCCAGGGCGAGACCCTGCGCCGCCAGCCCGGCGAGGCAGGCGAGCGCCAGCAGGAGGGCGCGGGCCGCGAAGGCTTCCGTCGCGGCAAAGCCCGCCGCCAGCACGAGGCTGGCGCCCCAGGTGACGGCGGCGGTGGCAAGGCAGGCGAGCGCCACGCGGCCAAGCCGGGCGGCCGCGCCCTCGGCGAGCGCCGCTCCGCCGGCGCGAAACAGCAGCGCCCACAGCATGGCGGCGTTCAGCCACGCCGCGGCGGCAACGCCCCAGGCCGGCGCGGCGAGGTAACCGGCCTCGCTCAGCAGCCGGCTAGCCGCGACATTGCCGGCGAGGCCAAGGCCGGCGGCGACAAGCGGCCAGCGAAACCGCTCATGCACGAGGAATTGCGGCAAGGCGACCTTGACGAGCACGAAGGCCGGCAGGGCGAGCGCCAGCGGGCGCAGCATCGCGGCGGTCGCCAGCCCATCGCCGGCGGTGAACGCGCCGTGATGATAGAGCACGGTGACGATCGGCTCGGCGAGCAGCGCCAGCGCCACGCCGGCCGGCACGGCGACGGCGAGGCCGAATTCGAGCGCGCCGGCGAAGGAGGCCCTGACCGCCGCCGTCTCGCCGCGATGCATGTGGCGGGCGATGTCCGGCAGCATGACGATGCCGATCGCGGTGGCCGCGAGGCCGAGCGGCAGCTGGAACAGCCGGTCGGCGTAATAGAGCCACGACACCGAGGCCGGCACGGATGAGGCGAGATGCACGGCGAGCAGCATGTTGAGGTGGCCGGCACCGGCAAGCGCGATGCCCGGCCCGACGACGAGCAGGAAGCGCCGCACATCCGGATCGCGCCAGGAGCCGTGCCGCACCGCCGGCCAGTCGAGCGCGGCGCGCTGGCGCAGCGTCACCCAGAGGATGAAGCCGAGTTGCAGCAGCCCGGCCGCCAGCACCATGGCGACGATTGCCGTGCCGATATCGCGCGCGCCGCCTGCCGGCCACAGCAGGAGCGCGCCAAGCGCCGCCACCAGCACGAGATTGAACAGGATCGGCGCGAGGGCGACGGCGCGGTAGCGGCGCAGCGCGTTCAGCGTGCCGGCGAACAGCGCCGCGAGCAGGATCACCGCGACATAGGGGAAGGCGATGCGGGCATAATGCACCGCATCGGCGAATTTTTCCGGCGTCTGGCGAAACCCGCCGACGATGAGGCCGAGCAGTTCCGGCATGAACGCAAGGCCGGCCAGCGTCGTCGGCACGCCAATCAGCAACATCGCCTTGAGCACGCCGCCGAGAAACGCCGCCGCTGATTCCGGGCCACCCTTGGCCTCGCGCCGGGCAAAGACCGGGATGAAGGCAGCGTTGAACGCGCCTTCCGAGAGCACGCGGCGGGCAAGATTCGGCAACAGGAAGGCGGCCAGCACGGCATCAGCGATCGGGCCGGCGCCGAGCAGCGCCGCGATCAGCGCGTCGCGCAGGAAGCCGGCGGCACGCGAGCCGAGCGTCGCCAGCCCGACAGTTGCGAATTTGCCGGGCAGCGCCACCTCAGCCGATCACAGGATGAAGCGGCTGAGATCGGCATTGCGCGCCAATTCGCCGACATGGCCCTCGACATAGGCGCCATCGACGGTGACCGTTTCGCCGGAGCGGTCGGGCGCGCTGTAGCTGATGTCGTCGAGCACGCGCTCCATCACGGTCTGCAGCCGGCGCGCGCCGATATTCTCGACGGTCGAATTGACCGTCACCGCCACCCTGGCGATGGCGGCGATGGCGTCGTCCTTGACCTCCAGCGTCACGCCTTCGGTCGCCATCATCGCGACATACTGGCCGACGAGCGACACTTCGGTATCGGTGAGGATGCGGCGGAAATCATCCTCGTCGAGCGGCAGCAACTCGACGCGGATCGGCAGCCTTCCCTGCAATTCGGGCAGCAGGTCGGAGGGTTTCGAGACGTGGAAGGCGCCGGACGCGATGAACAGGATGTGGTCAGTCTTGACCGGCCCGTGCTTGGTGGCGACGGTGGTGCCCTCGATCAGCGGCAGCAGGTCGCGCTGCACGCCCTCGCGCGAAATGTCGCTGCCGCCGCGGCCCTCGCGCACGCAGATCTTGTCGATCTCGTCGAGAAACACGATGCCGTTCTCCTCGACGAGGCGGATCGCCTCCTGCACCAGCGCATCCTGGTCGAGCAGCTTGTCGCTCTCCTCGGCGATGACCGGCTCATAGGCCTCGCGCACCGTGGTGCGGCGCGTCTTGGTGCGGTTGCCGAACGCCTTGCCGAACATGTCGCCGATATTGATGGCGCCGATCGAGGCGCCGGGCTGGCCCGGTATCTCGAACATCGGCATGCCGCCGGCGCCGGTCGCCATCTCGAGCTCGATCTCCTTGTCGTCGAGTTCGTTGTCGCGCAGCTTGCGGCGGAACGCCTCGCGCGTGCCGCTACTGGCATTGGCGCCGACGAGCGCGTCAAGCACGCGCTCCTCGGCCAGGGCGTGGGCCTTGGCCTGCACATCCTTGCGGCGCGCCTGCTTGACGAGGCCGATGCCGATCTCGAGCAGGTCGCGCACGATCTGCTCGACGTCGCGGCCGACATAGCCGACCTCGGTGAACTTGGTCGCCTCGACCTTGAGGAACGGCGCATTGGCAAGGCGGGCGAGCCGGCGCGCGATCTCGGTCTTGCCGCAGCCGGTCGGCCCGATCATCAGGATGTTCTTCGGCAGCACCTCCTCGCGCATGGCGCCGGTGAGCTGCTGGCGGCGCCAGCGGTTGCGCAGGGCGATGGCGACGGCGCGCTTGGCATCCTTCTGGCCGACGATGAAGCGATCGAGCTCGGAGACGATCTCGCGCGGGGAAAAGCTAGTCATGGCGGCTCCTCAAGGACGGGTTCGCTGGCGCAGCGGCGGCAACGAGGCGCGCCACCGGCCGAGCGGGAAAAGCGGAACGATGGTAGCGCGCAAGCCGCTCCAGCCGGCGCTGACGCCGAGAACGAGCAGGGCGAGCGCAAACAGGGTCGCGGGCAGCGTGATGCCGTCGCGCCAGGCCAGGTCGTGGAACAGCACCCACAGCGAATAGCCGGCATAGGTCAGGCCGGAGACGAGCAGCGCGCGCCGGTCGATGACAAGCGCGACGATGAACAGCACGACAACGATCGCCAGGATGGCCAGCGCCAGTTGCGCGCCGTCGAGATGGATCAGCGAGCCGGCCTCGTCGGCAAACAGCGCGAACAGCACCGAACCACGCAGGCTCTCGCCGCCGAACAGCCCGGCGACCACCGAATGCACGATCAGGGGCGCGGCGACCAGATGCAGCCAGAAGGCGGTATCGGCATTGCGGCTGCGGCGCAGCGGATCGGCGAGATCGAAGCGCATCGCCAGCGCGAACACGCCGAGCCCGGCGGCGAGCGTGATGGCGAAGATCAGGCGCCGGGCGAGATCGGGGAAGGCGGCGAGCAGCAGCGATATCACCAGGGCGACGAGGCCGCACATCGCCAGGGCGACGTCGATCGGCACCCGGAAACGGGCGTAATGCAGGCCGGCTGCGACGGCGCCGGCGCCGGCCACCGCCGCCAGCGCCCGCGCCGTCGGATCATCGGCGGTGCCGCTGATGGCGATCACCGCCAGCCACACCACCGCGCCGACGAACATCACGGCAAGGATAATCGCGGGCAAGGCCAGCCTGAGGCGCCGGGTGAAGAGTTCGGCCAACCCCCAGGCCATCACGGCGGCCAGGATGGCGATCACCAGGCCGCTGGCAATCACGGCGCTGGCCGAGAACAGGGCGGCGATCAGCAGGAGCAGGCCGATGGCGACGAGGATATCGTTGAACCCGCCGAGGATGCGGAACTTCTCCTCGTCGGCTTCGAGCGCCGTCCCTGCCGGAGCGCCGCCATGGCGCGCGCGCTGGAAGGCGCGCAGGGCATCGGCCTGCTCGCGGCCGATCACGCCCGCCGTCACCGCTGCATCGAGATCGTGGTCAAGCATGGCGGCTTTCTGCGTCGGCAATCAGCTCTCGAGCGATTCGAGCACGACATTGCCATTGGTGTAGACGCAAATCCCGGCGGCGATGGCGAGGCCCTTGCGCACCATGGCTTCGGCGTCGGCGTCGGTATCGGCGAGCGCGCGGGCGGCTGCGAGCGCGTACATGCCGCCCGAGCCGATGCCCATGATGCCGCCTTCCGGCTCCAGCACGTCGCCGGTGCCCGACAGCACGAGGCCGACCTGCTTGTCGGCGACCAGCATCATCGCCTCGAGCCGGCGCAGGTAACGGTCGGTGCGCCAGTCCTTGGCAAGCTCGACGCAGGCGCGCAGCAACTGGCCGGGATATTGCTCGAGCTTGGCCTCGAGCCGCTCGAACAGCGTGAAAGCGTCGGCGGTGGCGCCGGCGAAACCGGCAATGACATCGCCCTTGCCGAGCCGGCGCACCTTGCGGGCGTTGCTCTTGATCACGGTTGCCCCAAGTGAGACCTGGCCATCGCCGCCGATCGCCACACGGCCGCCCTTGCGCACCATCAGAATGGTGGTGGCGTGCCAGCTCGCATTGGCGGGATTGGTGTCGTGCATGGGTCGGGCTCCCTCTCAGCCGCCTGATGTAGGGGCTGAGAGGCGCCAGTGCAAACGGCTTACTTCACCGAGGAGAAAGCCGTCGGCTGCAGAAAGGCGCTCGACAGCGTCGCGACGATCGGGCCGTCCTTCTCGCTCTCGGCGCGCTTGGCGATCCATTCGGGGTCCGACTGGAAAGCGGTCCATTTCTTCTCGCGCTCGGCCATCGATTCCCAGGCGAGCAGATAGGTCAGGTCCTGATTCGATTCGCCGATCAGCGTGGTCCAGAATCCGGCCTGGCGGATGCCGTGACGCTCCCAGATGGCGAGCGTGGCGTTCTGGAACCGGTTCAGCAAAGCCGGCATGCGGCCGGACAGGCAACGATAAACACGCATCTCATAAATCATGGCGGTTTCCCTGAAACAGATTGGCGGGCGGACCCTAGCGCGAGCGCAGCGCGCACGGAAGCGGCTTGTCGCAGCGACAAGCGTTCCCTTCCCGGGCAAAGCGCGCTAAAGCGTCGCTCATTCGAAGCCAGCATGGGACATGAACGATGCGCCGCGCCAGCGTGAATCGCGAAACCGGAGAGACCCGGATCGAGGTCGAGCTCGATCTCGACGGCAGCGGCCGGGCCGAGATCGCCAGCGGCATCGGCTTCCTCGACCATATGCTGACGCTGCTGGCGCGCCACGCGCTCATCGACCTCACCGTCAAGGCCGAGGGCGACCTGCATGTCGACGATCACCACACGGTCGAGGATATCGGCATCGCCATCGGCCGCGCCTTCGCGCAGGCGATCGGCGACAAGCGCGGCATCGTGCGCTACGCCGATTGCCGCATGCCGATGGACGAGACGCTGACCCATGTCGCGCTCGACATTTCCGGCCGGCCGTTCCTGGTGTTCCGCACCGCGTTCCCGAGCGCCAAAGTCGGCACGTTCGACACCGAACTGGTGCGCGAATGGTTTCAGGGCTTCGCGATCAATGCGCTCGTCACGCTGCATGTCGAGACGCTGTACGGCGATAACAGCCACCATATCGCCGAAGCCTGCTTCAAGGGGCTGGCGCGGGCGTTGCGCAGCGCGGTCGCCATCGATCCACGGGCGGCAAACGCCATTCCCTCCACCAAGGGCACCCTTTCGGTGTGAGGCGGCGCATGGCGTTCTATACCGTCTATCTCCCAGAAGGCCGGCGCGACGCGGACGCGCTGGAACAGGCCGTGCTGCTGCGAGACCGTTTCTCCTGGGCAGCCTTCATCTTCTCCGGCCTGTGGCTGCTCTGGCACCGACTCTGGCTCGGCTTTGCCGGTTATCTGGTGCTGGCCGCGCTGATCGCCTATGCCAGCACTGTGCTCGGCCTCGGGCCGCGCGCCAGCTTCGGCCTTGAAGCGCTGCTGGCGCTCGCCGTCGGTTTCGAGGGCGTCAGCCTGCGCGCCGCCAAGCTCGAGCGTCAGGGTTTCCGCCTTGCCGGCACGGTTGCCGCCCGCGACCTCGAACGCGCCGAGCGCCGCGCCTTCGCCGCGCTGATTGCGCCGGATGCACCGGGCGTGGTGGCGCCGGCGCGGCCGCTCTCCGGCCGCGAGCCGGACATCATCGGCCTGTTCCCGACCGCCGGAGGGCGCTCGTGAACATCGCGTTGATCGATTACGATGCCGGCAACATCCATTCGGCCTACAAGGCACTCGAGCGCGCGGCGCGCGATGCCGGCATCGCCGCCACGGTGACGGTGACGGCCGATCCGAAAGTGGTGGCGGCAGCCGACCGCATCGTGCTGCCGGGCGACGGCGCCTTCGCCGATTGCATGCGCCATCTCGAGGCGGTGCCGGGCATGATCGAGACGCTGGAGGACAGCGTGCGCCGCAAGGGCCGGCCGTTCTTCGGCATCTGCGTCGGCATGCAGCTTCTCGCCGAGCGCGGTCTCGAGCATGGCGTCACGCAAGGCTTGGGCTGGATCCCCGGCGAGGTGCGGCTGCTCGCGCCCGCCGATCCGGCGCTCAAGGTGCCACATATGGGCTGGAACACGCTTGAACCCTTGCAGGATCACGCGCTGCTTGGCGGCTTGCCACTCGGCGAGGATGGGCTGCACGCCTATTTCCTGCATGCCTACCATCTCGTGGTCGGCGAGCGCCGCGACCTGGTGGCGCGCGCCGAATATGGCGGCACGGTCTCGGCGATCGTGGCGCGCGACAACATGGCCGGCACGCAGTTCCACCCCGAGAAGAGCCAGCGGCTCGGCCTCGGCCTGCTCGCCAATTTCCTCAGGTGGAAACCATGATCCTCTATCCGGCCATCGACCTCAAGGAGGGCCGCTGCGTGCGGCTGCGCCAGGGCGACATGGCACAGGCGACCGTGTTCAACGACGACCCGGCAGCCCAGGCGCTGAGCTTCGAGGCCCAGGGCTTCTCGCATCTGCATGTCGTCGATCTCGACGGCGCCTTTGCCGGCAAGCCGATGAATGCGGCGGCGGTCGAGGCGATCCTCGCCGCAGTCAGGATGCCGGTGCAGCTCGGCGGCGGCATCCGCGACATGGCGACCCTTGAAGCCTGGCTCGACAAGGGGCTCGCCCGCGCCATCATCGGCACGGCGGCGGTGCGCGATCCGGATTTCGTGCGCGAAGCTGCCCGCAAGCATCCGGGTCGCGTCGCCGTCGGCATCGATGCGCGCGCGGGGCTGGTCGCGGTCGAGGGCTGGGCGGAAGCCTCGACGTTAACGGCGCTCGAGCTCGGCCGGCGCTTCGAGGATGCTGGTGTTGCCGCTATCATCTACACCGATATCGGCCGCGACGGCATGCTGAAGGGGCTCGATTTCGACGGCACGCGCGCGCTTGGCCAGGCCCTGTCGATCCCGGTGATCGCCTCCGGCGGCCTCGCCGCGCTTAGCGATATCGAGACGCTGCTGCTGCCTGAAAACCGCACCATCGCCGGCGCGATCACCGGCCGCGCGCTCTATGACGGAAGGCTCGACGCGGCGGCGGCGCTCAGCCTGTTGCGAAAGGCCGCGTGATGCTGAAAACCCGCATCATCCCCTGCCTCGACGTCAAGGACGGCCGTGTCGTCAAGGGCGTGAAATTCGTCGATCTCGTCGATGCCGGCGATCCGGTCGAGGCGGCGCGCGCCTACGATGCGGCCGGCGCCGACGAATTGTGCTTCCTCGACATCACCGCGAGCGTCGAGGCGCGCGGCACGCTGATCGACGTGGTGCGCCGCGTGGCGGAAGCCTGTTTCATGCCGGTCACCGTCGGCGGCGGCGTGCGCACGCTCGACGATATCCGCGCGCTGATGCTGGCCGGCGCCGACAAGGTGTCGATCAACACCGCCGCGGTGCGCGATTCGGCGATCGTCGGGCGCGCGGCGGAAAAATTCGGCGCGCAGGCGATCGTCGTCGCCATCGATGCCAAGAATGCCGCCGGCCCCGGCGAGGACGCGCGCTTCGAGATCTTCACCCATGGCGGGCGCAACGCCACCGGCATCGATGCGGTCGCCTATGCGCAGCGCGTCGCCGAACTCGGCGCCGGCGAAATCCTGTTGACCTCGATGGACCGCGACGGCACCCGCGCCGGGTTCGACCTGCCGCTGACGCGCGCCATCGCCGATGCCGTCAATATCCCGGTCGTCGCCTCAGGCGGCGTCGGCACGCTCGATCATTTCGTCGCCGGCGTGACCGAGGGCCATGCCAGCGCCGTGCTGGCGGCGTCAGTTTTCCATTTCGGCACGTTCAGCATCGGCCAGGTCAAGGATCACATGGCGGCAGCCGGCGTGCCGGTGCGCCGCGACGGGAACTGACACATGGCCTTCACACTCGACGATCTCGAAACCCTGATCCGCAGCCGCGTCGGCACGCCGGCGGAGCAGTCCTATACCGCCAAGCTGCTCGGCAAGCCGGCGCGCGCCGCCAAAAAGCTCGGCGAGGAAGCGGTCGAGGCCGTGATCGCGGCCGTCGAGGGCGACCGCGTCGAACTGGTCAAGGAAAGCGCCGACCTGCTGTATCACCTGCTCGTGGTGCTGCGCATCGCCGGCATCGACCTCGCCGAGGTGGAGGCCGAACTCGCGCGCCGCACCGCGCAATCGGGTCTTGACGAAAAGGCTTCGCGACCAAAGGGCTAACGCCCGCCACTTGACCGGCGCGACGCGTCGGGTCACGGATGCAGTCCATGGATGCGCAAGCCTCGTCGCTCGGCACGGCTGCCGAACTCTCGCCCTACCGGCTGTTCAGCCGCGCGGAATGGGCGGCGTTGCGCGCCGACACGCCGCTGACGCTCGGCGCCGACGATATCGCCAAGCTGCAATCGCTCAACGACCCGATCTCGCTCGACGAGGTGGTGGCGATCTACCTGCCGCTGTCGCGCCTCCTGTCGCTCTATGTCGCGGCGACGCAGGGGCTGTTCAAGGCGACGCAGCGCTTCCTGTTGGCCGAGGACGGCAAGGTTCCCTACATTATCGGCCTCGCCGGCTCGGTTTCGGCCGGCAAATCGACCACGGCGCGCGTGCTCAAGGCGCTGCTCGCGCGCTGGCCGAACACGCCCAAGGTCGAGATCGTCACCACCGACGGCTTCCTGCTGCCCAACGCAGAATTGCAGCGCCTCGGGCTGATGGAGCGCAAGGGTTTTCCGGAAAGCTATGACGGCGCCAAGCTGATTCGCTTCCTCTCGGCGGTGAAGGCCGGCGAGCACAAGGTCAAGGCGCCGATCTATTCGCATCTCGTCTACGACATCGTGCCCGATCAGAATATCGTGATCGACCGGCCTGATATCCTGATCTTCGAGGGGCTCAACGTGCTGCAACCGCCGCGCCTGCCGCGTGGCGGCCAGCCGGTGCCGTTCGTGTCGGATTTCTTCGATTTCTCGATCTATCTCGACGCCGAGGAAAGCCTGCTGCGCACCTGGTACGTCAAGCGCTTCATGCGGCTGCGCGAGACGGCGTTCCGCGATCCGCAGAGCTTCTTCCGCAAATATGCCGAGATCGGCGATGACGAGGCGCTCGCCACCGCCAACGGGCTGTGGGACCGCATCAACCTCGCCAACCTGCGCGAGAACGTGCTGCCGACCCGGCCGCGCGCCAACCTGATCCTGCGCAAGGGCGCCGATCACCGCATCGAGGAAGTGGCGCTGCGCAAGCTGTGAGGGGGGGGCGCTCCCCTCCTTATAGCTCCACCTCATCCTGAGCCTGTCGAAGGATGAACCAGTCCAGCTCCCACTGGAGCATGTTTCGACAAGCTCAACATGAGGGTGAGAGGCGGCCTTTCCCCTCATCCGGCACTTCGTGCCACCTTCTCCCGCGAGCGGGAGAAGGGAAGCGCTTGCTTATACCGTCAGGCCGGCTTCGCTGGCGGCGTCCTTCAGCGAGCGCTCGGGGCGCGGGCCGATCTTCTGGATCACTTCCGCCGCCGCGAAAGCGCCGAGCGCAAGGCTGTCGCGGTTGGACGCCCCGCGCGTCAGCCCGTGCAGGAAGCCGGCCGCGAACAGATCGCCGGCGCCGGTGGTATCGACCACGGTCTTGACCGGGAAAGCCGGCACCGCCACCGTTTCCTCGCGCGACACCGCGAGCGCGCCCTTCTCCGAGCGCGTCAGCACGGCCAGCGCCACGTCGTTGCGGATCGCCGCCAGCGCGGCGTCGAAATCGGCGGTCTCGTACAGCGCGCGCAACTCGTGCTCGTTGGCGAACACGATATCGAGCGCGCCCGAACGCATCAGCCCCAGAAACTCGGCGCGATAGCGGTCGACGCAGAAACTGTCGGACAGGGTCAGCGCTACCTGGCGGCCGGCGCCATGGGCGATCTCCGACGCCTTGCGGAACGCATCCTTGGCGGCCGGCGGGTCCCAGAGATAGCCTTCCAGATAGGTGATGCTGGCGGCCTCGACCGTCGCGGCGTCGATATCGTCCGGCCCGAGCCCCTGGCAGGCACCGAGATAGGTGTTCATGGTGCGCTCGCCATCGGGCGTGACCAGGATGAAGCTGCGCGCCGAGGCGGGTCCATCGAGGGCGGGCGCGGTGGTGAAGGCGATGCCGAGCGCGGCGATATCATGGCGGAACAGGCGGCCGGCCTCGTCGTCGCGCAGCTTGCCGATATAGGCGGCGCGGGCACCGAGCGAGGCAAGGCCCGCCACCGTGTTGCCGGCCGAGCCGCCCGAGGTGATCGTCGCCGGCCCCATCGCCTTGTACAGCGCCTCGGCGCGCGCCTCGTCGATCAGCGTCATCGAGCCCTTGGCGACCTGTTGCGCCACGAGAAATGCATCATCGGTGGTGGCGATGACGTCGACAATGGCATTGCCGATGCCGAGCACATCGTAACGGGCGCTGCTCATGGGGTTCCTTACCGTGCTTGATCGATCGTGAATGGGCCTTGCGCTTGGCACCGGGCGCCGGCCCGGTCAACCCTTGACCTCGCGCGCGCGCCGGATGCGGACATAAAGCGCGCCGCCGCCGCCATGGCCGCGCGCCGCCTGCTCGAAGCCGAGCACGAGGCCGCGCAGGCCCGGCTCGGCGAGCCAGTGCGGCACCAGGCGGCGCAGCACGCCGCGCTCATGCGCGGTGGCAACCGCCGCGCTATCCTCGCCGCCCTTGCCGGTCACCACCAGCACGACGCGCGCGCCGGAGCGGTGCGCCTGCTGCACGAAGCGCAGCAGCGCCATATGCGCCTCGCCCTGGCGCATGCCGTGCAGGTCGAGATGGCCGTCGACGGCAAGATTGCCCCGGCTGAGGCGCTGGCGCAGCTTGCGCTCGAGCGGCGCGAGCGGCGGCGGGCGCGGGATTGAAGGAGCCGGCACATGCGCGACGACGGGCGCATGGCTGGCCGGCGCCGGCGTTTCCGGCAGCGGCGCGGGCTCGAGCGCCGCGAGATCGCGGCCCGGCAGCGGCACGACATCGCGCAGCGCATGGCGCCAGAGCGACAATTCGCTGCGTGTCGGTTGTCGCGGGCGTTTCATGAGCGCGGATTAGGCAGCAGCACCACAAAGCGCACCGGCTGGCGCAGCAGCCCGGCCTGCGTGCCAGCCGCCTCGCCGGTGCCGACGAACAGATCGACGCGGGCCGGGCCGACAATCGCCGAGCCGGTATCCTGCGCCATGGTGAGGTGCTGGAAAGCCGTGCTGGCGCCATCCGGCTGGGGCACACTCGCCTCAAGCCAGACCGGCAGCCCATAGGGCCAGATGCCGCGATCGACGGCGATGCTGCGCAGCGGCGTCAGCGAGACGCCGCTAGCGCCGCGCGGGCCCTTGTCGGACGGCAATTCGGCCGCCTCGCGGAAAAACACATAGGAGCGGTTCAGCCGCATGAGCTCGCGGCCCTTGTCCGGATGGGCACGCAGCCAGGCTTTCAGCCGCTCGAGCGTCAGTTCCTCGAGCGGCACATGGCCGCCCTTGACGATCTCGCGCCCGACGGAGGTATAGGGCAGGCCGTTCTTGCCGTCATAGGCGAAGCGCCGCGTGCTGCCATCGGGCAAGCGCACGCGCGTCGAGCCCTGAACCTGGACCAGAAACACCTCGACATCGTCGCGCAGCCAGACCAGCGGCCGGGCGTTTTCCGCCAGCGCGCCATCGAGAATGCCGCCGCGATCGGGATAGGGCACCAGCCGGCCATCGGCGAGGCGGCGGGCGGCGTTCAACTCGACCGGCAGCCCGGGCACGCTCTCGCCATGGGCCAGCGTGACCAGATCCGGCGGGCGGGCGAGCAGGGTAGCCGAGAAATCCGGCGTGCGCACCAGCGAGCCCGGCACTTCGGGTTCGTAATAGCCGGTCAGGAAGCCGCGGCCGACCGGTGGCGCGACCTCGTAAGGCGTGAAAGCATGCTCGAAAAAGGCGCGCGCGGCGCCTGGATCACCGGCGGCGACCGTCGCGGCCTGCCGGCAGGCCTCGGCCAGCCCCACTGGTGCCGGCAATCCGGCCGGAGGCTGCGCCGGCGCCAGAACCGCGCGGCAGGAATCGCGGAACACGGCCAGCGCCGCCGCCTGATCGTCAGCCGCCCAGCCGGGCAGATCGGCAAAGCTCAGCTTGCGCAAGGTGGTATCGGCCGGCAGCGCCGGCTTGAAAGGCGGAGCCGGCTCGGCCAGCGCGGTGAGCGAAAGCAGCGTCAGGCCGCAGGCCGCCAGGATCAGGCGGGAGAGCCGCCTCACTGCCCCGCTTCGGTCGCGACCAACCGCCAGTTGGGATCGCGCGAGCCGGTATCGTGCGAGAAGGTCCAGATGTCGGTGACGTCGGAGACCTTGTCGAGCGCGCCGTCGATCACGGCACCGGAGGAATCCTTGGTCGCGGTGATGATCTTGGAAATGAAGCGCACGGTCAGCATGGCGTTGCGGCCTTTCAGCGCCGCGTCGGTCACCTCAGCCTTGTCGATCGACACGAAGGTCGATTCGACCGTCTCGCCGCGCGACTCGCGCTCCGAGATCGCCGCGACGAAACCGTCGAACACTTCCTTCGACAGCAGGTCGCGCAGCGCCTTGCGATCGCCGCGGGCAAAGGCGAGCACGATCATCTCATAGGCCGCCTTGGCGCCCTGCAGGAAGGATTTCGGCTCGAAACCCGGATCGGCGCCGGCAACCGCATCGAGCCCGGCGGCGAGCGGCGTGTCCGGCTCGGCCACGCCCTTCCAGCGGTCGGGCGCCGGGCTTGCGTTCTGCACCGGGCCACGCGGCTCGTTCGCCGGCGCGAGCGGGATCACATTGCCGTTTTCGGCCGGCCGGTCGCGGTTCATGCGCGTCGGCTCGTTGCCGGTACGCTGGCCGAGGACCGAGCGCAGCCGATAGATGACGAACACCGCCAGCAGCAGGAAAACTATCGTGACCGGATCGAACGCGCTGTTCATGCCATACTCTTCCGCCTGAACGGGACCACCGTTCCACCGACGGACGGATATTCCCGTTTCGCCGTTATCATCCCTATATGTAAGCCTGCTGGTAACATTCACAATGGCCACCGACAAGCTCAGGCGCGCGAGAAGGCCGAACAACCGGCAAGGCAACCGGATAAGGATGGATCAACAAGGATGCGACAGGACGACATGCGGCTGAAGGGCGGGAGGCCGCCCGTGCTTGGACCGGGCGCCTGGCCCTTCCTCGCGCTCGCCTATATCGCGGCGGAACTGTTCCTGTTCACGCTGCTTGCCGACAAGGTCGGCTTCATCGCGGCCTTCCTGCTGGCGCTGGCGAAATCGGCGCTCGGCGTGGCGCTGCTCTCGACCGTGCTGCGCCAGACATTCGCCGCGCTGCGCCGGCACGGCAGCGGCATGATGATCCTGCAGGGCGGCCGGCTCGGGCGCACGCTGCTGGGAGCGCTGATGCTGATCGTGCCGGGCTTCCTGTCCGGCGTGATCGGGCTGTGGCTGCTGTGGCCATTTGGCGCGCACACCGGCCGGCACACCGCCCCCGACGGCGTGGTCGAACTGTCCGAAAGCGAGTGGCGAGAGGTGCAGGACCGCGAGCGCCGCCTGCGCGCCGAGCCCGGACATTCCAGCCCCGGAGATTCCAGCCCCGGCCGCCCCGACGCCGCCTGAGGCCGGCCCGCTACCCTCACCGGCGCGCAACACCGCCTTGTGGCGGCGGCCGGTTCCGTGATAGCCGGGGCCTTCGAAACCGTTACGCTCCAAAGAGGTTCACATGGCAGAGGCCGCAAACGGCGCGACGCAGGCTCCCGAGAACGTGCCGCAGCTGAGCTCGCTCGCCCAATACACCAAGGATTTCTCGTTCGAGAACCCGAACGCGCCGCGCTCGCTGACGCCGCAGCCGCAAAGCCCGAATATCGCGATCCAGGTCCAGGTCAACGCCAAGCCGCTGTCGGAGACCGATTTCGAGGTCGAGCTGGCGCTCGAGGGCCGGGCCGGCGAGGCGCCGAACGTGATGTTCAATTTCGAGCTGACCTATGGCGGCGTGTTCCGCATCCAGAACGTGCCGCAGGAAAACGTGCATCCGGTGGTGATGATCGAATGCCCGCGCCTGCTGTTCCCATTCGCGCGCCAGATCATCGCCGATGCGGTGCGCAACGGCGGCTTCCCGCCGCTCTATATCGATCCGATCGATTTCGTCGCGCTCTACCAGCAGCGCGTCGCGGAAGGCCAGCAGAACCAGCCGATGGTCTCCTGAGCCACCTCAAACCTGCTTGAGGTATTCGTTCCAGATCGCCTTGTCGCCGATCGTCTCGATGAAGGCGGCATGGGCCTGGCGTTCCGCCTCGCTCAGGCGCGCCTCGAGCGGCACGGGGCGCTGCGCCGCGGCCTGGCCCTTGCGCGCGCGCCGGGCTTCCGGCTCGGCGATCACGGCAAGGCCGAGCGCCGCCTGACGGCCGCCGGCCAGTTCCGCATAGACTTCCGCCAGGATTTCCGCATCGAGCAGCGCGCCGTGCTTGACGCGGCGCGAACGGTCGATGCCGTAGCGCGAGCACAAGGCGTCGAGCGTGTTCTTGCCGCCGGGATGCCGGCGCCGCGCCAGCAGCAGGCTGTCGATGACGCGGTCATTGCTCAGCAACGGCTGCCCGGCGAGGCCCAGTTCGTGATTCAGGAAGCCGATATCGAAGGCGGCATTGTGGATCACCAGCGGATCGCCGGCGACGAACTCCAGAAACGCCGGCGCGACGGCGGCGAAGACCGGCTTGTCGGCGAGAAAATCGCGCGACAGCCCGTGCACGGCAAACGCCTCCTGCGGCATGTCGCGCTCGGGGTTGATATAGGCGTGGAAATTCCGGCCGCTCGGCATGCGGTTGATCATCTCGACACAGCCGATCTCGACGACGCGATCGCCCTCGCGCGGGGACAGGCCGGTGGTTTCGGTATCGAGGGCGATTTCGCGGATCATGGCGGGATAGTCCTCAGGAAACGGGCGCCAGCGCACGCAGCAGGTCGGCGACCGCGCGTTCCGCCGCCGCGAGCCCGAAGCCGGTATCGATCAGCGCGTGCGCTCGCCGGCGCTTCTCGGCATCGGGAACCTGGCGCGCCATTATGGCGGCGAGCTTCGCCTCCGTCATGCCGGCACGCGCCAGCACGCGCTGCTTTTGCACAGGTTCGGGCGCGCTGACCACAACGACGAGATCGGCGCGCCGCTCGCCGCCGGTCTCGAACAGCAGCGGAATGTCGAGCACGACGATGCGGTGGCCGCCCGCCGCCGCCTCGCGCCGGAAAGCCTGCTGACGGTCCTGCACCAGCGGGTGGATGATCGCCTCGAGCCTGCGCATGGCGGCAGGATCGTCGAGCACCATCGGCCCGAGCTTCTGGCGATCGACGGCGCCGGCCGTGGTGCTGCCGGGAAAGGCCGCCTCGATGAGCGGCACCGCCTCGCCCTGGTAGAGCGCATGCACGGTGGCGTCGGAATCGTATACCGGCACGCCGCTGGCGCGAAACATCGCGGCGGTGGTCGATTTGCCCATGCCAATGGAGCCTGTCAGGCCAAGTACCAGCAAGATATCTCCTCAAGCGCGTCTTTCAGCCGGCAAGATAGCCGTGCTGGCGCAAACCCGCCAGCAACGGCAGCACGGGCAGGCCGAGAATGGTCGCGTCGTCGCCGCTGACGCTGTCGAACAGATGCGCGCCGAGCGATTCATAGCGATAGACGCCGACGCTGCCGAGCACGTCCGGGCCGGCCGCATGCAGATAGGCGTCGAGAAACGCATCCGAGAAGCGCCGCATCGCCATGCTCGCTTCGGCAAGGCCGGTCCACAGCGTGGCGCCGTCGCGGCATAATGCCAGGGCGGAATGCAACCGATGTGTCCTGCCGCGAAGCTGCACGAGCTGCCGGCGGGCCTCCGCCATATCGGCCGGCTTGTGCATGAGTTCGCCGTCGCAGGTCAGCGTCTGGTCGCAGCCGAGCACCAGCCGGCCCGGATGCAGCCGCGCCACCGCCGCTGCCTTGGCGAGCGCGAGAGCTTGCGCCATGCGTGCGCCATCACCGATGCCGATGCTGGCCGCGCGCTCGTCGATGGCGCTCGGTCTGACCTCGAACGGGATCAGGCTGCGCGCGAGCAGCGCGGCCCTGACCGGGCTGGCGGAGGCCAGCACCAGCGGCGCATCGCCGCGCCAGAAAGCCACGCTCTCGCCCCCGGCGCTCATTGCACGAGATGCGCCAGGCGGTGCACCTGATACAGTTCGAGGATCGCTGCGGCGGTTTCCTCGATCGAGCGCCGGGTGACATCGATCATCGGCCAGTTATGCCGGGCGCAGAGCCGGCGCGACTGGGCGATTTCCTCGGTCACCGCATCGCGGTCGACATAGGGCGTATCCTCGGCCGCCTGCAACGACAGCAGCCGGTTCTGCCGGATCTGGATGATGCGCTCCGGGCTCGCGACCAGCCCGACGATCAGCGGCTTGACGAGATGCTCGAGCCTGTCGGGCAGCGGCACGCCCGGCACCAGCGGCACATTGGCGGTCTTGATGCCGCGATTGGCGAGATAGATGCCGGTCGGCGTCTTGGAGGTGCGGCTGACCCCGACCAGCACGACTTCCGCCTCCTCGAGATCCTCGGTCATCTGGCCGTCATCATGCATGAGCGTGAAATTCAGCGCATCGATGCGCCGGAAATATTCCGTGCTCAGCGTATGCTGGGCGCCCGGGCGATGATCGAAGGTGGCGCCGAGATAGGACTGGAACAGCGACAGCACCGGCTGCAGGATCGACATGCACGGGCAGCCATGCTCGCGGCACGTCTGCTCGAGCTTCTCGGAAAGCGCGTAATCGACGAGCGTGAACAGCACGATGCCCGGTTCGCTCTCGATCGCCGCCAGCACGCGCGCCAGTTGCTCGGGGCTGCGCACCAGCGGGTAGATATGCTCGATCGATGAAATGCCCTGATATTGCGCGGCGGCGGCGCGGCTGAGCGAGAGCAGCGTTTCGCCAGTCGAATCGGATACGAGATGGAGATGGAAATAGCTGCGCTGCATGGCGGCCTTTCGAGCGGGCGGACGGTGGAGCCGATGTGCGGCGCCTGTGAAGAGCTGTGGGAATATGATGCGGCGCAAGCCGTGAAAAGCCAGTCAAGCCGTCAGGGAAAAGAATCCCGGGTAAAACGATCCACATTTCGCGAGACAGGATACGCACCAGGGACAGGACTTCTGAATTACGGGCATAGATTTTCATCTCCGCGAGCTGATTTATTAACCTTTTGAAAACCATTAACAATTGGTAAACGTCTCGCCGCGCCTCCTTGTGGGAAACGAGGCCCGACGCCGAGATGCCTGTGCGGGATTTGTGGGTTGGCCGCGCTTCCGCTAAACCCGCCTCAAACAGACTCAATCTCAAAAAATAAGGAATCTTAAGGTTTGATTTTAGATGCGAAGCCGGACGGCGCGAGCCAGGGCAAGCTCTTGCAGGGTAAGCTCTTGCGGGTTCTCGATGGCGAAGCGGTCTGGCCGCCGCCGCTCTGGATGATGCGCCAGGCCGGCCGCTACCTGCCGGAATATCGCGCGCTCAGGGCCAAGGCGCCGGACTTCCTGCGCTTCTGCTACACCCCGGATATGGCGGTCGAGGCGACGCTGCAGCCGATCCGTCGTTTCGGCTTCGACGCCGCGATCATCTTTTCCGATATCCTGGTGGTGCCGGATGCGCTTGGCCGCACCGTGCATTTCGTGACGGGCGAAGGTCCGCGTCTCGAGCCGATCGAATCGATCGGGGCGATCGACAATTTGCCGCTAACGCCCGACTGGTCGTGCCTTACGCCGACCGTGGAGGCGCTTGGGCAGGCGAGGCGCATGCTGGATGCGGAAACCGCTCTGCTTGGCTTCTGCGGGGCGCCCTGGACGGTGGCGACCTATATGATCGCCGGGCGTGGCACGCCCGATCAGGCGCCGGCGCGGCTGTTCGCCTATCGCGAGCCTGAGGCCTTCGCGCGCCTCATCGACCGCATCGTCGCGGTGTCGGCCGATTATCTGGTGGCACAGTTCCAGGCCGGCGCTGATGCGGTGCAGATTTTCGACAGTTGGGCCGGCGTGCTGCCGCCGGTCGATTTCGAGCGCTGGTGCCTGGAGCCGATCGCGCGTCTGATCGGCCTGGTGCGCGCCAAGCTGCCCGATGCCCGTATCATCGGCTTTCCGCGCGGTGCGCGCCTTGCTGGGCTCAATGCGGCTGCCAGGCGCTGGACGCCCGCGGCTTTGTCGCTCGATACCACCGCCGATCTGGCGGCGGTTCGCGCGGCGCTCGGTGCATCGCCGGCGCTGCAGGGCAATCTCGATCCATTGGCGCTGCTCGCCGGCGGCGCCGCGCAGGAAGAGGCCACGGCGCGACTGTTGGACGCTGGCAGGACGAGCCGGTTTATCTTCAATCTCGGCCATGGCATCTTGCCGCCGACGCCGATCGGCCATGTCGAGCGATTGGTCGCGCAGGTGAGGAGCGCCTGATGTATGAATGGCTGAAGGCGCTGCACATCATCGCGGTGATCGCCTGGATGGTCGGCATGCTGTATCTGCCGCGCCTGCTGGTCTATCACACCGCCGCGCCGGTCGGTTCGCCGCAATCGGAAACCTTCAAGCTCATGGAGTGGCGCCTTGCCCGGATGATCGTCGCGCCGGCGATCACATTGGCGTGGATCATCGGGCTATGGCTCGCTTATGAGTCCGGCTATTATAAATCCGGCTGGTTCCACGCCAAATTCGCGCTTGCCTTGCTGATGTCGGCGTTGCACGGCTATCTCGTTGGCCAGGTGAAGAAATTCGGCCGTGACGAGCGGCCGCATTCGGCGCGGTTCTATCGCATCCTCAACGAGGTGCCGACGGTGCTGCTGATCGCCATCGTCATCCTGGTCGTGGTCAAGCCGTTTTAAATAACCGCAACTTTGACGCACCCGTTTTGACGGTTCTGCTTGTGAAGCAAAAAAAAACAGGCTAAGCGACGCCAAGTTCCCTTCTGTTGAAGACCTGCCGGGCGCGACTGCTGATGCCTTTCAGCCGGCCGAGGCGTTTCGGGTCACGATCGAGGCCGGCTTCCTGCCCGTTTCGCTCCACGGTCTTTTCCCTGTCTTCTCTCTGCCAGATTCCCTTGTACGCTTAAGGACAACCGCACATGCGGGAAATAAAACTTCAGGACCTGAAATCGAAATCCCCGACCGAGCTGCTGGCTTTCGCGGAAGAGTTCGAGGTCGAAGGCGCCAGCACGCTGCGCAAGCAGGAGCTGATGTTCGCCATCCTCAAGCAGCTCGCGCTGCGCGAGATCGAGATCATCGGCGAAGGCGTGGTCGAGGTGCTGCAGGATGGTTTCGGCTTCCTGCGGGCGCCTGATGCCAACTATCTGCCGGGCCCTGACGACATCTATGTTTCGCCCTCGCAGATCCGGCGTTTCGCGCTGCGCACCGGCGATACCGTCGAGGGTCATATTCGCGGCCCCAAGGATGGCGAACGCTATTTCGCCCTGCTCAAGGTCAACAGCATCAATTTCGAGGAGCCTGAAAAGGCCCGCCACAAGGTGCATTTCGACAATCTGACGCCGCTCTATCCCGAGCGCCGCCTGAAGCTCGAGATCGAGGATCCGACCAAGAAGGATTATTCGGCGCGCGTCATCGATATCGTGTCGCCGATCGGCATGGGCCAGCGCGCGCTGATCGTGGCGCCGCCGCGCACCGGCAAGACGGTGCTGCTGCAGAATATTGCGCGATCGGTCAGTGCCAATCATCCCGATTGCTACCTGATCGTGCTGCTGATCGACGAGCGTCCGGAAGAGGTCACCGACATGCAGCGCTCGGTGAAGGGCGAGGTGATTTCCTCGACCTTCGACGAGCCGGCGGTGCGCCACGTCCAGGTCGCCGAGATGGTGATCGAGAAGGCCAAGCGCCTCGTCGAGCATGGCCGCGACGTGGTGATCCTGCTTGATTCGATCACGCGTCTCGGGCGCGCCTACAACACCGTGGTGCCGTCCTCCGGCAAGGTGCTGACCGGCGGCGTCGATGCCAATGCGCT
>CALKHP010000058.1 GCA_937988775.1 uncultured Alphaproteobacteria bacterium
CGACCGCGTCGATCTCGTCGATGAAGATGATGCAGGGCGCGTTCTTCTTGGCCTGCTCGAACATGTCGCGCACGCGGCTCGCGCCGACGCCGACGAACATCTCGACGAAATCAGAACCGGAAATCGTGAAGAACGGCACATTGGCCTCGCCCGCGACGGCGCGCGCCGTCAAGGTCTTGCCGGTGCCGGGCGGGCCGACGAGCAGCACGCCGCGCGGGATGCGCCCGCCGAGACGCTGGAATTTCTGCGGGTCGCGCAGGAACTCGACGATCTCCTGCAAATCTTCCTTGGCCTCGTCGATGCCCGCGACATCCTCGAACGTCACCCGGCCATGCGCTTCCGTCAGCAGCTTCGCCTTGGACTTGCCGAAGCCCATGGCGCGCCCTGCCCCGTTCTGCATCTGGCGCGACATGAAGATCCAGGCGCCGAAGATCAGGATGATCGGGAACCAGTTGAGCAGCAGCGTCATGAACCACGGCGTGTCCGAGGTCGGCGAGCGCGCCGTGATCGAGATGCGCTTCTCGTGCAGCCGGTCGACCAGTTTCTGGTCGAAGGGCGCATAGGTCGCGAAGCTCTGGCCGTCATTCAGCGTGCCGGTAATGTCGTGCCCGGAGATCAGCACCGAGGTGACGCGGTTGTTCTCGACATCGGACAGGAACTGACTGTAGGGCACCTCGCGGGCATTGGAGCGCGCGCCCTGGTTGTTGAACAGCGTGACAAGCGCCAGGACCAGCAGGAAAATGATCGTCCAAAGGGCGAAATTCCGAAAGTTCGGGTTCATGCGCTCGCTATCCAAAGTGTCCGCTGCCATCCACCGGACCGAGACCCTGCGGATATTTGTCCGCAGGTGATGCGGACATTCATCCTCAATCTAGGGAGCCGGAGGCCGGATGCCAAGTTGCATCGGTATTTTAGGTTTATCACGAAGGCGATTTTTCCGCCGCTTCGGGCGCGCGGCCGCGCCGTCTTTCGGGCTCCCGGCCGAACACGATCTCGCCCTTGGCGACGGTGAACAGCGCGCCGCCGAAGCTCGCGCGC
The DNA here is from genome assembly GCA_937988775.1 of uncultured Alphaproteobacteria bacterium. Taxonomy (GTDB): domain Bacteria; phylum Pseudomonadota; class Alphaproteobacteria; order Rhizobiales; family Beijerinckiaceae; genus CALKHP01. The sequence continues at coordinate 1,039 of CALKHP010000058.1, forward strand.
AGCCGGGCGCCGGGCGCCAGCGCGGCGATGCGGCGCTCGGCCGCTTCCGCGCGCTCAAGGCGCGGCTCGGCCGCCGCCTCGCCCGTCACCGCGCCGGCCGCGCGCAGCAGCAGGCGGATGCGGATTTCCTCCGGTTCGGCCAGGAAGCCGACCGTATCGATGGCGATCAGGCCGTGCCCAGTGCTGTGCATCAGCCGGCGCGCCGCCGCCTCGGCCTGATGCTCCAGCGCCTGTTCCGCCCGTTGCAGACGCTGCGCCACCGTTGCAAGCCGGTCGGCGGTCAATCCCTCGCCGGCCAGCGCCCGCATGATCGCGCGCACACGCACGCGACCGTAGCGGATATCCTGATTGCTCGGATCGGAGAAATACGGCCAGCCTTGCGCGCGGCACAGTTCGAGCAGCACGGCCTTGGGCACATCGAGCAGCGGCCGCACCAGGGCGACCTCGCCGATACGCCGCTCGGGCCGGATCGCGCCGAGGCCACGCAGGCCGCTGCCATGCACCAGGCGCTGCAACACGGTTTCGGCCTGATCGTCCAGCGTATGTGCGCTCATGACGCAGCCCGCGCCAAGGCGCCCGGCCTCGGCGAACAGCAGCCGGTAGCGCGCCTCGCGCGCCGCCGCCTGGATGCGGCTCGCCGGTTTCGGCCCGGTCCAGGCCAGCACATGCGCCGGAAGCCCGAGCAGGCGCGCCTGCTCGACCACCGCCTCGGCCTCGGCGCGCGCCTCGTCGCGCAAGCCGTGATCGACCGTCGCGACATGCAGCATCGCCGCCGTCACGCCGGCGGAAGCCGCCAGATGCATCATGGCCATCGAATCCGGGCCGCCTGAAACCGCGAGCACGATGGGGCGGCCGGCGGCACGCTCCAGCCACGGCCGCAGCACGGCAAGCGGCCCGGCCTCGGGATCAGGCGTGGTGGTGGCCCCCGCGCTCGGGCTCAGCACCGGCTCCGCTTCTGCTCCCGCTCGACGGCGCTCTTCAGCGCCGCACTCGATTTGGGATATTTGCGATTGATCTCGCCCAACGTGCCGCAAGCCTGCTTGTTTTCGCCAATGGCGCGCAACGACATGGCGAGTTTCAGCAGCCCTTCCGGCGCGAGCGCCGATTGCGGATGCTGCGTCGAGAGGTTCAGATATTGCTCGGCCGCTTCCTGATAGCGCTGGCGCAGGAAAAACGTCTCGGCAAGGCCGAATTGCGCCTCCGGCACCAGCCGGTCGCGCGGATAGGTGCGCATGAATTCGCGATACTGGCCCTCGGCCAGCTCATAGTCGCCGCGCTGCAGGAAACCCTTGGCGAGGCTCAACTCGTCCTGTTGGCTGGCGACGCCGCTGGCCGGCAGCGAGGCCATTTGCGGCACGCCCGCGCCATGCGCCGCCTGGCCGAGCGGCAGCGGCTCGCCGGGTCCGCGCTGATGCATGCCCGGATCGTCGGCGATGAGGTCGCCGACCGTGCGCTCGCCGCGGCGCTCCGCCGCCGGCGGCAACGTGCCGGTCGCGCCAAGCTGCTGCGGCGCGCCCGGCGCCTGCGGCTGGGCGCTCGGGTCGAAAGCATCGCTGCGCTTGTTGCTGCCGGCCGCCGGTTTGGCGCCGCCCTTGCCGCCCTGCAGGTCCTGGAAGCGGAAATCGACATCCGCCTGCATGCGGCGCAACTGGTCCTCGAGCCGCTTGACCTGGTTGCGCGCCTCCTCGATCTGCCCGGTCAACTGGCGATTGGCCGCTTCCAGCCGATCGAGCCGGACCATGATCTCGCCCGCATCCTGGGCTTGCGCCGGCACGGCGGCGAACGCTGCGGGCACGGCCAGCGCGGCAATCAGGACGAGGGAACGAAGGCGCAGCAACATGGGCAATAATCGCAAGATCGGGGACAGGGAGGTATCTATCATGGCGCTAGCTTTCGGCCAAACTTGGGCGGGTTCGCAAGCAAAAACCGGCACTGGCGCGAAACCCCGCCAAAAGGAGAAGCCGGCGCCTGGTCTTCCGCGCATTGCGGAACCGAGGCGCCGGCTTTTGTCAGCCACAGAGCCGTGCCTGGCACAGCCGGGCCGTCCTGCCGCGCGCCCCATGAAACGCATTGCGAAACCTGTCCGGAAACCCGCGTCGCGGATTTCCTGCGCCATAGAGGGACGAGCGGAAGCTTGGTCGGTCTCAGGAGCCAGGCGTGCCACCGATATTGGTGACGGCGCGGCGGTTCTGCGACCAGCACGAGATGTCGTTGCACACCGCGACCGGCCGCTCCTTGCCGTAAGAGATCGTGCGCATGCGGTTGCCGGCGACGCCGCGCGCCGCCAGGTAGTTGCGCACCGTCTCGGCGCGGCGCGCGCCGAGCGCGAAGTTATATTCGCGCGTGCCGCGCTCGTCGGCATTGCCTTCGATCACGAAACTGTAGCGCGGGTAGCGGTTGAGCCACTGGGCCTGCTTGTCGAGCGTGGCCTGGCCCTGCGCGGTCAAGCCGGTCTGGTCGGTCTCGAAGAACACGCGGTCGCCGACATTGACCACGAAATCCTGCACGCTGCCGGGCGTCGAGGCGCTGCCGGCGCCGCCGGCCAGGCTGCCGTCATCGGCGCCATTCTTGCTGGCGCAGGCGCCGACGGAGAGGGCCAGGAACGCCGCCAGGGCAAGCTTGCCGACACGAGGGGAAAGTACGGTAGGCATCATCGCGAGGGAACTCCAGACGTTCGAATATACCATGCGGCGCCACCGCGACTAACCGCGCATGGCTGCCATGAATGTGCTGTCAACCTAAACAGAACCTTGCCAAATCTTGTCGGAATGGCGGCATTGTGGCGGATGGTGAACAAATGCTTGCCGGCGCGCCCGGCCATGTTTCGGCCACGCGACGCCGGCGCGCCGTGACCTTACGGCCACAGCGCGGCGCGCAAGCCACATGCGCTCAGCGCGTCTCGCTGAGCAGCGGGCCCCAGGCCGGATCGCTGGCGTAATTCGGCGTCGGCACCTGGACCTGCACCCGGCCGGTAATATCGACCATGAACAGTTTCGGGCCGCCCTGGCCGCCGGGATCGCGGAAGAACATCAGGTAGCGCCCGTTCGGCGCCCAGGTCGGGCCTTCGTTATGGAAGCCCTCGGTCAGGATGCGCTCGCCCGAGCCGTCCGGCTTCATGATGCCGATGCCGAAACTGCCGCCCTTCTGGCGCGTGAAGGCGATGTAATCGCCCTTCGGCGACCACACCGGCGTCGAATAGCGCCCCTCGCCGAACGAGATGCGCTGCGCGCTGCCACCGCCCGCCGGCATGAGGTAGAGCTGCTGCGTGCCGCCGCGATCGCTCTCGAACACGATCTGGCTGCCATCGGGCGAATAGCTCGGCGAGGTGTCGATCGCCGCCGTGGTCGTCAGCCGCGTCATCGAGCGCGATTGCAGGTCCATGGCGTAGAGATTGGCGTTGCCGTTCTGCTCGAGGCTCATGATGATGCGGCGTCCGTCCGGCGAGAAGCGCGGCGAGAAGCTCATGTTGGGGAAGTTGCCGACGACCTCGCGCGAGCCGCGCGACACGTCGAGCAGATAGACCTTCGGGTCGCCGCCGCTCAGCGGAAAGCCCATATAGGTGATTTCCTGGCTGTTGGGCGAGAAGCGCGGCGTCACCACCAGCATGTCGGAGCCCGACAGCGCTTTGAAGTTGGCGCCGTCCTGATCCATGATCGCCAGGCGCTTGCGGCGATGCTTGGCCGGCCCGCTTTCGTCGATGAACACCACGCGGCTGTCAAAGAAGCCCTTCTCGCCGGTGATGCGGCTGTAGACCGCATCCGAGATCAGATGCGCCACGCGGCGCCAGCTCGCCGGATCGGTCGAATATTGCTGGCCGACGAGCTGCTGGTTGGCGAACACGTCGAACAGCCGGAACTCGGCCTTGAGCCGGCCGCCATCATTGGAAACCCGGCACGTGACCAGCGCCTGCGCGCCGCGCGCCTTCCAGGCGTCGAATTGCGGCGGCACGTCGAAATTGCTGATGCGCTCGGGAAACTGCTCCTTCGGCAGCGGCTGGAACAGGCCGGAGCGGCTGAGATTATTGGTGATCACGCTGGCGACGGGCGTCGCCTGCCCCTCGTTGACGCAATCGGTGATCGCGATCGGCATCGGCTGGAAATTGCCGCCGCTGAGGTTGATATTCAGTTCGGCATGCGCGGCCGTGGAGAGAGCCACGAACAGCATGGCGCCAAGCGCCGATGAGACTGAATATTGTTGAAGAAAAGCGGGCATCTTGAAATGATTCATAGAAGGTCACTCGGGTCCAGGCGCACGTTGATGTTCTTCCAGTCATCGAAATACTGGGCATATTTGGCAGGAATACGATAGGGCGAGCACTGCCTGATGGCGCGCATGCCGCTTTCGGCGACCGCCCTGAAATTCGGCTCGCCGGAAGAGTTGGTCAGGCGCGGCGCCGCCACCAGTTCGCCATTGGCGGCCAGTTCGATATGCACCACCGGCTTGACGCTCGGCGCCGAGGTCACGGTCAGGTTCCAGCAGCGCCGGATCTGGTCGCCGATCATGCCGACCAGCGCCTCGCGATCCGACGGCGACAGCTTCGCGCCTGTGGCGGTGCGCGTGCCGAGGCTCGGCGTGCGGCTGACCTGGGCTCCCGTCGAGCCCGACGAGGTCGGCCGCTCATGCGAGGCCATCAGCTTGTTGCGGATGGCGTTCGGATCGAAGGCCGGCGCCTTCTCGGCCGCTTCCTGGCGCTTCTTGTCCTCGGCCGCCTTCTTGGCGGCGGCAACCGCCTTCGCCTTGGCTTCGGCCTCCTTCTTGCGCTGCTCGGCGAGCTTCTCGGCCTTCAGCTTCGCCTCATGCTCGGCCTTGGCCTCTGCGGCGGCGATCTTGTCGGCGAGCTGCTTCTTCTGCTCGGCGAGCTTGCGCGCCTCTTCCTTGCGCGCCTCGTCGGCCTTCTTCTGCTCGGCCGCCTTCTGGTCGGCGAGCTTCTGCGCCTCCTCGGCCTTCTTCTGATCGGCGAGCTTGCGGGCCTCCTCGGCCTTCTTGGCCTGATCCTTCTTCTGCTGCTCGCGGATGATCTCGGCCTCGCGCTTGTCGTCGGGCTCGTCCTGCGCGGCGGCAACCGCGCTCGCGGCCTTGACCGGCTTCGAAGGCGGCGTCGGGATCGGTGGCTGCGAGGCCTCCTTCGGAGGCTCCTTCGCTGCCTCCTGGCGCGCCGGCGGCGTCGGGATCGGCGGCTGGGCGGCCTGCGGCGGCTCGGCCGCGGCCGGATCGTCCTTGACGGTCTCTTCCTGCTTGGTCGGCGGCTTGATCGAGGCGGTGTCGGTCTTTTCCTGGCCCGGATCGTTCTCCTTGCGCAGGTCCGCCACCTTGTCGACCTGTTCGGGCGTGTTCGGCAGCACCTTCTCGGCCTTCTTGCTGCCGCGCGTCATCTCGGACACGTCGCTGACCACCTCGACCGGAATCGCCTCATTCGCCGCATCGAATGGCGGCGGAGACGAAAAGGCAAACAGCCCCCACAGCACCGCAACCAGATGCAGCGCGATGGAGAGCGGGAAGCCCGGCTCCTTCCAGTCGATCCGTTTCAGCACCGGCGGTTACTTCCTTTCCGGCTCCGTGATCAGCGCGATCTTCTTGAACCCGGCCTGGGTCAGCACGCCCATCACCTCGGCCACCGCGCCGTATTGCGCCTGCTTGGCGCCGCGCACATAGATGCGCTCGTCGGTGCCCTGCTTGGCGCTGCCGTTCAGCGCCGCGACGAGATCGGCCACCGCCACCGGCTTGTCCTGCAGGAACACGCCGCCATGATCGTCGATCGACACCGTCAGCGGCTTCTGGTCGACATTGAGCGCGCCCGCCTTGGTCTGCGGCAGGTCGAGCGGCACGCCGGCCGTCAACAGCGGCGCCGCCACCATGAAGATGATCAGCAACACCAGCATGACGTCGATGAACGGCGTCATGTTGATCTCGACCAGCAGGGCTGCCTGCCGGCCGCGCCGCCGGCCGCCGCCGCCCGATGATCCGCCCGAACCCATGCCCATGGCCGGGCCTCAGGCCGCGTGCCGCGCCGGATCGGCGCGTTCGTCGATCTGGCGGGACAGGATGGCGGAAAATTCGTCGGCGAAACCCTCGAGCCGGCCACGCAGCTTGGCGGCGTGGTTCTGGTAGACGTTATAGGCGATATAGGCCGGAATGGCCGCGAACAGTCCCATCGCCGTGGCGATCAGTGCCTCGGCGATGCCGGGCGCCACGGAAGCAAGCGAGGTGTTCTTGGAGGCGGCGATGCGCTGGAACGCCGTCATGATGCCCCAGACCGTGCCGAACAGGCCGACGAACGGGCTCGCGGACGCGGTCGTCGCCAGCACGAGCAGCTTGCCTTCCAGCCGCTCGACCTCGCGCTGGATCGTCACGTCGAGCACCTTGTCGATGCGCGTCTGCAGCGAGGCGAAGCCGCGGCCGGTGCCCTCGAAGGCGCGCTTCCATTCGCGCATCGCGGCGATGAACAGCGCCGCCATGCCGCTGGTCGGCTTCTGCGACAGGGTGCGATACAGTTCCTCGAGCGACTGGCCCGACCAGAACACATCCTCGAACCGGTCCATCTGCGCCTTGACGCGCCGGAACAGCAGCGCCTTGTTGATGATGATCGCCCAGGTCGCGACGGAGGCCGCCAGCAGCCCGAGCATGACGAGCTTGACCACCCAGTGGGCCTGTAGGATAAGCGCCCAGTAGGACATATCGAGTGCGGCTTCGGGTTGCATCGCGTTCAGGCCTTCCGGAGTTGACTGGTGCGGACCGCAACCAGGGCCTCTTGCGAAATCCGTGTTGCGGGATTTTGAGAAATCCGCGCGCCCCCGCATTTCACAAGTGAATCTGACCAAACTTGGGCGCAAAAACCACGAAACCGGGAAGCCGGTCGCGCGCCTTGCATCAGTTCAGTTAATCCGCCGTCAGCGTTAACGTCCCGTTACTGCCGCATAGTTCTGGCGGCAAGAGCCCTGATGCCTCAAAGACCTGCGGCTTTTTCGAACGCCTCGTGCATCCACGGCGCCATCCTGACTGGCCGGCCCGCCGCCAGATGCGCGATATCGACCGAAGCGGTGAGCAGGATATCGCCGTCGCGCAGGATGACCTGCTCCAGCGTCACCGAGGCGCCGCGCAACTGGCCGAGCCGCGTCTCGACGGTGATGAGGTCGTCCATCAGCGCCGGGCGCTTCCACGAAATCCGCATGCCGGCGACGACGAAATGCGTCGTGCCGCCTTCGGCATCGAACATGGCGCGCTGGTCCATGCCAAGCTCGCGGATCAGTTCGGTGCGGGCGCGCTCGAGGAATTTCAGGTAGTTGGCGTGGTAGACATAGCCCGAGAAATCCGTGTCCTCGTAATAGACCCGGACTGGGAAAACATGCACGCCGCCCTCGATCACGCGACGCTCCCGGCCAGCGGCAGCACATGGTCGCGCGTCAGCGGCGCCAGCGCCAGCACGATCGGCGCGGCAGGATCGAGCCAGGCAATCTCGGCGATTTCAGCGGCAGGCGAAACCTCGCCCGCCAGCGCGACGCGATACAGCGTCGCATGCAGGCGCTCGCCGGGCTCGTTGGCGGCCTCCGCCTCGAATACGCCGATACGATCGAGGGAGCCCGGCACGATGGCGCAGCCAAGCTCCTCGGCCAGTTCGCGCCGCAGCGCCGCCGTCTCGCTCTCGCCTGGTTCGATCTTGCCGCCTGGCTGCATGAAAGCCACTGTATCGCGTTTTCGCACCAGCAGGACGTGTCCATCGGCACGCACGACCAGGGCTGCGACAATTGTGATCATGCCTCGTCTTCGCCGCCGAACAGGCCGAACTGCGCCGGATCGCGGCGCGGCTCCGGCAGGCCGAGATGCTTGAACGCATGCCCTGTGAGAATGCGGCCGCGCGGCGTGCGCTGGATGAAACCCTGCTGGAGCAGGAACGGCTCGATGATCTCCTCGATGGCATCGCGCGGCTCCGACAGCGAGGCGGCGATCGTCTCGATGCCGACCGGGCCGCCGCCGAATTTCTCGGCCACCGTGGTCAGGTAACGCCGGTCCATCACGTCGAGGCCGATAGCGTCGACATCGAGCAGCAGCAGCGCCTTGTCGGCCACCGCGCGGGTGACTTTTTCCGCGTCATCGACGATGGCGAAGTCGCGCACCCGCCGGAGCAGCCGCCCGGCAATGCGCGGCGTGCCGCGCGAACGGCGCGCGATCTCGTTGGCGCCATCCTCGCTCATGCCGATGCCGAGCACGCGCGCGCCACGCCGCACGATCTGCTCGAGTTCCTCGACCGTGTAGAAGCTGAGCCGGATCGGGATGCCGAACCGGTCGCGCAGCGGCGTCGTCAGCAGGCCCTGCCGGGTCGTGGCGCCGACCAGCGTGAATTTCGGCAGGTCGATCTTCACCGAGCGCGCCGCCGGCCCCTCGCCGATGATCAGGTCGAGCTGGAAATCCTCCATCGCCGGATAGAGGATTTCTTCGACCGCCGGGTTGAGCCGGTGGATCTCGTCGATGAACAGCACGTCGCGTTCTTCGAGATTGGTCAGTTGCGCCGCGAGATCGCCGGCCTTGGCGATCACCGGCCCCGAGGTCGAACGGAAGTTGACGCCGAGTTCGCGCGCCACGATCTGGGCGAGCGTCGTCTTGCCGAGGCCGGGCGGCCCGACGAACAGCACATGGTCGAGCGCATCGCCGCGCGTCTTGGCGGCCTGGATGAACACGCGCAGATTGGCCTGCGCCTGCGCCTGGCCGATGAATTCGCCGAGCGCCAGCGGCCGGATGTTCTGATCGGCATCATCCTCGCGCTTTTCGCCGGAAATCAGCCGGGAGGCGTTCAAAGCTCCATCTCCAGTTCGAGCGTGTCGCGCACCGGCAGACCGTTGAAGCCGACGCGGCGAAAATTCGGGTTGTCGCGGCCCCGGAAGGCATCGACCGAGCCGACGAACAGCGTATCGAGCCGAAAACCCTGCTTCTGGTAATAGACCAGCGCGGCGGCGTTGTCGTTGGTCGTCACCGCGCGCAGCCGCGTCGCGCCCTGCGCCCGCGCCTCGCGCCGCACGAACGCGATCAGGGCGCTCGAGGCGCCCGCGCCCGGCACCACGCTGTCGACCGCGCCGAGCAGCGCCACCTTGCCGCGCACCAGCCACAGGGCCAGCGCCAGCAGCATGCCCTCGCCGTCATAGGCGCCATGCGCCTGGAAATCGCGCGAATCGTAGGCGCGCCCGCCGAAGATGATGCAATCGTCGTTCCAGCGCCTGAGCAGGAGCTGGTGCACCGCGTCCTTGTCCGGCATCGGCCGGATGGCGGGCTGGATGCCGATCGTCCTCACCGCGCCAGTTCCTTGAGGCCCTGCCGGATCAGCGTCGACGTCTCGGCGCCCTCGCCGAGCGCCCGCATCGCGGCGGCGACCGCCGCGCTTGCCTGCGGCTGGCCATAGCCGAGATTGGTCAGCGCCGAGATCGCATCGGTGACCGGCTGCGGCGCGCGCCGGTCCTCGAGCGCATCGGAGAGCCGGATCACCGCCGGATCGACGCTGCCGAGGCTCGGCCCCTTGCCCTTGAGTTCGTTGACGATGCGCTCGGCGAGCTTCGGCCCGACGCCGGGCGAGCGCGCCACGCTCGCCTTGTCCTTCAGCGCGATGGCGCTGGCGAGTTCGCCGGGCCTCAGTGTCGACAGGATGGCGAGCGCCACCTTGGCGCCGACGCCCTGCACGCCGAGCAGCACCTTGAACCAGTCGCGCTCGAGATCGGAGGCGAAGCCGAACAGCCGGATGGCGTCCTCGCGCACCTGCGTCTCGATCGCCAGCGCCGCGGCCTCGCCCGGCTGCGGCAGGGCCTGCAACGTGCGCGCCGAGCATTGCACGATATAGCCGACGCCGTGCACGTCGAGGATGACGAAATCCTCGCCGTAACTGTCGATGACGCCTTTGAGCTTGCCGATCATGGCCCAAGCAGTAGCGGATTCGCATATGAGGCCGATAGGCCTATTCGCGCCGCCGGTGTTTTAGCGCGCCGCCAGCGTGCGGCCATGCGCATGGGTGATGGCGATGGCGAGCGCGTCGGCGGCGTCATCGGTCTTGAAGTCGGCCTTGGGCAGCAGCACCTTGACCATCATGCGGATTTGCGCCTTTTCGGCGTGGCCGGCGCCGACCACCGACTTTTTGACCTGGTTGGGGGCGTATTCCGCCACCGCGAGCCCGGCCAATGCCGGCACCAGCATGGCGATGCCGCGCGCCTGGCCGAGTTTCAGCGTGGCGCGCGCATCCTTGTTGACGAAGGTTTCCTCGACTGCCGCCTCGTCCGGCTTGAATTCGGCCACGACCGCGCTCAACCCGCCATGGATTTCGGCGAGCCGCGCGGCAAGCGCCAGCTTGTCCGATGGCATCACGGTGCCGCAGGCAACAAAGCCGAGCCGCGAGCCTTCAATGTCGATCACGCCCCAGCCGGTGCGGCGCAAGCCCGGATCGATGCCGATAATGCGCAAGAGCGCCAATCAACCGGCCACTTTCGCCATCAGCGCGTCGGAAACCTCGAAATTGGCATAGACGTTCTGCACGTCGTCATGGTCGTCGAGCACGCCGACGAGGCGCAGCAGCTTCTCGCCGGTCTCGTCATCGACGGCGATGGTGTTCTGCGGCCGCCAGACCAGCCTGGCGGCGCGCGGCGCGCCGAACCTCGCCTCGAGCGCCGTCGCCACTTCCGCGAGGGCACCCTGGGCGCAGATGATCTCGTGGCCGTTCTCGCTCGAGGAGACATCATCGGCGCCGGCCTCGATCGCCGCATCCAGCATCGCATCGGCGTCGGCGACCTCAGCCTCGAATTCGACCTGCCCGACGCGGTCGAACATGAACGACACCGCGCCGGTCTCGGCAAGGTTGCCGCCGGCCTTGGTGAAATACGAGCGCACGTCGGAGGCGGTGCGGTTGCGGTTGTCGGTCAGCGCCTCGACGATCAGCGCCACGCCGCCCGGCCCATAGCCCTCGTAGCGGATCTCGTCATAGGTCTCGGCATCGCCGCCGGCCGCCTTCTTGATGGCGCGCTCGATATTGTCCTTCGGCATGTTTTCCGCGCGCGCCGCCAGTACGGCCGCCCTGAGGCGCGGGTTCATCGCCGGGTCCGGCATGCCGAGCTTGGCGGCCACCGTGATCTCGCGCGCCAGCTTGGAGAAGATCTTGGAGCGGATCGCGTCCTGCTTCCCCTTCTTGTGCATGATGTTCTTGAATTGGGAATGACCGGCCACCCGGAGCCTCCATGCTCGGCACACAACATTTTTGGCGCGCATCCCGCGCGCAAAATCAGGATCGCCGGCTTATAAGCGCCGCACCGGCAAAAGAAAAGTGGCGCCTCAGGCGCTACGCCCGGCCGCCTTGGCGAACTCCGCCGCCCAGGCCGCATCGCGCGCGCTGACCTTGGCGTAAGAGGGCCGCCCGGTGATGCGCGCGATGTAAGCCATGTATTCCGGCCGCTCCGGCACGATCTTGAAGCCGGTCGTCCAGTTGAGCGCCGTGCCCCACAGGATATCGGCCGCCGTCAGCCGTTCGCCGAGCAGATACGGCCCGCGCCTGAGCTGTTCCGACAGCGTATCCAGCACGGTCTCGTAGCTGCCATAGGGCGAGGTCGAAGGCGGCGCCGGCTCACGCTTCATGGCATGGTCGACCACGGCCGGCTCGAAGCTCGAACCATAAAACACCATCCAGCGCAGATATGGCCCGCGCAACGGGTCGCCAATGGCGGGCGCGAGGCCGGCTTCCGGGAACAGGTCCGCCAGATAGAGGAACACCGCCGGCTGCTCGGTCACCAGCGCCGCGCCATGCCTGATCGCCGGCACCTTGCCCATCGGGTTGACGGCGAGAAACTCAGGCTTGCGCTGCGCGCCCGCCTTCATGTCGAGCAGATGCAGATCGTAGGGCGCGCCCAGTTCCTCAAGCAGGATCATCGTGCCGGTCGAGCGCGTCTGCGGCGCGTGGAACATGGTGATGCCAGGTTCAGCCGCCATATCGGTCTCCCTTGGCGGCGCGTCTCACGCCGCTGCTCGTGCTGTAGCCCCGACGATAGTACGAACAAAAAGCGAACGGATCAACCCCGTCAACCCCAGAAATCCGGCCACGCTTCCGGCAGGGTCGGGCCGATCTGCACGCGGCCGACCTTGACGGCGAGGCCGGTGGCATCGTCGGTCTCGACCGCGACGCCCGACAGCGAGCCGATGCCGCTTGCGGCTTCCCAGCGCGCCAGCGGCGTCTTCTCCATCATGCGCCGGATCGGCTCATGGCGGTCGAAGCCGATCACCGAGACATAGTCGCCGCACATGCCGGCATCGGTCTGGAAGGCGGTGCCGCCGGGCAGGATGCGCGTATCGGCGGTCGGCACATGGGTGTGCGTGCCGACCGCGAGGCTGGCGCGCCCGTCGAAATGCCAGCCGATCGCCTGTTTCTCGGCGGTCGCCTCGCCATGGATGTCGAGCACGATGGCGTCGCACCCGCGCCCGAGCGGGCAGGCATCGATCTCGTCATTGGCGACGCGAAAGGGATCGTCGAGTGGCTCCATCTCGACGCGGCCCATCACATTGACCACCAGCACGCTACGCCCGCTCTGGGTCTCGACCAGCGTCGCACCGCGCCCCGGCGTGCCGGGCGGATAATTCGCCGGCCGCACCAGACGCGGCTGGCGCGCGATGAACACCAGCGCCTCGCGCTGGTCCCAGGAATGGTTGCCGAGCGTCACCGCATCGGCGCCGGCATCGATCAACTCGTCGCAGATCGCCTCGGTGATGCCGAAGCCACCGGCGGCGTTCTCGCCATTGATCACCACGCAATCGAGTTTCCAGCGGTCGCGCAGCCGGGGAAGCTCGGCTGCGACCGCCTCACGGCCGGCGCGGCCAACCACATCGCCAAGAAAAAGCAAACGCATGCCGGACTAGTCGCGCGAAGCGGGCCGGCAGTCAATCATGCCGTTCTCGGTCAGAACGCAATCGAGCAGCATGTCGTGGTCTTCGCGCGGCACGGCGGCGACCTCCTGGGCTGCGAAAGCGAGCCCGATGGTCAGGCGCGGCCCGAGCCCGGCAATGGCGCCATCGTAGAACCCGCGCCCGTAGCCGATGCGGCCGCCGCCACGGTCGAAGCCGAGCAGCGGCACCAGCATTACCGCAGGCGCGACGATGGCGGCCTCGGCGGCGGGCTCGAGCAGCCCGAACCCCGCCGGCGCCAGCGCATCGCCCGGCCGCCAGGCGCGGAACACCAGCCCCGCGCGCGTCACCACCGGCAGGGCGAGCGCCACGCCCAACCCGTGCAGCGCCTCGAGCAGGCCGCGCGGATCGATCTCCTCGCGGATCGGCCAGAAGCCCGACACCACCCCGGCGCCGGCGGCCTGCGCGATGATGCCCGAAGCGGATTGAAGGCTGGCCGAGGCCGCGGCGCGCTGATCCGCCGGCATGGCGGCACGCCGGGCGATCAGCTCAGAACGAAGCGCGGGCTTGTCCGTCACGGCGGAAACAGCAACCTCGGGAAAAGGCCGGATCGGTATCCGGCCACCGGCCGCGACCGACACATGCCGCGTAACGGAAATCGGTGCGGGCCACGAGACCGTTGGACTGTCGATCCCGGGAACCTACGTAAGTAGGTGGGCGCCGTGTGTCCGAGGCCAGGGCCCCGGTCAGGAACAGCTCCCGTAGGATCGATAAGGCCCCGGGGAATGCGTGTCCTGACGCGCCCCGCAGCTCCGCCTGATCAATGTAGGGCTTTCCCGCGCCTTGCACCAGTGGCTTGCATGCGGGAAACGGCCGAACTGCTACCGGATGATCGAGCCGCCGACATTGGCGACCGGCATGCTGAAATCGTCATCCTCCGGCTCCTCCTGGCGGCGATTCGCCAGCACGACGACCGGCGTCTCGATCGGCGCGCGCCGGTAGAGGTCGATGATATCCTGGTTGATCAGGCGGATGCAGCCGCTCGACATGGCATGGCCGATCGAGGACGGATCGTTGGTGCCGTGAATGCGGTACAGCGTGTCCTTGTTGCCCTGGAACAGGTAGAGCGCACGCGCGCCAAGCGGATTGTCGAGCCCGCCGGGCATGCCACGGGCGTATTTCGCCACTTCCGGCTGGCGCTTGATCATGTCGGCCGGCGGCGTCCAGGTCGGCCACATCGCCTTGCGCGCCACGCGCGCGCGCCCGTTCCAGTTGAAGCCCTCGCGGCCGACGCCGACGCCGTAGCGCAGCGCCTCGCCATTGGCGCGCACCAGATAGAGATGGCGCTCGCCCGGATCGACGACGATGGTGCCGGGCGCATAGGGCGTGTCGTAAGGTACGAGCTGGCGCAGGAATTGCGGATCGACCACACCGGGTTCGAGCGCCGGAATCGGGAATTTCTCGTCGGGGATCGGGCCATACATCGCCTCGAAGGCGAATTCATCGGCGGTTTTCGGCGCAACCGGCGGCAGTTCGGGGCCGGAAACACAGGCCGACAGGCTAAGTGGCGCGCCGATCACGAAAAGGCGGCGGCTGATCATTGCAGAAGACATGAAAATTCCCGTGGAGATATCAGATTGCCCGCAACAGAGGGGCCTATTGGGGCGAGACTGTGCCGGCTTCGCCTGTCGCAACACCGCAGCGTGGCGAATGTTCCGCGCTGTGGCCGCTTTGCCGCAGTCAGGCTGGCGTTTTCCGCTCAGGCCGGAGCTTCCCGGTCAGGCAGGCTTGGCGGCGCGCAGCACGGCGCCGATCTCGTCCAGCACCGCCGGGTCGTCGATCGTCGCCGGCGCGGCGTAGCTTTCGCCATCGGCGATCTTCTTCATCGTGCCGCGCAGGATCTTGCCGGAGCGCGTCTTGGGCAGGCGCGGCACGGTGAACACCTGGCGGAAGGCGGCGACCGGGCCGATATGCTCACGCACCAGCTGCACGATCTCGGCCTCGATGTCGCGCGCGGGCCGCTCGACGCCGCTCTTCAGCACGATGAAGCCGCACGGCACCTCGCCCTTGAGCGCGTCGGCAATACCGATCACCGCGCATTCGGCGACGTCGCCATGGCTGGAGAGCACCTCCTCCATGCCGCCGGTCGAGAGCCGGTGGCCGGCGACGTTGATGATGTCGTCGGTGCGCCCCATGATGAACAGATAGCCGTCCTCATCGACATGGCCGGCGTCCGATGTGGCGTAATAGCCGGGAAACTGCGTCAGGTAGCTGTCGCGGAAGCGCTGGTCGTTCTCCCACAGCGTCGGCAGGGCGCCGGGAGGCAGCGGCAGCTTGATGGCGATCGAGCCCATCGTGCCGGGCGCCGCCGGCTGGCCGGCCTCGTCCAGCACCGCGATGTCGTAGCCCGGCATCGCCACCGTCGGCGAGCCGTGCTTCACCGGCAGCGGGCCGAGCCCCATCGGATTGCCGACGATGCACCAGCCGGTCTCGGTCTGCCACCAGTGGTCGATCACCGGACGGGCGAGAATGCTCTCGGCCCAGCGCACCGTGTCGGGATCGGCGCGCTCGCCGGCCAGGAACAGGATGCGGAAGCGGCTGAGGTCGTATTGCGCCAGCAGCGCGCCTTTCGGATCCTCTTTCTTGATGGCGCGGAAAGCGGTCGGCGCGGTGAACAGCGCCGCCACGCCATGCTCGGCGATGACGCGCCAGAACGCGCCGGCATCCGGCGTCCCCACCGGCTTGCCCTCATAGACGATGGTCGTCGCGCCATGCAGCAGCGGCCCGTACACGATATAGCTGTGGCCGACGACCCAGCCGATATCGGAAGCGGCCCAGAACACCTCGCCCGGCTGGATGTCGTACAGGTAGCGCATCGACCACACGAGCGCGACCATATGGCCGCCATTGTCGCGCACCACGCCCTTGGGCACGCCGGTCGTGCCGGAAGTGTAGAGGATATAGAGCGGATCGGTGGCGGCGAGTTCGACGCAATCGACCATGCGCCCGGCGGCCAGCACCTTGTCGCGCAGGGCGCCCCAGTCATGGTCGCGGCCGGGCACCAGTTCGGCGGCAAGCTCGGGCCGTTGCAGGATCAGGCAGGCTTCCGGCTTGTGCTTCGCCAGGGCGATGGCGCCGTCGAGCAGCGGCTTGTAGGCGACGATGCGGCTCGGCTCGAGGCCGCACGAGGCGGCCAGCACCAGCTTCGGCCGGCAATCGTCGAGCCTGGTCGCCAGTTCGCGCGCCGCGAACCCGCCGAACACCACGGAATGGATGGCGCCGAGCCGCGCGCAGGCCAGCATCGCCACGATGGCTTCGGGCACCATCGGCATGTAGATCACCACGCGGTCGCCCTTGGCGACGCCGAAATCCCGCAGGATGGCAGCGAGCGCCACGACCTCGTCGAGCAGGGTGGCGTAGCTCAGCTTGCGTTTGGTGCCGGCGAGCGGCGAATCGTAGATCAGCGCCGTGCGCGCGCCATGGCCGGCCAGCACATGCCGGTCGACGGCGTTGTAGCATGTGTTGCAGGTCGCATCGGGAAACCAGCGCCCGAACACGCCAGCCCCGGCGTCGAAGATGTTGCGCGGCGGCTTGAACCAGTCGATCGCCTTGGCCGCCTCGGCCCAGAACGCGCCCGCATTCGCACCCCATGCGGCAAAAATCTCGCGATAACGGCTGTTCGTCGGCCCCGCCATGCTGGTTTCCTCCAAGTGGCGGCCGTTTCCTGTCGCATGCTGGCCCGCCTGCAACCGAGTTACGGCCATTTGGCGCCGAAGTTCAATATGGCGCGTGTCGTCATTTCGGCGGGGATAGCCGTGGCACGCGAGTTGACGAGGCTTTACAGGGGCGCTTAAGCTCCAACTTGCAAGGTATTGTTGCCAAAGCGATTCCCGCGTGTGCGTAACGTCGAGGGGGACGGAGTCCGGCAATGGCGACCGATGAACACAGGCCTGATGAACACAAGTCCCATGAACACAAGTCTCTGGACCAGGCGATAGAGCGGCTCGGCCAGGCGCTCGACCGGCTCGAGGCCTCGGCCCTCAGACGCGCCGAGGGTGCGCGCACCGCAGCCATCGCCGAGGAGGCCGCCGGCCTGCTCAGGCAGGACCGCGCCCAGCTTGCCACCGATCTCGACCGCGCGCTGGTGCGCGTCTCGCAACTGGAAGAAGCCTGTTCGGGCGCGTCACGGCGCGTCGACCAGGCGATCGGTTCGGTCCGCACCCTGCTGGCCCGCGCCGGCCGCGAGGAAAGCTGACATGGGCCAGGTCACCGTTACCATCGCCGGCAAGCTGTTCCGCATGGCCTGCGATGACGGGCAGGAGCCGCATCTGCAGGCGCTTGCCGCCTCGGTCGACAAGAAGATCAACGACCTGCGCGCCGCCTTCGGCGACATCGGCGAGCAGCGCCTGACCGTCATGGCCGCGATCGCCATCGCCGACGAAGCCTCGGAAACGAGCCGGCGCCTCGACAAGATGCAGGAGGATATCGCCGGCCTGCAACGCGGCCGCGGCGAGGAAGCCGCCGGCATGGCGGCGCGCAGCCGCACGCTGGCCGAAAGCCTGTCGGGCCTGGCCGAGCGCATCGAGCGCATCAACGACATCGTCGAGGGCCGCGCCGAGGAGCTTTGAAGCGGCCGGAACTGCGTCACGGGCCTGCCGGCCGCGCCGGTCATCCAGCGTCATGGGCCAGCCCATGACGTGCGGCAAAGGTAGCAGAACGATTTCCCCTCTCCCGCCTGCGGGAGAGGGTGCCGGTAGGCGGGTGAGGGCAAGGCCCCCCTCATCCGTCTGCTACGCAGACACCTTCTCCCGCCCGCGGGAGAAGGACCGGCCAGAATTTAAGCCGCCGCCTGGCGCTGGTCGAATTGCAGCGCGGCGAGGCGGGCATAGAGGCCGTTTTCCTGCACGAGCCGGTCATGCGTGCCCTGTTCGACGATCTCGCCGCCGTCGAGCACGACGATGCGGTCGGCCTTGCGGATCGTCGCGAGGCGATGCGCCACCACGATCGAGGTGCGCCCCTCCATCAGCCGTTCGAGCGCCGCCTGCACCGCCGCCTCGCTCTCGGCATCGAGCGCCGAGGTCGCCTCGTCGAGCAGCAGGATCGGCGCATCCTTCAGGATGGCGCGCGCGATGGCGATGCGCTGGCGCTGGCCGCCCGACAGGGTGACGCCGCGCTCGCCGACCGGCGTCGCATAGCCTTGCGGCATCGCCATGATGAAATCATGCGCCGCCGCCTGCCGCGCCGCCTGCTCGACGGCCGCATCATCGGCCTCGGGCCGGGCATAGCGGATATTGTCGGCGACCGTGCCGGCGAAGATCGCCGGGTCCTGCGGCACGAGCGCGATGCGCGCGCGCAGATCGGCCAGCGCCGCGTCCCGGATATCGACGCCATCGACGCTCAGCCGGCCGGCGCTGACATCGTAGAAGCGCAGGATGAGCTGGATGATCGTCGTCTTGCCGGCGCCCGACGGCCCGACCAGCGCCACGCGCTCGCCGCTGGCGATGGCGAGCGACACCGGCCCGAGCACGCGCTCGCCGGTCGCATAGCTGAAGCTCACGTCCTCGAAGGCAATGGCGCCGCGCGCCGGCTGCGGCAGCGCCACCGGCTGCGCCGGCTCGGCGACCTCCGGCTCGGTCTCGAGGATCTCGCCGATGCGCCCGGCCGCGCCCGCCGCCTGCGCCAGCTCGCCCCAGACATCGGAAAGCTGGCTCAGCGCGCCGGCCGCGAACACCGCATAGAGCACGAATTGCGACAGCCGCCCGGCGCTGATCGCGCCCGAGGCGACATCATGCGCGCCGAGCCACAGGATGGCGACGATCGAGAAGAAGATCAGGAAGATGGCGAAGCCGGTCAGCCAGGCGCGCGCCACCAGCGACACGCGCGCCGCTTCATAGGCGTCGTCGGTGGCACGGGTAAAACGCTGGCGCGTGCGCGCTTCCGCCCCGAAAGCCTGCATGACGCGCTGCGCGCCGACCTGCTCGGTGGCGTAGGCGGCGGCCTCGGCGAGCGCATCCTGCGCCATGCGCGAGCGCCCGCGCACCGCCCGGCCGGCGCCAACCAGCGGCAGCACGATGATCGGGATCACCGCCAGCACCAGCGCCGACAGTTTGGGGCTGGTGACGACCATCATCGCCACCGCGCCGAAGAACAGCATCAGGTTGCGCAGCGCGATCGAGGCGCTGGCGCCGAAAGCCGCCTTGAGCTGCGTCGTGTCGGCGGTCAGGCGCGACACGATCTCGCCCGAGCGCACCCGGTCGAAAAACGCGGCGTCGAGCCGGGTCAGGTGATCGAACACGCTGGCGCGCAGGTCGGCGACGATGCGCTCGCCGAGCGACATCACCAGATAGTAGCGCGCGGCGCTCGCCATCGCGAGCAGCGCGACGACACCGATCAGCGCCACGAAATACTGCGCGATCAGGCCGACATGGCCATTATCGAAGCCGAAATCGATCACCCGGCGTAGCGCCAGCGGAATGGTCAGGGTCGCGGCCGACGCCGCCGTCAGCGCCACCAGGCCGAGGCCGGCGCGCACGCGATGCCGCCTGACCAGCGGCAGTAGTGGCGCGAGCGCCTTGAGCGTCGGCCGTCGACGCGCCATGTCCTCGTCGGCTTTCGCGCTCACTGGCATCTCCATTGGCAACATTCGCGCATTTGTGTGCTGTATCTCGCCGGATAACGCAAATCCACGTCTTGTCGCAGGCCGGGTTCTCGTCTATAGAGCGCCCTTCCGATCAGATCAGCAGAGCGGCAGGGTCGAACGGCAGCGTCTTGCCGAGCCACGCCGCGGAGACATCACCATGAAGGCCGATATTCATCCCGCGTCCCACTTCATCAAGGTGGTGATGACCAACGGCACCGAGTTCACCACGCGCTCGACCTGGGGCAAGGAGGGCGACACCCTCAATCTCGACGTCGATCCGACGACGCATCCGGCCTGGACCGGCGGCACGCAGCAGCTCATGGATCGCGGCGGGCGCCTGTCCAAGTTCAACTCGCGCTTCAGCGGGCTCAGCTTCGGCAAGAAGTAAGCCCGGCGCAGAGCCGGACGATATCAAAACCCCGGAGCATCGCTCCGGGGTTTTTGTTTTTGCGCGCGCGCCGGTGACGGCGAGGGTGAGAACAACCGCATCACCCATCCTCCACCGTCATGGCCGGGCCTGACCCGGCCATCTCGACCGGAAAGGTGCAACCGGTTGGGTCCCGGCTCAAGGCCGGGACAAGACATCGAAGGTCCCTCGCGCTCTTTTGCCGGGCTTGACCCGGCATCCAACGGCAGCCGTGGCGCCTTTCGCACCGGGATCGGCGGATCAAGTCCGCCGATCCCGGCGAGGGTGAAAACAGCGGCAGCGCGCAGTCCCTACAGGCCGAGCGCCAGCTTCAGGGCGCTGAGCTGTTCGGCGACCGGGCTGCTCTCTGGCGCCGGCGGCGGATCGAGCCGCAACTGGTCGTCGAGCCGCACGATGCGGTTCTCGAGCTTGTATGCCCGCTCGATCAGCCCCGTCAGGCCGTCCGGCAGCGCCGTCGCGCTTTTGGCCTGCGTCGCCTCGGGCGGCGTGATGCGCACCTTGCGATGCTCGCGGTCGGCCTCCTCGCGCGTCAGCTCGCCCTCGTTGACGGCGCGCTGCAGCAGCAGCCACGAGGTCAGTTGCATCAGCCGCGTCGTCAGGCGCATGCTCTCGCTGGCGTAATTCAGCGCGGCATGGCGCTCGAGCGCGCGCGATTCCTGGCGCCCCGGCCCGTCGAGATAGGCGGCGGTATCCTCCACCAGCGTCATGCCCTGGCGGAACAGCGTCTTGAACGCCTCCGAGGCGACGATGCGCTCGGCAATCGAAATCGTCGCGGGACCGGGCTGCGGCATCTGGCTATTGTGGTCGTGCATTGTCGCTCTCCGTCCCGTCTTCGCCTGTACCGCCTTGGCACAGAAGCGGGCTCGGTCCCGAACGTCGCAATTATAACGCCGTTAACGATGTTGTACCGGGGAAGCCCGCGACAGGGTTAACGCCGCACGATGGTGGTTCGGGGGCGGCACGCACGCCGCGATCGGCATCGAAACAAGAAAAAGGGCCGCTAAAAGCGGCCCGAAAGTCGATTGGGAGGCGTCAAACAGAGTGGACAGGAACCACTCGAGGTCCAAAGAAACTGGACAGCATCAGAAATACCCCGGAAAGGTTTCCAAAGGGTTAATCGAATCATTCGTTAGGCTTTAAAATTTTATATTTCGCGCCGATTCCTACAGTTTGAAGAAGGCATCCGCCGCTTTCAGCGAGGAGCTCTTGGCGCCGCGCGCGCTCTCGAGCCGGGCGATCTCCGCGTTCAGCAGCTCGATGCGCTCGCCGATCTCGTCGATCGACAGGGTCGAAAGGTCCTGGCCGATCTCATGCCCGACCAGGCGCGGCGGCCGCGCCTCCTCGCTGGAATCGAATACCATGGTCGCCTCCTTCATCCTGACAGCTCGCAAACAATGTAGGGTCACCCTCGCAACGTTGCCAGCCCCGCCGCGCGGCGCTACCCAACGAGAACGATCACGCCACATGAAGGAGCCACCATGACCCTGCCCACCGAGATGAACGCCGTGGCGATCACCAGGCCCGGAGAGCCCGACGTTCTGGCGCTGGTGCGCCGTCCGGTGCCGCAGCCCGGCGCTGGCGAAATCCTGATCAAGGTCGCGAATGCCGGCATCAACCGGCCCGACATCGTGCAGCGCCAGGGCAATTATGCGCCGCCGCCCGGAGCGCCGGTCGATATTCCGGGGCTGGAAATCGCCGGCGAGATCGTCGCCTGCGGCGCCGGTGTCGCGCGCTGGCGCGTCGGCGACATGGCGCTCGCCCTCGTCGCCGGCGGCGGTTACGCCGAATTCTGCGTCGTGCATGAGAGCAACGCCCTGCCAGTGCCGCGCGGGCTCTCGCTGGTCGAGGCGGCCGCCATCCCCGAGACGTTCTTCACGGTGTGGAACAACGTCTTCGAGCGCGGCCGGCTCAGCGCCGGCGAATGGCTGCTGGTGCATGGCGGCACCTCCGGCATCGGCACCACCGCGATCATGCTCGCCAAGGCGTTCGGCGCCCATGTCATCGCCACCGCCGGCGGGCCGGAAAAGGTCGCGGCATGCCGGGCGCTCGGCGCCGACATGGCGGTCGACTACCGCACGGAGGATTTCGTGCAGGCGACCAAACAGGCGTCGGGCCGCGGCGCCGACCTGGTCCTCGACATGGTCGGCGGCGATTATATCGGCCGCAATTACGAGGCGGCCGCGCCCGACGGGCGCATCGTGCAGATCGCCTTCATGCAGGGCCATGTCGCGACGGTCGATTTCCGCCGTCTCATGCTGAAACGCCTGACCCATACCGGCTCGACGCTCAGGCCGCGCTCGGTGGCGGAAAAGGCCGCGCTCGCCCGCGCGCTCGAGGACAAGGTCTGGCCGCTGCTGGCGGGAGGCCGCTGCAAGCCGGTGATCTACAAGGCACTGCCGCTGGCGCAGGCGACCGAGGGCCATCGCCTGATGGAATCGAGCCGCCATATCGGCAAGATCGTGCTGAGCGTGGCCTGACCGGCGGCGCACGCAAATCGGTGTGGGCGCGCGCGGTTTTTCTTTCAATCCGGCGCCCGGCGCGCTATATCGGCGTTATTCCCGAACAATTGGTCTGATGCCAGCGGCCGCCCGACAGCCTCTGGACGAACGGAGAAGGTTTATATGGCGACGCAGCTTCTGATGCCCAAGGCAACCGCCGTGTGGCTGGTCGAGAATACCGCGCTGACCTTTGAGCAGATCGCCGATTTCTGCAAGATCCACCCGCTCGAGGTCAAGGCGATCGCCGATGGCGAAGCCGCCACCGGCATCAAGGGCCTCGACCCGGTCATCAACGGCCAGATCGCGCGCGAGGAACTCGAACAGGCCCAGAAGGACCCGGCCCACCGAATCAAGCTGCAGGACCCGAAGGTGCGCCTGCCCGAGCCGAAGCGCCGCAAGGGGCCGCGCTACACGCCGCTCTCGCGCCGCCACGACCGGCCGAACGCCATTCTCTGGTTGCTCAAGAACCATCCCGAGCTGAAGGACGCGCAGATCATGCGCCTCGTCGGCACCACCAAGACGACCATCGCCTCGGTGCGCGAGCGCACGCATTGGAACGCCTCGCAGCTTTCGGCGCTCGATCCGGTCACGCTTGGCCTGTGCTCGCAGATCGACCTCGATTTCGAGGTCAACCGCGCCGCCCGCGACCGGCCGCCCGATACCGGCGCGACGCTACTGCCGGCCGAGATCACCACCGGCCCCGGCTCGCTCAAACCGAAGGAGGATGGCGAACTCGACGTGCGCGCCGTCTTCGCCAAGCTGAAGGGCATGAACGCCAAGGACGAGGACGGCGGCGAGTAGGCGGCGGCCCGCCTCACCTCTCCGGTGTGTCGCGCGGCACGCGGATGCCGACGCGGACAAGGCCTTTCCGAAGCGGGGTCGGCGGATCAAGTCCGCCGATGACGACCGAAAGGTTTATTTCGCGTCCTGTGCCGTCATGGGCCGGCTCGACCGGCCTGTCCCGATCCGGAAAAGTGCGTCACCCGGGCTGAAGCCAACGGTAAAGGCGGCAAACGCGCCGTATCGCTTGCTCAGCGCTCCGTCAGCTTGATCTCGATGCGGCGGTTGCGGCGATAGGCCTCGTCATTATCGGCGGTGTCGAGCGGCTGGAACTCGCCGAAGCCGGTCGCGGCGAGCCGGTTCGGCGCGATGCCCTTGCTGATCAGGTATTGCACCACGGCGATGGCGCGCGCGCTCGACAGCGCCCAGTTCGACGGGAATTGCGCCGACTGGATCGGCCGCTTGTCGGTATGGCCGTCGACGCGGATGATCCACGGGATATCCGGCGGGATTTCCTTCTCGAGATCGGCGAGCGCGCTCGCCAGGCGGTCGAGTTCGGGCTTGCCGCCTTCCGAGATGCCGGCCTGGCCGACATCGAACAGCACCTCGGACTGGAACACGAAACGGTCGCCGACGACGCGGATGCCGGGGCGATTGCCGACGATCTGGCGCAGGCGGCCGAAAAAGTCCGAGCGGTAGCGGTTGAGTTCCTGCACGCGCTGGGCGAGCGCCACGTTCAACCGGCCGCTGAGATCGGAAATGCGGCTCTGGCTCTCCTTGTCGCGCGATTCGGAGGCGTTGAGCGCCTCCTCGAGCGCCGCGAGCTGGCGGCGCATCGCCGCGATCTGCTGGTTGAGCAACTCGACCTGCGCGGCGGCACGCGCCGAAAGCGCTTTCTCCTTGTCGACCTGGGTCTGCAACGCGCCGGCGGCGGCGGCCCCGGCAGCGCCCTGCCGCGCCGCGTCCTGCAACCGCGCATTCTCGGCCTTGGTGGCATCGAGCGTCGCCGTGAGCGCGCCGATATTGTCGTTCAGCCCCTTGCTGGAGGTGCGTTCCAGCGACAGGAGATCGGTCAGTTCCGCGATCTGCTGGTTGAGCTTGGCCAGCGTGTCGTCCTTGGTCGAGACGTCGCGCGCCAGATAGAACTGGCCGAGCGCGAACACCGACAGCAGGAAGACGATGATCAGCAGCAGCGTCGAGAGCGCGTCGACATATCCCGGCCAGTAATCGATGCCGACATAGCGTCTGCGGCCGCGCATGCTGGCCATGATGCTAGCGCTCCTGCTCTTTTTCGAGCTGCTGGCCGTCCTGTTCGAGGCTGCGGGCGAGGCGCTCGAGCAGGCCCTTGACCTCGCGCTGCTGCTCGGCCTGGGCCTCGACCCAGTCGCGGATCATCTGCTGCTCGTTGCGCATATGCTGCACCAGCCCCTGGATGCCCTCGGCGAGATGCGCGGTTGCCGTGGTCGCCGCCTTGGCCGGCGCGCCATCGCCGACCGCCTGCGACAGGCGCTCGAGCAGCGGGCGAAGATCGGCGGCGCCCTTGCCGCCGCCAAGCCCGTTATCGCCGATGTCGAGCACGTTGGTCCTGGCCGAGAGCCAATCCTCGAACTCGTTG
This sequence comes from uncultured Alphaproteobacteria bacterium, assembly GCA_937988775.1. Classification (GTDB taxonomy): domain Bacteria; phylum Pseudomonadota; class Alphaproteobacteria; order Rhizobiales; family Beijerinckiaceae; genus CALKHP01. The sequence continues at coordinate 25,851 of CALKHP010000058.1, forward strand.
AAGAAGCGGTTCTGCGCCTGGCCGGCCTGGAGATCGAGGAAGCCGAGCACCAGCGAGCCGGCGAGGCCGAACAGCGAGGAGGAGAACGAGATCGACATGCCGTGCAGCGGCGCGGCCAGGCCGCTCTTCAACTGGTCGAACAGCCCGCTGACATCGCCGCTGCCGCCGCCCATCGCCTGGATGACGTTGCCGACCGAGCCCACCGTCTCCAGCAGGCCCCAGAACGTGCCGAGCAGGCCGAGAAACACCAGCAGGCCGGTGAGGTAGCGCAGCACGTCGCGCGATTCATCGAGGCGCATGCCGACCGAATCGAGCAGCGAGCGCAGCGTGACGGTCGAGAACGAGGCATGGCCCGCCTTCTCGCCGAGGATCGAGGCGACCGGTGCCAGCAGGCGCGGCGTGGTGACGCTGGCCAGGTCATCGGGCCGGTTGAGCCCGTTGACCCAACGCACCTCGCGAAACAGCCGCGCCACCTGCCGGATGCCGAGCAGGCAGCCGACCAGCAGCACGCCGACGATCAGCCCGTTCAGCGCCGGGTTCGCCATGAAGGCGACCATGATCTGCCGGTAGAGGATCAGCACCACGAAGCCGACGAGGATCAGGAATATCGCCATGTGCAGGAGATAGCGCCCCGGCGGCGTCAGCCGCTGGACGGTCCCTGTCTGGTTGTCCTGCGTCACATCCATGGCCCTCCCGAGATCACGCTGCCTCTCGACGGAATCGGCAAAAGGCAGATGGCGTGATCGATTCCACCAGACCGGCGCAAGCCGCGCCCGCAACACGGCATAGGCATTTTCGCAGCATGCCTCAGGCCGCTTTTTCCGTTACCCCGGAGCGGCACGGTAAGGGAGGGGCCGGCCCGGTGCAATCGCTCCTTCGGACGCAGAGCGCGGTTACGCCGCCGCTTGCTGCGATTTGATGATGCGCAGCAGCGTATCATGCATGGTTTCATTGCCGCACAGCACATTGGCGGTGGCGCTCGTCGCGGCATCGCCGGAAACGTCGGTCACGTAGCCGCCTGCCTCGCGCACCAGCACGATACCGGCCGCGACGTCCCAGCTGTTGAGGCCGCGCTCCCAATAGGCGTCGAGCCGGCCGGCCGCGACATAGGCAAGATCGAGCGCCGCAGCACCAAGGCGGCGCACGGCGGCAACGCGCGCCATCACCTGGGCGATCTCGCGCAGGAATAACGGGTGGTCGCCGCGCCCGATATGGGGAATGCCGCAGCACACCACCGCCTCCTCGAGCGAGGTGCGCGCCGCGACGCGCAGGCGCTGATTGTTAAGGAAGGCGCCCTGCCCCTTCTCGGCGACATACATCTCGTCGAGCACCGGATTATAGACCACGCCGGCGACAAGCTGGCCCTCGCGCTCCAGCGCCACGGAAATCGCGAATTGCGGCAAGCCGTGCAGGAAATTCGTGGTGCCGTCGAGCGGGTCGATATGCCAGCGATGCGTCGCGTCGGAGCCGGCGACCACGCCGCCCTCCTCCATCACGAAACCATAGCCCGGCCGCGCCTTCGACAGTTCGGCGAACAGCACCTCCTCCGATTTCCGGTCGGCGGCGCTGACGAAATCGCCCGGCCCCTTGCGCGAGACCTGGAGATTGGCGACTTCGCCGAAATCGCGCTTGAGCCCGCGCCCGGCCTTGAGCACGGCAGCGGTCATCACGTTCATGAGAGGGGTGCGGATCATGGTCTTGAACAGCCTCCTGCCTATTCCGCCCGGCGGAGATAGGTGACTTCGTTGGTATCGACGACGACACGTTCGCCGGCGGTGATGAAAGGCGGCACCAGGATATCGAGCCCGTTCTCGAGCTTGGCGCGTTTGTAGGATGACGAGGCGCTCTGCCCCTTGATGACCGGGTCGGCCTCGACGATTTCGAGCACGACCTGATCGGGCAGCTTGATCGAGATCGGCGTTTCCTCGTGCATGCGCAGCGTCACCTGCATGTTGTCCTGCAGGAAGGCGGCGCGCTCGCCGACGAAATCGGCGGCCAGCGTCATCTGCTCGAAGCTCTCGCTGTTCATGAACACGAGATCGTCGCCGTCGCGGTAGAGATACTGGAAGTCGCGGAACTCGAGCTTGACCTCCTCGACGCGCTCGTCGGTCGAGAAGCGGTTGTTGAGCTTGCGCCCGTCGCGCACGTTCTTCAGTTCCGCCTGGTTATAGGCCGGCCCCTTGCCGGGCTTGACGGTCACCGTCTTGACCACGGCCCACAGGCCGCCGTCATACTCGATCATCAGGCCGGGACGGATTTCGTTGCCGCTGATCTTGGCCATGCACCTTCATCCGATTCATCTGGAAACAGCGGGCGCGGCGGAGGCCGGGCCGGAGCCAGCGTTACTGCCCCCGGCCGGCCTTCGCGTCAACCCGGCCATGGCTGAGGTGGTGCAGCGCAATGCCGCTCGCCGTCGCGACATTGAGCGAATCGAAGCCGCCCGCCATCGGGATGCGCAAGGTCTCGGCCGCAGCCAGGATCGCTTCCGGCAGGCCCGGCCCCTCGGCGCCGAGGATCATCGCCGTGCGCGCCCCCGGTCGATAGGTCGCAAGGTCCTCGCGGCCGGACGGGCTCAGCGCCGCCAGCGCGAAGCCGCGCGCGGCGAGCGCCGGCAGCAGGGCGTCGGCGCAGGCGCCCCTGTGGAACGGCACGAGCAGCGCCGCGCCGACCGAGACGCGGATCGCCTTGCGGTAGAGCGGATCGCAGCTCGTCGCATCGAGCAACACCGCATCGGCCCCGAAGGCGGCGGCGTTGCGGAAAATGCCGCCGATATTGTCATGGTTGGCAATGCCGATCGCCGCCACGACCAGCGCGCGCTCCGGCAGCCGGTCGAGAAATCCGTCCAGCGCTTGCGGGGCCGGCTTGCGGCCGATCGCCATCACGCCGCGATGCACGGCGAAACCCGCGATCGCGTTCATGACCGACTGCGCGGCGGTAAAAACCGGCACGTCAGAGGGCAGCTTTGCGAGCAAGTCGCCGAGTGGCGCAAGCCGGTTTTCCGCCAGCAGCACACTGTCGATGGCAAAGCGTGCCTGGCCGGCCAGCACGCGCAGCACGACCTCGCCCTCGGCCATGAAGCGGCCCTCGCGGCCGGTCAGATCGCGCTCGCGGATGGCGCGGTAGGCGGCGATGCGCGGGTCTTCGGCGTCGGCAATGGCGATGACGGGCATGGCTTCGTGCTCAGTTTCGGACCAGTGTCATTCCCGCGCAGGCGGGAATCCAGAGCCGTTTGCGCGCCCGGCCTCTGGATTCCCGATCGCGCGCGTCGGGAATGACACCGAAAACGCCCCCGGCACCCCGCCGCTCACGCCGGTCGCACCAGCGCCGTCTCGATCGCCCGCAGCGCCGCCGCCGGCCCCTCCGGATGGTCCCAGACCGCCGCGCCGAGCGCCACGAATTCGGCTCCCGTCGCCACGATGGCCGCGACATCATCGAGCCGGTCGGCATAGCCGACGCAGGGGATCTGGAACACCTCCGCCCACCACTGGCAGCGCTCGACGGTCTGCTCGAGCGGCGGCACATAGCCATCGGGCTTCGGCTCGCCGAACATCAGGTAGTCGACCTCGTCCTCGCCGGCCTCCATGCAGTCATGCCGGCTCTTCAGGCCACTGACGCCGACGATGCGCTCGGCCTTCTTGTCCTCAAGCGCGGCATCGAGCCCGATCAGCCCGGTGACATGCACGCCGTCGGCCCCGGCGCGCGCCGCGAGCCGGCTGTCGCGGGCAGATTCCAGCAGCAGCGCCGCGCCCGCCTGCTGCACCGGGCTGGCCAGCGCCTTGACCTGGCGCTTGACCAGCGTCTCGTCGCTGGTGGCGAGCCTGAGCAGTACGCAGGCGATCTCCGTCGCCTCGAGAGCGGCCTCAAGCAGCGGCCGAAACGCCGCCGGATCGGCGACGGGCGGGGTGATCAGATAGAGCGAGGCGCGTGTCATGGCTTCCGCTTAGAGCAGAGCGCAAAAAACCCGCAACGATTTTTCACGCTCCCCTCTGCCCGACCTTACTGGAAGGTCGGGTCGAGCTTGCCGGAGGCGTAGCGCTTGGCCATGTCGGCGGTCGGGATGATGCGGCCGATCTTCGAGGCCTTGCCGGCGGTGCCGAAATCCTCGAGGCGCTGCTTGCACAGCTTGGTCATCGCCTCCATCGCCGGCTTCAGGTATTTGCGCGGATCGAACTCGCCCGGCTGCTCGGACAGCACCTTGCGGATCTGCCCGGTCAGCGCCATGCGGTTGTCGGTGTCGATGTTGATCTTGCGCACGCCATGCTTGATGCCGCGCTGGATTTCCTCGACCGGCACGCCCCAGGTCTGGGGCATCTTGCCGCCGAACTGGTTGATGATGTCCTGCAAATCCTGCGGCACCGAGGACGAGCCGTGCATCACCAGATGCATGTTGGGCAGCTTCTTGTGGATCGCCTCGATGACATGCATGGCGAGGATGGCGCCGTCGGGCTTGCGCGAGAACTTGTAGGCGCCATGCGAGGTGCCCATGGCGATGGCGAGCGCGTCGACCTTGGTCTCGCGCACGAATTTCACCGCCTCGTCCGGGTTGGTCAGCAACTGGTCGTGGCTGAGCTTGCCCTCGGCGCCGTGGCCGTCCTCCTTGTCGCCCATGCCGGTCTCGAGCGAGCCCAGCACGCCAAGCTCGCCCTCGACCGAGATGCCGCCGAGATGGGCCATGTCGGTCACCGTGCGGGTGACGCCGACATTGTAGTCCCAGTCGGCCGGCGTCTTGCCGTCCTCCTTCAGCGAGCCGTCCATCATCACCGAGGTGAAGCCGGCCTGGATCGCGGTCATGCAGGTGGCGGCGTTGTTGCCATGGTCGAGATGCACGCAGATCGGAATCTCGGGATAGATTTCGGTGAGCGCATCCATCATGTGCTTGAGCATGATGTCGTTGGCATAGCTGCGCGCGCCGCGCGAGGCCTGGATGATCACCGGCGCATCGACGGCCTTGGCCGCCTCGCCGATGGCGAGCGCCTGCTCCATGTTGTTGATATTGAAGGCGGGCACGCCATAGCCATGCTCGGCGGCGTGGTCGAGAAGCTGTCGAAGCGTGATACGGGCCATCTATCTCTCTCTCGGTGCTTATGTTTTCTCCCCTCGTTTAGCCAGACAACCCATCGCTTGCAAAGGGAGAAGTCTCAGCCGAGGGCGAACGGGGTCATTGGCCGGCGCGCGCGTATCCTGCTAGAAGGCACGCCTTGCCGCGGCAAGGGCAATAACGGCGCGATTCGGCGACTTGTTCCATTGTGCGGCGCGCACGCAGGCGGAAAGCGGGCTTTGCATGAAATCGCTGAAGCGCAAGGCAATCACCGGCCCGGCTCCCGCCATGTCACCGGGGATTCCGGTGGCCCGGCAGGTGGATGACCCTCTCGTCGGCATCGTTCTGGTCGTGCTGTCGGGCGTGCTCTATTCGACCTCGGACGTCGTCTCGAAATATCTCGCGCTGACGCTGCCGGCGATCGAGATCGCGTGGCTGCGCTGGATCGGCTTCGTGTTCATCGTCGCCCCGGTCGTGCTGCGCAGCCGGGGCCATGTGCTGCGCACCGCCGTGCTGCCGGCGCATATCCTGCGCGCGCTGTGCTCGATCGGCTCGTCGGTGCTGTTCATCCTCGGCCTGCATTACCTGCCGCTCGCCAGCGCCACCACGATCAACTTCGTCTCGCCGCTGATCGTCACCGGCCTGTCGATCGTGCTCTTGCGCGAGACGGTCGGCATCAGGCGCTGGGCGGCGGTGGTCGCCGGGCTAATCGGCGTGCTGATCGTCGTCAGGCCGGGCAGCGGCACCTTCGACCTCACGGCGCTGCTGCCGATCGCCTCGGCCTTCTGCTGGGCGCTGGTCATCATCATCACGCGCAAGCTTGCCGGCATAGACGGGCCGTGGACGGCGATGAGCTACATGTCGCTGTTCGGCGCCGCTGTGCTGAGCGTCATGGTCGTGCCGGTTTTCGTCATGCCGAGCTGGCAGGAGATCGGCCTCGCCGTCGTGATGGCGGCGGCGTCGGGCGCCGGGCAGTTCCTGACGCTGGTCGGCTTCAGCCGCGCGCCCGCCTCGCTGCTCGCGCCATTTTCCTATGTGCAGCTTGTGTGGGCGACGATCTACGGCTTCCTGATCTTCAGCAACCTGCCCGACCTATGGACGGCGGTCGGCGCCGCCGTGATCATCGGCAGCGGCGTCTATACCGCGCATCGCGAGCGCATCCGCGCCCGCCAGGCGGCGCTCGCCGCGCGACAAGCCGCGCGCGCAAACTAGACGCCGCTCAGCCCTGCAGAGCCTTCACGCCGGGCAGGTCCTTGCCTTCCATCCATTCGAGGAAGGCGCCGCCGGCCGTCGAGACATAGGTGAAATCGCTCGCCGCATGCGCCTGGTTGAGCGCCGCGACGGTATCGCCGCCGCCGGCGACCGACACCATGCGGCCGGCCCTGGTGCGGGCGGCGACCTCGCGCGCGAGGGCGACCGTGCCCTTCTCGAAACCGGCCAGTTCGAACGCGCCGAGCGGCCCGTTCCACACCACCGTCGCCGCCTCGTGGATGGCGCCCTTGATGCGCTCGACCGATTGCGGGCCGACATCGAGGATCATGCCGTCGGCCGGTACCGCGCCGAGCCCGAAATGCTGCGCCGGCGCGTTGGCGGCGAAATGATAGGCGACCGTGGCATCGACCGGCAGGATGATGGCGCAGCGCGCCGCTTCCGCCTTGGCGAGGATGGCGCGCGCCGTGTCGGCGAGGTCCTTCTCGCATAAGGACTTGCCGATTTCGACGCCTTGCGCATGCAGGAAGGTGTTGGCCATGCCGCCGCCGATCACCAGCCCGTCGACCTTCTCGACGAGATTGCCGAGCAGATCGAGCTTGGTCGAGACCTTGGCGCCGCCGACAATGGCGATGACCGGTTTCGCCGGATTGCCGAGCGCCTTGTCGAGCGCCTCCAACTCGCGCTGCATGGCGCGCCCGGCATAGGCCGGCAGCTTATGCGCCAGCCCCTCGGTGGAAGCGTGCGCACGGTGGGCGGCCGAAAACGCATCGTTGACGTAAGCGTCGCCGAGCCTGGCGAGCGCCGCGACGAAGCCCGCGTCGTTGTTCTCTTCCCCGGCGTGGAAGCGCGTATTCTCCAGGCACAGGACCTGGCCGTCCTGTAGCCTGGCGACGGCATCCTCGGCCGGCGCGCCGATGCAATCGGCAGCGAAGGCCACCGGCCGCTTCAGCACATGCGCCAGTTCCTTCGCCACCGGCTCGAGGCTGTCCTTGGCGTCGCGGCCCTTCGGGCGTCCGAAATGCGCCAGCAGGATGACGCGCGCGCCCGCGGCCGCCAACTCGTCGATCGTCGGCACGATGCGCGCCAGCCGGGTCGTATCGGTGACCTTGCCGTTCTCCATCGGCACGTTGAGATCGACGCGCACCAGCACGCGTTTTCCCTTGGCGGCGAGATCGTCAAGCGTGCGGAAGGCTGGCATCGGTTATCCTCTTTACGTTCAGCGCGCGATTTTACGCTCAGCGTGCCATGGCGGCCGGAATTCTCGGCAGGAACAGCAGCAAGATGCCGATCGCCGGCAGGAAACTGCACACCAGATAGACATATTCGATGCTGGTATAGTCGGCGAGCGCGCCGAGCAGCGCGGCGGCGACCCCGGAGAAGCCGAAGGCGAGGCCGAAGAACAGCCCCGCGACCATGCCAACCCGGCCCGGCATCAGCTCCTGCGCGTAGACGACGATGGTCGGAAAGGCCGACGCCATCACGAAACCTGCCGCCATCGACAGCACCACCGTCGCCGGCAGGCCGACATGCGGCATGGCCAGCGTGAACGGCAGCGCGCCCAGGATCGAGACCCACATTACCGGGCGGCGCCCGATGCGGTCGCCGATCGGCCCGCCGAGGAAGGTGCCCGACGCGATCGCCGCCAGGAACAGGAACAGCAGAAGCTGCGAGGTCTCGACCGAAACGCCGAACTTATGGATCAGGTAGAACGTGTAATACGAGGTCAGGCTGGCGAAGTAGAAATTCTTCGAGAACACCAGCATCAGCAGGATCACGATCGACCAGATGATCTTCTGCCGGCTCATCACCGCCGCGACGACCGCCGCCGCGCCCTTCTTGCGCAGCACGATGCGCGGCTTGTACCACGAGCCGACCTGCCACAGCACCACGAAGCCGATCAGCGTGGCGATCGAGAACCACGCCAGGCTGCTCTGGCCGCGCGGCATGACGATCAGCGCCGCCAGCAGCGGGCCGATCGCCTGGCCGGTATTGCCGCCGACCTGGAACAGCGATTGCGCGAAGCCATGGCGCCCGCCCGAGGCGAGGCGCGCGACGCGCGAGGCTTCCGGGTGGAAGATCGACGAGCCGGTGCCGATCACCCCGGCCGCCAGCAGCACCAGCCCGAAGTTCATCGCGTAGGATAACAGCAGCAGCCCGGCCAGCGAGCACAACATGCCGACCGCGAGCGAATAGGGCTGCGGCTTGCGGTCCGTGTACAGCCCGACAAGCGGCTGCAACAGGCTCGCCGTGACCTGGAAGGAAAAGGTGATCAGCCCGATCTGCGAGAAGTTGAGCGACAACTCCTCCTTGAGCAGCGGATAGATCGCCGGCAACAGCGACTGCACCAGATCGTTGAGCAGATGCGCGCCGCTGAGCGCGAACAGGATCGGAAGCGTCGCCACGGTGAGAAGCGGCTTCGCTGGGGTGGCTTCCACGTGTGCGCTCATGATCGAGTGTCCGCAACTTGCCCTGGATCACGATGCGCCCGGGCGGGTTCAGCCCGGGCGCATGAACGTGGTCGATCTCAACGGCTTAAAGCAGCGCGCCCATCGCGACGGCGGTGTCGCCCATGCGGTTCGAGAAACCCCATTCGTTATCGTACCAGCTCAGGATCGAGACGAACTTGTCGTCCATCACCTTGGTCTCTTCAAGCGCGAAGGTGGACGAGGCCGGATCGTGGTTGAAATCGATCGAGACATTCGGCTGGTCGGTCACCGCGAGGATACCCTTGAGCGGGCCACGCTTCGACGCCTTGAGGATGGCGGCATTGATCTTCTCGACGCTCGTCTTGCGCTTGGCGACGAACTTGAAATCGACCACCGACACGTTCGGGCACGGCACGCGGATCGAGATGCCGTCGAGGCGGCCGGCGAGTTCCGGGATCACCAGCCCGATCGCCTTGGCGGCGCCGGTCGAGGTCGGGATCATCGACATCGCGGCGGCGCGCGCCCGGTACAGGTCCTTGTGCATGGTGTCGAGCGTCGGCTGGTCGCCGGTATAGGCATGCACCGTGGTCATGTAGCCCTTGTCGATGCCGACCGCGTCATGCAGCACGCGCACCACCGGCGCGAGGCAGTTGGTGGTGCAGGAGGCGTTCGAGACGACGATGTGATCCTTGGTCAGCGCGTGATGGTTGACGCCGTAGACGACCGTCATGTCGGCGCCGGCGCCCGGCGCCGAGATCAGCACGCGCTTGGCGCCGGCCTGCAAATGCGCCGCCGCCTTGTCGCGCGCCGTGAAGATGCCGGTGCATTCGAGCGCGATATCGACATTCAGCGCCTTGTGCGGCAGCTCGGCCGGGTTGCGCACGGCGGTGACCTTGATCGGGCCGCGCCCGACATTGATCGTATCGCCCTCGACCGTGACCTTGCCGGGGAAACGGCCATGCACGCTGTCGAAGCGGAAGAGATGCGCATTGGTCTCGACCGGGCCGAGATCGTTGATCGCCACGACCTCGATATCCTTGCGCCCGCTCTCGATGATCGCCCGCAGCACATTGCGGCCGATACGGCCGAACCCGTTGATTGCTACCCGAACCGCCATGATCCTCGTCTCCTTGCCGGCCGCAGCCATCGGGGCTGACGGCCCTGTATGCCGTTGACCGCTCTAGCGGCCGAGCTTGCCCTTCACCGCCGCGACGATCGCCTCGGGGGTGATGGCAAATTTGTCATAGACTTTCTGGAACGGACCGCACGCGCCGAAACCGTGCATGCCAATGAACAGGCCGTCGAGCCCGATAATGCCGTCCCAGCCCATGCGGATGCCGGCCTCGACCGCGACCTTCGCCTTGGCGCGGCCGATGATGCGGCGCCGGTAGCTCTCGGGCTGCTCGAGGAACAGGTCCATGCACGGCACCGAAACCAGCCTGGTGCCGATGCCGGCCGCCTGCAACGCGTCGCGCGCCGCGGCCGCGATCTGGACCTCGGAGCCCGACGCGAACAGGCTCGCTTCCGCCTTGCCATCGGCCGGGAACAGCTCATAGGCGCCGAGCGCGCTCAGGTTCCTGGCCACGAAGCTCTTGCGCATCGGCGCGCAATTCTGCCGCGACAGCGCGAACAGGCTCGGCCGGTTGGCGGTCTTCAGCGCGTTGTCGTAGCATTCGACCGTCTCGGTCAGGTCGGCCGGGCGCATCACGCGCAGGTTGGGGATGGCGCGCAACGCCGCCAGATGCTCGACCGGCTGGTGCGTCGGGCCATCCTCGCCGACGCCGATCGAATCATGCGTCATGACGTAGATCACGCGCTGCTCCATCAGCGCCGCGAGGCGGATCGAGGGCCGGCAGTAATCGGAAAACACCAGGAAGGTGCCCGATGCCGGGATCAGCCCGCCATGCAGCGCGAGCCCGTTCATCGCCGCCGCCATGCCGTGCTCGCGGATGCCGTAATGCACGAAACTGCCGCTGTAATCATGCGGCGCGATGGCGCGCATGCCCTTGCCGAGCGTGTTGTTCGACGGCGTGAGATCGGCCGAGCCGGACACGAATTCCGGCAGTTCCTGGCCGAGAAGCGTGATCACCGCTTCCGAGAACTTGCGCGAACCGGCCGGCTTGGTGTCGTCGAGCGCCTTCTGCTTGAAGCCGCGCAGCGCCTTGTCGAGCCCCTTGGGCAGGATGCCGGCCATCACGCGCTCGAATTCGGCCTTCGCCTTCGGCTTGGTCTTGTCGAGCCGGGCCTGCCACGCCGCGCGCGCCTCGGCGCCACGCTTGCCGATCGCGGCCCACGCCTTGCGCAGGTCGTCGGGGATCTCGAACGGACCGTGGTTCCAGCCGAGCGCCTTCTTGGCGCCGGCGAGTTCCTCAGGCCCGAGCGGCGAACCGTGCACGCCGGAGGTGCCGGCCTTGTGTGGCGCACCGAACCCGATCGTGGTGCGGCAGGCGATCAGCGTCGGCTTGTCGGAACGCTTGGCGGCGGCGATGGCGGCGGAAATCGCCGCCTGGTCATGGCCGTCGACATGCACCGCGTTCCAGCCATTGGCCTCGAAACGCTTCACCTGATCGACGGAATCAGCCAGCGACAGCGGCCCGTCGATCGAGATGCCGTTATTGTCCCAGAAGGCGATCAGCTTGTTGAGCTTGAGATGGCCGGCGAGCGCCGAGGATTCCTGGCTGATGCCTTCCATCAGGTCGCCATCGGAGACCAGCACATAGGTGAAGTGATCGACGAGCGCCTTGCCGTGGCGCGCCGCCAGCATGCGCTCGGCGAGCGCCATGCCGACCGCATTGCCGAGCCCCTGGCCGAGCGGCCCGGTCGTCGTCTCGATGCCGCTGATCGCGCCATGCTCGGGGTGGCCGGCGGTCTTGGCATCGATCTGGCGGAAATTCCCGACGTCGTCGAGCGTGATGTCGGGATAGCCGCTGAGATAGAGCAGCGCATAGAGCATCGCCGAACCGTGGCCGGCCGACAGCACGAAACGGTCGCGGTCGGGCCAATGCGGATTGCCGGCATCGAACTTGAGATGGTCGCGGAACAACGCGGTCACGATATCGGCCGCGCCCATCGGCAGGCCGGGATGGCCGGAATTCGCCTTCTCGACTGCATCCATGGCGAGCGCGCGCACGGCATTAGCCATCCGGTTCTGCTCGGCAGCATTCGCCATTTTCGGGTTCCTTGCACAGATTTAGGAGAGGTTCCGGCCTGATTAGCACCTCCCGGAGGGGTGTCAACGAAGAGACCGCTGAAATTCGCGCTTGTTCCGGCCGTTGCGCCGGCTTTTCTTTGGCCGGCGCCTCAGGCACAACGGAGCGAAACGACAACGCTCAAGGGAAAACACATCATGTCACGCGCCGCCTATTCGCACGGGCTGGACAAGCGGCCGGCGAATTTCCAGCCGCTGACGCCGCTCAGCTTTCTCGCTCGCGCGGCGCAGGTCTTCCCCGGGCACGTCGCGGTCATCCATGGCCGCCAGCGCATGGATTACGCGGCGCTTTATGCCCGCGCGCGCCAGCTTGCCTCGGCGCTTGCCAGACACGGCATCGGCAAGGGCGATACCGTCTCGGCGCTGCTCGCGAACACGCCGCCGATGATCGAGTGCCATTACGGCGTGCCGATGCTCGGCGCCGTGCTAAACACCATCAACACCCGGCTCGACGCCGCGACCGTCGCCTTCATCCTCGACCATGCCGAGGCCAGGGTCCTGATCGTCGATAGCGAGTTCGCCGAACTGGCCCGCGAGGCGCTGGCGAAGGCCAAGGTCAAGCCGGTGCTGATCAGCTATGACGATCCGGAATTTCCCGGCCTCGGCGCGCCTCTGGAAGGCATCGATTACGAGGCGCTTCTGGCCGAGGGCGATGCGGATTTCGCCTGGGCGATGCCGGATGACGAATGGGATGCGATCGCGCTCAACTACACCTCGGGCACCACAGGCAACCCCAAGGGCGTGGTCTATTCGCATCGCGGAGCCTATCTGATGTGCTTCGCCAACAGCCTCGCGGCCGAGCTTGGCCAGCACCCGGTCTATCTGTGGACGCTGCCGATGTTCCATTGCAACGGCTGGTGCTTTCCCTGGACGCTGTCGGCGGTCGCCGGCACCCATGTCTGCCTGCGCTGGGTCAGGGCGGGCGAGATTTTCCGCGTCATCGCCACGGAGAAGGTGACGCATCTTTGCGGCGCGCCGATCGTCATGGCGACGCTGCTCAACGCGCCGGACGCCGACAAGCAGCCGCTGCCGCATCGTGTGCGTTTCGTCACCGCCGCCGCACCGCCGCCGGAAGCCGTGCTCGCCAGCATGGGCGAGGCCGGTTTCGAGGTCGTGCATGTCTACGGGCTGACCGAGGTCTATGGCCCGGCCGTGGTCAATGCCTGGCACGCGGCATGGGACGGCCTGCCGGCGGCGGAGCGCGCCAGCCTGAAATCGCGCCAGGGCGTGCGCTATCCGGGCCTGGAAGACCTCGCCGTGCTCGACCCCGCCAGCATGAAGCCGGTGCCGGCCGACGGCGCCACGCTCGGCGAGGTGATGTTTCGCGGCAACCTGGTGATGAAAGGCTATTTCAAGAACCAGGCCGCGACCGAGGAAGCCTTCGCCGGCGGCTGGTTCCATTCCGGCGATCTCGGCGTCATGCATGCCGACGGCTATATCCAGCTCAAGGACCGCTCGAAGGACATCATCATCTCGGGCGGCGAGAACATTTCTTCCATCGAGGTCGAGGACGCGCTCTACAAGCACCCGGCCGTCAAGCTCGTCGCCGTGGTGGCACGCCCGGATGCGCGCTGGGGCGAACACCCTTGCGCCTTCGTCGAGTTGAAGGATGGCGCGAGCGTCACCGCCGAGGCGCTCGCCGCCTTCGCGGCCGAACACCTCGCGCGCTACAAGCTGCCGCGCACGATCCTGTTCGAGGAGCTGCCAAAAACCTCGACCGGAAAAATCCAGAAATTCGCGCTGCGCGAGCGGGCGAAAAATCTGACCTGAGCCAAATCTGACCCGAGCCAAGGCCGAGCCCTAGCGCACTTCAAGCGTCGCGCAGCGCCAGAACGGCCTTTCCTGACAGCATCATATGCTGTCAGCCGGCTCGGCTTACGCGGATGGCGACGGCTATGCCTGCGCGCATTCAGCCGGTTGGAACCAAATGCGCCGCAGCCTCAATGCACCATCGCGACGGCATCGCCGCCTTGTCGCAGGCGGATGATCGCGTCCTTCAGTTGCAGTTTCTTGCGTTTCAATTCAGCGAGTTTCAGATCGCTACTTGCCGGCTGAGCCAGTTCCTGCTCGATAGCCTCGTCGAGCGCGCGGTGCTTCCGTTCAAGCTCCGCCAAGTGCGAGTCCAGCGACATGAGTAACCTCCTGTTCGGTTTCGCAACAGGTTCATGACAGCACAACTTGGGCGCCGCGCCAAGCGTGACCGCTTCACAATATCGGGGGCTGCGGTAACATCATGCGCGCGCCGCAAGGCGATTGCGTGGACGCGCGAATTTGGGCACAAAAACGATCATATTCCTTCAGCACCGTTCGGGCAGCCGCATCGCATGCAAGCCGATAACAGCAATGACGACCGTGCCCGCCTCGAGCGCGACCTCGCCCATCTGCGCCAGGAGCATCGCGATCTCGACGATGCGATTCTGGCGCTCGAGCATCTCGGCAGCCCCGACAAGCTACAGATCCAGCGCCTGAAGAAGAAGAAACTGCTGCTCAAGGACGAGATCACCGCGCTGTCCGACCGGCTGACGCCGGATATCATCGCCTGACAGGCTTGGATGTCGCTTCAGGCCGCCGCGGCTTTCAGGATCATCGCAAACAGGCCCGGTCGCGAAAAATCGTTGCCAGTTTTTCGCTGCATGCTCTAGAAGCGCGCTTTGCTCGGCCGCAACCCTCGGGGGGAAACGGCTTTGGGGGGAGAACAGGCCATGCAGGGCCGCACGACGCCGGTTGCGATCATCATGGGCAGCCAGTCCGACTGGACGACGATGCGCCACGCCGCCGAGACGCTGGACGCGCTCGCCATCGGCTACGACGCCCGCATCGTCTCGGCGCACCGCACGCCGGAAAGGCTGTATGATTTTGCGCGCGGCGCGCGCGATGCCGGCTTCCGCATCGTCATCGCCGGCGCCGGCGGCGCGGCGCACCTGCCCGGCATGACCTCCGCCTTGACCTCCCTGCCCGTGTTCGGCGTGCCGGTCGAATCCAAGGCGCTGTCGGGCCAGGACAGCCTGCTCTCGATCGTGCAGATGCCGGCCGGCGTGCCCGTCGGTACGTTGGCGATCGGCAAGGCCGGCGCCATCAACGCCGCCCTGCTCGCCGCCGCCGTGCTGGCGCTCGGCGACGAGGCGCTGCGCGCCCGGCTCGACGCCTGGCGCGCCCGCCAGACCAGCGCCGTCGCAGATACCCCGAGCGACGCATGACCCAGCCCGAACAGATTCTCGGCATCCTCGGCGGCGGCCAGCTTGGCCGCATGCTGGCGCTCGCCGCCGCGACGCTCGGTATCCGCTGCCATGTCTTCGCGCCCGAATCGGACAGCCCCGCCTTCGATGTCGCGGCCTTCCGCACCGCCGCGCGCTACACCGACGCCGAGGCGCTCGCCCGCTTCGCGGCGAGCGTCGACGTCGTGACCTACGAATTCGAGAACGTGCCGACCGAGACGCTCGACATCCTGCAGCAGACGGCCCCCGACGTGCCGGTGCGCCCGGGCCGGCGCGCGCTCTCGATCACGCAGGACCGCCTGCTCGAAAAGGCCTTCATCACCGATCAGGGCCTGACCACCGCGCCCTTCGCCGATATTTCCCGGCCTGCGGCGCTCGAGGCCGCGCTGCAATCGATCGGCACGCCGGCGATCCTGAAGACGCGGCGCTTCGGCTATGACGGCAAGGGCCAGATCAAGATCGCCTCGGCCCAGGAGGGCAAGGCGGCCTGGGACGCGCTCGAGCGCCAGCCCGCCATCCTCGAGGGTTTCGTGCCCTTCGTGCGCGAGGTCTCGGTGCTGGTGGCGCGCACCGCCAATGGCCAGAGCGCGACCTACGATGTCTGCGAGAACAGCCACCGCAACCACATCCTGGCGCGCACGGTATTGCCGGCCAATCTGAGCCCCGCCTCGGAGGCTTTCGCCCGCGACGCCGCCACGCTGCTCGCCGAGGCGCTCGACTATGTCGGGCTGATGGCGGTGGAAATGTTCGTCACCGAACAGGGCGGCCGGCAGGACCTCGTCATCAACGAGATCGCGCCGCGCGTGCATAATTCCGGGCACTGGACCATCGAGGGCGCCGACACCTCGCAATTCCTGCAACATGTCCGCGCCGTGATGGACCTGCCGCTCGGCGCGACGCTGCGCCGCCACAAGGTCGAGATGGAGAACCTGCTCGGGCAGGATATGGACCGCGTGCCCGCCCTGCTCGCCGAGCCCGGCGCCCACCTGCATCTCTACGGCAAGCTCGAAGCGCGCCCCGGCCGCAAGATGGGCCACGTCACCCGGCTGCTCGCCAAATAGCCGCGCCGGGCAAACCCTTTCTCGCGCCGGAGCGGTGGACAGCCCATCTGAATTCTGCTAGCGAACCACCAACATCGGGTGGTGACGATCTGTCTCGCCGCCCGAATTTCTTTTGACCATTCGAAACGACAGGAACACCGGTGCAGGTACTCGTTCGCGACAACAACGTCGACCAGGCTCTCCGCGCGCTCAAGAAGAAGATGCAGCGCGAGGGCATCTTCCGCGAGATGAAGCTGCGCGGGCATTACGAGAAGCCTTCCGAGAAGAAGGCGCGCGAGAAGGCCGAAGCCGTGCGCCGCGCCCGCAAGCTCGCCCGCAAGCGCATGCAGCGCGAGGGCCTGATTGCCGTGAAGCCGAAACCCGCCCGCTGATCTTTCGGCGCCCGACGCGGCGCTCTTGGCCTATGGCGAAGCGCCCGCCGGGTTGACCCCCGCTGCGGGCTTGTGCCTTTTGGGGCATGATGGCCGTGGCTGCTACAGGTGGCGGCATCGTTCGGAACTGCCGATTGATCTTAAAGCCCATCAGGATCGCCCAATCAGGATCACCATGGCCCCCTCATTGATCTCGACCCGCTCCTCGGCCCGCCCCCTGGCATCCTCGGCCCGCGTTTCGCGCCGCCTGCTCGGCGGCCTGTCGGCGCTGGCACTGGTGCTGACCCTCGCGGCTTGTGATTCGGTCGGCACGCTGAACCCGGCCGGCATCGCCGAGGTCGAGGACCCGGCCATGGCGGGCGCCAGCGCCAACAACATCGCCTCGCTCTCGGAAGTGATCGAGAAGAATCCGGGCGATGCCCAGGCCTATAACACGCGCGGCGCGGCAAATGCCCGTGCGCGCAACTATCAGGCCGCGATCGCCGATTTCTCGCAGGCGATCCGCCTCAACCCCTCGCTCGCCTCGGCCTTCTCCAATCGCGGCCTCGCCTACCGCCAGATCAACCGGCCGGACCAGGCGCTGCCGGACTTCAACCGCGCCATCAGCGTCGATCCGCAATACGCGCCAGCCTATATCGGGCGCGGCAATCTCTACCGTGCGCGCGGCAACCTGTCCGGCGCCCTCGCCGATCTCACCAAGGCGATCGACCTGAACTCGCAGGCGGCCGAAGCCTACCACGCGCGCGGCCTGGTCTACCAGTTGCAGGGCCAGCAGCAGTTCGCGATCTCCGATTTCGACGCGGCCATCGACCGCGACCCCTACGTCTCGCCGCCCTATCAGGCCCGTGCCCAGAGTTCGATCGCCGTCGGCAAATACGATACCGCCGTCGAGGATCTCAACGCCGCCCTGAACATCGACCGCAACAACTCCGATGCCTGGGCGATGCGCGGCCTTGCCCTCGAGAAGCAGGGCAAGAAGAAGGAAGCGCTCGAAAGCTACCAGAGCGCGCTCGGCGTCAACGACAAGAACCAGATGGCGCGCGAGGGGCTTGGCCGCGTCAGCGGCGGCGGCGGTTCCCTGTTCCGGTAGCAGCCAACTGCTTTCCACCACGCATATGCAAAAAGGGCCGGATCGCTCCGGCCCTTTCGCGTTTTACCCGATGATGAAAAGCCTGACCCGACCGGTTCAGTGCCCCATCGCCTTGACGATGGCGTCGGTGACCTTCTTGGCATCGCCGAACAGCATCATCGTATTGGGCTTGAAGAACAGCTCGTTCTCGACGCCGGCATAGCCCGAGCCCATGCCGCGCTTGATGAACAGCACGGTCTTGGCCTTCTCGACATCGAGGATCGGCATGCCGAAGATCGGCGAGGCCGGATCGGTCTTGGCGGCCGGATTGGTGACGTCATTGGCGCCGATGACGAAGGCAACGTCGGCCTGGCCGAATTCCGAGTTGATATCCTCGAGTTCGAACACCTCGTCATAGGGCACGTTGGCCTCGGCGAGCAGCACGTTCATGTGGCCCGGCATGCGGCCCGCCACCGGATGGATGGCGTATTTGACGTCGACACCCTCCTTCTTGAGCATGTCGGCCATCTCGCGCAGCGCGTGCTGGGCCTGCGCCACCGCCATGCCGTAACCCGGCACGATGATGACGGTCGAGGCGTTCTGCATGATGAAGGCGGCATCCTCCGCCGAGCCCTGCTTGACGGGACGGGCTTCCTTCTCGCCCGCGGCACCGGCCGCCGTCTCGCCGCCGAAGCCGCCGAGGATGACCGAGATGAAGCTGCGGTTCATGCCCTTGCACATGATGTAGGACAGGATCGCGCCCGAGGAGCCGACGAGCGCGCCGGTGATGATTAGCGCCAGATTGCCGAGGGTGAAGCCGATGCCGGCGGCGGCCCAGCCGGAATACGAGTTCAGCATCGAGATCACGACCGGCATGTCGGCGCCGCCGATCGGCACGATCAGCAGCACGCCGAGCGTGAAGCTCAGCAGCACGATCAGCCAGAACACCACCGCGCTTTCGGTGGCGACCAGCACCACGATCAGCACGATCAGCAACGCGGCCAGTGCCAGGTTGATGACATGGCGCTGCGGCAGCAGGATCGGCTTGCCGCTCATGCGGCCGTCGAGCTTGAGGAAGGCGATCACCGAGCCGGTGAAGGTGATGGCGCCGATCGCCACGCCGATCGACATCTCGACCAGCGCCTGCTTGTGGATATGGCCGACATCGCCGATGCCGAAGGCAAACGGCGCATAAAGCGCGGCGGCTGCGACAAACACCGCCGACAGGCCGACCAGCGCATGGAAGAAGGCGATCAACTGCGGCATCGCCGTCATCTGCACGGTGCGCGCGCGCCAGACGCCGAAGGCGCCGCCGATGGCGATGCCGATCAGCGCCAGCACGAAGCCGAAACCGGTCGGCGGCACGTGGAGCAGCGTGGTGAGCACGGCCAGCGCCATGCCGGCGACGCCGAGCATGTTGCCACGCCGGCTCGTCGTCGGATGCGACAGCCCGCGCAACGCCAGGATGAACAGGACGCCCGAGACGAGGTAGAGAAGATTGGCGATATTGGCGTTCAGCATGGCCGTGCTCAGCCCTTCTTCTTGTACATGGCGAGCATGCGTTCGGTGACGAGGAAGCCGCCGAAGATGTTCACCGAGGCGAGCACGACGCTGATGAAGCCGAAGCCCTCGGCCCAGCCGGTCGCCTCGCCCGCCACCGCCTTGGCGCCGACGGCGAGCAGCGCGCCGACGATGATCACCGAGGAAATCGCGTTGGTCACCGACATCAGCGGCGTGTGCAGCGCCGGCGTCACCGACCACACGACGTAATAGCCGACGAAGATCGCCATCACGAAAATGGCGAAGCGGAACACGAACGGGTCGATCAGGCCGCCGGTGGCGGCGCTGACGGCATGGCTGCCGGCATCGACCGCCTGTTGCAGCGCGTCGAGCGCGGCTTGCGCCTTGTCGGCGGCATGCCGGGCGGCGGCTTCGGCCTGACGGGCCTGTTCGAGGACTTCAGCGGGAGATTGCGCCATGATGGTCTCCTCAGGCCTTGGCCTGGAAATTCGGATGGACGACCGCGCCGTCGCGGGTCAGGCAGGTTGCCTTGACGATCTCGTCGTCCCAGTCGATCGCCAGCGCCTTGTTGTCCTTGTCGATCAGCGTCTCGAGGAAGGCGTACAGGTTGCGGGCGTAAAGGCTCGAGGCCGTGGCCGGGATGCGGCCGGCGACGTTCAGGTGGCCGACGATCCTGACGCCGTTCGGCGTCACCACCGTCTCGCCGGGCCTGGCCATCTCGCAATTGCCGCCGCGCTCGACGGCAAGATCGACGATCACCGAGCCCGCCCGCATGCTTTCGACCATCTCCTTCGAGATCAGGCGCGGCGCCGACCGGCCCGGGATCAGCGCCGTGGTGATGACGATATCCTGCTTGGCGATATGGCTGGCGACGAGCGCCGCCTGTTTCGCCTGATAGTCCTTCGACATTTCCTTGGCGTAGCCGCCGGCGGTCTGGGCCTGCTGGAACTCCTCGTCCTCGACGGCGAGGAACTTGGCGCCGAGCGATTCGACCTGTTCCTTGGTGGCGGGGCGCACGTCGGTCGCGGTGACGATGGCGCCGAGCCGGCGCGCCGTGGCGATCGCCTGCAAGCCGGCGACGCCGACGCCCATCACGAAGATCTTGGCGGCCGGTACCGTGCCGGCGGCGGTCATCATCATCGGCAGCGCGCGGCCATATTCGCCGGCGCCGTCGATCACGGCGCGGTAGCCGGCGAGGTTGGCCTGCGAGGACAAGACGTCCATCACCTGGGCGCGCGTGATGCGCGGCATGAATTCCATGGCGAAGGCGTTGACCTTGGCCTCGGCCAGCGCCTGCACGGCGGCCTCGTTGCCGTAAGGGTCCATCATCGCCGCGACCAGCGCGCCGGCCGGCAGCGCCTTGATCTCGGCCTCGCCCGGCCGGCGCACCTTCAGCACGATATCGGCGCCCTTGAGCGCCTCCTTGGCCGTCTTGGCGACGGTGGCCCCGGCCGCCTCGTAATCGGCGTCGACAATGCCCGAAGCCAGCCCCGCCCCCTTCTGCACCGCCAGTTCGGCGCCGAGCACGATGAATTTCTTCACCGTTTCCGGAGTGGCGGCCACACGCGGCTCCGAGGCCGGCGATTCGTCCAGTATTGCAATACGCATGCGCTGTTCCGGTGAGAAGACAGGCCGCCCGGAATCAGGCGGCGCGGGGCAGGAGCGGCATTATCAGAGCAGGAAGATCGCCATGCCGACGAGCGTGATCACGGAGAGGATGATCGCCCATTTTATGAGCTTCACGAAACCGTGATAGGTACGCTCGTGCTCAGGGTAGTCCATCGCGGCCGCAGCCGTGTTCCCGTTATCCGCCATTGTTTGTCCCCAATTGCCAACAGAAGCTCTGTTGCCTTTAGCGAATGAGGGCAAGACAGGCAATCGCCTGACCGATTTATCCGCCGATAAGCCCGGCCCGCACGCATGCATCGCGCTGGCGGGCGGCAAGAGCGGCGGCGTCGAAACCTTCGATCTCC
Organism: uncultured Alphaproteobacteria bacterium; assembly: GCA_937988775.1. Classification (GTDB taxonomy): domain Bacteria; phylum Pseudomonadota; class Alphaproteobacteria; order Rhizobiales; family Beijerinckiaceae; genus CALKHP01. Next base: position 46,945 of record CALKHP010000058.1, read on the forward strand.
GCGTTGAACAACTGGTAGAAGTTCAGCGACGCCCGCAAATGCAGGAACACCGAGCCGAGGCCGATCGCCGCCCGGTCCATGAAGACGAATTCGCGCGGCACCGTCACCGGGCCTTTCTCCTTGAGCGCGCGATGCACGCGATAGGCCTCGCGCCTGCCATATTCGGCCGGGTTGGTGCCGTCGGCGAGGTTGCGCACCCGGTCTTCCAGCAGCGGCCCGTAGATGAAGCGCGCCCAGATGTTGAGGATGTCGATCAACTCGCGCGACAGCCCGCGAAAGCCCCAGCTTTCATAGGCATGCACGACGCGCGCTTCGTCGCCGGTGCGCAGGCCATGATAGAGATCGACCACGCCGCCGACGAAACTCGCCGGGAAAATCCGGATGCAGCCGTAATCGAGCAGGTTGATGCCGGCAGGTTGGTCACCCTGCGAGAAAACGCTGTAATTGCCCAGATGCGGATCGCCATGGATGACGCCATAGCGGCCGAACGGGTGCCACCACGCCTTGAACATCGCGCTGGCGATCAGGTTGCGCTCCTCCTGGGGGTGCTGCTTGAAGGTCAGCAGCCGTTCGCCCTCGAGCCAGTCCATGCTGATCAGGCGGCGCGTCGAGAGGTCCTGCCGGATCGCCGGCACGCGGACGGCTGGAATGTCGGCCAGCATGCCGGCATAGAGCCGGGCGTGGCCGGCCTCGCGCCTGTAGTCGAGTTCCTCGCGGATGCGCGCGCTGATCTCTTGGTAGATTTCCTGCGTGTCGATGGCGCGCTCGAAGCGCCGGTGCAGCGCCAAGAGCAGCTTGAGCTGCACGAGATCGGCTTCGACCGCCGACTGCATCTCCGGATATTGCAGCTTGACGGCGAGCGCCGCGCCGTCGAGCGCTCTCGCCCGGTGCACCTGGCCGAGCGAGGCGGCAGCGGCCGGGGCGCGCTCGAAACTGGCGAAGCGGCTCTCCCAGTCAACGCCCAGTTCGGAAATCATGCGGCGCCTGACGAAGGTCCAGCCCATTGGCGGCGCGTCGGCTTGCAGCTTCTGCAATTCGCTGACGTAATCGGCCGGCAGCGCATCGGGGATCGTCGCCAGAAGCTGGGCGACCTTCATCAGCGGGCCCTTGAGATTGCCAAGCGCACTGGCGAGCGCGCCGGCGGTGCCGCCCGCCGTGGCGCGGCCGGAAATCCTGCCGCCGGCCACCCGCGCCGCGACGCCGCCAGCCTGCGCCCCGACCCTTGCATAACGTGCCGCACGCGCCGAAAGCCGGTTGGCCTCGCGGTCGTTCTCAGCCATCGCCGGGCCGTCCGCTTGCGCTCATGCCTCGAGGCCCTCGAGTTCGTCGATCAGGCCCTCGATCATGCCGAGGCCGATGCTCCAGAACGCCGGGTCCCTGGCATCGAGCCCGAACGGCGCCAGCAACTCGGCATGGTGCTTGGTTCCCCCCGCCGACAGCATGGCGAAATAGCGCTCGACGAAACCGTCCGAGGCGTTCTGGTACACGCCATACAGCGAGTTCACCAGGCAATCGCCGAACGCATAGGCGTAGACGTAGAACGGCGAGTGGATGAAATGCGGCACATAGGTCCAGAAATTCTCGTAGCCGGGATGCAGCACGATGGCCGGGCCGAGGCTCTCCGCCTGCACCGACATCCAGGCCTCGCCAAGCTGCTCGGCGGTCAGCTCGCCCCTGCGGCGCGCCAGATGCACCTTGCGCTCGAAACTGTAGAAGGCGATCTGGCGCACCACCGTGTTGATCATGTCCTCGACCTTGCCGGCGATGAGCGCCTTGCGCGCCTTGGGATCCTTGATCTCGGCGAGCAGCTTGCGGAAGGTCAGCATTTCGCCGAACACGCTCGCGGTTTCGGCGAGCGTCAGCGGCGTCGGCGCCATCAGCGCGCCGTTATGGGCGGCCAGCACCTGATGCACGCCATGGCCGAGCTCGTGCGCCAGCGTCATCACGTCGCGCGGCTTGCCCTGATAGTTGAGCAGCACGTAAGGATGCACCGAGGGCACGGTCGGATGGGCGAAGGCGCCCGGCGCCTTGCCGGGGCGCACGGGAGCATCAATCCAGCCCTTGTCGAAGAAGCCTTGCGCGATCTCGGCCATGCGCGGCGCGAAGCCGCCATAGGCCGACAGCACCGTGTCGCGCGCCTCGTCCCAGCCGATGGTGCGCTGCGCCACCTGCGGCAGCGGCGCGTTGCGATCCCAATGGTCGAGCGTGTCGCGGCCGAACCATTTCGCCTTGAGCCTGTAGTAGCGATGCGACAGGCGCGGATAAGCCGCCCGCACCGCCTCGACGAGCGCATCGACGACCTCGCGCTCGACGCGGTTGGCGAGGTGGCGTGAATCGGCAACATCCGTGAAGCCGCGCCAGCGGTCGGAGATTTCCTTGTCCTTGGCGAGCGTGTTGGTGATCAGCGTGAAGCCGCGCAGGTTGTGCTTGAAGGTTGCGGCGAGCGCTTCCGCCGCCGCCTTGCGCTTGGCGGCATCAGCATCCTGCATCAGGCTCAGCGTCGGCTCGATGGCGAGCGTCTTGCCGTCGACCTCGAAGCGCAAGCCCGCCATGGTCTCGTCGAACAGCCGGTTCCAGGCGCCGCGCCCGGTGACCGCCTTCTCGTGGAACAGTTGCTCGAGCTTGTCGTCGAGCTGGTACGGCTTTTCCTTGCGGATATCGTCGAGCCAGGGCCTGTAATGCTCGAGCGGCGCCGTCGCCGCCAGCCTGTCGACGAGCTTGTCGTCGAGCCGGTTCAGCTCCAGCGTGAAGAACAGCAGGTCGGACGAGATCGTGGTGACCTGCTCCTGCGCGTCGCCGTAGAACTTGCCATTGGCCGGATCGGACGTGTCGCCGGCATAGACCAGGCTGGCATAGGAGATGATACGCCCGAGCAGGTCGTCGAGCCCCTCATAGGCGACGATCGCTTCGTGCAGTTCGCCCGCGCCATTCGGCCCGGCCGCCAGCGCGGCGAGCTTGCCGCGATAACGGCTGGCGAATTCGCGCGCACGCTTGGCCGCATCCGCGAGATCATGCGCATAGGCCGGGGCATCCGGCGCCGCATAGAGATCGCCGAGATTCCACGCCGGCAATGCGCCAAGCCCCGCCGTTTCACCCTGTGTCGCGCCCTTGGCCCCGTTCCGATCCGCCATGCCTTGTCCTCATCTGCTGCCAGCCCCTGATATGAGCCGGCATACCGCACCATTCAACCGCGACAACTCTGCGCTTGGCTTAACATCATCTTTACGCTCGCCGTACAGATTGCTCCGAAACGGCACATGCACTGCGTTTGGGCCGGCGCGACGAGGATTTCATGACAGCCAACATCCTGATTGCCGACGACGACCCGATCCAGCGCCGCCTGCTCACGGAGATGATTCGCCGCAGCGGCTACCAGCCGGAAGCCGTCGAGGGCGGCGCCGCCGCGCTCGAGCGGCTCACCGCGCCCGGCCTGCCCAAGATCGACCTGCTCGTGCTCGACCTCGTCATGCCCGATCTCGACGGCATGGCGGTGCTCGAGCGCATCGCCAAGGACGGCATCGCCGTGCCGGTCATCGTGCAGACCTCGAACGGCTCGATCGAGACGGTGATCTCGGCGATGCGTGCCGGCGCCGGCGATTTCGTCGTCAAGCCGGTCGGGCTCGAGCGCTTGCAGGTCTCGATCAAGAACGCGCTGCAACTCAGCGCCATGGCGGGCGAGATTCGCCATATCTCGAAGCGCAACAGCGGCGCGCTCACCTTCCGCGATCTCGCCACGCGCAGCCCCGACATGGAGCGCGTCATCCGCCTCGGCGAGCGCGTCGCCAAATCGGCGATCCCGGTGCTGCTCGAAGGCGAATCCGGCGTCGGCAAGGAGGTCGTCGCGCGCGCCATCCAGGGCGCCGGCGAGCGGCGCGGCCGGCCCTTCGTCACGGTCAATTGCGGCGCCATCCCGCCCAACCTGATCGAGAGCATCCTGTTCGGCCATGAAAAGGGCGCCTTCACCGGCGCGACCGAGCGCCATATCGGCAAATTCGTCGAGGCCCATGGCGGCACGCTGTTCCTCGACGAGGTCGGCGAATTGCCGCTCGATGCCCAGGTCAAGCTGCTGCGCGCCATCCAGGAAGGCGAGGTCGATCCCGTCGGCGGCCGCAAATCGGTCAAGGTCGATATCCGGCTGATCTCGGCGACCAACAAGAACCTGATCGAGGCCGTCAAACAGGGCAATTTCCGCGAGGACCTGTACTACCGGCTCAACGTGTTCCCGATCGGCATCCCGCCGCTACGCCGCCGCCGCGAGGATATCCCCGATCTCGCGCGCCGTTTCCTCGCCCGTTTTGCCGCCGAGGAGGGCCGGCCGATCCGCGCCATCGCCGCCGAGGCGGTCGCGCTGCTGCAGAGCTTCGACTGGCCCGGCAACGTACGCCAGCTCGAGAACGCCGTGTTCCGCGCCGTGGTGCTGTGCGACGGCCCGGAACTGACGGTGGCCGATTTCCCGCAGATCGCCGCCCATGTCGAAGGCTTCGACGTGCGCATCCCGCCGATCGTCTCCGCGCCGCTGCCGCCCGAGCCGCAGCAGGAGATCGTTCACGTTGCCGTGAGCGATCCCAACGCCATGACGCTGCTCGACGGCTCCGGCGACGTGCGCAAGCTCGACGAGATCGAGGGCGAGACCATCAAGTTCGCCATCAATCATTATCGTGGCCAGATGTCGAAAGTCGCCCGAAAACTCGGCATTGGCCGCTCGACCCTCTACCGCAAGCTCAAGGATCTCGGCATGGCCGAGGATGACATCCTCGAGGTGACCGGCGAGGTCGCCGGCGAATCCTGGCTGAGCGATGGGCCGGGCCATGCCGCATAAGCAGGCGGCGCGGGCCATCATCGAAGCTGGGCATAAAAAACCCGGACTTGAAAAACTGGATTTCGGCCAAGCTCCGTTATGGTGGCTTAAACGATTCGGGGGCGATCAAACCTCGGGCAAGGCGCATATCGTCTGCCTGTTCCAGCGGGCGGCCGTGTGAGCTCCTGCGCCCCGCCAACGTGCACATAACCCGGCAACTCGGATAGAGACGCATGAATTCCCGCTCTGAAGCGACCGGCCGTTCCGACATGGGGCTGATGATGAAGGCGCCCTTCCTCCTGGCATCGGCCGCTCTTGCAACGGCCGCTCTTGCAACGGCTTTGGCGGTGGCGCCGGCAAGCGCCGCGGATCAGGGCATCGTCGCGGCGACGCATGCACCGCTCGCACAGCCCGAAACGCCGGCCGTCAATGCCCCGGCCGACGCCGCGCTCGCGACCGCATCGATCGGCAATGACGACAAGGCTGGAACGCGCCCCGACACGGCGCCGGATATCCGCAGCCTGATCCCGGTGCCCGACACCACGCCGAGCGCGCTGCTGGTCGAGGAACATCCTGACGGCGGGCACGAGGCCACCGCCTCGATCGGCGCGGCGCCGCAAACACCGACCGCCGCACCCGTTCCCGCAAGCCAACCGGTTCCCGCAAGCCAGCCCGCCCCCAAAACCCACCCCGCTCCCCCCGCCCCCGCCACGATCAGCGTGCCGCTGCCCGATTACGTGCCGGCTGCGCCGATCATCTCCTCGCTGCCGCCCGAAGCGCTCCACACCCAGCCGGTCAGGCCGGACGATCTCGCCGGCGCCCTCGCGGCGCTCGGGCCGAAATCGCGCCTGCCGGCGCGTGATATGGCGGAAATCGCCGAATATTATCGCTCGCATGGCAGCAAGCCGCTCTGGTTCGGCGGCGCCGACTGGAGCGAGGCCGCGCGCCAGAGCGTGCACCGTCTCGGCCTCGCCGCCGAGGACGGCCTGCGCCCGGCCGACTATGCCGTCACGCTGCCGGCCCATGGCGACAGCGCCGCTTTCGCCGCCGCCGATGTCTCGCTGTCGATCGCCGCCGTGCGCTATGCCCGCGACGCACGCGGCGCCCGTGTCGATCCGGCGCGCATTTCGGCGCTGATCGGCGCCAGGCGCACCCTGCCCGAGACGGCGGCTGTGCTCGCCGACCTCACCGCCGCCGGCAATGCCGATGCCGCCTTGCAGGCCTATAATCCGCCGCAGGCCGGCTACCGCGCCTTGCGCGCCAAGCTCGCCACCTTCCGGCACGAGGCGGAGCCGGCCCCGGTGGTGCGCATCCCGCCCGGACGCATCTTGCGCACCGGCATGAGCGATCCGCGCGTGCCGTTGCTGCGCCAGCGCCTCGGCCTGCCGCCGGCCGATGACGAGGTCTATGACCGCGCGCTCACTGAGGCGGTCGTCGCGTTCCAGAAGGCGAACGGCCTTCACGCCGACGGCGCATTGGGGCGCGCCACCACCGCCGCGCTCTCCGGCGAGCATCATGCCGCGGCTTCGGAAGCCGGCATCATCGCCAACATGGAACGCTGGCGCTGGCTGCCGCGCGATCTCGGCGAGCGCTATGTCATGGTCAACATCCCCGAATTCACGCTGCGCCTGGTCGAGGACGGCAAGGTGGTGCACAGCGCCCGCGTCGTCGTCGGCAAACCGCAGACCCAGACGCCGGTCTTCTCGGGCACGATGAAATACCTCGTCGTCAACCCGTACTGGAACGTGCCGCCCTCGATCCTGAAGAAGGATTTCCTGCCGCATATGGCCAATGATCCCGGCTATGCCGCGCGCCAGGGCTACGAGGTCGTGCGCACGCGCAACGGCTTCCGCGTCCGGCAGCCGCCGGGTGAGCGCAACGCGCTCGGCCGCATCAAGTTCATGTTCCCCAACGATTACGCGGTCTATATCCACGACACGCCCTCGCGCACGCTGTTCGCCAAGACGACGCGCGCCTTCAGCCATGGCTGCGTGCGCGTGCAGGACCCGTTCGAACTCGCCTCGCAGGTCATCGGCTGGTCGGAAAAGCGCATCAAGGGCCTGCTCGGCGCCAAGGAGCGCTACGTCAATCTCGAGCACACCATCCCGGTGCATATGGTGTATTTCACCAGCTTCGTCGACGATTCGGGGGCGCTTGAGACGCGCGCGGACCTCTACGGCCACAACCGCAAGGTAGAAGCGGCGCTCGGATTGTCCTGAGATTCTCCCCGTCGATTTTGGCGAAAACTGGCGGCTTTGGCGTTTTTCCGCCATGATCATGGGGAAGGAAGGGGTTTATGTCTTGCCGGTCAGGCAAGCGTAACCTACCGTTAATGATCTTCGGGAAGAGTTCGCTAACCAGTCTTTCGTTCACATCCGGGACGAGCACGTCTCAGCCATGGAACGCGACAAGCGGCGATCGGTTTTCGCTTGCGTTCCGCTCCGGCCTCCGGGCCCCGACAGAACCGCGCCGCCGGACCTCGACCGGCCGGGCCTGGAAACGATCAAGAAGGCAAGTATCTGTTGCTCCAAGGACGCCTCAACGCACCCAAGCAACATCGGCACCGCCGCATCTGGCGCGCGGCGGCTTTCACCGCTCTTGTAACGCTGCTCAGCGTCGCCGGTTCCCGCCATGGCCAGGATGCCGTCGCCAATGGCGATACGCGCACGCTCAACCTCGTGCATGCCCACACCAAGGAAAGCGCGCAGATCACCTTCATGCGCAACGGCGTCTATGACAGCGAAGCGTTGCAGAAGCTGAACTGGATCCTGCGCGACTGGCGCAGGGACGAGCCGATCAACATGGACCCGCATCTGTTCGATCTGGTCTGGGCCGTCTATCGCGAGACCGGCTCGCGCGCGCCGATCACCATTATGTCGGGCTACCGTTCGCCGGGCACCAACGCCATGCTGCGCCGCCGCTCGCGCGCCGTCGCCAAGCACAGCCAGCACATGGCCGGCCGGGCGATGGACGTGCATTTCAGCGATGTGCCGATGTCGAAGGTGCGCGAGATCGGGCTGAGGCTGCAACGCGGCGGCGTCGGCTATTATCCGACCGCGCACTCGCCTTTCGTCCATCTCGATACCGGCACCGTGCGCCATTGGCCACGCGTCTCGCGCGCCTATCTTGAGCGCCTGTTCCCGGACGGCAAGACAGTCCATATCCCGAGCGACGGCCGCCCTCTGGCGCATTATGCCGAGGCGGAAGCGGAGATTGCGGCGCGCGGCGGCTCGGCAATTGCGCTCGCCGAGGTCAACACCCCGCGCGGCAAGAGCTTCTGGGCCTCGCTGTTCGGCGGCGAGGATGATGAGGAAGAGGCAGCGCCGCGCAGCCGTGGCGGCCGCCGTGGCCAGGTCGTGGTCGCCGCCGCCGACCCGCAGCCCTCGGGCGACAATTCCAGCGCCCTGAGCTTCATCCTGCAATCCTCGGGCAATGCGGCCCAGCCCGCCGCCCAACCCGCTGCTCCTGTGGCGCGCAGCGCGCCGCCTCCTGCTGCTCAAACCCCCGCCCCGGCCGAACCGGCGGCGGCAGCCGTCGCGGCCGCGATCGGCCCGACCGGCCAGCCGTTGGAGCTTGAGCCGCCCGCGTCGCGGCCGGCCGACGGCCTGCCGATTCCGCTGCCCCCCACCAAGCCGGTTCTGGTGGCCTCGCTTGAGCCGCAGGCCACGACCGACCAGGGCTTCATGCTCGCCAATATTCCGCTCCCGCCGGCGCGCGCGGCCGGCGATGCGCCCGAGGCGTCAGCGGATATGTCGACCGAGGTGGCGTCGTTGAGCGCCATACCGCTGCCGCCGCTCCTGCCGTCACGGAGCTTCGCCCTCGCATCGGCCGTGGACGCGCCGCCGGCGCTTCCCTCGGCGATTGTCGGAACCGGCCGGCCGCTGCCGGCCTCGGTCACCGCTTATGCCGCCGCCCCCGGCGTGCCGATGCCGCCCTCGGCCGGGCGCACGCGCATCACGACCGCCCATGCGCCGGTCGTCGCCCAGATCGTGCCGGTGGCGACGGCGCGTGCCGTGGAACCGCCGGCGCTGCGCCCGACATTCAACGGCCATGACCCGGCCGCCTATGGCGTCAAGCTCGACCGTGAGGGCCTCGCCGCGCTGATGTCGCGCAGCAGCCTGAACGACGGCAAGCCGCTGCGCGCCCGCGCGCCGGCACCTGCCGCCACGGTTGCCTCGGCCCGGCGCTTCGATATCGGCAGGGCGTCCCTGGGAACGTCCGGCCGCTTCAGCGGCCCGACGATCCGCCCGCTCGGCAGCAGGACTGCGCAAGCGGACGATTGACCGGCCTCGGTCGCCTCAGACGATCATGCCGAGCGCCGACAAATACAGGTCGAGGATTTCCTCCTGCTCCTTGCGTTCGTCGACATCCTGCTTGCGCAGGCTGACGATGCGGCGCAGCACCTTGGCATCGAAACCGTTGGCCTTGGCCTCGGCGTAGACCTCCCTGATATCGTCCGCCAGGGCCTTCTTTTCCTCTTCCAGGCGCTCGATCCGCTCGACGATGGCCTTCAACTGGCCAACGGTCGCCTGGTTCATCTCGGCGCTGACATCCGAATCCGACATCCACGAAACTCCTTTTGCTGATCCTGCTGTGCGGTTTCATCCAGGCAGCGTCAAGGCGGCGAACCGCCAGATGCCACCGGCTTGCGTGTTTTTCCCGGCTATCCTGCTTCAGTTCTTCCCTCGCGCGGCATTGGCCGCGAAGCGCTGCAACTGTTCGGGCGTCGGCTCAACCTGGAAGCGCTGCTTCCATTCGGCATAGGGCATGCCGTAGACCAGTTCGCGCGCCTCTTCCTTTTCGAGCGGCACGCGCTGCGCGTCGGCGGCGTCCTGAAGCCAGTTCGACAGGCAGTTGCGGCAGAAGCCGGCGAGATTCATCAGGTCGATATTCTGCACGTCGTGACGCTGCCTGAGATGGTCGACGAGGCGCCGGAACGCCGCCGCCTCCAGATCGCGCATCGTGGATGGATCGTCGATCGCCATCGTCTTGCTCCTTCATCGCCCGCCATCGAAATCGTCACCGCGCCGGGCGGTTTCAAGTGACTTCGCCGCGCGCCTGCCATAGGACTTGTCGGGTTCCCGCAGCTTTCGTTTTTGCAAGACATGACTTCGTCGCCATGCCCCTGACCGTCCAGAACGCCCCAGCCTCGATCGCCGCGCGCCGCGCATTTCTGCAAGCGCTGTACGACACCGCCGTTCGTGCTGTCCACCCGCGCCTGACCCTGCCGGCCCTGCTGCCGCCGCCTCCGGCCGGGCGCGTGCTGATCCTGGCCTGCGGCAAGGCCGCCGGCAGCATGACGGAAGCGGCCGAGCGCCATTATCGCGAACAATACGGCCTCGGTCCCGACCGCCTGCACGGGCTCGCCGTGGCGCGCCACGGCTATGAAGGCCATACCAGCCTGATCGAGGTGGTCGGCGCCGGCCATCCCGTGCCCGACCAGGCCGGCATCGCCGCCACGGAGCGCACGCTGGCGCTCGCGGCCAGCGCCACGGCCGACGATCTCGCCGTGGTGCTGATTTCGGGTGGCGGCTCCGCCAACTGGATCGCCCCGGCCGGGCAGCTCGACCTGGCCGGGAAACAGGCCGTGACGCGGGCGCTGCTGAAATCGGGCGCCGATATCGGCGAGATCAACACGGTGCGCAAGCACCTCTCGCGCATCAAGGGCGGCCGGCTCGCGGCGCTGCTCGCGCCGGCCCGCATCGCCTCCTTCGCGATTTCCGACGTGCCGGGCGACGACCCCTCGACCATCGCCTCCGGCCCGACCGTGCCCGACGCCACCACGCTCGCCGATGCGCGCGCCGTGCTCGCCAAATACGGCGTGCCGCTCGCCGGCGAGATCGGCCGCCTGCTCGCCGACCCCGGCAACGAAAGCCCGAAACCGGGCGATGCCGCCTTCGCCGCCAGCGATTTCACCATCGTCAGCCGCCCGGCCGATGCCATCGCCGCCGTCGAGCGCCAGGTCGGCGCGGCCGGCTACGCGCTCGTCTCGCTTGGCGCCGACATTGTCGGCGAGGCGCGCGAGGTCGCAGCCGCCCATGCCGCGCAGGCGCTTGCCCTCCGGCAGCAGGGCAAGCGCGCCGTGCTGCTCTCGGGCGGCGAGTTGACCGTGACGATCCGGGGCGAGGGCAATGGCGGCCCGAACCAGGAATATGCCCTGGCGCTCGCCATCGCGCTCGCCGGCGCACCCGGCATCTCGGCGCTCGCCGGCGATACCGACGGCACCGATGGCGGCCACGGCCTGCCGAGCGACCCGGCCGGCGCGCTCATCGATGAAACCACGCTGGCGCGCGCCGCCACCGCCGGAGTTTCGCCACAGCTTTGCCTGAAGAACAACGACTCGACCGCGTTCTTCGCCGAGCTTGGCGACCTCCTGCAACCTGGACCGACATTGACCAACGCCAATGATCTCCGCGCCATCGTGATCGAGCCCTGATGCGGCGGGCGTCGTGGTCAGGTCTCGCCCTGCGCGCCATCGTGCCGCTCGGGCTTGTTCTCGCCGTTTTCGTGCTCGGCGCGCCGCCCGCGCGCGCCGATTTCCGCGTCTGCAACAATACGGCGGCCCGCATCGGGCTCGCCATCGGCTATAATGACGGCCGGGGCTGGGTCACGGAGGGCTGGTTCAACCTGAAGCCGAATCGCTGCGATGCCGTGTTGAAGGGCGACCTTGGCGCCAGTTTTTACTATGTCTACGCGGTCAATTACGACCACGGCGGGGAATGGGGGGGGAAATCCTACATGTGCACGCGCGAACGCGAATTCACCATCCGTGGCAGCGGCAACTGCCTGGCGCGCGGCTATGACCGCACCGGATTTTTCGAGATCAATACCGGCCGCCAGCATAACTGGACCGTCGAGATCAACGAGAACGGCCAGACAACGGGGACACGGTGATGCGGCGGCTGCGCAGGACCCGGATCATCGCCACCCTCGGCCCCGCCTCGCAGGATGACGAGACCGTCGCCCGGCTGTTCGAGGCCGGCGCCGATGTGTTTCGCGTCAACATGAGCCATTCGACGCACGACATGCTGCGCGAACGCATCACCCAGATTCGCCGGCTCGAGAACAGGTTCAAGCGGCCGATCGGCATCCTCGCCGATTTGCAGGGGCCGAAGCTGCGCGTCGGCACCTTTGCCGAGGGCGCGGTCATGCTGGAGAAAGGCGCGCATTTCACCTTCGACAGCGATGAGACGCCGGGCACCGTCGCGCGCGTCTACCTGCCGCATCCCGAAATCCTGCGGCCGCTCGAGGTCGGCCACCAGGTGCTGCTCGACGACGGCAAGATCCGCCTGCGCGTGGTGTCCGAAACCGCGACCAGCGCCGAAACCGTGGTCGAGGTCGGCGGCAAGCTGTCGAACCGCAAGGGCGTCAGCCTGCCCGACACCATCATTCCGGTCTCGGCCATGACCGAGAAGGACCGCTCCGATCTCGATGCCGCGCTCAATGCCGGCGTCGACTGGATCGCGCTCTCCTTCGTGCAGCGCCCCGACGATGTCGCCGAGGTCAAGAAGGTGGCGCGCGGCCGTGCGCTGGTCATGGCGAAGCTCGAGAAGCCGCAAGCCATCGAACGGCTCGACGAGATCATGGAAGCCTCCGACGCGCTGATGGTGGCGCGCGGCGACCTCGGCGTCGAGATGCCGCTCGAGAAGGTGCCGGGCATCCAGAAGCGCATCACGCGGCTTGCCCGCCGCCTCGGCAAGCCGGTCGTCGTGGCGACGCAGATGCTGGAAAGCATGATCACCAGTCCGGTGCCGACCCGCGCCGAGGTCTCCGACGTCTCGACGGCGATCTTCGAGGGCGCCGACGCCATCATGCTCTCGGCCGAGAGCGCCGCCGGGCAATATCCGATCGAGGCGGTGACGATGATGAACCGCATCGCCGAGGAGGTCGAAACCGACGTCAACTACCAGCCGGTGCTCGCCGGCCAGCGCGCCTCGCCCGAATCGACCGGCGCCGACGCGATCGCCGCCGCCGCGCGGCAGATCGCCGAGACCATCGACACGCACGCCATCGTCGCCTGGACCTCCTCCGGCGCAACGGCGCTGCGCATCGCGCGCGAGCGGCCGCGCACGCCGATCATCGTGCTGACCCCGGCCATCGAGACGGCACGGCGCATGGCGCTGGTGTGGGGCACGCATGCCATCGTCGAGAGCGATCCGCGCAACAGCGGCGACATGGTCAACCGCGCCAGCCGCGCCGTCCAGCACGAGGACTTCGCCACCGTCGGCGACCGTATCATCGTCGTCGCCGGCGTGCCGTTCGGGACGCCCGGCGCCACCAACATGATCCGCATCGCTTATGTGAGCTGAGGGCAGGATCATTCCCTTCTCCCGCGAGCGGGAGAAGGTCCCGGCAGGGGGATGAGGGCGAGGGCCACCGACTTACCCCTCATCCGTCTGCTGCGCAGACACCTTCTCCCGCACGCGGGAGAAGGATTTCTCCGAACCTGATCATACAAGCCTCAGATCGGCGTGCCGTCGAGGTCCTTGCGCAGTTTCTCCGCCGCCTGTTTGGCGCTGTCGAGTTGCGGATTGATCGCCAATGCGCGTTCGAACGCGTCCAGCGCGCGCTTCTTGTTGTCGATTTTCAGCATGATCGTGCCGAGCCCGACCCAGGCGGCGTACTGGCGCGGCTCGTCGCGCAGCACCAGCGCGAGATCGCGCATCGAGGCATCGAGATCGCCGCGCATGAAGTTCAGCGTCGCCCGGCGGTTGCGCGCCTCGGCCCAGCCCGGCTGCAGCGCCAGGATCGAATCGAGCAGGTCGAGCGCGACATCCTGCTGGCCGGCGGCGACCGCGATGGTGACGCGCTGCAGCAGCAGGTCGGCGGTATCGCTGCCCGAGCGCGACCAGAGGCGCTCGATCTCGGCGCCAAGCGACTGCGCTTCCGCTTCATCCTTGGCGGCTTTGAGCTGGGTGAAAAGCTGGTTGAGCCGGGATTCAGGGCCCGTTTGAACCGACGCATCCGGCGCGCCCTGTTCGGCATGGCCGGCGACAGGCGCGAGGAGCAGCAGCAGCGAAACGGCACAGGCACGAAACACCATACCGTTCAGGGTATGACGTCGTGCCCGGATGTCAAAACGACAAATCGTGATCGTTGACGGCGGAATACCGGGCTCAGCCCTGGCGCGCCTTGAAGCGCTTCTGCGTCTTGTTGATGATATAGACGCGGCCCTTGCGGCGGACCAACTGGTTGTCGCGATGCCGCTTAAGCAGCGACTTGAGCGAGTTACGGATCTTCATGGCACGGCCCTACAAAGCAAACTGGCGAGCATTTTGCCCGCCAAGGGATGTCGTCAATCACTGACGTTTCGTCGAAAACGACGTGCGGCCACGAGAGCAGCCGGAATTCGAGCCGGTTCTATGCCCGATGGGTCTCGAAATATCAAGCCCCAAACCGCCACTCTTCAGTGCACGCGCTCGATGGCGAGTGCCACGCCCTGGCCGACGCCGACGCACATCGTCGCGATGCCGTAGCGCCCGCCGCTCGCCGCGAGCTGATGCACCAGCGTCATGGCGATGCGCGCGCCCGACATGCCGAGCGGATGGCCGAGCGCGATGGCGCCGCCATTGGCGTTGACATGCTCGCTGTCGTCGGCGAGGCCGAGCGCCCGCATCGTCGCCAGCGCCTGGCTGGCAAAGGCTTCGTTCAGTTCGATGGCGTCGATGGCGCCGATCGTCAGGCCGGTGCGCTCGAGAAGCTTGCGCACCGCCGGGATCGGCCCGATGCCCATCACGCGCGGTGCGACGCCGGCCGACGCCATGCCAAGCACGCGGGCTCGCGGCGTCAGGCCGTGTTTCTCCGCCGCCTCGGGCGAAGCCAGCACCAGCGCCGCCGCGCCGTCATTGATGCCGGACGCGTTGCCGGCCGTCACCGTGCCGTCGCCGCGCACGATCGGTCGCAGCTTGGCAAGCGCCTCCAGCGTCGTGTCCGGACGCGGGTGCTCGTCATGCTCCACGCTCACGGTGCCGGCCTTGCCCGCCGGCACCGCAACCGGCACGATCTCGTCCGCGAAGAAGCCGTTGGCGATCGCCCGGCCCGCGCGCTGCTGCGAGCGCAGCGCGAAGGCGTCCTGGTCGGCGCGCGAAATCTGGTGCTCCTCGGCGACGTTCTCGCCGGTCTCGGGCATGGCATCGATGCCATATTGCGCCTTCAGCGCCGGATTGACGAAACGCCAGCCGATGGTGGTGTCGAATATCTCGGCCTTGCGCTGAAAGGCGCTCTCGGCCTTGCCCATCACCAAGGGCGCGCGCGTCATGCTCTCGACACCGCCGGCGATCGCCAGCGCGATATCGCCGGATTTGATGGCGCGCGCCGCGCTGCCGACGGCATCGAGCCCGGACGCGCACAGCCGGTTCAGCGTCACGCCCGGCGTCGTCTCCGGCAGGCCGGCCAGCAGCGCCGCCATGCGCGCCACGTTGCGGTTATCCTCGCCCGCCTGGTTGGCACAGCCGAGGAAGACATCCTCGACCGCGCCGGCCAGCGCCGGGTGGCGCGCAAGCAGCGCCCTGATCGGCGCCGCCGCGAGATCGTCGGTGCGCAACCGCGCCAACGCGCCGCCAAACCGGCCGATCGGCGTGCGCACCGCATCGCAAATGAAGACCTCGTCGCTCATCCCGCTCTCCGAACCCGGGCGGCCAGTTCCGGCCGCCAAATCGCAATCATGCGGCCATCTCTAGCGCGCTTCGATACGCCCGTCACGGCTCTTGGCGAGGCTTGTCCGCGCCCGGGAGGGAACAGTGCCCACCGGCAGCGGTTTCTGTTTCAGGAGGCTCTGAAATGACCAAAGCCAACAGCTTAGCGGAACGCAAGACCTTGCCGGGGACCGCGCAAAAGCCGATGCCGCCCCCGCCGGCGCCGGACCAGGAGCCCGAACCGGAACGGGAGGTGCCACCCAACGCGCCGCCGCAGGAGATTCCGACCCCGCCGCCGCAGGAATTGCCGGAGCCAGAACTCCCGACGCCACCGCCCGTCCCGCCCGGCTTTCCGGTGCCGCCGGAGCCACCGCCCGCGCCGAATGCCTGAGCGAGGCCGCGCCGAACCAGGGCATCGCCTGCGAAGCCGGAGAATAGTTTAGCAATGTCGAGGGTGAAGATGGTGGGCGCTAGAGGGATCGAACCTCTGACCCCTTCCATGTCAAGGAAGTGCTCTCCCGCTGAGCTAAGCCATCACCTACAAAATTTACACCGCAAATTCATACGCTTACCACACCAACGATAGCTACACATCCAAGGTGTTACAAGCGGATTGTCACAAAAAACAGGGGCCTGTTGTGACTGTGCTGTGACACGTTGGCGCTGATATTCAAAACCCACCACGTTGCAATCGCGTACGTCTACGGCGTGGAATGCTCGCCATTTCATCGGTGAGATAGACGGCCCTCTCAAATATCCCCGGGGCAGTCCCCGCCGCAAATCCAAACACGACGCTCATATAATGCAGGGAATGCGTATGTGAGCAGGATCATCCCCCATTCCTTTTCGCTACAGGTATCCATATCGCTGACACATCATCGCCGTACGGCATCGCGCGATCTTCAAGGGCACAGATGCCTACCCAGGCACAGACCACGGCATCCAGCGCATCTTCGAACGCTTTTAGCTCCCATGTTGCAGCCGTCTGTTGCGGCACAGGAAGCATGGCGCTGACGCCTGCAATTTCATTCTCCAACGCTGCCACGATCGCGGTCCATTGATCCAGCAAGCGGCTGCGTCGGTTCGCTGGCGTTTCGTCCCGCCAATAGTTCCGTATTTTTGAAATCTTATAGGGCAGACGTTCAAATGCACCTGTAAGCTCGACCAGCGCCGGATGCGGATAGACCTCGATCAGCCCCGGCGTTGAAATGCTCTGTGTCAGAAGCGGATAGCCAGATGCCTCACACGTCGCTCGCATTGCGTCACTAATCGGACCCGGACGAATTACGCTTGGTGTGTGCGTGCTGCATTTCCTTGCTCCGTAGGCACGTGAAACCGCATTATCGGAAGTACGGCGAGCAATAATTGGCGTTCTCGCCAACGGCATATCAACTGCAATCAGATCGACGCTGCCGCTTGTCATTACCGACGCCGCATCGAGTAAAACTCTCAAATCGATGATAGAAGACGATGGCCTGCAATGCTCGCTAACAGGACGCATCCCGGTCTGAATAAAATTCGAGTACGACGAAGCCGCTGCAATCAATCGCCAAGCCGTGCCCTGCCTCTCGACCAGAGCAACACCGCTCGGCTGCGTGGCTGTCCAAGCTGCGTCAATTCCGAGTACGGCGGTCATGTTGGCACCTAACGAACTTCCAGATCGCTACTTACGCAAGAGATCGGCCAAGGTGTCATTGTAGGACTTTATGCCTATCTGCTCCGTAACACCTAAGCAGAGATGACGCCCGATCCCGCATAGTCGATGGGATGCGAAGCGCAAAGACGGTTTGCCTCAGTTAGGTAGACCACTTTTCGTCCCGTCCGAAGCCGCGTCATCTGGTTCGACAAGAGCGACATGGCTGATGCCAAGCGCCTGCGCTAGCTCATACAGAGTGATGACTGTTGGATTACGGCGGCCGCGCTCAAGGTCACTGAGATACTGCTGACTGAAGCCAGAACGTTCTTCCACCTGCTCCTGCGTCAGCCCCTTCTCTCGGCGCAAGCGCGCAAAATTCCGGCCGACCAGCTTGCGCATATCCATGCGCCGATCGATTGCAGGTCACATACTTTAAGCGTATCAACTATAATATGTTATCAGTAACTGTTCGCCACGATGTTGCGAACAGGAGGGGGCGGAAATGATTAGATGGCCAGCAATCTGCGTCGCCATGTTGGCGATGGGCGGATGCGTGAGTTCAAGCCAAAGCAACATAAGCGCATTGACCACACTGCACTCCCAGAAGGAGGCGGAATGCAAGGCGCGTGAATTCAAAAGCGCCGTAGACAAATCCCGATGCTACAATGAGGCTGATCAGGTTCTAGCAGCCGCATGGGGCGGGGATAGCGATCTCATCTATTATCGTATGGCAAAACGGATCGATATCGGAGAGCGCCTAGACAAGAAGAAAATTACACGCGCGCAAGCCAACGTCGAAGACGCCCGCATCACGTCACAAATAGCAGCGGAACGTGATCGTCGTGTAGCTGGGCGGATGCAGGTCGTGGCGCAGTACATGAGCGCTCAGAACCAAAACAGTGCCCTCATGTCTATGGCTCGTTCACAGTCACGCATGGCCGATGCGCTCGATGGCTCAGGGCAACCTCGCTACATCAACGGGCAGCGCAATCCATTCTCATGGGCATCCGATTATGCGCGACAGTAAGAGGAAGACTATGCTTTCCAGATTTTTGGGCGCAGTTGCATGTTCGTTGCCCATACTGATCTGGCATGGCGAAAGCGCGTATGCGGATTGGGTGAACAGCATGGCGCGCGGCGCAGCGCGTGGAATAGATCGGAGTATAACGCGTCAGGCACAAGAAAGTGCGACCCAGCCGGCTCAAACCCATAAGGAACCTACATCATCGGAACGGAGATCATTCGGAGACTATCTTTGCACCGATGATTGCTCAGGACACCGCGCCGGATACGAATGGGCTCAACGTAATGGGACATTCAGCTACAAAGGATGCGTTAGCGATAGTCGGTCTTTTACAGAGGGATGCATATCATACATCGACAATCCGCCAGATAATGTGGTCGAGCGTGTTAGGGCCGATGTATTGCGCACAACTCGGAAAATAATTTATATTTTTCGAGAACATGGCGTTATTGGCACCATTATTGCCACGCAAGATTGCTATAAAATGGACCGCTATAAGATTGAATGTCTCTATATGGATGTGGCTAGCAGACGCTTCGACTACATCGGAACTCAGCTCTTTGGAACTGATTATAACAAGTATCACTCGAAGATCAAATTCAGCGCTCGGTTCAATGAATGGAGAAAACATGAAAACATATCGGCACCAGATGCCAAATTATATATAAAGATGATACACACCATGATAGTAAAAATAATAGAAGTCGAACAGGGAAAATAACTACGAATGCGACTGGCTCATACCATCTTTTACAGAATATGTTAGCGCTTGATACCCGACCGATAGAAAAAGATCACCTCTCCACACATAACGAGGATCAAACTCATATCTTCTATATTCAGGATGGCGGCCAGATGAAAATCTAGGCACCATGGCATGCGTAATGATGGGATCTATTTTAGTAATTACCCCTAGATTTTCCCATTTATCTAAGCATTTCTGTACCGTACCATATGAACACCCTGCTCCATCGGAAATTTCTAGGAGTGATTTTGTTGAAGTTCTATTTCCGTGCCGAGTTATGCACGCAGACCCTGTACTTTTTGTTTTCATTATAGGCTCTCCTTTACCATCGACTAGGACAGATGCTGTAGACCACTGCGTTGTCTTTGCTAGATAAAAGAAGACCGAGAGATGCGATTTTGATATTTTTACACCGCCGCCAATTATATAATCGTCGATGAACGCCTCCATAATGGGAGATAATTTTGATAATCCGAAGTCAATCTTCGTATTCTTGACATTAAACAATAATCTTCCTCTTGAGTTCCTCATAGGGTTATCATTAACATCGCGCATCAATACAGGCGTCGGTATTTCAACAATGGGCTTGTTCTTTACCTTATCAAACTCAATCGCTTCCATCATAGGTGTCACAAGCCTCAATCTTGGTCAAAACGAACCAAAAATAGCGCCTTTTGGTCGAACTCGCACGAACTGCGCGCGCAAGTGTCTGAAAACTCAGGCCTTAGAGCAATGCCTACTATCATATATATATATGCAAGCGATAGGTAGTTGGGGTGATGTCAACGCCACGATTGGCATAGCTCACGCACCTGACACGCCTCCTTACGTTTGGGAGTGACACCTTGAAAAGAAGTTCATCCCTCAGATCATGAGAATGTAGACCACTACAACCCATCCACTTGCGCGCTCCTTCCCACGCAGGCCGGACAGCGTTTCTAGGCGTCAAGAACACATACGAGCGAGTTCAGCATAAGAACCACAAACGCCCACACTACGCCGCACGTCCATTCTCAGCTATCCAGCTTCTCGGACAGTTTGCTCTTATCGGCGTGAGCGTAGCGGAGCAGCATCCTGATATCCCTGTGACCGCTGATCGACGCCACCTCCGGCACGGTAAGACCTTTCTCGAAAAACCTGCTGATCGCCTCATGCCGCAGATCATGGAAATGCAGGTCGTCAATCTTTGCTCGCTTCGTGAGCCTGACCCATGCGAGACGAAGCGCAAGCGGAGTGATGGGAAAGATACGTTCATTTCCGGCTTTAGCATCGGCGCTCATCACGGCGATAACCGTCTCAAGAATGGCGACAGCCAGCGACGATAGCGGGACGGTTCTTGAGTGGCCGTTCTTGGAAACTCTGATCGTTGCCGTGCAGCGCTCAATGTCCACATCGCGAACGCACAGGCCAAGGATTTCGCCGCGTCTCATTGCGGTTTCCAATGCAAAGCGAAGCACGGGAAGGACGAAGGGGTTTCTGGTTTTTCCTGCCGCCTTCAAGAGGCTATCGAGTTCGCCCTTTTGCAAGCGCCGGTTCCGCCTGTTCGGATCAGCAGGCTTCGTAACGGATTTGAGCGGATTGACGCGCAACGGCAATGACCATTCCCGCGCGGCGATATCGAAGGCATGTTGAAGCATGCTGAGTTCGCGTCTGATCGTGCAAGGCTGGACCGTTCGCAGACGCGTGTCCCGATATTCCGCAAATGTCGCGCTGTCGATCTGTGCGAGCGACCGTTTGCACCAAGGTTGACGCAACATCGCATCGATGAGGGTCGTTTCGCTCTCACGGCAGCGCTTCTTAGCGACGACCTCATCGCGATAGCGCGCAAGGACCGCGCTGACCGTCGTTTTCGCCAGCACTTTGGGATCAACGGGTAAGCCGTTTTGATCGGCTTCCACTTCCGTCAATCGCGCCCATATTTTCGCATCGTCCAATCTCAGGAATGATTTCGAGATCGGCTTGCAGCCCTGACGGCGGACCTGAACCTGATATTTCCCGTTCCGTTTGCGAATTGTAGCCATTGCAAAGCCCCGCGCTGTGACCGTGGTGTGACAGCGACGAATTGCGATGCATTTTGTGGGCTGGCGCCCCTGATAAGTCTTTGTTTTATCAGTGTGAAGATGGTGGGCGCTAGAGGGATCGAACCTCTGACCCCTTCCATGTCAAGGAAGTGCTCTCCCGCTGAGCTAAGCGCCCATCTTCACGACGGTTACCGGCAGGGGCACCCGAGGGGCCCCGCGCGGTTGATCGGGAGCGCTCCCTATAACGGCCGGCGCTTCCCTGTGCAAGCGGCTAACGCAAGCCTTTTCAGGCCGCCAGCAGCTTCTTCACCTCATTGACCAGATCGCGCAGGTGGAAGGGCTTCGAGAGCACCTTGGCATCCTTGGGCGCGGCCGAATCCGGATTGAGCGCCACGGCGGCAAAGCCGGTGATGAACATCACCTTGATTTCGGGGTCGAGTTCGGTGGCGCGGCGCGCCAGTTCGATACCGTCCATCTCCGGCATGACGATATCGGTCAGCAGCAACTCGAACGGCTCTTCGCGCAGCCGGTTATAGGCCGACATGCCGTTGTCGAACGAGGCGACGTCATAGCCCGCATTCTGCAGGGCCTTGACCAGGAAGCGGCGCATGTCGTTGTCGTCTTCCGCGAGGAGGATCTTAGGCAAACTGTCCAAGGGCTGGATTCCCGATATGCATCGCTCCAGGGTCACATGCCAGCGGCACGGTAAACAAGCGATGAAGCTTCCTAGAGCATGCCGCGAAAAAGTGGCAACGGTTTTCGCGCGCGAGCATGCTCTAATATATTGGATTCGATCATCTCATCCGCCTTTCGTCGCAATCGCCAAAAGACCGATGAAGGTTCCTAGCACCGGCGATGGACAACCGCAAAAATACCGCACACGATGGGCGTGCGGTGCGTTGCCGCGTTGCGCGGGAGACACTGACGGGACTGTGATGCCGGCATGAACGATATCGACCCGCCCTTTGATATCCTCGAGCCGGAACGGCTCGTGACGCCGTTCGTCTTCAACTCGCCGCATTCCGGCACGGTTTATCCGGCCTCGTTCCTGACCAGCTCCCGGCTCGACGCGCTGACGCTGCGCCGCTCCGAGGATACCCTGGTCGACCGGCTGTTCGAGGGCGTCGTCAAGCTCGGCGCGCCGCTGATGCGGGCGCATTTCCCGCGCGCCTATCTCGACGTCAACCGCGAGCCCTACGAACTCGATCCGAAAATGTTCAATGGCGGCCTGCCGAATTTCGCCAATACCCGCTCGATGCGCGTCGCCGGCGGGCTCGGCACCATCGCCCGCATCGTCGGCGAGGCGCAGGAAATCTACACGAGCAAACTCAGCGTCGACGAGGGGCTGGAGCGCATCGAACTGCTGTACAAACCCTATCATCGCGCCTTGCGCCGGCTGCTCGGGCGCTCGCAGCGCGCCTTCGGCGTGGTGGTGCTGGTCGATTGCCACTCGATGCCCTCGGCGAGCCTCGCCAACGAGCCGGCGCCACGCGCTGACATCGTGCTCGGCGACCGCTACGGCACCAGTTGCGGCGGCGCGCTCGCCGAGGTGTTCGAGGATTGCTTCCGGGCCGCCGGGCTGTTCGTCACGCGCAACAAGCCCTATGCCGGCGGCTACATCACCGAGCATTACGGCAACCCGATCTCGCATTGCCACGCTATTCAGATCGAGATCAACCGCGCGCTCTACATGGATGAGCGCAGCTTCGCGCCGAGCCCGAATTTCATGCAACTGGCGACGCTGATCCAGGCGACTTTCGCCAGGATCATCGGCTCCGGCGCGGTCGCCCTGTCGCCGCAGCGCAACGCCGCCGAATAGCGGCCCGCCTCAAAAGAAAAAGGGCCGCCCGAAGGCGGCCCAAGTCTAGGGAGGAAACGCCCAAGGAGGGCAACGGTCATTGGCCAAGCCGAACGACCGCATGCCGTGAATATGATATCGCAACGCACAAAAGGCAAGCGCTATCGTGATAAAATACAGCAATGCTGTCCTTTCTCGACAGGCGCCGCCCGCGCCGGGCGCGGCATGTTCGGCGCCGTAGGCAACTCAAGCCATTGAAATATATAACGATCATGAGATTTCTAAGAACCACAGCGTTGCGCTGTGATAGACAGCATTGCATGCGAGGCATGCGGATTTACGGCAACGGCCTTGCCTCCGTGCCGGGGAACGCGCAAGAACCGGCGCGACGGGAGAATCGCCGATGACGCTGGTGAACATGGAATCCTTCATCGAGGACATCGCGCGCCAGGCGGGCGAGGCGATCATGCCGTTCTTCCGCACCGGCCTCGCGGTCAGCGACAAGGCGAGCCATGCCGTGTTCGATCCGGTGACGGAGGCCGACCGCGCCGGCGAGGCCATCATCCGCAACCGCATCAAGCAGACGTTTCCCGGCCACGGCATTCTCGGCGAGGAATTCGGCACCGAGCATGGCGATGCCGAATTCGTCTGGGTCATCGACCCGATCGACGGCACGCGCGCCTTCATCTGCGGCATCCCGCTGTGGTCGACGCTGGTCGGGCTGGTGCGCAACGGCCAGCCGGTGCTCGGCGTCATGAACCAGCCCTTCACCGGCGAGTTGTTCCTCGGCACTGGCGGCGCGGCGCATCTGAAGCTGCGCGGCACGAGCCGGACGCTGACGACGCGACGCTGCGCCCGGCTCGAGGATGCCTATCTCGCCACCACCAGCCCGCTGCTGTTCGACGATGCCCGCAAGCCGCGCTTCGATGCGCTTGCCGGCCGCGTCAAGCTCTCGCGCTACGGCACCGACAGCTACGCCTATTGCATGCTGGCCGCCGGCCTGATCGACCTCGTGGTCGAGGCCGGCTTGCAGCCCTATGACATCGTCGCGCTGATCCCGATCATCGAGGGCGCCGGCGGCGTGGTGACGGCCTGGGATGGCAGCCCGGCCCGCCATGGCGGCGCCATCGTCGCGGCCGGCGATCCCGAACTGCACCGCCAGGCGCTCGACATCCTAAACGGCTGAGGCGCGCGCGGCGGGCGCATCCTCGGCCTGCTCGCCCGGAATGAAGGCATCGAGCGCCGCGAAAAACTGTTCGCGATAGATGTCGCGCTCCATCATGATCTCGTGGCGGGCATGGGGAATGCCGACCAGCCCGGCGCCCTTGATGCGTTGCGCCAGGGCTTCCGCCGCCCGCGACGACACCAGCGTATCGCCGCCAGCCGTCACGAACAGCAGCGGCGTGCGGAAGGTGAAGCCGAAATCGAGCCGGGCCATTTCAGCGAAGGCGCGATAGCTCGCCCGGATCCAGCCGACCGTCGGATCGCCAATGCCGAGATCGGACGCCGCCTCGAGGATCGCCGCCGTGCGCCGGTAGCGCACCGGGTCCGAGGTCAGGAAATTGTCCTTGAACGGCTTGGTCATGATCGAGGTGCCGCCACCGCCCGGAATAAAGGAACGGCGCGCGCCAAGCGCCGTGAGCACCAGCGCGAGCGCGCCGGCGCCCGGCGGCGCGCGCTTGTCATGGATGGCGACGAACGGCGCCGACAGCAGGCAACGCGACAGCCGCGCCTCGCCGCGCGCCAGCGCAATCAGCGTCGCGGTCGCCCCCATCGAATGCGCCACGCCGAAGAACGGCCGCGGCGCGTCGAGCGCCGCCATGCGGTCGAGCGCGGCGGCAAGATCCAGTGCGTAATCGTCGAAGCGCCGCACATAGCCCTTGCGTGGATCGGCAAGCAGCCGTTCCGAGCCGCCCTGCCCGCGCCAGTCGAAGCTGAACACCGCGAAACCGCGCCGCCTGAAATCGGCGATCGTCTCGAAATATTTCTCGATGAACTCGGCCCGCCCCTGCATCAGGCAGATCGTACCGCGCGCGCTGCCCGCGGTCGGCAGCCAGTAAGCGGCACGCAACCGCCGGCCGTCGCGCGTCCGCAGCATCTCGACGCGCGCCCCGGCTGGGGTCGGATTGAGATCGATGGAGACAAGCGCGGTCGCGGTCACGTCGGTTTCTCCATGGCGGGTGCTGCCTCGGCGCAGCCGTTTCCGGCGATAGCACTGGCCACGCCCCACCGCCAGCGGCCCCTTGAATTCACGCCAATGCCTTCCGATATCAGACCTGTCACCGGCCGCCAAAGGCGGTGACGGATACGTAAGGTCCGTGCCCACGGGGCGGACCACGACAATCTCGCTTCATGCAAGGAGACCATCATGCGTCAGGTTGATTTTACCCCGCTTTACCGCTCGACCGTCGGCTTCGACCGGCTGTTCTCGATCCTTGATCAGATGAACACCGTTGAAACGCCCACGCAGTCCTACCCGCCCTATAACATCGAAAAGACCGGCGAGAGCGCCTATCGCATCTCGATCGCGGTCGCCGGCTTCGCCGAGGGCGACCTCAACATCGAGAGCAAGGAAAACCTGCTCACCGTACGTGGCGAGAAAGCCGCCAGCGAGGATGACGCCAAGGGCGAGGTCCTGTTCCAGGGCATTGCCGCGCGCGCCTTCGAGCGACGCTTCCAGCTTGCCGATTATGTCGGCGTGACCGGCGCCAGCCTCGAGAATGGGCTGCTGCATATCGACCTCGTGCGTGAAGTGCCCGAGGCCAAGAAGCCGAAGCTGATCCCGATCGCCAGCGCCGGCCCGCGCCGCATCGAGACCGCCAAGGCCGCGTAACCGGCTCGGCACCGCTCGGCTCAAGGAAAAGCCCCTGTCCGGTCCGGACAGGGGCTTTTCCTTGGGGTCGAGGCTTCGGGATTGCCTCAACGACAAGCGCTTTCGTCCTTCTCCCGCATGCGGGAGAAGGTCCCGGCAGGGGGATGAGGGAAAGTCGCGCCCCCTCATCCGGCACTTCGTGCCACCTTCTCCCGCATGCGGGAGAAGGATCACGCGCGCCCACAACCAATTACTTCTTCGGCGTGGTGTCGATCAGCGGCGAACTGGAGCGCGGTGGCGCGTCGTCGAGCATGGCCGGCGGCACCATCTCGATCTTGCGCGGCGCGGCGCGCGTGCCGGTGCCAAGTTCGGTGCTGACGGCCGGCTCGGATTTGGCCTGCTCGGCCTTGTCGGCGGGCGCCGGGGCCTCGGCCTTCGGCGCGGCCGGTTCGGGCGCGACAACCTTGGGTTCAGGCTGGGCCGGCACCGCCTTGGCCGGCGTGTCATCCTTGGGGGGTGCCGGCACCGGCGCATTGGCAACCGGTGGCTCGGCCTTGGCCGGCGGCGTCGCCGCTGCGTCGGCCGGCACCTGCACCTCGGCCGCCGGCGGCGGCGCAGCCGGCTTCGGCGTCTCGGCGGGCGGGCGTGGCGGCACAGCGGGAACCGCCGCGACCGGCGCTTCGGGCTTTGCAGCGTCAGGTTTGGCCGCTTCAGGCTCAGCCGCGTCCGGCTTGACCGCGCCGAGTTCGGCCGGGCTCGCCGCGCCAGCCGGCGGCAGCGCCGGCACGGTGCGCGGCTCGTCCTTGGCGGCGGGCGGCGTCGTGGCGGGCGCTACCGCGATCGGCGGTTCGGGCGCCGGCGCCGGCGTCTCGACGGTCTCGGGCTTCGCCGGCGGCAGCGGCACGATCTTCTCGGCGCTCGGCGCCCGCTCCTCGGTGGCGGCCGGCGCCTCGTGATGGCCCGGCTCATCCAAACGCCGCTCGTGCCGCTCATGCCGCTCCGGGATCGCGGCGCGGCGCGAACGCTCGGCCGGCCGGATCACGCGCGCGCCGACGATCTCGCCGAAATTGTCGTCGATCGTCAGCCTGACGCGATTGCCGTTGGCGTCGGTCGCATCGACCCGGTAACGGCCGCGTGCATAGACCGGCCGCCCCACCTGCCGGAAACCTTCCTCGCGCACGATCTGGACGATCTCCGATGGCAGGTATTCCGGGCCGACCACACGGGGGGGAACGGCATAGGGCGGAACGACATAGCGCGGCCCGACCGGGCGCGGCGGCAGGAAATACGGATCGTAATACTGGGCCTGAGCCGCGCCGGCCCCGGCTGCGAGCAGCAAGGCCATCGCGAGCGCGCCCGTCGCGGGTCTCAGCCGGATGCGGGCCGGAACCGGCATTGCAAATCGCTTCATACGGGCCTCTTCGAACTCGTCCTGGCGCTCATCCGATGGCTTCCTGTCGCGTGTTCCGGCTGAACTCACGCTGAACGCCTGCATCAGACGCCTGGCGGCACAAGCATTTACGCAAAATTAAGGCGTCGGTTTGTTGCCGGCAATCGCGATTGCCCGCGCGACCTCGTCCGGCGTCGTCGCAAAAGAGGTCACCATGCGCACCATCATCTCGTCCCGGCCGATGGTGGCGCTGGCAGGCACGACCTCGGTGCTGCGCGGATAGAACGTCGCCCCGGCCGCCGCGAGCCGATCGCAGGTCTGGCGCGGCAGGATCGGGAACACTTCGTTGGCCTCGACCGCCCAGACGAGACGGCCGCCGGCAGCGACGAGCCCGTCGGCCAGGCGCTTCGCCATGGCATTGGCATGGCGGGCAAGCCCGAGCCAGTGGTCGTCCCGGAGATAGGCTTCGAGTTGCGCGCCGAACAGCCGCCCCTTCGAGAGCAACTGCCCGGCGCGCTTGCGTCGATAGGCAAAATCCGCCGCCAGCGCCTTGTCGAAAAAGATCACCGCCTCGCCGGCGAGGCAGCCATTCTTGGTGGCGCCGAACGACAGCACATCGATGCCGGCGCGCCAGGTCAGCGCGGCCGGGCTCGCCTCCTGCGCCACCAGCGCATTGGCGAAGCGCGCGCCGTCCATATGCATGCGCAGGCCGCGCGCCTTGGCGGCTGCCGCGAGCGCCGCGATCTCGTCCGGCCGGTAAACCAGGCCGCATTCCGTCGCCTGCGACACCGACAGGACCGAGGGCTGGACCTGATGCACCGGCCGGAACTGGTGCGCATCGAAGAACGCCGCGAGGTCGGCAGCGAGCGGCTTGGCGCCATGACCGCCAAGCGCCAGCATCTTGACGCCGCCGGCAAAGAATTCCGGCGCGCCGCACTCGTCATTGGCGATATGCGCCATGCCGTGGCTCAGCACCGCGCCCCAGGGTGGCGTCAGCGCCGACAGCGCCAGCGCATTGGCGGCAGTGCCGGTCGCCACCGTGAACATGGCGAGATCGGTCTCGAAAATCTCTTGCAGGCGCTGTTCGGCGCGGGCGGTGAAATCGTCGACGCCATAGGATTTCGCCGCCCCGGCATTGGCGGCGACAATGGCTTCCAGCACCTGCGCGCTGGCGCCGGCGACATTATCGGACGCGAAATTCATGCAGCCCCCAATCTCAGCAAATCGTGGAAATGAACAATGCCGACCGGCCGCGCCGCCGCATCGACGACGAACAGCGCGGTGATCTTGTTGCGGTTGAGAATTTCGAGCGCCTCGGCGACGAGCGCATCCTCGCGGATGCTTTTTGGCGCCGGGCTCATGATCTCGTCGACGCTGCGCGCCAACAGGCCGTTGCCCATGTGCCGCCTGAGGTCGCCATCGGTGACGATGCCGGCCAGCCGCCCGTCCGGCCCGGCCACGGCGACGCAGCCGAAGCCTTTCGCCGTCATCTCCAGGATGGCGTCGCCCATGCCGGTGCCGGGCGCGACCAGCGGCAGGCGCTCGCCGGCATGCATCACCGCGCGCACGAAGGTCAGCTTGGCGCCGAGCTTGCCGCCGGGATGGTAGACCCGGAAATCGGCCGGCGAGAAGCCGCGCGTCTCGAGCAACGCCACGGCGATCGCGTCGCCGAGCGCCAATTGCATCGTCGTCGAGGTCGTCGGCGCGAGGCCGTTCGGGCAGGCTTCGGTGGTTTTCGGCAGGGTCAGCGCGATATCGGCCTTGGTCGCCAACGTGCTGCCGGCATTCGAGGTCACCGCGATCAGGCCGACGCGAAACCGCCGCGAATAATCGATGATGTCGGAGAGTTCCGCCGTCTCGCCCGACCATGACAGCGCCAGCACGATGTCGCTCGCCTGCACCATGCCGAGATCGCCATGGCTCGCCTCGGCCGGGTGCACGTAATAGGCCGGCGTGCCGGTCGACGCAAAGGTCGCCGCGACCTTGCGCGCGACATGGCCGGATTTGCCCATGCCGGTGACGATCACGCGCCCCGGCGAGGCGGAAATCAGGGCGATGGCATCGGCGAAGGCCTCGCCGAGCCCGTTGCCGATCGCACCGGCGAGGGCGCTCAAACCGTCCCGTTCCGTCTCGAGCGTGCGGATGGCGGAGCGGATAGCCTCTATTCTCAACACCGGCGTTTCTCTTCCTGCTTGAGGGCACCGCCGCTTGATAAGCCAAGCGGCGGCCCGGCGCCACCATGCGGTTTCGCTCGTGTGGTGAACCAAGCATTAACCATGACGCTTTACCTGTGTTAAGGCGCGCGGGACAGGCCGGATTCCGCGGGCATGCGCGGATCGTTCACCGGCCGCGCGCTTAAGCACTCCGGCCGTGGATCGACGGTGCCAAGGCTCGCCTTTCTCCTGCTGCTGCCGGCCCTTGCCGGCGCGATGCTGATCGGCCCCGCGCGCGAGGCCGATGCGCAGGAGATGCTGCGTGGCACCTTGCCCGATACGGCGGTCGATGCGCCAAGCCCGCGCAAGCCGCGCCCGGGCGCGCAACAGGATAACGCCCAGGGCGTGTACCGGCTGCACGGCGCAGATCGGCTCACGCTGGCAAAGCCGCTCGGCCTGCGTCCGAACACCGCCGTTGCGACGCCCGGCCCCGGCGTCGCGCCCGGCATCGCGCTCGATCCGCCGCGCCCGCCCGCGAAACGGCGCAATGACGACCCCTATCAGCCGCTCGGCCTGCGTCTCGGCAACCTCAACCTGTCACTCTCGAACGAGATTCAGGCCGGCTACGACGACAACACCCAGAGCGCCTCGGCCGGCAATCCGAAACACCCCTCCAGCTTCATCCGGGAAGGCGCGGAACTGCATCTGCGCTCCGACTGGTCGCGGCACGAGCTGACCAGCGACCTCGCCGGCGGCTACAGCTGGTATCCGAATGCGCGCGAGGCCAACCGGCCCGATCTCAACGGCCGCATCGGCCTCAGGCTCGACATGGCGCGCGATACCCAGATCAAGCTAGAGGCGCGCGGGCAGGTCACCTCGCAGAGCCTGAGCAGCCCCGATATCCGCAACGTCAGCGCCGCCAAGCGCCCGCTCGCCTACACCTATGGCGCGACCGCCGGCATCACCCAGCGCTACAACCGGCTGGTTTTCGCGCTGAGCGGCAATGTCGACCGCCAGACCTACGACAACATCGCCACCACGGGCGGCACCACGTTCAACCAGAGCGATCGCAACGAGACCGCCTTCGGCGTCACCTTGCGCACCGGCTACGAGCTGAAGCCCGGCCTGATGCCCTTCGTCGAGGGCACCATCGATACGCGCCGCTACGACCAGACATTGGACAATTCCGGTTTCCAGCGCTCCTCGGATGGGGCAAGCGCCAAGCTCGGCACCACCTTCGAGATCACCCGCCTGCTGACCGGCGAGGTCTCGGCCGGCTACGGCACGCGCAGCTATGACGATGCCCGCCTCGCGGCGCTGAGCGGCCCGATCGCCGATGCCAGCATCAAATGGGCGGCGACGCCGCTGCTTACCGCGACGCTCAAGGCGTCGAGCAGCTTCGACGAGACGACGCTGCTCGGCTCGTCCGGCGCCCTCACCCACCGGGTCTCGTTCGATCTCAAGCATCAGTTGCTGCGCAATCTCGCGCTCGGCGCCGGCCTCAGCTACAGCACCTCGCGCTATGACGGCGTCGATCGCAGCGACGAAACCGCCTCGGGCACGCTGAACGCCGAATACAAGCTGAACCGCACGCTCTCGACGCGCTTCGCCTATACCTACACGCGCGGCCTCTCCAGCGTCATCGGCGAGGGTTATACCTCAAGCGTCTGGCTGCTCGGCCTGAAGGCGAGTTTGTAAGAGCCCGGTTTGAGCCCGGCGGGCTCATGCCGAGCCCAACTCGATATCCAGTTTCCCGCTAACCTCGACCTCACCCTGAGCCTGTCGAAGGGTGTTTCAATGCGCGCTGGACCATGCTTCGACAAGCTCAGCATGAGGGCTGCAAATGGCAGGCTTGTCGGCAGCCGAGACGACGGTTGAAAAGTCTGATGCCGCCCTTTCCACCGTCATGGGCCGGCTTGACCGGCCCATCCCGATAAGGAAGAGAACAGGCACTTTGTCGCGGGCTTGACCCGGGACCCAGCTCATTCCGGCACGCGTCCCGTTTCCGTAGGCCCCGGCTCGAGGCCGGGGCAAGACAGGTGACGCATCATTCCTCGTCAGCCTGATGATCATCGGGAATGACACGGCAGATGCAGCAGCCTCAGCCGAGCAGCGTCTTGAGTTCCTTGCGGAAATCTTCCGCCAGTTCCGCCCGCTCCAGCGCGTAGGCGACATTGGCGGTCAGGAAGCCGATCTTGGAGCCGGTATCGTAGGTGCGGCCCTGATAGTGCAGCCCGTGGAATTTCTGGTGCGCCAGCAGCTTCAGCATGGCGTCGGTGAGCTGGATCTCGCCGCCGGCGCCGGTCTCCTTGGCGGAGAGGATATCGAACACCTCAGGCTGCAGGATGTAGCGCCCGGATATGATGAAATTCGACGGCGCCGTGCCCTGTTTCGGCTTCTCCACCATGTTGGTGATCTCGAAGCTCCGGCCGAAATCCTTGCCCTTGGCGACGATGCCGTATTGATGGGTCTGGTCGGGCGCGACCTCCTCCACCGCGATGATATTGCCGCCATGGCGCTCATAGGCCGCCATCATCTGCTTCATGCAGCCGCGCGACAGCATGTCGGGCAGCATCACTGCGAACGGCTCGTCGCCGACGATGTCGCGCGCGCACCACACGGCGTGGCCGAGGCCGAGCGGCGCCTGCTGGCGGGTGAAGCTCGTCGTGCCGGCGGCCGGCAGATCGCGCTGCAACGCCGCGAGTTCCTTGTGCTTGCCGCGCGCCTCGAGCGTGTGCTCGAGCTCGTAGGCCATGTCGAAATGGTCCTCGATCACGCCCTTGTTGCGGCCGGTGACGAAGATCAGGTGCTCGATGCCGGCTTCGCGCGCCTCATCGACCACCCATTGCAGCACCGGGCGATCGACGACGGTGAGCATTTCCTTGGGCATCGCCTTGGTGGCGGGGAGAAAGCGGGTGCCGAGACCGGCAACGGGGAAGATGGCTTTACGGATTGGCTTGTTCATCACGGTTCCGAAAACGATGGGCGACGTCGGATTGTTCCAGCCCGCGGACGGGGCGGGCGCTCCGGCATCTGCCGCAGCACAAACTTAACGGGCCACGAGTTAGATGGCATAATGACTTGGGCTTCAAGTGTGAGGACATTTCCGACATGACGGTATTGGTGACGGGCGGCGCCGGATATATCGGCAGCCACATGGTGCTTGAACTGCTGGAAGCAGGCGAAACCGTGGTGGTGCTCGACAACCTGACCACCGGCTTCTGGTGGGCGGTGCCGAAGGAGGTCACGCTCATCGAGGGCGACATGGGCGACCAGGCGCTGGTCGGCCGGGTGATCGCCGAGCACGGCATCGAGGCGATCATCCATTTCGCGGCGCGCATCGTCGTGCCGGAATCGGTCGCCGATCCGCTCGGCTATTATCTCAACAACACCTCCAAGACGCGCAACCTGATCGAATGCGCCGTCAAGGGCGGCGTCAAGCGTATCATCTTTTCCTCGACCGCCGCCGTCTATGGCGACGTCAAGGTCAATCCGGTCACCGAGGACACGCCGCAGAACCCGGTCTCGCCCTATGGCCGCTCGAAGCTGATGAGCGAGTGGATGCTGCAGGACACCGCCCGCGCCCACGGGCTGGCTTACGTCATCCTGCGCTATTTCAACGTCGCCGGCGCCGACCCGAAAGGCCGCACCGGCCAGTCGACGGCGGGCGCCACGCATCTGATCAAGGTTGCCTGCCAGACGGCGATCGGCGACCGGCCGGAAATGGCGATTTTCGGCACCGATTATCCGACGCCGGACGGCACCTGCCTGCGCGACTATATCCAGGTCACCGACCTCGCCCGCGCCCATATGGCGGCGCTGAAATATCTGCGCGGCGGTGGCGAGAGCGGCATCTTCAACTGCGGCTACGGGCGCGGCTATTCGGTGCGCGAGATCGTCGACGTGGTGAAGCAGGTCTCCGGCGTCGATTTTCGCGTCGTGCTGCAACCGCGCCGGCCGGGCGATCCGCCGGCCATCGTCGCCGAGGCGGCACGCGCCCGCGCCATTCTCGGCTGGCAGCCGATCCATGACGATGTCGCCGCGATCGTCGGCCAGGCGCTCGCCTGGGAAAAGGCGCTGCGCGTGCGCAACGCCGCGTGAAGCGCATGATGCGCCTGGCCTTCTGGGCTCTTGCCGCCAGTCTGATGCTGGGCGCTCCCTCCGCAATGGCGCAAGGCACCTTTTCCGCCTGCCTCGCCGGCATCAAGCCGCTGGCGCTGGCGGCGGGCGTCTCCGAGACCACCTTCGCGGCGGCGACCGCCGGCTTCACGCCCGACCAGAAGATTCTCGCCAACCTGAACCGGCAGTCCGAATTCCAGCAGCCGATCTGGGATTACATCGGCGCCGGCGTCTCGGCGAAGCGCGTGGCGACCGGCCGCGCCTGGGCGGAAAAATACAAGCCAATCCTCGCCAGGATCGAACAGCAATACGGCGTCGACCGCCACACGCTGCTCGGCGTCATCGGCATGGAGACGAATTTCGGCAGCCATACCGGCGGGCTCTATGTCGTGCGCTCGCTGGCGACGCTGGCCTGCGCGCGCTATCGCGGCGATTTCTTCCGCGACCAGTTGATCGAGGCGCTGCAAATCCTCGAACAGGGCCACGTCACGCGCGCGAAAATGCTCGGCTCCTGGGCCGGCGCCATGGGCCAGACCCAGTTCATGCCGTCGAGCTTCATGCGCTACGCCGTCGATTTTGACGGCGACGGCCACAAGGACATCTGGAACGACGTGCCCGACGCGCTCGCCTCGACCGCCAATTTCCTCAAGGAACATGGCTGGCTCGCCGGCCAGCCCTGGGGCATGGAAGTCGCGCTGCCCAACGGCTTCGCGCTTCAAGGCACCGGCCGGGCGATCTTCCAGCCCTTCGCCGCCTGGCAACGACTGGGCGTCGGCCGCGCCGACGGCAAGCCCCTGCCCGCCAGCGGCGAGGCGGCGCTCTATTTGCCGGCCGGCGCGCGCGGGCCGGCCTTCCTGATCACGCAGAATTTCACTGTCATCAAGAGCTACAACATCTCCGACAGCTATGTGCTGGCCGCCGGCCATCTCGGCGATCGCATCGCCGGCGGCGGCACCATTCGCGCCGCCTGGCCGCGTGACGACAAGCAACTGTCGCATGCCGAGCGGCTGGAAATGCAGCAGCGCCTCGCGGCCGCCGGCTACGATGTCGGCAAGCTCGACGGCCGTTTCGGCGAACAGACCAGCGCGGCGGTGCGAGCCTTCCAGATCGCGAGCGGCATGGTGCCCGACGGCTACGCCTCTGCCGCCGTGCTGACACGTCTGCAAGCGGCCCCGCATTGACAGGCATCACCATGCTGCCAAGTTTCCCGGCTAGTCACCGGGATCGACGCGGGAGCTGACGGAGCAGGAGCGATTGCGCAGCAACCGACCCTTCTATGCGCTGGTGCCGGCACTGATCGCGGCGTGCTGCCTGCTGGTCCTGCCGCGCGCCGGCCACGCCTTCGATGACGGGCGCTACGAGGTCCTGAGGCAGCAGCGCCTGTTCATGAGCGCGCCGCCGCGGCCGGTGCGGCCCGCTTACGCGCCGTCCCGCCCGGTGCATCATTACGCGCCGCGCAAGCGCGAGACACCCGCTGCCCTGCCCCAGCCGGCGCAGAACGATGCGCTGCCCTTGGAGGACACGGTGCCGAAGGCCACGCGTTACGTCACCGTCTTCGGCGATTCGCTCGGCCTGCAACTCGGCCAGGGCCTGCGGGCCGCTTTCGCAGCGACCCCGGAACTGGTGATCACCAACAAGGCCAGGGCCGATACCGGGCTCGTCAACAGCAGCAACCGCGATTGGGTGAAATTCGTGCAGGACGCCCTGGCCGGCCCCGACAAGATCAACATGGCGATCATGATGATCGGCTCCAATGACGGCCAGCCGCTGCGCGACGAGGCGGGCCAGATCGTCGAGCCGCTGAGCGAGGGCTGGAAGGCGATCTATGCCAAGCGCATCGACGAGATCATCGCGGCTCTCAAGCAGAAGAACGTGCCGCTGGTCTGGGTCGGCCTGCCGATCATGAAATCCGAGACGTTGAACGCGCGCATGCTCGCCTTCAACGACATCTATCGCGACCGGGTCCAGCGCGCCGGCATGAGCTATATCGATCTCTGGGAGGCTTTTTCCGACGAGAACGGCCATTATACGCCGACCGGACCGGACGTGACCGGACTGCCGGTGAAGATCCGCGCCAGCGATGGCGTCCATTTTACCGAGGCCGGCGCGCGCAAGCTCGCCTTCTTCACCGAAAAGCTGGTGCGCAAGCTGATCGAGACCGCGCCCGCCGCGCCCGATGCCGTCTCCGTGCCGCTCGCCACCGCGCAGCCGATCGACATCAACCAGCAGATCCTGCGCGAACTGGCGCCCGGCCACCGCGAATTGCCGATCCTGGTGCCGCTGCCCGACATGCTGCCGATCAATATCGAGACGAGACCGGCAGCCGGCCCGGTGCTGCCGCTGACGGCGGCGCCGATCGCCGCCGACGGCAAGCTCGCCGAGGGTGCGCCCGCCATCGCCGACCGCAATGCCTATGCCGATGTCGTCGATGTGCTGCTGCGCGGCCGCGCCTCGCATCCCAAACAGGGCCGCGCCGATGATTTCGCCTGGGGTCCGGGACGTTAGCGCGACAAGCGTCCCTCTCACACCATCGGCAGCACCGTCGAGCGCATCAGGTATTCGTCGATGGCATGCGCCGCCTGCCGGCCTTCACGGATCGCCCACACCACCAGCGATTGCCCGCGCCGCATGTCTCCGGCGGCGAACACCTTGTCGAGCGAGGTGCGGTAGTCGGTTTCGTTCGCCGCCACGTTGCCGCGCCGGTCGAGCGCCGGGCTCGCCTGCTCGAGCAACCCCGCCATCAGCGGCCCGGAAAAGCCGAGCGCCAGGAACACCGCATCGGCGCGCAGCACGAATTCGCTGTCGGGGATCGGCTGGCGCTTCGCATCGACCCGCGCGCAGCGCACCCCGGTGACGCGGCCCTTCTTGCCCTCGAGCCCGAGCGTGGCGGCCTGGAACTCGCGCTCGGCGCCCTCGGCCTGCGAGGACGAGGTGCGCATCTTGGTCGGCCAATACGGCCAGAAGGCGAGCTTGTCCTCGTGCAGCGGCGGCTTAATACGGATATCGAGCTGCGTCACTGACAGTGCGCCCTGCCGGAACGCCGTGCCGACGCAATCGGATGCGGTATCGCCGCCGCCGATCACCACGACATGCTTGCCGCCGGCGAGCAGCGGCTCCTCCGCCTCGATCGGCTCGCCGCCGCCGCGCCGGTTCTGCTGCACCAGATAGCGCATGGCGAAATCGACGCCGGCAAGCTCCTGCCCCGGCAGTTGCGGATCACGCGGCGTCTCGGCGCCGCCGGCAAGCAGCACGGCGTCGAAATCCTCGGTCAGCTTGGCGAAGGGCAGATCGACGCCGACATTGATGCCGTAATGGAACTGCACGCCCTCAGCCGTCATCTGGCCGATGCGGCGGTCGATATGGTGCTTCTCCATCTTGAAATCGGGGATGCCGTAGCGCAGCAGGCCGCCGGCGCGCGGCTCGCGCTCGTAGACATGCACCTCGTGACCGGCGCGCGCCAGTTGTTGCGCCGCCGCCATGCCGGCCGGCCCCGAGCCGACGATCGCCACGCGGCGCCCGGAGGCGCGCTCGGGCAGCACCGGCCTGATCCAGCCGTTCTCCCACGCCTTGTCGGCGATCGCCTGCTCGATCGTCTTGATCGTCACCGGCATGTTCTCGAGATTGAGCGTGCAGGCTTCCTCGCACGGCGCCGGACAGATGCGCCCGGTGAATTCGGGAAAATTATTCGTTGAATGCAGGTCGATCGACGCCTGCTGCCAGTTGCCGCGATAAACCAGATCGTTCCAGTCGGGGATCTGGTTATGCACCGGGCAGCCGGTCGGCCCGTGGCAGAACGGCACGCCGCAATCCATGCAGCGCGCCGCCTGGCGGCCGAGATCGCGATCGTCGAGCGGCAGCGTGAACTCGCGGAAATGCCGGATGCGGTCGCCGGCAAGCTGATACTTCTTCTCCTGCCGGTCGAATTCGAGAAACCCTGTGACCTTGCCCATCGTCTACGATCCCTGGCGGTTGCGGGCACGGCTCTCCACCGGCCCGGCACCGCAGCGGCCCTCTCCCGGGAAGCCGCCACGCTGCGTAGAATAACAACGATTACAATGCGAAAAAACGACGACTGACGCCCCCGCCCTTCCAGGCCGGCGGCTTATTCGGCCGCCTGCAACGTTCGGCGTTTTTCCATCTCGCGGATGGCGCGCCGATACTCGACCGGCATCACCTTGACGAATTTGGTGCGGAAATCCTGCCAATGCTCGAGGATGTCGCGCGCCCGCGTCGAGCCGGTATAGTGCAGGTGGTTGGCGATGAGCTGGTGCAGCCGCTCCTCGTCATGGCCCGACATGTCGCCGAGCACATCGACGCGGCCCTTGGTCTCGAGGTCCCCGCCATGATGGTGCAGCAGGTCGGCGAGGTCTTCCTCCTCCTCGACCGGCTCGAGATCGACCATCGACAGGTTGCAGCGCTTGGTGAAGGTTCCGTCCTCGTCGAGCACATAGGCGACGCCGCCCGACATGCCGGCCGCGAAGTTGCGGCCGGTCTGGCCGATCACCACGACGATGCCGCCGGTCATGTATTCGCAGCCATGGTCGCCGGTGCCCTCGACCACCGCGACGGCACCGGAATTGCGCACCGCGAAACGCTCGCCGGCCACGCCCCTGATATAGGCCTCACCCGCAATGGCGCCGTACAGCACGGTGTTGCCGACAATGATCGATTCGTGCGGCACGACGCGGCTATTGGCCGGCGGCCGGATGACGATCTTGCCGCCCGACAGGCCCTTGCCGACATAGTCGTTGGCGACGCCCTCGAGGTCGAGCGTCACGCCGGCCATCAGCCAGGCGGCAAACGATTGCCCGGCCATGCCCTTCAGCTTGACGGTGATGGTATCGTCGGCGAGCCCATCATAGCCGTAGCGCTTGGCGATCACGCCCGACAGCATCGCCCCGGTGGCGCGGTCGGTGTTGTTGATGGCGCTTTCGAGCGTCACCGGCGTGCCGGTCTCGAGCGCGTCAGCGGCTTGCGCGATCAGCTTGCGGTCGAGCACGGCGTCGATCGGATGCTTCTGGCGCTCGGTATGCGAGACAGCCGCCCCCTCATCCGTCAGGGCCGTCTGGAACACGCGGGAGAAATCGAGCCCGCGCGCCTTCCAGTGGCTGATGCCGGCGCGCTTGTCGAGCCAGTCGGCATGGCCGACCAGCTCGGAGAACCGCGTCACGCCGAGCGCCGCCATGATCTCGCGCACCTCTTCCGCCACGAAGAAGAAGTAGTTGATGACATGCTCCGGCAGGCCCTTGAAGCGCTTGCGCAGCACTGGGTCCTGCGTCGCCACGCCGACCGGACAGGTGTTGAGGTGGCACTTGCGCATCATGATGCAGCCGGCCGCGATCAGCGGCGCGGTGGCGAAGCCGAACTCGTCCGCGCCGAGCAGCGCGCCGATCACCACGTCGCGGCCGGTGCGGATGCCGCCATCGACCTGCAACGCGATGCGCGAGCGCAGCTTGTTGAGCACCAGCGTCTGATGCGTTTCGGCAAGGCCCATTTCCCATGGGGAGCCGGCATGCTTCAGCGAGGTTAAGGGGCTCGCACCCGTGCCGCCCTCGAAGCCCGACACGGTGATATGGTCGGCGCGCGCCTTGGCGACACCGGCCGCGACCGTGCCGACGCCAACCTCCGACACCAGCTTGACCGAGACATCGGCGGCCGGATTGACGTTCTTCAGGTCGAAGATCAGCTGGGCCAGATCCTCGATCGAATAGATGTCATGATGCGGCGGCGGCGAGATCAACCCGACGCCCGGCGTCGAATGGCGCACCTTGGCAATCACGGCATCGACCTTGTGGCCGGGCAGCTGGCCGCCCTCGCCGGGCTTCGCCCCTTGCGCCATCTTGATCTGCATCTGGTCGGCATTGACCAGATATTCCGTGGTGACGCCGAAGCGGCCCGAGGCGACCTGCTTGATCGCCGAGCGCCGCGAGCGGCCGTTCGCCATCGGCTTGAAGCGCTCGGCTTCCTCGCCGCCCTCGCCGGTATTGGACTTGCCGCCGAGCGTGTTCATGGCGATCGCCATCGTCTCATGCGCCTCGCGCGAGATCGAGCCGAACGACATCGCCCCCGACGAGAAGCGCTTGACGATATCGGCCGCCGGCTCGACGGCCTCGAGCGGCACCGGCGCCACGCCGCGATCTTGTGCCAGATGCAGTTCGAACAGGCCGCGCAGCGTGGTGAAGCGGTTCTCCTGCTCGTTCACCATGCGGGCGAATTCGCGGTAGCGCTCCTGGGAATTGCCGCGCACCGCATGTTGCAGCGTCGCCACCGTATCGGGCGTCCAGACATGGTTCTCGCCGCGCTCGCGGTAGAGATATTCGCCGCCGACATCGAGCTGATGCAGGTAGATCGGCGCCTTGCCGAACGCATCCGCGTGGCGCCGCGCCGTCTCCGCGGCGATCTCCTCGAGCCCGACGCCTTCGATGGTGGTGGCGGTGCCGAAGAAATACCGGTCGACGAAATCCGAGCGCAGCCCGATCGCGTCGAAAATCTGCGCGCCGCAATAGGACTGGTAGGTCGAGATGCCCATCTTGGACATCACCTTGAGCACGCCCTTGCCGATCGACTTGATGAAGCGCTTGACGACCTCATCCGCATCGACCTCCTGCGGGAAGGCGCCGCCGGCATGCTCGGCGAGCAGCGTCTCGAAGGCGAGATACGGGTTGATCGCCTCGGCGCCATAGCCGGCGAGACAGCAGAAATGATGGATCTCGCGCGGCTCGCCGGTCTCGATCACCAGCCCCGCCGCGGTGCGCATGCCCTTGCGGATCAGGTGGTGATGCACCGCCGCCGTCGCCAGCAGCGACGGGATCGGGATGCGGTCGGCGCCGACCATGCGGTCGGACAGGATGATGATGTTGTAGCCGCCGACAACTGCCGCTTCCGCCCGCTCGCACAACCGGGCGAGTGCCCCCGGCATGCCGCCCGCGCCCTCGCGCGAGGGATAGGTCATGTCGAGCGTCTTGGTGTCGAACCGGTCCTCGATCACGCCGATATTGCGGATCTTTTCCAGATCGTCATTGGTCAGGATCGGCTGGCGCACCTCGAGCCGCTTGCGCTTCGAGACGCCCTCGAGATCGAACAGGTTCGGCCGGGGTCCGATGAAGGACAACAGGCTCATCACCAGTTCCTCGCGGATCGGGTCGATCGGCGGGTTGGTGACCTGGGCGAAGTTCTGCTTGAAATAGGTGAAGAGCAGCTTCGCCTTGTCCGACAGCGCCGAGATCGGCGTGTCGGTGCCCATAGAGCCGACCGCCTCCTGGCCGGTGGTGGCCATCGGCGACATCAGGAACTTGAGGTCTTCCTGCGTGTAGCCGAAGGCCTGCTGCCGGTCGAGCAGCGGCACGTCGGTGCGCGAGGCGCGCGCCTCGACATAGGGCAGGTCCTCGATGACGATCTGCGTGCGCGCGATCCACTCGCGATACGGATTGGCCTTCGAGAGGCTCGCCTTGATCTCGTCATCCGAGATGATGCGGCCCTGTTCGAGGTCGATCAGCAGCATCTTGCCGGGCTGGAGCCGCCACTTGGTGACGATGTCCTCTTCCGGGATCGGCAGCACGCCCATCTCGGAGGCCATCACCACGAGCCCGTCCCTGGTGACGATATAGCGGCTCGGCCTCAACCCGTTGCGGTCGAGGGTGGCGCCGATCTGGCGCCCGTCGGTGAAGGCGAGGTTGGCCGGCCCGTCCCACGGCTCCATCAGGGCCGCGTGATACTCGTAGAAGGCGTGCCGTTCCTCGTCCATCAGCGGATTGCCGGCCCAGGCTTCCGGGATCAGCATCATCATGGCATGCGCCAGCGAATAGCCGCCGCGCACCAGGAATTCGAGCGCATTGTCGAAACAGGCGGTGTCCGACTGGCCCTCGTAGGAGATCGGCCACAGCTTCTCGATATCGTTGCCGAACAGCTTGGAATCGACCGAGGCCTGGCGCGCCGCCATCCAGTTGACGTTGCCGCGCAGCGTGTTGATCTCGCCGTTATGGGCGACCATGCGATAGGGATGCGCCAGGCGCCACGACGGGAATGTGTTGGTGGCGAAGCGCTGATGCACCAGCGCCAGCGCGCTGGCAAAGCGCGCATCGGTCAGGTCGCGATAGTAACTGCCAAGCTGGCTGACCAGCACCATGCCCTTGTAGACCACGGTGCGCGACGAGACCGAGACGGGGTAGAACTCCGCCATCGCCGGCGTCTTGATGACGTAGATCGCCGCCGACACCATCTTGCGCACGATCAAGAGCTTGCGCTCGAAATCGTCGCCCGGCTCGACGCCGGCGCCGCGCCCGATGAACACCTGCCGGTGCACCGGCTCGACCGCCCTGACCGCATCACCGAGATCGCTCGAATCGACCGGCACGTCGCGCCAGCCGAGCAGCACCTGGCCCTCGTCCTCGATCATGCGATTGACGATCGCCTCAGCCTCGGCCCGGCAGGCGGCATCGCGCGGCATGAAGAACTGGCCGACGGCATATTCGCCCGCCGCCGGCAGGTGGATGCCAAGCCGCGCGCATTCCTCGAAGAAGAAGCGATGCGGAATCTGCACCAGGATGCCGCAGCCGTCGCCGAGCTTCGGATCGGCGCCGACCGCGCCGCGATGGTCGAGATTGGCCAGGATCTGCAGGCCCTTGGCGACGATGTCGTGGCTCTTGCGGTTCTGCATGTCGGCAATCAGGCCGACACCGCAGGAATCGTGCTCCTTGCCCGGATGATAAAGCCCGCTGCCCGCTGGCAGCGCCGGGTCGCGCACGGTGATGCGCTCGGTCTCGGCCACATTGCGGAACATCGGACGCTCGCGTTTGGCGTCAAGGGCCTTGACCCGTGCCATACCGCTTCCGGCCGTGCGTTCCGCAATCGTCGACATCGTCTTCTCCGATCCGCTCCAGTACTGAATGATCTATCGGGGCCGCCCGCCACCTCAATGTCACCGGCCGAAAGCATCGCTTTTCGCCAGACGTTAAAGGTCAGCAAGACTGTCCTATCTAGGGCGCGCGAACATGGCAGAAAACATTTCCGCGCACAAGCGCGGAATTTCGGCCTTTCATAAGAAAATGTCCGGGTCTGGCCC
Source organism: uncultured Alphaproteobacteria bacterium (assembly GCA_937988775.1). GTDB lineage: Bacteria > Pseudomonadota > Alphaproteobacteria > Rhizobiales > Beijerinckiaceae > CALKHP01. The sequence continues at coordinate 89,136 of CALKHP010000058.1, forward strand.
GGTCGGCGCAATTTGTCGCAGATTTATGGCGTCAACATGAAACAAAGTTTCGCGGCCTGTTCAGGGCACGTTGCGCGCGGCCGCCCCACGCCCGTCCGCAGGCCACGATTCAGCCGTGGGAAGCCGGCTCCACGACCAGCGTCGCGCCCTCGATCCCGATCACGCGCACGGGCGCACCGGCCGGCAGATCCGGGCCATGCACGCGCCACACGCTGTCATGCACGCGGATACGGCCATAGCCGTCGCTGATCGCCGAATCGAGGTGGAAGACCTGGCCGCGCAAGCCCTCGAGCCGGTCGTTCAGTTGCAGGCCGCCGACCTCCTTGGTGCGCGCCCGCGCGATGCGCAGGCCCCCGACCACGGCGACGAGGCACAGCGCCGCGAACAGCACCAACTCGGCCACCCAGCCGAGCGGCAGCACGGTCTCGACCAGCCCGACCAGGATCGCCGCGATGCCGACCCAGAGCAGGAACCCGCCCGGCACCAGGAGCAACTCGCCGGCGATCAACAGCAGCCCGAGGCCGAGCCAACCCCAGAATCCCAGCGCCCCCATCATGATCGGCTATCCTTGCGTGTTGATGCGCGGCGTCGTCTGCGGCCGCCGCCCGCCGGAGGGCGGCTCGTTGCCGACCGAGCGCGCGATCTCCGCGATGCCGCCGATGGTGCCGATCAGCCCGGCGGTATCGAGCGGCAGCATGATGATCTTCTGGTTGTTGCCCTCGGCGAAGCTGCGCAGCGCGCCGACATATTTTTCCGCGACGAGATAGTTCACCGCCGCGAGCTCGCCACCGGCGATCGCCTCGGAGACAACCCGCGTCGCCGTCGCCTCGGCCGCCGCCTGGCGCTCGCGCCCCTCCGCATCGCGGAAGGCAGCTTCCCTGCGGCCTTCCGCCGACAGGATCGCCGATTGCTTGTCGCCCTCGGCGCGCAGGATCGCCGCCTGCCGGTCGCCCTCCGCCTCGAGGACGGCAGCACGCTTCTCGCGCTCGGCCTTCATCTGGCGCCCCATCGCCTGGACCAGGTCCTCCGGCGGCACGATATCCTTGATCTCGACGCGCGTGCATTTCACGCCCCAGGGCGAGAGCGCGGCATCGACCACGCCGAGCAGCCGCGTGTTGATCTCGTCGCGATGCGACAGCAACTGGTCGAGATCCATCGAGCCCATCACGGTGCGGATGTTGGTCATGGTCAGGTTGAGCAGCGCCTTCTCGAGGTTCTCGACCTCGTAGGAGGCGCGCGCCGCATCGAGGATCTGGTAGAACAGCACGCCGTCGACCCGGATCGAGGCGTTGTCCTTGGTGATGACCTCCTGCGTCGGCACGTCGAGCACGCGCTCCATCATCACGATCTTGTGGCCGATCGACTCGATATAGGGGATGACCAGGCCAAGGCCCGGCGTCAGCGTGCGCCGATAGCGGCCGAAGCGCTCGACGGTGTAGTTCATGCCCTGCGGCACCTGCTTGATGCCGAGGATCACCGTCAGGATCACAAAGACCAGCAGGATGATCGCAAAAACGCCGGTGCCGTCGATTATCATCTCATGCTCCCCAATCAGACACGCCCGATCTTAGAGCATGATTGCGGAAAGTGAGCACCGTTTTCAGGGGGGGCGCGCACGCGAACCGCAAGGCCGGGCGCTGGCGACGCTCAGCGCGGCGTCCCAGCGCCGTTTTCCGTGCAGGTCCACGCCGTCGCAACGCAGGCGAAACCCGCCGTCGAGCAGGCCATGCCGGCGTTGGTGCGGGTGCAGATGCGGCAACCGTCGCTCGCCGTCCGGCACGTTGCGTTGCTGTGGAGAAAGCGCGCCGGAGACCCCTCCGCCCCCTTCGGCCTGATCGGCCCCGGCCCGATGCCGTCGGCAAAGGCCGGCGCGGCAAAAAGAAACAGCGCCGCCGCGACGATCCGGCCGGCAAGCCTCACAGCCAGCCCATCAACTCGCGCCTGACCTGTTTCTCGATGACGTCCATGCCGCCCTCGCTGTCGTTCAGGCACGGCACATAACTGAACTTCTCGCCGCCGTGATGCATGAAGATCTCGCGGTTCTCGACATCGAGTTCCTCCAGCGTCTCCAGGCAATCGGCGGTGAAGCCGGGCGCGACCAGCACCAGCCGCTTGACGCCCTGGCGCGCCAGCGCCTCGACCGTCTTGTCGGTATAGGGCTGCAGCCATTCGTCGGTGCCAAAGCGCGACTGGAAGGTGATGAGCAGGCGCTCCTCGTCCATGCCGAGTTCGGCGCGCAGCAGGCGGCCGCTCTTCATGCACTGGCAATAATACGGATCGCCGGCCTCGAGATATTTCTTCGGCATGCCGTGGAAGGTGACGATCAGCTTCTCCGGCTCGAAATCGAGCCCCTCCAGGTGCTTGCGCACCGATTGCGCCACCGACGCGATATAGGCCGGATCGTCGTGCCAGTCGGGCGCGACGCGCACGTAAGGCTGCCAGCGCAGCTTCATCAGGGCGCGGAACCCCTCATCGGCCGCCGTCGCCGTGGTCGCGGCGGCATATTGCGGGTAGAGCGGCACCAGCAGGATGCGGTCGCAGCCCTGCTCCTGCAACGCCCTGATGCGGCTTTCGGTCGACGGGTTGGCATAGCGCATGCCCCAATCGACGACGATGCGCTCATCATCCGCCAGGCGCGCCGCGAGCTTTTCCGCCTGCGAGCGGGTGATCGTCTTGATCGGGCTCTCGTCGCGCTCCTTGTTCCAGATCGTGGCGTAGTCGCGGCCCTTCGGCCCGGGGCGCTTGGTCAGGATGACGAGATTGAGCAGCGGCCACCAGATCAGGCGCGGCACCTCAATCACGCGCCGGTCGGACAAAAACTGCTTGAGATAGCGCCGCATCGACCAGTAATCGGTCGCATCCGGCGTGCCGAGATTGAGCAGCAGCACGCCGACGCGGCCGGATTTCACCGAGGGGTGGCCGGACGGCCGATGTGTGGCGCCGGTCGCCGGCTGGGAGGAGAGCTTGTCGTTCATCGCCATGGTTCTAACCGGAATATGCAGCGATGGAAGCATGTTGCGTGGCGCCGGGACGACCCGTCGCACCCGGTAGTGCAGCTCTATGCGTTCGGGCGCTCGTCGACGATGACCTTGCCGTCATTCGGCAGGCTGCCCGGCGCCACCAGTTCGACCGCGCCCTTGAGCTTGGTCGCGGCCTGCAACGCGGTCGCGACCGCCTCCGACAGCGAGGCGCTGCGCGAGCGCGTCTCGGCCTTGAGCAGCATCGCATCCTGTTCGGCGGCACGGCTGACCACGAGCCGCAGCCGGCCGAGTTCGGGGAAGCGCCGGGCAACCTCCGCCACCTGCGCTGGGTCGACGAACATGCCCTTGACCTTGGTGCGCTGGTCGGCCCGGCCCATCCAGCCGGCGAGCCGCATGTTGGTGCGCCCGCATACGCTCGGGCCGGGCAGCACGCGCGACAGGTCGCCGGTGCCCATGCGCAGCAGCGGATAATCCGGGTTGAGCCGCGTCACCACGACCTCGCCGACCTCCCCCTCGGGCACCGCCTCGCTGGTGCCGGGCCGCACGATCTCGACGATCAGGCCCTCGTTGACGGTGAGCCCGGCGCGCGCCGGCGTCTCATAGGCGATGACGCCGAATTCGGCCGTCGCATAAGCCTGGTAGGTCGCGACGCCATGCTTCGCGACCTCCTGCTGCAGCGAGGCCGGGAAGGCAGCGCCCGAGACGAGCGCCTGCCGGAACGGGTTTTTCGCGCCGGCCTCGGCCAGCTTGTCGAGCAGGATTTTCAGGAAATCCGGCGTGCCGATATAGCCGGCCGGCTGCAACGCCACGATCGCCTCGATCTGCTGCTCGGTATTGCCGACGCCGGCCGGGATCACCGGACAGCCGAGCGCCTGCGCGCCGGAATCCATGATATGGCCGCCCGGCGTCAGATGGTAGCTGAAGCAGTTATGCGCGATGTCGCCCTTGCGGAACCCGGCCGCGAACAGGGCGCGCGCCGCGCCCCACCAGTCATCGCCCCGCCCTTCTGGCTCGAAGATCGGGCCGGGCGAGACCAGCAGGTGCCTGAGCCCTGCCACCTTGGTGCCGTTCAGCCCGCCGAAGGGCGGCCGCGCCTTCTGCATGGCCGCCAGATCGGGCTTGCGCAGCACCGGCACCTGCTGCAGCGCGGCCCGATCGACCAGCCCCTTGACCGCGATGCCCTTCAGTTGCCCGCGCAGCGTCGGCGCCTTGGCCTGCACCGCCTCGAGATGCCGGCGCAGGCCTGCGAACAGCGCCTTCTCGCGCGCGGCGGGGTCGCGGGTTTCCTTGGCGTCGAAATGGGCGGGCATCCACGACCTTCCGGGAATCAACTGAAATATTTGGCGAACAGCGTGTGGTACTGGCCGGTTTCGACCATGATGTGCAGCCATTCGTCGACGAAGGCCTTCAACGGCACGTCGCGCGGCAACAGATAGGCCTTCTCGGCGAAGTCGAACGGCTTGTCGGGATGCACCGAGCACAATTCCGGATGCAGCTTCTGCTGATAGCGCGTCTCGGAGGAATCCGTCATCATCAGGTCGGCGTCGCCCTTCACGATCTGCTCGAAAATCGTGACGTTGTCGGGATAGACGGTGATCTTCGCGTTCTTCAGGTGAGCGCGGGCGAACTTCTCGTTGGTGCCGCCCGGATTGACGATCACCTTGACGTCGGGCTTGTCGATCTCGGCCAGCGTCTCGAATTTTTCCTTGTTCTTGCACAAGGTGATCGGCGTCTTGCCCTCGCGCATCAGCGCGGTGGAGAAATAGCCCTTCTTGGCCCGCTCGAGCGTGATCGACACGCCGCCGGCCGCGATATCGAAGGCGCCGCCCTCGAAATCCTTCATCAGCGTCGGCCAGCTCGATTTCACCACCTCGACCTTGACGCCAAGCGCCTTGCCGAGCGCCTCGACCATCTCGACATCGAAGCCCTCGAAGGCGCCGGTCTTCTTGTCCATGTAGCCGAACGGCTTGTAATCGCCCGGCATGCCGACCTTGAGCACGCCGCGGCTGACGATCTCGTCGAGCCGGCTGGCGGATGCGGCGGCCGGTTGAGGCTGCGCCTGTGCCAGCACGGGCGCCGGCGCGAGCGCGAGCAGCACCGCCGCCGCTGCGGAAAGAAAGGTCGTTTTACGGATCATGGCAGGTCCTCCCTCGGGTTAGGTCAGCCAGCGCTTGCGGCGCTTGTAGCTCTTGACGTCGCGGAACGACTTGCGGCCCTCGCCGCCAATGCCGAGATAGAATTCCTTGACGTCTTCATTGTCGCGCAACGTCTCGGCCGCGCCGTCCATGACGATGCGCCCGGTCTCCATAATGTAGCCGTAGGTGGCGTATTTCAGCGCCATGTTGGTGTTCTGCTCGGCGACCAGGAACGACACGCCCTGCCGGGCATTGAGGTCGCGCACGATCTCGAAAATCTCGTCGACGATCTGCGGCGCCAGCCCCATCGAGGGCTCGTCGAGCAGGATCATCTTGGGCCGGCTCATCATGGCGCGACCGACGGCACACATCTGCTGCTCGCCGCCGGACGTATAGCCGGCCATCGACGTGCGGCGCTGCTTCAGGCGCGGGAAATAATCGTAGATCATGTCCAGGTCGTCCTTGATGGCGCGGTTGCCGTCGCGACGCGTGAAGGCCCCGGTCAACAGGTTTTCCTCGATGGTCAGATGGCCGAAACAATGCCGGCCCTCCATGACCTGGATGCAGCCGCGCCGCACCAGCTCGTTCGGACTGAGATGATCGACGCGCGCACCGTCGAACGCGACCGAGCCCTTGGTGACCTCGCCACGCTCGGCATGCAGCAAGTTCGAGATCGCCTTCAGCGTCGTGGTCTTGCCGGCGCCGTTGGCGCCAAGGATCGCCACGATGCCGCCGGCCGGCACGGTCAGCGACACGCCCTTCAGCACGAGAATGACCCGGTCGTAGATCACCTCGATATTATTCACCGAGAGGACCGGCTCGGCAGGCTCCACCACCGCCTTCGGGGAGATATCGGCACTCGAGGACATATCGCTCGTTCCCGCTGGATCACGGCGCATGGCGGCCGGCCTTCGCATGGAGCCGGCGAGCGGTTTGCCCGCTCGCCGGAGCTTGGTTCAGGACGCCTTGTCGCAAGGCTCGGTGCGCTTCGGCCACGGCGCGTTCTTCTCGGCATAGGCCTTGGCGTCGGCCTCGAGCAGCGGCTCGACCTTGTCGGTCATCGGCGTGATGTAATCCGACACCTTGACGTACTGCTTGCCGTCCCAGCGCTGGATGAAGGTCGAGAAATGGCCGTTATGGTCGGCGCAGGTCAGCTTGACCGGGCCGGCGAAGTTCTCAAGCCCCATCTCCTTGTAGCGGGCCGCATCGATGTTCAGGTCCTCGAGGCCGCGCCGGACATCCTCGCCCGTCACCACCTTGTGGCCCGAAACCTTCTGCGCCGTGCGGATCGCCTCGGCGATCAGCATCGAATTGTAGACGCCGCGGTTGTAGAGCACCTGCCCGACCTTGTCCTTCGACGAGACCTGGCTCTTGCCCTTGTCGACGACATATTTCTGGATGTCGGCGATGAGCGGGAAATTCGCGCCGACCGCGTGCCAGTTCAGCGTCTTGAAGCCGGTCGCCTTGTCGCCGCCGCCCCTGGCGTCATCCTCGCTCGGCCACCAGATCGAAATGAATTTCTCCATCGGGTAGTTGGTCTTGACCGCTTCCTTGACGGCGGTGGAATTCAGCGCGCCCCAGCCATACAGGATCATGTAATCGGGCCTGTCGCGCCGGACATTCAGCCATTGCGACGACTGGTTCTGCATGTCGGCGGCCGCGACCGGATAGAGCTTGGCCTCGAAGCCGAGTTCCTTGGACAGGCTCTCGATCAGCGGCAGTGGCTCGCGCCCGAAACTGGCATCGAGGAAGATATAGCCGATCTTCTTGCCCTTGAGCTTCTCGACGCCGCCGCCTTCCTGCGCGGCGATATATTTCAGGATCTGGGTGAAGCCGTCCCAATAGGTCGCGGGCGGGTTGAACACCCAGGGGAAGATGTCGCCCTTGGCCGAGGCCGACAGGCCATACGCCATCGACAGCACCGGAATCTTGTCGACCGCCGCCTTCGGGATCAGCGGCAGCGTGATGCCGGTCGACCACGGATTGACCATTACCGGATGCTTCGGCTTCACCGATTCATAGCATTCGAGGCCCTTCTTGGTGTCGTAGCCGGTCTCGCACTCCTCGATTACTAGCTTGACGCCGCCAATGCCGCCGTCGCGCTCGTTGAGCATGGTCAGGTAGTCATGCATGCCGTCGGCGATCGGCGTGCCGGAACCGGCGAACGGCCCGGTACGGTAGGTGAAGAGCGGCACGTAGATCGAATCTTCCGCCTGCGCGGCGGGGATCGCCGGCAGGCTCAGCACGGTGGCGGCTGCCAGCGCGTAGGCCCAATGTTTCAGTGACATCACGTTCCTCCTCATTCTTCTCTTTCCTTGCTCCCGGCCTAATAGGGGAACGGCCAGACGCGAAGTTTCTGCTTTCCGATCTGCCACAGCCGGGCGAGCCCATGCGGCTCGACGACCAGGAAGAAGATGATCAGCGCGCCCACGATCATGAAGGTCAGGTGCTCGACCGTCGCCGCCCCGATCGACAGGCCGAGCGCATCGGGCAGCATGCGGATGGCGATCGGCAGGATATGGATCAGCGCCGCGCCGAAGAACGAGCCGATCAGCGAGCCGAGCCCGCCGATGATCACCATGAACAGCAGCACGAAGGACAGGTTGATGTCGAAGGCGGCCGGCTCCGCCGCGCCGAGCCACAGGAACACCATCAGCGCGCCGGCGACACCGCAATAGAACGAGGACACCGCGAAGGCGAGCAGCTTCACCGGCAGCAGCCTGATGCCCATCAGCTGGGCGGCGATATCCATGTCGCGCACCGCCATCCAGCTGCGCCCGATGCGGCCATGCACGATGTTCGAGGCGATCAGCGTCATCACCACGACAATGGTCAGCACCACGAGATAGCGCGTCACGGGCGTGGCCGACGGGCCGGTGATGGCGATGCCGAACAGCGTGCGCGCCGGCACCTCGATCGCACCCGAGGCGTTGTCGTTATAGAGCCAGCTCCAGCGCACGAAGCACCATTGCAGGAAGAATTGCGCGGCAAGCGTCGCCACCGCGAGGTAGAAGCCCTTGATGCGCGACGAGGGCAGCCCGAACACCGCACCGACCGCCGCCGCGAAAAACCCCGAGCACAGGATCCATACCAGGATGTTGACCTCGGGGAAGATCGTCGAGAGCTTGTAGGCGGCATAGGCGCCGACGCCCATGAAGCCGGCGGTGCCGAGCGACAGCAGCCCGGCATAGCCGGTGAGAAGGTTGAGCCCGATCGCGCCGAGCGCCAGGATCAGGAACGGCACCATCACCGAGGCGAGCAGGAACTCGTTGCCGAAGAGCGGGATGCCGACGAAGGCGATCAGCAGGATCACGGCGAGCCCGATCCGGTCCTGGCGGATCGGGAAGATCGCCTGGTCGGCGGCGTAGCTTTGCTTGAACTGGCCGGCTTCGCGATAGAACATCTCAGATCCGTTCGATGATCTTGTCGCCGAACAGGCCCTGCGGCCGGTACAGCAGGAACAGGAGCGCGATCACATAGGCGAGCCAGCTCTCGATGCCGCCGCCGACCAGCGGCCCCCAGTAGAACTCGCCGAGTTTTTCTCCGATGCCGATGATCAGCCCGCCGACAATGGCGCCCGGCACCGAGGTGAAGCCGCCGAGGATCAGCACCGGGAACGCCTTCAGCGCCACGATCTGCAGGGCGAAGGAGACATCCGAGCGCGCGCCCCACATGATGCCGGTGACCAGCGCCACCACGCCGGCGGCGAACCACACGATCACCCAGATCTGGTTGAGCGAGATGCCGACCGACAGCGCCGCCTTGTGGCTGTCGGCGACCGCCCTGAGCGCCCGGCCGATGCGCGTCTTCTGGAAGAAGATCGCCAGCCCCGCGATCATCAGCGAGGCGATTACCGTCGCCGCGATATCGATCTTCTGGAAGCTGACATGGCCGCCGAGCATCGCGACGTCATAGGCGCCGCGCGGCAGGAAAAGCTGGTCGGTGATCATCTGCTTCGGGTCGCCGCCGAACACCATCTCGCCGAAGCCGATCAGCAGATAGGTGACGCCGAAGGTCGCCATGAACAGGATGATATCGGGCTGGTTGACGAGCGGGCGCAGCACGGTGCGCTCGATCACCATGGCGAGGATCAGCATCACCAGCACCGCGAGCGCCAGCGCGGTGAAGGCGGCGAGCGGCCCGGAAAACCCGGCGGCGGCGAATTTCTCGTACAGGCCGACCAGCGTCAGGCCCGAGAACACCACCATGATGCCTTGCGCGAAGTTGAACACGCCCGACGCCTTGAAGATCAGCACGAAGCCGAGCGCGATCAGCGCGTAGAGCACGCCCGAGACCAGCCCCTCCCACAGGGTCTGCGCCAGCAGGTCCGGCATCTGGACCATCTGCACGAAAGGGTCGACAAAGATGCTGTACAGGAGGGTCATGTGGCCTCGCTTTCCTGGCTCGGCCCGGAAACGCCACGCTCGATGCCGAGATAGGCGTCGATGACTTTTGCATCGGCCTTGACCACGTCCGGCGTGCCATCGGCGATCTTGTGGCCGTATTCGAGCACCACCACCCGGTCCGACAGGTCCATCACCACGCCCATGTCATGCTCGATCAGCGCGATCGTCGTACCGAACTGGTTGTTGAGGTCGAGGATATAGCGGCACATATCCTCCTTCTCCTCGAGGTTCATGCCGGCCATGGGTTCGTCGAGCAGCAGCAGTTCGGGCTCCATGGCGAGCGCGCGGCCGAGTTCGACGCGCTTCTGCAAGCCGTAGGGCAGCTTGCCGACCGGCACCTTGCGGATCGCCTCGATCTGCAGGAAGTCGATGATGTCCTCGACGACGCGGCGGTGCTCGATCTCCTCGGCCATTGCCGGGCCGAAGCGCAGCATCTGCCAGAACAGGCCGCGATGCATCTTCAGCGTGCGCCCGACCATGATGTTGTCGAGCGTGCTCATGCCGCGAAACAGCGCCACGTTCTGGAAGGTGCGCGCGATGCCCTGGCTCGCCGCCTGATACGGCTTCATGCGCGCCCGCGTCTGGCCCTTATAGGTGATGCGCCCGTGCTGGGGGTGGTAGAAGCCGTTGACGACATTGAGCATCGAGGTCTTGCCGGCGCCGTTCGGGCCGATGATGGCGCGGATTTCGCCCTTGCGGATATCGAACGACACCTCGCTGATCGCCTTGACCCCGCCGAAGGTCAGCGAGACGTTCTCGACCGCGAGCAGGGTGTCGCCCGCCTTGAGGCCCGACTTGTCGCCCGGCGCCCTCACGCGGCCACCCGCTCGGCGGCGACCGGCTGCGTCGCGGCATCGGCGATGCGCACGCGTGCCGCCAGCACGCCCTTGCGGCCATCCTCGAACGTCACCTCGGTCGCGATGTCGGCCGCGTCCGAGCCGTCATAAAGCGCGTCGATCAGCGGCTTGTAGCGCTCGGCGATGAAGCCGCGCCGCACTTTCTGGGTGCGCGTCATCTCGCCATCGTCGGCATCGAGTTCCTTGTGCAGGATCAGGAAGCGGCGGATTTGCGCATTGGCCATCAGCGGTTCGCTGGCGAGCCCGCGATTGGCCTCGGCGACATGCTCGCCCAGCATGCGATAGACGCGCGGATGCTGCGCCAGTTCCTGGTAGGAGGCATAGGGAATGTTGTTGCGCTCGGCCCAGTTGCCGACCGCGGTGAGATCGATGTTCAGCATGCAGGTGACAAAATCGCGCCCCTGCCCGAACGCCACCGCTTCCTTGATGTTGGGATAGAATTTCAGCTTGTTCTCGATATATTTCGGCGCGAACAGCGCGCCCGAGCCAAGCCGGCCGACATCCTTGGCGCGATCGATGATCTTGAGTTGGCCGTCCTCGTCGAAGAAGCCGGCATCGCCCGTCTTGATGAAGCCGTCCTCGGTCATCACCTCGGCCGTGCGCTCGGTGTCCTTGTAGTAGCCGATGAACTGGCCGGGCGAGCGGTACAGAACCTCGCCGCTCTCCGAGATGCGGATATCGACATTGGGAACCGCCGGCCCGACCGTATCGGCGCGGATCTGTCCGTCGGGCTGCGCCGTGACATAAAGGAAGGCTTCGGTCTGGCCGTAAAGCTGCTTCAGGTTGAGGCCGAGCGAGCGGTAGAACGAGAACAGGTCCGGCCCGATCGCCTCGCCCGCCGTATAGGCGACGCGGATGCGCGAGAAGCCGAGCACGTTCTTCAAGGGCGCATAGACCAGCAGATTGCCGAGCCAGTAGTTGAGCCGCCCGCCGAGCGGCACGCTCTCGCCGTTGAGGATTTTCTCGCCCCAGCGCCGGCTGACGCCGATGAAATACTGGAACATGCGCCGCTTGAGCGCGCCGGCATCCTCCATGCGGATCGTCACCCGCGTCAACAGCGCCTCGAACACGCGCGGCGGCGCGAAATAGAAGCTCGGCCCGATCTCCTGCAGGTCGTTCTCGGCCGTCTCGATGCTCTCGGGACAGGCGACGCAGAAACCGGCGACGAGCGCCTGGGCATAGTTGAGATAATGGTCGCCGACCCAGGCGAGCGGCAGATAGGCCAGCACCTCGTCGCGCTCGCCGAGCTTGTCGAAACCAACCGTGTCGCGCGCCGCCGCGATCGAGCCGCCGGCCGACAGGATCACGCCCTTCGAGCGCCCGGTCGTGCCGGAAGTGTAGAGGATGATCGAGACATCGTCAGCGCCGCCGCGATCGCGCTCGCCGTCGATCGCCGCCGCCAGCGCCGCATCGGCGGCCAGCAGCTTGCGGCCGTTGTCGATCACGCTTTCGATTCTGTGCAGGCGGGTGTGGTCGTAGTCGCGCAGGCCGCGCGGCTCGTCATAGAGCACCACCGACAGGAGCGGCACCTGCTCCGCGACCGAGAGCACCTTGTCGACCTGCTCCTGGTCCTGCACCGCGGCGAAGGTCACCTCGGCATGGTTGAGCACATAGGCCATCTCGTCGGCGACGGCATCGGCATAGACCGGCACCGGCACGGCACCGAGCCATTGCGCGGCGAGGATCGACCAGTACAGCGCCGGGCGGTTGGCGCCGATGATGGCGATCTTGGCGCCGCGCGTCAGCCCGAGCGCCTGCAGGCCGGCGGCATAGGCGCGCACATTTTCCGCGACCTCGCGCCAGGTCCATGTCCGCCAGATGCCGAAATCCTTGTGGCGCATCGCGGCGCGGTCGGGCCGCAGCCGGGCATGCTCGCACAACAGCTTGGCGAACGTATCGAGCCGGACCAAGTCGCTCGTCTGGGCCAAGAGGCCTCCCTATCGTCGCTCGTGCCGACCGGGTTCATGCCCGGCCTTGTGCCCACGAGGCTCGCAATCGCGTCAGCTTTTTTCAAGCATGGGCTTGACAGACAAGCCTCGGCAATTCGTTATAGATTAGCAGTATTTTGTAGCTTAGCGGCTAGAATCGGCGGTTCTTCGCCGAAAGTCGGACACAACACCTGCTTCATCAGCCATCGTAGCGGCGCAGCCGATCGAGATCGCGCACGCGCACGCCGCCGTGCTCGTTTTGGATCAGGCCGGCCTGTTCGAGTTCCTGCAGGGCGCGGTTGGCGACCGGGCGCGACACGCCGGCGAGCAAGCCAATCTCTTCCTGGTTGATGTCGAGATGATTGCCGAGAAACGGGCTCAGCACCGGGTTGAACAGCCAGGCGAGGCTGCGCGCCACCTTGGCGGTGGAATGCAGCGTGCGGTCGTGCTCGACGGAGGCGATGAACTGGCCGATGCGCTCGTTGAGCAGGCGCAGCAGCAATTTGTTGAAGGCGACGCTGTTGTCGCACAGCCAGTGGAAGCTCGCCCGATTGAGCAGCGCCACCTGCGTACGGCGTAGCACGAGCACGTCATATTGGCGCGGCTCGTCCTTGAGCAGCGAGCCCTCGCCGAACCAGTTGCTCGGCGGCAGGCCGGCATAGGTCACCGCCTTGCCGCTGGTGGTGACGGAGCCGAGCCGCATCAGGCCGCTAACCACGCCGATCCAGCTCTCGACCCGGTCGCCGCGATGGATCAGGTAGCTGCCGGCATCGAGATTGCGGAAGCTCAAGCCGCGCCGCGCGCGCTCCTGCTCGTCGGGCGGCAGTTCCCGCGCCCAGAATATCGTCGCGAGAAACTGCTCCTGCCCGATCACCCTTGCCGCCCTCGCCCTTGCCCCTGCAATCGTGCGGCCACGGCGCGCCGAATGCAATGGTTTGTGCAAGGCGGCTCACGCCTCATCGGCGCCCTCATCCTTTGACAAGCTCAGGATGAGGGCGGTGGAAAGCCATGCTGGCGCAACACCTCACTCGGCGGCGATGCGCGTCGGTTCGCCCTCGCCCGCGTCGAAACGCTGCTTCAGCGCCGCCTGCTCCTTGAGCGCCACGGCAAGATGGCGCTGCTTGACATGGCCGTAGCCCCTGATCTTTTCAGGAATCGTGGCGAGCCCGACCGCGAGCGCATGGTTATCCGGCGTCAGCCGGCCGGCAACCTCGTCCATCAGCGCCTCGTAATCGGCGATCAGCCGGCGTTCCGTGCGGCGTTCGCTCGTATAGCCGAAAATGTCGAACGGCGTACCGCGCAGCCCCTTGAAACGGGCGAGCACGCCAAAGACGGTCAGGATCCACGGCCCGAACGTCGTCTTGACCGGCTCGCCCTTGGCATTGCGGCGGCCGAGTATCGGCGGCGCCAGATGGAATTCGAGCCGGCCGACGCCGTCGAATTCGCTCTCGAGCTGCTTCCGGAAACTCTTGTCGGTGTAGAGGCGGGCGACCTCGTATTCGTCCTTATAGGCCATCAGCTTGAACAGGTAGCGCGCCACCGCTTCCGCCAGGCCCGCGCCACCCGGCACCCGTTTTTCTTCCGCCACGCGCATGCGCTCGACCACCGCGCGGTAGCGCGCGGCATAGCCGGCATTCTGGTAGCCGGTCAGGAACGCGGCCCGGCGCGCCACCAGGCTCGCCAGGTCCTGCGCCGGCTCGGGTTCGGCCTGCGGCCGCGCCTTGGCGACGATCGCCTCGACGGCTGCGCCGTCATGCGCCGCCAGCCGGCCCCAGCGGAAAGCCGCGAGGTTCATCGGCACCGCCTCGCCGTTCAGTTCGATCGCCTTTTCGAGCGCGGCGTGGCCGAGCGGCAAGCCGCCATGCTGATAGGCGAAGCCGAGCATGAACATGTTGGCGGCGATCGAATTGCCGAACAGGGTTGTCGCTAGCCCCGTCGCATCGACGAAATGCGTATTTGCCCGGCCGGCGGCGCTGGAGATGGCGCGTTTCAGGCGCTCGGTCGGCAGCGAGAAATCGGCATTGCGCGCGAAATCGCCCGGCATGATCTCGGCCGTGTTGACGATGGCGAGCGTCTCGTCGCTGCGCATGCTGGCGAGCACCTTCTTCGAGCCGGTCACCACCATGTCGCAGCCGAGCACCAGATCGGCCTTGCCGGCCGAGACCCGGATGGCGCTGATCGCTTCCGGCGTCGCCGCGAGCCGGATATGCGACGACACCGCGCCGCCCTTCTGCGCCAGCCCCGCCATGTCGATCATGCCGCAGCCCTTGCCCTCGAGATGGGCCGCCATGCCGAGGATGGCGCCGACCGTGACCACGCCGGTGCCGCCGACGCCGGTGATGATCGCCGCCCAGCCATCGCCGATCGCGGCTTCGGTCGGCTCGGGGATCGGCGGCAGTTCGGTGCCGGGGCCGGCAAGCGGCGCCGCCTTCTTCGGCTTGGCGCCATGCACCGTGACGAAGGACGGGCAGAAGCCATTGACGCAGGAGAAATCCTTGTTGCAGTTCGACTGGTCGATGCGGCGCTTGCGGCCGAATTCGGTTTCGAGCGGCTGCACCGAGACGCAGTTCGAGGCGATGCCGCAATCGCCGCAGCCCTCGCACACCAGCGGGTTGATCAGCACGCGCTTGTCGGGGTCGGGATACTGGCCGCGCTTGCGCCGGCGGCGTTTTTCAGCGGCGCAGGTCTGGTCGTAGAGCAGCACCGTGGTGCCGGGCGTCGCGGCAAGCTCGCGCTGCACGGTGTCGAGCTCGTCGCGATGGCTGATCGTCATGCCGGCCGGCCATTGCATCGAGGACGGGTATTTGCCCGGCTCGTCGGTGACGAGCGCGATGCGCGACACGCCCTCCGCCGCGACCTGGCGCGCGATCATGTCGACGGTCAGGCCGCCCTCATGGCGCTGGCCGCCGGTCATCGCCACGGCATCGTTGAACAGGATCTTGTAGGTGACGTTGGTCTTGGTGTCGGCGGCCCAGCGCAAGGCCAGAATGCCGGAATGATTATAGGTGCCGTCGCCGATATTCTGGAACACGTGGCCGCGCGTCGAGAAGCGCGATTCGCCGACCCAATTGGCGCCCTCGCCGCCCATCTGGGTGAAGCCCTCGGTCGAGCGATCCATCCAGCTTGCCATGAAATGGCAGCCGATGCCGGCATAGGCGCGCGAGCCCTCCGGCACCTTGGTCGAGCTGCTATGCGGGCAGCCC
The DNA here is from genome assembly GCA_937988775.1 of uncultured Alphaproteobacteria bacterium. Lineage (GTDB taxonomy): Bacteria > Pseudomonadota > Alphaproteobacteria > Rhizobiales > Beijerinckiaceae > CALKHP01. The sequence goes on from CALKHP010000058.1 coordinate 104,646, forward strand.
GAGCAGAAATACGGTGTGCGCGCGCCGACATCGACCGTCTCGGCCAGCATCGCCTGCACCTGCCGCAGGCGCGACACGTGGTCGGCGATCTCGTCGCTCTTTGCGTAGCGCAGGATGCGCTCGCCGATGGCAATGGCGATATCGTTCGGGTCGAGCGCGCCTTTGACCGGGAACAGCCAGTTATGCTTCTCGTCCCGCTTGCCGACCACGACCGGCTGGTTGGCGGAACCGTAAAGCTCCTCCTTGACCTGGACCTCGATCAGCGCGCGCTTTTCCTCGACCACGACCACCATATCGAGGCCCTGGGCGAATTCCATCAGCCCTTGCGGATCGAGCGGCCACGGGCAGGCGATCTTGTACAGCCTGATGCCGAGCGCATTGGCGCGCACCTCGTCGATGCCGAGATCGTCGAGCGCCTGGCGCACGTCGAGATAGCTCTTGCCGACGGTGACGATGCCGAGGCGCGGCTGGGAGCCGCCCGACATCACGATGCGGTTCAGCTTGTTGGCCTTGACGAATTCCAGCACCGCGTCGCGCTTGAACTCGTGCAGGCGCGCTTCCTGCGCCAGGAAATCCAGATCGTTCGGCCGGATGCTCAGGCCGCCCGGCGGCATCGCGAAAGGCGGGATGACCGGCTGCACCCGGTCGATGCGGCCATCGACGGAGGCGGTCGATTCGACATTGTCCTTGACGCATTTGAACGCGACCCAGGTGCCGGCGAAACGCGACAGCGCATAGCCGTACAGGCCGTAATCGAGCATTTCCTGCACGCCGGCCGGGTTTAGGATCGGGATCATGTGATCGACGAAGCTGAGTTCGGTCTGGTGGGCGTTGGTCGAACTCTCGGCGGTGTGGTCGTCGCCCATCAGGGCGAGCACGCCGCCATGGGGCGAGGTGCCGGACAGGTTGGCATGGCGCAGCACGTCGCCGGCGCGGTCGACGCCCGGCCCCTTGCCGTACCACAGGCCGAACACGCCGTCATATTTGCCCTCGCCGCGCATCTCGGCCTGCTGGCTGCCCCAGATCGCGGTGGCGGCGAGTTCCTCGTTCAGTCCAGGCTGGGAGACGATATTGGCCTTGTCGAGCACGGAGCGCATGCGGCTAAGCTGCAGGTCGAGCCCGCCGAGCGGCGAGCCGCGATAGCCCGAGACGAAGCCGGCGGTGTTCAGCCCGGCGCGGCGGTCGCGCTCGCGCTGCATCAGCAGGATGCGGACGATGGCCTGCGTGCCGGACAGGAAGACCTGGCCCTTGTCGAGATCGAACTTATCGTCGAGCGTGACGTCACGCAGCGGAAACGGCTCATCCATCGTCCAACCTCCCACGCGCATCCAGCCCTGGCCGACCGGATTGCAGCTCCGGTTTCTCATATGGGACGGCCGCGCAAAATTCCCGGCCCGGCGCGTAAATTACGTCAATATTGCTGACATAAATCGCCGCATCGGTCAATCCTAGTGCAATTCCAGACAACATGCACGGGCCGTGCTTTTGCCTCAATCGCTATGGACAAGCGAGCGGGATTTCGTGCCCGAGATTTGCTAGCCTTCGCCCGCTTGAGGAAAGAACACACCCGATGATTCGCGGCCTCCTCGCGGTTCTTTTCTGCCTCGCCATGATTCGCGGCGCGGCGGCGCATCCCCATGTCTTCGTCGATGCCCGCAGCGAGATCGTCTATGACGGGGCCGGCGCCATCACGGCGGTCAGGCACGCCTGGACCTTCGACGACATGTTCTCCGCCTTCGCCGTGCAGGGCCTCACCGAGACCAATGGCGGCTATAGCCGCGAGACGCTCGCCCCGGTCGCCAAGGTCAATGTCGAATCGCTCGCCGAATTCGCCTATTTCACCTACGGCAAGGCCAACGGCAAGAAACTCGATTTCGCCGAGCCGACCGACTACTGGCTGTCCTTCGCCGACAAGCGCCTGACGCTGCATTTCACCCTGCCGCTGAAACAGGCGATGCCGGCGCGCAACCTGTCGGTCGAAATCTACGACCCGACCTTCTATGTCGATTTCACCTTCGCAGCGGATGCGCCGGTCAAGCTCGACGCCGCGCCCGCCGGCTGCAAGCTGACGGTGCGCTCCTCCGCCGCCGCCAATCAGGCCGCCACCTCGCAAATCCTGTCGGAAAGCTTCTTCGCCTCGCTGAACGCGCAATCCGATTACGGTGCCAAATTCGCCAATCGCGCCATGGTGTTCTGCCCGTGAGGCGGGTTCGAGCGGCCGTGACGGCCCTTGCCGTGCTCGCCGCCGTGAGTGCCACCGAGGCGTTCGCCCAGGCGCGCGTGCCGTTCGGCATCGGCGGCACCGAGGGCATGGCGAGCCCGCCCGGTAATGCGCTCGCCGCCTTCATCCTGCAGAAACAGTCCGAATTCTACCGGGCGATGAGCACGGCGGTGCATGGCTTGGCCGGCAACCCGGCGGCGCTGTGGACGCTGCTCGGCATCGGCTTCCTGTACGGCATCTTCCATGCCGCCGGCCCGGGCCACGGCAAGGCGGTGATCTCGTCCTATATCGTCGCCGACGCGCGCGCGCTCCGGCGCGGTTTCGCGCTGGCGCTCGCCGCCGCGCTGTTCCAGGGCGTGGTCGCCATCGCGCTCGTCGGGCTGCTGGTCGGGCTGCTCGGCTTCACCGCCATCGGCATGACCAGGGCGGCATCCGTGGTCGAGACGCTCAGTTATGCGCTGGTGATCTGCTTCGGCCTGTGGCTGGTCTGGCGCAAGGGTCGCGCGCTTCTCGCCAGCTTCTCGCAGCAGCCCGAGCCCAGCAGCACCGATCTCGCTTGCGACCATGTTCACCTGCCGCCGCCCGAGGCCCTGCGCAACCTGTCGCTGCGCGAGGCGGCAGCGGTCGCGGTCGCCGCCGGCAGCCGGCCCTGCACCGGCGCCATCCTGATCCTGGTCTTCACGCTGGTCCAGGCCAACACCGCGACGGGCGCGGCGCGCTACTGGCTCGTCGGCGCCGGCGTCGCCACGGTCATCGCCATGTCGCTCGGCACCGCGCTGACCACCGGCGCCATCGCCGCCATCGCCGTGTTCGCCAAGAAGCTCGCGCTTGGTCTTGCGGCGGGCCGCAGCCGCGCCTCGGAGCGCATCGGGCGCGGCATCGAATTGCTGGCGGCGCTCGCCCTGCTGCTGTTCGGCGTGGCGCTGCTCGCCGGCTACCTCGCCACCACCGGCGGCGCGTGAAGGGGCAACCGCCCAAAAACCTTGCCCTTGGCGGCCCGCTCGTATAACCGGGAACGACACACGCAAATTCGCGCAAACCCGGTGCCGGATGTCATGGCCAGACGCCTCCACATGAACAATCTCATCACGATCGGCAGCGTGGCGATCCTGGTCGGCACGGAGATTCTCGGCGCCACGCTCGCTGCGGCTTACGCGGTCGGCAGCCTGCTCGAATTCGAGCGCGATCTGATCTACGGCCTGCTCGGCCTCGCCCTCCTCGGCGGCCTGTGGCTGATCTGGAAGTTCCTGAAACTCGCCAACAAGGTCGAGCCGATCTTCGAGGATTGAGGGCTTCGCCGCTTTATTGCTGCGGCCGGGGCGGCCGCGAGCACGCCGACATCTCGACCCTTTGCGCATCCTGGCCGACAATGTTACCGAGGCTGGTGCAGCCCTGCGTCACGCAGATCTGCCAGTCCGTGGTCGCGTTGGAGCGGTCGAGCGTCAGCGACTTCAGCGGCTTGAGCGTCGGCGTCCAGCGATACCACTTGCCCTCATGCACGGCGCCGTCGGGAATTTCCATGCCGGCGCCCGTGCCCTGGACGCGCGCGCTGACTAGCTTGAGCGTCTTGTCCTGCACCACCCAGTCTTCTTCCCAGGTGGTCTTCTCCACCGAATGCATCCAGGACAGTGTGAACGCGCCGATGGCGATGACCTTGATGAAACCGCCGCTCGCCAGGCACAGGCTCACGCCAGCACTTCCCGTTGCGACCGGTTCCATTGCCACGCGACCAGCCCGGCCGTCAGCACGTAGCCGGCGAGATCGCTATAGGGCAGTTCGCCGAGCAGCAGCACCGCCGCGACGAAGCTGAGCACACGTTCCGCCACGCTCAAACGGCTGAACAGGAAGCCGATCGCCGTGACGCCGAACAGGCCGATCGCCACGCAAGCCTTGAAGGTCGCGTAGACGACCGCGCCCCAGAAGCCGAGCTTTGCCGCCATCGGATCGCCATTCTGCAGCATCAGCGCCGGCGCATAGACCGCCACGAACGGAATGACATAGCCGGCCAGCGCCACGCGCATCGCCTCCCAGCCGATCTTGTCCGGGTTCTCGCGCGCGATCGGCGCGGCGGCGAGCGCCGCCAATGCCACCGGCGGCGACAGGTCGGCCATGATGCCGAAATAGAACGCGAACATATGGGAGACGATCAACGGCACGCCGAGTTGCTCGAGCGCGGGCGCTGCCAGCGCCGCGACGATGATATAGGTCGGAATGGTCGGGATGCCGGTGCCAAGCAGGATCGACAGGATCATCGTCAGGATCAGGGCGAGGAACAGGCTCGATTTGCCGAGCCCGATCACCCAGGAACCGAACACCGTGCCGACGCCGGTCTGCGTCATCATGCCGATGATCGAGCCGACGATGACGCAAGCCAGGCCGACCGGCAGCGCGATCTTGGCGCTTTCCGCCAGGCTGTCGCGGCACAGGAGCAGCGTCGCCCGCCCGCCCTTGCCGAGAAGGCAGAGCAGCGCCATCACGCCGATGGCGATGGCGACATGCACGATATCGAGCCCCTCGCGCACCAGCGCGCCGGCAATCGCCGCCAGGCCGATCCAGAACGCGTAGCGGAAGGCGGGCGCCGGCAGGCCGGCGGCCAGCGCGGCGCCAAGCAGCAGCACCACCGTCAGCGCCAGCCCCATCGTGCCGGCGAGCAGCGGCGTGAAGCCCTCGAACAGCATGTAGATCAGCATGGCGAGCGGCAGCACCAGATACCAGCGCAGCTTGAGCGCCAGCCACGCGCTCGGCAACTCGGCGCGTGCGATGCCCCTGAGCCCGAACTTGCCGGCTTCCAGATGCACCATCCAGAACGCGGAAGCGAAATACAGCACCGCCGGGATCACCGCCGCCCGCACGATGACCGAATAATCCACACTCAGGTTCTCGGCCATGATGAAGGCGGCCGCCCCCATCACCGGCGGCATGATCTGGCCGCCCATCGAGGCCGTCGCCTCGACGCCGGCCGCGAAGGCGCGCCGGTAGCCGAAGCGGATCATCAGCGGAATGGTGAACTGCCCGACGGTAACGACATTGGCGACGCCCGAGCCCGAGATCGTGCCCATCAGGCCGGAGGAGAACACCGCCACCTTGGCCGGTCCGCCGCGCATGCCGCCGAACAGGCCGAGCGCCACGTCGCTGAAAAGCTGGATCATGCCGGCGCGTTCCAGGAAGGCGCCGAACAGCACGAACAGGTAGATATAGGTCGCCGAAACATAGGTCGGCACGCCGTAGAACCCTTCCGTGCCGAAGGAGAGATGCGTGACGATCTGGTCGAAACCATAGCCGCGGTGATTGAACGGCGCCGGCAGATATTGCCCGAAGAACCAGTAGACGATGCACACGCCGCACATGATCGGCAGCGCCTTGCCCATCACCTGGCGCGTGCCCTCGAAGACCAGCACCGCCAGCCCCACGCCGACCACGAGGTCCATCGTCGTCGGATCGCCTTCCCGTGCAATGAGATCGGCATAGTGCAGCCACTGGTACAGGCCGATATAGAAGCCGACGGCGCCGAGCGCCCAGCCGAGCACGCGGCCGGCATTGCTCTTGGCACGGAAATTCGCCACCAGCCCGAAGGACAGCAGCAGCAGGAAGCCGACATGGATGCCGCGCACCACCTGCGTCGGCAGCACCGGCCAGGCGGCGGAGACGATCTGGAACACCGAGAACACGATGCCGATGACGAAGGCGGCCACGCCCCAGCCGCCGGGGCCGAAGCCCGGCGGGAAGCCATGCTCGAAATTGTCGAGATCGACCGCGACCGTCTCGTCCGGCGCAGGGTGCTTGAGGGTCGCGTCGCTCATCCGTGTCGGCCCGATCGGCTTGTTGGTTGGTCCAGGAAGCGGCGGCCCGACGCTACTTGATCAGGCCTTTTTCCTTGTAATAGCGCTCGGCGCCCGGATGCAGCGGGATCGGCATGCCCTTCAGCGCGTTCTCCAGCTTGATCTCGCGGCCGGCCGAATGGGCGCTCGCCAACTCGGGGAGGCTCTCGAACAGGTCCTTGGTCATCTGGTAGGCGAGATCGTCGGACACCCCGCTATGGCTGACGAGGAAATTGACGACTGCCGCGGTCGGCACGTCCTCGCTCTGGCCCTTGTAGGTATTGGCCGGGATCGTCGTGGCGATGAACGGCGCGCCGACCTTCTCGACGGTTTCCTTGGGGATCGACACGACATTGATCTCCATCGACGCCGAGAGATCGCGGATCGAGGCGACGCCGAGCCCGGCCGATTGCAGCGTGGCATCGAGCTGGCGGTTCTTCATCAGGTCGACCGATTCGGCGAAGGGCAGGTACTCGACCTTGCCGAGGTCCTTGTAGGTCAGCCCGGCCGCGGTCAGGATGGCGCGGCTGTTCAGTTCCGTGCCGGATTTCGGCGCACCGACCGACAGGCTCTTGCCCTTCAGGTCGGCCAGCGTCTTGATGCCGCTTTCCTTGGTGGCGACCAACTGGATGTAGTTCGGATAGATCGCCGCGATGCCGCGCAGCTTGTCGAGCTTCGCCTTGAAACCGGCCTCGGCGTCGCCGGCCCAGGCCGATTTCACCGAATCGCCGAGCGCGAACGCGATCTCGCCGCGCCCCTGCTGCAACAATACCAGGTTCTCGACCGACGCCTTGGTCGCCTGCACCGAGGTGCGCACGTTCGGAATCTTGTCGCCGTAGATTTTCGACAGCGCCACGCCGAGCGGATAATACACGCCCGATGTACCCCCCGTCAGGATGTTGACGAACTGCTGCGCGCTCGCCGGAACCGAGAAACCGACCGCGCAAAGCGCCGCCAATGCGACCATCCGGATTTTGCCCATCTGCCTCTCCCTTCGGAATTTCGCCCCATTCGGCGTGCTGAGGCCAGTAGAGCCGAGGTTTTTTCCCGAGGCAACTACGACCATGGTCCGGTGTCGACAGGCGCCCGGACCATCCCTATAGGGACCAAAGAATTTGAGAAAGCCCGCTTCCATGCCTGAACTGGACCGCCGCTCCTTCGTCACGCTTGCAGCGCTGCTTGCCGGGCTCGGCCCCGGGTCGGCCGCGGCCCAGGCCGGCAAGCCCCATGCGGACGCATTGCATTTCGGGCCGGCGGAAGCCTTCTCCTTCGATCAGTTGCGCAAGCGCGCCGCCGACAGCGCCGGAAAACCCTATGCGGCGCCGAAGAACCCGGCGCCCGATATCCTGCAGCAGATCGATTACGACGCCCACGGCAAGATCCGCTTCAAAACCGAGGATGCGCTGTGGGGCGGCCAGCCGGACCTCAGGCGCTATCCCGTCACCTTCTTCCATCTCGGCCGCTATTTCCAGCAGCCGGTGCGCATCTATGCGCTTCAAGGCGGCCAGGCGCGGGAAATCATCTACCGGCAGGATTACTTCGACATGCCGGCCGATTCCATCGCCCGCAAGCTGCCCGAGGGCGCGGGCTTCGCCGGCTTCCGTTTCCAGGAGGCCAGCGACGGCACGCTCGACTGGCACAAGAACGACTGGGTCGCCTTCCTCGGCGCCTCGTATTTCCGCGCCATCGGCGAACTCTATCAGTACGGCTTGTCGGCGCGCGGCGTCACCATCGACGTCGCCAATCCGGCCGGCCCGGAGGAGTTTCCGAGCTATACCCGCGTCTGGCTCGAGCAGGACAAGCATGCCGACCATGTCACGGTCTACGCCCTGCTCGACGGGCCGAGCCTTGCCGGCGCCTATCGCTTCGTGATGCGCCGCGACAAGGCGGTAACGATGGAGATCGAGAAGCACCTGTTCCTGCGCAAGGATGTCGCGCGTTTCGGCATCGCGCCGCTGACCTCGATGTACTGGTACTCGGAAACCGCCAAGCCGACGGCGATCGACTGGCGCCCCGAGGTGCATGACAGCGACGGGCTGGCACTTTGGACAGGGGCCGGCGAGCGCATCTGGCGCCCGCTCAACAATCCGCCGCGCACCATCGCCTCGTCCTTCGCCGACAAGCACCCGCGCGGTTTCGGCCTGCTGCAGCGCGACCGCCTGTTCGACCACTATATGGACGGCGTGCATTACGAGCGCCGCCCCTCCGCCTGGGTCGAAACGCTCGGCGAGTGGGGCGAAGGCGCCGTGCAACTGATCGAGATCCCGACCGATGACGAGATCCACGACAATATCGTCGCGCAATGGGTGCCGAAGACCCCGGCCAAGGCCGGTGAGAGCGTGTCGTTCCGCTATCGCCTGCACTGGACGGCGGAAGAGCCGTTCCCGCCGACGCTGGCGCGCTGCGTCGCCACGAGGCTCGGCAATGGCGGCCAGCCCGGCACCGTGCGGCCCAAGGGCGTGCGCAAATTCATGATCGAATTCCTGGGCGATTCTCTGAAGAACATCCCGTTCGGCATCAAGCCCGAGGTGGTGCTGTGGGCCTCGCGCGGCACCTTCTCCTACCTGCTGGTCGAAGCGGTGCCCGACGAAGTCCCCGGCCACTGGCGCGCCCAGTTCGACCTCACCGCCGACGGCCCCGACCCCGTCGAGATGCGCGCCTTCCTGCGCCTGAACGGCCAGGTACTGACGGAAACGTGGCTGTATCAGTATCATCCGATGTGAGGGGAGAGCGAAAATGAGCCACGCCCTTAACCACCAGCGGCGAGAGTGCGAATAGCTGCAATGAGCAATTCACAGAAATAATCTACTAAATCGCGAGAACTAATCCCTAGTGATAAATCTTGCGCGCTCTAACAGTTCATCGAAAGTGATTATTTCTAACGCCCGAGTGTCGCGACGAAAAAGCTCGAAAGTATCACGTTTAATTGCTGCATCACGCAGATTACTCGACCCGTCAAACTCTGCTCGACTTCCAATCACGAGGATCATTTTGGCATCGCGCGTTCTGGCTTCCAACCTGCGCATACCAGACTTATTAAAATGGTCGCCGGATTGAGCGGCGCTCAGCCACTCCGCCTTCTGCTCAAGGACCTGCGAAACTGCATTTATAAAGTCCGCGCTGAACTGCCACGTGCCTGCGCGACCAGATTTCCGGGGCTGGAATATACATGTGTCTGGCCGCTTAATTTCAACGAGAACTGTGTAGTCAGTAAAATTCATCAAAAAATCGATGATCGGTTTATTTCGATTATCCGTTCCCGCTGTGCTGACAACCATCTCTCGATCGAAAAGTCGCATTATCCGATAGTCAAGGCCATAACCAAAGACCCAATTCTGCAATTCAAAAAAACGCTGCCAATCAGCTTCAGCCCAATCGCCTGCGTCGAGTTGGGCTTCGAACTCCTCCAGAGCCTGCCGACGGCCTAACAGCAAATTAATTTCTTTTGGCGTCAAATCGCTATGGAGCGACCGGAAGAACTGTTCGCGCGCAGTTGCGCTGAGCGTCTTTATCCTGTTAATTAGCGCGCGATCTGCAGCATCGGTAATGATCTTAGGACCATCAGAGACGGATATATCCTCTATCTGAAATCGATCTTCATTCGAAATATCTATAAATTTTATTCGATTCAGAAATTCGACAAGTCGATCGAACTCGCCAGACCTAAATGTGAAGGCGTCTTTTTCGGATCCTTGGTACCAGCCGCCAGACCGAGACTTAAAGGTCTGCAACGTTACCCTCTTTATTCCGGAATCATCATGGCTAACGAGCGCGGTGACCTGCGTCTTGCGCTGCTCCCCAGTAAGCCTCAAACATAGCGCTCCCTCCACTTCTCCTAAGACCGCGCGCTCAGTGCCGTCGAATACGGCGTAAGCAAATCGGCGACGTTGTACGTTAATAGCTCCATGGGTAAAGACCTTACTGAGATAGGTCTTTCCTTCCTTGCGGAGTTCGAAGAATTTTGCGTCGTCGTCACTCATGGACCGTCCGCACCCACCCCTTTCCACTGTTTTCCAGAAGACCACGGCTTGATATTCTGCACAACTCCCGGTTTCGCTTGCTCGACTAGCAAGTCGGAGGTCTGGCTCCTCCCTTGAGCCGAGCGAAGCCGTGCCCAACGAAAATTAAGTTTCTGCTCGGGGCCAAATCTTCAAACTAAAATACGCGCCCCAAAACACTTGCCTCGCCCAGAACGTTACATTATATCATTCATCATACCTACGAGGCCTCACCCATGTCCATCCGCCAGCACGCCATCGCCGTCGAACCAGCGTTTTCGCTGCTGCGCTCCTCCGGCGCGGCGCGGCTGGCGATTGCAGCCGGGGCCATCGCCCTGCTGTGGCTGAGCGTGTTCTGGGCGATGCGGTAACATCCGATGCGCGGCGCGATTCATTTCGACAACCTGACGCTCGGCTATGACCGGCACCCGGCGGTGCATCATCTGTCGGGCCGGATCGAGCCGGGCAGCCTGCTGGCGATCGTCGGGCCGAACGGGGCCGGCAAGTCGACGCTGTTGAAAGGCATCACCGGCGCGCTGAAACCCCTGCAGGGCCGCGTCGCGTTCGAAAACGTGACGCGCGCCGATATCGCCTATCTGCCGCAGGCCGCCGATCTCGACCGCTCATTTCCGCTGAGCGTGTTCGATCTGGTCAGCACCGGCAACTGGCGCCGCAGCGGCTTTTTCGGGCGGCTCAATCGCGACCACCGCGCCCGCATCCATGAGGCGATCGCAGCCGTCGGGCTGACCGGCTTCGAGGCGCGCGCCATCGGCACCCTGTCCGGCGGCCAGTTGCAGCGCGCGCTGTTCGCGCGGCTGATCGTGCAGGACGCCCGCGTCATCCTGCTCGACGAGCCGTTCACCGCCATCGACGCGAAAACCGTCGCCGACCTGCTCGCGCTGGTGAAGAACTGGCATGGCGAGGCGCGCACCATCCTCGCCGTGCTGCACGATCTCGACCTGGTGCGCGCGCAGTTTCCCGAAACGCTGCTGCTCGCCCGCGAGCCGGTCGCCTGGGGCGAGACCGCCATGGTCCTGGCCGCCCACAAGCGCCTTGCCGCGCGCGCCATGATCGAGGCGCCGGACGACGACGCCGCGCCCTGCACGCGCGCCGCGTGATCCACGCCCTCCTCATCGCGCCGTTCACGGAGCTTGAATTCATGCGCCGCGCGCTGGTCGGCGCCTGCGCGCTTGCCGTCGGCAGCGGCCCGATCGGCGTCTTCCTGATGCTGCGCCGCATGAGCCTGACGGGCGATGCCATGGCGCATGCCATTCTGCCCGGCGCCGCGATCGGCTATCTCGTCTCCGGCCTGTCGCTCGGCGCCATGACCGTCGGCGGCATCGCGGCCGGCCTGACCGTGGCGCTGCTCTCCGGGCTGGTCGCGCGCGTCACGCCTTTGCGCGAGGATGCCTCGATGGCCGCCTTCTACCTGATCTCGCTGGCGCTCGGCGTCACCATCGTCTCGCTGCGCGGCTCGAATGTCGACCTGCTGCATGTACTGTTCGGCTCGGTGCTGGCACTCGACGATGCCACGCTCCTGCTGCTCGCCGGCGTCGCCAGCCTGTCGACGCTGGTGCTGGCGCTGATCCTGAGACCGCTGATCCTCGATTGCGTCGATCCCGGCTTCCTGCGCTCGGTCAGCCGCGCCGGCCTGCCGGTGCACCTGATCTTCGTGACGCTGGTCGTGCTCAACCTCGTCGCCGGCTTCCATGCGCTCGGCACGCTGCTCTCGGTCGGGCTGATGATGCTGCCGGCCGTCAGCGCCAGGTTCTGGAGCGAGGACATCACCGCGATGATGGCGCTGTCGGTTCTGTTCGGCATGCTGGCAAGCGCGGCCGGGCTGCTCGCCTCCTACCATCTCGGCCTGCCGAGCGGCCCGGCGATCATCCTGGCGGCCGGCATCATCTGCTGCCTGTCGGTGCTCGCCGGCCGGCGCGACGGGCTGTTGCTGCGGCTCCTGCCTGCGCGCCACCGCACGGCTTGATAGCGTTTTTGCGCCGACGGCCTTCAAAGCCGGCGCCGGATGATTATAACCCACCATAGCGACCGCGCGCCCGGCGCGCCGGATTGGAGGCTTTTCATGAGCGACAAAATCCCTGTCACCGTACTCACCGGCTATCTCGGCGCCGGCAAGACCACCCTGCTCAACCGCATCCTCACCGAGCAGCACGGCAAGAAATACGCCGTGATCGTCAACGAATTCGGCGAGGTCGGCATCGACAACGAGTTGGTGGTCGGCGCCGACGAGGAAGTCTTCGAGATGAATAACGGCTGCATCTGCTGCACCGTGCGCGGCGACCTGATCCGCATCATCGAGGGGTTGATGAAGCGCAAGGGCCGCTTCGACGCGATCATCATCGAGACGACCGGCCTCGCCGATCCCGCGCCCGTGGCGCAGACCTTCTTCGTCGACCAGGACGTGCAGGACAATGCCCGGCTCGACGCCGTCGTCACCGTGGCCGACGCGAAATGGCTCTCGGCCCGGCTCAAGGACGCGCCGGAAGCCAAGAACCAGATCGCCTTCGCCGACGTCATCCTGCTCAACAAGGTCGATCTCGTCACGCCCAAGGAACTCGACGAGGTCGAGGCGCGCATCCGCGCCATCAACCCCTATGCCACCATCCACCGCACCGAGCGCTCGCAGGTCGCCCTCGACGCCATCCTCAATCGCGGCGCCTTCGATCTCGAGCGTGTGCTGGAACTGGAGCCCGCCTTCCTCGAGGAGGACAACCACCATCATGACGAGCACATGCAGTCGGTGGCGCTGAAAATCCCCGGTGATGTCGATCCGGAGAAGTTCATGCCGTGGGTCAATGAGCTGGTGCAGCGCGATGGGCCGAACATCCTGCGCTCGAAGGGCATCCTCGCCTTCAAGGACGAGCCGAAGCGCTTCGTCTTCCAGGGCGTGCACATGATCCTCGACGGCGATCTGCAGCGCGACTGGCGCGCCGACGAGAAGCGCGAATCGAAGATCGTCTTCATCGGCCGCGACCTGAAGCTCGACGAGATCAGGGCGGGCTTCATGGCCTGCGCCGCCTGATGAACACGCAAAGCGCGGCGACCTCGCTCACGGACAGCGTCGCGCCACTCGAGGCCGGCGCCCATGTCATCGCCGCCGGCTTCCTGCGCGAGGCCCCCGTCCTCGTCACCGGCGATGGCGACGTGCTGATCGCCGGCACACGCCACCAGATCGGCGCCGATGCGGCGCTCGTCGCCAAGCTCGCAGCCGATGCGATCATCCTCGGCGACGATCGCGGCCGCATCCTGCGCATCGGCGCGGATGGCACGCAGGCGGCGCTCGCCGATGAGAAGGGGCGCTGGATCGATGCGCTCGCGCTCGGCCCCGATGGCGCCATCGCCTGGTCATGCGGCAAGCGCGTCGTGGCGCGCGACGGCAAGGGCAAGGTGAAGGAACTGGCCGCCGTCAGCACCTCGCAGGGCCTGGCTTTCCGCCCGAAAGGCTATCAGCTCGCCATCGCCCAGAATGGCGGCGCCCTGCTGTGGATGCCCAACACCGAGGCCCCTCCCGACAAGCTCGACTGGAAGGGCTCGCATCTCGACATCACCTGGTCGCCCGATGCGCGTTTCGTCATCACCTCGATGCAGGAAAACGCCCTGCATGGCTGGCGCCTGCCCGAGAAGCAGCACATGCGCATGTCGGGTTACCCGGCCAAGTCGCGGTCGCTGTCCTGGAGCCATGACGGCAACTGGCTGGCAACGAGCGGGGCCGATGCCTGCATCGTGTGGCCGTTCGGCAGCAAGGAAGGCCCGATGGGCAAGGCGCCGCGCGAATGCGGCGTGCGCCCGACCAGGGTCAGCGCGGTCGCCTGCCATCCGGGCTCGCTCGTCATCGCCATCGGCTACGAGGATGGCTGCATCCTGATCTGCCGCCTGACCGATGCCTCCGAACTGCTGGTCAGGCCGCCCGAGCGCGACCGGCCGCGCGACAGCGTCACGGCGCTCACCTGGGACGCCAAGGGCAAGCGGCTGGTGTTCGGCACGGCGGAAGGCGCGGCGGGCGTGCTGACCTTGCCCTGACAGGGGGATGCCATGTGGAAGCGCTTTCTCGGCGGCACGCCGCCCGATCGTGTCGCGACCGCGCGGATCAAAACGCTGGCGCTCGGCGTTCTGCCAGTGGGCGTCTCGGTCGCGGTCAACGAGATCGTGTGCCGTGATCCCGGCTGCCCCGGCACGGAAACCGTCATCCTGGTGATGCGCGCCGGCGCCCGCACCGTCGCGGTCAAGATCCAGAAGGAGGCGGCCACGGTCAGCGAGGACGATGTGCGCGCGGCGTTCGCCGACCTGTGCCTTGCCTGACACCCGGCCGGAATCGGCGCTGCTTGCGGTGACGCAAACATGTCTGGCGCCGCCTCTGCTATAGTAGCGAATGCAGGAGGCCACCGCGTGCGATCGCGCCTCGACCATGGGAGACGAAAATGAACGTCGCAGACATCATGACGAGCCCGGTTCTGGCGCTTCGGCCGGGCGCCTCGGTCACCGATGCCGCCCGGCTGATGCTGACGCATCAGGTCAGCGGCCTGCCGGTGATCGCGGAAGACGGCACGCTGGCCGGCATTGTCAGCGAAGGCGACTTTTTGCGCCGCAGCGAATTGGGCACCGAGCGCAAGCATTCCGGCTGGCTCGAATTCCTCGTCAGCCCCGGCCAGGCGGCCGAGGAATACACCCACGCCCATGGCCGCAAGGTTGAGCAGATCATGCGGCGCGACGTCGTTACCACGACGCCGCAGGCGAGCCTCGAGGAGGTCGTCGAGTTGATGAGTTCGCGCGGCGTCAAGCGCCTGCCGGTGATCGATGGCGGCAAGGTCGTCGGCATCGTCGCCCGCTCGGACCTGATGCGGGCGATGCTGCGCGTCCTGCCGCGCGGCAGCGCCGCCCATTCGCATGACGAGCGCATCCGCGGCGAGATCCTGGCCGAATTCGCCAACCAGTCCTGGGCCAGCAACGGCGCCATCCGCGTCAAGGTCGACAAGGGCGTGGTCGAACTGTCCGGCACGATTTTCGACGAGCGCATTCGCGATGCGGCGCGCGTCGTGGCGGAGAATATTGCCGGCGTCACCGATGTCGTCGACCGGATCACCTGGGTCGAGCCGATCTCCGGCATGTTGATGACGGCGCCGATATAGAGGCTTCCCGCCGGCGCAACGGCGCGGGGCCGAACCGATCGCCCTGACCGGGAGAGAGCAATGATCCTGCGGCCCGTGATCCTGATCTTCTGCCTGCTCGTCGGCGTGGCGGCGTCGCAACTGCCGGAATTCGCCCAGCAATACCGCCAGCGCCTCGCCGGCGCGATCGACGAGTTGACCCGCATCGTCGACCGCTTCAACGCTGACGCCACGGCCGAGGGCCTGACGCAGGATCAGGCGCTCGAGCGCTACCGGCTCTCCGATGACACGTTCCTGCGCCGGCGCGGTGGCAGCGCCGCCGAGATCATCGCCCGGCGCGACCGCCTGATGGCGCAGCAGCAGGATTTGTCCGGCGCGCCGGTGCTGCGCATCGCACCGGTCGTCGCGCATCTTGATTCCGAGCTTGCCCGCCGCACCCTGACCGATTTCGAGCCGGCGGTGCCGACGACCATCGAGGGAGCCGCCTTCGGTGGCGCGGGCCTGATCGTCGGCCGCCTGCTCGCCTCGCTGCTCGGCCTGTCCTCACGCCGCCGGCGCAGAACCGCTTGACGACCTGAGCCTACCGCACCAGCACGTTGCGGAACTGCCACGGGTCGTCAGTGTCGATATCCTCGGGGAAGAAGCCCGGCCGGCCCTCGAGCGGCGTCCAGTCGGTGTAATGGCCGGTCAACGGTCCGAGATAGGGCTGCTGGATTTGCAGGCAGCGATGGAAGTCGATCTCGTCGGTATCGACAATGCCGGCATTGGGGTTTTCGAGCGCCCACACCATGCCGGCGAGGATCGCCGAGGTCACTTGCAGGCCGGTGGCGTTCTGCGACGGCGCGAGGCGGCGCGTCTCCTCGATCGAGAGCTGCGAACCATACCAGTAGGCGTTCCTGGCATGGCCATAGAGCAGCACGCCGAGTTCGTCGATGCCGTCGACGATCTCGTCCTCGCTCAGGATATGCAGGGTTTCCTGCGGCCGACCGGCACGGCCGAACATCTCGTGCAGCGACAGCACCGCATCATTGGCCGGATGATAGGCATAGTGGCAGGTCGGCCGGTACACCGCCTTGTCGCCCTCGCGCACGGTGAAGAAATCCGCGAGCGAAATCGCCTCGTTATGCGTCACCAGGAAGCCGTATTGCGGCCCCGGCGTCGGGCACCAGCTGCGCACGCGCGTCTCGGCGCCGGCCTGCAGCAGATAGATGCCAGCCTGGCAGCCGGTGTCATGCGCGCGGGCGTTGTCAGGCAACCATTTCTCATGCGTGCCCCAGCCAAGCTCGGAGGGTTGCAGCCCTTCGGCGATGAAGCCCTCGACCGACCAGGTGTTGACGAACACCTCCGGCGGCTTCGGCAGCTTGGCGCGCTGCGTATCGCGCTCGGCGACGTGGATGCCCTTCACGCCGGTCTTCTGCATCAGCTTCGCCCAGTCAGCCCGGCTCTTCGGCTCGTCGAAGGCGAGGCCAAGATCGGAGGCGACATTGAGCAGCGCCTGCTTGACGAGCCAGGACACCATGCCCGGATTGGCGCCGCAGCACGAAACGGAGGTGGTGGCGCCCGCCGGGCGCGCATGCTTGGCGGCCAGCGTCATCTCGCGCAGCGCGTAGTTCGAGCGCGCCTCCGGCCCCTTGCTGTTGTCGAAATAGAAGCCGAGCCACGGCTCGTTCACCGTGTCGATATAAAGCGCGCCGATCTGCGCGCAGAACTCCATCAGATCGACCGAGCCGGTATCGACCGAGACGTTGACACAGAAACCCTGGCCGCCGCCGGCCGTGAGCAACGGCCCGAGCATGTCCTTGTAGTTTTCGCGCGTCACCGCCTCATGCACGAAACGGATGCCGCGCGCGTCGAGGATGCCGCGATCCTTGTCCTCGGGATCGATGACCACGAGACGCGCCTTGTCGAACTTGAAATGGCGTTCGATCAAAGGCAGCAGGCCCTTGCCGATCGAGCCGAAGCCGATCATCACGATCGGGCCGCTGATCGTGCCGTGCACGGGCCAGGCTTGGTCGGATGAGGTCATGAAAATACTCCCGTCGGTGCGGATTGAAGAAAATCAGCACGCGACGCGGCCGAAAGATGAAGGGTGGAAACGGCGGCCCGACAGCGAGTCCGGCCCGGCGAACGCCGTTCCGGATGCTGGTTCAGCCGGGCTACGGTGACAGGATGCTGCGCGTCTGTGTCACCGTTGGCCGCCTTCACGCGACCAACAACTGCGCGAAATCCGGCTTTGGCTGCAAGGCGCCGGCCGCATTGACGAGGCCGGCCGCGCCGGACAACGCGCCCGTGCGCAATTCGAGCCCGAGAAAGCGCTCGCGCGCATAGGGGCCCGGCAGCCACAGCGCCTGCGTCAGCGCGGCACTGAAACCGAAGCGTTCATAGTAAGGCGCATCGCCGACCAGCACCACGCTATCATGGCCGAGCGCCTCGGCGCGCGACAGCCCGACGCGCATCAACTGCGCGCCGATGCCGGCCGAGCGATAGGCCGCATCGACGGCGAGCGGCCCGAGCATCAGCGCCGGCCGGCTGGGCCCTGCCGCGACATGCCAGAAGCGCAGCGTGCCGATCAGGCGGCCGTCATCGCTGGCCACGAAAGACAGATCATCAGCCGGCAGGCGGCCCTCGCGCAGCCTTTCGCACGTCTTGGCGAAGCGCTCCTCGCGCCCGAAAGCGGCATCGAGCAGGGCTTCACGGGCCTGGACGTCGTCACGGCACTCGTCATGAACGCGGATCATCGTCGTCTCCAACCAGATCGGGAGGCAAGGATTGCGCCATCGCCACGGCCAGCGCTGCGCGCGGCCGAACCAGCAAGCGGGGTGAAGGAAGTGACGGCCGGGCGTACCGGCCGTCGCGTCAGATCGTGTACTGCTTCAGGCCGGGCATGCCGTTGAAGTCACGCGACGAGTAGGTCGTCGTATAGGCGCCGGTGCCCTCGATCAGGATCTTGTCGCCGATCTCCAGGCTGACCGGCAGCATGTACGGCGTCTTCTCGTACAGCACGTCGACCGAATCGCAGGTCGGCCCGGCGACCACGCACGGCACCAGCGCATCGCCGTCGCGCGGCGTGCGCAGCGGATAGCGGATCGATTCGTCGATCGTCTCGGCCAGCCCGTGGAACTTGCCGATATCGAGATAGACCCAGCGCACGTCGTCCTCGGCATCCGACTTCTTGGACACCAGCACGACTTCCGACTCGATGATGCCGGCATTGCCGACCATGCCGCGGCCCGGCTCGATGATCGTCTCCGGGATGCGGTTGCCGAAATGCTTCCTGAGCGATTCGAAGATCGCCGCGCCATAGGCCTGCACCGCCGGCACGTCCTTCAGGTAGCGCGTCGGGAACCCGCCGCCGAGATTGACCATGGCGAGGTGAATGCCGCGCTCGGCCATCTCGCGGAAAATCGCCGCGGTGGTGGCCAATGCACGGTCCCACATCTCGGGGTTGCCCTGCTGCGAACCGACATGGAACGAGATGCCATGCGCCCTGAGGCCAAGACGATGGGCGTGCTCGAGCACGCGCGGCGCCATTTCGGGCACGCAGCCGAACTTGCGCGACAGCGGCCAGTCGGCGCCCTCGCCATCGCACAGGATACGGCAGAACACCTTCGAGCCGGGCGCGGCACGGGCGATCTTCTCGACCTCGGCCTCGCAATCGACCGCGAACAGCCGGATGCCGAGCGCGAAGGCGCGCGCGATGTCGCGCTCCTTCTTGATGGTGTTGCCATAGGAGATGCGCTCGGGCGTGGCGCCGGCGGCCAGCGCCATCTCGATCTCGCCGATCGAGGCGGTGTCGAAGCACGAGCCAAGCCTGGCCAGCAACGCCAGGATCTCCGGCGCCGGATTGGCCTTCACGGCATAGAACACGCGCGTATCGGGCAGTGCCCGGGCAAACGCGGTATAGTTGTCGTGCACGATCGCCGTATCGACGACGAGGCACGGGCCGTCTTCGCGACGGTTGCGGAGGAATTCGCGGATACGATCCGACATGGCAGCATCCCCTTCGCAGCCTGGGGCTGCACTGGCGATAACAAGAGACAGAAGACGAATCCGTCCGCGACGACGCGATGGAGACGCGCCGTGACCTGAACGCTTCTGATATCGGCTCCTTGCGGAAACCGACGGTGCTGCGCCGAAAGTCGTGAATCGAGTGACGGGTTACCGCCGCAAGATGTCACGCCATCGCTTGGATTGGGATGACCCGCTCCGCACGCCCGGCAAGATGGACAAGCCTCTTCGGTGCACCGACCTGTGGAGGGCCGACACGAGACCAAAAAAGCCCGTTCCGTCGTTGCTTTGAGTCGCGTCACCCGCTTCGGGCGGGGCCGCCGGTTCGCCTCCGGCTGCCGGTCCGTTCTTTTGGGAGCTCGGCCCAACCCGAAGGTTGTACCGCCCTCCCAACGACTGGTGTCTTTCCGGCCTCTTGTCCGGAGCTCCACCGACCGGCACGCGACCACAGGCACGTGCGAAATTGGGCAGGGTGAGAGATAGCATAATCGCTCCCCGATTCAATAGGAAAACGCATCGCCGCCGCATCAATTATCGGACATCTGCCGCGCGACCGCCAAAGCACTTTGCCGGCGGCCTCAATCGTGCCACGAAGGCACCGAAAAACGCCGTGCTCAAGGAGCCGCCCAGCAAAATGACGACGCCCGTATTCGATCGCCGGTCTGTTCTCGCCCGGGCTACCGGCCTGCTGGTCCTGAGCGGCCTGCCGGCGCTCGCCCAGGTCCCTCCCGCCAAGCCGACGCCGCCGTTGCAGCCGCCGGCCCGGTTCGGCTTCGAGGATGTCGTCAAGCGCGCCAAGGAACTGGCCGCCTCGCCGTTCGACGGCCGGCTGCCCGAATTGCCCGAGCCGTTGCAGCGCCTCGATTTCGATGCCTGGCGCGCCATCAGGTTCCGGCCGGACCGCGCCCTGCTCGCGCAGGGCGACAGCCCGTTCCGCATGCAGATGTTCCACCCCGGCTTCCTGCACAAGCGCACCGTCATCGTGAATGTGGTGCGCGACGGCATCCCCGCGCCGGTGCCCTTTGCCACCAACCTGTTCGATTACGGCCCGACCAAGCTCGACAAGGCCCTGCCGGTCAATCTCGGCTTTGCCGGCTTCAGGCTGCACTATCCGCTCAACAGCCCGCTCGTGTTCGACGAGTTGATCTCCTTCCTCGGCACGAGCTATTTCCGCTTCCTCGGCCGTGGCCAGAAATACGGGCTTTCCGCGCGCGGGCTTGCCATCGGCATCGGCGCCAAGGAGACCGAGGAATTCCCGTTCTTCCGCGAGTTCTGGGTCGAGCAGCCCGGCGCCAATGCCGAGCGCGTCGTGATCTACGCGCTGCTCGATGGCGAATCGGCGACCGGCGCCTACCAGTTCAATGTTTATCCGGGCAACGAGACCACCGTCGACATCACCGCCCAGCTCGTCATCCGCAAGCCGATCGCCAAGCTCGGCATCGCGCCGCTGAGCTCGATGTTCTTCTACGGCGAGGTCGAGCCTGGCCGCCACGAGGACTATCGCCCCGAACTGCACGATTCGGACGGGCTGCAAATCCACAGCGGCACCGGCGAGCGCATCTGGCGCCCGTTGCGCAATCCGCGCGAGGCCGAAACCTCGGTGTTCATCGACAAGGACCCGCGCGGCTTCGGCCTGATGCAGCGCGACCGCAACTTCGAGCACTATCAGGATCTCGACCTGCATTACGAGGCGCGGCCGAGCTACTGGGTCGAGCCGCATAGCGGCTGGGGCGACGGCCGCATCGAATTGCTGGAAATTCCGACCTCGGACGAAACCAACGACAATATCGTCGCCTCCTGGGTGCCCAAGACCCCGGTGGAAGCCGGCCAGATGCCGAGCTTCCGCTATAGCCTGCGCGCCATGCTCGCCGCCGACCGCCTGACGCCTGGCGGCTGCGCCATCAACACCTTCCGCACCAGCGCGCGCGCCCTTGGCTCCAACGAATCGCCGGCAAGCGGCACGACGCGCTTCCTGATCGATTTCGCCGGCGGCGACCTCGCCTATTACCTGCCGGCGCCGCATGAAGTGGAGGTGGTGCCGACCGTCACCAACGGCACCGTCAAGCGCACCTTCGTCATGCCGAACCCGCAGACCAGGGGCTTCCGGGCCGGCATCGACATTCAGCTCGATTCCGGCCAGAGCACGGACCTGCGCGCCTTCCTGCGCACCGGCCAGCGCGCCCTCACCGAAACCTGGACCTTGCCCTGGAAGGCGCAATAGGCCGTGGCCGGCATCGCGTGCGGGAAGACACCCGTTCCGGCAGCGGCCATTCCGTTCGGGCGCGCGAGCGTGCTAGACAGTTCGGATAGAAACCGTCGGTCCGCGAAGTCGGGACGGTCAGGGGAGGGTTTTGCCATGCTGCCACGTCGTGCATTCGTGCTGGCTCTCGCAGCGGCAGCAGCCGCTGCCGCCGGCACCGGACAGGCGGCGGCCCTCGACAAGGTCACCTTCGGCACCAACTGGCTCGCCGAGGCCGAGCATGGCGGCTACTATCAGGCGGTCGCCGACGGCACCTATGCCAAATACGGGCTCGACGTCACCATCCAGCAGGGCGGCCCGACCGCCAATAACCGCATGCTGCTTCCCGTCGGCAAGATCGAGTTCTATCTCGGCGCCAACATGATCCAGGCCTTCGCGGCGGTGGAGGAAAACATCCCGACCGTGGTGGTCGCGGCGATCTTCCAGAAAGACCCGCAGGTGTTGATGAGCCATCCGGGCGTCGGCCTCGACACGTTCGATGACCTCAAGAAATCCGACAACATCCTGATCTCGAAGGAAGGCATCGCCTCCTATTACCAGTGGCTCAAGACCGAGAAGGGTTTTAGCGAGAAGCAGGTCAAGCCCTACATGTTCAACGCCGCGCCCTTCATCACCGACAAGCGCGCCGTGCAGCAAGGCTACGTCACCTCCGAACCCTATCAGATCGAGACCAAGGCCGGCTTCAAGCCGAATGTCTTCCTGCTCGCCGATTACGGTTTCGACACCTATTCGACCACCATCGAGACGACGCGAAAGCTGATCGAGACCAAGCCGGACCTGGTGCAGCGCTTCGTCGATGCCTCGATCATCGGCTGGTACAATTACATCTACGGCGACAACCGGGCCGCCAACGCGCTGATCAAGAAAGACAACCCCGAAATGACCGACGCGCTGCTCGCCAATGGCGTCGCCAAGATGAAGGAATACGGCATCGTCGATTCGGGCGATGCGCTGAAGCTCGGCATCGGCGCGATGAGCGACCACCAGATCAAGAGCTTCTTCGACAAGATGGTGCGCGCCAAGGTCGTCAAGGCCGGCACCGATTACTGGCGCTCCTATACGCTGCAATTCGTCAACAAGGGCGTCGGGCTCGATCTGCGCCCGAAGCCGTGACGGACGCGGCCGCTCCCACCAAGGCGGCGCCAGCCCCGCCCCTGCTGCGGCTCGAGCGTGTCTCGAAAACCTTTCCCAACGGCACCATGGCGCTCGATGCACTCTCGCTCGCCATCGGGCAGGGCGAGTTCGTCTCGCTGCTCGGCCCCTCGGGCTGCGGCAAGTCGACGGCGCTCCGGCTGATCGCCGGCCTGATCGCCCCCACGGCTGGCGACATCGTCTGGAACGATGCCGGCCGCGCCGGGCATCGCGCGTTGAGTTTCGTGTTCCAGGAATCGACGCTGATGCCGTGGGCGACCGCCTTCGACAACGTCATGATGCCGCTCAAGCTGCGCGGCATGCGCCGCACTGAAGCCGCCCCGCGCGTGCTCGAGGCGCTTGCCCAGGTCGGCCTGCCCGACAGCGCCGGCGCCTACCCGCGCGAATTGTCGGGCGGCATGAAGATGCGCGTCTCGATTGCGCGCGCCCTGGTCACCGAGCCGACGCTGCTGTTGATGGACGAGCCATTCGCCGCCCTCGACGAGATCACCCGCTTTCGCCTCAACCAGGACCTGCTACAACTCTACCGCAGCCGCGCCATGACGATCGTCTTCGTGACGCACTCGATCTACGAGAGCGTCTTCCTGTCGAGCCGCGTGGTGGTGATGGCGCCGCGCCCCGGCCGTGTCGTCAGCGCCATCGATGTGCCGCTCGCCTATCCGCGCCCCGAGGCGCTGCGCAGCGATGCCGCCTATAACCGGCTCTGCAACCATCTCTCCGAAGCGCTGCACACGGCGATGGCGCCGCGGGATTTCCTGTGAGCCGCCTGCCTGCGCTCGGGCGCATCCTGTTGCCGGCTATCTTCATGGCCGCTCTGCTCATGGCCTGGGAAATGCTGGTGCGGCTGGCGGCGATCCCGCCCTATGTGCTGCCCTCGCCGACGCTGATCGGCGCCACGCTGATCAATGACTGGCCGCTCCTGTCGCGCGCGCTCGTCGTCACGCTGATCACCACGCTGGAAGGTTTGGCGCTGGCGCTGGTCGGCGGCGTCGGGCTGGCGCTGCTGTTTGCCCGCTCGCGCACCATCGAATGGGTGCTTTACCCCTATGCGGTCATCCTGCAGGTCACGCCGATCATCGCCATCGCGCCGCTGCTGCTGATCTATACCAGTTCCGAAACCACGGTGCTGATCTGTGCCTGGATCGTCGCCTTCTTTCCGATCCTGTCCAACACCACCACCGGCCTGCGCGCCACCGACCGCAACCTGCTCGCCCTGTTCACATTGTATGGCGCCAGCAGCTGGCAGGTGCTGTGGCATCTGCGCATGCGCGCGGCGCTGCCGTATTTCCTCGCCGGCTTGCGCATCGGCGGCGGTCTGTCGCTGATCGGCGCGGTGGTGGCCGAGATCGCCGCCGGCTCGGCCGGCGCCGGCGGCGGCCTTGCCTACCGCATCGTCGAGGCGCAGTACCGGCTCAACATCCCGCGCATGTTCGCAGCGCTCATCCTGCTCGCGGTCGCTGGCATCGCCATCTTCGCCGTGCTTTCGGGCATCTCGCATCTGCTGCTGCGCCGCTGGCACGAGAGTGCTCTCGCGCCACCCGAGCGCTAGCCAATGTCGGGCCTTGCACGGGACTGTCACAAAACCATCGCATAATTCCGCCTATAGCAGTTACGGTTTGCCGGCTTACTGCTGCCAGGGGAGAGTGATGAAAGACGCGATCGAGAAATCTCTTGGCGCCCATGTCGCCCATACCGCCCGCCTGCACCGCGCCAGAGCCGCGCAATTGCTGCGCGATCTCGGGCTGTTTCCCGGCCAGGAACGCGTGCTGCAACTGCTGGCGACCAACAGCCGCATGTCCATGGGCGATCTCGCCGGCGCGCTCAAGGTCAGGCCGCCGACGATCTCCAAGACCATTGGCCGGCTGGCAGCCCAGGGGCTCGTCGTGCGGCTCGGCTCGGAAAACGACGCGCGCGTCGTCGACGTCATGCTGACCGAGCCGGGCGAGGAGCGCGCCGCGCTGATCCTCGGCATCTGGGGCCAGATCGAGGACGAGATGACCGACGGGCTCGACGGCAAGGACCGCCGCCGCCTGCGCAAGCTGCTGCGACGCGCCACCCGCAACCTGACCGAGGCGGTCGGCGCCGAAATGACCGAGATCGAGCCGTCCGACGACGACGAGGACGCCTGAAACAGCGTCGCGCCGAGCCTGCCTCGACGAATGCATAACTGCTTTGCCGATCCATCGCGGGAATTGATTGCTGGCAACTGCCATCCGAGGTTGTTATTTGCGCTGCAACGGAAATAATCACCTCTGGCCCACGTCACCGATATCAATGATGGAATTTGCACCGTGTCCGATTTCGCCGTCCTGATCCCGACCCCCACCATGCCGCTCATCGTCGATGGGCTCGCCGCCAAGATGACCGTCTACAAGATCTGGGAACAGGCGGACGAGAAAGCCTTCCTCGCCGCCCATGCCGGCAAGGTGACCGCGATCGCCGGCAGCTTCCATGCCCGCAAGATCGACGAAGCCTTCATGAAGCAGTTCCCGAACCTGAAGATCGTCTCGAATTTCGGCGTCGGCTATGATGGCGTCGACGCAGCCTATGCCGGCAAGCACGGCATCACCGTCACCAACACGCCCGACGTGCTCACCGAGGAGGTCGCCGACCTCGCCCTCGGCCTGCTGCTCTCCACGGTGCGTGAACTGCCGCGCGCCGAGCACCACCTGCGCGCCGGCAAATGGCCGCAGGGGCCATATCCGCTGAGCGCGACGCTGCAGGGCCGCACCATGGGCGTGCTCGGGCTCGGCCGCATCGGCAAGGCGATCGCGCGCCGCGCCGAGGCATTCGGCGTCAAGGTCGCCTATACCGGCCGCAACAAGCAGGCCGGCGTCGCCTATCCCTATTATGCCGACCTGACCGCGCTCGCCCGCGACGTCGATATCCTGATGGTCGTGGCACCAGGCAGCGCCAGCACCTATCGCATCGTCAACAAGCAGGTTCTCGAGGCGCTCGGCCCGAACGGCATCCTGATCAACGTGGCGCGCGGCAGCGTCGTCGACGAGCCGGCGCTGATCGAGGCTCTCAAGGCGAAGAAAATCCTTGCCGCCGGCCTCGACGTGTTCGAGCACGAGCCCAAGGTGCCGGCCGAGTTGATCGCGCTGGAAAACACCGTGCTGCTGCCGCATGTCGGTTCGGCCTCGGTGGCGACGCGCAATGCCATGGGGCAATTGGTGGTCGATAACGTGGCCTCGTTCGCCGCCGGCAAAGGCCCGCTGACGCCGGTCGCCGAGACGCCCTGGAAGGCCTGAGCGCTCGGGCAAGTTCGTCCGTTACGAACTTGCTCCGCCCATAATTTGCTCTAACGACACGGCCCCCGCGCGGCTCGCCGCCGGGGGCGATCCAGGCCGATCGCGCCGCGTTCAGGCCGCGATCGGTTCGATCCTGTTGCGGCCGCGATTTTTCGCGCGATACAGACCGGTATCGGCGGCCTGCATCAGGCTGTCCATATCACGCGCCGCCGCCGCGCTATGAACCACGCCACCACTGAGCGTGATGCCGAAGCGATGGCCATGGCGATTGATATCCTGGGCCCCGACCACGCGCCGGACATGATCGGTCACTTCGAGCGCCCTGCGGGCGGAAATCTCCGGCAGGATCGCGGCGAACTCCTCGCCGCCGATACGCGCCACGAAATCCACCGGGCGCAGGGTTCGCGCGATCGTCTCGGCACAGACGCACAAGGCCGCATCGCCGGCGGCGTGCCCGTAGCGATCGTTGACCTCCTTGAAGTGATCGATGTCGAAGATCACGACCGCGAAGTCACGACTGCCATTGGCGAGGTGGCCCTGCAGACGCATTTCGAAGGCGCGACGGTTGTACAGGCCGGTCAGCGGATCGCGCAGCGCCACCTCGCGCAAGGCGACGGCACGGCGTCCGTAGGCGATCGAAAGCGCGAAGGCGCCGCTCCCGGTCGTGTGAAGCAACGCCACCAGCAAATGAATCTGCAGCATCGTGTCCTGCGGCAGGTAGCTCGTCAGCCCGCTGCCGAGCATCAGACCCTGCCCGGCACGAGACGCAAACGACACCGCGATCAGGCCATAAGCCAGCACAAGCCCATAGCGCGAGGGAAGGGCATCCTGCCGGTCGCGCCAGAATTCAAATCCGGCTGCGGCCGCCAGCACCACGTTCACGCTGATGTAAACACTCGCGAAATCGAACACCGACGGCAGCGCGAACAGCACGGCCGTGAACAGGGTCGGCGCGAAAATCGGCAGCAGCGGGCTTGAGCGCCCGGCGAACTGGCGCGCGGCGCGCCAACGAAATCCGAATCCGAAAACCAGCAGACCGTTCGCAAGCGCGATCGCCAGGTTATTCTGCGCCGATGGCGGCATCATCAGGAAAAACAGGGCGGCGGTGAAGGTCAGATTCGCCACGATCCAGGATTGCCAGTAAACCTCTTGGCGCTGGCCCTGCCACGCCGCGAAGAATGCGAAAGCCGTTACGGTCAAGATGGTCGCATTCGCCAGAAGCAGCGTGAAAATATCCACACCCATGGCCGGCCTACTCGGAATCGCTTGCGAATCTAAATGTCATCCGGCCGTTGTATGGGTGGCTTCGCTAATAACCTTTTACGCCCTTTGGTAAATTGAAGCGCGGCCACCGCGCGCTCCGACGCCTTGCCCCGGCCTTGAAGCCGGGGCTGATGGACTGACGGCTGCGCCGTCGTCAGGCGACCTTGCCGCCGAGCTCGTCGTCGATATGCGCGCGCACGATCTCCTCGAAACTCTTCTCGGCCTTGAAGCCGAGCGCGGTGGCGCGCGTGGCGTCGAAGCGGCGCGACCAGCCCGCGACGATGCGGATGATCGTCTCGTCCGGCTCGCGGCGGATCAGCTTGACCGCCTTGTCGCCGGCGACCTTGCGCAGCGCCTCGATCTGCTCGCCGACGGTCGCGGCGACACCCGGCATGGTCAGCGTGCGGCGCGGGCCGATCTTGTCGCCGTCGATCGTCGCGGCATGCACCAGGAATCCTGCCGCCGAGCGCGGGCTCGCATGCCAGTGCATGACATCCTCGCCGACCGGCAGCACCGCCTCCTGGCCGACGAGCGGCTCGCGGATGATGTTGGAGAAGAAGCCCGACGCCGCCTTGTTCGGCTTGCCGGGGCGCACGCAGATCGTCGGCAGGCGGATGCCGACGCCGTCGAAGAAGCCGCGCCTGGTGTAGTCGGCGAGCAGCAATTCGCCGATCGCCT
The DNA here is from genome assembly GCA_937988775.1 of uncultured Alphaproteobacteria bacterium. Classification (GTDB taxonomy): domain Bacteria; phylum Pseudomonadota; class Alphaproteobacteria; order Rhizobiales; family Beijerinckiaceae; genus CALKHP01. The sequence goes on from CALKHP010000058.1 coordinate 132,421, forward strand.
TCTGCGTGCCGTAGCTGGTCAGCGGCGTGTGGAAGAAATCATCCGGGATCGAATCCGGGAACGGCGCGCCGAACACCGCGATCGACGAGGTGAACACCACGCGCGGCTTGTAGCCGTCGCCGACGAGGCGGATCGCGTCGAACAGCAGCCGGGTGCCGTCGAGATTGATGCGGTAGCCCTTGTCGAAATCGGCCTCCGCCTCGCCCGAGACGATCGCCGCCAGATGCACGATCAGGTCGGGGCGGTCGGCGATCAGCTTTTCCGATTCGCCGGCGAGCGAGAAATCGCTGGCAACGCAGGTCGTCTTGAATTGCGCGCCGGCCGGCACCTCCGGCTTGATGATGTCGTGCAGCGTGGCGTGAGAGATCGTCTTGCCGCCGAGCGAACCGTCGCGCACCAGGCGCTCGGTGAATTTGCGCCCGACCATGCCGGCGGCGCCGAGAACGAGAATACGCATGTGCTTTCCCCTGATGTTTCCGTAAACGGTTCAGTGCGGCAGATGGCCGCCGAGATCGTCCTCGATATGCACGCGGATGATCTCGTCGAAATCGCGTTCGGCCTTGAAGCCGAGCGCCAGCGCGCGCTTGGCATCGAATAGCGTCGGCCAGCCGGCGACGATCGCCGCCGAAGCCGGGTCGGGCGCGCGCCGGATCAGCTTGACCGCCTTGTCGCCGGCGATGCGGCGCAGCGCCTCGATCTGTTCGCCGACGGTGACGCCGACGCCGGGCATGGTCAGGTTGACGCGCGGGCCGAGTTGCTCGCGCGTCAGCCCGGCGGCATGGATCAGGAAGCCGACGGCCGAGCGCGGGCTGGCATGGGTGAACAGCACCTCGTCGCCGACCGGCAGCAACGCCTCCTGCCCTTGCAGCGGCTCACGGATGATACCGGAGAAGAAACCGCCGGCGGACGCGTTCGGCTTGCCGGGCCGCACCACAATCGAGGGGAAGCGGATGCCGACGCCCTCGAGGAAGCCGCGACGCGTATAATCGGCGAGCAGCAATTCGCCGATCAGCTTCTGCGTGCCGTAGCTGGTCAGCGGCGTCGGCTGGAACGTGTCGCTGATCGAAGGCGGGAATGGCGCGCCGAACACGCCGCTCGAACTGGAAAACACGATCTTGGGCACATAATCTGTGCCGCCCTCGTGGCGCAGCGCCTCGAGCAGCGCGTGCATGCCGTCGAGATTGATGCGGTAGCCCTTGTCGAAATCCCGCTCCGCTTCGCCAGAGATGATCGCCGCGAGGTGGAAGATCAGGTCTGGACGCAGCGCCGCGAGTTGCTTGGCAACGGCCGGCGAGGAAACATCCTCGGTGCGCATCGTGGCGCGATCGGCAAGGTCGGCCGGCAGCACCGGCGTCACCACATCGGAGAGCGTCAGCTTGGTGATCTCGCGCCGCGCGCAAACCCCTTCGCGCGCCAGGCGCTCGGCAAGCTTGCGGCCAACCATGCCGCCGGCACCGGTGATCAATACATGCATGACGTTTCCCTGTTGTCTGGTGTTTTCCGGCCGATCACGGGGCGCGAGGCGTCAACCTCGCCCCCGTGTTGCACCGATCAGAGCGCGAAGCCGCCATCGGCGAGGTGGATCTGACCGGTGGTGTAACTTGCCTCGTCCGAGGCGAGATAGACCGCAAGCCAGGCAATTTCCTCGGCCGTGCCGAGCCGGCCCATCGGCTGGCGATCGATGAACGCCTGGCGCGCGGCAGCTTCCGTGGTGCCGCTCGATTTCGCCAGGTCCTTGATGCGCTGGTCGAGCGAGGGCGACTGGATCGTGCCCGGGCAGATCGCGTTGGCGCGAATGCCCTTCTTGATGTAGTCGGCCGCGACCGCCTTGGTCAGGCCGATCACCGCCGCCTTGGTCGCGCCATAGACATAGCGGTTCGGGATGCCGCGCACCGAACCGGCGCCCGAGGCGATGTTGACGATCGAGCCCTTGCCGGCCGCCAGCATGCCGGGCAGGAACGCTTTTGTGGTGCGGTGCATCGACTTGACGTTGAGGTCGAACGAGAATTCCCACGCCTTGTCGTCGCAATCGAGCACGGTGCCGTGATGCACGAAGCCGGCCGCGTTGACGAGGATATCGATCGGGCCGACCTTCTCGGCAAAGGCATCGACCGCCTTGGTTGAGAGCACGTCGAGCTTGCGCTTCTTGGCGCGCGCGATGCCATCGAGCAGGTCGACATTCTTGTCGGTCGCCCACACCGTGGCGCCCTCCGCGACGAAGGCCTCCGCGATGGCGCGGCCGATGCCCTGCCCCGCCGCCGTCACGACCGCGATCTTGCCCTTCAAACGTCCTGCCATGGGTCTCTCCTTGACGGCTGGTCAGCTCAGCCGCTTGATCATGTGGACGAGGCGGCGGTCGTCCACCGTCTCGATATGTTCGATGCCGTAGCCGCGTCCGCGATACCAATCGACGTTGCGGGTCAGCTTTTCGCCGGTATACAGCCGGATCACCTTCAAACCATAGTCGGCGGCGCGGAATTCGGCCGCCGTCAACAGCATGCCGCCAAGGCCGCTGCCTTGCGTGCCGGGCGCCGTCGCGACGCTTTCCAGCATGACGTGGTCTTTGTGCATTTCGAGGATCAGCACGCCGACCGGCTTGCCAAGCGCCTCGGCGAGCCACACTTCGCAGCGCTGCATGATCGCGCCGTAATCCCAGCGCAGCGGGATCGGCTCGCTGCCGAGAATGGCGGCGTTCGGCTTGTAGGCGGCATGCTGCAACGTCTCGATCGCCGGCACGTCATCGGGGCCGGCGCGCCGCAGCGTCCACGGCCCGACCGTCACCGACAGCGCGTTCAGGGCGGAAAGCGCGGTTTTCTGGCGCCCGGCCGCATCGAAATTCGCCGGGTCGAGCCAGCGCTCGAAAGCGATCTTGCGCATCGGCCATTCGCCGTCGAGCATCGAAAACCAGCTCGTATCGCGGCTGCGGCCCTTCGGCATCGTCGCCTGCCGGAACAGCCCCTCGTAAATGAAGCCGTAGCGTTTCGCCGCCGCGATCGACGGCGCGTTCAGGGAATGGCACTTCCATTCGAAGCGCCGATAGCCGAGATCCTCGAAGACGTGGCGGGCGAGCAGATACAGCGCTTCGGTCGCCAGCGGCCTGCGCTGCATCGCCGGCGAATACAGCACGTTGCCAACCTCGATCACCCGATTGGTCAGGTCGATGCGCATCAAGGTGAGATAGCCGACGCAAGCGCCGCCATCATTGGCGATGATGGCGAAGAACAACGGGTCTTCGGAGCGCGCCTTGGCAACAAGGCTGTCGCGAAACGCCGCCTCGTCCGCGAACGGCCCGTCGCCCATATAGAGCCAGAGCGCCTCCTTGCCCGGGCCATGCGACGCCCGGTAGAGGTCGGCCGCATGCTTGGCCGCATCGAGCGGCACCAGCATCACATGCCGCCCCATCAACGTGGTATGGCGCGGCCGCGGCGCCGGATGGGCATCGACCACCGGCCCGATCGGCAAGCCGGTCGGCTCGTCGATCACCGGGATCATTGATGCGCCTCGCGCGCCTTCAGATCGTCGCGGAAAAAGCCGTTGAGCGGCACGCTGTCGCCGTTTTTCTTGAAGCCGGCGAAGGAGCCATCCTCCTGGATCAGCTTGGCGGTGCGGATGAAGGCCGCCCAGGCCGCGCGCGCCAGCGCCGCGCCGACCGAGATGCGCCGCACGCCGAGCCCGCCGAGTTCGTTGACGCTGAAGCCGAGATCGCCGAATACCAGCATGTTGACCGGCCGGCCCTGCGCGGCCTCGACGATGGCGGTGATCTCGTCGCGCGTCTTGAGGCCTGGCGCATAAACGACATGGGCGCCGGCCTCGGCATAGGCGGCGATGCGCTTCACCGCCTCGTTGAGCGGATCGGGATGGCCCGTCAGGAAACATTCGGCGCGGCCGGTCAGCAGCACGCCGGAGCCCGCCTTGTCGATCGCCTCGCGCGCCGCCTTGATACGCTCGACCGCCAACGGCAATTCATAGAGCGGTTCGTCGGCGCGCCCGGTCGCATCCTCGATCGACAGCCCGGCGACGCCGGTCCGCAGGCAAAGATGCACGTTTTCCGCCACGCCCTTGGGGTCGTCGGCATAGCCATTCTCGAAATCGGCATTGACCGGCACATCGGGCACGCAAGCGACGATCTCGGCGATATGCTTCAGCATCAGGTCGCGCGGCACATCCTGATCGGCGCGGCCTTGCGTGAAGGCAAAGCCGGCGCTGGTCGTCGCCAGCGCCTTGAAACCCGCCGCGCGCAGCCAGCGCGCCGAGCCGACATCCCACGGGTTGGGGATGGTGAAGACGCCGCTCTCGTGCAGGTGGCGGAAACTCTCGACGACAGGGGTCATGGCTTCGCTCCGATCAGATCACGCAATACTGTCTCAGGTTTCCGCCAGGCGTGAACCCGCATCTTGCGAATTACCCGGATCAGTACGCTTGATCGGTTGCGCGTCCGCACCGCGGAAGCGAGAGGCGCCGCGCCATGCGCCGCGGAGCCTCTCGCTGGTCCTTAATGGTTGTCGCGCGGCACGCCGAAGGTCTTGTGCACCTTCTGGTATTTGACCGCCGGCTTCAGCACCATGCCTTCCGACAATTCGTCGACGAGGCCGCGCTGGATTTCCTGCCACGGCGTCTGGCTCGGCGGGTATTTGTAGCCGCCCGCCGCCTTGAACGCCTCGCGGCGCTCCGCCAGTTCCTTATCCGAGATCAGGATGTTGGCAGTGCGCTTCTTGAGATCGATGCGCACGCGGTCGCCAGTCTTGAGCATGGCGAGCCCGCCGCCGGTCGCCGCTTCCGGCGAGGCATTGAGGATCGAGGGCGAGCCCGACGTGCCGGACTGGCGGCCGTCGCCGATGCAGGGCAGCGCATGCACGCCCTTCTTCAGCAGGTAGTCGGGCGCGCGCATGTTGACCACTTCCGCCGCGCCCGGATAGCCGATCGGCCCGACGCCACGCATGAACAGCACGCAATGCTCGTCGATCTTCAGCGCCGGATCGTCGATGCGGTGATGATAGTCCTCCGGCCCGTCGAACACGATGGCGCGGCCCTCGAAGGCCATCGGGTCCTTCGGGTTCTCGAGATAGCGCTGGCGGAATTCCGGCGTGATCACGCTGGTCTTCATGATGGCGCTGGAGAACAGGTTGCCCTTGAAGTTGAGGAAGCCCGACTGCGCCTGCATCGGCTCGTCGTAAGCCTTGATGACGTTGCGGTCCCCCGAGAAGCAGCCTTCGCAATTCTCTCTCAGCGTCCGGCCATTGGCGGTCAGCGCCGGCTTGATGCGGCCCTTGGCGATCAGTTCGGCCACCACCGCCGGCACGCCGCCGGCGCGATAGTAATCCTCGCCGAGATATTCGCCGGCCGGCTGCAGGTTGACGAGCAGCGGCACGTCGTAGCCGACCTTCTCCCAGTCGTCATTGTCGAGCGCGACGCCGATATGCTTGGCGATGGCGTTGAGATGGATCGGCGCATTGGTCGAACCGCCGATCGCCGAATTGACCACGATGGCGTTCTCGAACGCCTCGCGCGTCAGGATTTTCGACGGCGTCAGGTCCTCCCACACCATGTCAACGATGCGCTTGCCGGTATGGTAGGCCATCTCGTAGCGGTCGCGATAGGGCGCGGGGATCGCGGCACAGCCCGGCAGGCTCATGCCGAGCGCTTCCGCGAGCGAGTTCATCGTCGAAGCGGTGCCCATCGTGTTGCAATGCCCGGCCGAGGGCGCCGAGGAGGCGACGAGGTCGACGAAGCCGCGATAGTCGATCTCGCCGGCCGCCATCATCTCGCGTGCTTTCCACACGATGGTGCCCGAGCCGGTGCGCTCGCCACGGAACGAGCCGTTCAGCATCGGCCCGCCCGAGAGCGCGATCGCCGGGATATCGACGGTCGCCGCCGCCATGATCTGCGCCGGCGTCGTCTTGTCGCAACCGGTGGTCAGCACCACGCCGTCGAGCGGGTAGCCGTACAGGATCTCGACCAAGCTGAGATATTGCAGGTTGCGGTCGAGGCTCGCCGTCGGCCGCTTGCAGGTTTCCTGGATCGGGTGGATCGGGAACTCGAACGGCACGCCGCCCGCCTCGCGGATGCCGTCGCGCACCCGGCTCGCCAGCTCGATATGGTGCCGGTTGCACGGCGCGATATCCGAGCCCGACTGGGCGATGCCGATGATCGGCCGGCCTGATTGCAGCTCTTCGCGCGACAGGCCGAAATTCATGGTGCGCTCGATATAGAGCGCCGTCATGTCGGCATTCGCCGGATTGTCGAACCACTGTTTCGAACGCAACTGATCCGCTTTGATGCGGTGGGGCTTGGTGGCCATCACTTCCTCCCGGCGCCGGCCAGAATGGCGGCGCGCAAATTCATCGCCGCCAGCTTAGACGAACTCGAGGGTGGAGGTGAAGTAAGATGTTATCGATCACACCAATGAAATCGCCTGATGGATCGGGAAGGCGCCGTCGCCGCGGCGCGTTCCCTCCCCTTTTCGGTGGCGATTTCGCGTCGGCTTGCTACGGGCGCACCTCGAACACCATGTTGAACGGCGTTTCGGTGGCGCGGCGGAAGCGCGAGAAGCCGGCATCGAGCGCCACCTTGCGCAGGCGGACCTCGCCGGCCTGCGCGCCGAGGCCGAGCCCGACCTCCTGCGACAGCGAAGCCGGCGTGCAGATCATCGTCGAAGCACCATAAAACACCCGGCCGACCGGATTGAGATTGTCCTTCAGCCTGTCATGCGCGAACGGCTCGACGATCATCCACGAGCCGTCCTCGGCGAGCGTGTCCTTGATATGACGCCCGGCGCCGACCGGATCGCCCATGTCGTGCAGGCAATCGAACATGGTGACGAGGTCGTATTGCTGCTCCTCGAAATCCTTGGCGGTCGCCTTCTGGAAGGTGATGCGGTCCTCGACCCCGGCTGCCGCGGCTGCCTGCTTCGCGCGCTCGATCGAGGGGCCGTGATAGTCGAAACCGTAGAAGCGCGACTTCGGGAAGGCCTGCGCCATCAGCACGGTCGAGGCGCCATGGCCGCAGCCGACATCGGCCACCACCGCGCCGCGCTCGAGCTTTTCCCGGACGCCTTCGAGCGCCGGGATCCACGATTCGACCAGATTGGCATTGTAGCCTGGCCGGAAGAAGCGCTCCGTTCCCCGGAACAGGCATTTATCATGCTCGTGCCAGCCAAAGCCCCTGCCGGTGCGGAACGCCTCGGCAATGCGCGGCTCGTCGAGCCACATCGACTGCACGATCTCGAAAGCGCCGGCGAAGAAGGCCGGGCTGCCCTCCTCGGCGAAGGCCATCGCCTGTTCCGGATTGAGGCTGAAGCGATCCTTGCCCTCGTCGTAATCGACATAGCCGGCGGCCGCCTGCGCCGAGAGCCATTCGCGCAGGTAGCGCTCCTTGACGCCGGTGCGCGCGGCAAGCTCGGCGGCGCTCAGCGCCGCACCATCGGCCATCGCCTTGTACAGGCCGAGCTGGTCGCCGAGCACCACCAGGCAGGCGGTGACGGAAGCGCCGAGATCGCCGACCAGTTGACCCACGAACGCATCGAGTTTCTGCATGTCGGGTGCACGCATGACGAACCTCCCCCGATGAGATTTTCTCTCATCGGATCAACGCCCGCCAGCAGTCTGCAAGAAGGGCTACATTGTAAATTCTATGCCCTCAAAGTCAAGAAAACGCGCCACGGCCGCTCTCGTATTTAACGCCTAGTCTCGACCGTGCCTGGCAATGCGCGCGCGTCAAATCCCGGCGCTTTCGCGGCGCCGCGCGATCCGACGCGCCGTTCGGCGATATAGTCTCAAAAATCTTGCGCTTTCGGCGCGCATGCCCGAGATTGGCTGCTCTCGTTTCGCGCCGGGCGTGCCGCGCATTGCCCGCTGACATCCAGCCACGGACCATCTCCATGACAGTCGAACCGGTTTCCGCTTTCGCCCGCATCGGCGAAGAAAATGCTTTCGCCGTTCTCGCCCGCGCCAATACGTTGGCGGCGCAAGGCCGGGACATCATCAATCTCGGCATCGGCCAGCCGGATTTTTCCACGCCCGGTCATATCGTCGAGGCGGCGATCAAGGCGTTGCGCGACGGCCATCACGGCTACACGGCGGCCACCGGCATCCAGCCGCTGCGCGAGGGCGTCGCGGCTGATCTCGACCGGCGTTTCGGCGTCAGCGTCAATCCGGACAACGTGCTGATCGTGCCGGGCGGCAAGGTCACCATGTTCATGGCGATCCTGATGTTCGGCGAGCCGGGCGGCGAAATCATGTATCCCGATCCCGGCTTCCCGATCTATCGCTCGATGATCGAGTTCACCGGCGCGACGCCGATTCCGGTGCCGATCCGCGAGGAGAACGGCTTCGCCTTCTCGGCCGACGAGACGCTGGCGCTGATCACGCCGAAGACCCGGCTGATCATCATCAATTCGCCAGCCAACCCGACCGGCGGCGTCACGCCCAAGGCCGAGGTCGACAAGCTGGTGGCGGGGCTGGCGAAGCACCCCCATGTCGCCATCATGTCGGACGAGATCTACGACCAGATGCTCTATGACGGCGAGAAACACGTCTGCCTGCTGAGCTATCCGGAAATCCGCGACCGCACCATCCTGCTCAACGGCTGGTCGAAGACCTACGCCATGACCGGCTGGCGCATGGGCTATTCGGTCTGGCCCTCGAACCTGCTCGACGCCGCGCGCAAGCTCGCGGTCAATTCCTATTCCTGCGTCAATGCTCCCGCGCAATGGGCCGGGCTTGCCGCGCTGACCGGCCCGCAGGATGCGGTCGCCATGATGGGCGCCGAATTCGACCGGCGCCGCAAGGCGGTCGTCGCCGGGCTGAACGCCTTGCCGGGCGTCTCGTGCATCACGCCGAAGGGGGCGTTCTACGCCTTCCCCAACGTGTCGCAGACCGGCTGGAAGGCCAAGCCGCTCGCCTCGGCGCTGCTGGAAGATGCCGGCGTCGCCACCATTGGCGGCCCGGATTTCGGCGTGTTCGGCGAGGGTTATATCCGCCTGAGCTACGCCAATTCGCTCGAGAATATCGAGAAGGCGCTGCAGCGCATGGGCGATTTCCTCAACCGGAAGAACGCCGCACGGGCGTAAGCTGCGCCGGACAGGAGCGCGCATGATCGACGAGAGCAACCGGCAAGGCTTGCAGCGCCAGCGCGCTCCCGGCGCGGAGGCGAAAGTCTCCAATGTCGAGCTGTTCTTCGACCTGGTCTTCGTCTTCGCTGTCACGCAACTGTCCCACACCCTGCTCAAGGACGTGAGCTGGCAGAACGGGCTGCAGACCGGCCTGCTGTTCCTGGCGGTATGGTGGGTGTGGATCTACACTTCCTGGGTCACCAACTGGCTCGACCCGGAGCGCACGCCGGTGCGCGTGGCGCTGTTCGTGCTGATGCTCGCCGGCTTGGTGCTGTCGATCTCGATCCCGCAAGCCTTCGGCGAGCGCGGCCTGATGTTCGCGCTCGCCTATGTCGCCATGCAGGCCGGCCGTCCCCTGTTCATGCTCTGGGCGCTGCGCGGCGTGAACCCGAACAACTTCCGCAATTTCCAGCGCATCCTGTGCTGGGCGGCGCTCTCCGGCGTGTTCTGGCTCTCCGGCGGCCTGAGCGGGGGCGAAACCCGGCTGGCGCTGTGGTGCGCGGCCCTCGTGCTCGAATATTGCGGGCCGGCGCTGGGCTTTCGCGTGCCCAGCCTCGGCCGCTCGACCACCGCCGACTGGGATGTCGATGGCGGCCATCTCGCGGAGCGCTGCTCGCTGTTCATCATCATCGCGCTCGGCGAATCGCTGCTCGTCACCGGCGCGACCTTCGCCGATAGCGACTTCGCCGCACCGACAATCGCCGCCTTCCTGCTCGCCTTCGTCGGGGCTGCGGCAATGTGGTGGCTGTATTTCGATACCGGCGCGGCGCGCGGCAGCCACTCGATCGCGCATGCCGACAACCCCGGCCGGCTCGCCCGCCTCGCCTATACCTATCTGCATCTGCTGATCGTCGCCGGCATCATCGTCTCGGCGGTGGCGGACGAGATGACGCTCGCCCATCCGCTCGGGGCTGCGGACGGGCGCAGCGCCGCCATGATCGTCGCCGGGCCGCTGCTTTACGTGGCTGGCAACGGCCTGTTCAAACGCGCCTATACCGGGCGCTTCCCGCTATCGCATGGCGTCGGGCTGGCAATCCTGGCCGCCTCGGCGCTGATCGGCTGGCATTGGCCGCCGCTGGCGCTTTACGCCGCGACGACGCTCGCACTGGTCGTGGCGGCGGCCTGGGAAACACGGTCTCTCAAGGCCGCCTGATCGCCTCAGTTGTCGTGGAAATCCGGCACCCGGCTGATGCGGTCCCATGGGCGCAACTGCGCGGCGGCTGCCTCATAGGAGGCAAGGATCCGGCCGGCCAGCGCGCCGGTCGCGCCGATTTCCTGGCGCAACGCGCTGGCGATCTTGTGGGCGTCCTTCAGGACCTCGACCGGCAGACCGGCCAGCGTCACGTTCGGCAGGCTGGCGATCTCGCGCAGCGCCACGCCCTGGCCAAGCTGCGCCTCGGCCAGTCCGGCCGCGTGCTCGGCGCGGCACGCCTCGCGGACGATCGCCTTGAGGTCGTCCGGCAGCTTGTCCCAGGCGGCGAGGTTGATCACCGCCTCGGCCGCGCCGTTCGGCTTGTTGAAGCCCGGCACGTAGCAGAACGGCGCGATGCGCTGCAAACCGATATCGAGATCGTTCATCGGCCCGAGCAGTTCGACCGCATCGATGACGCCGCGCTCGAGGCTCGGATAGACGTCGCCCGGCGGGATGACCTGCGGCACCGCACCCATGCGGCGGTAGAGTTCGCCACCAAGCCCCGAGACGCGGATGCGCAGGCCCTTGATATCTCCCGGTCCGCGGATTTCGCGGCGAAACCAGCCGGCGAGCGACGGCCCGGTATTGCCGGCGAGAAACGGTTGCAGGCCGAGCGGGCGGTAAAGCTCTTCCCACAGCGCCTGGCCGCCGCCGAAGCCGATCCATGATTCATGCAGGATCGGTGACAGGCCGAACGGCACGCTGGTGAAGAACACGCTCGCCGCGATCTTGCCCTGCAGGAAGAACGAGGCGGTATGGCCCATCTCGACCGTGCCGTTCGAGACGGCGTCGGCGACCGCGAAGGCCGGCACGATCTCGCCCGCCGCAAAGGTCGCGACCTCCATGCGCCCGCCAGCCATCGTGTTGATGCGGGCGGCGAGGCGCTGCGCCGAAACGCCCGGCCCCTTCATGGTTTTCGGCCACGCCGTCGCCATGCGCCAGCGGATCACGCCGCCTTCCGTGGCCGCGACCGCGGGGGAGCCGAGCACGATGGCAGCACCTGCCGCGAGCGCGCCGCGCCGCGACGGTTTCGCCCTCGCCGCGATTGCGGGGGCGCCTCGAAGCAAAGCCTCCATCAACCTGTCGCCTTTGCGTTCAGCGCCGCCGCATCGATATGCGCCACCAGGCCGGCATCGAGGCCGAGCCCGTCGCCGAGCCGCTTGAGAAAACCCTGCTCGGCGCTGGTATCGGGATCGATCGCCAGCCGCGCGGCTGTGTACAGCTGCACCGCCGTTTCCGGCCCGTCGGCCATGGCGACGAGCGCCTCGACCGTGGCCGGCCTGGCGAATTCCTGCTCGAGGAAGGCGCTTGCCTCCGGATCGAGCCCCGCCTTGCCGATCGCGCCGAGGATGGTGGCGCGCTCCGCCGCATCGACAGTGCCATCGGCGGCGGCCGCCGCGATCATCGCCTTGAGGCTGGCGAGCGCCGCATCGTTGTTGCCGGCCGCCTCGGCGCCGAAACCGCTGCCGGCGGGCGCGGGCAGCAATGCCGGGCTGCCGGTATCGACCACCGGCTTGCCCTGCTGGTAATTCTGGTAGGCCTTGTAGGCGAGGCCGCCGAGCATGGCGAGACCGCCAAGCTTGGCGGCGCTGCCGGCAACGCCGCGCCCGGCCTGCGTGCCGATGAGCAGGCTGCCGAGCGTGCCGAGCACCGCGCCGGTCGCCATTTGATTGTTGCCGACCAACTCCTTCGCCTTGGCAAGAAGCTGATCCGGGCTCTGGCCGGTCAATTGCCCGAGCATGCCCTGCAGCGATTGCCCGGCCCCGGTCGACTGGTCGACCTTCTGGGCGGCATCGCGCACACCCTGCGTCGCCTGCCCGAACAGCGCGCCGGCAATATTCTGCAGGTTGCCGAGAGCACCACCGGCTTGCGGCGTCTCGCCCTGCGCTTGGCCCTGTTGTGGCTGGCCCGCTCCGAGAAGCGCATTGAGAAGCTGGTTGGCATCGAACATCGGTGTCTCCCTGATCCATTGACGGCGCGGCCAAGGCAGCGCCCAGTTGAGGTCGCTACAAAGCGTGTCGTTCAGGCTTTTCCGGGGCGCAGCGCCACCGCTTCGCGCGCAAGCTTGGTGATCGCGCTCCAGTCGCGGCTCTTGACGGCGGCGCCCGGTGCCAGCCACGAGCCGCCGACGCAGATCACGTTGGCGAGCGCCAGATAGCCGGCGGCCTTGCCGGCATCGATGCCGCCGGTCGGGCAGAATTTCACCTGCGGCACCGGCGCCGATACCGCTTTCAGATAGGCAGCACCGCCAGCCGCCTCGGCGGGGAAGAATTTCAGCCGGTCGAAACCGGCCGCCGCCAGCGTCAGCATCTCCGAGACGGTGGCGCAGCCGGGCAGCGCCGGCACGGGCGCGGCGGCGAGCTTGTCGACGAAGCGCTGACTGGTGCCGGGCGTGACGATGAACTGCGCTCCCGCTGCCAGAGCCTGAGCGAGCTGAGCCTCATCGAGCACCGTGCCGGCGCCGACCATGCAATCGGGCAGTGCCTTGCGCAACGCCGCGATGCAGGCGAGCGCGGCTTCAGTGCGCAGCGTGATCTCGAGCACCGTGATGCCGCCATCGGCGAGCGCCCGGCCGAGTGCCACCGCTTCATCCGGCTCTGAAACGGTCATCACCGGCATCACCGGCACATTCACCAGCATACGGTCGATCGCGGCGGTCTTTTCGGCGGGCGTCATGGTCTGGCCTCAGGTTTCGGCGGGAATGCTCCTGTTTAGAGCAGGCCGTGTTAAATGGGAACGGCCGTAGGTGCACAGCTGACCTGCAGCGCCGCACCGGCGCTATTCGGCGGCCATTTTGACGCGCGGCCCATGCGGCTCGCCCTCAGCGTCGGCCGGCTCCTCGCGCGGCCCGATCAACGGGCCGAGCAGGCGGCCGATGATCCGGCCGAGATCGTCCATCACCATGTAGAAGGCCGGCACGAAAACCAGGCTGAGCAGGGTCGAGACGATCAGCCCGCCGATAACCGCGATCGCCATCGGCGAGCGGAATTCGCCGCCGTCGCCGACGCCATAGGCCGATGGCAGCATGCCGGCTGCCATGGCGATCGAGGTCATCACGATCGGGCGTGCGCGCTTGCGGCCGGCATCGATCATCGCTTCGAGGCGCGGCACGCCCTTGGCGCGCTCCTCGACCGCGAACTCGACCAGCATGATGGCGTTCTTGGTGACGACACCCATCAGCATCAGCACGCCGATGAACACCGGCATCGAGACCGGATTATCCGTCGCCAGCAGCGCGATGACCACGCCGCCGAACGACAGCGGCAGCGACAGCAGGATGGTGATCGGCGGGAACACGCTGCCGAACAGCAGCACCAGCACGCCGAGCACCAGCACCATGCCGATGCCCATTGCCGTCACGAAACCCTCGCGCACCTCGTTGGAGGCTTCGGCATCGCCCGAATCCTGCAACCGTACGCCGCTCGGCAGCGCTTTCGCCTCGGGCAGGTTGCGAATGATCTCGATCGCCTGATCGAGGGTCAGGCCGTTGAGATCGGCGCCGAGCACGGCGCGGCGCATGCGGTCGTAGCGCTGGATCGAGCTTGGCCCCTGCGAGAACGAAACATCGGCCACCGAGGACAGCGGCACCGCCTTGCCCGCCGCCATGACGCGCAAGCCCCTGATCTCCTGCAGGTCGCCGCGCGCCGCCTCGTCGAGCTGCACGCGGATCGGCACCAGCCGGTCGCCGACATTGAACTTGGCGAGATTGGCATCGACATCGCCGATCGTCGCGATCCGCACCGCCTCGGACATCGCCTCCGGCGTCACGCCGAGCGAGGCCGCCTTTTCGTAGCGCGGCACGATACGGATCTCGGGCCGGTCGAGCGCCGCGCTCGAGGCGACGTTGGAGAAGCCGGGCTGACGCCGCATGGCGGCAATCAGCGCATCGAGCGGCTGGCTCATGTCGATGCCATCCTCGGCCACCAGGCTGATCGAGGCCTCGCGCTCGCCGCGCTCATTGACATACCACACGCGCGTATCGGGGATGCCCGCCAGCATGCGCGACAGCTTGCCCTCGATCTGCTTCTGGCTCAGCGTACGCTCGGCCTTGGGCACGAGCCGCACGAACAACGCCGCCTTGCGGACTTCGAGCCCCTGCCCCGTCGGCGTCGAACCGCCGATCACGAACACGCTGCGCACCTCGGGCAACTCCTTGATCGTGGCGGCCATGCGGTCGGTGGTGACGCGCGTGTCGTCCAGCGTCGAGCCGGGCGGCAACTCGGCCGAGATCACGATGCGCGATTCGTCGCCTGCCGGGATGAAGCCGGTCGGCAGCAATTGCGTGCTCCACAGCGACAGCGCGAACAGCCCGAGGCCGGCGGCAAGCGTGACATAGGCATGCGGCAGCCTGACTGCGCGCTTGAAGCGGCCGATGCCGAGCCGGACCGGCTTCGAGCTGTCGAGCGACAGGTGCAGGAAGCGCGTATAGGCCCGCATCACCCAGCCATCGCCGCCGTCATGTTCGGGGATCGGCCGCATCAGATAGGCCGCCATCATCGGCGTGATCAGGCGCGCCACCAGCAGCGAGACCAGCACGGCAGCTGCGACCGTCAGGCCGAACTGCCGGAAATACTGCCCGGCAATGCCATCCATGAAACTGACCGGCACGAACACCGCCACGATGGTGAAGGTGATGGCGATCACCGCGAGACCGATCTCGTCCGCCGCCTCGATCGCCGCGCGATAGGGCGACTTGCCCATGCGCATATGGCGCACGATGTTCTCGATCTCGACAATGGCATCATCGACCAGGATGCCGGTGACCAGCGTCACGCCGAGCAGGCTGACCAGATTGAGCGAGAAGCCCATGGCGCTCATCGCCCAGAAGGCCGGGATCGCCGACAGCGGCAGCGCGATCGCCGAGATCAGCGTCGCGCGCCAGTTGCGCAGGAACAGGAACACCACCAGCACCGCCAGCGCCGCGCCTTCAAGCAGCGTGTGCATGGCGGCTTCGTAATTGCCCTTGGTGTAGCTGACCGCATCGTCGATGCGGGTGAGCGACACGCGCGGATAATCCTGGCGCAGTTGCTGGATCGCGCCGTCGGTCTCCTCGCCGACGGAGAGTTCGCTGGCGCCTTTCGAGCGGAACACCGCGAAGGACACCACCGGCTGGCCATCAAGCCGCGCGAAGGTACGGGGTTCGGCCGCGCCATCCTCGACGCGGCCGAGTTCCTTCAGCCGCACCGAGCGCCCGTCGGCAAGCGCGATGCGCGTCTCGGCAAGGTCCTCGACGCTGCGGCGTCCCGCCAGCGTACGGATCGCCTGCTCCTGCCCGCCGACCTCGCCGCGCCCGCCGCCGAGATCGACATTGGTGGCGAGCACCTGGCGGTTGACGCCACCGGCGGTGAGGCCGAGCGCCAGCAGCCGGTCCGGATCGAGCGAGATGACGATCTGCCGCGTCACCCCGCCATAGCGCTCGACGCGGCCGACGCCCTTCAGCCCCTGCAGCTTGCGCTTGATGACGTTGTCGACGTGCCAAGACAACTCCTCCGGCGTCATGCCGGGCGAGGAGGCGGCATAGGTCAGGATCGACTGGCCCTCGACATCGATGCGCTGGATCTGCGGCTCGTTGATGGTGCGCGGCAGGTCGGTCCTGATCTTGGAGATCGCATCCTTGACGTCGTTGAGCGCCCGGTCGGTATTCACCTCCAGGCGGAACTCCATCAGCGTCTGCGACGACCCGTCGGTGACGGTCGAGACGACATGCTTGACGCCGGCGATGCTGGCGACGGCATCCTCGACCTTCTTGGTAACCTGCGTTTCGAGTTCGGCCGGGGCCGCGCCCGATTGCGTCACGGTGATCGAGACGATCGGGATGTCGATATTCGGGAAGCGCGTCACCGGCAGGTTGATGAAGCTGACGATGCCGAGCAGCATCAGCACCGTGAACAGCACGAGCGCCGGGATCGGCTGCCGGATCGACCAGGCCGAGACGTTGAGCTTCATCGGCGCGCCTCTTGCTCCGCCTCGGGCACGGCGGTGACCATGTCGCCGTCACGCACGAAGGTGCCGGCGCGCGCCACCACCGTCTCGCCGTCCTGGAGGCCGGAGACGATCTCGGCAAAACCCTCGCCGACCAGCCCAAGCCGGATGGCGCGCGTCTCGATGCGGCCATCCTTGACGACCTGCGCCTGCGCGCCGTCCTTGGTGTGGATCACGGCCTGCACCGGCAGGGTCACGCCGGTATGGCGGCCAACCTCGACCTGCCCGCGCGCGAAACTGCCGATAGCCAGCGGCGCACCGGCCGGCAGGCTGATGCGGACATGGCCGAGCCGGGTGGCCTTGTCGACTTCAGGCGAAACCAGCCGCACGGTGCCGGCCAGAACCGCATCGCCGCCCGGCGCGGTCACGCTCGCGCTCTGCCCGGCCTTGATGCGCGGCAATTCGGCTTCGGCCGCCTCGGCCTCGAGCTCGACCGCGCCATCGGCGATGATCTTGAACAGCGGGTCGCCCGCCATCGCCGCCACCGAGCCGAGCTTGGCGTTGCGCCGGCTGATCAGCCCGGCGCGCGGCGCCTTGATCTCGGTGCGGGCGAGCTTGATCTCGAGTTCGGCGCGCTGGGCCTCGGTCAGCTTTTTATCCGCCTCGGCCGCCGCGAGCCCGTCCTTGGCCGCCTGCAGCTTGGCCGTGCCGGCGCGTGACGCCGCCTGGCGCTGCTCGAACGTATCGAGTGTGGTGATGCCGGAGGTCTTGAGCTTGGCCGCGCGCTCCAAAGCGCTCGCGGCCTGGATCTGGTTCGCCTCGGCCTCGGAAATCTGGGCCTTCACCTGCGCGATCGCCGCCGCGTTGCGCGCCAGATTGGCCGCGTTCTGGGCAAGCTGCACATCGAGTGTGGCACGCGACAGTCTGGCCAGCACCTGGCCTTCGCGCACGTGGTCGCCCTCCTCGGCGAGGATATCCTCGATCACCAGCCCGTCGATCTCGGGCAGGACATAGACCTCCTCGCGCGGCACGAGCGTACCAGACACGGTCACGCGCGCCGTCACGTCGCGGCGCTTCGCCTTCACGACGGAAACCTTCGGCGCCTGCGGCGCGGGCGTGGCAATCGCGGTCGGCTCCGCCGCGCCCGGCATCGCGAACCAGAATGCGCCACCAGCGGCCAGCCCCGCGACAGCAACGGCGGAAAGAACAACGGCGCGCCGTGTCATGCGGACACCTTCTCGCTGAGGCAACTGCGGATCCCGCCGGCAAGCGCGGCCCGGAACACCATGAGCACCATGGCAAGCCGCGCCTCGGTATCGCATTCGGGATCGGTCGCGACGCGCAAGGCCAGCCCATCCACCATCAGCGACACCATGTCGAGCACGCGGCGCGGATCGACATCCGGCGCGGCCAGGCCGCTGTCGCGCAGCCGTTCGAGATAGCGCACCAGATGGTTGTCGACCTCGCGCTGCACGCTCTGGCACAGCGTCGTCAGCGCCGGATTGCGCGTCGATTCGGCCCAGATCTCGAGGTCCATGATCTTCTTGGCGCGCGGCTCGTGCAGCAGGTAGCCACGTGCGATCTCCTCGAGCAGCGCGATCGAAGGCGGCGCATGCTCGAGCGCCTCGAAATCCGCCATGTACTTGGCGCGCTCCCGCTCGGTCAGGCCCTCGACGATGGCCTCCTTGGACGGGAAATACCGGTAAAGATTGCCTGGGCTCATGCCGGCTTCCGTTGCGACGTTCTGCATCGTGGTGCGATGAAAACCGCGCCGGACGAAGCTCAGTTCCGCCGCATCGAGAATCGCCGTGCGCCGCCGGTCCGCGCTGTTGCGCTCATCCGCCATTTATATTCCGCCTGCGCTGACCGAGAATGAACGTTCATTCTCAATTGCCACTGCGGCGAAATTGCGTCAAGCCTCGCATCCAGTACTTGAGCCGGCCGAGATTCAGCCCGGCCGTTGTTAAACGACAGTTCAAATGGCAGAGGCGGGAAGCCGGGATTAAGCGGGATTTTCCGGGATCGACCGGGCGAAACCATCGCAAATCCGGGGACTTAGGGTATCCCTAGGGCCGGGCGGCCGTTTGAAGCGGCGACAGATCAAATGGCATAGCCTGTCGGCGGACGATCGGGGCCAAGGCGCCCTAAGCCGTTGAAATGGCGTCCAGCGCCCTCGCGAAGTGGGATGATTTGGACCGTCGTCGGCACATAGCATCCCACTTAGGTTTTTACGCGACATTACAAGCCTCTAAGGCCGATACGGCGCGGTCGCTGCAGAAACGGAAGTGGGATGGCAAAACCGTCATCAACGTGACTTTCCGCTTGCGGCCTGCCTGATCGCAGCTGCGATCGCGTCGCGCATCGTCGTGCCATCCTCCGTCAGGCGGTCGAGCGCGGCAAGTTCGTCCGCCTCGAGGCGCAGGCTGATCACGCGCCCGCCCCGCTGCTTGAGCGCCTGCAGGGACGATTGCAGATAGGCGCGGGCGGTCGCAGGATCGACGCGTGGCGGTCTTGTCATGACTTGTTCCCCTCGATCCACGCCCAGGCGGCCATTTTGGCTATACCGACGATCCCAAGCATCCGCTCTCGCGGGTAGTTGCGCAGTTGGGCACCGAGTGCGATGCCGACCCATGGTGCTCGCGGTACGTCGGCCGGGTTGGTGGCATAGCCATCGTCAATCGGCTCCTGGTGCAACTCGGCCCACAACTCGGCGGCACCGGCCGAGCGGCGCGCAACCCCAATAACCGCGTAATTGACGGCGGCATCGGATGACTTGACCGTCATGTAGAGATGCGACCGCCACCGGCTCACCACGAGCAGCAACTCGCCGTCATTGATCGACTTGACGCCATCGGTGGCAATGACAGAGCGCGCATAGGCCTCGGCCTCGGCCGAGACCTCGTCGCGGGTCATCTGGTGCGCGCGGCCGGTGTTGAGGATGAT
The DNA here is from genome assembly GCA_937988775.1 of uncultured Alphaproteobacteria bacterium. Classification (GTDB taxonomy): domain Bacteria; phylum Pseudomonadota; class Alphaproteobacteria; order Rhizobiales; family Beijerinckiaceae; genus CALKHP01. Next base: position 151,587 of record CALKHP010000058.1, read on the forward strand.
GCGCCAGATATAGTCAGGCTGGGCCATTATTGCTCCTGCGCGGCGATGTTGAGGGCAAAAATGCGGTTGCAGCCGTCGACGATGGTGTCGACATCGGCTAGGCATCCCGGCCTAAACGTCCAATACGGCGCCCGCCAGCGTGCGCCAGGTAGCGATCGAGCAATATCAACCGATGCCTCTAAATACCGGAATTCGTAGCGCAGCTCGCCACCGGCGATGGTGATGTTGCGGCTTTTCACCTCCGCACGACGGCTTTCGAGCGCCTTAAGCGGGTCAGTCTCGATGCCGTCCCACTCGAGGTCGCGCAATGCCTGCTCGATCGCGCGGAGATAGGGAGCCTCGGCAGCCGCCCATTTTTCTACGCGCGTCACCGCCAGCTTGCCGGGAATGTGCCACGACTTGGTGCCGGCGCCCCAACGTGCCTTGGGAAACCGTACCTTGAAGCGATCAATGAGGGCGCGATCCTTGGGAAACTGCACAGCCGCTCCGGTTGGGAGCGGCTGGATCATGATGCGAGAGCGACTGACCGTTACCATTTCCGGTCAGCTGGGGCCATGAAGTGGTAGAGCAAAGAGGCCATGGCGTCGGCGTCCTGCGTCCTGCCTTCGGCTAGGGCCTTCTCAGCTTCGCGCATCGCGTAAGCCCGGAGTTCGGCGTCGTCGGCGCGCTCGATCATGGCATTGTATTCTTCGCTGGTCATGGTCTTATCCTGCCTAACCGTTTGCCCCGAGGCGCGGGCATCAACGCCGTGTTGATGACCAATCTATATATATAGATGCTAGGGACGTCAAGCGGGAACTCGAGAAAATCAGCGTCCTAGTTGTCCCAGGAGACGTAAATCCGGAAGTCAGCGGGGTCGGTTGCCGTCAGGACATAGCGCGCCCCGCCGATGGAACGCTCGGCGCGGTGCGGTGGCCGCGTAGCGCCGTCGATCAGGCTCGTCATAAGCCGTCCACGCTCCTTGGGCGCTGCGCTCGGCGCAGCGACTGCGGTCAGGGCAGTCAGGACAGTCGCAGTCCGCATCGCCGCCTGCTTACGCGAGGTCGCGGTGGGGCCACGAGGGATATAGACCGCGATCTCATCCGGCGCGCCCGTCTCGTCGTCGCCGATGACCAGGATCTTGTAGCGGTCGCCTATATATTCGCACTGCGGGATAGGCTGCTTGGGGCACGCCAACTTATCGACGCGTATGCCTTGCCCAGCTGATGCGTTAAAAAGGTCGGCAAACCCGCCGACGGTCAGGTCCCCAGCTCCGGCCGGTGTGGACCATGCCAGCCCGGCCGCGAAAAATGCATAAAATGCATACTTTGGCATCATAATCCCCCCGCCTTGTAGAACACCCGCCCTGCGATCCGTAGTCTCTCGGCATCGGCCGGCGCGAGCCGCTCATCTTTATAGATCTCGGCGTTGTCGGACATCAACGTCACAGCGCCGTCGAAGCCAACCTGGACGCGCTTGATGCGCACATCGTCGCCCAGCACCACGACATAGATCCCGTCATTGTGTGGTCGCCGCACGGCAGTGTTGACCAGGACGATCGAGCCATCTGGAATTGTCGGGTGCATGCTATCGCCGCGCACTGTCAGGAAGTGTGCCGTGCCTGGTGGCACGCCGAGTTGCCGCAGCAGGATGCGCGAGAACGGAAGGCGGTCGATTTCCTGTGGATGGCCATTTACTGCGCCGTCTCCGGCCGAAGCGACCACATCCAGCAGCGGGAGCATGACCACATCGGCAGGCGTGTCCGAGGCTGCGGCAGGCCGGGCTAAGGCATATTTGTCCGAGACCAATGCGTCCAGAGGCAAATCTAGCGCACGGGCGATCGCCCATGCGACACCAAGCGAGGGCTCCATTCCACCCTTGTAGCGGTCGAGCATGCGCCTATTTATGCCGGATATCCGCGAGAATTCAGACAAATTCTCGACGGCCCTCAGCAGTTCGGCAAGGCGGGTTGGACGCTTAAGCCCATCGTTTGCGTCGTCAGTAACCAATAATGAGACTTTCGTGTCGCGCAGCGCTTGACGTGGTTAGACATCTACGTCTATGTTGAACACAAGTGATCAACACAGACTTGGTTAACACGGCGGCGAACTCGTGACGAGATGGGCATGACGGTCAAGGTAAATTGGACAAGAACGACCATAATTGCTGCGCTGCGTGATCGCGGCACAACGGTTGCGGCACTGGCCGACCAGGTCGGCCTGTCGCGCCACACGATCTACGGCGCGCTGGAGCGGCCTTATCCGCGCGTCCACGCGATCGTCGCCGATGCGCTCTCCACCCCCCGCCAGACGATCTGGCCGCAGTTTTACGACGCCGCTGGTAAGCGGCGCGCGTTTGCACGCTCGCACAAGAGGGTCGCGTAATGTCCGAGCAAGAGCCAGCATCGCCAATGCTCATGGCGCAGATCGACGCGATCGATGTCGTCAACCGCATGAGGCCGTCAGATCCGGCGCGTGTCGAGGCGTTGGCGGCATCGATCAACGAGATCGGCTTGCAGCAGCCGATCATCGTGCGCATGGCGCCGGATGACAGCAATCGCATGGTGCTTGTCGCGGGCGGGCACCGTTTAGCCGTCGCAAAGCTGCTCGGCTGGGCGGAAATTCCGGCGATCTTGCTTGATATAGACGAGGCTGAGGCGCGCCTGGTCGAGATTGACGAAAACCTGATCCGCAACGAGTTGACCGAACTCGACCGGGCACTGGCTCTCGCCGAGCGCAAGCGCATCTACGAGGCGCTGCACCCGGAAACCAAGCATGGGGGGCGCCGTCCCAAGCGGGTCAGTGATCAAGTCGCCAACTTGGCGACTTGGATGCGCTACTCGAAAGATGCGGCCCGTAAGACGGGGATGTCAGAGCGCGCGGTACAGCGCGCGACCGAGCTCGCCGGAGCCCTGACCCCGCAAACCATCGCCGCGCTGCGTGGCACCAAGGTCGCCGACAATCAGGCCCAGCTGCAGGCGCTCGCCGCACTGCCGGAGGAGCAGCAGGTCTCGGTGGCCGGGCTGATTGGCACCGGCGCCGCCAACACCGTCACCAAGGCGCGCGAGATCGCCGGCTTTGTACCGGCAGGCGGCACGGTGCGCCCCGAGGATGCGCAGCTCAAGCGGCTCGAGGCGGCCTTGCTCCGGCTCGACGAGCGCCAGCTGCGCGACTTGCGCGCCATGGTCGACGCCCGCCTCGCCGCCCTCGAGCCGGCCCCCAAGCCGCGCAAGGGCAAGAGCGGGAGTGCTGCGTGATGAGCGACCCACGCAACTGGATGCTGCTCCCTGGCTTCTCCCGCCATGTCGTCGCCGTAACCGATGATGGTCAGGCAGGTGATCTCATCGCGGTTTTCGAGCGCGCCGAGGAAGCCACCGCTGCGATCCGCGAGCACAACACACACTCCCGCATACTGCAGGCGCTGAGCGGCGCCGCACCCTTCATGCGCAGTGGAGACGGAGGCACACGCGGCGGTCGCATCGAAATGAACCGTCTCGCCAGCATCATGGAAGCCGCCATCGCCAAGGCGGAAGGCGGTGCGTCGTGAGCCGCCTCCACACCCGCCCCACAAAGGGACGCAGGATTGCGGGATTGACGCCGACGCAGGTCATTCTGCTCAAGCACGCGGTCGCTGGGCCAATTCGTATGCTACGCGGCGACCGCCTTGGGACGCGATGCGCGGGGTACGACGAAGCAAGCGGCGCGGCGCTCATGGTCGCCTATTGCACACCCGAGTATTTCCTGGTCGCCCGAGGTTTGTTGCAGCGGCGAAACGCGCCGCACACTTACGACATCACCGATGCAGGACGCGCCGCCATCGCCAAGGCGGAAGGCGGTGCCGCATGAGGATGTGGCTCACAGCGGCGGAAATCGCCGAGCTCGCATTGCCGGGCCTGCCGACGACCAAGCGCAACGTCAATGCCCAGGCCGAGCGCGAGGGCTGGGCCGAGTACAAGGGCCTGGCGCGGCCACGGGATGGACGCGGTGGCGGCCTCGAGTATCACGTCAACCTGCTGCCGGTCGCGGCGCGCGTCGCCTATTACTCGATCGAGGGCGGCGAGGCGCTGGCCACGGCCGCTGCCAGCGCCCTCTCGGCGGCGCCCGAACTGCCGCAGGCGACCGGGGCGGCCGGCGAGGCGCTCGATGCACGCATCGCCATCCTCGCGGCCCTCAAGACCTTCCGCCGCGCCGCCGATCTCGGCCAGGCGGTGGCGGTGGCATATTTTGCCGACTTCTGGCGCCTCGGGCGTGTCGATATCGCGCCATGGGTGCGCGATGCGGTGCCGAGCCTGGCGCCGCGCACCCTGATGCGCTGGCTGGCCATGCAGGAGAGCGGCCAGCTTGAGCGCCTGGCCGTCGATCGCGGCGCCGCCCGGCGCGGCTCCGGCGTGCTCGATGCCGGCGCCGATGGTGCGATCAAGCCGTTTGTGCTGGCACTCGTCGCGCAAAACCCGCTCTACACCGCCGTCCAGTTGCACGACACGGTACGCGACCGCTTTGGCGCCCGCATCGAGGTCCGGGGCGAGCTCGTGCCGCTGCCGGGTTTGCGGACGTTTGAACGGGCCTTGAAGCGCTGGAAAGAGGCGCATGCCACCGAACTGCTGGCGATCACCAACCCGGATAAATTCCGCTCAACGAGGCGCGTCTCGGGCTCCTATGTCCACCTGATCCAGGCGCTCAACGAGCAATGGCAGATCGACGCCTCGCCGGTCGACGCGCTCTGCGTCGACGGCCGCCACTCGATCTACATCTGCGTCGATATCTGGTCGCGCCGGTTGTGCCTGCTGGTGTCGCGCACGCCGCGATCCGAAGCGGTGCAGTTGCTGCTGCGCAAGGCGATCCTTGCGTGGGGCGTGCCCGATCAGGTCAAGACCGATAACGGCTCGGATTTCGTGGCGCGCGCCACCAAGCGCCTGCTGGCGGCGCTCCAGATCGACATGCAGCTCTCGGCGCCGTTTAGCCCCTGGCAAAAAGGGCCGGTCGAGCGCGCCGTCAGGACGTTTCAGACCGACTGTGGCCGCATGCTGCCGGGCTTTATTGGCCATAGCGTTGCTGACCGTAAGGTGATCGAGAGCCGGCGCGCCTTTGCCGCGAGGCTCGGCACGGATGATGCCAGGGCCTTTGCCGTCGAGCTCACCGGAGCCGAGCTCCAGTCCATCGTCGATCGTTGGGCCGAGGATATGTATGCGCAGCGGCCGCATCGTGGCCTGCAGGGCGAGACGCCATTTGGCCGCGCCGCGCGCTGGGCTGCCCCGGTGCGCCGCGTCGACGAGGAGGCACTGGCGGTGCTGCTCATGCAGGCACCCGATGCCGAGGGCCGCCGCGTAGTCGGCAAGCAGGGCATCCGCATCGACGGCTATCACTACATGGCACCCGGCCTGACGGTTGGCGATCGCGTATTTGTCCGCCTCGACCCGGCCGATAAGGGCAAGGTCTGGTGCTTTGACGAGGATGGCGAGCAGTTTCTCGCCGTCGCGATCTGCCCCGAGCTTGCCGGCGTCGACCCGGCCGCGCTGCGTGCCGAGGTTGCTGCCAAGCAGCGCAAACTGATCGAGGAGCGCTCGGTCGAGATCAAGGCAGCGCGCCGCCAGATCACGTCGCGCACCGTGTTGGACGCCCGGCTGCGGCTCGGCGCCGAGAATGCCGGCAACCTGGTCGCCTTCCCGCGCCGATCCGACGCGCACTCGACGCCTGCCTTGGAGCAAGCCGCCGATGTCGCGGCGCTGCGCAAGGGCGGCGCGCCGATATCGGCGCCGCTCGATGACGATGCCAAGCGGATCATGGCCGAGATCGAGGCCGCGACAGCGGCACCAGCCGCGCCGCCGAAGGTGCGGCGCCTGCGCGCCCAGGAGACACCGCAGCAGCGCCACCGGCGCTACCGCGACCTCAAGGCGCGCATCGCTGCCGGCGAGGATGTGCCGACCGCTGATGCGGTCTGGGTCGGCGGCTACGCGCTGTCGGCTGAGTGCCGATCGATGGACAAGATGTTCGAGAATTTCGGCGAGGCCGGGGTTGTGTAGAGGCCGCGAAAGCGTGGGGAAGCCTCGGAAATCGAGGCCAGATAGCCAAAAACGGCGGGGTAATGATGAGCAATATCAAGATGACAGTTTCAGGATTTGAGCGGCCGTCCTCATTGGCGCCGCTGAAGAATGTTGCGAGCATGATGGCCTTGGTCGAGCGTCTCCGTTCGCGCGGCGCTCATATGCCGGGCTTCGGAGTGGTCTACGGCTTTTCGGGCTACGGCAAGACGTATAGCGCGATCTACGCGCAGAACGACACGCTCGGGCCGCGCGTCGAGGTCGGCGACAGCTGGACCAAAAAGACCCTCATGCGTGCCATCCTGAAGGAGCTCGGCGAGCGCGAGCCGAAAGGCACCGTCGCCGACCTTGCCGAGCGCATCATCATGCGCCTGGCAGCACCTGATCATCCGCCGCTGTTTGTCGACGAGGCTGACCGCCTGGTTGACAAGGGCATGATCGAGCTGGTGCGCGAGATCCAAGAGGCCTCGGCAGTGCCGGTCATCCTGATCGGCGAAGAAAAGCTGCCGCAGAAGCTGATGCAAGTCGAGCGCGTGCATAACCGCGTGCTTGAATGGGTCGCGGCGCAGCCTTGCGACATTGAGGATACCCGCAAGCTGGCGACGACGTTCGTGCCGCAGCTGGCCTTGTCCGACGCGCTGCTGGAGGCGATGCGCCACGCGACCGAGGGCCGGGCACGCCGCATCGTCGTCAACCTCGACAGGATCGCCGAGTTTGCCCGCACGCAGGGCCTCTCGGAGCTTGATATCCCTGATTTTACCATCGGGTTTTACACCGGCACGCCGCCGGTCCGTCTGCGGAGGGCTGCGTGATGGCTCCCCCCATGGCGACATCCGAGCAACAGGCGATCTGGCGCGCGATGTGCGCGCTCAGCAAGGCACAAGGCAGCTTCGAGCTACGCCTGATCGGCGCGATCGTTTCAGGCACTGAGGGCGCTCGACACGCCGTCTACCGCTACCTCGATTTCTTGATCCGTGAGCGGATCATCGAGGTCGTTGGTGTGCGTCCAAACGCCGTCCGCTCCGGGACGTATCGGGTGATCAATTACGGCGAGGCGCCTCCGGTCCGCAATATCCCCATCGGGACTGTCATGCGGCAACAGGCGGTGTGGACGGCGTTGCGCAACTTGCGGGCCGCCTCCTCCTGGGAGGTGACCTGCACGGCCTCGACCGAGATCATGACGGTGTCGATCGAGACCGCTGAAAACTACCTCAGAGGCCTCCGCGAAGCGGGCTACCTGCACGCGCGCCGCCCGGATCACTTCCAACTGCTTGCCAGCCACAACACCGGCCCGCGCGCGCCCATCATCCACCGCGCGACCCGGCGCTGCTTCGATCTGAATTTGATGCGGGCCGTTAACGTTAACCGCTTGCGCGTCGCGAGGCCGTCATGATCCGGGGGCCCGCTCCCGGCTCGGCCGGCAAGCTCGACGCGGTCGCCAAGGCGCAGGCCGCCTGGGGCGCCGCTATCCCCGACGAGGTTGTCATGCTCGCGGAGGCCTGCCGCGCGCAGACCTCGCGCGCTGTCGCCAAGCGCCTCAACTACTCAGACGCCGTGATCAGCAACGTCCTCGGCAACAAGTATGCCGGCGATATGGTCAAGGTGTTCGCGAAAATCCGCGGCGCCCTGATGGGCGAGACGGTGATGTGCCCGGTGCTCGGCGAGATCGGCCGCGACCGTTGCCTGGCCGAGCAGGCCCGGCCGTTCGACGCCTCCAATTCAACGCGCGCCCGGCTCTATCACGCCTGCCGCACCTGTCCCAACGCTCGCCGGGAGATGCCCGATGTCTGACCCGACATTGCGGGACGAGCTGCTGATGCTCGACGCCCAAATCCGCCAATTCCTGAACACCAAAACCCGCGACAGCTGGGCCGATCGCCGGGACTACTTTTTCCGGGTCGCGCAGCAGCTGCGTGAGCTGCCCGCGAGCCTGCCGGATGAGCCGCCGGCCGAAACCGATCG
>CALKHP010000059.1 GCA_937988775.1 uncultured Alphaproteobacteria bacterium
GCGAGGCCGACCTGCTGCGCCGCGCCATGGGCAAGAAGATCAAGGCGGAAATGGATGCGCAGCGCACCCGTTTCGTCGATGGCGCGGTGGCGCGCGAGATTTCCAACGCCAAGGCGAACGAGATTTTCGACCTGCTCGCCAAATTCGCCGATTACGGCTTCAACAAGAGCCACGCGGCCGCCTATGCGCTGGTGTCCTATCAGACGGCCTATCTGAAGGCGCATTACCCGGTCGAGTTCCTGGCCGCCTCGATGACGCTCGACATGTCGAACACCGACAAGCTGGTCGAGTTCCGGCGCGAGGCGCAGCGTCTCGCCATCAAGGTCGAGGCGCCGGCGATCAATCACTCCGTCGATACGTTCGAGGTCGCCGATGGCGCGATCCGCTACGCGCTGTCCGCGCTCAAGGGCGTCGGCACCGAGGCGGTGCGGGCGATCGTCGCGGCGCGCGGCGGGCGGCCTTTTGCCGATATGAGCGATTTCGCGCGCCGGATCAGCGGGCGCCTGGTCAACAAGCGCGTGATCGAGACGCTGGCCTCGGCGGGTGCCTTCGATACGCTCGAGCCGCGCCGCACCGCGCTGGTGATGGGCGCCGACGTGATCGTGGCCACCGCCAATGCCGCGCAGGCGGCGCGCGAAGGCGGCCAGTCGATGCTGTTCGGCGCCAGCGACGAGGCGCCGATCCGGTTGCCGTCCGGGCCGGAATGGTCGCAGAGCGAGCGGCTGCGGCGCGAGTTCGAGGCGATCGGCTTCTTCCTGAGCGGGCATCCGCTCGACGAATATGCCGATGGGCTGGTGAAGCTCCGCATCCAGACCCATGCCGAATTCGGCCGCGCCGTGCGGCAGGGCGCCTCGGCCGGGCGGCTCGCGGCCACCGTGATCGACAAGGTCGAGCGCCGCACCAAGACCGGCAACCGCATGGGCATCGTGCAGTTCTCCGACCAGTCGGGGCAATATGAGGCGATCCTGTTCTCGGAGGGGCTGGCGCAGTTCCGCGACCTGCTGGTGCCGGGCGCGGCGGTGCTGCTCGCGGTCGGGGCGAGTTTCGAGAACGAGGGCCTGCGGCTGCGCGTGCAATCGGTCGAGCCGCTGGAAACCGCATTGGCGCGCGTGCAGCAGGGCGTGCGCATCTTCGTGCGCGACGCGCTGCCGGTCGAGGGCATCGCGCAGCGCCTGACACGGCGCGGCGAGGGCGAAGTCGCGCTGATCGTGATGGCGGACAAGGGCGAAACCGAGGTCGAGATCAGGCTGCCCGGCCGGTTCGAGCTGTCCGGCGTGGTGGTCGGCGCCATCAAGGCGGTGCCGGGCGTGGTCAGCGTGCAGCATGTTTGAGGTGTCGTGACTGTTTTCACGGGTTGCGAAAGCGCGAAAGCTGGGATATGAGCCGCGCTATCCCACACGCGGGCCTTGGCGGCTGATTCAAGCCGCTCCGGTGATCGGTTCGCCGATCGGTCTGGCCCGCGGCGGAACCAACCGGAGAAGACATTTCATGGCACTGCCAGATTTCACCATGCGCCAGTTGCTCGAAGCGGGCGCCCATTTCGGCCACCAGTCGCATCGCTGGAACCCGAAAATGGACGAGTATATTTTCGGCACGCGCAACAACATCCACATTATCGACCTCGCCCAGACGGTGCCGCTGCTGCAGCGCGCGCTGCAGGTGATCAGCGATACGGTGGCGCGCGGCGGGCGCGTCCTGTTCGTCGGCACCAAGCGCCAGGCGTCCGAGGCGATCGCCGAATCGGCCAAGCGCTCGGCGCAGTATTACGTCAATTCGCGCTGGCTCGGCGGCATGCTGACCAACTGGAAGACCATCTCGGCCTCGATCCAGCGCTTGCGCAAGGTCGACGAGATGCTCGCCGGCGGCGTGCAGGGCCTGACCAAGAAGGAGCGCCTGCTGCTGTCGCGCGAACGCGAGAAGCTCGACAAGGCGCTTGGCGGCATCCGCGACATGGGCGGCATTCCCGACCTGCTGTTCGTGATCGACACCAACAAGGAACAGCTTGCCATCAAGGAGGCGCAGCGCCTCGGCATTCCGGTGGCGGCGATCGTCGATACCAATTGCGATCCCGACGGCATCACCTATGCCGTCCCGGCCAATGACGATGCCGGCCGTGCCATCGCGCTGTATTGCGACCTGGTGGCGCGCGCCGCCATTGACGGTATTTCGCGCGGGCAGGGCGCCAGCGGCGTCGATCTCGGCGAGTCCGAGGCGCCGATCGTCGAGGACGTGCCGGCGGCGGTGGAGCCTGTCAGCGACGAGCCGGCGGCCGACCTGTTCGAGCGGCTGGAAGCGCCGCGCGGTGCGCCCGACGAATTGAGCAAGATCCACGGCGTCGGCCCCGAGCTCGAGAAGAACCTCAACGAGGCCGGCATCTACCATTTCTGGCAGCTTGCCGCGATGAGCGATGCCGACGTGGAGAAGCTCGACGCCGACCTGAAGCTCTCGGGCCGCATCGCCCGCGACAACTGGGTCGAGCTTGCCCGGGCGGCCGTCGCCGGCTGAGCCTCCCCGCGCGTCTTCGACCGGGCGCGACAAGCTGGATGTGGATTTGCGTGGCCCGGGTCGCCGAAGCGGTGGTCCGGGCCGGTTTTTCGATGAAGGGAATTTGCTCATGGCACAGATCACGGCGGCGCTCGTCAAGGACCTGCGCGAGAAGACCGGCGCGGGCATGATGGATTGCAAGAACGCGCTGAACGAGACCGGCGGCGATATCGAGGCCGCCATCGACTGGCTGCGCAAGAAGGGCCTGTCCAGGGCGGCGAAGAAATCGGGCCGCGTCGCGGCCGAGGGGCTCGTGGCAGCGACGGTGCGCGGCAATCGCGGCGTGGTGGTCGAGGTCAATTCCGAGACCGACTTCGTGGCGCGCAACGAGGAATTCCAGGCGCTGGTGCGCGCGATCGCCGATGTCGCGATCGAGAAGAAGGCCGACGTTTCGGACCTGCTCGGCACGCATTATCCCGGCGGCGGCACGGTGCAGGATGCCATCGCCAACGCCATCGCCACCATTGGCGAGAACATGACGCTGCGCCGCGCGGCCGAGCTGCATGTCGGGCAGGGCGTGGTGGCGAGCTACGTCCATAACGCGATTTCCGACGGGCTCGGCAAGATCGGCGTCATCGTGGCGCTCGAATCGACCGGCGATGCCGAGGCGCTGGCCGCGCTTGGACGCCAGGTCGCCATGCATGTCGCGGCGACGAGCCCGGTGGCGCTCGATGCCGCCGGCGTCGATCCCGCGATCCTGGCGCGCGAGAAGAACGTGCTGGCCGAGAAGAACGCCGGCAAGCCGGCCCATGTGCTGGAAAAGATCATCGAGAGCGGCCTGAAGACCTATTACAAGGAGGTCTGCCTGCTCGAGCAGCCGTTCATCCACGACAACGCCAAGACGGTCGCCCAGGCCGTGCGTGAAAGTGAGAAGACGGTTGGCGCGCCGGTGGCCGTGAAAGGCTTCTTCCGATTTGCCCTCGGCGAGGGAATCGAGAAACAAGAGAACGATTTCGCGGCCGAGGTCGCCGCGGCCGTCAAGCCGAACTGAGTATCGAGAAAGGCGGCCGGTGCCGCCTTTTTTGTAAGGGGAGGACAGCATGACCGGACCGTTGAAGCGCGTGCTCATCAAGCTTTCGGGCGAAGCGCTGCTGGCCAAGGACGGCTTCTGGCTCGATGCCGCCGTGCTCTCCGTGCTGGCGAAGGATATCGCCGGCGTCGCCGCCGACGGCTACCAGGTCGTGGTGGTGATCGGGGCCGGCAATATCATTCGCGGCGCCAAATTCGCCGCCGCCGGCTGGATCGACCGCCCGACCGCCGATTCGATGGGCATGCTGGCCACCGTCATCAATTCGCTGGCGCTTGAAAGCGCCATCGTCGCGGCGGGCGCGCCGGCGCTGACGATGTCGGCGGTGGCGACGCCCTCGCTATGCGAGATCTACGCCCGGCAGACCGCCTTGCAGCATCTCAGCAAGGAGCGCGTCGTGGTGCTGGCGGGCGGCACCGGCAACCCGTTCTTCACGACCGACACCTCGGCCGTGCTGCGCGCTGCCGAACTTGGCTGCGATGCCGTGCTGAAGGCAACGCAGGTCGACGGCGTCTATTCCACCGACCCCAAGCGTGACCCGAACGCCGTGCGCTATGAGCGGCTGAGCCATGACGAGGCGATTCGGCTCGATCTCAAGGTCATGGATACCGCTGCCTTCGCGCTCGCCCGCGAAAGCCGCATGACGATCATCGTCGGCTCGGCGCATGCGCCGAGTTCGATCGGCGGAATTCTGCGCGGCACCGACAAATCGACCGTCGTTTCGCCGTGAACCGGTGATTCCGCTGGGGGATCATGGCGCATCGGGCGAGATTTGCGGTACGCACCGCCCGTGCAACGTGCTTGAATGGCAATCATCGCAGGCGTAAGCGCTTGAGCCTGATTGGCTGGCGCACAACCGATAAGAAGAGTGAGCGATATGTTCGACATGGATGACCTGAAGCGGCGTATGCTTGGCGCTGTCGCGGCGCTGCGCCACGATCTGTCATCGCTGCGCGCCGGCCGCGCTTCCGCCACCTTGCTCGATCCGCTCGAGATCGAGGCCTATGGCGCGCGCATGCCGATCAGCCAGGTGGCGACGGTCTCGACGCCCGAGGCGCGGCTGATCAACGTGCAGGTCTGGGATCGTGCTATGGTCGGGCCGGTCGAGAAGGCGATCCGCGATTCCGATCTCGGCCTCAACCCGAACACCGAAGGGCAGACCATCCGGCTGCGCCTGCCGGAGCTCAACCAGGAGCGTCGCCAGGAAATGGTCAAGGTGGCGCATAAATACACCGAGAACGCCCGCGTTGCCGCGCGCCATGTGCGGCGCGACGGCATGGACCTGCTGAAGAAGCTCGAGAAGGACGGCAAGATGAGCCAGGACGAGGTGTCGCGCCTGTCCGATCAGGTGCAGAAGGTCACCGATCAGACCATCGCCGACATCGACGGCACGCTCGCGGCCAAGGAAAAGGAAATCATGCAGGTTTAAGGGCGGGCGGCCGGGAGGCAGCGATGCACGCATTGGATTCCAGCGTGGCGACCGACCCCGCTGCGGCCGAGGGCGGGCCGGAGCCCGCGGGCGTCGCGGTGCCGCGCCATGTCGCCATCATCATGGATGGCAACGGGCGCTGGGCCGAGGCGCGCGGTTTGCCGCGCACGGAAGGCCACCGCCGGGGCGTCGAGGCGGTGCGCCGGGCCGTGAAGGCCGCGACCGAAAGCGGCGTCGCATATCTCACCATCTACAGTTTCTCGTCGGAGAACTGGGCGCGCCCGGCCGACGAAGTGTCCTATCTGATGGGCCTGCTCAAGCTGTTCATCCGGCGTGACCTCGCCGAATTGCACCGCAACGGCGTGCGCGTGCGCGTGATGGGCGAGCGCGCGGGGCTCGCGCCCGACATCAAGGAACTGCTGCTGGAGGCCGAGCAGCGCACCGCCGGCAATAGCGGATTGACGCTGGTGGTCGCCTTCAATTACGGCGCGCGCCAGGAGATCGTCGCCGCCATGCGCCGGCTTGCCGCGCAGGTCGCGGCCGGCGAACTCGCGCCGGGCGATATCGACGGCGATGCGGTGGCCGGCGCGCTCCAGACCGCCGGCATTCCGGACCCGGACCTGATCATCCGCACCTCCGGCGAGCAGCGCCTGTCGAATTTCCTGCTCTGGCAGGCGGCCTACAGCGAATTCGTGTTTCTGCCAGTGCTCTGGCCGGATTTCGACGCAGCCAGCTTCTCGGCGGCGCTGCGGGAATATGCCCGCCGGCAACGGCGTTTCGGCGGCGTTTCCGCCAGAACCGGATGAGCAACATGGTGGGCGAGGGGGATGGGCGAGGGGGGCAGCGCTTCGCCGTCGATTGGAGCGACCTCGGGCCGCGCATCGGCTCGGCGCTGGTGCTCGTCGCGGGCGCATTGGCGACGGCCTATCAAGGGCGGCTGCTGTTCGCGGTGTTTTGGGGGGCTGCCGCCGCCGTGGTCGCGTTCGAATGGCTGCGGCTGGTTTCGCCGCCGCGCCTGAAGTTGCGCGCGGGTGTGCAGATCGCGGCGCTGGTCGCCCTTGCCTGCCTGTCCGCGGCTGCCCTGTGGCCGGCCGCGGTCGCCATCCTCATCGGCGTCATCGTCGTCGCGGCGCTGCTTGGCGACAGCGGAAGCAGGGTCTGGGATGGTGCTGGTGCGCTTTACGCCAGCGTCCTGGTGCTGGCGCCGGTTGCTCTCCGGCAGTCGCCCTCGCTGGGGCTGGTGGCCATCGTCTGGCTATTCGCCGTCGTGTGGGCGGCCGATATCTGCGCCTATTTTGTCGGCAGAACCTTCGGTGGGCCGAAGCTCTGGCCGCGCATCAGCCCGAAGAAGACCTGGTCCGGCCTGATCGGCGGTGCGGCATGCGGGGTGTTCGCCGGGCTGGCAACGCTGCTGATCGCCGACGTGCCGCTGACCTGGGGCGCGCCGTTCGTCGCGCTTCTGGTGGCGTTTTCATCGCAATGCGGCGATCTGTTCGAATCCTACATGAAACGGCATTTCGGCGTGAAGGATACCGGCCACATCATCCCCGGCCATGGCGGGCTGATGGACCGGCTCGACGGTTTCGTGGTGGCGGCTGCCGTTGCGCTGATAATCGGCCTGCTCAAGGAGCCCGGCAACATGGCGCATGGCATCCTGATCTGGTAGTTCCCGCGCATGATACAGCAGCGTAAACGCCGATTGGCCATCCTCGGCGCGACAGGGTCGGTCGGCCGTAGCACGCTCGCGGTGGTGGCGGCGAACCCGGATCGGTTCGAGATCGATGCCGTGGCGGCCGGCCGCGATGCCGCTGGCCTGGCGGTGGCGGCGCGCCGCGTCGGCGCCCGTTTCGCGGCGCTCGCCGACCCGTCGCAATATGCGGCGCTCAAGGCGGAACTCTCGGGCAGCGGCATCGAGGCGGCGGCCGGGGAGGACGCGGTTATTGCCGCAGCGACCGGCGAATCCGAGCTTGTCGTCGCGGCGATCAGCGGCGTCGCCGGCCTGCGCTCGACCTTCGCCGCCGTGCAGCGCGGCGTCAGCGTGGCGATCGCCAACAAGGAATCGCTGGTGTGCGCCGGCACGGCCCTGATGCGTTCGGCCGCCGCGGCCGGCACCGTGATCCTGCCGATGGATTCCGAGCATAACGCCTTGTTCCAGGCGCTCGGCGACACGCCGCGCGAGCGCATCGCCGAGTTGATCCTGACCGCGTCCGGCGGCCCGTTCCGGAGCTGGAGCGCCGAGCGCATCGCGCTCGCGACGCCGGAGCAGGCGCTGGCCCATCCCAACTGGTCGATGGGGGCGAAAGTCACCATCGATTCCGCCAGCCTGATGAACAAGGGCCTCGAACTGATCGAGGCGCATCACCTGTTCGGCGTGCCGGCCGAACAGCTCGGCGTGCTGGTGCATCCGCAGTCGATCGTGCACGGACTGGTGCGGTTTCGCGACGGGGCGCTGCTGGCCGGGCTCGCGCCGCACGACATGTGCGTGCCGATCGCTCATTGCCTCGGCTTTCCCGACCGGATCGCCTCGGGGGCCGCGACGCTCGATCTCGCGGCCATCGCCACGCTGCAGTTCGAGCAGCCGGACCTTGGCCGCTTTCCGGCGCTGGCGCTCGCCACGAGCGTGTTGCGCGCCGGCGGCGCGGCGCCGACGGTCCTCAACGCCGCCAATGAGGTGGCGGTGGCGGCTTTCCTCGCCGGCCGGATCGGCTTCGGTCATATTCCCGCCGTGGTCGAGGCCACTCTCGAGAAGGCGGTCGGCCGGATTTCCATGGCCGAGCCGGATGGCATCGAGGAGGCGCTGGCTGTTGACCATATTTCGAGAAAGCTCGCCGCTGACGCCGCCGAGGAGAGGCTGTCGCTTGCGCGCTGAGCGGGCCGGTGGCAACGATAACCATCTGTTAAGGATATGGCGGATGGCGGCCTGGGCCGGCTGCACCGCGAGACAAGAGGCGGATGGATGGACCTGCTGACATTGATGCTCGACAAGCTGGAGTCGGTCGCGCTTTACGCGGTCCCCTTCATCGTCATCCTGGGCGTGGTGGTGTTCATCCACGAACTCGGCCATTTCCTGGTCGGGCGCTGGTGCGGCGTCGGCGTCAAGGCGTTCTCGATCGGCTTCGGGCCGGAGCTTTTCGGCCGCACGGACCGGCATGGCACGCGCTGGAAGGTGTGTGCCATTCCGCTCGGCGGCTATGTAAAATTCGCCGGCGACGCCAATGCCGCCAGCGTGCCGGATTTCGATTCCGTCAACACCATGACCGAGGCTGAGCGCCGGGAAAGCTTCATCCTGAAGCCACTCTACAAGCGCGCCGCGATCGTGGTGGCCGGGCCGGTGGCGAATTTCCTGCTCGCCATCGCGATTTTCGCGGTCAGCTTCATGGTGCTCGGCCGCATGGTGCAGGAGCCCTATATCGGCGGCGTGCAGCCGGATAGCGCGGCCGCGCGTGCCGGCTTCCTGCCGGGCGACATGATCCGCTCCATCAACGGCGAGAACATGCCGAGCTTCGACGCGGTGCAGCGCATCGTCTCCAGTAGCGCCGGCGAGAGCCTGGCGGTGACGGTCGAGCGCGCCGGCCAGACGGTGAAGCTGACGGCGGTGCCCGACCTGCGCGAACTCAGTTCCGTATTCGGCAAATACAAGGCCGGCATTCTCGGCGTGCAGGCGAATCCCGATCCGGCCTACCGGCATTACGAGACCTATGGGCCGCTCGAGGCGGTCTGGCTCGGGACCAGGGAAAGCTGGCGCATCGTCGACAGCACGTTCGAATATCTCGGCCGTGTCTTCGTCGGCCGCGAATCGGCGGATCAGATCAGTGGGCTGCCCGGCATCGTCAATGCCTCGGGGCAGGCGGCCAAGCTCGGCCTCGGCGCCATGCTGATGCTGACGGCGGTGCTGTCGGTCTCGATCGGCCTGATCAACCTGTTCCCGGTGCCGCTGCTCGATGGCGGGCACCTGATGTTCTATGCCATCGAGGCGCTGGCGGGCCGGCCGCTCAGTGAGAAGACGCAGGAAATCGGCTTCCGCATCGGCTTCGCGCTGGTGGTGATGCTGATGCTGTTTGCGACCTGGAACGACATCGTTCGCCTGACCGCGCCATGATGGGACGTGGCCCGTCGGCCACGACTTCCGAATTTCTAAACGCTGTTTGTGATGCGCGTTTGCATCTCCGGGGAAAGCCTGTAGAAGCGCTAGAACGAATAGGATGTGCGGCGTGGTGGCCGGGCGTTCTCCAGATCAACAAAAACGACGGACGGGTAATGAACGGTGTTTTGCTGACGTTGGCGCAGTGGAAGCGAGCGCTTCTCATTGCCGCCATATTTGCTTTCGCTGCGCTTACGGCCGGCGAGGCTCTCGCACAAACCGTCACTGTTCGTGGCAATCATCGCATTGAATCCGACACGATTCAGTCGTATTTCGCCGTCTCTCCGGGCGAGCGTCTCGATCAGGCGCGCATCGATCGCGGCGTCAGGGATATGCTGGCGACCGGCCTGTTCAGCAGCGTGCATGCGTCGCGCAGCGGCAATGGCGTGCTGGTCAACGTCAAGGAGAACGCGATTGTCAATCGCGTGACCTTCGAGGGCAACAGCAAGGTCAAGACCGAGCTGCTCACGCCCGAGATTCAGACGCGCTCGCGCGGGCCGTTCAGCCAGGGCCAGGTCGATGCCGATGTCGAGCGCATCCGCGAAGTGTATCGCCGCAGCGGACGCAGCGCGGCTGCGGTCAGCGCCAAGTTGTCGGATGGCGGCAATGGCCGCACCAACGTCACCTTCGTCATCAACGAGGGCTCGAAGACCGGCGTGAAGGCGATCAATTTCGTCGGCAACCATGCCTATTCCAGCTCGCGCCTGCGCGGCGTGATGACCACCACGGAATCGAACTGGCTGAGCTGGCTCAAGTCGTCGGACGTCTACGATCCGGACAAGCTCGCCTCGGATCTGGAACTGGTGCGGCGCTACTATCTCAAGCACGGCTATGCGGATTTCCGCGTCACCGGCAGCGACGTGCAGTTCGATCAGGCGTCGAACGGCTACATCATCACCATCACGGTCGACGAGGGCCAGAAGTATCGCATTTCCAGCGTAAACGTGGAATCGCGCATCCCCGATGTCGATCCCGCCGCGCTGAAGGGCGCGGTCGAGGCCTCCTCCGGCTCGGTCTACAATGCCGAGGAGGTGGAGAAGTCCGTCGAAGGCATCAACAAGCGGGTTGCGGCGCGGGGCTATGCCTTTGCCCAGGTGCAGCCGCGCGGCGAGCGTGACACTGCCAACCGCACCATCGCGCTCGATTTCGTCGTCGACCAGGGGCCGCGCGTCTATATCGAGCGCATCAATATCCGCGGCAACACCCGCACGCGCGACTATGTCATCCGGCGCGAGTTCGATCTCGGCGAGGGCGATGCCTATAATCGCGTGCTGATCGACAAGGCGGAGCGTCGCCTCAAGAATCTCGGCTACTTCAAGTCGGTCAAGATCACCAATGAGCCGGGCTCCTCGCCCGACCGCGTGATCGTCAATGTCGATGTCGAGGATCAGGCGACCGGTGCCTTCTCGGTCTCGGGCGGCTACTCGACCAGCGACGGCTTCATCGCCGAGGCGGCGGTCACCGAAAAGAACTTCCTCGGTCGCGGCCAGTATGCGCGCCTCGCGGTGTCGGGCGGCCAGCGCTCGCGCGGTGTCGAACTGAACTTCACCGAACCGTATTTCATGGGCGAGCGGCTCGCCGCCGGTTTCGACCTGTACTCGAAGATGAACGATAACACGCGTACGGCGTTCTACGAGACACGTACGACAGGTGTGAATCTTCGCGTCGCTTTGCCGATCGACGATTACTTCACCGTCGGCGCGCGTTACTCGCTGTACCAGACCAAGGTCACGATACCGAACTCGAATTCAGACAAGAACTATCGCCCGTATAACGACTGTACGGTGCCTTCGACGACGACGTTCGGCAACTGTCTCAGCAACGGCGAAGCCTCGCTCGCGATCAAGGAAGCGCGCGGCACGACGCTGACCTCGATGGCCGGGCTGAGCTTCATCTACAACACGCGTGACAACGACCAGAACCCGACCGAAGGCTACTACATCGACATCCGCCCGGATGTCGCCGGCCTCGGCGGCGATTCGAAGTTCGGCCGCATCACTGGCGACGCGAAGTATTATTACTCGATCTGGGACGATGTCGTCGCCATGGCCCGGGTTCAGGGCGGCTATATCGCGCCGTTCAGTGGAGACCTGCGCACGCTCGACCACTACTTCATGGGGCCAAGCTTGGTGCGCGGCTTCGCACGGGCCGGTATCGGTCCGCGTGATATCTCGTTCGACAACGGCCGTGAGAACCCGATCGGTGCCACCACCTATTTCGGCGGTACGCTCGAGATGCAGTTCCCGATCTGGGGCCTGCCGCGTGAACTCGGCCTCAAGGCGGCGATCTTCGCCGATGCCGGTACGGCGTTCGGCTATCGTGGCCGCACGGACTTTGCGGGCCTTGGATCGCTGGGCTGCACAACGACCGTCGTTACTGCGGGCAGCCAGTGCCAAGGTAACAATATCCAGGTGCATGACAGCCATATGATCCGCTCGTCGGTGGGCGCCAGCCTGTTGTGGCAGTCGCCGCTTGGCCCGATCCGCTTCGACTTCGCCCAGGCCATCACCAAGGACAGGTACGACCGGACGCAGTTCTTCCGGTTCTCGGGCGGCACGACCTTCTGACAAGCACGGACGGCCAGCCGGAGCGGCTGGCCGCAACGGTCCCATGAGCGAACCTGACTTCTTCCCCGAGCCGGAACGGCTTCCGCTCGATGAGATCATTGCGTTGACGGGCGCCAAGGCGCCCGTTGCCGATTTGACGGGCCGGTTCGTCGGCGGCATCGCGCCGATCGACAATGCCGGGCCGGACGATCTGACCTTTCTCGAGAACCCAGCCTATCTCGATCAGGCCGGCAAGACCCGCGCGGCCGCCTGTTTCGTGGCGCCGCGTTTTGCCGGCAAGCTGCCGGAAGGCACGGTCGCGCTGGTGTCGCCCCAGCCCTACAAGGCTTTCGCGCAGGTCGCCGGCCGGCTTTATCCGACGGCGCTGCGGCCGGGCGGCATCTTCGGCCATAGCGGCATCGCGCCCGGCGCGCAGGTCCATCCGGAAGCGCGGCTCGAACGCGGCGTGACCGTCGATCCCGGCGCGGTGATCGGCCCCGGCGCCGAGGTTGGCCAGGGGAGCGTGATCGCGGCCGGCGCGGTGATCGGGCCGCAAGTGCGCATCGGCCGGCAGGTTTCGGTCGGCGCCAACGCGACGATCCTGCATGCGCTGGTCGGCGACCGTGTCATCCTGCATCCTGGCGTCCATGTCGGCCAGGACGGGTTCGGCTTCGCGATGGGGCCGGGCGGTCATCTGAAAGTGCCGCAGATCGGCCGCGTCATCATTCAGGACGATGTCGAGATCGGCGCCGGAAGCTGCATCGATCGCGGCGCCAACCGCGATACGGTGATCGGCGAGGGCACCAAGATCGACAATCTGGTGCAAATCGCGCACAACGTCGTCATTGGCCGGCATTGCGTGATCGTGTCGCAGGTCGGCATTTCCGGTTCGGCGACGCTGGAGGATTTCGTGGTGCTGGGCGGGCAGGTCGGCGTCGTCGGCCATCTGACGATCGGCATGGGCGCGCAGATCGCCGGGTCGAGCAACGTCAATTCCGACGTGCCGCGCGGCGCGCGCTGGGGCGGCACGCCGGCGAAGCCGGTGCGCGACTGGTTCCGCGAGATGCTATGGCTGAAGAAGATGGCGGCGCGCGGCAGCGCGGGCCATGGTGCAGAGACGAAAGACGGGGAGTAGTGGCCGTCATGGAAGACAAGGGGCCGAAGACGCTCGAGAGCGTCGATATCATTCAATTGCTGGCTGTCCTGCCGCATCGCTATCCGTTCCTGATGGTCGATCGCATCGTCGACATCGTCGAGGATGAAAGCTGCATCGGCATCAAGAACGTCACCTTCAACGAGCCGCAGTTCCAGGGCCACTTCCCTGGCGCGCCGGTGATGCCGGGCGTGCTGCTGATCGAGGGCATGGCGCAGACCGCCGGCGCGATGTGCTGCCTGACGAAGATGGACGGCAAGATGCCGAAGCTGGTCTATTTCATGACCATCGACAAATGCCGCTTCCGCAAGCCGGTCGTGCCGGGCGATACGGTGGAATATCACCTGACCAAGCTGCGTTCGCGCGCCAGCATGTGGTGGTACAAGGCCGAAGCGAAGGTCAAGGGCACGCTGGTCGCCGAGGCTGAACTCAGCGCCATGCTGGTCGCCAAGTAAGCATGGCCGGGACACAGGCGGCCACGGCAGCAGGAGAGAGGATTTTGGCTCGGATACACCCTTCGGCGCTGGTCGAGGATGGCGCGCGCCTGGCCGACGATGTCAGCGTCGGGCCGTTCTGCCATGTCGGTCCCGAGGTGACGCTTGGCCCGGGCGTCACGCTCGCCAGCCATGTCGTGGTGGCTGGCCGCACGACGATCGGCGCGCGCACCAAGGTGTTTCCGTTTGCCTCGCTCGGCCATCAGCCGCAGGACCTGAAATATCGCGGCGAGGCCTCGACGCTGGCGATCGGCGAGGATTGCATGATCCGCGAAGGCGTGACCATGAACCCCGGCACCGAGGGCGGCGGGCTCGCCACCATCATCGGCAACCGCTGCGCGTTCCTCGCCAACAGCCATGTCGGCCACGATTGCAAGGTCGGCGACGCCGTGGTGCTCTCCAACAATGTCATGCTCGCCGGCCATGTCACGCTCGGCGATCACGTCATCATCGGCGGCGGCGCGGCGGTGATCCAGTTCACCCGCGTCGGCGCGCATGCCTTCATCGGCGGCATGACCGGGCTCGAGAACGACCTGATTCCCTATGGCATGGCGATGGGCAACCGCGCCTATCTCGCCGGGCTCAACATTGTCGGCCTGAAGCGGCGCGGTTTTCCGCGCGAGGATATTCACGAATTGCGCGCCGCCTATCGGCTGCTGTTCGCCGATGAGGGCACGTTGCTCGAGCGCGTCGAGGATGTGGCGCAGCGCTATCCGCAAGCGAGCCAGGTGAGCGAGATCATCGCGTTCATTCGCGCCGGCGGCGATCGCTCGATCTGCGTGCCGCGTGCCGGCAGGGACAACGCTTGACCGGCGAGCGGCCGCGCAAGATTGTCCTGATCGCGGGTGAAGCTTCCGGCGACCATCTCGGCGCCGCCCTGATGGCGAGCCTGCGCGAGCGGCGGCCGGATGTGCGCTTTGCCGGCGTCGGCGGCCCGGCCATGGCGCGCTCCGGGCTGGCAAGCCTGTTTCCGATGGCCGACATCAACGTCATGGGCGTGCTGCCGGTCATTCGCAACCTGCCGATGCTGCTGGCGCGCATCAAGGCGACCGCCGCCGCAGTGCTGGCCGACCCGCCCGATGTCCTGGTGCTGATCGACGCGCCGGATTTCACCCATCGCGTGGCGCGCCGGGTGCGCAAGGCGCGGCCCGATATCCCGATCGTCGATTATGTGTCGCCGACCGTGTGGGCGTGGCGGCCGGGCCGCGCGCGCAAGATGCGCAGCTATGTCGACTACGTGCTGGCGCTGCTGCCATTCGAGCCGGCGGCGCATGCCAGGCTTGGCGGGCCGCCATGCAGCTATGTCGGCCATCCGCTGCTGGCGCGGCTCGATGAATTGCGGCCAAGCCCGGCGGAACAGGCGATCCGCGATGGCGAGCCGCCGGTCCTGCTGGTGCTGCCGGGCAGCCGACGTTCGGAAATCCACCACCTGATGCCGGTTTTCGGCGAGACGGTCGCGCAAGCGGCGGCGCTGTTCCCCGGTGCCCGTTTCGTGTTGCCGGCCGTCGATCACGTCCGCCCGGCGATCGAGGCGGCGCTGGCCGATTGGCCGGTCCGGCCGGAGGTGGTGAGCGGCGAGGCGGCGAAGCTGACGGCTTTCCGGCAGGCGCGCGCCGCGATGGCTGCCTCCGGCACGGTGACGCTGGAATTGGCGCTTTCCGGCGTGCCGGCGGTGGTGGCCTACAAGGGCTCCGGCCTTGAAGCCTTCATTGCCCGACGCCTGGTCACGCTCGCTTCGGTCGTGCTGCCGAACATCATCCTGGACGAGGTGGTGGTGCCCGAACTGTTGCAGGAAGCCTGCACGCCGCAGCGCCTGCTCGCGGCCTGGGCGCTGCTGATCGAGGATACCGAGGCACGCAAGCTCCACCTCGCGGCGCTGGCCCGCGTCGCCGACCGCATGCGGCTCGAAGAGGCAAGCCCCGGCGCGAAGGCGGCGGATATCGTGCTGCGCCATGCCGATGGTGCAAAAGAAAAAGGCGCCTGAGGGGCGCCTTTTCTTGTCGTGGCTGGGATATTTTCAGCGCCGCTGTGCAGTCGGCACGTATTCGCGCTTGTCGAAACCGGTATAGAGCTGCCGGGGCCGGCCGATCCTCTGGCTCGGGTCCTCGATCATCTCCTTCCACTGCGCGATCCAGCCGACGGTGCGGGCGAGCGCGAACAGCACCGTGAACATCGACGTCGGGAAACCCATCGCCTTCAAGGTGAGGCCGGAATAGAAGTCGATATTCGGGTAGAGCTTCTTCTCGACGAAATACTCGTCATGCAGCGCAATGCGCTCCAGCTCGACCGCGACGTCGAGCATCGGATCGTCCTTGATACCGAGTTCGCTCAGCACCTCATGCGTGGTCTTCTGCATGATGCGCGCGCGCGGATCGTAGTTCTTGTAGACGCGGTGGCCGAAGCCCATCAGGCGGAACGGATCGTTCTTGTCCTTGGCCTTGGCGATGAATTTCGGGATGTTCTCGACGGTGCCGATCTCGCTCAGCATCTTGAGCGCGGCCTCGTTGGCGCCGCCATGCGCGGGCCCCCACAGGCAGGCGATGCCGGC
>CALKHP010000060.1 GCA_937988775.1 uncultured Alphaproteobacteria bacterium
GGGACAAGCCCGCCGATGACGGTTGAGGCGTTCGCGCTGTCTCCTCCGCCGTCATGGGCCGGCTTGACCGGCCCATCCCGCTTTTGAAAGGCGCTATGGGTCCCGGCTCGAGGCCGGGACAAAACGTCGAGGAACCCGCGACCGTCTTGTCCGGGCTTGACCCGCCTCACACGTGCTGGCCGCCATTGATATGCAGTTCGGCGCCGGTGACGTAGCTCGAGGCTTCCGTCACCAGGAAATACACCGCCTTGGCGACCTCGTCCGGCGTGCCGAGCCGGCGCATCGGCAGCGTGCCGACGATCTTGTCGGTGCCCGGCGACAGGATCGCCGTGTCGATCTCTCCGGGCGAGATCGCGTTGACGCGCACGCCCTCGGGGCCGAAATCGGCCGCCATCTCGCGCGTCAGCGCCGCGAGCGCCGCCTTGGAGGTGGCGTAGGCCGCGCCCGCGAACGGATGCACGCGGCTGCCGGCGATCGAGGTGACGTTGACCACCGCGCCGCGCGCCGCTTTCAACTCCTCGATCAGCCCGCGCGCCAGCATGATCGGCGCGAAGAAATTGACCTGGAACACCTGCTGCCAGTCGCCGACCGAGGTTTCGATGGCGCCGAGCCGCTTGCCGGCCTCGCCCTTGGGCGAAATGCCGGCATTGTTGACGAGCGCGTCGAGCTTGCCGTCGGGCAGGCGCTCGCGGATCACCTCGATCGCCCTGAGCGTATCCTCCGGGTCGCCGAGATCGACCTGGACGTGGTCCTCGCGGTCGCCCCACGGGCACACTTCCGGCACGGGCTGGCGCGAGCAGGCGATGATGCGCCAGCCGGCCGAGGCGAAGCGCTTCACCGTGGCATGGCCGATGCCGCGCGAGGCGCCCGTCAGCAGCATGGTGCGGCGGCGCGGCGGCTCGCTCATGGGTAGAACCTTTCCCTGGTCCAATCGCCCTCGGGGCCTGAGCGCTTGAAGATCACCCGGTCATGCAGGCGGAACGGCCGGTCGTGCCAGAACTCGATATAGACCGGCGCGATGCGGTAGCCGCGCCAGTAGGGCGGGCGCGGCACGGTGCCGATGGCGTATTTGGCGGCATATTTCGCCACCGCCTTCTCGAGCGCGAAGCGGCTTTCGAGCGGCCGGGACTGCTGGCTCGCCCAGGCGCCGATGCGGCTGTCGCGCGCCCGCGAGTTGAAATAGGCGTCGGCCTCCTCGGCGCTGACCTCGCTGACAGGGCCGCGCACGCGCACCTGGCGGCGCAGGCTCTTCCAGTGCAGCACGATCGCAGCCTTCGGGTTGCCGGCCAGCTCCGTGCCCTTCTGGCTCTCGGCGTTGGTGTAGAAAACGAAGCCGTGCTCGTCATGGCCCTTCAGCAGCACCATGCGCACGTCGGGCAGCCCGTCGGCATCGACGGTGGCGAGTGCCATGGCGTTGGGATCATTGGGTTCGGAGGCTTTCGCCTCCTCGAGCCAGCTAGCGAATAAACCAAAAGGGTCGCTTTGCTCCGTAAAGTCACCAGCCATTAACGCTTGTCCGTTTCAATTGTAATGAATTCAGGCCCAGAGGAATTTCCGTGACACGGCGGGACGCATCTCGCAGCAAGCATATAGGACAATCGCGGCTCGTCTGGAACTGCCCCGTGCGGCGGATGGCTGCGCTGCTCGTGCTCGCGCTCGCGACGGCGCCGCTTGGCGGCTGTTCCTGGAGCTGGCAACTCGGCTCGCTGCTGCCCGATGACGGCGATCTCACCACCGGGTCGATCAAGCCGCGCGAGGTTTCGCCGCTTTCGCCCGCGCTCGTCAGCGAGGACTGGCGCCGCGCCAAGGCGGCGCTCGCCGTGGCGCTCGACATCCAGGGCGACGGCAAGACCGTCAACTGGGACAACCCCGATAGCGGCGCCAAGGGCGCCTTCACGCCGGTCGGTGCGCCATTCGTGGTCAAGGACGATATCTGCCGCGCCTTCCTCGCCGATCTTTCCGGCAAGCTGCAACCGGCGACGCTGCAGGGCTCGGCCTGCCGCGTCGGCCCGGGCGACTGGGCGATCAAGGATGTGAAACCCTTCTCGAAGTCGAGCTGAGCGCCGTTCGCGCATATTGCAACTGCGAGAGCCAGGGGCCACTTTAGCGGCATGCGCAATCCTTACGACATCCTCGGCGTGCAGCCTTCGGCCGCGGAAGCCGACATCAAGAAAGCCTATCGCCGGCTCGCCAAGCGCCATCATCCCGACCGCAATCGCGACGATCCCAAGGCCAAGGATCGCTTCGCCGAGCTCAACACGGCCTATGAGGTGCTGGGCGACGCCGAGAAGCGCAAGGCGTTCGACCGTGGCGAAATCGACGCCGAGGGCAAGCCGCGCTTCCAGAACGCCAATGGTTTCGGCTTTGGCGGCGGCCGCCGCCCTCATGCCGGGGCCGGCGCGGACCCGTTCGAATCCTTCGAGTTCGGCCATGGCCCGCGTGGCCCTTACCAGCGTTCGAGCGGCGGCCCGTTCGAAGGCGCGGATTTCGCCGATATTCTGTCGCAGGCCTTCGGCGGCGGCGCCGGAGGCTCGCGCATGCGCGGGGGGCGGCGCGAGGAGAAGGGCGCCGATATCGAGATTACGGCCAGCGCCACGCTGGAGGACATCGCCAATGGCCGGCCGTTGCGCGTGCCGCTGCCGGGCGGGCGCACCGTCGAGGTCGCCATTCCCGAAAGCGCGCTTGACGGGAAGAAGCTGCGCCTGCGCGGGCAGGGCCAGCCCTCGCTCGGCGGCGTCGCCGGCGATGCCATGGTCAGCGTCAGGATCGCCCCGCACGCGCTGTTCCGGCGCGAGGGGCGCAACCTGTATCTCGATCTGCCGCTGACGGTGGATGAGGCGGTGCTCGGCGCCAGCGTGCGCGTGCCGACGCTGACCGGCGCGGTCGAGCTGACGATACCGGCCGGCGCCAATGACGGGCGCGTGCTGCGCCTGCGCGGCAAGGGCCTCACCGCCGGCAAGGAGCATGGCGACCTGCTGGTGACGCTGCGCATCAGGCTGCCCGAGACCGATTCGCGCCTGCGCGCGTTCGCCGAATCGCTGCGGGAAGCGGGCTCCTACAAGCCGCGCGGGCCGGAGTTCGGCTGAACCGGCGGCTTTCACCCAGCAGAATTAAGCGAATAACCGTTGCGTCGCTTTTTGCATCCGTTCTAGCTGCTTCCCCTTGGCGTTTTGTTCGGCTACCTATCGCCGCGCCGAACGGATTTGGGCGCGGAGAACATGGATGGCCGAGATGAACGGGCTGATGGCTGGCAAGCGCGGGCTTGTGATGGGCGTCGCCAACAACCGCTCGATTGCCTGGGGCATCGCCAGGGCGCTCGCAGGCGCTGGCGCCGAGCTTGCCTTCACCTATCAGGGCGATGCGCTCAAGAAGCGGGTCGAGCCGCTGGCGGCTGAATTGAACGCGCATGTCGTCGGCCATTGCGATGTCACGGACGGGGCCAGCATCGATGCGGTCTTCGCCGAGACGAAGCGGCTCTGGGGCGGGCTCGATTTCCTCGTGCATTGCATCGCCTTCGCCGACAAGGATGAGCTGACCGGCCGCTATGTCGATACCAGCGAGGACAACTTCACCAAGTCCCTGCTGATCTCGTGCTATTCCTTCACGGCGGTGGCGCAGCGCGCCGAGAAGCTGATGACCAATGGCGGCGCCATGGTGACGCTGACCTATTACGGCGCCGAGAAATGGATGCCGCATTACAACGTCATGGGCGTCAGCAAGGCGGCGCTCGAGGCGAGCGTGCGCTATCTCGCCGCCGATCTCGGGCCGCAGAACATCCGCGTCAACGCCATCTCGGCCGGCCCGATCAAGACGCTGGCCGCCAGCGGCATCGGCGACTTCCGCTACATCCTGAAGTGGAACGAGTATAACGCGCCGCTGCGCCGCACCGTGTCGACGGAGGAGGTCGGCAACTCGGCGCTGTATCTGCTCTCGGATCTGTCGCGCGGCGTGACCGGCGAGATTCATCATGTCGATTCCGGTTATCATGTCGTCGGCATGAAGAACCCCGAGGCGCCCGATCTCAGCCTCGAAAAGCCCTGAGCCTCACTTTGCTGCATCCGGAGGTGGTCTGCGCGCCATGACGCCGACGCTGTATTTTGTCCGTCACGGCGAGACCGCCTGGAACGCCGATGGCCGCCTGCAGGGCCAGCGCGACATTCCGCTGAACCAGTTGGGCCGCGCGCAGGCCGCCGAGGCGGCCGGCCGGCTGCGTGATCTCGGCGCGCCCTATCGCGAGTTGCGCTACGTCGCGAGCCCGCTGTCGCGCACCCGCGAGACCATGGACATCCTGCGCCGCACGCTCGGCCTGCCGGTGGAGGATTACGCCCTCGACGCCCGCCTGAAGGAACTGACCTTCGGGGTCTGGGAAGGGTTGACCTGGAAACAGGTGCGCCGCGCCGAGCCGCTCGCCGCCGCCGCGCGCGAGAAGGACAAGTGGCACATGGTGCCGCCGGATGGCGAGAGCTACGCCATGCTGATCGAGCGCATGCGGCCGGTCGTCGACGAACTCGACCGCGATACCGTGATGGTCGCCCATGGCGGCACCGCGCGCGCGCTGATGGTGCTGCTCGCCGGCGATTCCCTCGAAGAGGCGCCGATCCGCGACATCTGGCAGGGCAAGGTGCTGCGCTTCGCTGACGGCCAGGCGGACTGGTTCTAGGCCATTTTCCCCTTCTCCCGCTTGCGGGAGAAGGTGTCTGCGCAGCAGACGGA
Source organism: uncultured Alphaproteobacteria bacterium (assembly GCA_937988775.1). GTDB lineage: Bacteria > Pseudomonadota > Alphaproteobacteria > Rhizobiales > Beijerinckiaceae > CALKHP01. The sequence goes on from CALKHP010000060.1 coordinate 4,714, forward strand.
TGAGGGAGCTGGCGCACCATCGGCGCCCTTGCCACACTCCCCACCGGCATTTGCCGGGAACCAATTCATATTATCATGACTCTAACCTCTATCGGTCGCGCGCGCTTCGGCGCAGCATGACGGGGCGGCGTTGGCGCGCCGCCTGTCGAGGAGGTTTTCATGACGCAGGATCAACCCGCACAGGATCAACCCATTGAGGAGCAGCCGCGACCGAGCGGGCCGGACCTGACCAAGGGTGTCGCCTTTACCGAGCTTGCCGGCGGCAAGCTCGTCGGCCATGTCGGCGACGAGGATGTGCTGGTCGTGTGTTCGGGCGGGGAGATCTTCGCCATCGACGCGCTGTGCAGCCACTATCACGGCCCGCTCGTCGACGGGCTGGTCGAGGGCGGCGGCATCCGCTGCCCGTGGCACCATGCCTGTTTCGACCTGCGCACCGGCGAGGCGACCCACGCGCCGGCCTTCAGCCCGCTCTCGTGCTGGCAGACCGAGCAGCGCGACGGCCGTATTTTCGTGACGGCCAAGCGCGATGCCGCCCCCGCCCGTCAGGCGCCGGCCGATGCGCCGGAGCGCATCGTCATCGTCGGCGGCGGCGCGGCCGGCTTCGCCGCGGCCGAGATGCTGCACCGCCACGGCTTTGCCGGCAGCATCACCATGCTGAGCGCCGAGACGGACGCCCCGGTCGACCGGCCGAACCTGTCGAAGGATTATCTCGCCGGCAGCGCGCCCGAGGACTGGATGCCGCTGCAACCGGACGATTTTTACGCCGAGGCCGGCATCGACCTGCGCCTCGGCACCGAGGTCGTCACGCTCGACAAGATCGCGCGCCAAGTCGTGACGGCGGCCGGTGAGACCTTCCGTTATGACCGCTTGCTGCTGGCGACCGGCGCCGAGCCGGTGCGCCTGACCATCCCCGGCGCCGAACTGCCCCATGTCCATACGCTGCGCTCCTTTGCCGATTGCCGCGCCATCATCGGGCAGGCCGAGGGCGCGCGCCGCGTCGTGGTGATCGGCGCGAGCTTCATCGGCCTCGAGGTCGCGGCCTCGCTGCGGGCGCGCGACATCGAGGTCCATGTCGTGGCCCCCGACAAGCGGCCGATGGAGCGCGTGCTCGGGTCCGAGATGGGCGATTTCGTGCGCGCGCTGCATGAGGAGCACGGCGTGGTGTTCCACCTCGAGGATACGGTGGTGGCGATCGAAGCCAACAAGGTCCGCCTCGGGAGCGGCGCCGTGCTTGACGCCGATCTCGTCGTGGCCGGCATCGGCGTGAGGCCACGTCTGGCGCTCGCCGAACAGGCCGGCCTCGCGCTTGAAAAGGGGGTCGTGGTCGATGCCTTCCTCGAAACCAGCGCGCCCGGTATTTATGCCGCCGGCGATATCGCGCGCTGGCCCGATCCCCATTCCGGCGCGGCGATCCGCGTCGAGCATTGGGTCGTGGCCACGCGCCAGGGCCAGGTCGCAGCGCTCAACATGCTGGGCAGGAAGCAGAAATTCGAGACGGTGCCGTTCTTCTGGAGCCAGCATTACGACGTGCCGATCAACTATGTCGGCCATGCCGAAGGCTGGGACGAGATCGCCGTCACCGGCGATGTCATGGCCCGCGACTGCGTGCTGAAATACAAGCGCGACGGCCGCGTCCTCGCCGTCGCCTCGATCTATCGCGACCTCGACAGCCTGCGGGAAGAGGTGGCGATGGAGCGTGCGCGCGCCTGAGGCTTGTTGCAGCGGTCAGGAATTTACAAAGCATTCCTGACCGTTAACCGGTTCTTAGCCCTGTATTCGCCTATAAGCGCGCGCCCGGAAATGCCGGGTGGCGCGAGCAATGGTCCGCGCCGGCGCAGCGGAGCGGCAGATGAAGTTTCGATCGGTACTCACGAAAATTGTTGCCATGCTTGCGATCGTCGCAGCCGGCTCGATCATCACGGTCGCGCTGTCGCTCTACGCTCTCGAGCGCACCAGCAGTCTCGACGCGCAATCGTCACTTCAGAAGCAGATCGCCTTGCTGACCGAGCGCATCAACGGCGAAGTCGTCGCCGTGGTGATGGATTCGCGCGGCATCTACATGTCGAAGACGGCCAAGGACGCCGAGCCTTTCGCCAAGGGCAACGAGGCGCGTTTCCCGCGCCTTGCCCAATTGGCCGAAAGCCTCGTCGCAGAGGTGCCCGCGCATGAGCGCGCCGCCGCCAAGGACATCCAGCGCACCATCGGCGAGTTCATCAAGTTCCGCTCCGAGACCATTCGCCTTGCCCGCGAGGTCTCCACGGAGGCCGCCAACGCGCAGGGCAACAATGATGGCAACCGCGCCAACCGCAAGGCGTTGAACAGCCAGCTGGTGCAGTTCGCGCGCCAGAACGAGCAGCAAAGCAAGGTGCTGGCCGCGCAATCGGATGCGCAGGCCTATCTCGTGCAATGGCTGCTGCCGCTGGTGGTGATCACGACGCTGCTCATCGCCTTTGTGTGCGCGTTGTTGTTCGCGCGCCGCTCGATTGCCCGGCCGCTGACCGCGCTGGCCGGGGTGATGGGCGCGATCAAGGACGGCGATACCGCGGTCGAGGTGCCGTATACCGGCCTGAAGGACGAGGTCGGCGCCATGGCGCGAACCGTCGCCGTGCTGCGCGAGAGCATCGAGAAGGTCGCCGAATTGCAGGCCGAGGAGCGCGCCCATGCCGAGCGCCGACTGCGCCAGGCGGAATCGATGACCGCCGTGGTCGACAGCGTCGGTGCGGTGGTTGCGGCGGCCGCGGCCGGCGATTTCTCCGCCCGCCTGCAGATCGACGACACCGACGAGCAGATGCGGGAACTCGTCGCCGGCATCAACGAGATCAACGCGGTGGTCGATTCCGCCACGACCGAATTCGCCGGTGTGCTGCGCGAGATCGCCGAGGGCAACCTCACGCAGACGATCTCGACCAGCTATCGCGGCCGCTTCGGCGAGCTGAAGACCGCGATCAACGAGACGGTCGGCAAATTGTCCTCGACCGTGCTGACCATCCAGACGACCGCCGCCGATGCCGCCACCGCCGCGCGCGAAATCAATGCCGGCGCCGACGACCTGTCGCAGCGCACCGAGCAGCAGGCCTCCTCGCTCGAGGAGACGGCGGCGACGACCGAGCAGCTCGCCGCTTCCGTCAAGGCTTCGGCGGTCAGCTCGCGCCAGGTGTCGCAGACCGCATCCGAGGCGATGCAGGCCGCCGAGAAAGGCGGCGGCATCGCCAACGCCGCCATCGAGGCCATGGCGCGTATCGAGGCGGCCTCGACCCGCATTGCCGACATTACCGGCGTCATCAACGACATCGCCTTCCAGACCAACCTGCTTGCGCTCAATGCGGCGGTCGAAGCGGCGCGGGCGGGCGAGGCCGGCAATGGCTTCGCCGTCGTGGCCGGCGAGGTCCGCATCCTGGCGCAGCGTTCAGGCGATGCCGCCAAGGATATTTCGGGGCTGATCGCCTCGTCGCGCGTCGAGGTCGGCGAGGGCGTGCGGCTGGTGCGCGAGGCCGGCGACCAGCTCGGCCATATCCTCGCGGCCTCGGAGAAGGTCGCGACCACGATTTCCGACATGTCGACCGCCGCGCATGAGCAGGCCAATGGCGTCGAGGAAATGAGCCAGGCCGTGGCGACGCTCGACGGCATCACGCAGCAGAATGCGGCGCTGTCCGAGCAAAGCGCCGCCTCGGCGCATGCGCTGAGCGACCGCATCGGGCAGTTGCACGCGCTTGTCGCCTCGTTCCGCACCGGTCAGGCGGCCGCCGAGCCGGAGGCCGCACCCGCGCCAAGACAGACCGCCGCGCTCCATGTCGTGCGGGCGCAGCAGCAGCAGCCGCGCAAAAAGGTCGCCAACGGCCATGCCGGCGACGGGTGGGGCGCGTTCTAGCGCCTCTCCTTTCGGTGACGCGTGCCGGCGGTTACGGCACGAACAGCGTGGCGAGGCGGGCGGTCGCGAAGACGTCGCGGCGCACGCCGCGCGTGTCGATCGCGTCGCGCAGCGCCGCGATGGTGCGGCCGCCGACGCGCAGTTGCGGCGCGATCTCGGCGAGCGGCACCAGCACGAAGGCGCGCTCGGTGAGATGGGGATGCGGCACGCTCAGGCCGGGCACGGCGATGCTGGCCTCGCCATAGGTCAGGATGTCGATATCGAGCGTGCGCGGCCCCCATTGTTCCAGCCGCTTGCGCCCGGCCTCGGTCTCGATCAGCAGGCAGAATGACAGCAACTCGGCCGCCGGCATGGTGGTGCGCACGATCGCTGCCATATTGGCGAATTCGGGCTGCTCGGTATTGCCCCAGGGTTGCGTGGCATAGACCGAGGAGCGCGTCGCCACGGTGATGCGCGGATGCCGGGCGAGCGCCTGCAGGGCCGCGCCGAAACGCGCCACCGGATCGCCGAGATTGCCGCCGAATCCGAGCGCCGCCTCAACCATTGCGGCGGAAATCCAGCGAGACGCCGACGGCGCGCAGATTGGCCGGGATCGGCGGCGACAGCTTGCGCAGCGTCAGGCTCAAGGATTCGACCGGCGGGAAGGCGGCGAAGATCGCCTGCGCCACGCCGCGCGCCGCCGCCTCGAGCAGGTTGTGGCGCGTTTCGCTGAAGGTCCTGCTCGCAACCGCCACCACGGCGGCGTAATCGACGGTGTCCTCGAGCGCGTCGCTCACCGAGGCGGCGCTGAGATCGACGGTGAGCGCGAGGTCGAGCGTGAAGCGCTGGCCGAGGTTTTTCTCGCCGCCGAACAGGCCGTGATAGCCATAGATTTCAAGGCGTTCGATCAGGATAATGCTGCGGCGCGTCACGGGGCGGCTCCAATCGCCGACCACACCTTGAGCGCGTCGACATGCGGGGGCACGTCGTGCACCCTGATGATGGCGGCGCCCTGCAGGGCGCCATAGAGATGGGCAGCGACGCTGGCCGCGACGCGCTCGGCGGCGATCTTGCGGCCGGTCACCAGCCCGAGCGTCGATTTGCGCGAGGCGCCGAGCAGCACCGGGAAGCCGAGTTCCACGAGCCGGTCGAGGCGGCGGATCAGCGTCAGGTTCTGCTCCGGCGTCTTGCCGAAGCCGATGCCGGGATCGATGACGATCTGCGTGCGCGCCACGCCGGCGGCCATCGCCAGCGCGGCCGAGGCTTCTAGGAAACGGCGCACCTCGTCGAGCATGTCGAGGCTGGCATCGATCGTGTCGCGATTATGCATCAGCACCATCGGCGCGCCGGCGCGTGCCGCGACGCCGGCGATCGCCGGATCGCGCCGGCACGCCCAGACATCGTTGACGATCTGCGCGCCGGCCTTCAGCGCGGCGTCGGCCACCTCGGCCTTGTAGGTATCGACCGAGATCGGCGCCGCGATGCGCCCGGCGAGCGGGCCGATCACCGGCATGATGCGGGCGAGTTCGTGGCCTGCGTCGAGGCGGCTATGGCCGGGCCTGGTCGATTCCCCGCCGACATCGACGATCGCCGCCCCTTCCGCCGCCAGCCGTTCGCCTTGCGCGATGGCAGCATTGGCTTCGGCGAACAGGCCGCCATCCGAAAACGAGTCGGGCGTCACGTTGACGATGCCCATGATCAGCGGGCTGTCGCCGAGGGCGATGTGCCGGCCGTCGGGCAGGGTCAGGGGAGGGTAGCTGGCAGGCTTCGACATACGGATAGAGCTTTATCCAGCCTCTGTTGTCCCCGAGGCGCGGGCGCATAGCGACCTGAAAGCCACATATACAAAGGGCCATATACACAGGCGAGGGCGCTCCCGCCATTGCGAAACGAGCATGCGACCGTCCTCGCGGGTGCAGCCGTCCCTGCCGTGGCGGGCGCGTCATTCATCGGCCGTTCAACCGGCGCGTTCTATCTGCGCGATGCGATGGGGCAACTGCGACCTCAGCACATGGTACCAGGCGCGGATCGGCCTTGAACGGGCATGGCTTTTTGCTATGGAAAGCATTGCGTGGGCGAGGGGTTCGGCTGCCGGCGGAGGTACGGCCCGTTGGCGATCCGCCGGGCATGGCGCAGGACCAGCGTGGGCCACCATTGGCGGAACTGGCGACAACACACATGAATAAGATCGTGGCCTGCGGGCCGAAGCCGATGGAAGCCCTCGAGCACGTCAAGGGCGCGGTGCTGCTCGGCGAAAGCCGTCCGGAGCTGATCCGCGACGAGCTGCTCGCCGAAATCTTCTCCGCGACGGTGCGTCGCAGCCCCGATGCGACCGCGATGGTCTGCGGGTCCGAGCGCCTGAGCTATGCCGCGGTCGAGCGCCGGGCGCTTTCGATCGCGCGCGGGCTGGTCTCGCGCGGCGTCGGCCCCGGCACGGTCGTCGGCCTGTGGCTGCCGCGCGGCACGGAACTGCTGATCGCGCAGATCGCCATCACCCTGACCGGCGCCGCCTGGCTGCCCTTCGATGCCGATACGCCGGTCGAGCGCATCGCCGTCTGCCTTGGCGATGCTGGGGCGAGGGGCCTGTTGACCGGCGAGGCCGGGCTCGCCAAGGCGGACGGCTCCGGCCTGACGCTGTGGACCTCGGCGACGCTTGCCAGCGATGACGCGACGATTACGGTCGATGCGCGCGCCGCCGGCGCCGGCCCCCAGACGCCGGCCTACCTGATCTACACCTCCGGCTCGACCGGCGTGCCCAAGGGCATCGTCATCACGCAGGCCAATATCTGCCACTACCTGCGCTCCTCGAACGTGCTCTACGGCATGAATGCCGATGACGTGGTATTCCAGGGCGCCTCCGTCGCCTTCGACCTGTCGATGGAGGAAATCTGGGTGCCGTATCTCGTCGGCGCCACGCTGCATGTCGCCACGCCCGAGGTGATGGCGGAAGCCGACAAGCTGCCGGACGTGCTGGCGGCGGCCGGCGTCACCGTCATCGACACCGTGCCGACCCTGCTCGCCATGATGACGCGCGACATCCCGAGCCTGCGCCTGATCATCCTCGGCGGCGAGGCCTGCCCGCCGGCGCTCGTCGCGCGCTGGGCCAGGGACGGCCGCAGGCTCTACAACAGCTACGGCCCGACCGAGGCGACGGTCGTCGCCACCATGGCCGAACTGAAGCCGGGCATGCCCGTCACCATTGGCGGGCCGATCCCGAACTACACCTGTTACGTGGTGGACGAGGCGCTCAACCTGCTGCCGCCCGGCGTCGAGGGCGAGTTGCTGATCGGCGGGCCGGGCGTCGCGCAAGGCTACCTGAAACGGCCCGAACTGACGGCGGAGAAATTCATCGCCAACCCGTTCGGCGCCGAGGCCGGCGATGCCAGGCTGTACCGGTCGGGCGACGCGGTCAGCCTCGATGCGGCCGGCGGCATCGCCTTCCATGGCCGCATCGACGACCAGGTCAAGATTCGCGGTTTTCGCGTCGAGTTGGGTGAGATCGAAGCCAAGCTCGCCGATGAGCCGCAGGTCGCCCATGCCGCCGTCGTGGTGCGCAACGATCACGGCATCGACCAGCTCGTCGCCTTCCTCGTGGCGGAGGAGGGCGCGACCCTCGATACCGCCGCGCTGCGCGGCGCGCTGCGCCAGCGCCTGCCGGCCTATATGGTGCCGACGCGCTTCGAGAGCGTCAGCGCACTGCCGCGCCTGACCTCGGGCAAGGTCGATCGCAAGGCGCTGAAAGCGCGCGAACTCACCTCCATGGCCGATGCCGCCGTGCAGGAAGAGCCGGCGAACGAGACCGAGGCCGTGCTGCTCACGGCCGCCCAGCGCGTCTTCCCCGGCCAGGCCGTGCCGTTCGAGGCCGACTTCTTCACCGATATGGGCGGCCATTCGCTGATCGCGGCGCAGTTCATCTCGGCGGTGCGCGAGACGCCCGCGCTCGCGGCGGTGACGCTGCAGGATATCTACCAGCTGCGCACCCTGCGTGGCATCGCCGCGACCCTCGACCAGCGCCACGAAATGGCGGGAGGGGCGGCCCCGGTCGATCTCACCTTCACGCCGCCGCCGTTCTACCGGCGCTTCCTGTGCGGCCTGGCCCAGTTGCTGGTGCTGCCGGTCATCCTGTCGATCGCGACGATGCAATGGCTCGGCGTGTTCATCAGCTACATGCTGCTGACGGGCGAGAATGCCGGCTTCTTCAAGGAGGCCATCTACCTGATGGCGCTGTATGCGCTGATCAATTTCGGCACCATCGCCCTGTGCTTCGCCACCAAATGGCTGGTGCTCGGCCGCGCCAAGCCGGGCCGCTACCCGCTCTGGGGCGTGTATCACTTCCGCATCTGGGTCGTGCAGCGCCTGATGACGCTGACCCACATCAAGTGGTTCCAGGCCTCGCCCCTGATGCGCATCTACCTGCGCATACTCGGCGCCAGGATCGGCAAGGACGCCATCATTTCGGAGGTCGATATCGGCATTGCCGATCTGATCACTATCGGCGACGGCGCCTGCATCGGCGGCAAGGTCAACTTCGCCAATGTCGTGGTCGTCGGCAACGAGCTGATCGTCGGTGAAATCCATATCGGGGCTGACGCCTATATCGGCTCGTCTTGCGTGCTCGAATACGGCACCCGCGTCGAGGATGGCGGCGAACTCGCCGACCTGACCTCGCTCGCCGCCGGGACCGTGGTAGGCCGTTACGAGAAATGGGACGGCTCGCCGGGCAAGAAGATCGGCGAGGTCAATGTTTCGGCTTTGCCAGAGCCTGCGACCGCCTCGCCCGGCCGGCGTCGGCTGCACAACCTGTGCTACCTGCTGGCGCTCGCCATCATCCCGCCGCTCGGCCTGTTGCCGATCTTCCCGGCCTTCCGCCTGTTCGACAAGATGGAACTGTCGCTCGAGAGCGTGTTCACCTCGAACGCCTCCTATGTCGGCGGCATTTTCGCCATCGCCTGGCCTGCCTCCTTCGCCATGGTGATCTTCACCATCATGCTGATCGCGGCGGTGCGCTGGATGCTGCTGCCGGGCCGCGTGCGCGAGGGGCGCTATTCGATCCATAGCTGGTTCTACCTGCGCAAATGGATGCTGGCGCTGACCACGGAAGTCACGCTGGAGACGCTGTCCTCGCTGTTCGCCACCGTCTACATGCGCGGCTGGTACCGGCTGATGGGCGCCAGGATCGGCAAGGGCTCGGAAATCTCCACCAACCTGTCGGGCCGCTATGATCTGATCGAGATCGGCGACAAGAATTTCATCGCCGACGAGGTGGTGATGGGCGACGAGGATATCCGGCGCGGCTGGATGGACCTGCTGCCGGTCAGGACCGGCGACCGGGTCTTCGTCGGCAACGACGCCGTCGTGGCGCCGGGCACCACCATCGCGGAGGGCGCGCTGATCGGCGTCAAGTCCAAGCCGCCGGCGACGCTGAGCGTCGCCGAGAACGAGACCTGGTTCGGCTCGCCGCCGATCAAGCTGCCGACGCGCCAGCGCGTCGATCTCGGCAAGAACTGGACCTACGAGCCCTCGCTCGCCAAGAAGCTGATGCGCGCCGGTTTCGAGGCGCTGCATATCTCGCTGCCGACGGCGCTGTTCATCACGCTCGGCTCGATCGCCATCGAGCAGTTCATCGGCGAGCCGCTGCTTTCGGGCGACTGGCTCCGCGCCACGGCGATGTTCGTCGCCACCAGCGTCGGCATCTGCGCCATCATGGCCGTGGTCGTGCTGATGATCAAATGGCTGATGATGGGGCGCTACAAGCCGCAGATGCGGCCGATGTGGTCGTTCTGGGCCATGAAGACCGAGATGGTCGCGGTGATGTACTGGGGCCTTGCCGGCCGCGTGTTCAATGACCACCTGCGCGGCACGCCGTTCCTGCCGATGATGCTGCGCCTCTATGGCGCCAAGATCGGCAAGGGCGTCTATATGGATATGACCGACATCACCGAGTTCGACTGCGTCACGGTCGGCGATTTCGCGGCGCTGAATTCGCTGTGCTGCCTTCAGACCCACCTCTATGAGGACCGCGTCATGAAGATCGGCCGCATCGAGGTCGGGCGCGGCGTCGTGGTCGGCGCCGGCGCGACCGTGCTCTACGACACCAAGGTCGGCGATTTCGCCAGGCTCGGGCCGCTGACGCTGGTGATGAAGGGCGAGCATATTCCGCCGAACTCGACCTGGGGTGGCTCGCCGGCCGAGCCGGTGGTGGTGCATCGCGCACCCGCCGCCGTCACGGACACCGTGCCCGTGCCGGAGAAGATCGCCGCCTGAATCGGCTTTACCGGCGCGCTGTCCGGTCTATGGTTCGATCCGACAACGGGAGGACAGTCCATGGCCACCATCACGCCGGCCAATGCCGTGATCACCAAGCGCGCGCCGGCCGAGTATTTCACCGGCACCGTCTGGCAGGAGCCGATCGCGGTGGCGCCGGAGCCGGCCCGCCTGCGTGCGACGCACGTGTCGTTCGAGCCGGGCGCGCGCACGGCGTGGCACGTTCACCCGCTCGGGCAGACGCTCTATGTCCTTTCCGGCATCGGCCGTTTCCAGACGCTCGGCGAACCGGTACGCGAAATCCGCGCCGGCGACACGGTGTGGATCCCGCCGGGCGAGAAGCACTGGCACGGCGCGGCGCCGGGCCACGCCATGTGCCATATCGCCATGCAGGAGGCCAAGGACGGCTCGCATATCACCTGGATGGAACAGGTCAGCGATGCCGATTACGCGGCCAGCCCGGCCGGTTGAAGACCCATCGAGCGCCCTTCTCCCGCATGCGGGAGAAGGTGTCTGCGCAGCAGACGGATGAGGGGTGATGGCGCGCCGTTTTCCCTCATCCCCCTGCCGGGACCTTCTCCCGCATGCGGGAGAAGGGGGCTTTGTTGATCGCGGCGCCTGAACCGTTCGCAAACAGGCACTTGGGCCCCTGCGCCTGAATCAAGCTGGCAGCCGCGCTTGCCCCCTGCATCGGCTGAATCAAACTCTGCGCCGGCCGCGGCAAGCCACGGATTCGATTCGTTCTTTGCCAGCCGCGCCCGGGCCTGAGAAAAACTTCGCCACGCGGGCCGGAAAGCGCGCGCCCGCACTGGACGCTGGGGCGTCGGCCATGTGACATGCTCCTATCCCGGAAGGAGACCGATGCCCCACCAATCGACGCTGATCCTGATCATCGTGGCGGGCATCAGCCTGGCTTTCGTGTTCGGTGCGCTGGCGAACCGGCTCAAGCTGTCGCCGCTGGTCGGCTACCTGCTGGCGGGCGTGATGATGGGCCCGTTCACGCCGGGCTATGTCGCCGACCAGGCGCTGGCAATGCAGCTTGCCGAGATCGGCGTCATCCTGCTGATGTTCGGCGTCGGCCTGCATTTCTCGCTGAGCGATCTTCTCTCGGTGCGCGCGATCGCCATTCCGGGCACGGTGGCGCAACTGCTCGTGATCCCGCTGCTCGGCGCGGGCGTCGGCTGGCTCGCCGGCTGGCCGCTCGGCGGCGGCGTGGTGTTCGGCCTGGCTTTGTCGGTCGCCAGTACCGTGGTGGTGCTGCGCACCTTGCAGGAGCGCCGCCTGATCGAGACCGAGCGCGGCCGCATCGCGATCGGCTGGCTCATCGTGCAGGATCTCGCCATGGTGCTGGCGCTGGTGCTGCTGCCGGCCTTTTCCGGCGTGCTCGGCGGCGACGAGGCGGGCACCGGCACCGGTCACGGCGGCGGGCTCGTCGCCCTGTTCGAGCCGCGCACCGTATGGCAGGCGCTCGGTTTCACCATCGCCAAGGTCGCGGTCTATGTCGCGATCATGCTGATGGTCGGCCGGCGCGTGATCCCGTGGGTGCTGCATTACATCGCCCATACCGGCTCGCGCGAACTGTTCCGCCTCGCGGTGCTGGCGATCGCGCTCGGCGTTGCCTACGGCTCGGCGGCGCTGTTCGGCGTGTCCTTCGCGCTCGGCGCCTTCTTCGCCGGCATGATCCTCGCCGAATCGACGCTCAGCCAGCAGGCGGCGAACGAGACGCTGCCGCTGCGCGATGCCTTCGCCGTGCTGTTCTTCGTCTCGATCGGCATGCTGTGCAATCCGGCCGTGCTGCTCGTCCACCCGTTCCTGACGCTGGCGGCCTTCGTGATCATCGTCGCCGGCAACAGCATCGTCGCCTTCGGCGTCGTGCGCCTGTTCGGCTATCCGTACCGCATCGCCTTCGCGGTCGGCGCCTGCCTGGCGCAGATCGGCGAGTTCTCCTTCATTCTCGCCACGCTCGGCGTCGATCTCAAGCTGATGCCCGAGGCCGGGCGTGACATCATCCTGGTCGGCGCGCTGCTGTCGATCATCGTCAATCCGCTGATCTTCCTGGTGATCGACCGGCTCGGGCCGTGGATCAAGGCGGAGGACGAGCGTGCCGGGCTTGGCGTCACGGTGTCGGTGCTCCATCCGGGCGCACCGGTTGCTCAGGGCAACGCGCCTGCTGCGGGCAAACCGGCCGAACCCGAACCCGAGGCGGATGCCGCACTGCCGCCGACGAGCCTTGCCAACCATGCCGTGCTGATCGGCTATGGCCGCGTCGGCAGCCGCGTCGGCGAGGACCTGATCGCCAAGGGCCAGGCGCTGCTCGTCGTCGAGGAGCGCCGCCTCGTCGTCGAGAGCCTCAGGGCGCGCGGCATCGAGGCCATTCTCGGCAATGCGGCGCAGGAGGGCATGCTGGAGGCGGCCAATATCGCCGGCGCGCGCTGGCTGATCAGCGCCATCCCGAACCCGTTCGAGAGCGCCAATCTCGTCGAGCACGGGCGCATCGCCAATCCCGGCCTGCATATCATCGCGCGCGCCCATTCCGACGACGAGGTCGCCTATCTCAAGAAATACGGCGCCGACCTGATCATCGTCGGCGAGGTCGAGATCGCGCGCGGCATGACCGCCCGCATCGGCCGCGATATCGCCGCCGACGAAGCCAGGAAGGCCGCGCCCGACCCGCGCGAAACGCCGCCGGCCTCCGCCAGCGCCTGAGCTTGACGGGCCGCCGCCGGCCCCGCTTGTTGCGGCGCGATGCCACATATTGTACTCGCTACACCTTCGACAATTTCGACGTCCGTGATGGGACGTGACACCGAGGTATTGCCTATGCAGCCTTTCACGCCCCGCAGCCTGCGCGTCGGCCTCGTTGCCGTCATGCTGGCCTGCACCGGCCCGGCGCTCGCGCTTGACACCACGCTCGACGACGTGCGGCTCGAACAGACGCATGACGGCGTCAAGGCGACGCTGGTCGTCAAGCGCATCGAGATCACCGGCGCCAACCTGAGCAAGGACGAGTTGACGCAGCTGTTTTCCTCCGGCGTTTCGGACGAGGCCCGCAAGGCGCTCGCGGCACGGCTGAGCGCCAGCCGCATCAGCGCGCCCGAACTGGTCGCCACCAATGGCGAGGGCACCTTCACCATGGCGAACCTGGTCGCGGAGAATATCGACCGCGGCAAGATCGGCCATCTGGCGATTGCCAGTTTCGCCGGCGATTTCCCGGCGGAAAAGGGTGGGCGCGCCACGCTCAAATCCGGCCCGTTCGTGCTCGATGGCGGCGACCTGTCGCCGCTGCTCAGCGATGGCGTCTCGGCCGGCCTGGCGCTGACCTCGCATATGAGCTGGACCGGGCTGGAAATCGCCATTCCGGATGAGGATATGCCGGCCGGCAAGGGCGACAACCTGATCCGCATCACCATGGATTCCTTCGTTGCCGACGGCACGTCCGACGGCACGGTGCCGCTCAAGATGACGGCGAGGCTCGATCATCTGCGCATCGTGCCACCGCCGGGCTCCGACATGGCCACCGGCATGCAGGCGGCCGGTTACGAGCAGGCCGATATCGGCCTGACCATGGCGGGGAGCTACGATCCGGCGACCCGCATCGCCACGCTGCAGGACTACACCCTCACCGGCGCCAAGGCCGGCGCGCTGAGCGTGCAGGGCACCTTCACCGACATGGACAAGACGGTGTTCTCCGGCAAGAACGACGACCGGATGGCGGCGCTGATGAAGGGCGCGGTCTCGACCCTGAAACTGAGCTATGCCGATGCCGGCCTGTTCGACAAGGCGCTCGCCATCTATGCCGAGCAGGAAGGCAAGGCGCCGGCCGAGGTCAAGGCGCAATGGTCCGCCATGGCGAGCCAGTTCATTCCGCTCGTGCTTGGCGGTGCGCCCGGCTCGCTCAATGTCGCCAAGGCGATCTCCGGCTTCATCGCCAGGCCGCAGACGCTGACCATCACCGCCAAGGCCAAGGGCGGGCCGCTGCGCTTCGAGGAATTGTCGCGCATGAAGGACCCGAGCGGCCTGATCAAGCGGGTCGAACTCGACGGAACCTCCGGCGCGCGCTGATCGGCGGCGCCGCTATGATTCGAGTGAGCCAGCATGTCGTATAACAGCTTCGGCCATCTTTTCCGCGTCACCACCTTCGGCGAGAGCCACGGGCCGGCGCTCGGCTGCGTCGTCGACGGCTGCCCGCCGCTGATCCCGCTCACCGAAGGCGACATCCAGGGCGATCTCGACCGCCGCCGCCCCGGCCAGAGCCGCTTCACCACGCAGCGGCGTGAGCCCGATACCGTGCGCATCCTCTCCGGCGTGTTCGAGGACGATACCGGCGTGCAGGTCACCACCGGCACGCCGATCGGCCTGCAGATTGACAATGTCGACCAGCGCTCCAAGGACTACGGCGACATCAAGGACAAGTTCCGCCCCGGCCACGCCGATTTCACCTATCAGGCGAAATACGGCATCCGCGACTATCGCGGCGGCGGCCGGTCATCGGCGCGCGAAACCGCGATGCGTGTTGCCGCCGGCGCCATCGCGCGCAAGGTCGTCGCCGGCGTGCGCATTCGCGGCGCGCTGGTGCAGATGGGGCCGCACACCATCGAGCGCGCCAACTGGGACTGGAACGAGGTCGGCAACAATCCGTTCTTCTGCCCCGATGCCGAGGCGGCGAAATTCTTCGAGATCTATCTCGACGGCATCCGCAAGGGCGGCTCCTCGGTCGGCGCGGTGATCGAGGTCGTCGCCGAGGGCGTGCCGGCCGGCTGGGGCGCGCCGGTCTACGGCAAGCTCGATGCCGATATCGCGAGCGCGCTGATGAGCATCAACGCCGTCAAGGGCGTCGAGATCGGCGCCGGCATGGCCGCCGCCGCGCTCACGGGCGAGGAAAACGCCGACGAAATCCGCATGGGCAATGACGGCCGGCCGATCTTCACCGCCAACCATGCCGGCGGCATCCTCGGCGGCATCTCGACCGGCCAGCCGGTCGTGGCGCGCTTTGCCGTCAAGCCGACCTCGTCGATCCTGTCGCCGCGCGCCACCATCGACCGCCACGGCCACGAGACCGAAATCCTCACCAAGGGCCGCCACGACCCCTGCGTCGGCATCCGCGCCGTGCCGGTCGGCGAAGCCATGCTCGCCTGCGTGCTCGCCGACCATTTCCTGCGCCACAGGGCGCAGGTCGGCTGAAGGCGCCGTCAGGCCGCCATCGCGACCCGCTTCACCTTGATGCTGTTTTCGTGCATCCTCGCCTCGGCGAGGTCGTGGGCGGCCTGCATCCGCAACAGCGTGTCGGCGCGCACGCCGAACGCCTTTTCGAAACGGATCGCCATTTCGGCCGACAGGCCGGCCTTGCCGTTTAGGAGGTTGCTCATCGCCTGCCGGGTCACGCCGAGCTTTTCGGCCGCGACGGTGACGCTCAGCCCATAAGGCGCGATGAACTCCATCCTGAGCCATGCGCCGGGATGCACGGCGAAGCTCGCATGCAGCTTGATGGCCATCAGTGATCGTCCTCCAGGTCGATGTCTTCGATCGCGAGAGCGTCGTTGATGCGAAACGTCATGCGCCAGTTTCTCGTCACCGTCAGCGACCAATACCCTTCCCGGTCGCCGGAGAGCATATGCGCCCCATAGTTGGGCGGAATGTTCAACTCCTCCAGGGTCTCGATGACGGCGAGATAGGCCAACATGTTCCGAAGCCGGCTGACGAAGTTGCCCGGCAAGCCCTTTGCCTTGCCCGTCTCCGCGAAATTCCGGAGCGCCTTGTGCCGGATGCTCTCGATTTCCACGTCGGTCGAATAACCCTTCTGGTGTCGTGTGTCAATTGTCGATTGACGGGATGGGCATGGGTGATGACTTCCGTCATGTGTGTAATTTCACTTATACTGAAATTCTCTCCTGAATCCGGTTGCCGCGCGCGCGAGACGCGCCTAGTTTCCCACCATGAAACTTGCTGACTGGCTCACCCGCACCAGGACCAAGCGCGTTGATTTCGCCAGGCGCCTCGGCATGTCGCCGGCGAGCGTCACTGCTCTGTGCAATGACGAGACCGCCTGGATCTCGCGCGAAAGCGCCGAACGCATCGCCGAGGCGACCGGCGGCGCCGTGACCCCCAACGACTTCCTGGGCCTTGGCGGCCTGGACCTGGAGAGAAACATGCTCGATAACGAAGCCCGCACGCGCGCCGCGATCGAGGCGTTCAGCCGCGGTGAAATCGTCATCGTTACCGATGATGACGACCGCGAGAACGAGGGCGACCTGATCGTCGCGGCCTCGCTCTGCACGCCGGAGAAGATGGCCTTCATCATTCGCAACACCTGCGGCATCGTCTGTGCGCCGCTGAGCATTGCCGAGGCGCGCCGGCTGCATCTGGCGCCGATGGTGGCGGCGAACGACGCGCCGCACGGCACCGCCTTCACCATCACGGTCGACGTCAAGCACGGCCTCACCACCGGCATTTCGGCCGAGCAGCGCACCAATACCGTGCGCGCGCTCGCCAATGGCAACATGGGCGCCAATGATTTCGTGCGCCCGGGCCATGTCTTCCCGCTCATCGCCAAGGATGGCGGCGTGCTGCTGCGCTCAGGGCATACCGAGGCGGCGGTCGACCTGTGCAAGCTCGCGGGCCTGCCGCCGGTCGGCGTGATCTGCGAACTCGCCAACGATGACGGCACGGTGATGAAGGGCGCGCAGATCACCGCCTTTGGCGAGACGCATGGCCTGAAGCGCATCTCGGTCGCCGACCTGATCGCCTATCGCCAGTCGCGCGAGAAACTGGTCGAGCGCGTCGCGACCTTCCAGGTTGCCGCCAGCATCGGCGAGGTGACCGGCCACGCCTATGTCACTGATTTCGACCCCGTGCAGCATTTCGCCTTCGTCTACGGCGATATCGGCGACGGCACCGATATGCTGGTGCGGTTGCACCGCGCCGATGTCGTCGGCGATGTGCTGTGCGGCGCCAGGTCGATCAACGCGGCGCTCGAGCAGTTCAAGCGCGCCGGGCGCGGCATCCTGGTCTATCTGCGCGACGGCGCCGCCGGCGTGCCGCTGACCAGCGTGCAGGGCGATGGCAGTGACTCGGAAGCCGCCCGCCTGCGCCAGTGGAAGGAGGTCGGCCTCGGCGCGCAGATCCTGCGCGATCTCGGCGTGCGCTCGATCCGCAACCTGTCCGCGACGCCGCGCGCCTATGTCGGCCTGTCCGGCTTCGGCATCGAGATCGTCGCCACCGAACCGGTCGAGTAGGAACCCTTATCCGGCCATCAGCGCATCGACATGCGCCTCGACCGAGCGCGCCAGCCCGGTCAGATCATAGCCGCCCTCGAGCAGCGATACGAGACGGCCGCCGGCATGCTTGTCGGCGAGCGCCATCAGTTTGCGCGTCACCCAGCCGAAATCGGCCTCGTCCAGTGCGAGATTGGCGAGCGGGTCGCGCCGGTGCGCGTCGAACCCGGCCGAGACGAGCACCAGTTCGGGCTGGAAGGCATCGAGCCGGGGGAGCAGCAGGTCCTCGAACGCCTGCCGGAACACGGTGCCGTCATCGCCCGCCGCCAGCGGCGCGTTGACGATGGTGCCGTGCGTGCCGGTCTCGCCGCGCGCGCCGGTGCCGGGATAAAGCGGCATTTCGTGCGTCGAGCAATACATCGCCGAGGCGTCGTCCCACAGGATCTCCTGCGTGCCGTTGCCGTGATGCACGTCGAAATCGACGATGGCCACGCGCCCGATGCCATGGCGCCGCTGCGCATGGCGGGCGGCGATGGCCACGTTGTTGAAGAAGCAGAAGCCCATGGCGCGCATGCTCTCGGCGTGATGGCCGGGCGGGCGGATGGCGCAGAAGGCGTTTTGGACCGCGCCGCCCAGCACGGCGTCGACGGCGTGGCAGCCGGCACCGACGCCCCGCAACGCCGCTTCCAGCGTGCCGGGCGACATCGCGGTATCGGCATCGATCTGGACGAGCCCGTCATGTGGCGCGGCCGCCTCCAGCGCCGCGAGATGGCCGGGCGGATGCGCCAGCAGGATCGTCTCGCGCGCGGCTTCGGGCGCCTCCTCGCGCAGCAGCTCCCGGAAGCGCTCCTGCTCCAGCACCTCGGCGACGACCCGCAACCGATCCGGCCGCTCGGGATGGCCGGCCGGGGTCCGGTGGGCGAGAAAGCACGGGTGCGAGACGATCAGCGTTGTCAACGAAACTCTCCGGGGATGGCGATGGCACGACTGTCGCAGCCGGGGGCACGGGTGTCGATCATCTTGTCAAGGATGGCGCCGGCCGCGATGCAGCCCGTGTTGTCACCACTGTTGCGCCAAATCAACAAATCGCCGCTACCGGAGATGTGCGCTAGAATATGCCTCGTCAAGCAAGAATACGCACGCTAAGCCGGACGAATATTCACGCGAATCTGATTATTGGAGCGCGACGATGCGGTTCGCCAAGGTCCTGGCTCTTGTCCTGATATTCGGGGCACTCGGTGCCTGCAAGTACGAGTCGATCCCCGACCCTGCCGTCTCCGGCAAGGATGCCGAGTGGCTGGCGCTCGCGCCGCAGCCGAGCAAGACCTACGATCCCTATACCAGCCGCATGCGCGTGCCGTATTCGACGAGCGAGGCGCCCGGCACCATCGTCATCAACTCGGACGCGAAGTTCCTCTACATGGTCGAGCAGGGCGGCACGGCGATCCGCTATCCGATCTCGGTTGGGCAGGACGAATACATCTATCGCGGCGACGCGGTGGTCGGCCGCAAGGCGGAATGGCCGTCCTGGACGCCGATGGCCGAGGCGCGCAGGCTGAACCCGAGCCTGCCGGCGACGGTGCATGGCGGCCCGGAAAACCCGCTCGGCGCCCGCGGCCTCTATCTCTATGAGGGCGGCAAGGACACCTATATCCGCATCCACGGCACCAACGAGCCGGAATATATCGGCCGGAACGTCTCGCTCGGCTGCATCCGCATGAACAATATCGACGTGATCGATCTCTACAATCGCGTCAAGATCGGCACCAAGGTCGTCGTGAGCTGAGGTCTCGGCTCATGCGGACCAAAAGGCCGGCTCAGCCGGCCTTTTTTATTGGCTTGAGGTACAGCCGCCGTCATCGGCCGGCTTGACCGGCCGATCCCGATCGGAAGTGCGCGCCGGCTACCCCTGGATGCCGGGTCAAGCCCGGCAAAAGACCGTGCTGTTTCCTCAAGCGTCTTGTCCCGGCCTTGAGCCGGGACCCAGCTTTTCGCATCGGGATGGGCCGGATGAACCGGCCCATGACGGCGGAGGTGTTGGCGCGCCCATTTCAACCGTCATCGGACGGCTTGACCGGCCGATCCCGATGAGAGGAGCGCGGCGATCGGGCAGGTTTTCAGCCCCGGAGCACGTCCCGCGCAAGGCGCTGCCTATGCCGCGAGCGCGACCGGAACCGCCGCCTGCCGGGTCGGGCGGCCGAGCGTCACCAGCACGATTTCCGGCGGCACGCCGATTTTATTGGTCTGGGACGGCTTCCACAGTGTCATTCCCGGCGGCCAGCGGCCGGCCGGGAATCCAGGAGCCGCTTGCGTGGGGGCTTCTGGATTCCCGCCTTCGCGGGAATGACACTGAGAGATAACCTGTAGCCTACGCCGCGCGCGCGGCCGGAAGCGCCGCCTGCCGGGTCGGGTGGCCGAGGGTCACCAACACGATTTCCGGCGGCATGCCGAAGCGCACCGGCAATTCGCCGGTGCCGAGCCCGCCCGAGACGATCAGGTGACGCCCGCCCTCGACCACGGCGCCATAAGCGTAGCGGTTGCCGTATTGCGAGGGCACGATCGGCGACCAGCCGAACAGGCGCACCTGTCCGCCATGGGTGTGGCCGCTGAGTGTCAACGCCACGCGCGCCGGCACCTCGGGAAACACATCGGGCTCATGCGCCATCAGGATGGCGGGCGCATCATCATCGAGCATGGCGATGGTTTTCGGCATGTCGTCGCGCCCGTCTCCGGCCCGGCCATTGACCCGCCCCCGGCGCAGATGGAAGGCGAGCGCATCGCCAAGGCCGAGCAGCCAGAACGGCCGTCCGTTGTGCAGCAGCTTGACGCCGTCATTCTCGAAGACCCGGATGCCGACGCGTTCGAGCGCGATTTGCGTCACGGTCGGGCCGTCGCGGCGCGCCTGCGCCAACTTGTCGTCCCACCAGTCGTGGTTGCCGAGCACGCCGTAAACGCCGAGCGGCGCGCGCAGCCCGCCGAGAATGGAGGCCGCCAGCGCCGCCAGCGGCACATGGCGCGGATCGTAGCCCATCACGTAATCGCCGAGCAGCAGGATCAGGTCCGGTTCGAGCGCGTTGGTCCTGGCGACGATCTGTTGCAGGCGCTCGGGCGGCATGGCGTAGCCGCCGATATGGATGTCGGTCAGGACCGCGATCCTGAGCCCGAGCGCCTCGGGCCAGTTCGCCGGGCGCGGGGCATATTCCGTGACGCTGAGGCTGACGCGCGGCTCATAGGCGAAGGCGTAGCCGCCCATGCCCATGAAGCCGGTGGCGGCCGTGGCGTATCTCAGAAACTGGCGGCGCGAGAACAAGCGGAAGCGTGCTCCAATGGGCTGCGATCGGGGGATGACCCGAGCCTATAGCACATCGCGGCGGAATTTCGGCTGCGCCGCGTCTTCAATAATCCGTTAGCCGGCCAATGTCAGAGCGCCATCGGCGGGGCGCGAAAACCGCCGAATGCCTGCTCGATCATCGCCGCGACCGCGATGGCCGTCATGTCCTCGTGCTCGCCGGCGATGATCTGCACGCCGCTCGGCAGGCCGTTGGCGGCCAGCCCCACCGGGGCCTCGGCCGCCGGCAGATGCGCGCCCGTGGCGAGGCCAGCCCAACTCATGATGTCGAAATACGGGCGGGGCGCGCCGTTGACGCTGATGCGGCGGGCGTGAATGTCGGGGGTATGGTCGTGGGCGATTGCGTTGACGGGCGCCGGCGGGCACAGCAGCACGTCGTAATCGGCGAAGAACGCCGCCCAGGCCTGCTTGAGGGCGAGGCGCCGCTCGAGCAGCCGGGCATAAAGATTGGCATCGAGCTTGGCGCCACGGGCCTGCAACGCCTCGTGCGAGCGGTCGCCGGCGGCGAAACTCGCGGCGCGGGCGGCGATGCGATCGCGGATCTTTTCCGGCAGGCCGGCGGCGACCAACGCGTGATTGAGCAGCGCGAACACCTCGAACGCCTCGAAGAAGCTGAAGGAGGGGCGGGCATTGCGCGACACGATGGCGCCGGCGGCCTCGAGCCTGTCGGCGGCGGCAAGCACGCCGTCACGCACCATGGCATCGACCGGGGCCGCTTCGTCATCGGCCCAGACGGCGACGCGCAGGCCCTTCGGCTCGTGCTGCCGCGCCGGGCGCAGCTTGATGCCGCCCTCGCGGCCGGCCTCGGCCATGATCGGCAGCAGCAGCGCCAGATCGCCGGCCGAGCGCGCGAGCGGCCCGCCGACCACCAGATCGGTCTGGCTCTTGAGCCGCATTCCAGGCGCCGGCGGCACGTGGCCGTAAGTGGTGACGAGCCCCCAGGTCGGCTTGAGCCCGAACAGGCCGCAGCAATGGGCCGGCCAGCGGATCGAGCCGCCGAGATCCGAACCAAGTTCGAATGCGGCCATGCCGGTCGCGACCGCCACCGCCGCCCCGCCCGAGGAGCCGCCCGGCGAACGCGCCACGTCCCACGGGTTGTTGGTGGTGCCGTAGATTGGATTGTAGCTCTGGAAATCGCCGGAGAACGGCGGCACGTTGGTCTTGCCGAGGATCACCGCGCCGGCGCTGCGCAGCGCCGAGACGGTGGGCGCATCGACCTCCGGCACCCGGTCCTTGAAGCTCGGCACGCCGGCGGTCGAGACCAGGCCGGCCACGTCATAGGCATCCTTGATGGTGATCGGCAGCCCCTCGAGCGGGCGCGCCTCGCCATCGGCGATGCGCCGGTCGCTATCGGCCGCCGCCCGCCGGCTGGCCTCGTCGTCACGGGCAACGACCGCGTTGAGCGCCGGGTTCAGCCGCGCGATCCGCGCCAGCGCCGCCTCGGTGAGGTCCGCCGCGCTCACGCGGCGCTCGAGCAGGGCGTCGCGCATGGCCGTGGCCGGAGAAAGCAGCAGGTGGTCGAGGGAACTCATGCGCAATGTCTTTCGGCTGCCCGAGGGGTCTCGCGGCGTGTTTCGACGTGCTTGATAAACGGATCGGGCGGGAATTTGAACGGTTGATTTGCCGGGTGCGCGCGGCGCGGAAATGGCTGGATGCCGGGTCAAGCCCGGCAAAAGACCGCTGCGGTCCCTCCGGCGTCTTGTCCCGGCCTTGAGCCGGGACCCACCGGACGCTGCGGCGCCTCTCGTATCGGGATCGGCCGGTCAAGCCGTCCGATGACGGCTGAACCGTTTCATGCTTTACCCTCCACCGTCATGGGCCGGTTCATCCGGCCCATCCCGACTGGTGGAGCGCATCAGCCTCACGGCTCGGCCGGCGGCAGATCGCCCTCCTGTTCGGCACGGGCGATATCGCGCCATTGCGCCAGCAGGCGGCCGAGCATCGCGACGTCGCCATGCGCCATCCGCCCCAGCGTGGCGCGCACGAAATCATCCTGCGCGGCCAGCCCGAGCGCGACTTTCCCTTCGCCCGCCGGCGTGATGAACAGCGAATGCGAGCGCCTGTCGCCGGGAATGGCGCGGCGCTCGACGAAACCCGCCTCGACAAGGCGATCGATCAGCCCGGAGACGTTGCCCTTGGTGACGTAGAGCCGGGCCGCCAGCGTCTGCTGCGTGATGCCTCGGTTCTGGTCGAGCACGGTGAGCGCGTCGAACTGCGCGATCGACAGGCCAATGCCTTTCAGCCAGGTGCTGGCGATGCCGCTCAGCCGCTGGTGCAGGCGCAGGAAACGAATCCAGATCCGCACCGGATCGGCGGCGTTTTCGGGCGTTTCGTGGCTCGGCCTCGTCATGGCGGCACATTAAGGTGACGTGCCCCCGCGAGGCAATGGCGCGGCCGGAACTCGCCGGAAGGATGAGAGCAATGCTGTTCATTTGATGCGGCGATCGGCTAATATCGCCGCAAATCACATGACGGCCGAAGGGATGGCCGGGAGGAAACGAATGCTGGGTTTGATGCAGGATTGGCCGTTGCTGATGCACCGGATCATCGATCATGCGGCGCTTTACCATGGCCGCCGCGAGGTGGTCAGCCGTTCCGTCGAGGGCCCGATCCATCGCACCAATTATGCGCAAGTCGCCGCCCGCGCCCGCAAGGTCGCGCAGCGCCTGGCGCGCGATGGCGTCAAGCAGGGTGACCGCGTCGCGACGCTCGCCTGGAACACCTGGCGCCATCTCGAGGCGTGGTACGGCATTACCGGCATCGGCGCCGTGTACCACACCGTCAATCCGCGCCTGTTCCCGGACCAGATCGTCTGGATCGTCAATGACGCGGAGGACCGCGTCATCATGGTCGACCTGACCTTCGTGCCGCTGCTCGAGCAGATCCAGGACCGGCTGCCCGGCGTCGAGCGCTTCGTGATCCTGACCGACGCCGCGCATATGCCGCAGACGACGCTGCGCAACGCGACTTGCTATGAGGAGTGGATCGGCGCCGTCGATGGCGACTTCGCCTGGGCCGCGTTCGACGAGAACACCGCCGCCGGCCTGTGCTACACCTCCGGCACCACCGGCTCGCCGAAGGGCGTGCTGTATTCGCACCGCTCCAACGTGCTGCACGCCATGATTGCGTGCACGAGCGGCATGCTCGGCCTCGCTTCGTCGGATGTCGTGCTGCCCGTGGTGCCGATGTTCCACGCCAATGCCTGGTCGCTCGGCCATTCCGTGCCGATGGCCGGCGCCAAGCTGGTGCTGCCGGGCGCCAAGCTCGATGGCGCCAGCGTGCATGAACTGATCGTCGGCGAGGGCGTGACCTTCTCGGCCGGCGTGCCGACGGTGTGGTTCGGCCTGCTGGCGCATCTGGAGGCGACCGGCGCCGATCTCGGCCACATGACCCGCACGGTGATCGGCGGCTCGGCCTGCCCGCGCGCCATGAGCAAGGCGTTCAAGGAGCGCTACGACGTGCAGGTGATGCATGCCTGGGGCATGACCGAGATGAGCCCGCTCGGCACGGTATGCACGCTGAAGCCGGAAGTCGCCGGGCTGGAAGGCGATGCCTATTTCGACCTGATGATGAAGCAGGGCCATTCGCCCTTCGGCGTCGACATGAAGATCACCGATGACGATGGGACCGAACTCGCCCGCGACGGCAAGGTGTTCGGCCGGCTCAAGGTGCGCGGACCGGCGGTTGCCCGGCGCTATTTCCGGCATGAGAACGAGGAAATCCTCGACGCCGACGGCTATTTCGATACCGGCGATGTCGGCACCATCGATCCGAACGGCTATCTCCAGATCACCGACCGCGCCAAGGATGTCATCAAGTCCGGCGGCGAGTGGATTTCCTCGATCGACCTGGAAAACCTCGCCGTCGCCCATCCCGATGTCGCCGAAGCCGCGGTGATCGGCGTGGCGCATCCGAAATGGGACGAGCGGCCGCTGCTCGTCATCGTGCCCAAGAAGGGTGCCCTGAGCGACCCGAGCGCCGTGATCGATTTCATGCAGGGCAAGATCGCCAAATGGTGGCTGCCCGACGCCGCCGTCATCGTCGATGAAATCCCCCATACCGCCACCGGCAAGATCGACAAGGTGACGCTGCGCAAGCGGCTCGCCGATTACCGCCTGCCGGGGTTCTGAGCGGGGGGCGGGGGACGCAGAATGGTCTGCCTTCTCCTCTTGCGGGAGAAGATGGCCCGAAGGGCCGGATGAGGGGTAGCGGCGCGCTGCACCCCTCATCCCCCTGCCGGGACCTTCTCCCGCAAGCGGGAGAAGGAGCGCGCCGCGCGACGTGGCTTCAGCATGGGCTGACAAGCCGGCCATCCTGACATATCCATCATCGCATGCGCCGCTTGCCGCCGGACCCTTTGTCGATACGCGCCGTGTGGGCGCGCCGCCTCGGCTGGTTCGCCGCAGCCGTGACGCTGATCGGCGTGCTGGCGACGCGCGCCGGGCTGCTGCCCTACCATCAGGGCATCGTCGTGCTCGGCGCCGGCGCCGCCGTCGCGCTGCTCGCCTTCGTGCTCGCGCTCGTGGCGCTGGTGGAAATCTGGAATATCGGCGCGCGCGGCCTGCGTCAGGCGCTGGTCGGCTTCCTGCTCTCGCTCGTGCTGCTCGCCGGCCCGGCGAGCCTTGGGGTGCGCGCCATGGCGACGCCGGCGCTCAACGACATCTCGACCGATCTCGCCGATCCGCCGCATTTTTCCCGCACCCGCGCCGCGCTCGCCGCCCGCGATGGCGTCGTGCCGGGGCAATCGAGCGCCGCGACGCGCGCCGCGCAGCGCCGGCATTACGCCGATATCAAGCCGCTTGAACTCGACCTGCCGATCGACGAGGCGCTGCCGGTGGTGAATGCCGTGATCGAGGCCATGGGCTGGCGCGTCATCGCCCGGCAGGAGCCCTCGCGCCGGGGTGGCCCGGCCCGCATCGACGCGCTCGAATCCAGCCTCGTGCTGCGCCTGCCCGATGACATCGCGGTGCGGGTCACGCCGCTGATCGAGCGCACGCGCATCGATATCCGCTCCGTCTCGCGCCATGGCGAGCGCGATCTTGGCGGCAATGCCGCCCGCGTGCGCCGCTTCCTGGCCGCCTTGCAGCTCGAGGCGCGCGGCCGCTGAATGTCGGCCCGGAAAATGTTAGCCGCGCCGGCTCATGCCGGGACCTGCACCTCATTCCAGAGAGCGTTGCGGCGGCGTAGGTGTGGGAAACCCTTCTCCCGCTTGCGGGAGAAGGTGTCTGCGTAGCAGACGGATGAGGGGTCATGGCGCGCCGTTTTCCCTCATCCCCCTGCCGGGACCTTCTCCCGCTTGCGGGAGAAGGGGATCATTCTGCCGCCGGAATGAGCCTGTAGAACGGTGTCTGGTCAGGCGTGCGCGAGTGCCAGCGCCCTCGCGCCGGCATCGTCTTCGTCATTGGCAGCCGGTGGCGGCAGCACATCGACCTGCCGCACCACCGGATGGCGCATCAGCCGCTCGGCGATCACCGCCGCGCCGGTGCCCTGCGGCACCTCAAGCGTCAGCATCGCCTCGGTCTCGCCGGTGGCGGTGGTCTCGAGCGTCATGGCGTGCAGGCCGAGCCCGAAGCGCTGCGCGTCGATGAGCAGGCGGATCGCCCCGTCATAGGCCTCGTTCAGCCTGGCCCTGAATACGGTTCGCTGCTGCGCTGGCGCTGTCATCGCTGTCTCCCGAAATCGTCCGGCGCAAGTTCGTCCGTTGCGAACTTGCGCCATGCGCGAATTTGCTCGTGGGCGCAGCATAGGGCGACAATAACAGAACATTTTACCGTTCTTCTGCTATATCGCGTATCCTGCAGAACAGGATCGAGAGAAATCATCATGAGGCAGAACGTACATTCTGACATGGCGCCCGGCCGGCCGGCGCCGCTCGATCTGATCGACCGCAGGATCCTGGCGGCGTTGCGCCGCAACGGCCGCCTGACGATGAACGAACTCGCCGCCGAGGTCGGCCTGTCGGCCTCGCCATGCTGGACGCGCGTGCGGCGGCTGGAAGCCTCCGGCGTCATCACCGGCTACGCGGCGCTGATCGACCAGCGCGCCATCGGCATCGCCAACATCATCTTCGTCGAGGTTACGCTCGATCGCCATGACGACCGCATGCTGGAGCGCTTCGGCGAGGCGCTCGCCCGCATCCCGGAGGTGCTCGACGCTTATCTCGTCACCGGCGACTATGACTATCTCGTCCGGGTCGCGGTCACGAGCACCGAGCATTACGAGCGCTTCCTGCGCGACAGCCTGTACCGCATCGAGGGCATCCGCCACTCGCGCTCAACCTTCGCGCTGCGCACGCTCAAACAGGCGAGTTCCGTCGATCCGATGCTGGTGGGATAGGCGGTGTGATCCAGCGGCTCGAAAGAAGCCTCTTTTCCTACCTCGCCCTCATGCTGAGCCTGTCGAAGCATGATCCAGAGAGCACTGAAACATCCTTCGACAGGCTCTCAGGATGAGGCAGAATTTGTTGAGAGAGTAGGGGCTGAAAAATCCGGCTATGCCGCCAACGGTCTGTCACGCCGCCTCGTACACGCTGTCGAGCGCGGCCGGGCCGTCGCTGCTGGCGATGCCGCGTTGCACCATGTCCTCGAGATGCGCGAATACCGACAGCGCCGCCGCGCCATGCAGGCGCGGGTCGAGCCCGTCATAGAGCCGCGGCACGATCTGCGCGATCAGCCGGTCGCCGGCCTTGAGCCGTTGCAGGATGGCGGTTTCGCGCGCGCGGCGATGGCTGGCGATGGCGCGCACGAAGCGCTGCGGCTCGCTCACCGGCCCGCCATGGCCCGGCCAGTAGATCGCATCGTTGCGGGTGCGCAGCTTGTCGAGCGAGGCCATATACGGGCCCATGGCGCCATCGGGCGGCGCGACGATGGTCGTCGACCAGCCCATGACGTGATCGCCGGAAAACAGCGCGTTTTCCGCCGCGAACGCGAAAGCCAGATGGTTCATGGTATGGCCGGGCGTCGCCACCGCCTGCAGGCTCAGCCCGTTGAAGTCGAGCGTCTCGCCGTCGGCGAGGACGCGATCGGGCGCATAGGCCATGTCGGCGCTGGCATCGAGCCGGCGCGCTTCCGTGGCGTTGGCGTCGCGCGCCGCGATATGCGGGCCGCAGCCGACGACCAGCGCGCCGGTCGCGGCCTTCAGCGCCACCGCGCCCGGTGAATGGTCGCGATGGGTATGCGTGATGACGATATGGCTGACCGTCTCGCCGCCGACCGCCGCGAGCAGCGCCGCCGTCTGGCCCGCATCCTCCGGGCCGGGATCGATGATCGCCACCGTGCCGCGCCCGACAATGTAGCTGCATGTGCCGGTGAAGGTGAACGGGCTGGCATTGCCCGCCACCACGCGGCGGATCAGCGGCGAAACCTGCACGACCGTTTTCGGCGGCGCATCGAAGGAACGATCGAACGGGATGTCCTCGGCCATGATTTTCCTGTTACCTTGCATGCGCTGTGGCGCTTGTGACGGCGCGATAATGCTCTTAATAGGTTTGCGCCCTGGGCTTGTCAGCCCATGGCAACACGATTCGACAAGACGATTCGACAAGACGTTCGAGGAGATGTTCATGAACCTGCCCGGCCCGACCCTCGCCAGCCGCCTGTTGCCCGCCGGCCGTATCGGGGCTGCGCTGCGCGCCGTTCTGCTGGTTGCCGCCGGCACCGCGCTGCTCACGCTCTCCGCCAAGGTCATCGTGCCGTTCTATCCGGTCAACATGACGCTTCAGACCTTCGCCGTGCTGCTGATCGGCGCGGTCTACGGTCCGCGCCTCGGCGTGCTGACGGTGCTCGCCTATTTTGCCGAGGGGCTCGCCGGCCTGCCGGTCTTCACCAGCACGCCGCCGCTGCCGGCTGGCCCGGGCTATTTCATGGGGCCGACCGGCGGCTTCCTGATCGGCTTCCTGGTCACCGCCGCCGTTGCAGGCTTCGCTGTGCAGCGCGGCCTCGGCAAACGTCCGGTGGCGCTGTTCCTGGCGCTGCTCGCCGGGCAGGTCGTGCTGTTCGGGCTCGGCTTGCTGTGGCTGTCGCAATTCGCAGCTCTGCCGAACGGCGTGACTGGCCTCGGCCTCATCAAGACATGGCACGCCGCGATCGCGCCCTTCCTGCTCGGCGATCTGGTCAAGACCGCGCTCGCCGCGCTGCTCATCACCGGCCTGTGCCGGAAAGCCGGGCAAGCCTGAGCGGAAACGATACGAAAACAAAAGAAAAGCCGGGTTCCCACCCGGCTTTTTGCTGTCTGGCCTGGCCTTTTCCTGGCTGGCCTACTCGGCCGCCTCGATCAGCGTATCGATCAGCTTGGCCGGGTCGACGAGATGCCCGGCATGGTCGCGCTTGGCTTCGAGATAGCCGATATTCTCCGCGCTGAGCCGGCCGTACACGCGCCGCGTGCCGGCAACCGCGATGCCGGCGCGCCCGAGCGCAACCGCCTTGGCCGGGTTGTTGGTCATCAGTTCGATGGTGCCGAAGCCGAGTTGGCGCAGCATCTCGGCGGCGAAATCGAAATGGCGCCCGTCATCTTCCAGGCCGAGTGCGCGGTCGGCATCGTAGGTGTCCATGCCGTCATATTGCAGACGATAGGCGCGCATCTTGTTGGCGATGCCGTTGCCGCGCCCTTCCTGGTCGAGATAGAGCAGCACGCCGCTGCCCTGTTCCGCCATCGCCTTGACAGCGTTGCGCAATTGGTCGCCGCAATCGCAGCGCAGCGAGCCGAACAGGTCGCCGGTCAGGCAGGCGGAATGCAGCCGCACCAGCACCGGCGCGGCCGGGTCCGGCTCACCCACGATCACGGCGATCTGCTCGCGCAGGCCCTCGCCGCCGCGAAACACCACGAACTCCGCCTTGCGTGCATTGAACAGCGGCACCGGCGCACGCGAGACGATGTGGATGCCGGCGAGTTTCTCGGCGGCATAAGTGGCGATCGCCTCGGGCGTCACCGCGACCGCCGAAAGCTCGGTCGCGAGCGCCGGCGAAATGTCGCAGACGAGCCCGGCCGGCAGCAGCAGCGCCAGCCGCAGCAGCGCCAGCGCGCTCTCGGCGGCCGGGCCGGCCGGCAGCAGCGGAAGGGCAGGGGCCCGCATGTCCGAAACGCGGATCAGGGCATCGATGCGGGCCGGCTCGAACCCGGTCGCATCGAGCGCCATCGCCCGGTTGGCCGTGGTGGTGCCGAGATAGTGCAGCCGCGTCGCCGAGAGCAGCAGCCGCACGCCACCGCTCGCGGTGGCGCGCAGGCCGCCGAGCATGGCATCGGTCGCCGATTCGGCGGCGGCAAGCGCCAGCGTGCCCGCGCCATGCGCAATCAGCACGGCGCGGCCGGCGCGCAACTCGGCGACAGCCCGCTCGACGGGTGTCTGGTCGCGGTCTCCGAAAAGCTTTAGGACTTCGGCAGATATCGGCGTGCTCGACATCATCAGGTGGCTTTCGCTGCTCCGGCGCGGAAGAAATTGCACGAGTGGCTAGTGTTTACGTGTGGACTGAGGCGGAAAAACGCAATGACTCGCCATGCGTTTAAGCACATCTGGCCCCTTCTCGTCGAGCATGGCGCCGAGGCTCTCGCCATGCCCACGGTGGCCCGCCACGCCCTGGTCGCAGCCTATCAACCGCTGCTCGAGGCCTCCGGTTCCCGCACGTTTGTGCTGGGGCAACTTGGCCAGTCGCTTGACGGCCGCATCGCCACGCCGACCGGCTGCTCGCGCGATATCAACGGCGCCGCCGCCCTCGATCACCTGCATCGGCTGCGGGCGCTGGTCGATGCCGTCGTGGTCGGCGCGGGCACGATGATCGCGGATAATCCACGGCTTTCGACGCGCCGCGTCCTCGGGCGCAGCCCGGCGCGCGTGCTGATCGATCCGCGTGGACGGGCGCGCGGCGCGACGCGCTGGCTGGCCGCGGACGGTTGCCGCCATATCGTGTTTTCCGATGCCGGGGACGGCTGGCCGGCCAGCGTCGAGCGCATCGGCTCGGCCGCGGGAGATGGTGTTTTTTCGCCCGCCGACATCGTCGCGGTGCTGGCGCGGCGCGGCCTTCACAAGCTGTTGATCGAGGGCGGTGCCGATACGATTTCGCGTTTCATCGACACCGGCACCATGGACCGGCTGCACATCCTGCTCGCCCCCGTCATTATCGGCTCCGGCCGGACGGGTCTGAATCTCAAGCCGATCGATGGGCTGGAAGCGGCGCTGCGCCCGGCCATGCGCCAGTTCGCGCTCGAGGGCGGCGACGTACTGTTCGACTGCGATCTGCGTGACTCAGTTTCTGAGTCTTCCACGCCTTCCTGTTGATTTCGCTTTCCTTCTCCCGCTCGCGGGAGAAGGTTCCGGCAGGAGGATGAGGGAGCCATAGACACCCTCACCCGGCGCTACGCGCCACCCTCTCCCGCCTGCGGGAGAGGGGTATCCTGCAACCCTAAACCGGTAAGGCGGGCGGCGCGTTGTCGCCGATCGAGATGACCTTGCCGGGATTGAGCAGGTTGTCGGGATCGAGAGCGCGCTTGAGCGTGCGCATCAGGTCGATGGTGACCGGGTCCTTGTAATGCACCAACTCGTCGCGCTTGATCAGCCCGATGCCATGCTCGGCCGCGATCGAGCCGTGCAGCGCCACCACCTTGTCATGCACGATGGTGTTGAAATGGTGCCACTCGGCCAGGTAGGCGGCCGGGTCCATGCCGACCGGCTGGCTCAGGTTGAAATGGATGTTGCCGTCGCCGGCATGGCCGAAGGCGCACACCCGGATGCCGGGCAGCGCCGCCTCGCACAGCGCCGTGGCCTCGACGATGAAATCGGCGACGCGCGACACCGGCACCGAGACGTCATGCTTGATCGAGGCGCCTTCCGGCCCCTGCGCTTCCGACAGGCCCTCGCGGATGCGCCAGAAGCCGAGCGCCTGCGCCTCGCTCTGGGCGATGGTCGCATCCTCGATCAGCCCATCCTCGAAGGCTGCGCCGAGCAGGGTCTCGAGATCGTCCCGCAGCGGCGCATCGGCGGCCGGCGAGGTCAGTTCGATCACCGCCAGCCAGGCGTGATCGCCGGCGAGCGGGCGCACGGTGCCGGGAATATGCTTCAGCGACGCCTCCAGCCCGAAACGCGGCAGCAGTTCGAAGGCCGAAAGCGCCGTGCCGCAATCGGCGCGCGCCTTTTGGAACAGGGCCATCATCGCATGTGGTGTCGCCGCGCCGACGAAGGCGATCGCTCGCGACAGCGGCTTCGGGAACAGCTTGAGGCTGGCGGCGGTGACGATGCCGAGCGTGCCTTCCGAGCCGATGAACAGGTGCTTGAGGTCGTAGCCGGCATTGTCCTTGCGCAGCTTCTTGAGCCCGTTCCAGATGCGGCCATCGGCCAGCACCACTTCGAGGCCGAGCACGAGATCGCGCGTGTTACCGTAGCGCAGCACGCCGATGCCGCCGGCATTGCTGGAGACGTTGCCGCCGATGCGGCACGAGCCTTCCGCGCCGAGCGAGAGCGGGAACAGCATGCCGGCATCGGAGGCCGCCCGCTGTACATCGGCGAGAACCATGCCGGCGCCGACCGTGATGGTGGCGTTGGCGACGTCGAGATCCTGCACGGTGTTCATGCGTTCGGTCGAGATGACGAGCGCATCGTAGGGCACGCCACCGCCGGTCAGCCCGGTATTGCCGCTATGGACGACGATCGGCGTGCCGGCGGCGCGCGCCAGCTTGACGATCTCCGCCACCTCGGCCGTCGAGCGCGGCTTGAGCACGGCGAGCGCCCGCCCGCGATAGAGCTTGCGGCCCTCGTGCTCGTGAGGCTCCTTGTCGACTGGATCGGTGAAAATGGAGTTCGGGCCGAGGCCGGCGGCGAGGCGGGAAAGAAGGTCGCTCATGACCTGCATCAATGGCGCGTCAGGCGCGGTTTGTCACCTCTTGCAATGCGCTAATTTGCGGCCGGTCCGCAGCCTCTTCCGGAATGGCGCACAGGCCGCGCCGCGCGAGCCACCGGCCGAGGCCGGGCGAAGCCGTCCAGACCGCGAAAGGCGCAGCAAGCAGCAGCCCGGCCAGCATCGGCGCCGCCCACCACAACGCGGACGGCATCGCTGCGGCCAGTGCCGCGAAGATCAGCAAGCCGAACAGGAATTGCGGCCACAGCCCGCGCAGCGCCGTGCGCCATGACAGCCGCTCGGCATCGCGCATCTGGCCGCTCCATGTCACGGTGCGCCCGAATGGCAGGCCGATCATGAAGATCGAGATGCGCAGCGCTACGATCGGCCCGAGCAGCAGGCTGAACACGAATTCGACCAGGGAGCCCGCCAGCACGCGCCCCGCGCCGCCGTAGCGTGCTCGCACGGCCGGCTGCATCAGCACATCGGTGACGCCGGCGATCTTCGGCAACAGGTTCATCAGCAGCAGCGAGACGAACAGCGTCAGCCCGAGCCCGGCCGGATATGGTTCCGCCGTCAGCTTGACCTGGAACACGCGCAGCAGGCCGACGACGATGAAGGCCATCCAGGCGAGCGAGCCGAAATACATCGCGATCGCCCAGGCGAGTTGGAACCGGCTGAGCGGCTTCAGGCCGGGCATCGCCAGCAGCCGCCAATATTGCATGTTGCCCTGGCACCAGCGCAGGTCGCGCCGGGTGAACTCGAGCAGATGCGGCGGGTTGTCCTCGTAGCTCTCGCATTCCTGCGGCAGCACGCGCACTTCGTAGCCGGCGCGCCGCATCAGCGCCGCCTCGACCTGATCATGCGAGAGGATGTCGCCGCCAAGCGGCGGCCGGCCCGGCAGGCGCGGCAGCGCGCAATGCTCGCGGAACGGCGCGACGCGCAGCACCGCGTTATGGCCCCAATACGGCCCGCAATCGCCGGTCCACCACGCAGCGCCCATGGTATAGGAGCGCATGCCGTGGCGCATGCCGAACTGGAAGATGCGCGCGAAGGCGCTCTCGGCCGGCAGGCCGACCACCAGGCTTTGCAGGATGCCGAGGCGCGGATTGGCCTGCATGATGCGCACGAGGCGCAGGATGGTGTCCGCGCCCATCAGGCTGTCGGCGTCGAGGCCGATCATCAGGTCGTAATCGTCGCCCCAGCGCGCGAGGAAATCGCGGATATTGCCGGCCTTGAAACCCTCGTTACTCGCCCGGCGGCGGTAGTGCAGGGGGGAGCTCTCCTCCTCATCCTGCCAGCGCCGGAAACAGGCTTCCTCGGCGGCGGCGATCTCCGGCACCGTGCTGTCCGAGAGTACGAAATAGGCGAAGCGAGCGGCATCGGGCGTGTTGTCGAGCCCGTGCTTGACGCGCCTGAAGCGCGCCAGAGCGCGCTCCGGGTCTTCGTTGCGCAGCGTCATGCAGATCGCGATCCGCGCCGTGATCGGCTCGCAGGCGGGGCCGTTGAAAGCGTAGGGCGCGACGGCCCGCATGCCATCCTCGCGCGCATGCAGCAGCCACAGGCCGACCAGCGCATTCCACACGCCGAGGATCGTCCATGGCGTCGACAGCATGAAGGTTGCCAGCAGCGCCATGTCGAGCGCTGTCCAGCCGCCGGTCGAGACCAGCCTGGCGAAGGCGGCGGTCACCACCGCGAAGGTGGCAAGATTCAGCACCGCGACCAGCACGCGCCGGCGGAACAGCACGCTGGTGGATTGCGTTCCGGTCGGCGTCAGCCCATTGGAAAACAGGGTGGCGAGCGGTTCGGCGGCGATCGGTTGCGTCGCCGTCTCGTTGATGTGATCCATCGCCATTCGTGGCCAAGCTATTGTGTCGCCGGGATGGCGATGCATCCGTTGCTACCGCGCTCGCGCGCGCAATGGTAGCCCGTCAATAGAAGGGGGCTTTCACAACCATGCGAACGGATGATGCGAGAGCGCTGTGGTATGAGGCCGGCGGCGTGGCAAGCCTGCACACCGAGCCCCTTGCGGCGCGCGGCGCGGGCAGCTTGCTGGTGCGCAGTCTGTATTCCGGCGTCAGCCGCGGCACCGAGCGGCTTGTTTTGCAAGGCAACGTGCCGGCGGCGGAGGCGGCGCGCATGCGCTGCCCGTTCCAGCACGGCGATTTTCCGCATCCGGTCAAATACGGGTATCAGGCCGTCGGCATGGTCGAGGATGGCCCGCCCGCCTGGCGCGGCCGCACGGTGTTCGCGCTGCACCCGCACCAGACGCGTTTCGTCATGCCGGTCGAGGCTGTCGTGCCGGTGCCCGACGCCGTGCCGGCGCGCCGCGCGGCGCTCGCCGGCAACATGGAAACCGCCCTGAACGCGCTCTGGGATGCCGGAGCTGGCCCGGCCGACCGCATCACCGTGGTCGGCGCCGGACTGGTCGGCCTGTTGACGGCGGCGCTTGCCGCGCGGCTGCCCGGCGCGCGCGTCACGGTGGTCGATATCGAACCGGCGCGCGCGCCGGTCGCCGCCATGTTCGGCGCGGCGTTCCGCTTGCCGGGCGAGGTCGAGCCGGAGGCCGATATCGTGTTCCACGCCAGCGCCAGCGAGGCCGGGCTCGCGACCGCCATCGCCGCCGCCGGCTATGAGGCGCGCATCGTCGAGATGAGCTGGTATGGCGCGCGCGCCGTGAACGTGGCGCTCGGCGGCGCTTTCCACAGCCGGCGGTTGTCGCTGGTCTCGTCCCAGGTCGGCGCGGTGTCGCCGGGCCGGCGCGCGCGCTGGGATAACCGCCGCCGCCTCGCCGCCGCGCTCGACCTGCTCGCCGATGCCCGGCTCGACGCGCTGGTCACGCATGAGGTCGCCTTCGAGGAGGCGCCCGCCCGCCTGCCAGCGCTGCTGGCGGCCGGGGCGGATGCGCTCGGCATCGTGTTGCGCTACACCCCGGAACAGGAGTGCCTGCATGTTTTCCGTTGAAGTGCGCGATCGCATCATGATCGCCCATTCGTTACCCGATCCGTTCTTCGGCCCGGCGCAGGCGCTGCACGGCGCGACCTTCGTCGTCGATGCCGCCTTCTTCAGCGAGGCGTTGAACGAGCATAATGTCGTGGTCGATATCGGCGCGGCGGCGGCGGCGCTGCACGATGCGCTGGCGCCGCTCGCCTACCAGAATCTCGACGCCCTGCCGCAATTTTCACGTGTGCTGACCACGACCGAATTCCTGTGCAAGCACATCTTCGACCAACTCGCCGAAGCGGCGCGGACGGGCGCTCTCGGCACGGACGGCCACGGGCTCGCCAGGCTCCGCGTCACGCTGCACGAGACGGATTTGGCGCGGGCGACCTATGAGGGCCCCCTGCTTTGAGCGCATTCGCCTTTGCGGTCCCGGGCGATCTCGACCGGCCGACCGGCGGCTATGCCTATGATCGCGCGGTGATCGCCGCCTGCGGAGACCGGGGCGTAAGGGTCAGGCATCTGGCGTTGCCGGATGATTTTCCGGCCCCATCTGCGCGAAGCCTGCGCGAGACGGCGGCGGCCTTTGCCAGCGTGCCGGCCGAGTGCCCGATCCTGGTCGACGGGCTTGCCTTCGGCGCGCTGCCGGCAGATCTGTTGCGCGGTTCGGGCCGCCGCTTCGTTGCGCTGGTGCATCATCCGCTGGCGCTCGAGAGCGGCC
Source organism: uncultured Alphaproteobacteria bacterium (assembly GCA_937988775.1). Taxonomy (GTDB): domain Bacteria; phylum Pseudomonadota; class Alphaproteobacteria; order Rhizobiales; family Beijerinckiaceae; genus CALKHP01. Next base: position 40,868 of record CALKHP010000060.1, read on the forward strand.
TCCCGCCCGATCGTGCCGCTGCGCTGCGGCTGAGCGAACGCGCGGCGCTCGCCGAGGCGCGGGCGGTGATTGCCACCAGCCCGTCTACTGCACGAACGCTCGTTGCCGATTATGCGGTGCCGGCCGCGCGCATCACGGTTGCATTGCCCGGCGTCGCGCCGGCCTCGCGCGCAACCGGCAGCGGTGCCGTGCCGGTGATCCTTTCGGTCGGCGCCGTGATCCCGCGCAAGGCCTATACCGTCCTCGTCGAGGCCCTTGCCGCCCTTGCCGGGCAGATGTGGCAGGCCGAAATCGTCGGCGCGACCGATCACGATTGCGCCGAAGCGGCCCGCGTCGCCCATGCCATCGCCGCGCACCGGCTCGAAAGCCGTATCAGCCTCGTTGGCCAATTCAACGCGGCCGAGTTGCAGCGCGCTTACGCGCGCGCCGACGTTTTCGTGCTGGCTTCGCTCCATGAGGGCTACGGCATGGTGCTGACGGAGGCGCTGGCGCGCGGCCTGCCGGTGGTCGCCACGCGGGCCGGTGCGATCCCCGATACGATGCCGCCCGAGGCAGGGTTGCTGGTTCCGGCCGGCGAAGCGGGCGCGCTTGCGCAAGCGCTCGGTCACCTGCTCGGCGACGTGCCGGCCCGGCGCCGATTGGCGGATGCCGCCTGGCGGCACGCTGCTCACCTGCCGCGTTGGCCGGATACGGCGGCTGCGCTGTGCCGTGTGATGCTGGACGTATGCGCGGCTTGAGCAAAGCTTTTTGAAAGAAATTTCTGTCAAGGGTCGCAGCTTGCGGGGCAGAAAGCCCCGGGGAGGGGCAGGCCGAGGTGTCGTTTTCAAAGCGGTTGAGCAGGCATGTTGCTAAAGGAGCCGCCATCCGGACCGGGCTGGAACTGGTGGCGCTTTCGGGGGCCGCGCAACTGTTTCCGTCCGTTGCCGAGCGTGGCCTGATCTTCACACTGCACCACGTCCGCCCTCGCGGCAGCGCGAGATTCCGGCCCAACGCCCTGCTCGAGATAACACCGGAATTTCTTGCCGAAACCATCGCGTTCTGCCGGCAACGTGGCTTGACGCCGGTGCCGCTGGCGGCCTTGCCGGGTCTGCTTGCCGATACGGCCGACACGCGGCGTTTCGTCTGTTTCACGCTCGATGACGGCTACCGGGACAATGCCGAGTTCGCGCAACCGGTGTTCAGGCGCTTCGAGGTGCCGTTCACCGTCTTCGTCACCGGAGGCTTCATCGAGCGCACGCGCACCATTTGGTGGGAGACCGTGGAAGCGGTGCTTCGGGAGGTGCCCAGCTTCGCCTTCGATTTCGGCGAGGGCGTCGAGCAGGTCCGCACCGCGGGCATGCTGGCGAAATTCGATGCCTTCCAGCGGCTGTGCCGGTTCGTCGCGACATGCGACGAGGATGAGGCCGTGGCGCGGATCGACCGGCTCGCGGTCGCTCATGGCATCGATCCCGTGGGGATCGTCGATCGTCTCGTCATGGCCGAGCCGGAGTTGCGCCGCCTCGTGCAGGACCCGCTCGCCACGCTTGGCGCGCATACCCTGAACCATCTCAACCTGAAACGGCTGCCGCCGGAGCGGCTTGCGGCCGAGATCGCCGGTTCCGCCGCCAAGGTCGTCGAACTGACCGGGCAGCCGCCGGTCGCCTTCTGCTACCCCTATGGCGGCAAGGCGGCGGCGGGTGAACGGGAATATGCCGCCGCCGCCGCGCATGGCTTCCGGGTCGCGGTGACCACGAAGCCGGGCGTTCTGTCGGAAAAGCGCCTGCGCGCCCCGACCGCCCTGCCGCGCGTTTCGCTGAACGGACTCTACCAGAAACGGCGCTACGTCGCGGCGCTGGCGTCGGGCATTCCCTTCAAGCTATTGGGCTAATGCATTTTCCGAAGAAGTGGATGCCGGTTCTTCGACAAGAAAATGCGTCAAGATAAAAGATGGCGCAGCGCCGAATCAGGCGTCGATCATGTGCAGCCCGGTGCCGAGATGCGCGGCACCGTCGATCTGGATCAACTGTCCAGTCATCAGGCGCCCGGCAGGGCTCGCAAGGAACGCCACCAGTTCGGCGACTTCCTCCACCGTCGTGGTGATGCCCATCGGGATCGCGGCGGTGAGCCGGTCGCGCATCGGCTTTGCCGCCTCGCCGGCAAACCCCTCGGTGATGACCGCGCCCGGTCCGATGCAATTCAACCGGATGCCGTCTTTCGCCCATTCGAGCGCCAGCGAGCGCGTCAGGCCGAGCACGCCGGCGCGTGCCGCGATCGAATGGGACAGCCCCATCGAACCGCGATCGACGCCCGACAGCGAGATGCTGGCGACCGCGCCGCGCGCCGCCTTCAGGAACGGATAGGCGGCCCTGGTGACGGTGAACACCGCCGACAGGTTGAGGTCGATCACCGCATCCCAGCCGCGCCGGCTGATCTCGGTCGCGGGCGCGAAGAACTGCCCGCCGGCATTGTTGACCAGCAGGTCGATGCCTTGTGCCGTGCCGACCTCGTCAACCAGCGCCTCGACCGCCGCGACGTCGCGCACATTGCACGGCTTGTAGGCGAACCGGCCTGAAAGACCCTGGCAAAGCGCGCCGGTTTCCTCCAGCATCTCGGCCCGGCGCCCGGTGCCGAACACGCGCATGCCGAGCGATGCCAGCCTGACGGCGATGGCGCGGCCGATCCCGGAGCCGGCGCCGCTGACCAGGGCCGAGCGCCCGGCGAGCGCATCGGGTTTCAGCACTTGCAGGCTGGCGAGGTCGAAGCGTGTGTCGTTCATCGGATGTCCCTTCCGGTCGGTGTCTCATGCATCGCGCCGCGCCCCGCCGACGCGCGGCGCAGGCCGCCGCCGCAGCCGTTCGCCATCGAACAGGGCCGGGAAGGCCGGCACATGCTCGCCGCTCGCCAGCGCGTGAGAGACGGCGCCGGGGCGCGTCGCCCGTATCAGCGCCAACGCATCCGAGGGGTGGCGCACGGGGCCGGCCGGGATGCCGAGCCGCGCCATTTCGGCCAGCACCGCTGCCTGCGGCCGGTTTCCGGTCCAGGCACTGACCGTACCTTCGAACAGCGCGCTCTGCGCCATGCGCTCGGGCAGGCTGGCGGGAGGGCCGCCGACCAGCGGGCCGAGCTTGGCCCAATACGGATCGAGCCCGCCGTAAATATAGACGTGCCCGTCCGCGCACGGGAAAATCCCGGAAGGGCAGGAGGCGCGGTCGCGGTTGCCGGTGGGCGCGCCCGGCGTGCCGCCCTCGCTGATCAGCAGGGCTGCCGGGCCGAGCAGCATGGCGGTTGCCACCTCCATCATGGCGATGTCGACGATGCAGCCTTCGGTGCGCGCGCCATCGGCCAGCGCCATGGCCGTGGCGAGGCCGGCATACAGGCCCGAGAAGAAATCCGTCGGCCAGGAGGTCGAAACGCGCGGCGTGCCGTCCTCGGCGCCATTCAGCCAGGCAAAGCCGCTTTCGCATTGCGCGATGGTGTCCATGCAGGTGCGCTCGTCCTGCTGGCCGTAGCCGGAGATCAGCGTCGCCACGAGATGCGGGAAGCGTTGCCGGATGCTGTCGGCATCGAGCGCCAGCCGCTTCAGCGCGCCCGGCGCGACATTGCAGACCAGCGCATCGGCCCCGCTCAGCAACTCGTCGAGATGTGCCCGCCCGGCCGGGTCGCGCGTATCGATGACGAGGCTCGCCTTCGAGGTGTTGAAGCTGCGCGAATACACGCTGCCATGCGCGGTGCCCGGCAGATGGCGCGAGCCGTCGCCCGTCGCCGTCTCGACCTTCACGACCTCAGAGCCGAAATCCGCCAGCAACTGCGCGGCAGTCGGCCCGGCGATGAACTGTGCCAGTTCGATCACGCGTTTGCCGCGCAGGGGCTGGGGCGCTGTCATGGCTATTCCCGGATCACGCGCTTGGCCTTGTGCACGGTGCGCGGCAGCGTGCCGGCCGCCAGCACCTCGACATGGACGCGTACCTTCAGCACGTCGCGCAACCGGGCGGCGAGTTGCTCGCCGAGATCGGCGGGCGCATCGTCGGCACGCTCGACGCGCAGCCGGACGCCGGTCAGGAAGCCGGTTTTCGGGTCTTTCACAGAATCGTCGACGACCAGAACATACTCGTTCGTGGTGCCGGGGAAGGCGCGCACGATATCCTCGACCGCCGTGGGGAACAGGTTGACGCCGCGAATGATCAGCATGTCGTCGGCGCGCCCGAGCACGCCGCCGACCAGCCTTGCATGCGTGCGCCCGTCCGGAGTCGGCCGGCTGTCGCGCACCACCACGTCGCCGGTCCACCAGCGCACCAGCGGGCAGGCCTGTTTGTCGAGATGGGTCAGCACCAGCACGCCGCGCTCGCCATCGCCGACCGGCGCCAGCGTGTCGGGATCGAGGATCTCGGTGTGGATGTAGTCCTCGGCCAGTTGCGGGCCGAGTTGCAGGGCCGAGTCCCAGGCGATCGGCTGGCACTCGAGCGCGCCGTAGCAATCGAACATCCTGGCGCCCCATTGCCGCTCGATGCGCTCGCGCGTACCGGGAATGCTGGCGCCGGGCTCGCCGCCGACGCACACCATGCTGACCGTGGAAGACGGCAGGTCGACGCCCATCGCCTCGGCGGTTTCCGCCAGATGCGCCATGAAGGACGGCGTGCCGACGACAGCCTTGGTGCCATACTCGAAAATCGTCTCGATCTGGCGCTTGGTGTCGCCCGACGAGCCGGGGATGACCAGCGCGCCGATCCGCTCGGCGCCGGAGGTCGCGCCGAGCCCGCCGACGAACCAGGCATAGTTGAACATGCACTGGAAGACATCGCCCCGGCGCAGGCCCTGGGCATAGAAGAACCGTGCGTAAAGGTCGGCCCAGCGCGCGAGATCGGCGCTTGTCCACAAGACCGGCGTCGGCCGTGACGTGGTGCCGGACGAGAAATGCACGCGCGCGGCGTCCTTGAGGTCGATCGCCGCGAGCGAGCCGAAGGGCGGGGCCTCCGCCAGCCCGGCGAGGTAATCCGCCTTGCGAGTGAGTGGTAGGGCGGAGAGGTCGCCGAAGCTGCGAAAATCGCCCGGCTCGAAACCGCTTTCCTTGAAGACGCGGGCATAATGCCGGCTGTTGCGGCCGACGCTGGCAAGCTGCCGCTTGAGGGCGGCAAGCTGGAACGCCTCGATCCGGTCGCGCGACCAGGTTTCGGCCTCGTCCCAGATCGTATCGGAAAACGGGCGTTGGCTCGGCTGGTTCATGATTGCGGCTCCTTCAACATGCCGCGCAAGGCAAAATCGGTCAGGATGGTGGCGATCGCCTTGATGTCTTCCGGCTTCTGGAGCTTGCGCGGCGAGAACCAGACCGTGACCCAATTGAGCGTGCCGAAGAACGGTTTGGTGGCGAGCCGTGGCGGCAGGTCGACGAAATCGCCGCTGCGGATGCCCTGGTCGATCACTTCGGCGAAGAGCTGCTCGTACTCGTCGCGCATGCGCACGATGCGACGCAGCGTCTTGAGGTTGCGCGCCGAGGCGGCGGTGAGCAGATTGCGCTCCAGCCCCTGCACGGCCACTTTCTGCGTCGCCGATTCCGTCAGCAGCACCTCGGTATGGCGCAGCCCCATGCGCCGCAGCCGTTCGACCGGCGAGCCCTCGGCGCGGGCGAGCGGCTCGATCTGGGCGAGCAGGTTCTCCATCGCCGCGATCTGCACGTCGAAATAGAGTTCCGCCTTGCTGCGGTAATAGTGGTAGACGCGCCCCTTGGTCGCGCCGAGCCGGTCGGCGACGGCATCGATGGTGCTCGCCGCGTAGCCGAATTCCATGAACACCTCGGCGGCGGCGCCGATGATCTCCTGGCGCGACTCGTTGGCGTCTTCGTGTCGTACGGTGGTTTTGACGGGATCCATCATGCGTCCTGGGTGCCGATCATCGCCTCGGCTTCCTTGCGCACGGCCCGCGCCAGCACGAGGCGCTGGATTTCGGAGGTGCCCTCGTAGATTTCGAGGATGCGCTGGTCGCGATACAGCCGCTCGACCACGTTCGGCTTGCAATAGCCGAAGCCGCCCCAGATCTGCACCGCTGCGTCGGCGGCGCGGTGGGCGACTTCCGAGCCGTACAGCTTGGCCATCGCCCCGAGATTGGCGACGTCGCGGCCGGCATCATAGGCGCGCGCCGCCTCGTACAGCATCATGCGCGCGGCGGAGATTTCCGTGGCCATGTCGGCGAGCTTGTAGCCGATGCCCTGATTGTCGATGATCGCCGTGCCGAAGGCCTGGCGCGCAGCCGCGCGTGTCGCCGCCTCCCTGTAGCAGGCGAGCGCCAGCCCGAGGCTTTGCGCCGCCACCATGATGCGCCCGACATTCAGGGTCTGGAAGGCGAGCCGCAGCGCGCGATTGACCTCGCCGATGCGCGCGCTGTCGGGCACCAGCGTATCGAGCTTGAGGTTCGAGGTCTGCGTGGCGCGAATGCCCATCTTGTCGGCGAGTTCGTCGATCGCCACGCCGTCGGCTTCCTGGTCGACCATGAAGGCCGAGATGCCACGGCCGCCGGCGGATGGGTCGGTCTTGGCGAACACCACGTAGTAGCGCGCGATGCCGCCATTGCCGATCCAGTATTTCTCGCCGCGGATGCGCCAGTTCTCGCCCTCGCGCGTTGCCGTGGCGGCGATTGCGGCCGCGTCCGAGCCGGTGCTGCGCTCGGACAGCGCGAAGCTGGTCGCGATACCCTTGGTCATGCGCCCGAGATAGAAGCTCTTCTGGTCCTCGCGGCCGGCGAGCAGCACCGGAAACGCGCCCAACTGGCAGGCGCACACGATCGCCGCCGTGGACGAACACGCCATGCCGATGGTCTCGACCGCCGCGATGGTCGCGGTCAGGCTCGCGCCGACGCCGCCATAGGCTGCCGGAATGAACAGCCCGGCGATGCGGCTCTCGACCAGCCTAGTGACATTTTCCGACGGATAGCGCTGGTCGCGGTCGATCTCGGCGGCGAGTGGCGCGAAATGCGCCTTGCTCAGATCTTCGGCCGTGCGGCGCCAACCTTCCGCCTCGGCTGTCAGTTCGGGTTGCCAGATCACGGGCGTTGCGGCGGACATCATGATGACCTTTCGTGTCATGCTTCGGTGTTCGAGGGTGAGGGAGCGGCTTTGCGCGCCACGGCGCGGCGCCCGGCCGCGACGAGCGGCGCGATCAGGCCCGCGAGGCCGTTCGGCAGATAGGCCAGCACAAGGATAAGGATGCTGCCGAGGATGATCTTGTCGACATAGCCGCCGAACGGAAAGAATTTCTCCTGCACCTGGATGATGATGACGCCGATCAGCGGGGCGAGCAGCCGGCGCCGCCCGACCAGCACGACGGCGGTCAGCATCAGGATCAGGAAATAGGTCTCCAGCACGTCGGCGCTGACGAAGGCGCGCTGGTAGGCGTAAAGCCAGCCGGCGGCGGCGGTGATCGGCGCCGAGAGCAGGAAAATCTGCAGGCGGGTTCTCTGCGGCGCGATGCCCGACATCGTGGCGAGGCGCGGGTTGAGATGCACCATGATCGCGGCATGGCCGAGCCGGGAGCGCCTGAAGGCGTGCATCAGGTAGAGCGTCGCCAGCAGCAGCACGTAGGCGACCGGCCAGAGCGCGGCGTCATCCTTGGCCGTGAAGCCGATCAGCGGCAGTTCGAAGGGCGGAATGCCGCGCAGCCCGTCCGAGCCGCCGATGAACGACCAGCTCGACGCCACGGTGATCGCCACGACCGCGACCGCGTAGGTGACGAGCGAGAACACGAATTCGCGCAGCCGCAGCGTGATCAGGCCGAGCACGCCCGCCGCGATCAGCGCGGCGACGATGGTGCCGAGCAAGGTCGCGATCGGCCCGAGATCGAGCCGCACCGAAAGCAGGGCGGTGACATAGGCGCCGATGCCGAAGAAGACGGTATGGGCCAGGCTGACCTCGCCGAGATCGGAGACGATGGTGTCGAGCCCATAAGACATCACGGCGAAGATGGCGATCAGCACCGCCGCGCTGTAGATCGCCGGCGAGCCACCGGCGAGCGCCGGCAGGAACAGCCCGGCGACGGCCACGCCGGCAATGAGCAGGAGGCGGAGCGGCGTCGGCATCACCGGCTCCCCGGCGCGGCGGCGAAGCCGCGCGGCCTGATCGCCAGCACCGCGATCAGCACGGCGAAGGCCGCCGCCGTGGTATAGGCGGGCGCGACGAACGCGCCGAAGAACGCGGTGAACAAGCCAAGCGCCAGCCCGGCGAAATACGAGCCGGCGATGCTGCCGATGCCGCCGAGGACGACGACGGCGAAGGTGATGATCACTTCGTCGAAACCCATCGAGGTCAGGATCGGCGTGCGCGGCGCCACCATCACGGCCGCCAGCGCCACCGCCGCGCCCTCGAAGGCGAACACGCCGAGATAGACCCTTTTCACGTTGATGCCGGAGAGCAGGGCGAGGGCCGGGTCCTCCGCCACCATGCGCGCGATGCGGCCGACGCCAGTGTGTTCGATGACGTATTTCAGCGCCGCGAAGAACAGCATCGCCACCACGATGATGGCGATGTCCTGCCAGGTGAACCACAAATCGCCCCAGTAGATGTCGATGCGCGACAGCGGCGTCTCGAGGATCTGGCCGGTCGAGCCGAACACCAGGCCGGCGGCGCCCTGCAGCACATAGCCGAAGCCGAGCGTCACGATCATGATCGTCACGAGATCCTGCTTCAGCGTGAGCCTGAGCATGATGCGCTGCATGATGTAGCCGATGACCATGCCGGCGGTGATCGCCATGGCACCGGCCGCGAGATAGGGCATGCCGAGCCGCGCGCCGGCATACCAGGTCACGAAGGCGCCGAGCATATACATCTGGCCGTGGCCGAAATTGACCAGCCGCGCCACGCCGAGCAGCACCGTCCAGCCGATCGCCAGCAGGGCATAGGCATGGCCGAGCACGATGCCGTTGAGGAGTTGCTGGGCGAGGTTCATGCCGCATGCGCTCCCAGATAGGCTTCGGCGATGCGCGGATCGTCGCGCATCGCGGCGGCCGGCCCCTCGGCGACGATGCGGCCGCGCTCGATGAGGACGAGCCGGTCGACGACCTCGATGGCAGCGCGCACATTCTGCTCGACGAGCAGGACGGCGAGCCCAGCATCGGCAAGCTGCCTGACGGTTGCGAGCACGGTCGAGACAAGCCGTGGCGCCAGCCCGATCGAGGGTTCGTCGAGCAGCAGCGCGCTCGGGCCGAGCCGAAGTGCACGCGCGATGCCGAGCATCTGCCGCTCGCCGCCCGAAAGCTCGGCGCCAAGATGGTGGCGGCGCTCCTTCAGGCGCGGGAACAGATCGTAGATCTCGGCGATGGAATAGAGATGCCGCCCCTTCGCTTCGATGGCGCCGACGCTCAGGAGGTTGTCCTCGACGCTGATCGTGCCGAAGACCAGCTTGCCTTCGGGGATCAGCAGCAGCCCCTTGCGCACGCGTACGAAGGTCGGCAGGCGGGAAATATCCTCGCCCGCCAGATACACCGTGCCGGTGACGCGCGGCGCACCGCGTGACCAGCCGAGCAACGCATTCACCAGCGAGGATTTGCCGGCGCCGTTGGCGCCGACGACGCCGACGAGCTCGCCGCGCCCGACCGCCAGATGTGGGATGGCGAGCGCCTGGTTGCCGCCATAGGTAACGGTGAGATCGCGCGCCTCGATGATCGCGTTTTCCATGGTCGGGTTCATGCCGCGCGCCCGAGATAGGCTTCGAGCACGCGCGGATCGGCCTGGATTTCCCGTGGCGTGCCGGTGGCGATCAGGCGCCCCTGGTCCAGCACCGCGATGCGGTCGGCCACCGCCATGATCAGGTCCATGTGGTGCTCGATCACCACCAGCGCCAGGCCTTCCGCCTTGAGTTCGCGCAGCAGCGCGATCAGCTTGGCGATGTCGGCGCCGCCGAGCCCGGCCGCCGGCTCGTCCAGCATCAGCACGCGGGCGCCGCTGCCATAGGCCAGCGCGATCGAGAGCAGGCGCTGCGCGCCATAGGAGATGTTGCCCGGCTTCAATGCATGCGCGCTTTCCGGGATGGCGAAGCGCAGCAGCAGGGCGCGCGCGGCGTCCATTGCCCGGCGCCGGCGCGCGGCCTCGCGCCACGGCATGAAAATCGCCGTCAGCAGCCCCGTGCCGTGCCGATCCTGCAGCACGGTCAGCATGTTCTCGGCCACGGTGAGGTCGTGGAAAAACGCGTTCTGCTGGAAGGCCCGCTTCAGGCCGCGCGCGGCGAGCCCGTTGGCGGGAACCTCGGTGATGTCCTCGCCGTCGAGCACCACGCGGCCGCTCCGCGGCGCGAGATTGGTCGCGGCATCGTAGCATGACGATTTTCCAGCGCCGTTCGGCCCGATAATGCCGAGGATTTCACCCGGGCCGACCTGCCAGTCGACCGCCTCGAGGGCGACCAGCGCGCCGTAGCGCACACTCAGCCCCTCGACCTGAAGCAACGATGGGGAAGCGTCTGGCATCACCGCTATCCGATCGGGTAAGAGGGCAACGATGCCGCAGGGCGGGCAGATGCATCGCGAAATGCCCGCCCCCGGCCGATTCCGCCGCGAGACATGCTCAGTTCGGCTTGGTGTCCACCACGAGCTTCTGGCCCTTCACCGTGAACAGGTAGTGCCGGCTCTTCAACTGGCCGTTCGGCTCGAAATCCATCTCGCCGAAAATGGTGTTCTTGAACGAGCCGCCGCGGATGCGCTTGGCGACCGGCTCCTTGTCGAGCGACTTCACCTCGTTCACCGCCATCGCCCATGCCTGCAGCGCACCGGCGCCAAGCGCCATGAACTTGTCGGGCTCGTACTTGAACATCTCTTGCGTCTTGGCGACGAATTCCTTGTTGGCCGGGTTGGACGCGAACGGTTCGACGTTCGGAAAATAGATGTCCGCGCCGATCAGCCCGTCGGCGGCGTCGCCCGCCACGCTGATGACGCTCGGCGCGATCGTGCCGACCGCCGCCACCAGCTTGCCGGGCAGGCGGCTCTGCTTGGCCTGGCGGATCAGTGCCGGCATGCCGAGCCCTTCATTGGCGTTGATGGCGATGGTGACCTCGGGGTTGGCGGCGCGCACGCTGGTCAGCGCAACGCGGAAATCGGCCTGCGTGAACGGAAACTTCTCTTCCGCGACCTTTTCATAGGCATAGCCGAGCTTCTTGAGTTCTGCCTCGATCGAGGCTTGCGCGCCGTTGCCGTAAGCATCGTTCTCGGTCAGGAAGGCGATGCGCTTCGCCTTGGCGACCTTGGCGACGTAATCGGCAATGACGGCGCCGTCCTGCGAGTTCGAACTGTTCAGGCGGATGGCGAGCGGATTGCCCTCGCCCGAAAGGATCGGGTCGGCCTTCGAGATCGCGGTGATGTCGAGGATGCCGGCGCGGTTGATCACCGGCTGCATCGCCAGCGTCACCGGGCTGTTCCAGCCCTCGATGATCACCGAGACGCCGGCCGAGATCAGTTCATTGGCGCGCGAGACGCCGATCGCCGGCGTCGATTCATCGTCACGCGACACGATCTCGATCTGGCGTCCCAGCACGCCGCCCTTGGCGTTGATCAGCGCCGCCATGACCTGGATGGCCTGCGTGACATGCTGGCCCTGCGGGCCGGCGCCGCCGCTGAGCGGGAAGATCACGCCGACCTTCACGGGGCCGCCGGCCTGGGCAAGCGCCGGCCCTGTCGCGGCAAGCGCGGCAACCGTGCCGAGCGCGAAGCCGCGGCGGCTGATCTGAGCTCTCGATACCATCTGCATGTCCTCCCTGTCGAAAACGGATTTTTGCTTCTTGTCGCGAGCAACATACTGATAAGTATCTTTTGAAGTCAATGGGGCGGTCGCTGCCCATCGAAATGCCTTCCTGCAGCCAGTTGGTTCCTGATTTGCCGCGTGGATAAGGGGGGTGGTGATGGGGGCTTGCTAAACATACCAAAACGTATCTAACTTGAGGTCATGTCGACAACACCTCCCCGATTGGCGCCATGGGCGCCTGTGACGGCCGTCTGGCACGAAGCGCCGGCCTGTGGGCTCGCCTTCGCGCGCAAGGAGCAGGTCGCATGAGTGCCGACCCGCGTTTCGATAGGCCTGGCCCTGATGACGTCTTCAATGCCGCCCTTGCCGAGGGGCGTTTCCGGTTGCAGCGTTGCCGCGTTTGCGGGGCCATGCGCTGCCCGCCGGGGCTGGTCTGCCTGGCTTGCGGCTCGCCCGACCTTGCCTGGGTCGCGGTCAGTGGCGCGGGCGAGGTCTACGCCACCACCACGGTGCGGGCGCGCGAAGGCGATTACAACGTGGCCATCGTCGCGCTGGCCGAGGGGCCGCGGATGATGAGCCGTGTCGAGGGGCTTGCGCCGGAGGCGGTTGCGATCGGCATGAAGGTCATGGCGCGCATCGCGCCGGAGCCCGAGCCGCATGTCGTGTTCAAGCCGGTGGAGCACCAGCCATGACGGCGCTGCGCGGGCAGGTTGCGGTTGTCGGCATCGGCAACACAAGGCGCTGGAACGCGCCCGGGCGCACGCCGTTCGACCAGGCGCAAGAGGCGGCGATCCTGGCGCTGGAAGACTGCGGTCTTGGTCTGAAGGATGTCGACGGCCTGTTCTGTGCCATTTCCTCGTCGGGCCTGCCGGTGCTCAACATGGCGGAGAAGCTCGGCATCAGGCCGCGCCATGCCGACGGCACCATGGTTGGCGGCGCCTCCTTCCTGTTCCATCTCCAGGCGGCGGTGTCGGCGCTCGCGCACGGCCTGTGCGACGTCGCGCTCATCGTCTACGGCTCGAACCAGCTTAGCGCCGGCGGCCGCCTCGTCTCGATGCCGGACCCGCAGCCCTATGAGGCGCCTTACCGGCCGCGTTACCCGATCTCGAGCTATGCGCTTGCCGCCTCCCGGCACATGCATACCTACGGCACCACGCGCGAGCAGCTTGCCGAGGTTGCGCTCTCGGCCCGTGCCTGGGCCAATCTCAACCCGGATGCCTTCGCGCGCGGCCCGTTGACGCGCGACGCGGTGCTGGGCGCGCGCATGATCAGCGACCCGCTGAGCAAGGCCGATTGCTGCCTGGTGACCGATGGCGGCGCGGCGCTGGTCCTGACCCGCGCCGATCGCGCCATGGATATGAAGGCGGCCCCTGTCTATGTGCTCGGCACCGGGACGGCGGTCAGCCACCGCCAGATCGCGGCGATGCCGGATCTGGCGACGACCGCGGCGGTTGAATCGGGGCAGCGCGCCTATGCGGCGGCGGGGCTCGGCCCGCGCGATATCGATCACGTCATGGTCTATGACGCCTTCACGATCACCACCTTGATGTTCCTGGAGGATCTGGGTTTCTGCGCCAAGGGGGAGGGCGGCCCCTACATCGCCAGCGGCGCCATCGCGCCCGACGGCTCCCTGCCGGTCAACACCAATGGCGGCGGCCTGTCCTGCAATCACCCCGGCATGTACGGGCTGTTCACCCTGGTCGAGGCCGTCGCGCAACTGCGCGGCATCTGCGGCGCCAGGCAGGTTGCCGGCTGCGAGGTGGCGCTGGCTCACGCCAATGGCGGCGTGCTTTCAAGCCAGGCGACGGCCATTCTCGGCAGCGCCGCCACGCTGTGACCAATCAACGAAGGATTTTAGCATCATGACTAGCGGAAATTCCACGGCGCAGGCAGGCCTCCTTGCCGGCAAGGTGGCGATCGTCACCGGCTCCGGCCAGGGCGTGGGACGGGCATTGGCCGAGGGGCTTGCCAGGGCGGGCGCTGCCGTCGTCGTCAACGATATCGGCGTCACGCTGCATGGCGAGGTCGAGAACGCCTCCGCCGCCGATGAAGCGGCGAGCGCCATCGTCAAGGCCGGCGGCAAGGCGGTCGGCAACCGCGATTCCGTCAGCGATCCGGCCGGCGCCGCGCGCATCGTGCAGCAGGCGCTCGACAGTTTCGGCCGCATCGACATCGTGGTGAACAATGCCGGCATCCTGCGCGACGCGATCTTCCATCGCATGGCCACCGAGGAGTGGCAGGCGGTGCTCGCCGTGCATCTCAACGGCTCGTTCAATGTCAGCCGCGCGGCCGCGGCGCATTTCCGCAAGCAGGAAAGCGGCGCCTTCGTGCACATGACCTCGACCGCCGGGCTCGTCGGCAATTTCGGCCAGGCGAATTACATGGCGGCCAAGCTCGGCATTGTCGGCCTGTCGCGCGCCATCGCGCTCGATCTCCAGCGCTTCAACGTGCGCTCGAACTGCATCGCGCCCTTCGCCTGGAGCCGGATGGTGTCGTCCATCCCGACCGAGACCGAGGCCGACAAGGTACGCGTCGCGGCGTTGAAGCAGATGACGCCGGACAAGATCGCGCCGATGGCGGTTTTCCTGGTCTCGGACGCCGCCAAGGATATTTCGGGGCAGATTTTCGCGGTGCGCAACAACGAGGTCTTCCTGATGAGCCAGCCCCGGCCGGTGCGCAGCTTGCACCATGCTGGCGGCTGGACGGCGGAGGCGCTGGCGCACGAACTGCCGGGCGCGTTCAAATCCTCGCTCACGCCGCTCGAGCGCTCGGCCGACGTGTTCTCCTGGGACCCGGTCTGAGGGACGCGAGAATGGCGCTCGATCCCGACAAGCTCCTCGCGCTGTCCTTCCCGGAAATCCGCCAGCGCTACACGGCGCGCGACAGCATCCTTTATGCGCTCGGCACCGGCTACGGGCTCGATCCCCTCAACGAGGGCGAGCTCCGTTTCGTCGATGAAACCAGGCTCGCCGCCGTGCCGACCATGGCGAATGTGCTGGCTTATCCCGGCTTCTGGATGCGCGACCTCGACACCGGCATCGACTGGGTCAAGGTCGTGCATGGCGAGCAGGCGATGGTGCTGCACCGGCCGCTGGCGCCGGAAGGCGAGATCACCGGGCGCACGCGCATCGTCGATATTGTCGACAAGGGGCCCGGCAAGGGCGCGTTGGTCTATGTCGAGCGCCAGATCAAGGCGGCCGAGGACGGGGAGTTGATCGCCACGCTGTTGCAGACGGTGTTCTGCCGTGGCGATGGCGGCTTCGGCGGCAAGCCGGCGGGAGGGCACAGCCCACACCCGACGCCGGAACGCGCCGCCGATCTGGTGGTCACCTTGCCGACGCATGCGCAGCTTGCCCTGATCTACCGGCTCTCCGGCGATCTCAACCCGCTGCATTGCGACCCGGCGGTTGCCCGCAAGGCGAATTATCCGCAGCCGATCCTGCACGGGCTCGCCACCTACGGCATCGCCGGCCATGCGCTGATGAAGGGCCTGTGCGATTACGATCCGGCGCGGTTCCGGGCCATCGAGGCGCGTTTCTCGGCGCCGGTCTTTCCGGGCGAAGCCATCACCACCGAAATCTGGCGCGAAGCGACGGGCGAGGCGGCGTTTCGGTGCCGCGTCGCGGCGCGCGAGGCAACCGTCATTGCCAACGGGCGCTTCGTCTACGCCGCCTGAGGCTCGCCATTGCCGACATTTGGCCCTGGGAGGACGCCATGGATTTTACCCTGAACGAACAGCAGCGTGCCCTGCAGGATAGCGCCCGGCGCTTCGCCCGCAATGAACTCGCGGCACTCGCGCGCACCGTCGAGGAGACGAGCGTGCCGGTGCCGCACGCCTGGCTCAAGCGCTATGCCGAACTCGGCTTTCTCGGCGTCAACACCGGCGAGGCGCATGGCGGGCTCGGCCTGCCGCTCCTCGACGCGCTGCTGGTGATGGAGGAATTCGCCAAGGTCTCGGTCGGCGTCGCCTTTCCGGTCTTCGAATGCTGCACCGGGCCGGTGCGCATCGTGGAAAGCCTTGGTGAGCCGGCCTTGCGCGATCGGGTCGTGCCCAGGGTCGTGGCCGGCGACATGCTGGTGGCGATCTCGATGTCGGAGCCCGATGCCGGCACGGCGCTGACCGATCTCTCCACGCGCGCCCGCCTCGAGGGCAGCGAGATCGTCATCGACGGCGCCAAGCGCTGGTGTTCCGGCGCCGGCCATTCGGAGGGCTATGTCGTGTTCTGTCGCTTCGATGGCGTGCCGGGCGCCAAGGGCATCGGCGCGGTCTTCGTCGAGCGCGATACGCCGGGGCTGAGCTTCGGTGCGCAGGAGGCCCTGATGGGGTTCCGTGGCGTGCCCTCGGCCGACATGCATTTCGACAATGTGCGCGTGCCGCGCGAGCACCTGCTGGTTGGGCCGGGCGGTTTCGCCAGCCTGATGGGGCTGTTCAATATCGAGCGGCTCGGTAATGCGACCATGGCGCTCGGCGTCGCGGCCGGCGCGCTCGATCAGGTCACCGCCTATGTGCAGGAGCGCCGGCAGTTCGGCAAGCCGATCGTCGATTTCCAGGCCGTGCAGATCAGGCTGGCCGAGATGGCGCTCAAGGTCGAGGCGGCCCGCCTGATGATCCATCGCGCCGCGGCCAACGCGGGCACCGGCTTGCCGATATCGCGCGAGGCCGCGATGGCGAAATGCTTCGCCAACGAGATGACCCGCGAGGTGACCGGCGCCGCGCTGCAACTGATGGGCGGCTACGGCTACGCCAGGGAGTATGGCATGGAACAGCGCTTCCGCGATTCCTGGGGGTGGGGCATCGCTGGGGGCGCAATCGATATCCAGAAGGTCAATATCGCGGCCGATCTCGCCGGGCGCCGCTTCGACCAGCGCCGGTAGCCGGCCATGGCACGGGTGCTCATCGCCGGCGCCTCGGGCGTCATCGGACAACCGGCGCTCGCGGCCTTCGCGCGGGCCGGCTTCGAGGTCGTCGCCGTCTCGCGCCGCCCGCCCGATCTGCCGGCCGGCATCGCCTGCCAGCATCATGCGCTCGATCTCACCGATGCCGCCGCCTGCCGCGCGTTGGTGGCGCGCATCGGCGGCGTCAGCCATGTCGTCTACGCGGCGCTCTACGAGAAGCCAGGCCTGATCGAGGGCTGGCGCGACGAGAAGCAGATGGCGGTCAACCTCGCCATGTTCGCCAACCTGCTCACGCCGCTGCGCGCCACCGGCACGCTGGAGCATGTCAGCTTCCTGCAAGGCACCAAGGCCTATGGCGTGCATATCCGGCCGTTTCCGTCGCCGGCGCGTGAAAGCTGGCCGCGCCATCCCCATTGCAATTTCTACTGGCTGCAGGAGGATTGGGCGCGCGCCGAATTGATGCCGCACGGCATCGGCACGACGATTTTCCGGCCGCAGGTCGTGTTCGGCGACGCGGTTGGCGTCGCGATGAACATCACGCCGGTGCTTGCCGTGTTCGGTGCCATCTGCCGCGAGGAGGGGCTGCCATTCGCCTATCCCGGCGGCCCGGATTACCTGCTCGAGGCGGTCGATGCCCGCTTGATCGCCGAGGCGTTGCTATGGGCGGCCACGGCGCCGGCGGCGCGCGACGAGACGTTCAACATCACCAATGGCGACGTTTTCTGCTGGCGCGATGTCTGGCCGGCACTTGCCGGCGCGCTCGGCCTGCCGGATGCGCCCGCGGCCCCCTTGCGCCTGGCGGAATGGCTGCCGACGCAGGAAGCGGTCTGGCAGCGCATCGTGGCGCGCCATGGCCTGCGGCAGACTTCGCTGGCGCAGCTTCTCGGTCAGTCGCACCACTATGCCGATTTCACCATGGCGACCGGCGCGGCCCGGCCGCCGCGCCCGGCGCTGGTCAGCACCATCAAGCTGCGTCAGGCCGGTTTTCACGCCTGTATCGATACGGAGCAGATGTTCCGTGAGCTTCTCGCGCTGCTGGCCGGGAAGCGCATCGTGCCGGCAGCAGGGGGAGGAACGCGGTCATGACGGCAAAACGCTGGGTCAATCGTCCCGAGGGCTCGAATTGGGGCGAGTTCGGCCCCGACGACCAGATCGGCAAGCTGAACCTGCTGACGCCGGCGCGGCGCAAGCAGGCGGTCGCCGAGGTGCAGGAAGGCCGTGTCTTCACGCTGAGCCTGCCGCTCGACTATCCCGGCGGCAATGTGCTGTTCGAGCTGCGCCGCGAGCCGGTCTTCGTGCATGAGAAGCGCGGGCCCGGGCACAATTTCAATTTCCGCATGTCACATGTCTGCGGCCAGTTCTGCGACGTCGTTTCGGACGACGCCGTGCTGCTCTACCTGCAATATTCGACGCAATGGGACGGCCTGTCCCATGTCGGCCAGATGTTCGATGCCAATGGCGACGGCACGCCGGAGAAGGTCTATTACAACGGCTATCGCGGCGGCATCGACATTGTCGGGCCGGATGACGCGAAGGAGGGCTTCGGCGCCAGGGCGCTCAGCATGGAGGGCTTCGCCACCGCCGGCGTGCAGGGGCGCGGCGTCCTCGTCGACCTGGAAAAGACCTATGGCCGCCAGCGCGCGCTCATCGGCTATGACGAGTTGATGCGCCAGCTCGACACGCAGAAGGCGACTGTCGAGACCGGGGACTTCATGTGCCTCTATACCGGCTTCGCCGATTTGATTCTGGAAATGAACAAGCAGCCCGACAGCGCTGTTCTGGCACGCTCCTGTTCGGTGCTTGACGGGCGCGACGAGCGGTTGCTGAACTGGATCACCGATAGCGGGCTGGTGGCGATCTGCGCCGACAATTACGCCGTGGAAGCCTATCCGGCGCGGCCGGCGAGCGGCGACAGCTTTCCCGGCCTGCCGCTGCACAACCATTGCCTGTTCCGGCAAGGCATCCATCTCGGCGAATTGTGGTACTTTGCCGATCTGGCGCGCTGGCTGCGCGAGAACGGTCGCTCGCGCTTCCTGCTCACCGCGCCGCCGCTCAGGCTGCCGGGCGCGGTCGGCTCGCCCGTAACGCCGATCGCGACGGTGTAAGCGTCAGGCAGGTCGTTAGGGGAATCGGCGATCGATATTGTTCAGATCGATGCCTGCCGCCTGGGCGGTGTCAACGAGGTGCTGGCGGTGATGCTGATGGCAGCATGCGCCGCAACACGTCATCGTGTCGGAAAAAGTGGTGATAGAGCGCTGCCGTGACGTGCAGCCCAATCAGCGCGAGCAGCGCCCACATCATGTAGGTGTGAATATCTCCGGCAGTGAGTGCCCAGCGGGCTTTCGGGGCGGCGATGCTGGGGAGCGGAATGAGGCCGAACACGTTGACCGAGAGCGAATGAGCGGAGGCAGAAGCCCAGCCGAGAAACGGTCCGATCAGCAGGATCAAATAGAACAGGCCGTGCGTCACACTCGCTGACCAGCGCTCCCAACCCATCAGGCCAGGCGTGTCCAGCGGGACGGGATGGCGCAGGCGCAGCGCCAGCCGGATCGCCATGACAACAAAAATGACCACGCCAAGCGTAAAATGCCGGGCGATGAGCGGTTCGAGTACCGTATCGCGCCCGATGCCGGGCATCAGGATGGCGACCACGAACTGCGCCAGGACCAGCAATACAATCAGCCAGTGCAGGGCTTTTGCGGCGACGCTATAGCCTGATGCCAGCGATCGAGAAGCGTTGTCGTGCTGCATCGATGCACTCCAATGTCGGCCGCATGGATGTGAAGCCTCAGGCGCGATGCTCCAGCCGATAGACGCTCGTGCTCATGCGGGTGAGGCCGCGCGCGACGAACTTCGGCTCCTGCGCCAGGATATCGCGCTCATCCAGGCTCTGGAGCGTCCAGCGCTCGCCATACAGGGTGCCGACTTCGGCCTGGCTGACGGCAAAGGGCGGCCCGTCCATTTCGTGTTGCGGATAATCGATGGTCAGCAGCAGGCCACGGCAGCGCTCGGGCAACCGCCCATAGACCTCCGCGACGTAGCGCGGCCGCATGGCGGGCGGCAGGGCGACCAGTGCCGCACGGTCGTAGACGCCGGTGCAGCCGGCCAGGGTCGCCGCATCCAGATTGAATATATCGCCGCAGATCACCTCGATATTGCCGGCGACGTGGTGCCGCCCGAGCGACGAGTCGCGGCTCGTCGGCGTGAGCCGGTTCTCGGTGAAAAATTGCGCGACGGCCACGGCCGACAACTCGACGGCGAGCACGCGATGCCCCTGGCTCGCGAGCCAGATGATGTCGAGGGACTTGCCCGCCAGAGGGACCAGAACCCGGCTGCCGGCCGGTAGCGCCAGACTGGGCCAGTGTTTTTGCAGCAAGGGCATCACGCGGGCTTGGTGAAAGCCGATTTGCCCGTCACGCCAGCGCTGTAACCAGAATTCCGTGTCCATGATCTCTCCCCGACGCCATCGACCGCGGTCGAAGAAGCACGTGGCGTTCAGCCCGGGCGGCGCAACGACGCCCGTCCCGCCGGTGCGATCGATCGCAGGCCCGCAATCGCGGCGATTACGGGTTGACTGCGATCTGATCCGCGTATTTGGCGAGAATTTCGCCGACCTTCTGCATGATCTCGGCCTGCATCTTCAGTTGCAGCTTTTCATTGCCGGCGGGGAGTTGGGGCATCATAGCGCCACCCATCATGCCGCCCATCGCGCCGCGTCGCATCATACCGTCCATCATGCCGCCGCCCATCATGGCGCCATGCTGCATCATGCGGCCATCCATCATGCCGCAGCTCATCGCACCGTCCGAGGCGGGGCGCTTCTGCATCATGTCGCCCTTCATCATGGCGCCACCCATCATGCCTTGCGACATCATGTCCGGCTTATCGGGCGCCCCCTGGCTGCCTGCGGCGAGGGCCGGCATGCCGGTGCCAGCGAGCAGGGCGGCGAGAAGTGCCGCCATCATGTATCTGTTTTTCATCTGAAATTCCTGAATAATGCGAACCTGGGTCCGCCAGCCAGTCTAGTCCCGCGTGCCGTGGCTTCACAAGGATACCTTGGTCCGGATGGCCGCCGCCCCGATCGGAGCGCTAACGTCGGTTTGCCGCCGATGCGTCGTGACGGCGCATTTTGGGGGAATCATCATGAGCGATACGCCCGCGCTGGGGGACTGGATCATCGAGCAGGTCTCCGACGCCCTGATCTACGCCGATAGCGCCGGCAATATCGTGCGCTGGAATGCGGCGGCCAGCCGGTTGTTCGGCTACGGCGCGGCCGAAGCCTTGGGCGCCAGCCTGGACCTGATCATTCCCGAGCACCTGCGCGCCGCGCACTGGGCCGGCTTCAACGCGGCTATCGCCAGCGGCAACACGAGGCTGCTCGGACGCCCGACGCTGACGCGTGCGGTGGGCAAGGGCGGCCGGAAGCTCTATGTCGAAATGACCTTCGCGCTCGTCAAGGACCCGGCCGGCGTCGCCATTGGCTCGGTCGCCATGGCACGCGACGCGACCGAGCGGGTCGAAAAGGAGCGCGCCGCCCGTAGCGCCGCTGCGCCGCGCCACGGCGCATGACCCTGAATTGCCAGTGGCGCCGACGACTGGCCTGCCACTCAAGGCTCATCCGGCAGCGATGAGCGGCGCGGCTGTCGCGCGCCGTCTCCGACAACGGGCTCAGGCAACCTTTTAGGCCAACCTGTGGACACAGGCAGCGGGATTGGGTTTCGACGCGAAAGTGCTCCGCCGCATTGCCGGCCTGCGCAAGGAGCAGGAAGAAATCCTCGACCTGTAACTGTCCGCGCTCGGCACGACCGCCCGATCCGATTTACGCCGATTGGTTGCCGGGCGGGTGGATACTGGCTGGCTCGATGCAGCGGCCTGTTTCCATATCGAAGCGCAACCGAGCGGGCAGGGGACAGCGCTCCGTGCACCCGGCTCAGGTCGGCGCCGTGCCGGTGCTGCCGCGCACCACGAGGCGGATCGACAGTTCGCGCTGGTGGATGTGGCGGCGCTGCATCGTCGATAGCATGACGTGATCCGCCGCAAGCCGTCCCATTTCACGGGCCGGAACCTCGAGGGTTGTCAGTTCAGGTGAGGTCAGTTCGGCGATTTCGAGATTGTCGAAGCCGAGGATCGACACCGCATCGGGAACTTTAAGGCCGCTCTCGGTGCAGTATTTCACCGCGCCGGCCGCGAGGATATCGCTGCCGCAGAACACCGCGGTCGGATGCTCCGCGCCGGAGAACAGCGTCTTCATCGCGGCCGCGCCGGCGCTGATATTATAGACGCCCTCCACGACCGGAACGCTTTCGCGCGCGATGCCGGCCTTTGCCAGTTCGTCCAGGAAGCCGATCACCCGCCCGGCCGCGCGGTCGTTGTCATGCGTGATGCCGGCGATCATCGCGAAACGCCGGTGGCCGAGATCGAGCAGGAAGCGGGCGCCTGTCCGGCCCGCCTTCTCATTGTCGAAGCCGATCGCCGCGCCTGGCCGGTCGGCCGTGAAGGTATAGGTCAGCACATAGGGGATATGGCGCTGGTTGAGCAGCGCGATGGTCTTCGGATTGTGGCGCGCGCCGACCAGGATCAGCGCCTCCGCGCCGCGCTCGATCAGCAGCCGGACCTGCTCGAACTCGAAGTCGATATCGTACATCGAGGTGCTGAGGATCAGCGAGACGTGCTTCTCCGATAACCTGGCCTGGAGACTGTCGACCATCGTGGCATAGATCGCGTGATCGAGCGTCGGAATGACCGCTCCGACCAGGCGTGTCTGCATCGAACGTAGGGCCCGGGCCGAGCCGTTGGGAACGTAGCCGAGTTCGGCCGCCGCGCGCAGCACCCTTTCCCGGACCTCGACGCCAACGCTCGGATTGTCGTTCAGCACGCGGGAGACGGTGGCCGGCGAACACGCCGCAAGCCGGGCCACATCAATCAGTTTCGTTCCATCGGCCCGTGTGGTCATCCGGTACGATCTCCCTCGTTTCAGAAAGCGAAACAGACACGGTCTATCCATTTCACGATGAAACACAAGCTGGAATAAGGGATAGCATTGACATGAATTGCCGGAGCCGCAATAATTTTCACATATCAAGAAAACGATTTCTGATGGCGCCGGCCATGATCGGCGCCAGGAGGGCGGCATGCTGCTCAAGGGCATAAAGGTCGTGAGCTTCTGTCATTTCCTGCAGGGGCCTGCGGGCGCGCAGTATCTCGCGGATATGGGCGCGGACGTCATCAAGGTCGAGCCGCCGGGCGGCGCCCATGAGCGGCACTGGTCGGGCGCCGGGGTCTATGTCGAGGGTGTCAGCGGCTTCTTCCTGTGCGCCAACCGCAACAAGCGCTCGATCGCCATCGACCTCAAGAGCCCGGAAGGCAAGGAGGTCGCCAGCCGGCTGATCGCCGCCGCCGACGTCGTCATGGAGAATTTCAGGCCGGGCGTATTTGCCCGGCTCGGCTTCGACCAGGCGACGCTGGACCGGCTCAACCCGAAGCTGATCTTCGCCTCGGCGAGCGGCTTCGGCTCGAGCGGGCCGATGGTGAAGAAGCCCGGCCAGGACATCCTGATCCAGGCTCATTCCGGTCTGATCGGCGCCACCGGCAATCCGGCCTACGCCCCGACGCCGGCCGGCTTCGCCGTCGTCGACCAGCATGGCGGCGCGCTGCTCGCCATGGGCATCCTGGCAGCCCTCGTGCGCCGCCTGCGCGAGGATAAGGGCACCCGCGTCGAGGCCAGCCTGCTCAATGCCGGCATCGATCTGCAAGGCGAGGCGCTGACCAATTTCTTCGCTGGCGGTTTCGGGCGCGAGGTGTTCAGCCGGGAAAAAAATCTGGCGACCTGGTTCCATGAAGCGCCCTATGGCGTCTACCCGGTCAGCGATGGCCATGTCGTGATCTCGCTATGCGAGACCGAGGTCCTCGCCGATGCGCTCGACAGCGCGGCGATGCGCGATGCCGTCACGCTCGACCGCTACAAGGACCGCGACGAATATGCCCGCCGGCTCAGCGCGGCGACGGCTGGTTTCAGCATGGCCGAACTGGGCGAGCGTTTCGACGCGCGCGGCATCTGGTGGTCGCCGATCAAATATTACGACGACCTGCTCGCCGACCCGCAACTCACCCATGCCGAGGTGTTCCGCAAGATCACCATACGCGGGCGGACCATCCATCTCGTCAACCATCCGAACCGCTACGACGGCCAGGTGCCCGATGTGAGGGTGCTGGCGCTCGAGATCGGCGAGCATAGCCGCGAGATCCTGCACGAACTCGGCTACACGGCCGACGAGATCGCGCGGCTGATCCGCTCCGAGGCGGTCGCCGCCTCCCGCGACGAACAGGGTGAGGCGGTCGCCGCCTCCTGAACCATCCAGCGTGCTTCAGCCAGCTTGCAGTCTGCCGGCAGCAAGTGGGGCGCAGTCGATAGGCCGGCGCTAGAGAGGAAAGTTCGGCATGAAAAAGCTAGCATCCATGCTTTGTATGGGCGCCATCGGCCTGATACTGGGGCTCGGTGCCCCGGCTGAGGCACAGTCGATCAACGAGATCGTCGCGCGCGGCACGGTGCGCATCGGCGTCAATAGCGGCGCGCCGCCGTTCAGCATCGTCGACCCTCAGGGCAATACCGTCGGCTACGATGTCGACACCGCCAACCTGTTCGCGAAGTACCTGGGCGTCAAAGCCGAGATCATTCCCTACACCACCGCCGCGCGCATCCCGGCGCTGGAAGCGAGCAAGGTTGATTTCGTCGTCGCCACGCTGTCGCCGACGCCGGCCCGCGCCAAGGTCGTGATGTTCACCATGCCCTACAGCACCTTCCAGCTCGTCGTGCTGGCGCCCAAGGACAGCGCGATCAAGACCGCGGCCGATCTTGCCGGCAAGAAGGTCGGCGTCTCGCGCGGCACGCCGCAGGAAGTCGCCCTGACCGGCGTCGCGCCGAAGGACGCGGTCATCACGCGCTTCGACGACGATTCCACCACCATGCAGTCGCTCGTCTCGGGGCAGGTCGGCGCCATTGCCATTCCGGAGACCGTGTTCAGCGAGTTGCTGAAGGCGCGCCCGGGCCTGGCCTTCGAGCCGAAATTCGCACTGTTCAACCAGTTCATGTCGATCGCCGTGCGCAAGGACGCCTATGAGTTGCGCCAGTGGTTGAACACGACGCTGTCCTTCATCAAGACAAGCGGCGAACTTGACGCGATCTCCAAGAAGTGGACCGGCAAGCCGCTCCCGGCCACCATGCCGGTCTTCTGATCACGCGAACAGCAACACGCAGCGCCCGCCCGGCAGTCCAGGCTGCCCGGACGGGCGAGCGGTCGGGAGCCTATCGATGTTCGGATTGCACTTCGGGCCGGTCTTCGCGAGATCCGACGCGCTGGTCTACGGATTCTGGCTGACCCTTCAGCTCTCCGCCAGCGCCATCGTGCTGGGATCGCTCGTCGGACTGAGCGCCGCGGCGGTCCGCAACATGGGGCCGCGCCCGCTGCGCTGGCTCGTGCAGACCTATGTCGAGATCATCAGGAACACGCCGTTCCTGGTCCAGCTTTACATCATCTTTTTCGGGCTGCCCTCGCTCGGCTTCAAGATCAACGCCATCGAAGCCGGCATCCTCGCCATGACGATCAATCTTGGCGCCTATTCCACGGAAATCTTCCGGGCCGGCATCGAATCCGTGCACCGGTCGCAGATCGAGGCCGGGCAGGCACTGGCGCTGACGCGCCTGCAGGTCTTCCGGCATATCGTACTGGTGCCGGCGGTTGCCCGCGTCTGGCCCTCGCTGGTCAGCCAGTTCATCCTGATCATGCTGACCTCGAGCGTGTGCTCGTTCATCTCGGTCGAGGAACTGAGCGGCGCCTCCTACACCATCCAGTCGGAGACCTTCCAGAGCTTCGAGGTCTATATCGTCGCCGGGCTCGTCTATCTCGCCCTCGCGCTGGTGCTGAAAATGGCCTTTGCGGCGCTCGGCATGCGGCTGTTCTCGCGCCGGCGCATCAAGCCGATCGCCCTCCATCTCCCGGAGATGCAGCCATGATCCGCAACTTCGGCCCGAGCGAAATCCTGTTCCTGATCGAATCGGCGCGCTGGACCCTGCTGCTGACCTTTCTCGCCGCTGCGTTCGGGGCCTGCGGCGGGCTGGCGGTCGCGCTGGCGCGCGTGGCGCAGACCAGGGCGATCCGCAATTTCGCGACCGGCTATATCGCCGTCGTGCAGGGCATTCCGGTGCTGATCCTGCTGTTCCTGTCCTATTACGGCCTGTCGCGCGCCGGCTTCAACCTGCCGCCGATCGTCGCCGCCTCGATCTCGCTCGCCATCTATGCAAGCGGCTATCTCGGCGACATCTGGCAAGGCGCGATCCAGTCGGTGCCGGTGCAGCAATGGGAGGCTTCCGCCTCGCTGGCACTGACGCGGCCGCAGCAATACCGCACCGTGATCCTGCCGCAGGCGGTTAGGATCGCCCTGCCGCCGACGGTCGGCTTTCTGGTGCAACTGGTGAAGAACACCTCGATCGTCTCGATCGTCAGCGTGGTCGAGCTGGCGCGCGCCGGGCAGCTCGTCAACAACGCCACCTTCCAGCCCTTCCCGGTCTTCATCACGGTGGCGGCGATCTATTTCGTGATCTGCTTCCCCCTGTCCTTGGCCAGCCGCAGTTTGGAGATGAAGTTCAATGCCTATCGTGGTGGTTGACAACCTGCGGAAGAGTTTCGGGCCGCTCGAGGTGCTCAAGGGCGTCTCGCTCACCGTCGAGCGCGGCCAGGTCGTCGCGCTGCTCGGGCGCTCGGGTTCGGGCAAGAGCACGCTGCTGCGCTGCCTGAACGGGCTCGAGACCATCGATAGCGGCCGCATCGAGATCGCCGGGCACAAGATGGACTATGCGCCGCGCCCGTTGCGCGAGTTGCGCAAGGATGTCGGCATCGTCTTCCAGAGCTTCAACCTGTTCCCGCATCTCACGGCGGCCGAGAACGTCATGCTGGCGCCGCGCCTGGCGATGAAGATCGCCCGGCCGGCGGCCCGTCAGCTCGCCGAGGAGATGCTGGCCAAGGTCGGGCTCGCCGACAAGCTCGATGCCCATCCCGACCAGCTTTCGGGCGGCCAGCAGCAGCGCGTGGCGATCGCCCGCTCGCTCGCCATGCAGCCCAAGGTGATGCTGTTTGACGAAGTGACCTCGGCGCTCGATCCCGAACTGACCGGCGAGGTGCTCAACGTGATGGCGGCGCTCGCCGCCGACGGCATGACCATGCTGCTCGTCACCCACGAAATGGGTTTTGCGCGCAACGTCGCCACGACCTCAGTGTTCATGCATGGCGGGCTGATCCACGAATCCGGGCCGCCGGCGACAATGTTCGCCGCGCCCCGCACCCCGGAATTCCAGCAATTCATCGGACAGAGCCTGAAATGACCGCAGCCGACGGCAATCCCACCGGCGATACCCTCGTGCTTGCTGCGCGCCCTGCGGCGGGCGTGCTTCTCCTCACGCTCAACCGGCCAGAGAAGCTCAACGCGCTCTCGAAGCAGCTCCTGTCGCAGTTGGCCGACCATCTTCGCCAGGCTGAGGTCGACGGCGCTGTCGGCTGCGTCGTGCTGACGGGCGCGGGTCGCGCGTTCGCCGCCGGCGCCGATATCTCCGACATGCTGGTGCGCGGAGCCGCCTCCTATGCCGATCCCGAGCGGTTGGAGAACTGGCGCCGTATCGAAGCGTTCGCCAAGCCGATCATCGCCGCCGTCAACGGCTATGCGCTCGGTGGCGGCCTCGAACTGGCGCTGCTGTGCGACATCATCCTTGCGAGCGAGGCGGCACGCTTCGGCACGCCCGAGATCAAGATCGGCTCGTTTCCCGGCGATGGCGGTACGCAGCGCCTGCCCCGCCTCGTCGGGCGCTCCTTCGCCATGCAGATGGTGCTGACCGGCGAAATGGTTGGTGCGGACCTCGCCGAGCGCAAGGGGTTGGTCAGCGAGGTCGCGGCGCCGGATCGGCTGCTGCCGCGCGCCTTGGAAATCGCCGGCCAGATCGCCGCGAAATCCGTCGCCATCACGCCTTATGCCAAGCGCGCCGTCCGGGCCGCCGATGAGTGCGGCCTTGCGGAGGGGCTGGCGCTCGAGCACCGGCTGACGCTCGAAGCCTTTGCCAAGGATGACCGGATCGAGGGGCTGCGCGCTTTTGCCGAGAAGCGCGAGCCGGTCTTCAGGGGGTGCTAGCGAGACAGCCAGCCCTCGCTCCGCTTTTTCCACACAGCCGCCCGGCCCCGCGACGAGAAGCGGCACCGGACAATGCCGGGCAACCACCAACGTGACCAATTCTGGAGGATCTGTATGACCATCGACAAGAGCGCCGCCCCCTGGCTCGACGAGGCGATTGCCAAGGCGATCGCGCGCACGCGGGGCATCGCGCGGGAGGTCGCCGATTTTCCGCATATCACCGAGAAGCGCCGATGGGTCGAGACCAGGGATGGCGTGTGGACCGGCGGCTTCTGGGCCGGGTTGCTCTGGCTCGCCCATGAGCACGATCAGGATGCCGAAAGCCGCGAAAGGGCGGTTCATTACACCGAGCGTCTGCTGCCGCGCGCCAGCGACACCCACAACCATGATCTCGGCTTCATGTTCGTGCCGAGCGCCGTCAAGGGCTGGCAGCTGACCGGCGAGTCACGCTATCGCGACGCAGCGATAGCCGCCGCAGGCGCGCTCGCCGGCCAGTATGACCGGACCTATCGCTCGATTCCGGGCTGGGGCTTTTTCGGCGGCGAGGACTGGACCGGCAGCGTGCTGATCGACACGCTGATGAACATGCCGCTGCTGGTCTGGGCGGTGGATCAGGGCGCCGACAAGCGGCTGATGGAGGTTGTGCGCGACCATACCGCGACGACGCTGGCCCATCATGTCCGCGACAACGGCTCGGTGTTCCACGTCTTCAAGTTCGATCCGGCAAGCGGCGCACCGCTGCACGGCGACACCTATCAGGGCTACGGCCCCGACACCGCCTGGTCGCGCGGCCAAGCGTGGGCGATCACCTCGCTTGCCATCCTGAGCGCCATGACCGGCGACAAGACCTATCTCGCGGCGAGCGAGAGGACCGCAGCCTATTTTGCCGGGCAGCTTCCCGCTGACGATGTGCCGCCGTGGGATTTCGATGCGCCCGGCGCGCATGAGCCGAAGGACGCCTCGGCCGGGGCCGCCGCCGCCTATGGTTTCCTCAAGCTGCACGGCATTACCGGTGAGGAACGTTATCTGGCGCTTGCCACCCGTCTGCTGCGTGCGCTCGCCGCCACATGCGGCAACGGCTCTGATAGCGGCGGCCTGCTGCTGCATGCCACCGCCGACCTGCCGCATGGCCACGGCATCGACGAGTCGACGATGTATGGCGACTACTACTACCTCAAAGCGCTGATTGCGCTGCGCCGCCATGGCGCCTGACGGGCAAACGACAATCGTGGCGCCCGCGAAGGCGCCACGCGTGGTCAACGCGGTCCGGCACGCCGCACTGATCCTGCGCATCCTCGGCAGCTCGGCCGAACCGGTCTCGATGAGCGACGTGGCGCGCCGCGCCAAGCTGAGCAAGCCCGCGACATTCCACCTGCTCAAGACGCTCGAACTGGAAAAATTCGTCGCCAGGGATGCCGCCGCCCGCTACCGGCTGAGCTGGGGCGTGTACGAACTGGGCACGGCGGTGATCCGCTCGATCGACCTGACGCGGGTCGCGCGAACATATGTCGACAAGCTTGCCGCCGACATGCGCGAGGTGGTGCTGATCGGCATCATCGACGAACACAGTGTGCTGTATGTCGATTGCGTCGCCTCGACCGGCGCGACCGCCATGCTGGCCAATGTCGGCCGGCGCACCGCCCTGCATGCCACGGCCTCGGGCAAGCTGCTGCTGGCACACCAGCCTGACAGCTTCATCCGGGCGACGATCGGGGCAGGGCTGGCGCGGCGCACGCCGGCAACCATTTTCGACGGCGCCGCGTTGCGCGCCGAACTCACCCGGATCCGCACCAGCGGCTACGCCACCTGCTGGCAGGAATTCGACGCCAAGCTGTCGAGCATTGCGGCGCCGCTGGTCGATTATACCGGCCACACCATCGCCGCGCTGGCGATCGCCGGCTCCTCGGAGCGCATCACCCGCGCCGCGCTGCCCCGGATGCTCGAGCAACTGCTGCCGGCCGCCGAAGCGATTTCCAGCGAACTTGGAGCGCCGGGCGGCGTACGCGTTGTCGGATGACGCGCTGCGGTAAGTTTTCGCTCCTCCAGAAAAAGAAAACAGGGGGTCATGTCGGAGAAGGAGAACAGTCTTTGATTTGTAAGTGACAACATTCCTGGTCATCTGTGTTTTTAGCGAGAGGATAACAGTATTTTTCCTCTCGCTATTGCCACAGATAGTGGCCGTTTATAGTCTGATCGCAGCCTGACTGGGACATGCTCACTTGGGTGAACTGCTTTCGGTAATACCCGACAACGGAGTCGGGTGGGTTTGCGCGCGGAGAAACGCGCCGCACGGTTCGGGCAATTGGGCCGGAGTAATCGAGCAATCGGGAGGGACGATCATGAAATCGCGGATTGTTATGAGTTCGCTGGCGATCATGCTGGGGGCCTGCCTCGCTTGGCCCGCCACCGCTGCCGGAGACGCTGCAAAGCTGGAAGTCGCCCGCGTCGGCCTGCTGCCGAACGCCGAAACGGCGGCGATGCGGCTCGGCCTGCAGAAGGGCTTCTTCAAGGAGGCCGGCATCGACCTTCAGATCACCGATACCAGCAGCGGCGCCGCCTCGATCACGGCTTTGATCGCCGGGCAGTTCGATGTCGTGTTCGCCAATACCGTCTCGGTGATGCAGGGCCGCGACAAGGGCCTGCCGCTGATCATGATCGCCGCCGCCTCGACCTCGACCGGCGAGCAGGGCAAGGATTTCTCCGCGCTCGTCGTCGGCTCCAAGAACACCATGAAGTCGGCCAAGGAGCTTGCCGGCAAGACGATCGCCAGCAACACCGTCAAGAATATCGGCGAGATCACGGCAAGGTGGTCGGTCGCCAAGGCCGGCGGCGATGCGGCGAGCGTCAAGTTCGTCGAGATGCCGTTCTCGAACATGGAGCAGGCGCTCGAGGAGAAGCAGATCGACGCGGCCTGGATGGTCGAGCCGTTCCATACCACCGCCAACCAGCACGGCCTGCGCGACATCGCCTCGAACTACGTCGATACCGCGCCCGGCCTGACCGCCGCGGCCTTCGTCTCGACCGACCAGATCGTCAAGGCCAAGGCCGAGATGATGAAGAAGCTCAAGACGGCGATCGTCAAGACGGCGGCCTATGCCAATGCGCATCCGGAGGAAATCCGGGCGATCATCCCGACCTTCACCAAGATCACGCCGGCGATCGCCAACCAGTTCGTGATCCCGCGCTACGATGCCGAGGTCAACGCCGCCTCGCTGAAAGCCATGCTGCCGGAAATGGTCAAGCTCCGCATGATCTCGGCCGACTTCAAGGTGGATTCGGTGATCCTGCACTAAGCTCGGGGCAACATGCATCCCGCCCGCCGAGCGATCCGGCGGGCGGACAATTATGACCGCAAGCGGCATGCTTTCTGCCCCGGCAACGCGCCAGGAGGAAACGCCAAGGGAACTGATCGATGGCGCCGACCAAAACACCGCTGAAGACGGTGACCCGGAGCGCGAAATTCCGCGGTCTCGTCGGTTTTCTCGCCTTCCTGGCGGTCTGGGAAATCCTGCCGGTCGCAGGCGTGCTGCCGGCGCGCTACTTCCCGCCCTTCCATGAGGTGCTGGCGGCGATGGCGCTGAACCTCGCAAGCCCGATCTTCTGGCAATCGGTGCTCTACACTACTGAGGCCTGGTTCCTCGGCCTCACCATCGCCTTCGTCGCGGCGGCGCTCGTCGGCCTGATCCTCGGCTCGATCCCGATCCTGTGGCGCTACACCGAATCGACGATCGAGTTCCTGCGGCCGATCCCCTCGGTGGCGCTGATCCCGCTCGCCGTGCTGATGTTCGGCATTGACGTCAAATCGGCGCTGCTGCTGATCGTCTATGCCGCGTTCTGGCAAATCCTGATCCAGATCCTGTATGGCGTGAAGGATGTCGATCCCGTCGCGCTCGACACCGCCCGCGTCTACGGGCTCGGGCGCTGGAGCCGCATCCGCTACGTCTCGTGGCCGACCGCCCTGCCTTATGCCATCACCGGCTTCCGCCTCGGCGCCTCGGTCGCACTCGTCCTTGCCGTGACGGCGGAACTGGTGATCGGCAACCCCGGCATCGGCCACCAGGTGGCGCTCGCGCAATCGGCGATGGCCCTGCCGGAGATGTATTCGCTGGTCATCACCGCCGGCATCATGGGCGTGCTGGTCAATATCCTCGCCCGCTTCATCGAGCGCAAGGCGCTCGGCTGGCACCAGTCCACGCGCTCGGGGGCTTAGGAGGCTGCCCATGAAAACGATCTGGGGCCGGCTCTGGACGATCTTCCTCGTTCCGGTCGTGCTGTTCGTGCTCTGGTTGGTCGTCTCGGCCGACAGCAGCAACTTCTTCTTTCCGGCGCTCGCGAAAATCCTGGCGGCGTTCCGCGATACCTGGCTCTGCGGCAGCGGCGCGGCCGAGATCGCGCCGAGCCTGTGGCGGCTGGCGGTCGGCTTCCTGGCCGCCTTCGCCTTCGCGCTGGTCGCCGGCGTCATCCTCGGCTCGTCCAAGGTCGCGCGCGATTATACCGAGCCGGTGTTCGAGTTCTTCCGGGCCATCCCGCCGACCGTGATGATCCCGGTGCTGCTGGTGATCTCAGGCATCGGCGATGCCTCCAAGATCGCGGTCATCAGCCTCGGCTGCGTGTGGCCGATGCTGCTCAACACCATCGAGGGCGTGCGTTCGGTCGATTCAGTATTGAAGGATACGTGCAGCGTCTATCGCATCCACGGCCTTCGGCGGCTGCTCGTGCTCACCCTGCCGGCCGCGAGCCCGCAAATCGTCACCGGCATGCGCACCGGCCTGTCGATCGGCATCATCTTGATGGTGATCAGCGAGATGTTCGCCTCGCGCAACGGCATCGGCTTCACCATCATCCAGTTCCAGCGCACTTTCGCCATCCCGGAAATGTGGAGCGGTATCCTCCTGCTCGGCATCATCGGCGTCGTACTCTCGCTCCTGATGCGCCTTTTCGAGATGAGCGTGTTGCATTGGTACGAAGGCGCGCGCGAGCGCTCCTGAGCCGCCCGGTTTAAGGCCCCTTGGAGAACGACAGGATGACCATGAACGACCCGCGAGCAGGCGAAGCGCGCTCCAGGGACCCCATGCTGGCGATCCGGCAGCTTCGCAAGGTCTATGACGGCAGCGGCCGCACCGTCGAGGCGATCCGCGACGTGACCTTCAGCCTGGATGAGGGCGAACTCGTCTGCATCGTCGGGCCGTCTGGCGCCGGCAAGACCACGCTGCTGCGCTGCATCGCCGGGTTGCTGGAGCCGACCAGCGGCGAGGTCATGCTTGCCGGCAAGCCGATCGCCGGTCCCTCTCCTGGCATGGCCGTGGTGTTTCAGGAATATGGCCGCAGCCTGTTCCCGTGGATGCGGGTGCGGCAG
Source organism: uncultured Alphaproteobacteria bacterium (assembly GCA_937988775.1). Classification (GTDB taxonomy): domain Bacteria; phylum Pseudomonadota; class Alphaproteobacteria; order Rhizobiales; family Beijerinckiaceae; genus CALKHP01. The sequence continues at coordinate 73,978 of CALKHP010000060.1, forward strand.
AATGTCGAACTGCCATTGAAGGAAAAGGGCAAGTCGCCGGAAGAGCGCCGGCGCCTGGTCGATGAGAGCCTCGAGGCGGTCGGGCTGCGGGATGCGCGTGAGGCCTATCCGTGGCAGCTCTCCGGCGGTATGCAGCAGCGCGTGGCGATCGCGCGCGCCATCGCCTACGAGCCCAAGGTGCTGCTGATGGACGAGCCGTTCGCCTCCGTCGACGCGCAGACCCGCGCCGAGCTGGAGGACCTCGTGCGCGCGATCTGGGTCCGGCTTGGCGTCACCATCGTCTTCGTCACGCATGATATCGACGAATCGGTCTATCTCGGCGAGCGCGTCGTCGTGCTGTCGGCCTCGCCGACCACGGTGATGCAGGATGTGCCGATCGATCTCGGGTCCGTGCGCAGCCAGCTCGAAACCCGCGCCGATCCACGTTTCGGCCAGTTGCGCGGGCAGATTTACGCGCTGATCAAGGATGCCAAGCATCAAGTCTAGGGCAAATTATGGGTGGAGAAAGTTCGCAGCAGACGAATTTGCTCCAGGCTCCAGCGCATGAGGCCATGGAGGATCGCCTATGACGACGATCCCCGGCGCCACTGTCGTCCACCTGCTCGATGCGGGAGAGCGGCGCTGATGACGGCCGCAACCGCGTCCAATCTGGTCACATCCGGCGAGGCAGCGGGCGCTTGAGCACAAGCGGCTTGCTGCGGATGACGATCCTGCTCCGTTCCCGCGTGGCGGAGATGCTTTCCAGATACATAGCCAATACCGGCTTGACCGTACTGCCTATGGCGAAACGCTCCGGAACCTCGAGCATGAAATGTGCCGAGCCCTTGTTCTCCGGGACGTATTTGCGGCTCTCCGCATCGTATTTCTCATCCGCGACGAGATCCCTGTTGATCTCCATGCGCTTCCCCCGCATCGCGATATCCGGCGCGAAAAGCGCGATGCCGGTTGTCTCATCCGCTCTTCTCGCGACGAATGCCAGCAGGGCACGCCGTGGCGAGCGGGCCTCGATGGCCACGACGTGGAACCGGTTGATCATCGGCTCCCTGAGAACGATGCGTCCGTAATACCAGCGATCTTCCACCGGATCGGGATCGATCTCCGCTGCCCAGATCGAAGTAATCGCCTTGCGTCTTTCAGCGCGCTGCCGGCGCGTATTCTGCCACAAGGCGGTGGATCCGGTGATGGCGCCAATGATCGCCGTGATAGCCGTCACGACATCCTTGATGTCGCTCAATGGCGTTTCCAGCGTCATGGGCTCCTCCCTCGGCCTCATCGTGATTGCACTCCGAGGAGGCTGCAAGCTGGCCATTTGGACGTGCTGCGCCGATGACGCGGCCGCGTGCGCTCTCGCCGCCGAATAACGCTACCAGTCGATATCGGTGAAGGTCAGATTGCGGAGTCGCATTTCGTCTTCGAGGCGGTCACCCCACGAGCGCCAACCCGGCTCCCTGTGCACCGCGTCCGAATGCAAAGTGCTGTGAATGGCCTGATGAAGTTCATGCAGTGCTTCGTCAGAATGCTTGCTCAGGTCGGTTTCGCTGTCCCCGAAGATTGCGATCAGCTTAGCCTTGAGATCGGCTATATCCATGGTGGTTTCCCTTCAGCGGCAATTATCCTTCATCGCCGCCCATGACGGCAACAGTTTCGAGCGCACGCGTGCGTATTGCCTCGTTGACGCATCAGCGCACCTGGCGGGCGAAAGTCCCGGCCTGCTCGAAAGCCGTTCAGTTGCCCGAGTACTCCGGACAACTCCTCCGCCCAAGTGGCGGGTTCTTCATTTCACGAGAGAGTAACCAAGCTGACCCGTGCCGACCCACAGAAAAGGCGGCCCTAAGGCCGCCTTCCCCAAACCGGTTGCCGCCTTATTAGTACGGCGAATAGCACTGCCGACGCGGCCCATTATACGGCTGGAACGTGTTGTCCGAAGCGCGATAGGACCGATATTTGTCATAGCACCATCGGATGTGAGCATTTCGGTTCGGCGCTACGTGCGGTTGGCTGGCAATCGCTCCTCCGACGATCGCACCCAGGCCGAAGACACTCATGGGATACCAAAACCCGTCCGAGTGCCGGCGGTAGCCCGGGCGCCGATGTTGATAGCCGCGATGGCCTTTCCAATATCCCCTCCGGGCGTGGTGGCGTTGAGCCCGGTGTTGCCGGTGATGCCTGAACTGCACGTCAATCGCGTCCGTGGATATTTGTGGCGCGCTTGGAACGAAGGCGGGGACGGCCGATGCCGGTGCGGTGAACATGAGGGCGCCGCACGCAGCGATTAGTGAAAGCGTTGTCTTCCTCAAAAGCTTTTCCTTTCGTTGGGGGTGCGTCGTCGATGATAGCACATCTATCGATCTGTGCGCCCTTCAGGCCGAATGGGACGACCATAAGCCCCGCCAAGTCGGCGCAAGAAGAAGGCGACGGCTCGGCTCAGGAGCCTTGATCCTTACCGGTCGCTTCGATTTTGGCGTATTGCAACAGGCATAGCACGATCAACGCGAGCACTGTCGTCAACGCCGCAATTTGCCAGAACCCCAATCCTACGGCGAGCCCGATCGCGCCCGCCAGCCACATTCCGGCGCCTGTCGTCAGGCCATGAACCTCTCCCTTGGCGAAGAAGATCAGGCCGGCTGCGAGAAAGGCAACGCCCGCTGTGGTGGCCTCAACCAAGCGGATAGGGTCCACCCTGATCTCGTGGCCGTCGAAGACGCTGAGATGGGTGATTTCTATCGTCAGGATCGCGATCGTCGCTGTGGCGAGGCATATCAGGATATGCGTTCGCAAACCGGCAGCGCGCTGGCGCCACTCCCGCTCGAGGCCGACGACGGCGCCGAGGAGCGATGCCGTTAGAAGCCGGCCGACAATGACCGAAAATGGCAACCATGTGTCGTTGCCGAACTTGGCGAGAAATTCATCCATGCAACGACGCAACGTTGCAGCGCCCTGGTGGTTCCGCGCCGCTTGGATATGGACAAGCTCCGCAACGAGACGCTCCAGATTCCAGACTTCAAAGACCCGAAGGATTGGATCTTTGAAAATGTCATTTTGCCGAAACAGGACGCTAGTCGCCCAAGAAACCTAAAGTTGACACCGCATCAACGTGCGTTCGTAGACGCGATAATGAATCCAATGAACGATGAAATCGATGTCTTGAAAGGAGCCCGGACCAGATATTCTCTCATTTTATCGATTCTTTTGGCATACGGACTCGCGTATCTCGCGATCAAGATCATGCTGGCACAACCGACGTGATGTGCCCCTCCTCAAAACCGGAGGAAACTTCGGGCACAGGTCATGGAAGGTTACGCTTGGCGGGCGGTCTACGGTGGGGGGGGCGTCCATGACCAAGTCGCCGTGATATCTGCTGGCTGGCTTTGATGAGTGCGCTGACATCGCTGGGGTTCGGCTTGCCGGGCAGGAACTGAATCGAGCCGACGACGGCGATCGATGCGACGCAAGCGTCCTGGCTATCGAAGATCGGCGCGGCCACAGCATTGATGCCGAGCATCTCCTCTTCCGGCGCGGAGGCGAAACCGCGCTTGGCGATCTCGATCAGGTCCTGCTCGATGCGCGAGGCCAACGTGATCGTCTTGTCGGTGTGGGGCAGCAGTTTGCGGGCCAGCACGCGTTCCTGAAACGGTTTCGGCGCATAGGCGAGCATCACCTTGCCCTGCGCGGAAGCGTGGAACGACAATTCGCTGCCCGAGCGCACGCCAATTTCAATCGGCGACGTGTTGTTTATCTTCGAGACGACGAGCGCGCCGCGCGGCGTCATCTCCGACAACACGACGGTGTGGCCGAGTTCGTCGCGCAACGTACGCATGGGCCCTTCGGCGAGTTGCACGAGATCGGCATCCGGCGCGAGCCGCGCCAGCAAGCGGGTCCGCGCGCCGATGTAATACCGCGTGGTCGTGGGATTCTGCGCCAGATAGCCGCGCTCGACGAGCGTATGCAGATGACGATGCACCGAGCCTTTGGTCACGCCCAGTCGTTCGGCAATCTGGGTCACACCCAGTTCGTCTTCAGAAAAGGCCACTGCTTCCAGCACGTCGACCGCAAGCTGGACGGCGCGCACGCCTGAACTGCCCTGCTCAGCCACGTTGCGCTTCCCTTTTTGTTCGCAGTTGCAGAACACCATATGCGAGTATGAGACGAAATCCAAGGCTCCGCGAAAGGAAAGATCCCAAAAGGCCTGGCTTTCTTGCCTCATACTGCATCGCATCATCGGCACCGGTTGACAGCGAGGCTTTTGTTGGCTTAAAAAAATGATACAGCGTTTTGTCCTCGCGAACAGACATCGACTGTTGCGACGGACCGCCAGCGAGGAAAGTTACTCATGACCCATGCGCAGGAAGCCGCTATCGAACACCGCATCGACAATCTTCTCGTTGGCGCCATCGACCCGCATGTGCATAGCGGTCCGTCGATCGCGCCGCGCGGTGTCGATCACCTTGAGCTTCTGCAGCAGGCATCGGCAGCCGGCTTTGCTGCCGTGGTGACGAAAGATCATGACTATAGCGGTGTGATAACCGCCGAGTTGATCAGGAGGCATCACTCCGACCTGAAGACGAAGATCTATTCCGGCATCGTCCTCAACAATGTGATCGGCGGCTTCAACCCGTATGCCGTGGAACACACGGCAGCGATGGGCGGCAAGGTCGTCTGGTTCCCGACATTGGCGGCAGAGAATCATCTGCGCTGGGAGAAGACATCGAGTTGGCAGCACCCGGCCTCCACCAGCAAGATTCGCGCGGCGGCAGGCATTCCGGTGCTCAACGACGACAAGAAGACCCTGCGCGACGAGGTAAAGGTCGTCATCGACATCATCGCCAAGAACGACATGGTGCTGGCGAGCGGCCATATCCACGTTAGTGAAAGCTGGCTCGTGTTCGAGGAAGCCAAGCGCCGCGGCGTCAAAAAAATGACGCTGACGCATCCGGAAGACATCGTCGATGCCAGCCTTAACGACGTGAAGGGCATCGCCGCCATGGGCGTCTTCGTCGAGCATTCGCTGTGCATGTTTCTTGAGGGCTCCAGGTTCAAGACGCGCGACGGTGACGATCTGCGCAACCTGATCGAGGCGGCTGGCGTCGACCAGACCGTCATGTGCTCGGACCTCGGCCAGGTCGGCGAGGTAAGCCCGGTCGAAGGTTTCCGCCGTGGTGCCCGTCTGTGCATGGACCTCGGTTATAACGACGATCAGATCCGTAAAATGATCTCGACCAATGCCGCGCGCATGCTGGGCATCGAATCCGATCTGCCGAACGCTTCGTAACCGTAGCCGAACGAAAATAGTTTTCTGGGAGGTTTGCGATGTATGACGCTACCGATCCGCGCGCCAAATTGGCCGCCGCTCCTGCCGGCGCGAAGCCGTCGGCTTCCGGTCCTTTCGGGCGTGCCGAGTATCTACGCTTCTACCAGGAGCCGGCGCAGGAAGAGGGCGCGTGGGGCAAGTCTTGGTATGGTCGCGGCCAGAATTTCGTCATCGCCTATTCCGAACTGAAAAAAGGCGCCGAACTGCCGCGCGATGCGCAGCCCGACGAATATGTCGTGCTGCTGCCCGATCCGGATGTGCTGGTCGAGATCACGACCGAGGATGGCACCGAGCGGGTCAAAGGCGGCTCGCTCGCTTTCGTGCCGCCCGGCAAGTCGAGCCTGCGCGTTGTCGCACCGGGCCGCGTCGTGCGCATGTTCACGACCAACTCGGCCGACATGGTGGCGAAGAGCGCCAATGCCGATGCCTATGCCGAGGACAAGGCGCATGTGGCGCACGCGGTAGCGTGGCCGGTGCCGGCGGACGGTTACAAGCTGCGGGTCTACGATCTCGATGTGCCGCCGGAGCCGGGCCGCTTCGGCCGCATCTGGCGCTGCACAACCTTTATGGTGAACTATCTCGATGTCTGGCAGGGGCCGCGCGATGAAACTAAGCTGTCGCCGCACTTCCACGACGATTTCGAGCAGTGCTCACTCGCGCTCGCAGGCGACTTCGTCCACCACCTGCGCTGGCCGTGGACGGTCAACAAACAGCACTGGCGTGCTGACGACCACGAATTCTGCGGCTCGCCGTCGATCGCCGTCATCCCGCCACCGTCAGTTCACACCACGGCTGCGACCGGCAAGGGCGCGAACCAACTCGTCGACATTTTCTGCCCCCCGCGCATCGACTTCTCCGAGAAGCCGGGCTGGGTGCTGAACGCCGACGACTATCCGATGCCGTAAGGCGAGGGCGCACATCATGTCCAACACCGCTTCGTTTCGCGCCCGGCTACATGCCGGCAGCAATCTGGTCGGCACCTTTCTGAAGACGCCGACAAGCCACGGCACCGAGATCGTCGGCGATCTGGGCTTCGACTTCGTCGTCATCGACCAGGAACACGCGCCATTCGACCGCATGGCTACCGACATCGCGCTACTGGCGGCGCGTGCGACCGATACGCCGGCGCTGGTGCGTGTGTCGGGCCCCGACGCCATTCTCCCTGCGCTCGATTGCGGCGCGAGCGGCGTGCTGGTGCCCCATGTCGCCACCGTCGAATACGCCAGGGAAGCCGTCGCGCTGTGCCGCTATGGCGGTGGTCGCCGTGGTTTCGCCACCAGCACGCGCGCCGGCCGCTACACGGCGGTGCCGATGTGGCAGCACATCAAGGAGCGAGACGAGCAGACGGTGGTCGTCGCGCAGATCGAAGATCCGCAGGCGCTCGACCAGATCGAGGCCATCGCCGCTGTAGAAGGCATCGACTCGCTGTTCATCGGTCGCGCCGATCTCACCTCCGCATTTGCCGATCAGTCGAAGGATCCGCCGGCCGTGCGCGACGCCGTCGAGAAGATCTGCGCCGCCGCACGCAAGTGCAGGAAACCGATCAGCGTCTATATCGGCGGCGACACCGAGGCGACTTGGCTGCGCTCGCTTGGCGCCAGCATGTTCGTCCTGTCATCCGACCAAGGCTTCCTGCGCGCGGCGGCGGCGAACGGACTCGCCAGCGTGAGAAAGGCCTTAACGGTAGCCTGATTGACCGGAAGGACAGTCATACAACTGCTATCCGTTTGACAAAGAAGAGTATGAGATGTTAGCTGATCGCTAATCGTGTACGCAGGTTGAGAACAATTATAAACGCAGAGGGAGGGAAATCGATGCGTCTTAATACGGGATTGGGCATTGCGGCGGCTGTCGCCGCGCTGATGCTCTCGCAAACCGCCACGCAGGCGGCTGAAATCAAAATCGGCGGCGCCGTCGCGCTGTCCGGTTACCTCGCTACCATCGATCGCTCCTGGAACGATGCGGCCCAGCTCGCGGTCGAGGAGATCAACAAGGCCGGGGGAGTCAACGGTCAGAAGATCACGCTGACGACCGAAGACATGCGCTCCGAGCCGATCGACGCGGTCAATGTGACCAAGAAGATGCTGTCCAATGGTGCGACGATCCTAATCAACGGTTCGAGCTCGGCCGGCAACGCGGCGGCCTATCCGCTCGCCGTGCGTCAGTCGGTGCCGATGATCATCGGATCGATCTTGCCGCCGAAGGTAGCCGACCCCAAGTGGGCTTACTCCTTCCTGCCGCCGCCGACCTTCGAAGTCGCGCTGCGCCTGAAGTACCTCAAAGAGAAGCTAAAGGTGACGAAGATCGGCGTGCTGCATGATCCGACGCCGTACACTGCGCTGCAGAAGAACTATCTGACCAGCGTCGTCGGCGATTACGGTATCACGGTTGTCGCGACCGAGCAGTATCAGCAGAACGACTCCGACATGTCGACCTATCTCGCCAAGATGGAGGCGGCGGGCGCGCAGGCGATCGTCAAGATCGGCGTCGGTCCGAGCACCGTCACGGCGGCCAAGGGCCTCAAGCAGCTCAACTCGACGATGCCGCTCCTGGCCAATGCAGACACGCTCGACGTGCTCAAAGGCGCTGCGGACGTGCTCGGCAAGCAATTGCTCTTCCCGGCGCCGCCGCCGCAGGTCTTTGACGCGCTCGAAGCGGACTCACCGCTGCGCAAGCCGGTCGAGTCGTTCCTGAAGGTCTGGCAAGCCAAGTACGGCGATCGCGATCCGTCCTGGGCGAGCCGCGGTTGGGACGCCATCCAGGTCATCGCCGCTGCGGTGAAGAAGTCGAACGCGACGTCCGGCGAGAAGCTGCGCGCGGCCTTCGACGAGATGGGCACCTATGTCGGTGCCGGAGCCGAGTACAGTTTCACGGCCACCAACCACACTGGTATCGTCAAAAACCCCTTCATCATGACCCAGATCATCGACGGCAAGTTCATCTTATTGCGTTAATCAACCAAGGAACCGGGACGGAAGCACGCGTTGCTTCCGCTCCGCCTACTTGATCACTCAATTCAGGCGATCGAGATGCCCGTCCGCCCAGAAGCAATCGTTGCGCAGATCGAAGGCGTGCTCGTCGGCTGGAAAATGTCGGCCGCGCCGGCCAGGATCGTGGCCGACGTGCTCGGCTGGGCCGATCTGCACGGCATCGAGAGCCACGGCATTTCGATGTTGACCATGTATGACGAATGGCGGCGCGCCGGCCGCATCGACATGCAGGCCGCCATCAGAATCGTGCGCGAAACGTCTGTGTCCGCGCTGATCGACGGCGGCGGGGGGCTCGGCCATCCCGCGGCACATCTGGCGATGACGACGACAATCAAGAAAGCTAAGGGGGCCGGCATCGCCGTCGTATCGGTGCGGCATTCATCGCATTACGGCGCCTGCGGTTATTACACCGCGATGGCCGCCGCGGAGGGCCTGATCGGCATCACGACAACGACGACACCGGGCGTGCGCGTCGCGCCGACTGGCGGCGTTGAAGGCAAACTCGGCACCGACCCGTGGAGTTTCTCCGCACCGGGCGAAGAGGGCCGGCCGTTCCTGCTCGACATGGCGACCACCACCGTCGCCTATGGCAAGATCCGCAACAAGGCGAACGAAGGCTTGCCGGTGCCGCCCGGCTGGGTGCTCGATGAAACCGGTGCGCCGAGCACCGATCCGCGCGTTGTTGTCGGCGGCAACGGCTTTCAGACGCCGCTCGGCGGCACGGCGGATGGCGGGAGTCACAAGGGCTACGGGCTGAGCATGATGGTCAATATCCTGTCGTCATGCCTGTCGGGTGCCGACCTGATCACCGATCCGGCGCATCCGCAGCGGCCGGGTCATCTCGGTCATTTCTTTCTTGCGCTCGATCCCGGCCTGTTCCGCGATCTGGCCGATATGCGCGGTGACGTCACGCAACTCTGCAACGACCTGCGCGCGACGCGGCCGATCGACCCGGCGAAACCTGTCATGGTTGCCGGCGATCCGGAGCGTGCAATTGCCGAGCGCCGTCGCCGCGACGGCATCGTGATTCCCGATGGATTGAAGGCGAGGCTACGAACAATTGCGCAAGATGCCGGCGCGATCTGGCATCTGAACTGACTGGGGAAGGCTTGTGTCCGAAACATCCCGCCAGCAACTGCCCGAGACAGCCGCCCCGTCAGTCATACTCGACGTGCGCGACCTGACGGCGACTTACGGTCGCGTCGAGGTGCTGCATTCGGTTTCGTTTCATGTGAACGAGGGCGAAGTCCTTGTCGTGCTCGGGCCGAACGGCGCGGGCAAATCCACGCTACTGCGCGCGCTGATGGCGCAAGTGCAGCGTACGGGTTCCATCAGGTTCCAGGGCGAGCCAGTCGAGAAGCGTGCGACCGATCAACTCGCCGGCGCCGGGCTGATCATGGTGCCGGAAGGGCGCGGCATTCTTGGGCCGCTGTCAGTGCGCGACAATCTCGATCTCGGTTCCTACATGCGCCGTGACGGACGCGGCGCCATCAACGCCGATCTCGACAATGTGTTCACGCTGTTTCCGCGCCTGAAGGAGCGGCAGAGCCAGCGCGCCGGTTCACTCTCCGGCGGCGAGCAACAGATGCTGGCCATAGGCCGCGCCATTCTCGGCAATCCCAAGCTTCTGCTGCTGGACGAACCGTCGCTTGGCCTTGCACCGCGTGTGATGGATGAAATTCTGCAAAGTCTCGAAATGCTGAAAAACAGAGGCCTGACTATTTTGCTGGTCGAGCAGAAAGCGCCGCTCGCACTGAAGATTGCGAGTCGCGCCTATGTTCTGCGCTCGGGTCACATCGCGATCGAAGCCAATGCCGTCGATCTCGCATCCGAAGAAGCCCTCGCCAAACTCTATCTCGGAGCTCACGACCATGGCTGATTCTGAGTCTTCGGCGACGCCGAGCCTCGCACTGCCGCCACGGATCGCGCGGGGTAGCCGCTCGATGCGGATCGTCGTTATCAGCATGGCCGTCATCATCGCCGCGCTGCCGTTCGTCGCCAGCACTTACGTGCTGTCGCTGCTGGTGCTGGCCAGTATCTACGCGGTGTTGGCGATTGGTCTCGACCTGTTCATGGGGCAGACCGGGCAGGTGTCGTTCGGTCACAACGCATTTGCCGCGCTGGGCGGCTATGCGACCGCGATACTGACGACGGCGCATAACTGGCCGCCGCTGGCGGCGCTGGCGTTCTCAATCGTGATTTCGGTCATCGCCGCGCTGATCGTCGGCGTGCGCACGCTGCAACTGCGGGGCCATTATCTCGCGATGGCAACGCTGGCGCTCGGCATGATCGCCTATACGCTCGCCGTGCAACTGACCTCGCTGACCAACGGATTTGCCGGCATCACCGGCATTGCGCCGCTCGGCATTGGCCCACTCGAACTGACGAGCGACCTGCAATACTATTACGTAGTCTGGATCATCGTCGCGCTTGGCATCTGGTCGTCGTTTCGTATCAAGGACTCGCGCGTCGGCCGCGCGCTCGGCGCCATCGCCGGCAATGAAGAGGCAGCCTCGGCGCTTGGCATCAATGCCGCGCGGCTAAAGCTGATCGCCTTCACCATCTCGGCCGCCTATGCTGCCGTCGCCGGTGCGCTGATGGCGCATTTCATCGGCTTCCTCAGCCCGGAAGTATTCGGCCTCGATCTTGTGACCCTGCTATTTGCCATGCTGTTCGTTGGCGGCATCGGCACGATCTACGGCCCTGTCATCGGCGCGGTGCTCATCGCGCTGCTGCCGGCGATCCTGGGTCCACTCGCGGATTATCGCCAGCTCGCTTACGGCGTCATCCTTCTGGCCGTCATCATGTTTGCACCGAGCGGCGCATTTCGTCTGATCGCCGACTTGGCGGAACGCCTGTTCGATCGCTCATCGGAGGGAGAAAAACATGGCTGATCCCATCCTCCGCGTCACGGACATCACCAAACGCTTCGGCGGTGTAGTTGCGGTCAACAAGGTGTCGTTCGACGTCGAACGGCACAGCATCACCGCGGTGATTGGTCCGAACGGCGCTGGCAAGACGACGCTGTTCAGCGCCATCTCCGGCTTTCGCGCTGCCGACGAGGGCACGGTGATCTTCGAGAACACCGACATCACACGCACGCGCGCCGACGAAGTGGCGCAGCGCGGCCTGATCCGCACCTTCCAGCTCGTACGTCTGTTCCGGCAGATGAGCGTGCTCGATAACGTGCGCGTCGGCCTCCATTCGCAAACGCGCGGCGGCTTTGCCATGGCGGTGATCCGTCCGGCCTGGTTTCGCGAGCAGGAGCGCCGCGGCATCGACGAGGCTCGGGCGGTGCTCGACAAGGTCGGTTTGCTCGGCCAGGAGAACGCGGAAGCCTCGACGCTGACATACGGCCAGCAGCGCCTGCTGGAAGTGGCGCGCGCGCTGGCAGCCAAGCCCAAGCTACTGCTGCTTGACGAGCCGGCGGCAGGTCTCAATCGCGTGGAATCCGATAACCTCGCGGTGCTTATCCGCAAGATCCGTGAAGGCGGCACGACCGTTTTGTTCGTCGAACACGACATGGACCTCGTCATGCGTGTCGCCGAATCCATCCATGTCCTCGATTTCGGCCAGCACATCGCGCGCGGCACGCCTGCCGAAGTGAAGGCCAATCCGGCGGTTCTCAAAGCCTATCTCGGCGATATCTCGGAGCCGGTCGCATTGAAGGCGGAAATGATATGAGCCTCTATCTTCAATTTCTGGCGAGCGGTCTCAGCGTCGGCTGCATTTACGGGCTGGTCGCGATCGGCTTCTCGGTCATTTTCAATGCGAGCGGCATCGTCAATTTTGCGCAGGGCGCCTTCGTGATGCTCGGCGGCACGCTCACCTACGTGCTCTACGAACGCGCGGGTTTGCCGATCTGGTTTGCGATCATCCTGTCCATCTTCTTGAGTGCGCTGATCGGCATGCTGTTCGAGGTGACGATCATCAGGCCGCTGTGGAAGCGCAACACATCGCTGTTCATCATGATGCTGGCGACGCTGGCACTTGGCGTGATCGCCGAGAACGCTGTCCTACACACCGTGGGCGACGAAACGCACAGCTTCCCGCCGTTCACAGCCGGGCCGCCGCTGCAGGCCTTCGGCGCATCCATCGCGCGGCAGACCGTGTGGATGGCGGTGCTGTCGGTGCTGATCATGATATTGCTAAACCTGCTGTACAAGAAGACCTTGCTCGGCAAGGCGATGCGCGCCTGTGCGGTGGATCGCAATGTCGCGCCACTGCTCGGCATCAAGGTCGAGCGGATGCTGACCTACAGTTTCGGGCTCAGCGCAGCGCTGGGCGCTATCGCCGGCATCCTGATCACGCCGGCGCAGTACACCGCCTATCATATCGGCCTGACCTTCTCGGTCATGGGTTTTATCGCCGCGATTATCGGCGGGCTCGGCAATCCGACAGGCGCGTTCGTTGGCGGCATCATTCTCGGGCTGCTGCAGTCCTTCGCGATCCTGTTTTTCGACGCCGGCTTCAAGGACGTGATCGCGTTCTCGATCCTGCTCGTCTTCCTGCTCGTCAAGCCATCGGGCCTGTTCAGCTCCTATGTGGAGGAGTAGAGCGGGTTCGTCCGTCGCGGGCCTGCTCCACGCTAAAATTATCGAGAGGAATCATTGGCTTAGCGTGTGGGGCGCGTGCTGCCGGCTTCGGCATAGCCGTAGCCGAGCAGCGTCGAGATGGAACTGGCCATCGCCAAAACGGCGTCGATCATGTCCTGCTCGGGCTTTTCCGGCAGGTATTGAATCGACGAAACGATGGCGACGACCGCTGCGAGATCGCCACGGACGTTGAACACCGGCGCGGCAAGGCCGTTGATGCCGATGATGCTTTCTTCCGGCGCGACGCTGTAGCCATCGGCGCGCACCTTGGCGATGCGCTCCTTAAGTGCGACGGGATCGGTGAGGCTATGGCGTGTCAGTGCGGGCAGTTTGCCGGCGAAAGTACGGTCGGCCAGCGTGCGGTTGCCGAAGGCAAGCATGACCTGTCCCTGCGCCGAGCCATGGAGCGTGAGTACGCTGCCGACGCGCGCGCCGATGGCGATGCTGGTCGTGCCGGACACGGTCTTGACGACGAGCGCCCCCGCATTCGATGGCGTGGTCAGCACGGTCGACAGGCCGAAGCGGTCACGCACTTCCCGCATCGGTCCGTCGCCCGCGCGCGCCACGTCACCGATGGCCGGCGCCAGATGGCCGATGAGATAGGCCTTGGGGCCGAGCGAATAACGCGAGGTCACCGGGTGCTGAACCAGATAGCCGCGATCTACCAGTCCCTGCAGATGGCGGTAGATGGCGCTTTTGGTCAGGCCGAGGCGGCCGGCGATTTGCGTCACGCCCAGTTCGTCTTCCGCGAACGCCACCGTCTCCAGGACAACCAAAGTGGTGTCGCCGGACTGGACGCTGGAGGCTTGGCGGGGAGCCGCTCGCTTCATGGGAGTGATCGCGCAAAAGGATGATCTGACGAATCTCTGGCGGACCATGCACCAGCCCGAACCGGTTGACAACGGCATACCTGGCGGTGCTTTATGGCGAAACAGGTTCGTACATCGCGAACAAGAAAACAGGGGCGGAGAGAAATGGTCGTCAAGCCCGGTATCGCGGTCGGAGCCATCGGAAATATCCCCGAATTGCGGGCCGAGGTACTCGCCAAATACCCCCATGCCAAGTTCCACGAGGTCTTGCCGGTTCTGGCCGAAGATGAGCTGATTGAGTTCCTGCAGGGCTGCGACGCAGCCGTGATCGGCCTTGAGCCGCTGACCGAGCGGGTGATGGCCGCCTGTCCCGGCCTGACGGCCATCGGCAAGTTTGGCGTCGGCTGCGACAACGTCGATTTCGATGCGCTGAGAAAACGCAAGGTCCGTTTTGGCTATCAGCCGGGTGTCAACCGGCTAGCGGTCGCCGAGTTGACCATTGCCTTCACGTTGATCGCGCTGCGTTGGCTGTCATCGCGGGCCTATGCCATGCGCGACGGTGAGGGGCCGAAGACGAAGGTTGGGCGCCAGTTGACTGGCCGCGTCGTCGGTTTGCACGGTTGCGGCTTCATCGGCAAGGAAGTCGTCCGCCTGCTGCAACCGTTCAACTGTGAAATCATCGTTCACGACATTCTGGATTTCCCGGACTTCTATCGCCAGTATAACGTGACGCCGGTTGACTTCGACACGCTGCTGAAGCGTTCGGAAGTGCTGTCGCTTCATATTCCACGCCCCCGGGGCAACGGCTTTCTGTATGACGCGGAGACACTGGCGCGCTTGCGCCCTGACTGCGTACTGATCAACACCTGCCGTGGCGGCATCGTCGATGAAGGCGCACTGGCCGACCGGCTCGCCAGCAACGAGAATTTCGCCGCCTGCGTCGATGCCTTCCTGATCGAGCCGCCGGTGGATATGCGCCTGTTGCGCATGCCGAACATGTTCTCGACCCCGCATATGGGCGCAAGCTCGATCGAGGCGCGGTTAGCCATGGGCCGCGCTGCCGTGCGCCTGCTCGAGGAAGGCACGCTGGTGCCGGAGGGGTTCGCGCCGTGATTGGCTCCTATCCCGACCGCGTCCGCACTCTGCGCAAGCCATCGACTACGTTTCCGGCTGATGCCTGCGATTGTGCCATTCACATCTACGGCCCGCCCGGCAGCAGCCGTCTCGCCGATAACCGCAAATACGACCCGATCGACGCGAACCTGGATGCCATGCTCGAGCTTCACCGCTGGCTGGGCGTCGACCGCGCCGTGCTGGTGCAGGCCTCGATCTACGGTACCGACCACAGCGTTGTGCTGGCGGCGCTGCGCCGCATGCCCGAGCGCCTGCGCGCTGTCGCTGTCGTCGACGAAACCGTGAGCGATGCCGAACTGGCCGAACTCGAAGCGGCCGGCTTTGTCAGTGCGCGGTTCAATATTTTATCGATGCTCGGGAATGCCTGGGACGAAGACACCTTTGTCAGACGCGTCACGCGCGTCGCCAGGCGCGGCTGGAGCATCTCGCTGCACGCCACCGTGGCTGAACTGAAGGCGCGCTGGAGCCTGATCGAGCGTATCGATGCGCCGGTGATCATCGATCACATGGCCTATTTCGACGGCACCCAGGGCATCGATCCCGCCGATCTTGCCTTCATGCGCCGCGTGATGGCCAGTGACACGTGCTGGCTCAAGGTCTCCCGCATGGACGTGGTGTCGCGGCAGGGCACGCCTTACGACGATACGGTAGACTATGTGCGTGCCCTTATCGACCTGGCACCGGAGCGCACCGTGTGGGCGACCGACTGGCCGCATGTGTTGTACGATCGCCCGACCCCGGACGACGCCGGTCTCGTCGAACTGTTCGAGCGGTTTGTGCCCGACGCGAAACTGCGCCGGCGCATTCTGGTCGATGCTCCTACCGAACTCTTTGGCTTCACCTCACCGGCGGCAAGACCATGATCCGACACAGCGTGCTTTTCAGTTTCAAGCCGACCGCATCCAAGGAGGCCTGCGAGGCCCTGCTGCGCGAATACGTGGACTTTCCGCGGATTCACAAGAAGATGCGCAACTTCACGCTCGGCAGGAACATCAGCCAGCGCGACCAGACCTTCGAATATGCCTTCAACGTCGATTTCGACGACGAGCAGGATCTGAAGGACTATCTCAACAGCCGCGAGCACGAAGAGCACGTCGTCGAGCGCTTCCGTCCGCTGGTCTCCGTGCGCGCGATCGTCAGCTACGAAGTCGCTCGCGGCGAGGTTACGAACCTGTTCGATCGAACGTGATGAGGCACCGGTGAAACTTCAGACCTGGGTCTATCCCTGGGATATCCACGCTGGCGGCGTCGACCGTGTGCTCGGCGAGATTCGCGATCTCGGCCTCACCGGCATCGAACTGACCTCGAATTATCATCCGATCGCGACTCTGGCAGCGCGCGGCGAGGGGCGGCGTGTGCTCTATACCGAACACGGCGGCGTCTTCTTCCCGGCGCGGGCCGAACGCTATGGCCGCATCAAGCCGGAAATCTGGCCGGAGGATGAGATCGTCCGCGTCTGGCCGCTGGTCAGCGAGCGCAGCGTCAAGCTCGGCCTGCGGCTCAATGCGTGGTCAATCGGCCAGTTCCAGCCGTGGATGACGCGGCAGGTGCCGGAATGCGCCAAGGTGTTGCCGACCGGCGATCGCGTGCCGGCGACGACATGCCCCTGCAATGCCGATGTGCAGGAATTCTTCTGCGCTATGGCTGCGGATCTGGGCTCGCAGTTTCCCGTCGACCTGATTGAGCTCGAGGGTATCGGCTTTCATAAATTTCAGTATGGCTGGGTACGGCCGCGCATCCTGATCGATATCGCGCCGTGGACCGAGTGGCTGCTCGGTCTCTGCTTCTGCGAGAGCTGCAAGGAACGGGCGAGGCACGCGGGGCTCGATCCTGACGGTTTGCAGGTGCGCGTCTGTGCCGAGATTGAGCGTTGCTTTGATGCAGAATCCGACGTCGATCCCGCCGGCCCGCTCGAGGAGATGCGCAGCGAATGGCTTGCGCGCGATTCCGCTCTCGCCGGCTATCTGCAATGCCGCGAGAATGCCGTCGTCGATCTGGTGCGCGGCATGGCCGATGCGGTGAGCAAGGTGTCGCGGGCGCGGCTCGGTGTCTGGGCGCCGGTCGAGGTCGATGGCTCGGAAGGCGTCAAGCTGGAGCGCGTGCTTGACAAGGTCGGCGCGGTCATCGTCTGGCATCCGGAAGCGCGCCGCGAGGAAGCAGCGCGCATTCGCCAACTGACCGGAGCGGCAACGCCGCGGGTGGAGCTCACGCATTTCCAGGCTTGCGGCTGGCCGCACGGACCGACCTCGCCGGGCTTCAAGGCCGAACTCGAGGCAGCCATCGCCAACGATGTCGATCAGATCAGCTTTTACAATTATGGCCTGATGCGGCGCTGGCAGCTCAAGGAGATGGTTGCGCTCACACGTTCGTTGACGGCGTAGCGGCAATTACATCTTCTGTAATTCTGAACCGTTCCGGGATCGCCATAAGCCTATGTCGCGCGGCGGGATGCGGTGTGGGCTTATGCCTACGCCGAGCTCGCCAAGGTAATGGCCGGCGAGCGCGAGCAGCCGACCGTCGAGACGTTTCTGGCGGAGTTGCCGCAGATGATATGCCAGCCTGACCGCCCAGATTATTGATGGGTGGTCGGTATTTCTAGAATGCCACAGCGATGCAGGCCGATCTCTTTCATCCTGACCCCGCGAATGACACGAGCTAGCTTCCGGCCATTGCGTGCCAGTTCCTTGTATATTCTTACTGTTAGCCTCTTCTTCAGTTTAACGCGCGCCATATCACTGCGCGGCCGCAGTACCGTCGACGCGAATACCCCCTGGGCTTCCCCGTGATAGTAGAGGTATTGGAAACAAGCCGCTGGGACGGTCGCCCTCATGTCAAGTAGCGAACGAAGACCGTACTTCGAGCGGAACAACAGCATATCTACCGGAACCTTATAGTGCGTCATGAGCGCAAGCAGTCTCCTTGCGCCGTCTCGCGATAAGGCATAACAGCACGCGCCGGATGTATCCCATGTCAGCCGATGAAGCTTATAGCCATCTCCGAGCAGTTCGCCACAAAATGGCACCCGGACCTTTTACTTCCATCCCTCAAATCTGACAAGATCAGGATGCTCGGCGAATAGCTTAGGGCTGTCGAGAATGCTCGCGAAGTTTTTCGCAAATATGACATCGTCTTCCAGAACCAGCCCGTAATCGTCTCGCCCTCTGGCTATCCGCTCCCAAGCGCGTGTGTGGCTAAGATAGCACCCTATTTCAGTCGGGGATGGTTGCAATTCGTGCGGTGGGATGTCGATGATATCCTGGATAGCGTCTTCCGTCAGTGTCGCCCCATCGACTGCCGGTATACGCTCAAACATAATGCTCATTGTTCGCAGTAGCGCACTCATGCGTTCCATGCGCTCGGGCGAACGATCAAGATTGATGACATATGCTTTCAGCATCTCTACCCCCGATTATGCGGGGGTGGAGACCATCAGGCAGATTGCTCGCACAGATACCGCCGAAGACTCTCCCCAGGTTGTTCGCCTGAGGAGAGCTGCGGTTAACCACAACCTGATGGGGTCCTACACCCCATCCCAGTCTCACGACCGGGACGATTTAACATGTATTCTCGATTACTGTTTTAAACAACGGCACTTTTGTCTTACGATGGTGGCGTCGAGACAGAAGGCCGAATAGTCGGGGAGTTAGGAAGCCATCAGGTAATGGCTGCGCGTGCCTTTGGGCCGTAGCCTTGGACATCCGCTCGCGCCTCCCCGACCATAATCGGGAAACTCCCTTCCGAACTAACGTCGAAAGGGAGCCACAAAGCGAAACAATCGCTACCTGAAGAGGTTCCTACGCCTCGCCATCAGCCTAAGGCCGTGGCGGCGGGAACCTACACACAGAGCCCGCTCTTAACAACCGGCTTGAGAGACATCGCCCGCCTCGCGCGGGCTTTTTCATGCCTGCCACCACCCGCCTCTGAGGCGGGTTTTTTATTGGAGATAGCCCATGCGCCTTATCGACGACTGGCGCCGCGTCATCAAGCGCGCCTGATCCATCCGCCTGATCATCGTGGCCGGCATTCTATCCGGGCTTGAGATCGCTCTTCCCGTCATCGATGGCTGGATCGCCGGACGTCGCTCATGGGAGCGAATTGAGAGCATGGCCGGAGCGAGAGTCAAGCGCCACGCCATATGGCGATAGGGACGCGGGGCACGTCGCCGACTTTGCATCGTAGCGATGTAAAGTTCGATTCGACCATTTCGGTACGCAGCCGGCCAAACCGCGAGATGCCCGTCAGGGCAAACTGTCGTTTTCTTTGAGAGAAATTTGGTCGGAGTGAAAGGATTCGAACCTTCGACCCCCTCGTCCCGAACGAGTGGATGTACGGTTTAATCATTTGATATTAAATCATTTTATCTGACCGTTGATGACCCTAAATGCCCGTTTGTTCAGGGTCATTCTGTCGCAAACTGTCGCGGTTATTCTTCTTGCCGCGACCTGCTCTACCCGTCGTGAAAGCGTCTCCGACATTTTTTTGATAGTCAGGATGATGGTGCGCGTAGACCTTTTCCATCGTCTCCTGACTCATGCCAGCGAAGCCTCCGACCTCGAATTTGTCCGCCCCGGATTGCATCAGCCATGTCACCGCCGTGTGCCTAAGAGTGTGTCGAACCACCTCATTGTTCTCACCCAAGGTATCATCAACGAGTGTACGGAAGGCCCTCTTTGGGTCTGCGGCTCGGCCATTATATTCGACGACGTATTTTGCACCAAGCCGGTGCCACCGGCTGAGATGTGCAAGAAGTCGGCCGGGGATGCGGATGCTTGGAGCTTTTTTCTTTTTCTCTTCGCGCTCGCCGGGGGCCTTTCTGTAGAACAATCCGTTCTCCAGATCGACCCAAGGACGTCCTTCTTCCTGAGCAAATGACGCCTGCCATACTCTGCTGGCGCGCGACCCGGTGTAGAGAGCAGTCAGGATGAACCTTGCAACATGCAGGGTCGGACGCCGTTTTGTCGGAATCTTTTTGCCCTTATCAGGCCCCTTGTGGCGGGTCTGATATTCCCTTTTTTTGTATGCGGCCCACAGGATTTTGGCGACCGTCTCACGCTCCATCCACATCGTCCGACCTTCCGGTTTCTCCGGCATCGTCACGATGATCGCTTCTTTGCAGATGCGATTCCGGTTCGCGAGATGAATGGCCGACCGAAGATCCTCGAGCTCACGACGCGCCATAATCTGCGAAGTCCGAGAATCGGCGTATGCGCCACACGTAATCGAATCCACGCTATCTAAGGTCTTTTCACCCCAAAAATCGAGGAGGGCACCGATGCGCTGCGCGAGTTCCCTCGGCCGTTTGATCGTCTTCGAAGCCGCCTGAACATAGTTATCAAGGATATCGGCGATCAAAACTTCATGTGCGTGACGATGCTTTTCGCGATCGGAATCCGAGTGCTGGGCGACGAGGTAGTCGCTTAAAGCCCTTTGAGCCGCTGTAATCTCGCTCGCGCCGCAGCCAGTGCCAATTTTCTTGGATTTTCCATCGACGATGTCGCGGATTTTCCATTCTGCATTGTGCGTGAGTTTGCCGTTTTTGTCGTATCGGGCTGTCTCGAGCCAGAGGCGGGCAGGCTTCCTTGAACGCGACATGCTTCCCTCCATTCCCGGATCGATCGTCGCGTGATCCGGATGTTTTTCCCATGCTTTTCGTAGCCGAGTTCCCCGCGATTGATCGCCCCGCGGAGCATTTTTTCGCTCACGAGGAGGCTCGCTTCCATGATGTCGCCGCCCAATTCAGGCAGGCGGACGGCCATTTCGAGAGAAAGCGGCGCATCTTCATGCGGGTCGAACAGCGTGGAAATGTCAACAATATCGACGACGGTCTGAAGCAACGGTTCGTTTTTCATGGATGTTCTTTGCGTGGTAGGCTTCATTGCGTCAATGCGTGCCGCCTCGAATCGGCGAGTTACTTGCTCCGTCAGTGAACGGATTCTTGATTTTCGTGGCGCCTTTGCAACAGGGGTGAGTTGCAAAACTTCCAAATCGGTAAGTTTACCAGGATTATCGCCAAAACTTCCCGAGCGGTAAGAATGATCCCGAACGGTGACACGATGCTGATACAGCGGCGACTGTTCCCGATCGGGAGCACCGTCCCGGAGGCCAATTTTGTTACTCATCATCGCCCTCCTTCATCAGTGAATCTCGGTGTTTTTGGCGGGCCTCAATGATATCCCAGGGGTCCCATCCTTCGATATATCGAATGGTCCTCTCTTCGAGATCCCCATTACGGTAGCGAGCCAAAAGCTCCTCTGTGGGCGGTCGACGAGGCGGTGGGTCGGCGGCAAAAGCGGCCGCAAGGAAGCGCCATTCCGCCGCAAGATCGGGACGCGTGGCATCGAGTGCATCGGCGACCGGGAGCAAAGATTCAGGCTCCTCAAACCATGCATCCGCGAGAAGACGCCAACATTTTTTGCCGATCGCGTCACGCAAAGAGCGGCTTGATTTCCAGCACAGCATCCTGAATTCCTGCACCAAATCGGCGAGGTCTGGGACGTGATCAATCATCGCCTTCTCCTTGCATTGGCGGAACCCGGTGTTTTTGGCATGCCTCAAAAAATTCCCAAGGATCCCAGCCTTCGATATATCGAACGGTCCGATCCCCGATTTCTCCCCTCCGGAATCGGGTCAGAAGTTCCTCCGTGGATGGTCTGCGAGGCGGAGGAATGGCGGCGAAAGCGGCTGCAAGGAAACGCCATTTCGCCGCGATATCGGGGTGATCGGCATCGAGTGCAGCGGCTGTGACGAGCAAGGTTTCGAGGCTCTTATACCAAGCGTCACCGACCGCCGACTGGCACTCGCCGGTCACGTCATCACGCAGATAGGTCGACCATTTGAGCGAGCGGAAGGCCTGCACGAGGTCGGCGAGATCGAGGGTTTTGTCGCTGATCATCGCTTCACCTCGATGACCATGGCCCGGTCAAAATCGGGGTTTTCCCACCCGTAGCCGTGCGGGTTGCACACGATCCGAGTGTCGCCGACACGGTAGTCCGTGGTGTGATGTACATGCCCATGCACCCACAAATCCGGCCGCCCTTTTTCGATGACGTCGCTCAGGTCAGACACGAAAGCCGGGTTCAAAGACGACCCGATAAAACGTGGACCGACCGAGAGAGGGTGCGGGCCATGATGGGTGACGACGACGGTCGGCCCGTCGAACGGCTGCGCCAACTCGTGCTCGATGAAGGCCCTGGATTCGAGGTGCTGCGCTCGGGCCATGGTGGGCGTCCACCACTCATTTTTGAGCGTGATCATGTAGTGATCAGCAAGAAAAAGAGATGCCTCTTCCATTGCCGCCGCGATGTCGATATCGCGCCTCCGACCGGGGTTCGGATCGGCATCGAGGGCATAATCGGTCCACAGCGTAGCGCCGATAAACCGCACTCCGTCGATGATGACGGGTGTGTCGTGGAGCAGATGAACCGACGGAAATTTGATGGTCTCTTTGAAGCCATCGGCGATCGAGGTGGTGATGCCGCGATGATAAAATTCGTGGTTCCCGGGCACGAAAATCACAGGCATATGCTGACCGATATGCTCGGACAGCCACCTGATCGAACGGGTCACCGGCCGATGGATATCACCCGCCAACACGGCGACATCGGCGTTCGGGATATCGAACGGATCGATGGTCTGATGCTCGAGATGGAGGTCGGAGAGGATCCACAGTTTCATCGATCGTCTCCTTCGTGATCGGGGCATGCCGTGTGGATCCAAGGGCCGCCGGTCATGAGACGGCCTGGCTTCCCGCAATCTTCACAGATGCGGCCGGATTCTTCCTCGGCTGCTTCGATCAGAGCATGAATCTCGTCGGTTCCGCCGTAGCAATAGAACCTCAAAGTTCCGAATTTCTCTTTGACTTGAGCCACTTGGAACTCGTTCAGGTTGTCGCGCTCGACGATTTCGGAGATGTCGTCGACGAGTTTCGTGACGAGCTTTTCCCAGCCGTCATTGACCGACGGATACCCTCCGTGACGCATCCAACGATGGGCGCGGACGAGGTCAGATTTCCAGTTGTTGCTCACTTCACGCCCCCTTCAATGTCGATGTGTCCGCCGATTTCGAGGCCGGGGTCGGACATGATTTTCTGGAGTTCTTCGCCCTCGAGGACGCCGTGTTCGAGGAGTGCTTCGGCGAGCTTGAGAACGCGCTTTTTGTGTCGGCGGACCACAAGTTTTGCCATCCGGAAGGCCCTCTGAAGGGTCTCCTCGACGGCAATCTGCACGCGTTCGTCACGGCGATAGATGCCGAGGAAATCGGCATCGGTCTGGGGAACCATCGTCGAAAGTCGGGTTCCCAAGCCGAGGTGGATCTCGGCTCGCAGCGCAACGATCGTGGCGGCGTTGAGGTCAGTCGTCGGGTCGGTGGAACCGCCGCCATCCGTCCGCTCTCCGAGGATGACCTCCTCCGCCACAAGTCCGGCGAGGTGCTGCGCAACATCATGAATGACGTCGATTTTCCGGAGAAAAATCATGCTCCGACGCTTGACTAGGGTCGCCCCGGCTTTGCCGCCGGTCCCCGGCATCACCGAAGCCGCCCCGATTTTCTCGACCTCGTGGCCGAATTCTTTGCTCACGACCGCATGACCGGCTTCGTGAATCGCGATCAGAAGCTGATCTTTGTCGTCGAGCGGATGCAACTCGGGCAGGCACGCGATCAGGTCGTCGATGATCATGGAACGGCGGGCACGACGGGCGATCCGGCGGGCATCGCGGACAAGCTGCTCGATGTCCGCCCCGGATTTCCCGTCTGCTCGCAGAGCGACAGGCATCAAGTCATCACCGGCGAGATCATCGCGAAGATGATACCGAAGGATGCCAGCCCGGGCGGCCGCATCAGGAAGCTCAATTTTGATGTGACGATCCAGCCGACCGGCGCGCGTAACGGCCTCGTCGATCAACGTTGGGTTGTTGCATGCTCCGACGACAACCACGCCTTCACGGCTCACGGAACCGTCAAGACATTCGAGAAATGCGTTGACGACCTGCAACCAGTACGTGTCACCGCTGTTGTTCCCGGTTAAGCGATTTCGGTCGCCAACGCCGTCAACTTCGTCGATAAAAAGAATGCACGGGGCGGACTTGGTAGCCTCCTCGAATGCCGACCGCATGGCCTTCAGCATGTCTCCGAGATGGCCGCCCTTGTATGCCTGCCACTGAGCAAACGAGTGGGCAAAGACCGGCAAGTCGCAGGTTTTTCCGAGCGCTCTGGCATAGGTCGTCTTGCCGGTACCGGGAGGACCGGAGAGCAGAACACCGCGATCGACATCGCCCCACGAGATCTTTTTTGCCCTGTAGTCCGCGATGTCCTGAGCGAGTTCACGACCCCAATCCGCAGCCTCCCCGAGACCATGAAGGTCATCGAGCGATGGGGTGCGTTGCAGCTTGAGGTTGTTTTCCTTGGGGGGCTGCTCCTTAAGGATTTCCTTCACTTCTTTGTCGAGGTCATCCTTGATCCGATCCTGCCGATTTTCCCTATCAAGCCGCAGCCTCAGGATACCCGTCGCCCGGCGGACGGCGGATTCGAGGTCTCGACCGACCCAAAAAACTCGCTTGAAATCGTGCAGAACAAGCTCCTGGACGACGTCAAGCTGGTCCGATTTTGCTTGTTCGCCGGTGACGGCACGGATCGATTTCGCGATGTCCTGCCTCGACGGAAACGGGAAATTAACAACGCCGTCGAGCATGATCGCGAGGTCTTCGGGAAGGTCGTCACGGCGTTCGACGACGAAAATCACGGCACGAGATTTCGCGATCGCCGCGATCATCCGATCGTTGACATCGCTGAAATCTTCACCGCGCCCCGGAGAAAACTCTTTGAGAATGATGACTCTGCCCCGTTCAAGGGAGCAGTAGTCCGGGACATCGAGTTCGTTACCGCTATCGTCATAGATACGCGGGGCCTGCACGAGAAAATCGCTCAACTCATCATGCAGAAGTGCGTGAACGGAAGCGGGCGCGAGCATGGCGATTGCACTGTGCTGACCGGCCAGAATCGCGGTCTGCGAAGCCAGAGATTTCTCGATCAGACAGCCGATCAGATGCGACCCGACGGACGATTTCCGACGCGCCAGATACTGTGCCGACAGCTTGTATTTTGTGGACGAAGTCTTGAGAGCCACGGGAAAATTCCAGTCCTGCTTGTGACAGCAGGGCGGATTCCCTGCGGTCAGTGCGCGTGCGCGGAGGTGTCGCGTATGCGGCGTATGAGGGTCGTCATTTGAGGTCCTCGATGGAGATTGGGGGCGTGTGTACGAGGCGTTTTCCGAGGCGGTACCACCGGCTTAAAGTCCGGGCGACGCCGAGTTCGGTGTTGATGAGACAGAGACCAGAGGTCACGCCGAGGCCGTAGATCGAACGATCCGGATGTCCGTAAATCTCACCCTCGAGGACCGTCTTAGGCCTGGTACCAAACTCCCATTTGTCGATAATAGGGGCTCCCTGATCTCGAAGGTCGTCGGCGGTCGGCATGCCATGCTCGAGGACATGCCGAAGGGCTGCGGCGAGCCCCTCGAGCCGATCGATTTCATTTTTGATGGATTTGTCATCAGCGGCGATCATTGCGTCCTCCCAGACGGTACCAACGGCTCAAAGTCCGGGCGACTCCCATGGTGCTGTCGATCAAATAAAGGTCCGACGTCACGCCGATTCCGCGCGGGCTGATGCCGAGATGGGGGTGACTGTAGATGCGGCCGGTGAGTGCCCGGCGGGGCATGTCGATGATCGACCAGTCGTCAATCACCGGCGACCCGTTCAAGCTGGCGGCGGTCGGCATGCCGTTCTCGAGCACCTCGCGCAATGCGACGACGAGACCAGACAGCCGGTCGATTTCCTCTTTGAGATCAGTGCGGCTAAGCATCATGGCTACCCCCGATCTCGATAGCGAGGGGAGCCTGGCGGCCGAGGCGATAGACCCCGCCGAGTGTGGCCATATGGCTCAAATCTGGGGCGATGCCGGTGATGAATGGAGCCAGAATCTCGTCTCCGCACCGGCCGACGAGATAGTGGTCATCACTGATCGACCACAAATCGATCAGGGGCGCGGCGGCGACATCTGCGGGGGCCACAGGACCGGCGTACAGATCGTAGCAAGTGATGCAGATATCGATACGTCGCGTCTCGTCGATGTCGTGCAGACGCTGAGTGAGATGATGACTGCTGAGATCTCGATGGAGACCCCCAGCATGGGGATGATCGGACACAGTGAACTCCTATACGCGCCCCGCTCTTGATTAAGCGGGCGTTTGACGTGTCAAACGGTGCGTATACGGGTGCTCTTCACTGTCGTGTCTCCTGATCGATGGCGACTGATACCGGGATCTTGGGGCGGCGTCAAAAGCCTTCCCAGAGGAATGGTTAACTCGGGATCAAGCCTTCCTCCCAAATTTTCGCCTTCACAGCCGACGGGGCCTTATCCATGATGATTTCACAGGCCTTTTTGGTCGCGTAATCGATGCTTCCTTGGAGGTTTTCGAAGCGCCCGTTAGCCAAGGCGGTGGCGAGGTTAGAGCATGGTGTTGTCGCCGGTTCTCTGTACGGATTTGCAGCGGAGAAGAGCTTCAACGCGCGGACATACTGCCCATCGAACTCCTGATCCAAACGCGTCAGGAACGGGAATTTCTGTGGCATCTCATTGATAAATCGATCGAAAACAAAAAGCGTGATGCAGGCATCATAGAATGCCCGGCATTCCTCGCGGGCCTCATCGCAGAGCATGAAACGGAGGTTCGGCGGGACCTCATCGGGTGTGGACGGAGTCACCGGCGGAAGTTTCTGTGTCCGTTTCCCGGGAAGGGTGGTGACCCGGGTCCCGGTCACTTCACCGGCGATCTGGACCACGACTTTTTCGATGTCCTTATTCGCCGCGATGATCGCGATGTCGCTTTCTGTGACAGCATAAGAGCCGATCACATAGCGCTCCCATGAGTGAGCGACGACGTCGCGATACAGGATCACGACCGGAATCTTGGTCTCGCCGGTGAACTGCATCTCTCTGATCGGCTTGGCTACCCAATCTTCGACGGACAGGGTCGGACAGTCATCCCGGGCGACGACGAGCAACTCATCGCGCTCGGCGATCTGAATCTGGTTGGTGTCCGTCTGAACGGATGGAATGACGACGGCTTGCTGCGTGATCGTCACCGGCTTCTTATCACGCCGCCGGCGGCTCGGTCCGTCGGTCGATGTCGAGTCCTTATAGCGATGGTACCGGGCCTTTTGGGCATCACGAATGCGGTTTCTGGAAAGACGAACACGCAGAGTGATTAGGTCCGGGTCGGCGGTCTCTTCGGTGATGAAATCCCATGCGGCGGTATCTGCTCCGCGGGACGCGATGGCATCGAGAAGACGTTGTCCGCGAAGGCGGGTGGCATAGCCGTCGGACACCGGCTCATCGGACAGAGCCTCGGCGATAGCGATGAGCCATGCTTCGAAATATCCTTCGTCATAGGCTTTGAACTGGTTGGTGCTGACGGCGGCCGCCTTGAGCCAGATGCTCTGGTTGACCCGGTATTTGGGGTCATCGACGCCTCCAACACGGGCCATGAAATCCTTCGAAACGCCGATGCGGCGGACGTGGTGTCGGGAAGGCGGGTTCTTCCGAAGCGTCAAACGGAAGGATTCAATGGGGGCGCCTTTGGATGCCGCTTTCACGGGGACGAGATCGACGACATCGAAGCCGTTGACATGCTCGAGGTCTTCTACGGCTGGCTCAATGGCACGCTCTCTCAGATGGCCGACATGAAGAGGTCCGCCGTCGTCGTATCCGAGGATATGAGCCAGCCATCCTGTGGGGAGATCGATCGTGTGGACGTTGTCGGTCTCAGATTTAGGATCGTATTTGACCATCGACATCATAGCCGCGATCTGGCGGTAGAGTCGGATGCCGACGCCGTTCCGAGATTTCATACGCCCAAGGGCAGCCAGCTCGAGGTAGGCATATCTCGGCTGTGATGACATCAGAGCCCGGATCGGCGGGGCAAGCATGAACTCGATGTCGTCGATGTCGCCGTCACGGCTGCTCCATCCGACAAGCAGCGGGACGTCCTCGTAGTAGCGGCCGCCTGGCGCGCCGTAGGAAACCGTCGTCGAACGAAGGCGGGTGAGTGAATCCCGGATCAATGACCGGCGGGCATTCTGTCCAAGGAATCGGATGGCATGGGCCATGGGAACCGTGAAGCTGGCCTTCTCCATGGACGGATCTTGATCGTATGCGGCAGAGACGAGGAGTTCGTGGAGAGCGACGTCGTTCGACGTGAGAGCGTCGTCACCCTTGACATGGATCGTCTCTAGCATCTCGACCGGGCGAGGGCTTTCAGGAGAGATGACCTCGAAGCTCTTCTTGGAACCGAGGGCGGCCGTGAGATCACCGCGAGTAGACGGACGGAATAGGCCATCCTCTGTCCGTCCCGGCCCTTCTCTCCTCATCTGTCTCAATGCCGCCATTTCGTCCACTCCCCTTAAAACTCTGGACAGAATGCCTTCACTCCATTTCGTCCGGCAAAACTCAACCCATGGACTAAATGAAAATGCATTTCGTCCGTCGGCGCAAGCTTTCTGGAAGAAATAAATCGATCCTTACTTTCATATGCACAAAGATAGTTGGCTGGTTCCGAATGTAGGCGAACAAGATACCATCCGCTGTCAACAAAATACTTTGTAATCGGCATTTCGTCCGCCAAACACAAATGTCTGAACGAAATGAATATGGCTTGGTTTTGGCGGACGAAATGGTTTCGGATGGTTCGTAACTTGGGTTTTGGCGGACGAAATGAAAGTTGACAAGCCTATGTAGAATCAGGGTTTTCTGTGTTTTATGACAACAATTACGGCCCTGATTCAAGATACAAGCTAACGCCCTTCGTCCCTTCGGTCCTTCGGTTGTTCCCGCGTCTCGATCTGAACTGTCCGCCGGTGGCGTGGTAAAACACCCTTCCCGGATTAAGACCTTTTGGTCTTTACCGATTATCACCTCGCGGGGCTCGGCGAGTGACGGGGGGACATAACGGTCGGGAGCTTCGCTCGGATAGGACTGTGGGTGGTACGGGAGATATAGCGGTCCCCCGTAGGGTGTCCTCAGCCTCCGGCGGCCCGGTTGTACATTTTTCGCGAGATATGTACACCGCGCCCCCCGGCACAACCCACGGGCCTTATCCAGACAAATCCTTCCACGGACCGAAGCGTCACCGGCGGCAAATTTATTTCATGTTTGACACATCAAACATATTGCACCGTTATCCGCCGGTGATCATGCTCTTTCTATAGACATGGGAGGACACGATGAAACCGACGCTGGAACAGCTTTACGAGGCACTCAAAGCACGCACCCAACCGGGCGTACGTGACATGCCGACAGAGGACCGTCAGACGTACATGCGAGATGCGCAACGGCGTTCCCGTGAGCGCCAGCGTCAGTCGGCCGCCGAAGGCACCCCAGAGCCCACGGCAAGCGCCGTCAGGCAGGCTCTCTCAGACGCCGCGATGATCATCCTGGCCACGGGTGCACCGGGTTCCATCGAGATCCAGCGTCTCTTGGGACTCGCTTTCCCGGGACGACCCGGTGTCCCTATGACAGTCGCGTCCAAGGCCCGTACCGGGCGCCTCCGTCCTCGCATGCTCACGCCAGACCGCCTGCGCCCCGCCGAATAAAATTCCCACCGGCGGAATCTCTCTCGCGTCATCATGTGTCATCGTCTCTGAGTGACGATCTCTGAGTGACGGAAGGATGAGGCAATGGGGGGCAGGCCGACGACGACGGGGACAGCAGCGCAGCGGGCTAGACAGGCTCGCTACCGTGCTCGGCTGGACGCTGGCATGATCCCCGAAGCGGACGATCTCGACCGGGCACTGCTACAGTCCCTGCACGCCTATGCTGCGGTCGTCTCTCGCGGCCGCGGTACCGCCGAAGACGTCATCAGGATGAGCGGTATCATGCGCGATGCCCTCGGTCGCCTCGATGCAGACGGCTACGACCGGGCCCAGGCGAAAACCCGGCTTGTCCGTAGGCTGGGAAACCCCATGTTAAGCAGACGATATCGTGCCGTAGATAAATGATGCCGTTTTTTCGATGAATGGATGTCGTCCCCCCATTACTCATGTGCCCGGTAACAAAAATCCTGAGATTTGAATCGCGAATCCGAGAAATCTCTGAGTGATGGCCATTCTGCACGGCCTCCAGCGGAAATGACTGCTGTTGGAAGCTTGCAAACTCCAGGTGGCGCTTGTCGCTCCAACGCTGTGCTACATTGATATTACAGCATTCTGGCATGGGCTGTAGGGCTAACAAAGCCTGTGAAGAAGCGCGGCGGGAGGCTTCCGATGCTGCCGGTTCCCGACAGGACGGGGCTATCTCGGTTGGGGAATTCAGCAGTGGGGGTAATTTGTTCGCGGGAGCGAGCCACGGCGTTCATTCTGGTCTGCCCCCTGAAAAGTGGTCCTCCCTGATGTATGGCTTTTGAGCCGCTGGAGGACTGAAGCGATGGCCAGAAAGAGACATAGTGCGGAGGAGATCGTCACCAAGCTTCGGCAGGTTGACGTTCTGACATCGCAGGGAAAGTCGGTCGCAGAGGCGATCCGCTCGATCAGCGTGACGGAAGTAACATATTATCGCTGGCGGTCTGAGTACGGCGGCCTGAAGGGCGATCAGGTCAAGCGGTTGAAGGAACTTGAGACGGAGAATGCGCGGCTTCGGCGCGCCGTCTCCGACCTGACGCTGGACAAGATGATCCTGGCGGAAGCTGCGCGGGGAAACTTCTAAGCCCGGCGCGTCGCCGTGCCTGCGTGGATCATGTTGTTGCTGAGCTTGGCGTTCCCGAACGACGGGCGTGCCGTGTTCTGGGTCAACATCGTTCTACCCAGCGAAAGGTTCCAACGACACCGGATGATGAAGCGGCTTTGACTGCCGACATCATCGCGCTCGCCATCCAATATGGCCGCTACGGCTATCGCCGCGTCACAGCGATGCTGCACCGTGCGGGCTGGGTGGTGAATGTTAAACGGGTCGCGCGGATCTGGCGGCGTGAGGGGCTGAAAGTTCCGCAAAGGCAACCCAAACGCGGCCGTCTGTGGCTGAACGACGGTTCCTGCCTCCGGCTGCGGCCGGAGTATCCCAACCATGTCTGGTCTTGCGACTTCGTCGAGGACCGCACCCACAACGGCAGGAAGTTCCGCATGCTCAATGTGATCGACAAGTTCACAAGGGAATGTATCGCTATCAGGGTGAGCCGGCGGCTGAAGGCCGTCGATGTGATCGATGCTCTGTCCGACCTGTTCATCCTGCGCGGCATCCCTATGGCTGGACCCTGTTCAACATGATGGTGAACGAAGATTTGACCGCAGTCGCCGAGATCGCTCAGTGAGCTTAGATGATTACGTTCGCCAACTCGCCACCTCTGTCGATGGGAGCCTCCTTGCCGCCCTTATGAGATGTCGAAAAATTGGCCAAATATCAGCAGCTTGAGTGACCATCGGTGGCTTTTGCTACCTAATGCCGGAATTCTCCTTCTCCCGTCATCGGATTATAAGTGGAAAATTCCAGTTCAGAACGGTCCAGTTTTGGGGGATCAGAGCAGTTGCCGGTGGTCACGCAGCCTCAGCCAAGGCCGCGACCTATCCCGCCGCGACACCAGCCCGTTTCCGGGGGCGGTTTTCCGAATTCGGCCGTTACACCCTTGGCCGCAACGCCGACGGAAGAGTCCGCCGAGCAATACTGAAACAAACTGCGCAGTCATCACCGTAGTGAAGCGCCTCAGGCTGGCGCCGCATCACTGGCGATAGAATTCAAAGACGCGGCGCAGTTCCCGTGCGTGGAAATCCCGCGCCTCCGCACCTTCGGGCGCGCCGGTGAAAAGCCCCAGGGCCTCGGCGGTCATAAAGAAGCCGGGCGCAGGCAGGCCGCTGCGCAACCGGCCGACGCAAAGCGCCGCCAGAAGCGGCCGACCTGCTTCGGCATCCTCCGCCATCAGCATCTCGAGCAACCCGGTAACCCGATGGATCGTCTTTGGCGGCACGAGGTCGAGGCGTTCGGCGAGTTCCCTGTAGGTTGCGAGAGTCCCGGTCCGCGCCAGCGCGATCAGAATCTCACGCAACCGCCCTTGCAAGACGACAGCCTCCGGCTCAGGCAAGACCCTCGACCGCAAGTGCCTTGACCACACCAGAGTCCTTCTGCATCTGCCCGTAATAGCGGGCAATCTCGGTGAGACCGGAGATATCAAGCTTGACCGCATGGGCCCAGCGCAGGACCACGAACAGATAGGCATCGGCGATGGAGCGCTGCTGGGCGATCCAGTCACGGCCTTTCAACTGCTTGTCCACCACGTCGAACAGGTCGCGCAGGGTTTTCCGTGCATGGGCCTTAGTCTTGTCGATGGTCGCCTCGTCGCCCAGATAGGCGGTCGCGCCGAACAGCGGTTTGAAGGCAGGGTGGATGTCGGAATTGACGAGGCCAAGCCAGCGATGCACCTCTGCGTCACCGCGCGGCGTGCCATCCCCGCCCAGTTTCGCGTCAGGATAAGCCTCCGCCAGATAGCCCAGCACGCCGGCATTCTGGGTGATTACCGAACCGTCCACCTCGAGCGCCGGCACCGCGCCCAATGGATTGACGCGCAGATAGGCTTCCTTTTTCAGATCGTCATGACTGAGCTTTTCGCTCTTATAGGGCGCACCGGTCCATTCCAGCACGATATGGGCGGCCAGGGGGCATGCACCCGCCATGTAATACAGCTTCACGATCGTCTCCTCGATAAACGTTGAAGAATGTCGTCAGGATACTCAGCCGGGCAAGACAAGCCTCCGGGTTGACGCTCAGGCCGCGCCTTTCCACGCGCAGGCCTGGACGAGCGCAGGGTCATCCGCGTGCTCGATCAGCATCTGCTCGACACGAGCCTGCCACAGCGTTGCAAAGCGCGCCTGCTCGTCCTTGTTGCCCTGTTCCGCCACGACCTGCGGGAATAATGCCTGCATCTCGCGTGCCGCCGGGACGGCAGACATATCGAAATCGAGGACCACGCCGCGCTCATTGTCACACCGGCGCAGCGCCATGAGTCCATCGATTGGCGCATCGAAATGCAGGAGATCGCGGCGTGTGAAACGGCGATGCGGACCGATACCGCCGAATCCGGTTTCGGGAGCCGCGCCGGTGAGGAGCGTGGCGATGGCGGCGATGACGCCGGTCGTGCCCTGATCACGGGGATCGCGGAGGTACACTTTAATGGCCCCACGCGCCGGCACATCATCGCCGTAGAGATGCCGGAGGCCGCGCCGTACCATCAGATAGGCGCCGGCAACCGTCGGGCAGGAGTGGCCGGCAAGCTTCACGGCATCGGCATAGGCGTAGGTCATCATCCCGCTTTTTGAAGCGCCGAGAAAAACCGCCAGGGGATCATGCAGCGTGATGATCGGAACGTCAGCAAAGAAGTCGGGAAAATCCATCGTATCCTCCGATACGTGATGCCGCAGCTCCTATCGGCCCGATCGGGGGCGGAGCGCGGCGTGATAATATGTATTTCTAATTCATGTTTATTCGGCCGGCAATCGAGCATTCTGGCGCATCCGTCTCCCAACGGTGAGATGACCCCCCGTATCACGCCGGCGGTGTCGCTCGATATCGCACCGGTAACCCTGCCGGCCCGTCATGGAAGGGACAGTTAGCAGCTATGCGCCCGGCGTCCAATTCCCATGCACTGGGCGCCTGCGCATCGTCGTGCAGAACAAAAAGGCGCGTCGATCCTGCGCTGCCGCGCGCATTTCGTTGCCGCGTCAGTGCCGAGAGCGCGATTTCTCAGGTATCGACCTCCGCGCAGATCTTTGGCGACGACCGTAATGGAGATAGGGGGCGCCAGCACCGGTACGTCCCGGCGCGGGTTCACTGTATGCGACGGGAGTCGGCCCGCAACGATCACCTAATGGCTGTGCTGACTGGATCATCACCTTGCATGGCGACGTGGAGGTTGCGCAGCATCAGCGCTCGGATGGTGAGGGTCACCGCGCAAACCAGCATCAAGCGTAGTTGCGCGCGGCTCGGCCAGGAGCGGCGCAAGGCGGCCAGCATGATCGCGGCGAGCACGCCGGCGATCGCCGCACGTGCTGCCGTGACGAAATAGGCATCGAGCCCCTTCACGGCGAGCCGCGTCGCCGGCACCGTGCCGCTGAAGATCAGCATACCGATAATGGCGAGCAGTAGCCCGTAATTCGCGCGACTGAGCGCCTTCACGCGCTTGGCTCGGACAGGAGCAGGGTCAGCCGGCTCGAAATAAATAGAATAAACATTGCCCCCAATTCTCTCGTTTTGACGTCTTCTCCCTCCGAAGAATCGGTACCCGATTCTTCGGAAAGTACTTCAGCAGCACCGCCATGCGCGCAGCTAACTCAATCGATGCGAGCGACCCTTGCGGCAGTCGCTACCCGACGAGCACAAAAAAGTCCGCCGAAGTGGGCTTAGTCAGATCGATTGGGTACGCGGCGTTATAGGTTGCCGGGGGAGGCTCGCCGCTAGGCGGAAGTCTGGACAAGTTGCCGAGATAGTCGACAGCGGCAGGCCGGCTATCGGAAGCCCCGCCGAACAGGGCCGGCCGCGCTTCATGCCGCGCCTGGCCCATCAGGATCAGGCTCCATCTCATCGACAAACCGCTGGGTCTTTTCTTTGTCGATGATCCGTTGATCCTTCTCCCGCATCAATTCGAGTCCGGTGCCGAGATTGCGAAGTGTTAACGCTGCGCGCCTCAACAGGATCTGTAAATCATCCCTCGGAGCATTCGCGATATTGTTTGCAGCGTCTTCAAGCTGGCGGACCAGGCGATCTCGGCTCATGGCGCTCTCCATCTCCATTGGAGCTTAGCTAAAAGGGTCCGGAGAGCAAATGTTCCCGAGCCAAACCCATCCACCCGCAATCGTTGGGTGAATAGGCCGCACAGCCTGATCGACACCCAGCGCAGCGCAAAGCTCGTGCGACGGACGAAAAGCCCTCTGTCCGGAAGTCTCTTCCGACAGCGAACTTGCGCAGCGACGACCACCCCCGTGAGCGACGGCAAAGCCCCGCTACAAGCCTTCCTTGACGCGCCGCCCATTGCGACGAAGAGACGGCTGCCGACGACGCGTCGCCGGGCGCAAGCCGTCGTCGGGCATGTGAACTATGGATGTACGGCAAAAAACCAGCGGGGCGGGCGCGTTTTCAGGCCCTTCCAAATCTTTCAAATCGATATGATGGTCAGGCCGATATTCGGTGGGCTGTTCGTGTCGTACGGGACGTGGCGCGGCGTGTTTTTCGTCAACGTGCCGATCGGCGTGGCGATCTTCGTGCTGCTCGTTGCCGCGCGGCCGATGGTCGCCCACATCCCGGAGTACCACGGCGCCTGGCAGCCCGATCACTGCTCTGCCCTGCCCGTGCACGGGCGCTGCGCGATGCGGGGGTCTTTCCGGCAAACAAAGATGCGCGAGGAATGTATTTTTTGCCATGATCCGGGCTAGAACGGTTGCAGCGCCAGTGTTGGGTCACGCAGCCGGACGCAACAGGCCGTGTCGGCGGTATTCCGGCCCTTGTCGGCGATCTGGATCGGGATGGGCTCCGAAGTTGTTGCGCCGCGTTGGGCAAGCTTGATGATCTGGCGTGAAGGAGAATGATCGTGACAGCAAGATTAAATTACCGGAAGGCCGCGCCGCAAGGCATCGCGGCGCTTCGTGGCCTGCAGGATTATGTCGAAAACAGCGGGCTTGAGCACACGCTCCTGGAACTGGTGAAGACGCGCGCCTCGCAGCTCAACGGCTGCGCTTATTGCCTCGACATGCACACCAAGGATGCGCGCGCCGCCGGCGAGAGCGAGCAGCGGCTCTACGCGCTCCCCGCCTGGCGTGAAACGCCGTTCTTCAACGCGCGCGAGCGGGCCGCGCTGGCCTGGGCCGAGGCGGTCACCCGCATCGACCCGGAGCGCATCGACGACCAACTCTACGCGACGCTTGGCGCCCATTTCAACGAGAAGGAAATCGTCGACCTGACGCTTGCGATCGTCGCGATCAACGGCTGGAACCGCCTTGCCATCCCGTTCCGCACGCCGCCCGGCAGCTATCAGCCGGCGCAGGCAGCCGCGAACGCTTGAGAGTTCCCGAGACCCGGGTTTGCGGAGAGCGCCAAACGTCCGTCGCCGCTCACTGTGGCGTGGAGAAGAGCTTCTGCGCTTCAGGGTGACGGATATCGGCCGCGAGTCCGGCAAAACTTCCCGTCGCGTGAAGTTCGCGTGCCAGCGTCCGGATCGTCGACATTGCAACCAGCGTTCCCGCTGAGGCAATCGTAATGCGGGCGACCCCCATGCGCTCGAACGCCGCCGCATCGGGCATGCCGGCGCGGCCGGTGATATTCACCGGTGCATCGATCGCCCGCACCAGGCTGGCGATGAGTTCCGGGTCGCGCACCCCGAACGGATAGACGCAATCGGCGCCGGCTGCGAGATAGGCCTTGCAGCGCCCGACGGTTGCCTCGAAC
Organism: uncultured Alphaproteobacteria bacterium; assembly: GCA_937988775.1. Taxonomy (GTDB): domain Bacteria; phylum Pseudomonadota; class Alphaproteobacteria; order Rhizobiales; family Beijerinckiaceae; genus CALKHP01. The sequence continues at coordinate 110,282 of CALKHP010000060.1, forward strand.
CGTGCCGCTTCCTCGTCGGTGCTGCGCAGGTAGGTATCGCAGCGGGCGTTGATCACCAGCGCGACACCTTCCTTGCGAGCGGCCTCACGCGCGGCACGCAGGCGGGCGCAGGCATCGTCGACGTTGCGAAGCACGCCACGGACACCGTCCTCGAGATTAATGCCGACCACACCCGCCGCGATGATTTCGGTAACGTGACGGGCGACCTCCGCCACGCTCTCGCCGTAGCCGGCCTCGATATCGGCGCTGACGGGAACTCGTGCCGCCCGCACGATGCGGGCGGTGGCCGCCACGATCTCGGGCCATGGCGCGATCTCGCCGTCGGGATAGCCCAGGGCCCAGGCCACGCCGCCGCTGGTCGTGGCGAGCGCATCGAACCCGGCGTCGGCGAAGAGCCGGGCGCTCATCGGATCCCAGGCATTCGGCATGAGCAGGATCGGCGGCGCCCGATGGCGCATGAGAAAATCGCGCGCGGTTTCGGCCTGTTGCGTCCGGTCCACCACAGCCTGCTTGTCCACGTGCCGTCTCCTCCAGACCAACCCTGCTCCCGCCACTCCTGAGAAACAAGCCGCCGCACTGTCGCGGCCTGCGGCAAGCCGGCATCGGCCCTTTTCCCGGGCGCCGCGAGTTTGCTGTTCTGACATATCAAGATCCGTAAATAAGGATATCTTTATATCTTTGTTGACGGCTGCATGGATTGCGCCATAATGCGGTGGTCGTGGTTCCCTGGCGGTTCTCTTCGGATCGTCCGGGCTAAGAGGGAATTCGGCGTATCGCCGCCCGGAAGGGAAGCGATGCAACCGGAGCTGCCCCCGCAACTGTCAGCGGTGAGCCGCTGTCCAATGTGGTCACTGGGGTCGTCAAGGCTCCGGGAAGGCCGGACAGTAGCATCGAGCCGCGAGCCAAGAGACCTGCCGCGACGACGTGAACGTCCTCGGGCGGGGTGTCCCGGTGGTGCGGTTGCGATGTTCCCGGTGGCCTGCCGGGGCTCCCAGGCGCGTCCGCCATGGCCTTTGCCTCCAACATTGGGGTTAAGCCGTGTCCATTCTCTCACTTCCTGTCACCACGCTCGGCACGCCGCGCATTGGTCCGCGCCGCGAGCTCAAGATCGCCCTCGAAGCCTACTGGTCGGGCAAGTCAGACGAAAGGACCCTGCTCGAGGCAGCAGCCGCGCTGCGTGCCGCCAACTGGGCGCGCCAGAATGCGCTCGGCGTCACGGTGATCCCATCCAACGATTTCTCGCTTTACGATCAGGTGCTGGATACCAGCGTCATGGTCGGGGCCATCCCGCCGGCCTATGGCTGGACGGGGGGCAAGGTAGCGCTCTCGACCTATTTCGCCATGGCGCGCGGCGCGCAGGTGGCCGAAGACGAACTCTGCGCGCACGGCCACCATGGTGCTTCGCGGGATGCTCCCCAGGGCGCTTCTCAACACGGCTCCCACGGCGTGCCGGCACAGGAAATGACCAAGTGGTTCGACACCAACTATCACTACATGGTACCGGAGTTTTCGCGGGGGCAGAGCTTCTCGCTCGCCTCGCTGAAGCCGGTCGATGAGTATCGCGAGGCGAAGAACCTCGGCTATCGCACACGCCCGGTGCTGCTCGGCCCGGTGACCTATCTGCGGCTCGGCAAGAGTAAGGACGCCTCGCTTGACCCGCTCTCGCTGCTCGGCGAATTGCTGCCGGTCTACATCGACGTGCTGCGCAGGCTGGCCGCCAACGGGGCCGAATGGGTGCAGATCGACGAACCGTGCCTTGCCCTCGACCTCGACGAGGCGACCCTAGGTGCACTGCGCCAAGCCTATGACAGCTTCGCCCACGCCCTGCCGCAGCTGAAGATCATGCTGGCGAGCTATTTCGGCGGCCTTGGCGCCAATGCGGCCTTGGCGCTTTCCCTTCCCGTCGCCGGTCTCCATCTCGACCTGATCCGCGCACCGGAGCAGTTGGAGGATATCGCCGCGAAAGCGCCTCCGGGTTTGGTGCTCTCGCTCGGCGTCATTGACGGGCGCAATGTCTGGCGGGCCAATCTGCCAGCCATTCTCGACCGGCTGGAGCCGATCTTGCGTAAGCGCGGCAGCGACCATCTCCAGATCGCGCCGTCCTGCTCGCTGCTGCATGTGCCGTACGATCTCGAGCAGGAGAAGACGCTTGACCCCGATGTGGGAGATTGGCTCGCCTTCGCGGTCCAGAAGATGGGTGAACTCTCGACACTCGGCCGCGCGCTCATGGGAGGGCGGGCTGCCGTCGCGGACGCGCTTGAGCGATCGGTTGTCGCTGCCCGGTCGCGCGCCGCCTCGCCCAAGGTTCACGATACCGCGGTCGCGGCCAAGATCGCCGCGATCACGCCCGAGATGGCGCGGAGACAGCACGCCTTCCCGGAACGGGCGCCGCTCCAGCACGCGCGCTTCAAGCTGCCCGCCTTTCCCACAACGACGATCGGCTCGTTCCCGCAGACCGCGGCGATCAGGAAGGCGCGCTCGTCCCATGCCAAGGGGCTGCTGAGCGATGCCGAATACCGGACCTTCCTCGAGGAGGAGACCGCACGCGCCATCCGCTGGCAGGACGAGATCGGCCTCGACGTGCTGGTGCATGGCGAATTCGAGCGCAACGACATGGTGCAGTATTTCGGAGAACAGCTTTCGGGCTTCGCCTTCACGCAGCATGGCTGGGTACAATCCTACGGGTCGCGCTGCGTGCGTCCGCCGATCCTGTTCGGCGATGTCTCGCGCCCCGATCCGATGACGGTCGAGTGGTGGCGCTATGCCCAGGCGCGCACTTCCAAGCCGATAAAGGGTATGCTGACAGGCCCGGTGACCATCCTCAACTGGTCGTTCGTGCGCGACGACATTCCCCGTAGCGCGGCCTGCCGGCAGATCGCGCTCGCGATCAGGGACGAGGTGCAGGACCTGGAGAAGGCCGGGGCCGCCATGATCCAGATCGACGAGGCGGCGCTGCGCGAGGGGCTCCCGTTGCGAAAGTCGGAATGGGCCGGCTATCTCGGCTGGGCCATCGAGAGCTTTCGGCTCTGCTCATCGGGCGTTGCCGACAAAACGCAGATCCACACGCATATGTGCTACTCGGAGTTCAACGACATCATCGATGCGATCGGCGCCATGGATGCCGATGTCATCTCGATCGAGACCTCGCGCTCGAAGATGGAACTGCTCGATGCCTTCAGGACCTACAAATACCCCAACGAGATCGGGCCGGGCATCTACGACATCCATTCGCCGCGCGTGCCGGCGGCGGCCGAGATGGCCGAACTCCTGAAGTTCGCGCGAGGCCGCCTTGGCGATGCGCAACTGTGGGTCAACCCAGATTGTGGCTTGAAGACCCGCAAATGGGAGGAGGTTCGGCCGGCCCTCGTCAATATGGTCGAGGCGGCACGACAGACGCGCCGTGCGGCCAGCTGAGCCCGCCGCGCGGGCTTGCGTGCGAAGCTCCTAAAGAGCGTGGCAAATCGCCCCGTCCGCAAGCACCGGCGGTCACCACTGACCATGTCTCCTGAGGCGCCCAAGAATAGTCAAAACGGGTACGAGAGCGGCCAAAATCCGGGGCGATGCCATCGAAAACCACACGCGTAGGGATTTGCTGAGCGCGAAGGAACATACCCTCATTAAAGCGCTCAGATTTGAAGATTAATTTTGATCTGGATCAATGACATGTGCGGGTGTGGATTAGACAGTGTCTCGCATGCCCGCAGTCTAATTAACGGACGAGAGGTAAAAGCCATGCGTGCCGAGCAGGAAAGTCGAGCCGATGAGCCAACCCGGTTAAAGATTGCGCGTCGCGCATACGAGCTTTGGGAGAGTAAGGGCTGCCCGAATGGTTGCGATATTGACCATTGGTTACAGGCTGAGGCGGAGATTGCATCGGCTGAGCCTGAAAGCGTACGCGCTCCGAAAAGTGCCGCCCAGTGAAGAAGATCTCATGGTTTTCAAATCGGCTGCATGTCTGACGCTGCCACCATTGAAGATATCGACAAAGCAATAAAGCGCGTCGTGACGGGCTTGAAAATGCAGCTACCTACCTAACTCGAAGGACCGGCCCCACCATTGATCGATCCGCGCGCCTCGTCGCAGATGCAACGTGTCTTCAGTGGAAAAGTGCTTCTCGTTAGGATGTAGGCCCGCCCCCGGTCCATTCGCGTTGGCTGATGCCGCTGCTGTGAAGGTTGAGAAGGCCGATGGCCCGGCGCGCCATATGGTCGACGGCCTCGGCAAGTGATGCCGGTTTCAGATAGAAGGCCGGCACAGGAGGTGCGATGATCGCGCCGATCTCGGTCACCTGGGCCATCGCGCGTAAATGGCCGAGGTGCAGTGGGCTCTCACGCACCATGAGCACCAGTCTGCGGCGTTCCTTGAGTTGAACATCCGCGGTGCGCGCCAGCAGATTGTCGAGATGACTGCCGGCAATGGCGGTGAGGGTCCGGATCGAGCATGGAGCGACAATCATGCCTGCTGTCCGAAACGAGCCGCTGGCGATGCTGGCCCCGATATCCCTATGGTCGTGGACCCTTGTTGCGAGGCTTCGCAGGTAGGGCAAGGCGTCGGACCCGACCTCCTCATATAGTGTCCGCTCGGCCGCCGGAGAGACGACAAGATGCGTCTCGTAGCGTCGGGCCTCAGCGAGGAGTTCGGCGATCCTGACGCCGATCGCCGCTCCCGATGCGCCAGAAAGCCCGACGATCACACGCTCCGGCTCCATCATCGATCTCCTCGCGGGCCGCCTGCGGCCGGTGCAATGCTGAGCTTGTCCCAGATCGCGTCGACGCGCGCGATGACGGCAGGGGCCATGGCGAGCGTCTTGCCCCAGGGCCGCTCGGTCTCCGGGGCGATCTTGTTGGTCGCATCGATGCCGAGCTTGCCACCGAGCCCCGGCTGGGGCGAAGCAAAATCGAGATAGTCGATTGGTGTACTGTCTATGCTCAGGAGATCGCGCGAACTGTCGGAACGCGTGGCGACAGCCCACATGACATCGGCCCAGTTGCGCACGTCGATGTCCTCGTCGACCACGATCAGCAACTTGGTGTAGGTGAACTGCGGCAGCATCGACCAGAGACCGAGCATGACCCGCCGCGCCTGGCCGGGGTAGCGCTTGGATATCGAGACAACCGCGATTCTGTACGAACACGCTTCTGGCGGCAGCCACAGATCGGCAATTTCGGGAAACTGACGGCGTAGTAGTGGCAGGAAGACCTCGTTCAGGGCCTCGCCGATGCGCGAGGGTTCATCGGGCGCCCGCCCGGTGAAGGTCGACAGATAGATCGGATCCTGGCGGGTTGTGATCGCGGTGACCTGCATCACCGGAAACGGCTCGATGCTGTTGTAATAGCCGGTGTGGTCGCCATAGGGGCCCTCAGGCAGGGTTTCGGTCGCGGAGACGATGCCTTCGATGACGATCTCGGCTTGTGAGGGCACATTGAGTGGCACGGTGATGCAGCGGACGACATCGGGGCGCGCGCCGCGCAGAAGCCCTGAAAATTTGAGTTCCGAAATGCCCTCCGGCAACGGCAGTATAGCCGACAGGATGGTGGCAGGGTCAGCGCCGATGACGATCGCGACGGGCATGTCACGTTGAAGCTGTCGCCATTGATGGTGGTGCTTGGCGCCGCCGCGATGCTGCAGCCAGCGGATGATCGCCCGATCCCGACCAACAACCTGGATGCGATACACGCCGACATTGCCCTCATCGAGACTGGATGGCTGTGGCGGCTGCGTGAAGACCAACGGCCAGGTGATGAGCGGGGCCGGCTCGCCGGGCCAGGGTATCTGGATCGGAAAGGCGCCCAGATCGATCTCTGCCCCCCTATGAATGCGGTGTTGGGCGGGCGAACCGGCACAGATTCTTGGCTGCATCGACAGGAGCGCCCGGGCGAGTGGGAGCTTACTCCAGGCATCCTTGAGATTTTTCGGTGGCCGCGGCTCGTGCAGTTCGGCAAGCGTTTCGCCGAGTTTGGCAAGGCCGCCAGGGCGGACGCCCAGGCCCCAGGCAACCCGCTCGACCGAGCCGAACAGGTTCGTCAACAGGGGGATGTCGGAGATCGTCCCATCGGCCTTGATCGGATGCTCGAAGAACAAGGCTCCGCCTCCCTGCTGCAACACGCGGCGATGGATTTCCGTCATGTCGTGGACGACCGAGACCGGCTCGCGAATGCGCGTCAACTGACCGGCGGATTCGAGATGGGCCACGAAGTCTCGAAGATTTCTAAATAACGGCAAGTCGCGGCGCAGCAATGGAATCTCCAATTCCTACCATCAATGCCCCATCTTGCATTCGTGTTCTTTGTCCAGAAGCAATAAGCAGACGCCGTTGAGGGTGTAGGGATATCGCAGAGGTGACTTTTGATGCCCAAGCCCGATGCAACCATCTCCCCCTTGCCGCATGCACTGTCCTTGGCCATGCGGCCGTTGCCGCTCTGGCCGCTCCAGCCGCTTCTGGCCATGTTCGTCGGCAGGATCAGGACACGCCATCCGGGCATGTTCGAACGCCTCGGAGAGCATTCGCAAAAGCGGTTCGGGCTGAAGCCGACCGATCTTCCCTTCGCTTTCGTGCTGGAACCAAAACCATCGCGTCCGGTCGCGGTTGCTACGCGGCAACTGCCATCGAATCTCGATGCGCGGATATCCGGTCCGCTCGGCGCCCTCCTCGGGCTGGTCAGTGGAGAATGCGATGGCGACGCGCTGTTCTTCTCGCGAGAACTGCACATTGAGGGGGATATGGAGGCGGTCCTCGCCCTCAGGAATGCCATCGACAGCGTAGGGGTAAATCTTCTTGGCGAATTTCTCGCCGAGCTGTCGCCACTGGGTGCCCCCGTTGACAAGCTGCTGCGTGGCCACCCGCCGCAGCGGCCATATGCGGGCAATGCGAGGAAGGGAACACAGCCTTGGAACTGATTTGCCCGGCGGGAACGCCGTCCGCGCTCGAGGTCGCCGTCAACGCCGGCGCCGACGCGATTTATTGCGGCTTCAGCGATGAGACAAATGCGCGGAACTTTCCTGGCTTGAATTTCAGCCGTGAGGAACTGGGTGAAGGTATCTCCTATGCGCACCGGCATGGCGTGAAGGTCCTGGTTGCGATCAACACGTTTGCGCGCGCCGGGGCGACCGACGTCTGGAAACGTGCCATCGATGATGCGGTCGGAGCCGGGGCGGACGCGCTGATCATGGCGGATGTTGGCATGCTCGCGTATACGGCGCGCCACCACTCCTCGCAGCGCATCCATCTCTCGGTGCAGGCCGCCGCCGCAAACCCGGATGCGATCCGCTTCTATGTCGAATCGTTCGGCGTTCGGCGCGTTGTCCTGCCCAGGGTTCTGAGCGTTCCCGAGATCGCCAAGATCATCAAGGAAGTGAGCTGCGAGACAGAAGTCTTCGTGTATGGCGGCTTGTGCGTGATGGAGGAGGGGCGCTGTTCGCTATCATCATACGCTACCGGAAAGTCGCCGAACATGCAGGGCGTCTGCTCGCCGCCGAGCCATGTCAGCTATCGGGAAGAGGGCGACAAGGTCGTGTCTCGCCTCGGCAAATTCACTATCAACGCCTTTGCTGAGGATGAGGCGACCGCCTACCCGACGCTGTGCAAGGGGCGTTTTACGACCTCTCACGGCACCGGCTACATTTTCGAGGATCCCGTCAGCCTCGATGCCGCGACGATGCTGCCTGGCCTGCGTGATGCGGGCGTCACGGCACTGAAGATCGAAGGCCGCCAGCGCGGCCGCGCCTATATCGAAAGCGTCGTTCGGACATTTCGACAGGCCATCGAAGCGCTGGAGGCGGGGGAGGCGATCAAAACCGGAAGCCTGATCGCCATGAGCGAAGGCCAGATGACGACGGCGGGAGCCTATCGCAAGACCTGGCGCTGAATAATTCAACGTGAGTTGGCACGAAAGCAGAGGACAGGTTGAATGCAGCTTACTCTCGGGCCCGTACTCTTCAACTGGCAGTCGGATGTCTGGCGCGACTTCTATTTCCAGATCGCGGATGAGGCTCCCATAGACGTCGTCGTCGTTGGAGAGATCGTCTGCTCCAAGCGATCGCCTTTCTTTGCCGAACATATGCCAACCGTCATCGAGCGGCTCGTGGCGAGCGGAAAGCAGGTCGTTCTTGGCTCGCTTATTCTCATCTCGCTGCCGCGCGAGCGACGACAGATGGCAGAACTGACCGGGACGGAAGATTTTCTGGTCGAGGCAAACGATCTCACCTGTGTCCGGGGCTTGCGTGGCCGCCCTCATGCCATTGGTCCGTTCGTGAACGTCTATAATGAGGCGACTGCGGCCTATCTTGCTGATCTCGGAGCGACACGCATCTGTTTGCCGCCGGAACTGCCGCTGCGGTCGATCGCGACCATCGCTGCGTCGGTTCCAGAGGTCACGACGGAAGTTTTCGCTTTCGGAAAGGTGCCGCTGGCGATCTCCGCGCGCTGCTATCATGCGCGCATCCACAAGCTGACGAAGGATAACTGCCGCTTCGTCTGCGAGCAGGACCCGGATGGCCTGGCGGTGAAGACGCTTGAGGGCGACGGCTTTCTTTCGGTCAACGGCGTGCAAACGCTGTCGCATAGCTGTGCCAGTTACCTGGACGATGCGGATGCGCTCGCCAGGGCCGGCGTGGGCGCATTGCGGTTGTCGCCGCAGAAATGCGACATGGTGCAGGTCGCCCATGTCTTCCGGAATGTCGTCGAGGGTCGCCTCGGCGCCGGTGACGGCAATCGCGCCCTTTCCGAAATTTACCCCGGCGTTCCTTTCGCGAATGGTTTTCTGCATGGACTCCCCGGAGCGGAGCTTGCCGAGCCGGTGACCTGAGAGCTTTTCGGACCACCGGCCACGCCGGCCGGAAAGGGCGGCCTCCAATGTCGATGAATCATCACACCTTTATCAATCGACCGGTGCCTGCGAGCGACACCGCTCTCCTCATCAAGCGATTGCGGACCGTGCTGAAGCAGGCCGGCGTCGACTGCGAATGCCGCGACTCGCTGTCTGTAGCGCTCGACAGGTTCGTGGCGCTTGAGAAGCATCGCGTGCGGTTCAAGGGCTTGAGCGAGGCGCGCGACCATCGCGACCGCATCGTCAATATCCTCTCCTTCATCGCCGAACTCGATCACATCACAGCCGGAGAAAGCGACGGAACGGTTTTCGAGGAGATCGCGCTTCTCTTCATCGACATCGCCGATTGTGCGACCGCCGGCGCGGCCGCTCTGAGAACGCTGGATTGAGGCATCGGGGATGACTTGCTGGCTGCGCCTATCTGTCGCCATCGCGTAGACGCCGGTCGATCGAATCTGTGTGGGCGTTGGCGGAGGATAAGCGAACTCCGAAGCATCGACTGTATTGTTATTGCTAGCAGATCACTTCACTAGGTGTTTGATCCCAAGCTTTGATGGTGCGAGCTTTCCCCTTGCATGGAAGGAAGCGCTATGGGCCAGATTCACCAAGGTAGCGCCGCCACGACAGCGGCGGTTCGTCGAGCGATACGGCTGCAATCAGGATCGTTAGTAGCCGAATCTCATACGGGCTGACAACGTTCCAGGGATTGATCGGGCTGTTAGCAGGATCAGTAACAACAGAAGCATCATCACCAGACCCGCGTCGCAGAGGTGCCAGACACATTCAGCCTCGATCTCTGGCTGCTGACCCACGAAGACGTACGCCGCATCGTCCGCATCCGCGCCGCGCTTGATTTCCAGGCCACGGCCCTTGTCGGAGCGCTGGAGGCTGGCGGCGTGACCAACCACTCGTTCGTTTCTTCTTGTCCGTTCTCTCCGATCGACCGAGGCGGCTATGGGGCTGCTCTTGGTTGCAGTTCTGCATTATTGCGGAAACTGGTGACCTCGCGAGCATTCGACAATCGCTCTCTACCAAAGAGTGGCCCCACCCCTTCAGGCCGGATGCCGGCTCCACCATCGCGCATGAGAAATAGAGCGTTGAGGCGCAGACGCCGCGCAAGCACCGCCCCGCCCTTCGGGCCGAGAACCGTCAGCGCGGTTGCCCAGGCATCGGCTTCGGCGCAGGTTCGTGCCACAATGGTGACAGAGGCTGGCGACGTCATAAGAGGCGCGCCGCGAGGTGGGTCCATTGTGTGCGACAGGCGGCGGCCTCCGACAATGAGCCAGTGCCGGTAGTCACCCGAAGTCGCAACTCCGGCATCCTGCAAGGCTAGAATCGAATGTGGCGCGCGGCGGGCGGAGTCGGGCGTCTCGATGGCGATAGTCCAGGGCTGGCCATCGGGATGCCGGCCCAGCGCTCGCATCTCGCCATCAATGCCCACCAATCCGGAAGAGATGCTGAAGTCGTACAGCGTCTCGGCCAACCGGTCGACGCCATAGCCCTTGGCTATGCCATTGAGGTCGAGAATGACTGGCGCCGTCTTGCGGACCCTTGCACCATCGGAGTGCAATTCCACCACCTCATGAGCACTCTGGCGCGGAGCATTGAGCGCTTTGCGGATGAGATGCTGGTCGGCCGCCATCGGGCCGAAGCCCCAGGCGGCGATCGCATCGCCCATGCCGATGTCGAACGCACCGCCCGACATTCGGCCGATATTGAGTGCCAGGCGCAGTACCTTCATGAGCCGCTCCGGTACCTTCATCCAGTCGCCGACCGGCGCGGCGTTCAACCGCATCAAGTCGCTGCTGGGCTTCCAGGTGGACATCTGTGCGTCCACCTCGTCCACCGCAGCCTGAAGCGCGTCATGGAGCGGCTTCGGATCGAACGTCCCCGCTGTATAGAAGAGGGCCGACCAGCGCGTGCCCATGGTGGGTCCGTTCAGCGCGTGGCACTTCGGTTCAGTAGACATCTTCGACATAGCGCCCCTCCGCCTTGAGCAGGGCCGGCGTTAACCCGATGGGAGAAAGGATGTCGGTGAGCGCTGCAGAAACCCCGGCCGCCATGTCGCGCCCCCCGCAGACCATAACCCGTGCACCCTTGTGGATCAGACGCGCGATTTCGGCGGCTTCCTCACGTAGGGCGTGCTGAACATAATGAGGCTTTTGCCCGCGCGAGCAGGCGGTGACGAGCTGCCAAAGACGGCCCTGTCGCTGCCAGCCGGCCAACTCCTCGTCGTACAAAAAGTCACTGTCCGGGTGGCGAATGCCGAAGAACAGGTGGATCGGCCGATGCTGCGCATTGGCACGCACAAAGCCCGCCAGCGGCCCGATCCCCGCCCCGGCGCCGATTAGGATTAGCGGCGCACGGCCGCCGCCGGCGTGGAAGCCGGGATTGCGACGCAGGAAGGCGCTGGCCGCGTCGCCAGGTTCCAGCCCGAAGAGTTGGCCGGAGCATAGGCCGGAAGGATGCTTCTTCACGACGATCTCAATGAAGCCGTCGCGAAGCCCGGAGGCGAGCGAGTAGAAGCGGGGAACGGCCGAGCCCTCGGGCAGGATGCCGAGGAGATCCCCGGCTACGAAACGGCCGAAGCCGCGCCCGGTAAGACGCCGCCACAGTGAGAGTTTTGGCAGCGCGAAGCGCAGGATGGCCACAGGGGCCTGCACCTTGGCGCCGTAGTCGCGGCGGGAAAGGAGTGTCAAGGGCAGGGCCGCAGGCAGAACCGGCTGGTGGACGAGATCCAGGCCGATGCCCATTGCCGCGCCCAGCGACCGGCCCCAACGGGTGAAATCCTGGGTTGACTGGCGGTCCACCGTGTCGAACGGAACCAGCATGCGCCACCCCTGGGCTTCCGCCATCTCGGCAGCCGCCTGCGCGAAGGCGCAATAAGCCGGAAAGCCGCGGTCGCCGAAGCCAAGGATAGCCAGCGAGATGGTTGGGGCCGCGGGCAGGGATTTGAGCCGGTTGAGGAAGCCCTTGGCCGAGGCCGGCGCGCCGCCGTCGCCATAGGTGGCGGCAAGGATCAGGATATGCCGTGCCTGCCCGTAGCGTGCCGGGTCAAAGGCCGATATTGGCGCCGCGTGGACCGTCTGGCCCGCGTCGGACAGTGCGGCATGCAGCATTGCGGCAAAGCCCCAAGTGCTGCCGCCTTCGCTGCCGACGAGCAGGATCGTCTCGGCGCGGCCCGCGGGAACGTTTCCGCGAATGCGCGGCCGACCGCGCCGGCTTGCGAGCCATAGGACTAAGCCCGTGCCCGCCATGACCGGCACGCCAAGCGCCATGAGCCCAAGGACTAGTCCCAGCATGGGAGCTCCCTGCCCGGTGTGCAGCATGTAGACGACTTCCGAGACGTGTTGCCACCTGGTCAGGTCGCTCCATGCCAAAGCCGCGCCGGTGCCTTGATCGATATAGCCGGTGCCGCGATCGGTCTTGAGGGTGAAGACATCCGTCGCATCGCGCGGATCTGGGAAAGACAGGCTGCGCAGTTCGGAGGCGGGCGTCTGCTTCAGCATGTCCATTTCCGCGACAGCCGCACCGGTCCCGCCGCTTACCTCTGCTTGCAGAAGGGGCGCTGCCCGGCCATCAGGCAGCAGGTCGAAGGTCGTGGCGGTCATCCACAAGGCCGTGGTCGAGGACAGCAGGAGGCCGACGACGGCCACGCGCGCGATCTCGACATGCAGGCGGCCGGCGAGTGGTCCGCGCAGCGGCGCGAACCAACGCTGCCAGCCGCCGGCCCGGCGCGCCACGAGCACCGCGCCGGATAGAGCCAGAACCAGCATGGCTGCGGCGCCGAGTGCCATCACCATGCGGCCGCCGTCGCCGAGAAAGAGCGAGCGGTGCAGGCTGGTCAGCCAGCGTTCGAGCTGGTTCGGGTCGGCGGAGGCGATACCCCGCCCGGTCGCGGGATCGATGACCGCTGCCTGCGGGGCGCCGCTCTCGAACCAGTAGGCGGTGATCTTGCCCGAGGGCGCTCGCCGGATCTGCTCTATTTGCGGGTAGACGGCCTGGATGCGCGCTGTCAGATCGGCAGTCGAAAGCGTGCTCCCCGCCTGCGGCGAGGACAGGCGCTCGACGGCGGGGAATAGCGACAGGGCCGCTCCGCTCAGGCTGAGCACCAGCACGAGAAGCGCGGCCAGGAGGCCCGGCCAGCGGTGAAGGGCGCGGATCATGGCTGTCTCCAGCTACCTAACGTAGGAGAAATTGGCGATGTAGCGCCGCCCGGGCACCAGCTTGCCGGCGCCACCGGTGGTAAGCGGAACGGCGACTTCGTTGGGGCTGTCGCGCATGTCCTCGACGGCGGCGTCGACATGCAGCGTGTAGCCGGCGTCGAACAGCGCATCGGCCAGGTCGAGCGTGACTTCCAACGTGCGGCCTGCGCCGACGCTGGCACCGGTGATGCCGTTGATCTTGGCGGCGCCGCCACCGGTCGCGCGGTACCAGCCTGATAGATGCTCGTAGTATTTCGACTTGCCGCCGGCTACCCACAGGCTGCGTACATAAGCGCCCTGCGCATCGATGACATAAAGCGCGAGATAGGCGCCGTCGCCGCCATAGTTGTTCAGCTTGGTGGTCAGCGTGACGGGCCGGGCCGAGGCGAGGCCGGGAAGCGTGAGCGCCGCGGTTAGTGCGAGGGTTGCAAGTGATGGTTTCATGTTGATGCCGCCTTGTTGTCAGAGCCACGAGCGCCGGGATGCGTTCGGCACGGATCAGTTGACCTGAACTTGCGGCGCAGCGTCGTCGATCCGATGCCGTCAATCTGGGACAGGCACCTGATCTCCTCCTGACAGGAACCGGCTTTCCGCTTCAGCTTGCCGTCAGGAAACGTTCAGCTATGGCGTCGATATCGCGAAGGTCGGTTGCAACAGCGACGATGTTGCTCCGTCGATCATTGGATCGCTTTCCCAGGCTTCTCAGGATCGGCGGGTGCCTTTCGTGCCCTTCGCAGTGGCCGATTGCACTTCCAGAGAGCCTCATGGCTGACAGCCAAGCAGCATTTGTCGAATTCTGACACGGTAGTGAGAAAAGTCGCCTCGCTGGGATGTTTAGCGACGCTGAGGCGGTCTTTGGGGATTTCGGTCGTTTGCGGCCTCATGATGAAAGGTTCTTTGATGAAATAAATCCGGGAGCGACGGCTGATCGCCGCTCCCGGCTTTGCTGCCGTCAAAGCGGAAGCTTCTGCCAGCCTGGGTGGTCGAAATGCTCGCCATAGGCATTGACAGCCTCGACTATCTTGACGACGCCGCTGGCTTGCTCGGCTGCGTTCTTCATAATGCCGGTGCCATCCAGAAGCTGTGTCAGGATGATGTGAAGCTGCCCGTCCGCCGCCTCGGGCAGCTTGCAGTTAGTAACGATGCCGTCCACTTCCTTCTCCAGGTTGCGCGCCAGGTCGGCATAGTCCTGAGCGGCGAACTTTCCGTCGTGAACAGCAGGCAGCGAGCCTTCGAGCGCGGTCCTGATGGCGCTCATGCCAGCGCGCAGCGGGTCGTCCGTCTGCCACTTGCTGCCGTTGTCGAGCACGAGTTCGAGCGGGGCCCCGGATGCGCCGTGGCCATGAGCGGTCTCGGCAAGCGCCGTGCCCGCCGGGGCGAGCGCGATGGTTAGGGCGAGCAGGGCGCCCGCGAAGGTTCTGGATGCGAGCATGTTCTATCTCCTGTGCTCTTAGTGTCCGGAATGGACTGCCCCTCACCTAGCGCCGGCCGCATGTCACCATCCTGTTGATCCATGTCAGCGAAATGTCAGGCGAGACGTGCTTGATAGACGGGCCGCAAGGCAAGGCCTGCTATGTGCGACGGAACGGGAAAGGGCGACCTCATGCGCATCCTGGTCGTCGAGGACGACGCTCGCATCGCTGGCAAGATATGCGCCGTACTGGAACAGGCCGGCTATGCGGTCGATCATGTCGCGGATGGCGAGTCAGCCTGGTTCCAGGGCGCAACGGACGAGTATGACCTCGTCATTCTCGACCTGGGGCTGCCGAGGATGGACGGGCTGGCGGTGCTGAAGAAATGGCGCGCTAGCGGGCGTCTCTTTCCTATCCTGATTCTGACCGCGCGCGGGACTTGGCTGGAGCGGGTGGACGGCATCGATGCGGGTGCCGACGATTATCTGACGAAGCCTTTCGCCATGGAGGAGCTGCTTTCGCGCACTCGCGCCCTGCTGCGCCGCGCGGCGGGCCATGCCGTGCCGATGCTGCAGGCAGGTGCGGTGACACTCGATACGCGTACCATGCGGGTACTGGTGGACGGGGAGCCGATCAATCTGTCACCGCTGGAGTTTCGTTGTCTCAGCTATCTGATGCATCACGCCGGCCAAGCAGTGTCGGCCGTGGAATTGATGGAGCGTCTCTACGCCCACGATCACGACCGCGACGCCAACGCGGTCGAGGCGCTGCTGACGCGCCTGCGCAAGAAGATCGGCGCTGGCGTGGTGCAAACGCGGCGCGGCTTCGGCTATTTCGTGCCCGAAGACGCATGACAGGAGGCTCGCTCCGGTTCCGGGTACTGGCCGTTGGCGTCGCGGCCGCCATGCTTGTCGCCATCGTGACGGGGCTGGGGCTGCTGCTTTTGTTCGAGCGCCATGTTGAGCGGCGGATGGTCCTGGAACTCGACGCGCATCTTCGCCAATTGGCCAGCGGTATCGAGCTAGCCGGCGACGGGATGCCGCGGTTGGGCCGTGAGCCAGTAGAGCCGCGCTTTGGCGTGCCACTCGGTGGGCTCTATTGGCAAATCGGCCTGTCGCCTTCAGGGGACGTCCTGCGCTCGCGCTCGCTCAGTGGTGAAACGCTCGCCCTGCCGGCCGACATGCCGGAACCGAGCCAGATGCATGTGTACCGCCTGTCCGGGCCGCAAGGGTCGTCGCTGCTCGCGGTCGAGCGCCAGATCGAGCTTCCCGCACCGGCCGGCGGTCGGGCCGTCCGGGCGGTGGTTGCAATAGACCGCGCCGAAGTGCATGCCGCCGGTCTCGCCTTCGCCGCCGACCTTGCGCCGTCGTTGACCGTACTCGCGGCCCTCCTCGTTGCCGCCGCCTACTTCCAGGCCTCGATTGGACTGAAGCCGCTGGGCGCTGTCCGGTACAGGCTGGCGCAAGTGCGGGCAGGGCAGCGCACCCGCCTGGGGCACGCCTTCCCCGAGGAGATTCGTCCGCTGGCGGCCGAGGTCGATCATCTGCTCGACGCGCGCGACGCGGCGGTAGAAAGGGCGCGCGAACGCGCAGCGAATCTGGCGCATGGGCTCAAGACGCCGTTGACGGTGCTTCGTTCCGACGTGGAGGATTTACGCCGGAAAGGGGAGACGCGCATCGCCGACGAGGTGGAATCCATCACCGACGACATGCAACGCCATATCGAGCGCGAACTGGCACGGGCCAGGACCGGCGCGACCGGCAGGGCCGATCCATTGCATCCCGTTCGGCCGGTGGCGGAGAGGATCGTCGCGGCGCTGCGTCGCATCCCGAAAGGAGAGGACATCGAATGGGAAATTCTGATCGCGCCCACCCTGGCGAGTCCGCTCGATACGCAAGATCTTGCCGAAATGCTAGGCAACCTTATCGACAATGCCATGAAATGGACCGCCGGGCGGATTCGCATCACCGGCCGGCTGGAGCCCGGCGCGTTCGTTCTCGCCGTCGATGACGACGGCCCAGGCATTCCGGAAAGCCAGATCGCCATGGTGCTCGCCCGCGGAGGCAGGGCGGACCAGACCCGGCCGGGAACCGGACTTGGCCTGGCGATCGTCGGTGACCTGGCGGAAGCCTATGGTGGAGCGCTGTCGGTCGGCCGGTCCGACCTGGGCGGCTTGTCGGCGCAGATCCGCCTTTGCGATGCAGGGTACCAGCCCATCAGAGGCAGGGCGATGAGGAACAGGTAGAGCACCGTATGGCTGGCCTTGACGGCAACGGCGAGCCAGGCGCTGAACACCGGAAGGGCTGTCAGCCAGTGAATGACGATCATGCTTCTCGAAGAGCGGGCGGCCCCGTAGGCATGGTCTGCTTTCCCCTGGATAAGCGATTACGTTGCACGCGGGAGAAGAGCTAGGTCACTTCACAATGCTTTTCGGCAGGTTGTCCGTCTCGAATAGCTTGTTCGAGGGCGGCACGCCGGAGGCGCCACTCAAATCTGGTTCAGAGGATTGCCGCCGTCCGTGCGCGCCGCCGTCATCATGCCGGCCCTTGCGCTTCATCTTGACGATCGAAAGGGTAGCCGGGTCGATCTTGGCCTTGAACGCCTGTCCAGTCTCATCGATGCCCCTGACCTGATAGCAGCCGTCGTCGATCTTGATCCGACCTACCTGCCAGCCGCGCGCTTCCGCCATTTCTTGTGCGGCCCCGCGCGACTGCCACTGATCCATCGGTACGTGGCAATCATCGTCAGCCATCGCCGTGCCAGCTCCGGCCATGACAAGAAAGAGCGAAGCTGCCGCGATATGTTTCATCATGTCGTTTGTCCTGCATCAGCGTTTACATGAAGAAATGGTGGCATCCGTTCCTGACGAACAGCTGAAGCTGCAAGGTTCTGCCCATCAGCCAGCTGACAGGTTTTGCAGGCAAGAGATTGGGAATAGGCAGGGTAACCCACTCATGAGGATCCTTCTGATCGAAGACGACATGATCCTTGGCGCGGCGGTGCGGGATCACGTCATCGCCGACAACCATTCGGTTGATTGGGTAACCCGTCTTGACGCCGCGTCTGACCATGTCGACAGCGCCGTCTACGATCTGATCCTTCTCGATCTCATGCTTCCCGATGGGCAGGGCATCGCCTTCCTGCGCAATCTGCGTCGGAAAGGCAGCGTCACGCCGGTCATTATCCTTACGGCTCTGGATCAGATCTCGGACCGCATCAACGGGCTTAATGCGGGAGCAGATGACTATCTGACCAAACCCTTCGATCTGTCTGAACTGTCGGCGCGGCTTCGTGCAGTGGCGCGTCGTTACAGCGGCAACCCCAACCCGCTTATCGGCCTCGGCGATCTCCAGGTCGATCTTGCGGCCAGGACCGCTTTGCGCAACGGCCGGGCTATCGATTTGACGGCACGTGAATGGGCACTATTCGAGGCTTTCGTCCAGCACCCCGGCCAGGTTCTGTCCAAGGCGCAGTTGGAGGAGCGGCTCTATGCCTTCGGCTCGGAAGTGGAGAGCAATACGATCGAGGTTCATGTCAGCCGTCTGCGCAAGAAGCTGGGACATTCCATCGTCGATACGGTGCGCGGCATCGGCTATCGTCTGGGAATAGCGCGATGATCGTGCCACGCAGCCTGCAGTGGCGGCTGTCGCTCTGGCTGGGACTGGGCATCACCCTGCTCTGGGCCGTCGCGGCCGGAGTGACCGCGCAGATGCTGCGCCATGAAATGAACGAGGTCTTCGACAGCGCGCTCGAGGAGACCGGGCAACGCCTGCTGCCGCTCGCCGTCCGCGACGTCATCAGCCGCGACAGCGACGATGAGGCAAGCCAGAGCGTCGCGACGATGCGCGAGCATGACGAATATTTTACCTATGTGGTGCGCGATGCTGAGGGCCAGGTGCTGCTGCGCTCCCACAAGGCCGATCTGTCCGTCTTTCCGCCATTCACCCTCATGGGCTTTGCCGACACCCCCACCCACCGCATCTATTCCGATGCTGCGCTCAAGGGCACCATCACGATAGCAGTGGCCGAACCGCTTGCCCGCCGCCGCATGGTTGCCCAAAAGGTGTTACTCGGGCTGGCACTTCCGCTTGGCCTGATCGTCCCCATCAGCCTGATCGGCGTGTGGGTGGTCATACGTCTGTCGATGATGCCGCTGCGGCGATTCCGCTCCGATATCGAGGTCCGGGGTGCCGGCGACCTGACACCCATTTCCGCCCACGGCCTACCCTCCGAGATCCAGCCGAATGCATTGGCGGTGAATCACTTGCTGGAGCGGTTGAGGCGCACGCTGGAGGCCGAGCGTAGCTTTACTGCCAATGCTGCCCATGAACTACGCACGCCAGTCGCCGCGGCGCTTGCGCAGACGCAAAGGCTGATAATCGAAACGACAGACGTGACCGCGCGCGACCGCGCCAGCGCGATCGAGACGGCATTGCGCCGGCTTTCCCGGCTATCGGAAAAGCTCCTGCAACTTGCAAGGGCCGAGGGTGCCCGCCTTCGGGCCGCGGAGCCAAGTGACGTGGCCGCTATCTTATCGATGCTCGTCCAGGAAATGACCGCAAGCGCCGATAGCGCGGGCTGCATTAACCTGACCCTGCCTGAAGCTCCGGTGTTGTCGCGCATCGATCCCGACGCCTTCGCGATCCTGGCGCGCAACCTGATCGAGAACGCGCTCAAGCATGGCGCGCGGCAAGAGCCGGTACGTGTGACGCTGTCAGCGGAAGGTGTGCTGAGCGTCGCCAATGCGGGGCCGGCCGTGCAGCCGGAACTGCTTGCCCGCCTGTCCGAGCCGTTCGAGCGGGGGCAGGCGCAGGCAGACGGTGCAGGCCTTGGACTGGCCATCGCCCGGACGATTGCCGCCGGCGTCGGTGGCAGGATCGAACTGCTTTCACCGCGGGAGAGGCGAGAGGACGGTTTCGAAGCCCGGTTTTTCATGGGCGCATGATGGCGCGATCTGCCTGGAAATGGGCAACGATGCGAAGATGAGGTTTTGGGTAGCGTATTGCGCCGACTGAAACGATCGAGAGGATGACGTGAAGCGATCTTTGTCGTTGGACTTTGACGCTGGGAAAGCATTTTATCCGACGCGCTTGGGCCAACGCTGGCCTTTCGAACGCGAAGTGATGGTCGATTATCTGTGCATCGCTGGCAGAAAGGAGGGGCGGGTCGTTGAATATATCGACCATCTACACGAGCACTTCGTCGATCCCTGCCGGGTCCGCAGCGCCGCATACATGCCGCTGCAGCGTCCAGGTTACTCGATTGAAATAAAGCGTGCCCCCCTTGGGACACTATCGGTTTCGTGGCTGAGGCAGCATGCGCCGCAACACGTCATCGTGTCGGAAAAAGTGGTGATAGAGCGCTGCCGTGACGTGCAGCCCAATCAGCGCGAGCAGCGCCCACATCATGTAGGTGTGAATATCTCCGGCAGTGAGTGCCCAGCGGGCTTTCGGGGCGGCGATGCTGGGGAGCGGAATGAGGCCGAACACGTTGACCGAGAGCGAATGAGCGGAGGCAGAAGCCCAGCCGAGAAACGGTCCGATCAGCAGGATCAAATAGAACAGGCCGTGCGTCACACTCGCTGACCAGCGCTCCCAGCCCATCAGGCCAGGCGTGTCCAGCGGGACGGGATGGCGCAGGCGCAGCGTCAGGCGGATTGCCATGACGACGAGAATCACCACGCCGAGCGCAAAGTGCCGGCTAATGAGCGGTTCGAGTACCGTGTTGCGTCCGATACCGGGCATCAAGATAGCAACCACGAATTGCGCCAAGACAAGCAGGACGATCAGCCAGTGCAGGGCTTTCGCCATGGCGCTGTAGCCTGATGTTGCCGATTGAGAACCGTTGCCGTGCTGCATCGATGCTCTCCAATGTCGGCCGTATGGGTGCGAGGGCTCAGGCGCGATGCTCCAGACGGTAGACGCTGGTGCTCATGCGGGTGAGGCCGCGCGCGGCGAACTTCGGCTCCTGCGCCAGGATATCGCGCTCATCCAGGGCCTGGATCGTCCAGCGCCCTTCATACAGGGTGCTGACCTCGGCCGGGTTGACGGCAAAGGGTGGCCCGTCCATTTCCTGTTGCGGATAGTCGATGGTCAGCAGCAGGCCGCGGCAGCGCTCAGGCAAGCGCCCATAGACCTCCGTGACGTAGCGCTGTCGCATGACGCCCGGCAAGGCGACCAGTGCTGCACGGTCGTAGACGGCGGCGCAGCCGGCCAGGGTCGCCACGTCCAGATTGAATATATCGCCGCAGATCACCTCGATATTGCCGGCGACGTGGTGCCGCCCGAGCGAAGAGTCGTGGCTTGTCGGCGTGAGCCGGTTCTCGGCGAAGAATTGCGCGACGGCCACAGCCGACAACTCGACGGCGAGCACGCGATGCCCTTGGCTTGCGAGCCAGATGATGTCGAGGGATTTGCCTGCCAGAGGGACCAGCACCTGGCTGCCGGCCGGCAGCGCCAGGCTGGGCCAATGCTTCTCCAGCAAGGGCATCACGCGGTCCCGGTGAAAGCCGATTTGCCCGTCACGCCAGCGCTGTAGCCAGAATTCCGTGTCCATGATCTCTCCCGCGACATCCACCGCGTCCGAGGGAGCACTTGGCGTGCGGCCCGGGCGGCGCAACGAAGTTCGTTCCACTGGTGCGATCGATCATAGACCCGCAATCGCGACAATTACGGGTTGACTGTGATCTGATCCGCGTATTTGGCGAGAATTTCGCCGACCTTTTGCATGATCTCGGCCTGCATCTTCAATTGCAGCTTTTCATTGCCCGCGGGGAGTTGAGGGATCATGGAATGGCCGTTCATCATGCCACGGCCCATCGTCTCGTTTGGCATCATGCCGCTCATCATACCACCGCCCATCATGGCGCCATGTTGCATCATGCGGCCATCCATCATGCCGCAACTCATCGCGCCGTCCGACGCGCTGTGTTTCTGCATCATGTCGCCTTTCATCATGCCGCCAGCCATATTGCCTTGCGGCATCATGTCTGACTTATCCGGTGCCCCTTGGGTGTCTGCGGCGAGTGCCGACACGCCGGTGCCAGCGAGCAGGACGGAGAGCAGCGCGGCTATCATGTATCTGTTTTTCATCTGAAATTCCTGAATAGTCTCAACCGAGGCTCACCACATAGCCCCGCCTTGTGTCGTGACTTTACAAGGATACCAAGGACCGGATGGCCGTCTCTCGGGTAGGAACCATAGCGTCGGCTTGATGCCCGCGCCTTGTGATAGCGCAATTTTGGGAGAAAACATCATGAGCGACGGCCCGCTCTGGCAAACTGGATCATCGAGCAGGTCTCCGACGCCCTGATCTATGCTGATCGCTCCGCCAGGATTGTGCGCTGGAATTCCGCTGCCTGTCAGTTGCTCGGCTACAGCATGGCAGAAGCATTGAGCAGCGGCCTGGATTTGATCATTCCCGAGCACTTGCGCGTAGCGCACTGGGCTAGCTTCAAGGCAACCATCGACAGCGGAAGGAATAAACTGCAGGGGCACCCGACGCTGACACGCGCGGCGCGCAAGGGCGGCCAGAAGTTCTATATTGAGATGACCTACACGCTCGTCAAAGATCCGGGCGGTGTGGCTATAGGTTCGGTCGTTATGGCACGTGACGCGATCGGACGAGTCGAAAAGCAACGCGCGGCCCGTAGCGCTGGTGCGCACCGCGCACGTTATCCTCATAGAAGCAGGCCGAGCCTTATTTTAAGGGCGCGCAATAAGCTGAATGAAGTGCTGCCACGATGGTGAGTACTTCAGCCCGGGCGATATGGTAGTAGACGGATGTCCCCTCGCGCCGCGCCTCCACGAGCCCATCGGATCGCAGCCGCATGAGCTGCTGCGACATCGGGACCTGATCAATCCCAAGGTCGTGGCGCAACTCGGCGACTGATTTTTCTCCATCCACGAGGGCGCAGAGCACCAAAAGCCGCTGAGGGTGCGACAGGCTGCGCATCAACACGGCGGCGGATTCCGCGGCTGGGATCATGTCCTTTACATTCATATTATTTAATTTATAACTTTTGAATGTTATGTGCAAATCGCCCACCGGTACCGGGGTAAGGCCTGCCGTCACTGCCGGGTCCGGTCGACCCGATCGGATTGAGCCAGATCAAGGCGGAATGACGCGATACAGGGCAATACGGCCGATAATTCTAGGGGAAACACCATGTCTCATATCGTCGTTCCGGAGCAGCCCTCTGCGGAATCATCATGGCTTACGAGATGAAACACAAGCTGGGACGTGATGATCACCTCACCGTCGCCAATCTCGGCTCGACCCATTCCTTCGTGCCCTCCAATCCTTGGATTGCGGTCGGCTGGCGGCAGCCACGGGAGGTCAAGGCAAGAGCGAGACGTTCTGCGAGAACCTCATGCTCGACATCCGGAAGCTGAAAGAAGTCAATCCCGAGACGGCAGAGTAGCCGTTGTTTCGCTTAGGTACCTGAACAGGAGAAAACAATGACGATCGATCGTGCTGTCATGATGTTCGCCGGGCTCATGGTCCTCGTGTCACTGGCGCTCGGATTTTATATGTCGCCATGGTGGTATCTGCTCACCGCATTTGTCGGACTGAACCTGTTTCAGGCTTCGATCACCGGGTTTTGCCCGGCCGCCATGGTCTTCAGGAAACTCGGCTGCCGCGCGGGCACCGTGTTCAAATAAGGGCTGCGCGCCCTATCCCGATTGTCGTGCCGTGACGCTTCTAACTCCGTGAAAGTCGTGCGCTCCATGCCTCGATCGTTGCCGCGATTTCTGATGATGGTGCTGGTCATGATGGCGATTCTGGCCGCGCGAAGCGCCGTTGCGGCCGAATTCACCGTGAAGGCGACGATCGTTCCTGAAATGAAGGCGGTTTTCGGCCAGGTCGAAAGCCGGATCGTCGTGCTGGCGCGTGCCCGTATTGGCGGCTCGATCCGCGACTTGCGCATCAGCCAGGGCGACGAGGTCAAGGAGGGAGAGGCCATCGCTGTCGTTGTCGACGACAAGCTGGCGCTTCAACTCAACGCCGCGAACGCCAGGATCGATGCGCTCAATTCGCAACGCGAGAACGCACGCGTTCAGCTTGAACGCATTCAGCAACTGAGAGTGACCGGTGCAAGTACGCAAGCCAGCCTTGATCAGGCAAGAATGCAGTTTGAGGTGACCACCAACCAGGTCGTGGCGGCGGAGGCCGACAAGACCGTCATCGAACAGAGCGCGCGGGAAGGGACGGTCGTTGCTCCCGTTACGGGCCGGGTATTAACGGTTCCGATCACGCCAGGTTCTGTCGTTCTTCCCGGTGAGGAGGTCGCTCGCATCGCCCCAGGGCCTTATTATCTGCGTCTGTCGCTGCCGGAGCGCCATGCCGCGGAAATCGTACAGGGCTCAGATGTCCGCGTTGGTGGGCGCGGATTGATGCAGTCGCCCGATGGGGCCGTAGCCGCTCGTCCAGGACGGATCGTCAAGATCTACCCCGAGATCAGCGACGGCCGCGTCATTGCCGATGTCGAGGTTGCGGGTATCGGCGATTATTTTGTCAACGAGCGTACGCTGGTGTCGATTCCGGTCGGCAAGCGCCCCGTGCTGGCTGTGCCGCCGCAGGCGATCCGGACGCTGCATGGTATCGATTACGTCCGCATTGCCACCGCTGGCGGAGAAATGGATGTCGCTGTCATTCTCGGCGAGACCTTCGAGACGGAAACAGAAAGGCGTGTCGAAGTCCTGACCGGGTTGCATGACGGCGATCGGGTCATGCTGCCATGAAGCTCGGCATCGCGGGGGGCCTGACCCGCGCCTTTATCGCTTCGTCCCTCACGCCGCTTTTTTTGCTGGCAGCGCTGGCGTTGGGGTTTGTCGCGCTGGTCTCGCTACCACGCGAGGAGGAGCCGCAAATCTCCGTACCAATGGTGGATATCCATGTCAGCGCCAACGGCCTCAAGGCAGAAGATGTCGTCAAGCTCGTCACCGAGCCGCTCGAACTGATCGTCAAGAGCATCGACGGCGTCGAGCATGTTTATTCGCAGACAGAGGATGACGGCACCCTCGTCACGGCGCGCTTCAAGGTTGGCACGAGTTCCGATGCCGCCATCCTGAGAGTGCACGAGAAGATCCGCGCCAATATGGATCGCATCCCGGTCGGTATTCCTGAGCCGCTGATTGTCGGCCGAGGCATCGACGACGTGGCGATCGTCGTCGTCACCTTGCGGCCGATGCCAGAGGCTGCCGCGCGCTGGACGGCAAACGGTCTGACGCGCCTTGCACGCGAACTGCAGGTTGAGGTCGCGAAACTGCCGGATATCGGTCTCACCTACATTGTCGGTGAGCAGCCGGAGCAGTTCCGTGTCGAACCCGATCCGGAGAAGCTTTCGCTCTACGGCATCACGCTCCAGCAACTCGCAGCTAAGATCGAGGGCGCCAATCGGTCCTTCCGTCTCGGCATGGTGCGGGAGGATCGGCAGCAACGCGCCGTCGTCGCCGGCCAGACGCTGCAGGAACCGCCAGAGATCGGCAATCTGCTGCTGACCGCCCGTGATGGCCGGCCGGTTTATGTCCGCGATGTCGCCAGAGTTGTGCTGGCGACATCACCGGCGGAGAACCGCGTCAGCGATATCCGCAAGACGCCGACGGGGCTAGAGCGCGCCCCGACGGTCTCGCTTGCCATCGCCAAGCGGCCCGGAACCAATGCCGTTGTCATCGCCGACGACATCGTGCAGCGCCTCGAGGCGGTGCGTGGCCGAATCTTCCCGAAAGACGTGGAGATGACAGTTACACGCGACTATGGCGAGACCGCCAACGAAAAGGCCAACGAGCTTCTCTTCCATCTCGGCCTGGCGACGGTTTCGATCGTTATCCTCGTGGCTGTTGCCATCGGCTGGCGCGAGGCACTGGTGGTGGCAGTGGTCATACCGACGACCATCCTTCTGACGCTCTTCGCCTCGTGGGTCATGGGCTATACGCTCAACCGTGTCAGCCTGTTCGCGCTGATCTTCTCGATCGGCATTCTTGTCGATGATGCCATCGTGGTGATCGAGAACATCGCCCGGCACTGGGCAATGCAGGATGGTCGTTCGCGCGCTGCCGCGGCGATCGATGCTGTCGCGGAAGTCGGCAATCCCACCATTATCGCGACCTTGACGGTGGTGGTCGCGCTGCTCCCCATGCTGTTCGTCTCCGGCATGATGGGGCCGTATATGAGCCCGATCCCGGCCAATGCGTCGGCGGCGATGCTGTTTTCCTTCTTCGTCGCCGTAGTCCTGACGCCATGGCTGATGATGAAGCTCGGAACAGGGAGTGGTGCTGGAGCCCACGGTTCAGCCGAAGATAGCCGCCTCGGCCGTATCTATGTCGCGGTCGCCCGGCCCTTTCTCAAGACGCGGGTGCGGGCGTGGACCTTCCTGCTCGTTGTCGGCGTCGTCACGCTCGCCTCGCTTGGGCTGCTCTATACCAAGCACGTCACGGTGAAGCTGCTCCCCTTCGACAACAAGGCCAATCTCCAGGTCGTACTCGACCTGCCGAAGGGGTCTTCCATCGAGGATACCGACCGGGTGCTGCAAAGCATGGTCAATCGGCTCGCGAGCGTGCCGGAGATCGTCTCGTTCCAGACCTACGCCGGTACAGCGTCACCCTTCGACTTCAACGGCCTTGTCCGGCACTATTACCTGCGCTCCAACCCCGAGCAGGGCGATATCGCCGTGAACCTCCGGCCGAAGAGTAACCGGGCGCGCGCAAGCCATGCTATTGCGCTCGAGATTCGCGAGCGCCTCGAGGGGCTCGATCTGCCGGACGGCGCGGTGACGAAAGTGATCGAGCCGCCACCCGGACCGCCGGTGCTGGGCACGTTGCTGGCCGAAATCTATGGGCCAGACCCGGAGACCCGGCGCGCTGTCGCGGCAAAGGTGCGCGAAGCGTTCAGGAGCGTTCCCTTCATCGTGGATGTTGATGACAGCTATCGCAATCAGCCAGAGCGGCTGCGTATCTCGATCAATCAGGACAATCTGGAATATTATCGGGTCGAGCAATCCGACGTCTACGGTACGCTCCGCTACCTCTACGGTGGGACAACGGTCGGCTATTCGCATCGCGGTGGTAGCCGTCAACCGATCCCGATCCGGGTCGCGCTTCCTAAGACGGCCGCGGTGATGACTGAGCGGGCCATGACTACCCCGGTACCGGCAAACGCGCTGCCGGGCGGGCGCGGCGTGGTGGAACTCGGTGACGTCGTCTCTGTTGGGCGCGAACCAGCTTCCTGGCCGGTCTTCCGGCATAACGGTCGCGCCGCCGAGATGGTGATGGCGGAGCTGGCCGGTGCGTATGAGGCGCCGATCTACGGCATGCTCGCCGTGAACGACGCCATCGCCAAAGCCAACTGGGGCAATCTGGCCAAGCCAGTCATCGCGCTGCACGGGCAGCCGGACGACGGAACCCATCCGACGCTGCTCTGGGATGGGGAATGGGAGGTGACTTGGGTGACGTTCCGCGACATGGGCGCGGCCTTCATAATCGCGATTCTTGGCATTTACATTCTTGTTGTCGCGCAGTTCAGCTCCTTCAAGCTGCCGCTGGTCATCCTGACGCCGATCCCGCTCACGTTCATCGGCATCATGCTTGGGCACTGGCTGTTCAACGCGCCGTTCACGGCGACCTCAATGATTGGCTTCATCGCGCTCGCCGGCATCATCGTGCGCAACTCGATCCTGCTGGTCGATTTCATCCGTCACACCCACCGGCCTGGCCGACCGCTCATCGATACGCTGCTGGAGGCCGGCGCGATCCGCTTCAAGCCGATCCTGCTCACCGCGCTGGCAGCGATGATCGGAGCGGTCGTCATACTCAGCGACCCGATCTTCCAAGGCCTGGCGATCTCGCTCCTGTTTGGCCTCGCATCCTCGACCGCGCTCACGGTGCTCGTCATCCCGGCAATCTATATCGTGTTGAGGAGTGAGCCGAACAGCAAGGAAGATAAGTAGTTTTTCATATAGCGCCGGGTTGTTTCATGTCTAACAGAATGGTCATAACAACACATCTGTTAATTGGAAGCAATAGGCTGGACATGTATCAAAGAAATAGGGCTCTGATCTAAGAATAAATGCTCTATAAGTGTAAATCGGCGATTTACGAAGGGGGACAGGACGTAAAGCAGCGCGCTCGGCATTTGATCTATGTCAAAGATGGAGCAAGGATCATGCTGATAAGCTTCCTACACAAGAACAATTTCACGAGGCGGGATCCGGTCAGGGGCAAGGTGCGGGCCTCCACCCTTCTCGAGAGGCTTTAGCCATGGATGAGAGCAAACACCCGATAGCCACGATAGAACTCAGTGCCCAAAGACGGATCGGAATTCATGCGAATGGCTATTATCGTACGAAAATGGTGGTTCAAGGCCGCAGTGGCGACGATTGCTATATCTGCTGCGATCGTGACCGCAGTGTTTGTTTACGCCAATCTCCCCGTTCCCGTGCAGGTTTCGGCTATCGAGGAGAACGTGCCAGTCCGGGTATTCGGCCTCGGTAGGGTAGAGGCCCGTGTCGTCTCGAAGATTGGGTTCGAGGTTGGGGCTACACTCGTCGAACTCGACGTGGATCATGGCGACCGTGTGGCCAAGGGTCAGGTATTGGCGCGCCTCAACATAGGTGAACAAGAGGCCAAGATCGCGAAAGCACGCGCCGCACTGCTCATCGCAGATGCCAATATCAAAAGGGCAGAGGCGAACCTTGAGAGGGCGGGCGCGGTATTGGCGCAAAAGCAGTTGGCGAACCAACGGAAGCAATCCCTCGTTGGCCGCGATATCGTTCCCCAACAGGCCGCGGAAGAGGCCATCAGGGACGAAGCCGTCGCCAAGGCCGATGTCGATGTCGCGCAAAGCGAGGTGGAAACCGTCAAGGCGCAGCTAATCGACGCTCGGGCGCAGATCCAGTTCGAAGAGACCATGTTGCAACACAGGACGCTGGTGGCACCGTATGACGCATTGGTCATCGAACGCCACAAGGAGCCTGGTACGGTCATCAAGGCGGGTGATCCGATATTTACGTTGGTCGCGGCTGGCAGCTACTGGGGCCTTGCCTTCGTCGACGAGGCGCGTGCGGGTTTCATCCAAGAAGGGCAGCAGGTCGACGCCCGCCTTCGTTCGCGTCCGCAGGATGCGTTCACGGGGCGAGTGGCGCGCATCGGCCTGGAAAGCGATCGCGTCAACGAAGAGCGGCGCGTCTTCATTAAGGGGGACAACCCGCCGCCGCGGATTTATCTTGGCGAGCAAGCGGAGTTCTGGATCACCATTACCCAACTCGACAAGGCGCTGCTCGTGCCAGAGGCCGCAGTGCAAGGCTACGATGGCCGCGAAGGTTGGGTGTGGACGGTTGAATCGAAGCGCTTGCAACGGCGCTTGGTCAAATTTGGCCATCGTACGGAGGACGCACGGCTCGAGATTGTGGAGAACCTGCCTGCAGGCGCGCGCGTTGCCTCGCGGGTCGAGAGCAACTTTCGCGAAGGTCGCTCGGCGAGCGTGGTCGAGGCTAGAGCAAAGTGAATCTCGCCTATCGCGACGCCCGGCACGGTCTCGGCCGATTCTTGCTCACGTGTCTGGGGCTTGGGCTGCTCCTTGGCGTCGTGATGGCAATGATCGGTATCTATCGCGGTCTTGTCGTTGAAGCCCTCACCGTCGCCCGTGCTCCAGCCATTGACCTCTGGGTGGTCGAAGCCAACACGCGCGGTCCATTTGCGGAGGCTTCGCGCATTCCCGGAGATCTCCGTGAGGCGATTGCCCGTATCGCTGGCGTGGCCGCCGCCGGAAGCATCACTTATCAAACGGTCGAAGCACGATACCGGGGCGCAAAATTGCGCCTCTATGTCATCGGTTATGAGCCAACCCGCCCCGGCGGCCCCCCTGAAATCGTGCAGGGGCGCGGTATCGCCCGTAGCCATTATGAGATGGTCGCTGATCGCGCGGCCGGCCTCGGACTCGGTGATCGGGTTCTGCTTGGCCGGAGCACCTTCACGATCGTGGGGCTTACCCGGAATCAAGTCAGTTCTGGCGGGGACCCGGCGGTGTACATCACCTTGCCGGATGCACAGAAGCTGCAATTCGACATTGCGCCTCCTGCCCAGCGTGTGCAGTCGGCACGTGGTACCGACGCAGTAAGCCGCGATACCGTCAACACCGTCGTAGCCAGGCTGCAGCCGGGCGCTTCGGTTGACGCCACCGCTAATACTATCCAGCGTTGGAAACATCTGTCTGCAATTACTCAGGAGGCCCAGGAAGCCATCCTGTACAAATCCCTGGTCGATTTGGCACGGCGCCAGATCGGCCTCTTCACGTCTCTTCTTCTCGTTGTTTCTGCAGTGATTATTGCGCTTATCATCTACACGATGACCATGGAGAAGCTGAAACAGATTGCGACTCTGAAGCTTATTGGTGCATCTGACCGGACGATTATCGGCATGATCGTACAGCAGGCCTTGGCGCTCGGGCTGATCGGCTTTGCGGTTGGCGTCGCCTTCATTGTCAGCATCAAGGATTACTTCCCGCGCCGAGTCGTACTCGAATCAGACAATGTGTTGGTTCTCGGGCTGGTCGTTTTTGTCGTGTGTTTGCTGTCCAGCGGTCTCGGTGTACGTGCCGCCCTCAAAGTTGATCCGGCTACGGCACTCGGAGGCTGAGATGAACGTTGAAACCACGGATACACCACTCGTCTGGCTCGACCACATTTCCAAACATTTTGGCGAGGGCGAGACCCGGGTTGATGCGTTGAAAGATGTCTCGCTTCAGGTTTTCCCGGGGCAGCTCGTGGCACTTCTTGGCCCCTCCGGCTCCGGAAAAACAACGCTGCTTAACGTCATTGGCTGTATTCTCGATCCCTCGTCGGGATCGATGGAGCTCGATGGTGAACTGGTCGTCCGAGACGGCTGCTGGCTGCGCCGCGATCTGCGTCGTTTGCGGCTCGACAAGATTGGGTTCATCTTCCAGTTTCACAACTTGCTGCCATTCCTGGATGCGACGGATAACGTTGCGCTAGTACTGCAACTGGCTGGTGCTGATCGGGCTAGTGCGCATAAGAGGGCGGTCGAGTTGCTCGATTATCTGGAGGTGGGCCACCGCCAGAATGCGATGCCGGCCAAGCTGTCGGGAGGTGAGGCGCAGCGTGTTGCGATTGCGCGCGCGCTCGCTAATCGGCCACGCATCATTCTGGCGGACGAACCGACAGCGGCTCTTGATTCAAAGCGAGCGCAGATTGCTATGGACCTCCTTCGCAAGGTCGCCATCGAGCAGGATGCTGCGATTATTGCCGTGACACATGACGAGAAGATTTTTGATCGATTTGATCGAATATTCCAATTGCGCGATGGAGAATTGGATACCAGATAGGCAGGAGCCTCCGCGAGAGTAGCTCGGCATCTGTCTCAAATTACCTAACGTTGGACAACTCTGCCATAGGCTACCGAAGTCCGGTTCGGCTCGAAAATCGGGTCGCAAAATACGCTAATGTCTCTTCACTAAAATGCACCGGGTCCAAAGGGGACCCTTCTGGGGGCGGCCCATTATCGAGGCACGAGGCTCTAGTTGTTCAGTCTCGGCGTTTGATGGATTGGATTAAGAGCGGCTGCCCTTCGAGATTGTCGGTCGCTCCGGGATGACGAGCTGGCGCAGGCTGCGAGCCTGGCAGGACACAAGTCTGTAGGGACAGTATCTACCGTCATATGTCGGTCGCCTGAACCTTGCCGGCGAGATCGACTGGTTGCGAGCCTCGGTGGACGCCTCGTCTGTGCCGGCCAAAAGAGGGGGAGACGCGACAGGCCCGAACCCGACCGACAGGGGCAAAACGGGCGCCAAGCGGCATATCATGGTCGACTGCGCCGGCATGACGCTCATGAGGCCCTGATCATCGACGTGCGGCTCGATTGACCGGATGCCGCCTGCTTAGTTGCACTGCCTTATCACCTCGCTTGGCCACCCTTGCACGGTGGTGACGCCGTCGCTCATCCCGAGGAAGCCAGGCGATCAGGTCAAGACCAACCGGCGTGACGCCGTTGGCCTCGCCAGGTTTTTGCACGGAGCGATTGCGTGTGTTTCGGCCCTTTAATTGCGGGGACCTGTCAACCTCAGATTTCGCGCCGTCA
>CALKHP010000061.1 GCA_937988775.1 uncultured Alphaproteobacteria bacterium
CAATCGTCCCGATGTTGCAGTGCGGCTTGTTCCGTTCAAACTTTTCCTTCGCCATGATGGCTCTCCTTCAACTGTCGCCGCAGCGGCGGGTCGAAATAAACTGTTGCTCGATCAGGCGTATTTCGCCTGGATTTTGGCGGCTTCGTTCGAAGGCACCTGCTCGTAATGGTCGAACGACATCGTGTAGCTGGCGCGTCCCTGGCTGAAGGAGCGCAGCTGGTTGATGTAGCCGAACATGTTGGCGAGCGGCACCATGGCGTTGACGATGACGGCATTGCCGCGCATGTCCTGGCCCTGAATCTGCCCGCGACGGGAGTTCAGGTCGCCGATCACCGATCCGGTATAGTCCTCAGGCGTCACCACCTCGACCTTCATCACCGGCTCGAGCAACACCGAATTGCCCTCGCGCAGCGCCTCGCGCAGCGCGGCACGCGATGCGATCTCGAACGCCAGAGCGGACGAATCGACCTCGTGGAACGCGCCGTCGATCAGCGTCACCTTCAGGTCGACCACCGGGAAGCCGGCGATCACGCCGCTGGCCAGCACCGATTCGAGGCCCTTGACGACGCCCGGAATGTATTCCTTCGGCACGGAACCGCCGACGACCTTCGACTCGAACTCGAAGCCCTTGCCGGTCTCGTTCGGCTCGACGATGAACTTGACGCGCGCGAACTGGCCGGTACCACCGGTCTGCTTCTTGTGCGTGTAGTCCTTCTCGACCGTCTTGCTGATCTTCTCGCGATAAGCGACCTGCGGCGCGCCGACATTCACGTCGACCTTGTGCGTCCGGCGCAGGATGTCGACCTTGATGTCGAGATGCAGTTCGCCCATGCCCTTGATGATCGTCTCGCCCGACTCCTGGTCGGTCGCGATGCGGAAGGACGGGTCCTCGGCCGCGAGCTTGATGAGCGCCATCGTCATGCGCTCCTGGTCGCCCTTGGTCTTCGGCTCGACCTTCATCTCGATGACCGGGTCCGGGAATTCCATCTTCTCGAGGATCACCGCCTTGACCGGGTCGCACAGCGTATCGCCGGTGCGCGCTTCCTTGAGGCCGACCAGCGCCACGATATCGCCGGCATAGGCCTCTTCGATCTCTTCGCGGTTATTGGCATGCATCAGCACCATGCGGCCGACGCGCTCGGTCTTCTCGCGCGTCGAGTTCAGCAGGGCCGAGCCCTTGGTGAGCTTGCCGGAATAGATGCGGCAGAAGGTCAGCACGCCGTACTGGTCGTCCATCAGCTTGAAGGCCAGCAGCGACAGCGGCTCGGTATCCGACGGCTTGCGCTCGGTGTCTTCGCCGGTCTTGTAGTCGTGGCCCTTAATGGCGCCGCGATCGATCGGCGACGGCAGGAAGTCGACCACAGCATCAAGCAACGGCTGCACGCCCTTGTTCTTGAACGCGGAACCGCACAGCATCGGATAGAACGCGCCGCTGAGCACCGCCTTGCGGATCAACTGGCGCAACGTCTGGTCGTCAGGCTCGTTGCCCTCGAGATAGGCTTCCATCGCCGCGTCGTCCATTTCGACGGCCGCTTCGATCATCGCCTCGCGATACTGCTTCGCCTTGTCGGCGAGTTCCGCCGGAATCTCGCTCTCGACACCCTTGGCGCCAACCGTCTCGTCGGCCCAGGTCATCGCTTTCATGGTGATCAGGTCGACCATGCCCTTGAACTCATGCTCGGCGCCGATCGGAATCTGGATCGGAATCGCACGCGCACCGAGGCGGGTCTTCATGTCGTCGACGCAACGGAAGAAATCGGCGCCGGTCTTGTCCATCTTGTTGGCGAAGACGATGCGCGGCACGTGATACTTGTCGCCCTGGCGCCACACCGTCTCGGTCTGCGGCTCGACGCCCTGGTTGGAATCCAGCACGCATACCGCGCCATCAAGCACACGCAGGCTGCGCTCGACTTCAATGGTGAAGTCGACGTGGCCGGGGGTGTCGATGATGTTCAGGCGCTTGGTGTGGCCGTCGCGTCCCGTCCAGAAGGCGGTCGTGGCAGCGGACGTGATCGTGATGCCCCGCTCCTGCTCCTGCGCCATGAAATCCATGGTCGCGGCGCCTTCATGCGTCTCGCCGACCTTATGGTTCTTGCCGGTATAGAACAGAATGCGCTCGGTGGTCGTCGTCTTCCCGGCATCGATGTGGGCCATGATGCCGAAGTTGCGATAATCCTCAAGGGCGTATTGGCGGGCCATTGTCATATCCTCAAGCGCGCGCGCAGCGGCGCTCTAAAAATCCCTGTATCACCAGCGGTAATGCGAGAAGGCGCGGTTCGCTTCCGCCATGCGGTGCGTGTCCTCGCGCTTCTTCACGGCATTGCCGCGATTGTTCGCCGCATCGAGCAACTCGCCCGACAGACGATCGACCATGGTCTTGTCGTTGCGGCCGCGCGCCGCCGTGATCAGCCAGCGGATGGCCAGCGCCTGGCGGCGCTCCTGGCGAACCTCGACCGGCACCTGGTAGGTGGCGCCGCCGACACGCCGCGAGCGCACCTCGATGGCCGGGGCCACGTTCTCGAGCGCCGCGCGGAACACCTGCAGCGGATCGGCCTTGGCCTTCTCTTCGATGATATCGAAGGCGCCATAGACGATCTGCTCGGCGGCCGATTTCTTGCCGTCATACATGATCGAATTCATAAACTTGGTCACGATCACATCGCCGAACTTTGCGTCGGGGATGATCTCGCGCTTCTCAGCCGAGTGACGACGGGACATCGTATTCTCCGGACTCTTGCCTTGCGTTTAGCCTGAAAGCCGCTGGCCACCCCTGCCCCGCGCCCGGATTTCTCCTTCGCGCATCGGCCGGAGCGGCCAGCGGAAAACTCTTGTGTCTTACTTCGGACGCTTGGCGCCGTATTTGGAACGGCGCTGCTTGCGGTCCTTGACGCCCTGCGTATCGAGCACGCCGCGCAGGATGTGGTAGCGCACGCCCGGCAGATCCTTGACGCGGCCACCGCGCACCATGACCACCGAATGCTCCTGCAGGTTATGCCCCTCGCCCGGGATATAGCCGATGACCTCGTAACCGTTCGTCAGGCGCACCTTGGCGACCTTGCGCAGCGCCGAGTTCGGCTTCTTCGGGGTCGTCGTATAGACGCGGGTGCAAACGCCGCGCTTCTGGGGGCAAGCCTCCAGATGGCGAGACTTCTCCCGGTAGACTGACTGTTCCCGCGACTTGCGGATCAGCTGGCTGATGGTCGGCATCGTTGACCCTTCTTGCACCCGTCTTGCCGCCCCGCGTCAAACGCGGCGGCCGTTGAATTCCGTGGCGTCAGCGCGCGTTGCGTCAAAGCGCAAAACGCGCCCTCGGGGTCCTGACGGAACCCTCGGCGCTGACCAAACAGAGGACCACGGCACAGCCGCTATGGTCTTGTTCCACATGACGTTTTAGTCAATGGCGTATAAAACGACAGCGTTTGATCTGGAAGTATCCGGCGCGAGTCACGCTGGAAGGCTCAAATCACAGCCCGTCGAAGTGGCCGCCTTGTGCCCCGAAACCCCATCCCTGTCAACACCTTTCCGGTTTTTTCCGCATCGCAACACCATGCAGCCGCCCCAGGATGGCACAGCTTGCCGCCCCGGCTCCGGCGCGGCCGGCAGCCGGCGGATCGCGCGCGCAAGATTCCAACGATCCACGGGTTCCGCACGCAATTCTGAACCAAAAAGGCCGCCCGGAGGCGGCCTTTTCACGATCGATATCGCTTGAGCTTACTCGGCCGCCGCCGGCGGCAGGGCCTGGGTGTCGCTGTTGGCGGCACCGGTGGCCTTGGCCTTCTGCGCGAGAATGAGCTCGTCACGACCGGTGGCGATCTCCCGGATGCGATTCATCATCGCGCCGGTGCCCGCCGGAATCAGCCGGCCGACGATGACGTTCTCCTTCAGGCCCTCGAGCGAGTCGCCCTTGCCGTTGACCGCCGCCTCGGTGAGGACGCGGGTCGTCTCCTGGAAGGATGCCGCCGAGATGAACGAGCGCGTCTGCAGGCTCGCCTTGGTGATGCCGAGCAGCACCGGCGCGCCCGTGGCCGGCCGCTTGCCCTCCTCGAGCAGCTTCTCGTTGACGGCTTCGAGGTCGATGCGATCGACCTGCTCGCCGTTCAGCCATTCGCTGTCGCCGGCATCATTCAACTCGACCTTCTGCAGCATCTGGCGAACGATCACCTCGATGTGCTTGTCGTTGATGTTCACGCCCTGCAGACGATAGACCTCCTGGATTTCATTGACGAGGAAGGCTGCGAGCTCCTCCACGCCCTTGATCGCCAGGATGTCATGCGGCGCCGGGTTGCCGTCGACGAGGAAGTCGCCCTTCTCCACGCGGTCGCCATCCTGCAGATGGATGTGCTTGCCCTTGGGGATCAGGTACTCGGCCGCCTCGACGCTCTCGTCATCCGATATGATGCTCAGGCGACGCTTGTTCTTGTAGTCGCGCCCGAACTGGATCGTGCCGGAAATCTCGGCAATGACCGCCGCTTCCTTCGGCCGCCGCGCCTCGAACAGCTCCGCCACGCGCGGCAGGCCGCCCGTGATGTCGCGCGTCTTGGCGCTTTCGAGCGGGATACGGGCCAGCACGTCGCCCGCCTTGACCTTGGCACCCGGTTCCGCGGTGATGACCGCGTCCACCGGCAGCATATAGCGCGCGTCGCCGCCGCGCGGCAGCTTGGCAAGCTTGCCGTCGGCCGTCTTGATGGTCATCGCCGGCTTGAGATCGGCCGAGCGCACGCTGGTGCGCCAGTCGGTCACCACGCGCTTGGCGATGCCGGTCACCTCGTCGACGCTCTCCGACAGCGAACCGCCCTCGGTGAGGTCCTCATAGCCGACCTCGCCATCGACTTCGGTGACGATCGGACGGGTATAGGGGTCCCATTCCGCGATGCGCTGGCTGCGCTTCAGCTGGTCGCCCTCGTCGACCTTCAGCTTGGCGCCGTACTGGATGCGGTGCACGGCGCGCTCGGTGCCGTCCGGCCCGACGATCAGCACCGCGACGTTGCGCCCGGTGGCGATCAGGTCGCCATCCGAGTTGCGCGCCACGGCGCGGTTGCGCATCTTCACCGTGCCCTCGAACGAGGCCTCGACGAACGACTGCTCGTTGATCGTCGCCGCGCCGCCGATATGGAAGGTGCGCATGGTCAGCTGCGTACCCGGCTCGCCGATCGACTGCGCCGCGATGACGCCGACCGCCTCGCCCATGTTGACGGGCGTGCCGCGGGCGAGATCGCGCCCGTAGCAGGTGGCGCACACGCCGTTCTTCGCCTCGCAGGTCAGCACGGAGCGGATCTTCACCTCCTGCACGCCGGCGGCGGCAATGGCGTTGATGTCCTTCTCCTCCATCAGCGTGCCGAGCGGCACGACGACCTTGTTGGAGACCGGATCGACCACATCCTCGGCCGTGGTGCGGCCAAGGATACGGCTGCCCAACGACGCGACGACCTGGCCGGCATCGACGATGGCGCGCATCTTGATGCCGTTCGAGGAGCCACAATCCACCATCGAGATGATGGCGTCCTGCGCCACGTCGACGAGGCGGCGCGTCAGGTAGCCCGAGTTCGCGGTCTTCAGCGCCGTATCCGCCAGGCCCTTGCGAGCACCGTGGGTGGAGTTGAAGTATTCGAGAACGTCGAGCCCTTCCTTGAAGTTCGAGATGATCGGCGTCTCGATGATCTCGCCTGACGGCTTGGCCATCAGGCCGCGCATGGCGGCAAGCTGGCGCATCTGGGCCGGCGAACCGCGCGCGCCCGAATGGCTCATCATGTAGATCGAGTTCACCGACTTGGTGCGGCCGTTCTCGTCCTTCTGCACCGCCGAGATGCGGTTCATCATCTCGCTGGCGAGCCGGTCCGAGCACTTCGCCCAGGCGTCGACCACCTTGTTGTACTTCTCGCCCTGCGTGATCAGGCCGTCCTGATACTGCTGCTCATAATCCTTGGTGAGCGTGCGCGTCTCCTCGACGATCTGCCACTTGTTCTCGGGGATGACCATGTCATCCTTGCCGAAGGAGATGCCGGCCTGGAAGGCGTGCCGGAAGCCGAGCTGCATGACCTGGTCGCAGAAGATGACCGTGTCCTTCTGACCGCAGTTGCGGTAGACGGCATCGATCATGCCGGAGATTTCCTTCTTGGTCATCAGCTTGTTGACGACGTCGTAGGTCACCTTCGGGCTCTTCGGCAGCACGGTCGAGAGCAGCACGCGGCCGGGCGAGGTCTCGTAGATCTTGGTGTATTCCTTGCCCTCGGCGTCGACGCCCTTCCAGCGATACTTGATCTTGGTGTGGTAGGTGATCGCCTTCGAGAACACGGCGTGCTCGAGCTCGGCGACCGAGGAGAACGTCATCCCCTCGCCCGGCTCGTTGTCGGACATGATCGACAGATAATACAGGCCGAGCACGATATCCTGGCTCGGCACGATGATCGGCATGCCGTTGGCCGGGTGCAGGATGTTGTTGGTCGACATCATCAGCACGCGCGCTTCGAGCTGTGCCTCGAGCGAGAGCGGCACGTGCACGGCCATCTGGTCGCCGTCGAAATCGGCGTTGAAGGCGGTGCAGACGAGCGGATGCAGGCGGATCGCCTTGCCCTCGACCAGCGTCGGCTCGAAAGCCTGGATGCCGAGGCGATGCAGGGTCGGCGCGCGATTCAGCATCACCGGATGCTCGCGGATGACCTCGTCCAGGATATCCCAGACCTCGGGCTTCTCCTTCTCGACGAGCTTCTTCGCCTGCTTCACCGTCGAGGAGAAGCCCTTGGCGTCAAGGCGCGCATAGATGAACGGCTTGAACAGCTCGAGCGCCATCTTCTTCGGCAGGCCGCACTGATGCAGCTTGAGCTCGGGACCGACCACGATCACCGAACGGCCGGAATAGTCGACGCGCTTGCCGAGCAGGTTCTGGCGGAAGCGGCCCTGCTTGCCCTTGAGCATGTCGGACAGCGACTTCAGC